>NZ_CALKHS010000008.1 GCF_937988725.1 uncultured Castellaniella sp. | reverse complement strand
CCCCACGCTGCGCCTGCGGCTTGCTGCCCCCCGAGGGGGCGCTTTTCATCTTGGGGCGGCCCGGCGATGAAAGAGGGCCCCCACGCTGCGCCTGCGGCTTGCCGCCCCCCGCGCTCAGTGCGCGAACAACTCGTCGAAATCGGGTTCCAGCGGCTGAGCGCCTTTCAGGTTCAGGCTGTGCTCGATATGCGTCAGGTGTTCCAGCATGAGGCGGTGAGCCCCTTCGGCATCGCCGGCCTCGATCAGGTCCACCAGGTCGGAATGCTCGTTCTGCGGGCAGGCGGACGCGGTGGGGCTGTCGTACAGGGTGATGATCAGGCACGTCAGGGACGTCAGCTCGCGAATGGCGCGCGCCAGGAAGCCCCCCGCCACCATGTCGACCAGATGGATGTGGAACAGGCCTGACAGGCGGATGATCCGACGCAGGTCATCCTGTTCCCGGGCCTCTTTTTCCTCGGCGAGGTGCCTGCGCAGGACCGCCACGTCTTCCGGGGTGGCCTGGCCGCACAGCTTGGCCACCAGCGGCGGCTCCAGCAGGCGCCTGGCTTCGAACATCTCGCACGCTTCCTCCACCGTGGGCTGGGCCACGTAGGCCCCCCGGTTCGGGATGAGCGTGACGATCTGCTCGTGGGCGAGACGCGCCAGCACCTGGCGGATCTTGGTGCGGCTGACGCCCGTGACTTCGGCCAGGCGCTCTTCCGCCAGCTTCGCCCCCGGCAGCAGGCGCCGCTCCAGAATGCCCAGCTGTATGCGCTGATAGATGCCCTCGACGTCCATGACGGCGCGGGTCTGTTTGCGGCGGGATGCGTTCTTCTTGATCTGAGTGAGCATGGTGTCGGGTTTCTGGAGCAATGAATGGCTGCGAATCCGGGCGATCCGAAAAAGACCCCAAGGCCTGTCGAGACCTGGCTTCATTTTGTCGGTCTTTATTGTACACAATGAGCTTTCAGAATTTTGCGGACATTCCTCGGAACAGCTCGCGGCACGCGGCGCGCAATACGCAGCGGGCCTCTCGCCCATCCGCTCACCTCGCCTGAAAACCTCCTTTGACAAAAATAGGCGCAATAGTTACCATCGAAGAATGCAAAGTCTCATATGATTGTTGACAGTTGTGGCAACAAATTCTTTGCAACTAAGCCGGCACAAGACGCGGCATCCCCCCTGCACCATCATCATCACCCAGGAGACAGCATCATGTCCGCGGAAAAAAAACTTCGTCTGGTCGACCTCAGCCTGCCGATCCGTAACGCATCCTTCGATTCGCAGGAACAGCACATCGAATACACCGACCACTATGAAATGGGGCGCCTGAGGGCCAAGGCTTACGGCATCCAGCCCGATGAACTGCCCCTGCCCGGCGTGCACGCGGCCATGGAGCGCGTCACCCTCTCCACCCACGCCGGCACGCACATGGACGCGCCCATCCACTACGGGCCGACCTCCGAAGGCAAGCCCGCCAAGACCATCGACCAGATCCCCCTGGAATGGTGCTACGGCGACGGCGTGGTGCTGGATTTCTCCTGGATGGAGGCAGGGCGCGTGATCGGGGTCGACGACCTCAAGGAAGCGCTCAAGAAGATCAACTACACGCTCCAGCCCGGCAACATCGTGCTGATCCGCACCGACCGCTGGAAGGACTTCGACAAGGTGGACTGGGTCATGCGCCACCCCGGCATGGGACGCGAATCCACGCTGTGGCTGGTGGAACAGGGCATCCGCATGATGGGCACGGACGGCTGGGGCTGGGACATCCCCATCCCCACGATGGCCGAAGCGCTGCGCCACGGCGACAAGGACGCGTTCTTCCCCGGGCATTACGCCGGCCGCGACAAGGAATACTGCCACGTCGAAAAAATGGCGCGCCTCAATGAACTGCCCACGCACGGCTTCAAGGTCGCGATCTTCCCCATCCTGATCGAGCGCGCCTCCGGCGGCTGGTGCCGTCCCGTCGCCATGGTCCAGGAATAACGGGCCATTCGCGCCGCCTTGAAGGAAGATCCATGAGCACAGACAGCCCGAAGGTTCCGCTGGACGACGCATCGCTACAGCCATCGCACCTCTGCCAGGTCGACGCCAGCGATCTGACCGCCGCCCTGCGCAGCGGCCGGCTGAGCGCCAGCCGCCTGGTCGACGCCAGCCTGGCCCGCATCGAGCAGCGCGATCCCTCGCTGCGGGCCTTCATCACTGTCTGTGCTCAGGAAGCTCGCCAGCAGGCGGAAGCGGCGGACCGCGCGCTGGCCAGCGGCGCGCCCGCGGGCCCGCTGTGCGGCCTGCCGATCGCCATCAAGGACAACACGCGCACCGCCGGCTTGCGCACCACGTTCGGTTCACGCGCCTACGCGGACCACGTCCCCGCCGCCGACGACCTGGTGGTCAGCCGGTTGCGGCAAGCCGGCGCCATCATCCTGGGCAAGACCAACACGCCGGAATTCGCCAGCGGCGCCGTCTGCACCAATGCGCTGTGCGGTCCCACCGCCAACCCCTGGAACACGCTCTACTCCACCGGGGGCTCCAGCGGCGGCTCCGCCGCCGCGGTCGCCGACGGCATGGTGGCGCTGGCTCAGGGCACGGACATGGGCGGCTCGGTGCGCACGCCCGCCAGCTTCTGCCACATCGTCGGATTCCGGCCCTCCCTGGGCCGCATCCCCAATGTGCCCAAATCATCCCTGTGGTCGGCCTTCGGCATGCACGGCCTGCTCACGCGCTCCGTGCGCGACGCCGCGCTCATGTTCAACGCCATCGCGGGGCCCGACCCAAGAGACCCCCTGTCCATGCTCGGCGCCCAGCCTTCCGGGGCTCCGCATCGGGCATGGCGCGTCGCCTGCAGCGCGGATCTGGGCGTGACCGCCATCCATTCCGACGTACGGGCCGTTTTCGAATCGGCCCTGGACAGGCTGCGGCATGCCGGCATGCCGCTGACACGGGAACATCCGCAGACGAACGCGGATGCCGTGCGGCACGCCTTCCTGACGCTGGGCACGGCCGGCGCCTACTACGCCCACCACGAACTCTATGAAAAACACCGCGATCAGCTGACGCCGTCGTTCCGCTGGAACGTCGAACGCGGCGCCGGCCTGAGCGCCCAGGAACTGCTGCTGGCGGAGCAAGAGCGCGGCCAGGTCTATCAGTCCTTCCAGCAGTTCTTCGAACACCACGACATCCTGGTGACCGTCAGCGCCTCGGTGCCCCCCTTCCTGAACAGCATCACCGACGTCACGGAAATCGAGGGCGAGCCCATGCGGGACATCCTGGATTACCTGCGAATCACCTACCTGGTGTCCCTGACCGGGCTGCCCTGCCTGTCGCTGCCGGGCGGTTTCACTGCCGACGGCCTGCCCGTCGGGCTGCAGTTGGTGGCGGGCCCCGGCCGCGACGCCCAGCTGCTGGAATTCGCGCAGCATCTGGAACAGCTCGGCTTCGCCTACCAGGTGCCCACGAGCAGCCGCGCGCAAGCCTGAAGCGGCAGCCGCGCCGACGGGCGCGGTTACGGCGCCAGGTCCAGGGCGCCCAGCATGGCCGGAATCGGCTGAAGCACGTTGTACCCCCGATGCGCCAGAGCCTCGCTCAGGGTGATGCCCACGGCGCCCACGATGAAACAGGGGCAGTCGTTGACGGACTGCAATTCCCGGCAGATTTCCGCGGCGGCATCCAGCGCCGTTTCCGGCGCCGCGCAGGCCTGAAGCGGCGAGAGGGGAAGGATCCGGGTCTGCGCCACCAGCCCCGCCCAGCCCGAGGCCTCGAACAGCCCCTGATAGGCGGGCGCCAGTTCGGCGCCGAAAAAGACCGGATTCAGCTTCGCCTGCCGCCGCCCCTGCCAGGCCAGCACGCTGCGGGTGAATCCGTGCACGGGAATGGGGCTGGCCGCCCGCAGGACATCAAAGCCCGTGTCCAGCGAGGACATGACGACCATCTGGTCGAAATCCCGGCCGATCACGGGCAGCTGCCGGACCATGAGCCGCGCCGCCAGTTCATTGTCGGCCAGGCTGTCGATGATGCGCGGCGCGCCGGCGTTGAGCCGCACGGCGTAGTCTTCCCGGCCGTCGATGGCGGCGGCGATGCCGAACCGGAACACTCTCGTGATGGCCGGATCGGCGTTGGGATTGAGAAAGAGCGTTCTCACCCGTTCAATCTAGTTCGCGGAACAGGCGTCCCCAGTTCCGGACCTGCTTCGGATCGGCACCCGCCATCTTGAGCGCCTTCCACACCACGGTCGAGACCGAGTCGTACAGGGGAATGCCGAGTTCGCTTTCCACGCGCTCGGCCAGTTGCGCCGCCTTGACGTTCGTGCACATGACCGTCAGCGCCTCGACCCCCGAGGCGGCCACTTCGCGCGCCATCTGCAGCACCTGGGATTCGGAGACCTCGGAGAAGTCGAAATTCACCTGCAGGCCCGCATGGCGCTCCGCCGGAATGTCGATGCCCGCGGCCTTGTAGTTCGCAACGATCTCCCGCTGCACGGACTCGATGTAGGGGGAGATCAGACCCAGCCGCTTCACGCCGGTCCGCTCGAGGATCTCGTTGAGCGCCAGCACGGAGGTCGTCGTCGGCACGCCGGTCGCCTCCGTGATTTCGCGGCACAGGGCCTCGTCGGACTCGAATCCCATCCAGCTGGCGGCCGTCCCGCTCCATCCGATCACGTCCACATGCGCATCCGCCAACTGCCTGGCGGCATCCAGTATCTTGCCGGTGTCGAACTGTCCCAGCGAGTTCCGGTCCAGCGAAATATTGGTCACCGTAAAGCGCGCGAAGTGCGCCGACACGCCCGGCACCTCGCTGACGATGGCGCTGGTCAAGGGCTCCAGCGCCGTATTGGAGGACGGCGTCAGGATCCCGAGCAACACACGTTTAGTCATTTCATCACCCATCAACCTGAAAAAGGGAAGTCATGCGGCCCGGCGTCACAGCTTCGACGGCAGCCAGAGCGCGATACCGGGGAAATAGATGATCAGCGCCACCAGCAGCAGCATGATCAGCACGAATGGCAACGATCCGCGGATGACGTCCGCGATCGACCCCCGGCCCCGGATGCCCTGGACCACGTACAGGTTCATGCCGACGGGCGGCGTGATGAGCGACAGTTCCATCATGATCACCAGGAAGATCCCGAACCACACCGGGTCGAAGCCCAGCGACACCACCAGCGGCACGATGACGGGCACCGTGGCGATCATCATGGACAGGGTTTCGAGGAAGCACCCCAGGATGATATACAGCACCACCAGGATCCAGATGGTTTCAATGGGCGTCGTGCCCAAGGTGGCCACGTAGTTGGACACGGCCTGCGGCACGCCCAGCATCCCGACGACATAATTCAGGAAGAAGGCGCCCAGGATGATGAGCAGGACCATGGCCGTGGTGCGCGTGGCCGCCAGGAAGGATTCGTGCAGCATGGCGAAGCTCAGCTTGCGGTACCAGGCGGCGACCAGCAGCGACATCACCACGCCGATCGCGGCGGCTTCGGTGGGCGTGGCCCACCCCATGTAGATGCCGCCCATCACCACGAAGAAGACCAGGCCCGGCGGAATCAGTCCGCACAGGTCGCGGAGACGCTCCGACAGCGGCGCGAGGTCTTCCTTGGTCCCGGCCACGGACGGCCGGATCACGCTGAACAGAATGATGGCCAGCATGAACATGGCGGCCAGCAGCAGGCCGGGCACGATGCCGGCGATGAAGAGCTTGCCGATCGAGGTGTTGGTGATCGCGCCGTAAACGATCATGTTGATGCTGGGCGGAATCAGGATCCCCAGGGTGCCCCCCGCGGCGACGGAGCCCAGCACCAGCTTCTCGTCATATTTGCGTTCCTTCAGGGCCGGCAGCGCCACCGTGCCGATGGTGGCCGCCGTCGCCACCGAAGACCCGGAAATGGCGGCGAAGATGGAGCACGAGACGATGTTGGTATGCAGCAGGCCGCCGGGCAGGCGCGACAGCCACCCCGCCAGGGAACGGTACATGCGGTCCGTCACGCCTGCGCGCACCAGGATTTCCCCCAGCAGGATGAACAGGGGAATGCAGGTGAGGATGAAGTCGTTCAGCGCCCCCCACATGGTGTTGCCGAAAGACATCAGCGTCGGCACGCCCAGATAGAGCAGGGCCCCCAGCGCCGCCGTCAGGAACAGCGAGGCCGCGATGCTGATGCCCGTGAGCATCAGCGCCAGCATGATGATGAAGCCAATGAATGCGGTGCCAAAATCAATCATGGCGGTCTCCTTGGGCGCTCACGGCGGACGAGGGCTGACTATCGAGGGCGTCCACGTCCAGCAGTTCCTCCTCGATCTCTTCCTCCAGCGTCTTGGGGCCATAGAACTGCAGCACCTGGTGCGAACGGCCGCGCACCAGCAGCCAGACGGCATGCAGCAGGAGCAGCACCGCGACGGCGGCGAACAGAACCAGGCCCAGCAGCCAGATGGACTGGGGAATCCACTGCGGCGTATGCAGCGGCGTGTTGGCGGTGCTTCCGAAAGCGATGCTTTCGTCCAGAGTGCCCCAGGCCCGCCAGGCCAGGAAACAGGCATACGCCGCCATTCCGGACATGGCCAGAAAATTTGCTATCAGCCGAAAGCGTTCCGGCAACCATTGGTAGAAGATGTCGATACGCGTATGAGCATCTTGCAGCAATGCGTAGGTGAAGCCGAAAGCAGCCATGATGGCAACGATGTAGCCGCCAATTTCATCCGTTCCGATGGATGAGGCATCGAACAGCTTGCGCACGATGACGTCATAGGTGATCAGCAACGACAACACGATCAACGCATATCCAGCGACATACGCCGCTACCCGGGCTACCGGTAAACACGCATTGGAGATCAAATTTGGTCTGGCCATGAGAGCCTCCGATCAAAACGTCTTACCGGATCCCGGAGATGCGGCCATAGCCCATGGCCTTGCCCACGGTGGACAGCCAACGGTCGGAGCACCCCTCTATCACCGCGTTGCATTCCTTGGCCCACTGAGGCAGGACATTGCGGTTGACGACGCCCTTGAGCTGGGCGAGTTCTTCCGGCGTCACCGGATTGAGCGTCATGTTGTACTTGGTGTGCTCCTTGCAATCCGCCTGTCCGGTATTGCAGTTGGTCGCGTCCTTGTCGATGGCGGTGGCCAGGTCCCACATGTCGTTTTCCATCTTCTTGAACGACTTGAGCAGCGCCTCCTGCTTCTCGGGGGAAAACTGGTTCCAGGTGTCCATGTTGATGAAATGCCCCTGCATGGCGTTCGAGACCGCCAGCGGGATCTGGTATTTGGTCACTTCGGGCCATTTCCCGCCATTGCCGGCGGATGCCGCCGTCACGCCGCAATCGGCCACGCCGCGCTGCAGGGCCAGATAGACTTCGCCGTACTGCAAGGTGACGGGTGAGCCGCCCAGGCCCTGCACCAGGGTGGCCATGGACGTCGTGAAGGTACGGATCTTCTTGCCCTTGAAGTCCTCCAGCTTTTCGATGGGGTCCTTGCAGAACAGGATCTGCGGTCCGAAGGGCCACAAGGTGAGCACCTTGGCGTTGAAGCGCTTCTGGACTTCCTTGTCGAATTCGTCGCGCATGGCTTCCATCACCTTGCGCTGGTCGGCGACATTGGTGGCCACGCCGGCCAGGTCGATGCCCTCCAGGAAGGGATCATCCCGCGAAGCCATGCCGATCTGCACCGAGGCCACGTCAAACGCGCCGGCCTTCAGGAGACGCAGCGCATCCGCCGCCTTGACGTTGACCAGGTCCATGGGGCTGTAGCTGACCTGCGATGAAATGCCGGTGTCCTTGGCAAGCTGGGTGAAGAAGGGCCGTTCCACCAGGTCGACCTGCTTTTTGTTGCCCGTGAAGTTGCCCAGCACCTTCAGCGTTGCCGGATCCGCCCAGGCCGCCGTCGATGCCACGCAGGTGAAAGCCAGCGTCGTGGCCAAAAAAAGGCTCTTTGCTTTGAAGCTCATGATTGTCTCCTCGCCAGGTGTAGTCGTGTGTGTAGTGAATCTCCGCCCATGAAATCCTGTCCCGGCTCTCAAAGGCGACTTGGCACTCAGAGCATAAACATGATGTGTACAATATGTCAAAGAAAACCTCTCTCCATTCGATCTGAAATACCGGATTTCAGCCACCTACAAGGGCCTGAAATCGACCTTCAGATCGAACATATTTCCACCATAACTGATTGATTAAGAACAACTATAAAAACAAGAACAACTGTCGAAAAATAAGCACAAAATCTACCGCATAAGTAAAAACACTAATGTTGACAATGACCATCGAACATTACGCTTCGATGTCATGGCCACCCGCAATCCACACATCACATGGCGGCCGACAAAACATCACTTCTGAGAGCAACCATGGCACAGGAACTGGACCTTCTTATCACCGGAGCGGAAATCGTCACGGCGGCCGACCGCTTCCGCGCGGACATCGGCATACAGGACGGCAAGATCGTCGCCCTGGGCACGGCGCTGGGGCCGGCACGCAAAACGGTGGACGCCAGCGGCCTGCTCGCCCTGCCCGGCGGCGTGGACGCCCACTGCCACCTGGACCAGCCGCAAGGCTTCGGGCTGCGGATGGCGGACGACTTCGTCAGCGGCTCCCGCTCGGCGGCCTGCGGCGGCACCACCACCATCATCCCGTTCGCGGCGCAGCTCAAAGGCCAGTCGCTGCGCGCCGCCGTGGAGGACTACCACCAGCGCGCCGGCGGCAAGTCCTGCATCGACTACGCCTTTCACATGATCGTGGTGGATCCGACGCCCGAAGTCCTGGAACAGGAACTGCCGGCGCTCATCCGGGAGGGCTACACCTCCTTCAAGGTCTACATGACCTACGACGACCTGAAGCTCAATGACCGCCAGATCCTGAACGTGCTGGACGTGGCGCGCCAGGGCGGCGCGCTGGTCATGGTGCACGCGGAAAATTCGGACTGCATCAGCTGGCTGACCGACCGCCTGGTGGCCGACGGCAAGACCACGCCGCAGTACCACGCCGTATCGCGCCCCCAGGCCGTGGAACGCGAAGCCACCCACCGGGCCATCACCTTCTCCGAGCTGGTCGACGTGCCCATCCTCATCGTCCACGTCTCCGGCAGCGAAGCCATCGAACAGATCCGCTGGGCCCGCGGACGCGGCCAGCGCATCTATGCCGAAACCTGCCCGCAGTACCTGTACCTCACCGCCGAAGACCTCGGACACGGCGACTACGAAGGCGCCAAGTGCGTCTGCAGCCCCCCGCCGCGCGACGAGGCCAACCAGGAGGCCGTCTGGCGCGGCCTGGCGCACAACGTGTTCTCCGTCTTTTCCTCGGACCACGCCCCCTTCAGCTACGAGGACCCGCACGGCAAGAAACTGCGCGGCAAGGAACAGAAATTCCAGTACATCCCCAACGGCATCCCCGGGCTGGAAACACGCCTGCCGCTGCTGTTCTCGGGCGGCGTCAACGGCGGGCGCATCAGCATCCACCAGTTCGTCGCGCTCACGTCCACCCAGCCCGCCAAACTCTACGGGCTCTATCCCCGCAAGGGTTCGCTCATGGTGGGCTCCGACGCCGACATCAGCCTCTGGGACCCCGACCGGAAAGTCGTCATCAGCAACACGATGCTGCACCACGACGTGGACTACACGCCTTACGAGGGGCGCACGGTCACCGGCTGGCCGGTCATGACGTTCTCGCGCGGCGAACTGGTCAGCCGGGAATTCGAGTTCCTGGGCACGGCGGGCAAGGGCGAATTCCTGCCCTGCGACAAACCGATGCTCTGAGGACGCGGCGATGAAACTCTTCAGACACGGCGCGCCGGGCCAGGAACACCCCGGTCTGCTCGATGCCCAGGGGCTCTTGCGCGACCTGTCCGGCGTCGTGGACGACATCACGGGCCGCACGCTGGCCGGCGAGGCGCTGCAAAGCCTGCGCGCGCTGGATGCCTCGCAGCTTCCCGTCCTGCCCGCCGACACCCGCATAGGCCCCTGCGTGGCGCAGGTCGGCAATTTCATCGGCCTGGGGCTCAATTTCGCCGACCATGCGGCGGAGGCGAAACTGCCCATCCCCGAGTACCCGCTGGTCTTCAACAAGGCCCCTAGCTGCATCGCGGGCGCCCGCGACCCCTTGCGGCTCTCTCCCGGCAGCCGGGAAGTGGACTACGAAGTCGAGATGGCCATCGTGCTGTGCCGCGACGCCTGGCAGGTCGGCGAAGAGCAGGCGCTCGACTGCGTGGGCGGCTATTGCCTGTCCAACGACTTCACCGACCGGTACTGGCAGAACCGCTACGCCGGCCAGTGGACGATCGGCAAGAGCGCCCCCGGCTTCGGCCCCCTGGGCCCCTGGCTGGTCACCGCGGACGAAGTGCCCGATCCCGCCGACATCCCGCTGGAACTGAGCGTCAACGGCCAGCGCAAACAATGCGCCAGGACGTCGGGGATGATCTTCAACGTGAAGGAAGTCGTCGCCTACCTGTCGCGCTTCTTTCGCCTGTCCTGCGGCGACGTGATCACGCTGGGAACCCCGGCGGGCGTCGGCCTGGCCACCGGCGCCTACCTCGAGCCGGGCGACGAGATCACCGCCTCGGGAGGCATACTGGGCAGCCAGCGCATCCAGATCGTCGCGCACTGAGGCGCCGGACGGCAAGGCCCGGCCCGAGCGCCCGGCGAATAAGCAGTATCTGAACCGGCATATAGCCGGTCCGCCGCCGCCCGGACGGCATTTTTCTTCTGTGCGACAACAACTTGGAAACCCGGCCCGGGTATCGTCCGCGAACCCGCCACCCTTTAACTCTTATAGAAGACTGCCTATAATTAGAGGTTAACGTCTTCAGAATACCCAAGGACCATCATGACCGATCGCATTTCCAGCCATGGACTCCAGGTCGCAACCGTATTGCACCAATTCCTCGAACAGGAAGCACTGCCCGGCACGGGCGTGCAGTCCGCCGCCTTCTGGGAAGGCCTGTCGGCCATCATCCACGACCTGGCGCCCAAGAACCGCGCCCTGCTGGCCGAGCGCGACCGCATCCAGGCCGCAATGGACGACTGGTACGGCAAGCACCCCGGCGCCGTCTCCGACCCGTCCGCCTACCGCGCCTTCCTGCGCCAGATCGGCTACCTGAAAGACGCGCCGGCCAAGGTCACCGTCACCACGGCCAACGTCGACACGGAAATCACGGAACAGGCCGGCCCGCAGCTGGTCGTGCCGGTCATGAACGCCCGCTACGCCCTGAACGCCGCCAACGCGCGCTGGGGCAGCCTGTACGACGCCCTGTACGGCACCGACGCCATCCCCGAAACCGACGACGCGGCCCGCGCGGGCGGCTACAACCCGGTGCGCGGCGCGCGCGTCATCGCCTTCGCCCGCCAGTTCCTGGACGACAACATCGCCCTGGCCCAGGGTTCGCATCGCGACGCCACCGGCTATGCCGTCGTCGGCGGCGCGCTTCAGGTCACCCTGAAGGACGGCAGCGTCACCGGCCTGGCCAAGGCCGACGCCTTCCTGGGCCACCGCGGCAACGCCGCATCCCCCGAAGCGCTGGTGTTCCGCCACAACGGCCTGCACTTCGAGATCCAGTTCGATGCCCAGTCGCCCATCGGCAAAACCGACGCCGCCCACATCAAGGACGTTGTCGTCGAAGCGGCCCTGACCACCATCATGGACTGCGAGGACTCCATCGCCGCCGTCGACGCCGACGACAAGGTCGTCGCCTACCGCAACTGGCTGGGCCTGATGAAGGGCGACCTGACCGAAGACCTGGTCAAGGGCGGCAAGACCATCACCCGCCGCCTGAATCCGGACCGCGAATACATCGCCCGCGACGGCAGCGCCGCCAAGCTGCACGGCCGCTCGCTGATGTTCGTGCGCAACGTCGGCCACCTGATGACCAACCCGGCCATCCTCGACCGCGACGGCAAGGAAGTGCCCGAAGGCATCCTGGACGCCGCCTGCACCGCGCTGATCGCCATCCACGACCTGAAGGCCCGCAAGAACTCCCGCACCGGGTCCATCTACGTCGTCAAGCCGAAAATGCACGGCCCCGACGAGGTCGCCTTCGCCGGCGAAATCTTCGCCCGCGTGGAACAGCTGCTGGGCCTGGCGCCCAACACGATCAAGATGGGCATCATGGACGAGGAACGCCGCACCAGCGTCAACCTGAAGGCCTGCATCGCCGCCGCCACCGAGCGCGTGGTGTTCATCAACACCGGCTTCCTGGACCGCACGGGCGACGAGCTGCACACCTCCATGCGCGCCGGCGTCATGGTGCGCAAGCACGACATGAAGTCCCAGGCCTGGATCCAGGCCTACGAGCTGAACAACGTGCAGACCGGCCTGGAATGCGGCCTGCGCGGCCACGCTCAGATCGGCAAGGGCATGTGGGCCATGCCGGACCTGATGGCCGCCATGCTCGAACAGAAGGTCAGCCAGGTCAAGGCCGGCGGCAACACGGCCTGGGTGCCCTCGCCCACCGCCGCCACGCTGCACGCCCTGCACTACCACCAGGTCGACGTGGTCGAAGTGCAGAAGTCCCTGGAAAACCACCACGAGGACTACCTCGACCGCATCCTGACGGTGCCGGTCACCGGCGCGCCCACCTGGACGCCCAAGCAGATCCAGCAGGAACTGGACAACAACTGCCAGGGCATCCTGGGCTACGTGGTGCGCTGGATCGACCAGGGCGTGGGCTGCTCGAAAGTCCCCGACATCCATGACGTGGGCCTGATGGAAGACCGCGCCACGCTGCGGATCTCCAGCCAGCACATCGTCAACTGGCTGCTGCACGGCGTCACCAACCGCGCGCAGGTCGAAGAGACCCTGCGCCGCATGGCCGCCGTCGTCGACAAGCAGAACGCCGGGGACGCCGCCTACGAACCCATGGACGGCCATTTCGACACGTCCTGCGCCTTCAAGGCCGCCAGCGACCTGATCTTCAAGGGCCTGGAACAGCCCAACGGCTACACCGAGCCGCTGCTGCACCACTGGCGCCAGGTGAAGAAGGCGGAACAGGCCGCCAAGGCCTGATCCTCAGGGCGACTTCGCCCCGCCCCGAAAGCCGCCGGACCGGTCACGGTCCCGGCGGCTTTTTTTATTGTCGGGGGGTCGCCCCGGACAAAAATACGGAGTCCAATGGAATAAACCGCGCGGCTGGACTGTTTACCGCAGACCAACCCAAGCAAGGAGAACCGCCATGACTCGTTCCGCTTCCTTTTCCATCCTCGGCCCGATGCTGCTGGCCGCCTGCGCCCTGGCGCCCGCGGCTCACGCTCAGGCCCAGGCGCCGGCCACCGCCATGGACGGCGTGCTGGTCGGCCCCAACCAGATGACGCTCTATGTCTTCGACAAGGACGCCACGGGTTCGGGCAAGAGCGTGTGCAACGGCGGCTGCGCCACCAATTGGCCGCCGCTGATGGCGCCCGGCGGGGCCGCCGCCACCGGCGACTGGAGCGTGGTGAACCGCGACGACGGCAGCAAGCAATGGGCCTACAAGGGCCGTCCGCTCTACTACTGGACCAAGGACGCCAAACCCGGGGACAAGACGGGCGACGGTTTCCTCAAGGGCGCCTGGCACGCCGCCAAACCCTGAGAACGATCCCGCGCGCGTGGACATCGACGACGCCGCCGCCCACATCCCCCGCCTGCGCCGCTACGCGCGGGCGCTGGTGGGCGACGCCGCGCGCGCGGACGACCTGGTGCAGGACACGCTGGAGCGGGCCTGCCAGAAATGGGCGCTGTGGCGGCCGCCGGCCGCGCCCGCGGACCAGGTCCAGGCGGCGCTGCGCGGCTGGCTGCTCACCCTGATGCACAACCTCTTCGCCAACCAGTGGCGGGAGGCGGCGCGGGAGCGCACGATCGACTGGGACGAAGCCCCCGAGCCGGGGCACGATCCCACGCCAGCCCTGGGGCTGCGGCTCGACCTGGAACGCGCGTTGGCGCTGCTGGCGCCGCAGGCGCGCGAGGTGTTGCTGCTGGTGGCGATGGAACAATACAGCTATGCCGAGACGGCGCGGATGCTCGGCATCCCCATCGGCACGGTGATGTCCCGCCTGGCGCGGGCGCGCGAGCAGCTGCGGCGCCTGATGGAGGGAGAAGCGCCTTCCAGGGTGGCTTTGAAGGCCGTCAAATGAAGGAATGCGATCGATGTCCATGAACCGCCCCGACGAAACCACGCTCCATGCCTGGGTGGATGGAGAGCTGGCGCCCGAGCGCGCCGCGGAAGTGGCGCAATGGCTGTCGGCGCACCCCGACGAGGCGGCCCGCGCCGCCGCCCTGCAGGCGCAATGCGCCGGCCTGCAAGCCCTGCACGCCCAGGTGCTGGACGAGCCGGTGCCGCCGAGGCTGCGCCGCGCGCTGCGCCGGCCGCCGCTGCAATGGCGCTGGCCGCACGCGCTGGCGGCGGGGATGATGCTCGCGCTGGGGCTGGGCACAGGCTACGGCCTGGGCGGCGCGGGACACGACGCCTCGCCGCCGGCGGCGGGCGCCCTGGCGCAGCTGCCGGTCTTCGTGCGCGAGGCGGCGGCCGCCCATGCGGTCTACGTGCCGGAACAGCGCCACCCCGTGGAGGTGGCGGCGCAACAGCAGGCGCACCTGGTGCAATGGCTGTCCAAGCGGCTGGGCGTGCCGCTGAAGGTGCCGACGCTCGACGCCCAGGGCTTTCACCTGGTGGGCGGCCGCCTGCTGCCGGGCGAAGCCGGGCAGGCGCGCGCGCAGTTCATGTACCAGGACGCGGCCGGCGAACGCGTGACGCTCTACGTTTCGGTGCTGCCGCAGGGGAAAACGACCGCCGCCGCGCCGACGGCCTTCCAGTGGACCCGCGACGGGTCGACCCTGGGCTTCTACTGGATCGACGGGCGCCAGGGCTACGCGGTCAGCGCGGCCCTGCCACGCGAGCGGCTGCACGTGCTGGCCGAAGCCATCTACCGCCAGCTGGGCTGAGCCGGGCGCGCCGCGTCCGTCGGAACGCGGCCCTCGTCAGCCGCGTACCTGCTTCACCAGCGCATCCAGCCAGGCCAGCATGGTGTCGATTTCCTCGGTCGACACGTTCAGGGCGGGCATGAAACGCAGCAGATTGCCGCGCGGCGCGTTCAGCAGCAGGCCTTCGGGGGCGCGATCGCGGGCGGCCGCCACCAGGGCGGGGCCGTCGTCGCGGTCCATGATCAGCGCGCGCAGCAGGCCGACCCCGCGTTCGCCCCGCATGCCCCATTTGTCGGACAGCGCCATCAGCCCGGCCGACAGCTGGCGGGCGCGTTCGTTGACCGATTCCATGAACCCGGGGGCCGCCAGGACGTCGAACACGGCCACGCCGACCGCCGTCATCAGGGGATTGCCGTTGTAGGTGCCGCCCTGGTCGCCATGCTCGAAGCAGCAGACCGCCTCGCGGGCGCACAGCGCCGACAGCGGGACGCCGCCGCCGATGCCCTTGCCCAGGGTCATGATGTCGGGCTCGATGCCGGCGTGCTGGTAGGCGAACATCCGGCCGGTGCGGCCCATGCCGGTCTGCACCTCGTCCACGATCAGCAGCAGGCCTTTTTCGCGGGTCAGCGCGCGCAGGCCCTGCAGGAACTCGCGGGTGGCGGGGATGACGCCGGCCTCGCCCTGGACGGGCTCCAGCATCACGGCCACGGTCTGATCGTCGATCAGGGCGCGGACGGAATCCAGGTCGTTCAGGTCCGCCTTGGGGAAACCGTCGACCTGGGGCGCGAACTTCACGTCCCAGCCCGCCTTGCCCGACGCGGACATGGTCGCCAGCGTGCGGCCATGGAAGCTGTGGTCGAAAGTGATGATCTTGTAGGCGCCCTTGCGGTGCAGCTGGCCCCATTTGCGGGCCAGCTTGATCGCGCCCTCGTTGGCTTCCGCGCCGCTGTTGGCGAAGAACACCCGGTCGAAGCAGGACGCTTCCACGATGCGCCTGGCCAGATCGATGGACGGCTGGTTGTAGAAAGCCGGCGAAGGATTGATCAGCGCATGCGATTGCCGCGCCAGGGCGTCGATCATGGGCGCCGGGTTATGCCCCAGGCAGTTCACCGCCCAGCCCTGGATGAAATCCAGATAACGCTTGCCGGCATTGTCCTGCAGCCAGGCGCCCTGGCCGCTGACGAACACCAGTTCGGGGCGCGACGTAATTTCCATCAGGGCGTTGATCCCTGCGCGATCAATGGTCATGGGTATGAATTCCAGTCAAAACGCCAAAAGGGGTATTTTAGGTCGGTTGCGCGCGGTTCCGCAGCCATGCGGCCCACCGGGCGCCAAACAGGTTGACGGTCAGTCCGATCAATACCACACCGCCGCCCAGCCACTGCCACGGTCCCAGGCGTTCGCCCAGGGTCCAGTCGGCGCACAACAGCCCCACCACGGGGATCAGCAGGCTGAGCGGCGCCACGCGCGCAACGGGATGGCGCGACAGCAAACGGCCCCAGAGCACATACCCCACCAGCGTCGCCACGCCCGACAGATACACCACGACCCCCACCGCCCGCCAGCTCAGATGCGTCAAGCTGTCGAGCATGCGATCCGGGCCTTCGAACGCGGCCGACAGCAGCAGGAACGGAATCGGCGGCAGCAGCGCCCCCCACACCACCATGGACAACATGCGCACCTGGCCCGCGCGTTTCAGCACGATGTTGCCGCAGGCCCAACTGAAGGCCGCCAGCAGCGTCAGCAGGAAGCCCGTCAGCGGCACCGCGGTCGAATCCGCCCCGGCATCCAGCATCACCAGGCCCGCCACGGCCAGTCCCATGCCCAGCACATGATGGGCGCGGATGGACTCGCGCAGCGCCAGCGCCGCGATCGCCACCGTGAAGAACGCCTGCGCCTGCAGCACCAGGGACGCCAGCCCCGCCGGCATGCCCAGGTAGATGGCGAGAAACAGGAAGACGAACTGTCCCAGGCAGATGGTGGCCCCGTATCCCGCCACATAGCGCCAGGGGACGGCCGGGCGAGGAACGAAGAAGATCGCGGGAAAGGCCACGAAGAGGAACCGCAGCGCCCCCAGCAGCATCGGCGGGATTTCGTCCACCCCGAATTTGATGACCACGAAATTCGCCCCCCAGACCACGATGACGACCAAGGCGGCCAGGATGTCTTTCAAGGGCATGAGGAGCTCCAGCGGAATTCGCGCCAAAGGATGTCGGCGAATCCGTCATGCTACGGCATTTTCGGATTTCCCCTTCCGGGGCGCCGCGCGGCCGCCTGCGCGCGGGCGGGGCCGGTCCATGAGCGGCATTTCGCGCGGGTCCGTGCGGCGCGCCGGCCTGAGATTAGAATATTCGCCTTGTCCCCCTGTTCCGACCCCGATCATGCCCCTGGCCATCCACAGCCTGTACAGCTACCCCGTGAAATCCTGCGCGGGCATCCGCCACGACCGCATCCGCGTCAGCGGCGCCGGCCTGGAATACGACCGCCACTGGGTCATCGTCGACGACCGGGGCGTCTTCATGACCCAGCGCCAGCACCCCCGCATGGTGCTGATCCGGCCCACGCCCCAGCCCGACGGCGTCTGGCTGAAGGCGCCCGGCCAGCCGGACTGCTTCGCGCCGGTCACGGGCGGCGAGCTGCCCGCTGTCCCGGTCGCCATCTGGGGCACCGAAACCGCAGGGGCCGATCAGGGCGACGAGGTCGCGCGCTGGCTCAGCGGCTTCCTGGGCGCGCCCTGCCGCCTGCTGCACATCCATCCCCGCGCCCACCGCCTGGCCAGCATGCGCCACATGACGCAATGGATCCAGACCCATCCGGACTGGCCGCAATCGTTCCTGCCCGTGGACCGACACGCCTTCGCCTTTGCCGACGGCTTTCCGTTCCTGGTCACCAACCGGCATTCCCTGGACGAATTGAACGGGCAGCTGGCGAACGACGGCCATCCGGCGGTGGACATGATCCGCTTCCGGCCCAATATCGTGCTGGAAGGCCTGGAGCCCTACGACGAGGACCACCTGGCCGGTTTCCGCACCGGGGGCCTGGGATTCGCCTTCGTGAAGGCCTGCGCCCGCTGCCCGATCCCGAACGTGGATCCCCTGACCGGCGACACCGCCTCCGAACCGGGCCGCACCCTGGCGCGGCACCGCCAATTCGAACAAGGCGTGCTGTTCGGCGTGAACGCCATCGCCGCCCTGCCGGACGGCGAACACTGGCTGCGGGCGGGCGACGCCATCGAGCCGGAATTCGATTTCTGAGGCAGAAGATCCGCACGACCGACCTGCGCGCCCGCTACGGCGGACGGATCAGTACAGGGACAACTGCACCGGATGCCGCGCGGCGCTCTCGTCGTCGACCGGTTCCAGCTTGCCGGCCCGCACCCCCAGCAGGCGCAGGCGCCGGTCCAGCGTCACCCGCTTCAGGCACTGCCCCGCCGCCCGGTGGATGGCGTCGACGTCCCCGACGGCCTCGTCCAGGGTCAGGTCGCGGGTCACGATGCGGAAGTCGTCGAACCGCAGCTTGATGCCGATGGTGGCCCCGCGCACCCGCTTGCGCGCCAGATCCCGGGCCAGGTGTTCGCACAATTCCCGGAAGATGGCCGACAGCGCGGCCTTGTCCCGCACCACGTGCAGGTCGCGCTCGAACGTCGTTTCCCGGCTGATCGAGCGCGGTTCGGACTCCACGACCACCGGCCGGTCGTCGATGCCGTGAGCCACGTCCAGCAGCCATTGCGCCATGCCCAGGCCGAAGGCGTCCTGCAGCCGGTCCGGCGCGGCCGCCGCCAGCTGCGCGATGGTCTCGATGCCCATGCCTTGCAGGCGGCGGGTGGCCTTGGGGCCGATGCCGTTGACCTTCGAGACCGGCAGCGGCCAGATGCGCCGCTGCAGATCGCCGGTGCCGATCAGCGTCATGCCATCGGGCTTGTCCAGGTCCGAAGCGATCTTGGACAGCAGCTTGTTGGGTGAAACGCCGATGGAGCACACCAGGCCGGTCGCATCGCGCACCGCCCGCTTCAACCGCCGCGCCAGCGTCTCCGAATCCTCCGGCATCCCCGTCAGGTCGATGTAGATTTCATCGATGCCGCGGTCCTCGATCCGGGGCGCGATGGCCGCCACGGCCTCTTTGAACAGGCGCGAATAATGGCGATAGGCCGCGAAGTTCACCGGCAGCAGCACGGCGTCGGGCGCCAGCCGGGCGGCCTTCATCATGCCCATGGCCGAATGCACGCCGAACGCCCGCGCCTCGTAGGTGGCGGTGGTGATGACCCCGCGCCCCACATAATCGCGCAGCCGCGCGTAACGGCCATCCTCGGGCGGTTCGCCGCGCCCGCCGATCACCACCGGCTGCCCGCGCAGATCCGGATAGCGCAGCAATTCCACGGATGCGAAGAACGCATCCATATCCAGGTGGGCGATTCGGCGGACGGGTGATTCGGACATGTGGGCATCCTGGCGTCAACGGCGGCGTTCGACGCGATTCCCGCCGCGCGATTCGACACGCAGGCGGACAGGCACTGCTATACTAGCCGATCTTAAGATATATTTTATATGTATCTATAACCCTGCCCCGTTCAAGGGCATTTCCCCGCGCGCGAGGACCCATGCAAGCCGAAACCCTGAAACGATCATCCCAGAAGACCGAAACCATGCGCCTGGTGGGCCTGCGCGGCCCCGACTGTGCCGACAAGCTGGACCGCGTCCTGGCCGCGATTCCCGGCGTCTCGCAGGTCAGCGTGTCGCTGGCCGACGAAAAAGCCACCGTCACGTTCGACACCGCCCAGGTCTCCACCCAGCGCCTGCAGGTCGCCGTCGCCGACGCCGGCTACGAAGCCCTGAAGCCGGTCCACGGCCAGGACGGCAACTGCTGCGGGGGGTGTGGGGGGTAATTCACTCCGCCAATTCCGTACCGGCGCGCGGCGCCCGCCGGTACGAATAGTGCATGAACACCAGCGACACGCAGACGGCGCCGTACAGCAGCATGAACGCGCTGGAATAGACCCCGGTGACGTCCAGCAGGATGCCGAACAGGATCGGCAGGACGAACCCGCCCAGGCCGCCGGCCAGCCCCACCACGCCCGACACCGCGCCGATGTTGTCCGAATAGTCGTCGCTGATGAACTTGAAGACGGACGCCTTGCCGATCGCCATGGCCACCCCGACGATGAACAGCAGAATCGTGAACGCCGTGGCGTTCAGACCGATGTGCAGCGACACCGGGCCGCTCAGGGTCTGGACCGTCATCTGCGTCTGCGGATAGGACAGCAGGAAGAAACACACCCAGCACACCCACATCACCCACCAGGTGACGGTGTAGGCGCCGAAGCGGTCCGAAAACCAGCCCCCCAGAGCCCGCAGCACCCCGCCCGGCAAGGAAAAGATCATGGCCAGGAAAGCGGCCAGGGTCAGGTCGAAGCCGTATTCCGCCACATAGTATTTCGTGATCCACAAGGCCAGCGCCACATAGCCGCCGAACACCACCGAATAGTATTGGCAATACCGCCAGACGCGGGGGTCCTTCAGCACGCTCAGCTGCTGCAGAACGCCCGCGCCCGCCGGCATGCGATGGGATGGATCCGAATGGCTGAACAGCCAGAACAGGATCGCCGTGCCCAGCATCAGCGCGGCATAGGCCTTGGGCAGCATGGCCCAGCCGAAGGCGCCGATCACCAGGGGCGCGACGAACATGTTCAGCGCGGACCCCGAATTGCCGGCGCCGAATATCCCCATCGCGAAGCCGCGCCTTTCCGGGACGAACCAGCGGGCCACATAGGGCGTTCCCACGGCGAACGTGCCGCCGGCCAGGCCGACGAACAGCGCCAGGACCAGGAATTGGGCATAAGTCGTGGCATGCCCCATCAGGTAGAGGGGCGGCACGCAGATCAGCAGCACCAGGAAAAAGACGATCCGCCCGCCGAAACGGTCGGTCAGCATGCCCAGAGGCACCCGGATCAGGGAACCCGTCAACACCGGTGTGGCGATCAGCAGGCCGAACTGGGTTTCATTCAGATGCAGTTCGGTCTTCAGCGGCACGCCCAGGACGGAGAACATGGTCCAGATGGCGAAACAGACCGTGAAGGCGAAGGTGCTGGAAAACAGCACGGACAGCGCCTGACGAGAAACAGGCGCCGGATGCGGCGACGACTCTGAGGACATGGCGATCTCCCAAGGCGAAATCATTTCGCTCAGGAAAGATCATATCCATACGGCGCGTGCTGGTATATGACCTGGATCAGACGGCTTGCGCGCGGCGCCAGGCCAGCAGCATGAACGTGACGGCGAACGCGGCGAGCAGCGCGACGGCCAGCGCCGCATACGGCCCCATGTGCGGCGCGGCCAGCGCCATGAAGGCGCAGAACCCGGCAAGACTGGACGTGCCCAGGATGGCGGAATACAGCGTCGCCATGACGACGGCGTTGCCCATCTGCTGGTGCAGAGTGAAGGAGATGACGCTGAACCCGATCGGAAAGGACAGGAGGATGCCGGACAGCGTCGATCCCAGGCGATGGCTCTGGGTCGTCACGCCCGCCACCAGGATGCCGGCGAGCACGCCGCGCAGCAGCAGGGTTCCCCACCCCGCCTTGCCGCCCAGCGTCGTCACAGGCAGCAGCGCGCGCCGCGCAAGCCGCCGGAACAGCAGCGTCGCGCCCGCGAACAGCAGCAGCCCCAGCCACAGCGGCGACGGCAGAAAACGCAGAAACGACGCGATCAGCGCCCAGGCGGCCAATCCGCCCGCGAGCGCCGTCGCAGGACCCGCCCGCCTGGCAAGCAGAATGTAGGCCGGCAGAAAGCTTTGCGTCGCGCACAGGGACAGCAGGGCATAGGATGCCGTTTGCGCGACGAAATCAGGCTCCGCCTGGCCCGCCAGGAAATAGAAGCCCGGCCCCAGGGTGATGGGCAGCCCCGCCAGGACGCCGCCGATGAGCGGCCCGAAAAGCTTGACCGACCAACTGACGCCGATGATCACGGCGGCCGTGGCCAGCAGCCGCACGATGGCGGCGTCGAGCAGCGCTCCGGAAAGCACTTGCACCCCCCTTTGGCCGCGTCGCAGCCGGACCCCGGATCCCGGGCGCCGGCCGGCGCCCGGAGCGCTTATGCCACCGTCAGCGTGACCTTGATGTTGTTGCGCGTGGCGTTGGAGTACGGGCAGACCACGTGGGCCTTCTGCACCAGATCGTTCAGCTTCGCATGATCCACGCCCGGAGCGGAGATCTTCAGTTCCACCGCGATGCCGAAGCCCGTCGGGATGGGACCGACGCCCACGGCGCCCGTCACCTGGGTATCGGCCGGCAGCTTGACGCTTTCCTTGCCGGCGACCAGTTTCAGGGCGCCCAGGAAGCAGGCCGAATAGCCGGCCGCGAACAGCTGTTCGGGATTGGTGCCGGGACCGGCATCGCCGCCCAGTTCCTTGGGCACGGACAGCTTGATGTCCAGGCGGCCATCGGAGGATTTGGCGCTGCCGTCGCGGCCGCCCGTGGCGGTTGCGTGGGCCGTGTAGAGAACGTTTTCGACTGTCATGGTTGGACTCCTGGTGGCGCGGTTCGGAAGGAAAGCCTCGGCACCACGAACGGCGGCTTTCCTGACGGCGAAGCGAATCGATCGGCGCCGACGGCCCGGCAGACGCGCTGCCTGGCCGCGGCCCATCACTGTTTCGCCGGGTGTTCCACAGCGGCGGCACCCTGCAGGTGCGCCCGCAATTCTTCCAGATCGGCTTTCAGCACACGGGCCTGGGCAGGCGTGCAGCCCGTGGCGCACAATACTTCCTGAGGCACGCCTTCGGCCCTGCGGCGCAAGGCCCGCCCCGCAGGGGTCAGCGAAACCAGCACCTGGCGCTGATCCGCCTGCGCGCGGTCCCGGCGCAGCAAGCCCAATGCCTGCAAGCGCTTCAACAGCGGCGTCAGCGTGGCGGAATCCAGGTACAGGCGATCGCCCAGCGCCGAGACCGTCAGGCCATCGGTTTCCCACAATACCAGCATGACCAGATACTGCGGATAGGTCAGGCCCAATCCGGCCAGCTGGCGACGATAGATCTTGCCCATGGCCAGTTGCGCGGAATACAGGGCGAAGCACAACTGGGCATCCAGGGTGAGATGCCGGGAAGATCCTTCCGCTGCCGTCGTGGGTTCATGAAGCTCCATATCCCGCATGTTAAATCGTGTGCTATTTAATAGCAAGCGAACGACCCGCCCCGCATCAACGGCTCGGCCGTCTGCGCTACAGTATCCGCCCGACCATCGCAAGACATGTCCCATGACTGAATCCCTGGACTGCATCATCATCGGAGCCGGCGTCGTCGGCCTGGCCGTGGCGCGCGCCTGCGCGCAGGCCGGCCTGGAAACCCTGGTCGTCGAGGCCGAACCGGCCATCGGCACCGCCACCAGTTCGCGCAACAGCGAGGTCATCCACGCCGGCATCTACTATCCGCAAGGATCGCTGAAGGCCCGGCTGTGCGTGCAGGGCCGCAAGTCTCTGTACGACTATTGCGCATCGCATGGCGTCGCGCACCAGCGCTGCGGCAAACTGATCGTCGCCACCCAGGAAGGGCAGCAGGACCGCCTGCGCCGGATCGCCGCCGCCGCGGCGGCCAACGGCGTGGACGACCTGCGCTGGCTGGACCGCCGCCAGGCGCGGGCCCGCGAACCGGACCTGCAGTGCGTGGCCGCGCTGGAATCACCGTCGACCGGCATCATCGACAGCCACGGCCTGATGCTGGCGCTGCAGGGAGACCTGGAAAACGCCGGCGGCCTGCTGGCGCTGCGCGCCCCGGTCCTGGGCGGCGCCGTGCTGGGCGGCCCGGACGCGGGCATCCTGCTGCACGTCGGCGGCGACGAGCCCATGGACATCATCGGGCGCCGGGTCGTCAACTGCGCCGGCCTGCACGCCCAGGAGCTGGCCGCCCGCATCCAGGGTATCCCGCCCGCCAGCATTCCCGCAGGCCGCTACGCCAAGGGCAACTACTACGCCCTGTCGGGAAAATCGCCGTTTTCCCGCCTGATCTACCCGGTGCCCGAGCCCGGCGGCCTGGGCGTGCACCTGACGCTGGATCTCGCCGGCCAGGCCCGCTTCGGCCCCGACGTGGAGTGGGTGGACGCCATCGACTACGCCGTGGATCCCGCCCGGGCCGACGGCTTTTACGCGGCCATCCGCCGCTACTGGCCGGACCTGCCCGACCACGCCCTGCAGCCCAGCTACGCCGGCATCCGGCCCAAGCTGGCGGCCCTGGACGGCCACGATGCGGATTTCATGATCCAGGACGCCTCGGCGCACGGCGTGTCCGGCCTGATCAATCTGTACGGCATCGAATCGCCGGGGCTGACGTCCTGCCTGGCCATCGCCGACGAAGTCATGGAACGCATGCGCCGCTAGGACCGGCGGCTGAGCCGCCCCCGAAGGCGAGTCCCGGCGCGGCCAGCCCGCCGGGACTCGCCGCCCACGGTGCATAATCATGGGCATCGTCACTCAACCCACACACAGGAACCCGACATGATCCGCGAAATGGCCCACATCACCGTCAAGCCCGGCGCCCAGGCCGACTTCGAAGCCGGCGTACGAAAAGCCCTGCCCCTGTTCCAGCGGGCCCGGGGCTTTCACCGCCTGGAACTGCACCACGTCATCGAGCATCCCGAACAGTACGTGCTGCAGATCCACTGGCAGACCCTGGAAGACCACATGAAGCACTTCCGCGAATCCGAGGACTTCCAGGCCTGGCGCGGCATCGTCGGCGGCTATTTCGCCAAGGCGCCGGAAGTCGTGCACACGGAAGTGGTGGGGGAATAAGCGGCTTTCACTTCCCAATACAAAACCGGGAAAAGATCTCGCCCAGCAGGTCGTCGCTGGTGAACTGCCCCGTGATCTCGCACAGGGACTCATGCGCCAGGCGCAGTTCCTCGGCGAACAGGTCCAGCACCTGATCGCTGTGCGAGGCATGCTCGCGGGCCAGCAGCAGGTGCTCGCGGGCGGCCTCCAGCGCCTGCACGTGACGTTCGCGCGCCAGCCAGGGGGACTCCGTCCCCGGCGTCCAGCCGGCGATCCGCAGCAGGCGGGCGCGCAAGACGTCCAGGCCGGCGCCGGTGCGGGCGGACACCTGAATTTCTTCGGATGCCGCCGGCATGTCCTGGTCGTCCGCACCACGGGCTGCCCGCAGGTCTGATCCGCCGGACAGCAAATCAACCTTGTTCAGCACCCGCAGCACCGGCGTTCCCGCCGGCAGGCGGCGCACGATCTCCGCATCCAGGGGATCATCCGGATGCCGCGCATCCTGCAGATGCAGGATCACCTGGGCGCGGGCGATCTCCGCCCAGCTGCGCTCGATGCCGATCCGCTCCACCGTGTCGTCGGTGTCGCGCAGCCCCGCCGTGTCCACGATGTGCAGCGGAATGCCGTCGATGTGGATCTGCTGGATCACGCGGTCGCGGGTCGTTCCGGCGATCGGCGTCACGATGGCGACGTCCTCGCCCGCCAGGGCGTTCAGCAGACTGGACTTGCCCACGTTCGGCTGCCCCGCCAGCACCACGTGCAGGCCCTCGCGCAGCACCATTCCCTGCCGGGCGGTGCGCAGCACGCCATCCAGCGCCGCCGTCACCGTGTCCAGGCGCTCCGCCGCCTGGTACTTTTCCAGGAAGTCGATTTCCTCCTCGGGGAAATCCAGCGTCGCCTCGACCAGCATGCGCAGCTGCACGATGCGCTCGCTCAGCGCATCGACCTCGGCCGAGAACGCCCCCGACAGCGACGCCATCGCGCTGCGGGCCGCCGCCGTGGAACTGGCCTCGATCAGATCCGCCACGGCTTCCGCCTGCGCCAGATCCAGCCTATCGTTCAGAAACGCCCGCTGCGTGAATTCCCCCGGCTGCGCCAGGCGCAAGCCGATGCCCGCCCCCCGGGCCAGGCAATCGTCCAGCACCCGTCGCAAGACCGCCGGCCCGCCGTGCCCCTGCAGTTCCAGCACGTCCTCGCCCGTATAGGAATGCGGGCCGGGAAAGAACAGCGCCAGGCCTTCGTCCATGACGTCTCCGTCCCGATGGCGAAACGGCAGATAGTGCGCATGCCTGGGCCGCAGCGCCTGGCCGCACAGGGCATCCGCCCAGGCGCGAAGATCCGGCCCCGATACCCGGATCACGCCGATCCCGCCCCGCCCGGGAGCGGTGGCGATGGCGATGATGGGATCGGAAGAAAAGGCGCTCATAGAAATAGAAGTCCAAACAAAAGCGGCGCCCCGAAAGAGCGCCGCTTCATCATATCAACATCCCGGAGCCTCAGCTGGACGCCGACGCCGCCTTTTCCCGATCCAGGCGATTCATGATCACCCGCTGCTGAATGATCGACACCGTGTTGTTCACGCACCAGTACAGCACCAGGCCGGCCGGGAACAGGAACATCATCCCGCCGAACACCAGCGGCATGATCATCATGATCTTCGCCTGCGTCGGATCCGGGGGCGTCGGGTTCAGCTTGATCTGCAGGAACATCGTCAGCATCATGAAGGCCGGCAGGATGAACCAGGGATCGCTGACCGACAGGTCGTGGATCCACAGCAGCCACGGCGCGCCGCGCATTTCGACGCTGCCCAGCAGCACCCAGTACAGCGCGATGAACACCGGAATCTGCACCACCATCGGCAGACACCCGCCCAGCGGGTTGATCTTTTCCGTGCGGTACATCTCCATCATGGCCGCGTTCAGCTTCGCCTTGTCGTCGCCGAACTTTTCCTTCAGGTGCTTCATGCGCGGCGCGACCAGCTTCATCTTGGCCATCGAGCGATAGCTGGCGGCCGACAGCGGGTAGAACACCAGCTTGATCAGCAGCGTCAGCAGCACGATCGTCCAGCCCCAGTTGCCCACCAGGCCGTGCAGCCAGATCATGAACTTGAACATCGGCTTGGCGATGATCGTCACCCAGCCGTAGTCCACGACCAGGTCCAGCCCCGGCGCGACCGTGCTCATCGCACGCTGGTCCTGGGGACCGACCCACAGCTGGGCCTCCACCGACTTGCTGGCCCCCGGGGCGATCGCGCCTACGGACTCGATCGTGCGGATGGCGAACAGATTGCCCGGCAGCGCCAGCGCCTGGTTGGTGCGGACCACCCCTTGCTGCGGCACCCAGGCCGTGGCGAAGTAATGCTGCACCATGCCGACCCAGCCGTTGTCCGCCTGCTGGATGTAGCTGGCCTTGTTCTTGGTGATTTCCTCGAACTTCACCTTCTGGAACTTGTCTTCCGCCGAATAGACGACCGGCCCGGTGAACGTGCTGTAGAAGCCCGTCGTGTTGGAAGGCTCGTGGCCGTCGCGCGTCAGCTGCAGGTACAGCGACGGATCGACGGGCTGATCCCCCAGATTGGTGATGTCGTTGCGCACACGGATGTCATAGCCGTTGTGCGACAGGATGAAGGTCTTGACCACCCGGACCTGGCCGGCCGTGGCCTCGAACGAGACCTCGGTCGTGTCGCCCTTGACCACCGGGCCGTCGCCGACCAGCGTGAACGGCGTCAGATGCGTGGGATAGCTTTGCCCCTGCGGCGCGCCCACCAGACCGGTCTGGGCCACGTACATGTCGCCCGGCTGGTCGTTCAGCAGATACATGGCATCGCCCGCGTCCTGCGGCGGCTTGTGCCCCATCAGCCCCTTGAACCAGGGGATGATGCCCGTGGTGGCTTCCTGGTTCTTGTAGTCCAGGAGTTCCGCGCGCACCAGTTGCGCCCCCAGCGTGTCGAACGTCAGGTTGTACACCCCGGTCTTCACGTGCACGGGCTTGCCTTCAGGCGCGGCGTCGGACGCCGGAACCGCGGTCTGCCCCGAGGCCGAGCCCTGCGCGGCCGCGGCGGGCACGTCCTTCCGGTCGGCCGACGCGGTCTTGTCCGTCGGCTTGGCCGTTTCCGCAGCCGGCGGCGTCAGGGAAAACAGGGACGGCTGACCCTGATACACCTGCCAGTTGTTCCACAACAGCAGGAGCGAAAAAGAAAAGATCATCCAGAGGATGGTGCGTCGAATGTCCATTGGCGCCTGTTTTCGAATAGGGTCGGGAGCAAAAGCTCACCAGTTTAACGTAGGGTGGCTGACAGGGACTTGATCATGCGTCCCCGGGCCCTTTTTGATTCATCCGTGACCGCTTGCGGCGGACCGCGCCGGCGGCACCGGATCATGTCCGCCCGGACATCCGGGATGGCAGCGCGCGATGCGGCGCATGCCCAGCCAGATGCCGCGCGGGACGCCATGGACTTCGATGGCCTCGATCGTATAGGCGGAGCAGGTCGGCGTGAAGCGGCACTGCTGCCCCACCCACGGGCTCAGAAAATACCGGTAGAAGCGGATCGGCGCAATGAACAAGGACCGGATCAACATTTCGCGATCCTGCCCAGCAGGGCATCGGCTTCCTCTCGCACCTGGCGCTTCAGGACCGTCAGGCTGGCGGGGGCGGGACGGCTGACCAGCCGGAACACCAGATCGCCATCGGGCAGACCGGCCCGGCGCAGGCGAAAGGCCTCGCGGATGACACGCTTGATGGCATTGCGCGTCACGGCCAGGGGCGCGTGGCGCTTGGGCACGACCAGCCCCAGGCGGGCGGGACCCGGTTCGGATTGCCGGGGACCGGAGACAATGAACAAAGCCCCTCGGGCGATACGCCGGCCCTTCAGGGCCGCCGCGTATTCCGAGGGGCGATGCAGCCGGGCCGCCGAAGGGAAATCGGTAGGCATGGCGGTCGATTCCGAAGCCGGCCAAAGACCGGCGCGGGGACGACGGATCAGACGGCCAGGCGCTTGCGGCCCTTGGCGCGGCGGGCGCTGAGGACGGCACGGCCCGCACGCGTCTTCATGCGGACACGAAACCCGTGAGTGCGCTTGCGGCGGGTAACAGAAGGCTGGAAAGTGCGTTTCATGGCGAATCCAAAAGAGCTCGGGGTTGTGCGAGGTTATGTGACTGAAGGCTCGATCGCCCGGGCGCCATCACAGGCACACGCGTACCCATATCACCCAAAGCATCGAAAAGCCCATTATTTCAACAAATTTTTGACGTGCCGTCAATCACTTGTGAACTTATCCCCCGCTGCGCGGCGCAAGCCGCCGCACGGTCTGTGGATAACTCACCACAGGAAAGGGTAGAATCGAGGTTTCGCACGATGACCCCTATGAATGAATTCTGGCAGGCCTGTCTCCAGCAGCTGGAACAGGAACTCCCCCCCCAACAGATCAGCGCCTGGATCAAACCCCTGGTTCCCCTCGGCTACGACGAGGAACTCGCGATCCTGAGGCTCGGCGCGCCCAATCGCATGAAGCTCGACTGGGTGCGCAAGAACTATTCCACGCGCATCGAAACGCTCGCCAGCGACTGGTTTTCCCAGGCGGTGCAGGTGCAGCTGGAAATCCACGCCAGCCAGGCGCGGCCGGCTCCGGCCGTGCGCGTGCCGCCGGCGCCGTCCGCCTCCGCCAATGGCTCGTCCGGCCCGGCGGCCGCGCCCGCCGCGGCGCCGACCCCAGTCCACGCCGCCGCCGACGAGGCCATGAAAGACCGGTCGCGCCTGAACCTGGACCTGACCTTCGACAACTTCGTCATCGGCAAGGCCAACCAGCTGGCGCGCGCGGCGGCGCTGCAGGTCGCCGAAAACCCCGGCGTCTCCTACAACCCGCTGTTCCTGTACGGCGGCGTGGGCCTGGGCAAGACCCACCTGATCCACGCCATCGGCAACGCCCTGCTGGCCGGCGGCAACAATCCGCGCATCCGCTACGTGCACGCCGACCAGTACGTGTCCGACGTGGTCAAGGCCTACCAGCGCCGGGCTTTCGACGATTTCAAGCGCTACTACCATTCGCTGGACCTGCTGCTGATCGACGACATCCAGTTCTTCGCCGGCAAGAATCGTACCCAGGAAGAGTTCTTCTACGCCTTCGAGGCCATGGTGGCGCAGCGCAAGCAGATCATCATCACCTCCGACACCTACCCGAAGGAACTGGCCAACATCGACAGCCGGCTGATCTCGCGCTTCGATTCGGGGCTGACGGTCGCCATCGAGCCGCCCGAACTGGAAATGCGCGTGGCGATCCTGCTGCGCAAGGCCCAGACCGAAGGCATCACCATGCCCGAGGAAGTCGCCTTCTTCATCGCCAAGCACCTGCGCAGCAACGTGCGCGAACTGGAAGGCGCCCTGCGCAAGGTCTCCGCCTACGCCCGCTTCCACGGCCGCGAAGTCCTGACCGTCGAAGTCTGCAAGGAAGCCCTGAAGGATCTGCTGTCGGTATCCAACAGCCAGATCACGGTGGAGAACATCCAAAAAACCGTCGCCGACTTCTATAAAATCAAGGTCGCCGACATGTATTCGAAGCGCCGGCCCGCCAATATCGCGCTGCCGCGCCAGATCGCCATGTACCTGGCCAAGGAACTGACCCAGAAGAGCCTGCCGGAAATCGGCGACCTGTTCGGCGGACGCGATCACACCACCGTGCTGCACGCGGTCCGCAAGATCACCGATCTGCGGGGCAAACAGACTGAATTGAATCACGCACTTCACGTACTCGAGCAAACCCTCAAAGGATAATGACATGCTACTGATACAAGCAAGCCGCGATGCCATCCTCAAGCCCCTGACGACCGTGGTGGGGATCGTCGAACGGCGCAACACCTTGCCGATCCTGGCCAATGTCCTGATCCGCAAGCAAGGCAATCAGGTTGCTTTCCTGGCCAACGATCTGGAAGTCCAGATCACCACGCAGGCCGATTTCGGGGTGGGCGACGACGTCCAGTCCACGACCGTGGCCGCCCGCAAGTTCCTCGACATCCTGCGCGCCCTGCCCGACACCGGCGACGTGCGCCTGTCGCTGGACGACGCGAAACTGTCCGTCCAGGCGCGCCGCAGCCGCTTCGCCCTGCAGACGCTGAACGCCGCCGACTACCCCACGGTGTCCCAGGCGGATCAATGGACGGCATCGTTCTCCATGCCGCAGAAGTCCCTGAAGCAGCTCTTCAACCAGGTGCACTTTTCCATGGCGCAGCAGGACATCCGCTACTACCTGAACGGCCTGCTGATGGTGCTGGAACCCGGCAAGGTCCGGGCCGTGTCCACGGACGGCCACCGCCTGGCGCACGCCAGCATCGCCGTCGAGGGCCTGGAAGCCCAGATGGACGCCATCATCCCGCGCAAGACCGTGCATGAAATGCAGCGTCTGCTGGCCGATGACGAATCGCCGGTGCAGATCGACCTGGCCGCGGGCCAGATCCGCTTCCGCTTCGACCAGATCGAACTGGTCTCGAAGCTCGTGGAAGGCAAGTTCCCCGACTACAAGCGCGTCATCCCGACCGGCTATACGCGCCACATCCTGATCCCCCGCGAATCGCTGCAGGCCAGCCTGCAGCGCGCCGCCATCCTGACCACCGACAAGCTCAAGGGCGTGCGGCTGCAGCTGGGCGACAACCTGCTGCGCATTTCCTCGTCCAACGCCGAACAGGAAGAGGCTCGCGAAGAACTCGAGGTCGACTACGCCCAGGAACCGCTGGACGTGGCCTTCAACGTCACCTACCTGCTCGACGTGCTGGCCAACGTCAAGACGGAAAACGTCAGCTGGTCGGTGCAGCCGGACGTCAACGCCTCGGTGCTGATCACGGTGCCCGACGACGACGAATTCAAGTACGTCGTCATGCCCATGCGCATCTGATCGCCGCCCGCGCCCGACTGATTCAATCACAGGATTTCCATGTCAGAACCCACCACTCCGAACACGCCATCCGCCGGCTACGGCGCCGATTCGATCAAGATGCTCAAAGGCCTGGAAGCCGTCCGCAAACGGCCGGGCATGTACATCGGCGACACGTCGGATGGCACCGGCCTGCACCACATGGTCTTCGAAGTGGTGGACAACGCCATCGACGAGGCCCTGGCCGGGTACTGCGACGACATCGTCGTCACCATCCACGCCGACAACAGCATTTCGGTCATGGACAACGGCCGGGGCATCCCCACGGCCATCCACAAGGACGACGAACATCACCGCAGCGCGGCCGAAATCGTCATGACCGAACTGCACGCCGGCGGGAAGTTCGACCAGAACTCCTACAAGGTGTCGGGCGGCCTGCATGGCGTGGGCGTGTCCTGCGTCAACGCGCTGTCCGAATGGCTGCGCCTGACGATCTGGCGCAACGGCCACGAACACCAGATGGAATTCCGGCGCGGCGAACGGGTCGCCCCGCTGGCCATCACCGGCGATTCCGAACGCACCGGCACCCGGGTCCAGTACCTGGCCGACTCCGAGATCTTCAGCAACATCGACTACACCTACGAAATCCTGGCGCGCCGGCTGCGCGAACTGTCCTTCCTGAACAACGGCGTGAAGATCCGCCTGGTGGACGAGCGCACGGGCCAGGATGAAAACCTGGCCTTCCTGGGCGGGGTCAAGGGCTTCGTCCAGTACATCAACCGCGCCAAGACCACGCTGCACGACAACGTGTTCGCCGTCACGACCGAATCCGACGCCGGCGGCGTGCGCGTAGGCGTGGAAGTCGCCATGCAATGGAACGACAGCTACGCCGAAACCGTGCTGTGCTTCACCAACAACATCCCGCAGCGCGACGGCGGCACCCACCTGACGGGCCTGCGGGCCGCCATGACCCGGGTGCTGAACAAGTACATCACGGACAACGAACTGGCGAAGAAGGCCAAGGTCGACACCACCGGCGACGACATGCGCGAAGGCCTGGCCTGCGTGCTGTCGGTCAAGGTCCCGGAACCCAAGTTCAGCAGCCAGACCAAGGACAAGCTCGTCTCCAGCGAGGTCCGCCCCGCCGTCGAGGACGCCGTCAGCCGCACGCTGGAAACCTGGCTGCTGGAAAATCCCAACGACGCCCGCGCCCTGTGTTCCAAGATCGTGGAAGCCGCCCGCGCCCGCGAGGCCGCCCGCAAGGCCCGCGAGATGACGCGCCGCAAGAGCGTCCTGGAAGGCGCCGGCCTGCCGGGCAAGCTGGCGGACTGCCAGGAAAAAGACCCCGCCCTGTGCGAGCTGTACATCGTGGAAGGGGACTCGGCCGGGGGCTCGGCCAAACAGGGCCGCGACCGCAAGTTCCAGGCCATCCTGCCGCTGCGCGGCAAGGTGCTGAACGTCGAAAAGGCCCGCTTCGACCGCCTGCTGTCCAGCGAACAGATCACCACGCTGATCACGGCGCTGGGCACCAGCATCGGCCCCGATTTCAACATCGACAAGCTGCGCTATCACCGCATCATCATCATGACCGACGCGGACGTGGACGGCGCCCACATCCGCACCCTGCTGCTGACGCTGTTCTACCGCCAGATGCCCGCGCTGATCGAACGCGGCTACGTCTACATCGCCCAGCCGCCGCTGTACAAGGTCAAGGTCGGCCGGGAAGAACGCTATCTGAAGGACGACGGCGAGGAAGCCCAGTTCATGCTGCAGCTGGCCCTGAAGGACACCGAACTGGTGACCAGCGCCGGCGCCGCCCCCATCCGCGACGACGCGCTGATGGATCTGGCCCGCCAGTACGTCCTGGCCGACCACGTCATCGCCCGCCTGTCGCGCATCATGGACATCGAAGCCCTGTCCGCCATGGCCGAAGGCGTGCAGGTCAGCCTGGTGGACGAGTCCGCCGCCCGCGCCAGCGCCGCCGCGCTGGAACAGGCCCTGCGCGACCCGGAAGCCCCCGACGCCGTCCACGTCGAGGCCCAGTACGACGACATCGAGGACGCCTGGCGCCTGGCCGTCATCCGCCCCCACTTCGGCAACCTGCGCGTCAGCCTGTTCGACCGCGGCTTCGTGCGCGGCGGCGACTACGCCGTCCTGTCCCGCACGGCCAAGACCTTCCTGGGCCTGCTGGGCGAAGGCGCCGTCGTGCGCCGGGGCGTCGGCGACAAGATGAAGGAAAAATCCGTCGGCGATTTCCGCGAGGTCATGCAATGGCTGCGCACCGAGGCCGAACGCGGCATCAGCAAGCAGCGCTACAAGGGCCTGGGCGAAATGAACCCCGAACAGCTCTGGGAAACGACCATGGACCCGTCCGTGCGTCGCCTGCTGCGCGTGCAGATCGAGGACGCCATCGCCGCCGACGAGATCTTCGTCACCCTGATGGGCGACAACGTCGAACCGCGCCGGGCCTTCATCGAAGCGCATGCGCTGCAGGCGGGGAACATCGACGTTTGACGGTTGTTGGATTTCGAAGAAATCGGCCAAGGTTCACGGAAAAATCCGGCCACCCATAGCGCTTTGAAAAATGACCGCCGATCAGGCGGTCATTTCTTTGCAGCCACCGCATTCCGGAAGTGATTCAGAGATACCGCCTGACCCGCCCGCAATACGCGAGGTACTCCTGCCCATAGTGATGCCTCAGGAACTGCTCTTCGAGCAGCACCTGCCGATGAAAAAGCCCGATCGCCGCACCGGCATAGACCAGGAGGACCCAGTTCGGGAACACCAGGAACTGTCCAAGCACGATGGAAGCGAAGCCGACATAAATGGGGTTGCGGCTGAACGCGAAGATCCCGGTGGTGATGAGCTTGTCGGGATGATCGGCGTCGATGCCCACGCGAAAGCTCCGTCCGAAAGAGATCAGGCTCCACAGCAACACGGCCAGGCCGGCCGCGCACAGGGCGACACCCGCCCAGGCGACCGGATCCGACTCGAAGAACGTCCGCGTGCTAACCGAAGGCCAGCCGAACGCGGCGGCGAACACAAGATAGAAATAAAAGAAGGCGAACGGCGGGATCAGGAAATCCCTTTTGTCGATCGCACCGAACTTCAGGGCCTGCACTCCCGCCCGGCGCATCACGAGGGCGCGGGCCAGCACCATTCCGAGCATCAGCACGATGGTCAGCGCGGCGAAGTATCTCTGCATGAGCTTTCCCCGGTGGGCAACGGAATCCGTATTTCCATGATACCCACTGCCAGGGCTTGAGGAAATGAACGCCGACTTGATCCGAGCTGCCATTTTTGCTCTACTTCAGCCCAGCGTCCGGCATCCATGGGGCGTGCCCCCTCCGTCGAAACCCCGCATCCACCGCCTTGTGGCGCCCCATGTTCCGCTCTGTCCCTCCCTTCGTCGTCCTCGATGCCTGTGTGCTGATGTCCACGGTGCAGCGCCAATTGCTGCTGCGTGTGGCCGACCAGGGCGTATTCCAGCCGATCTGGACCGAACGCATCGGCGAGGAATGGCGCCGCAACGCGGCGCGCTTGTGGCAGATTCCGCCTGAAACGCTGGCGGAACAATGGGACGCCATGAATCAGTGCTTTCCCGGCGCCATGGAGGCCAACACCGCCCCCTACGAAATCGGTTTGCGCTACAGCGACCCGAAGGATTTTCACGTGATCGCGGCCGGCCTGGCGCGACGGGCGCGCTGCGGCTTGCAGCGCCCGCCCGCCGTGCAGGTGATGACATGGAACCTGAAGGATTTCGATCGATCCGAATTGCGGCGCCAGGGGCTGGATGCGTATTCCCCCGATCAATTGCTGGCCGAATGGTGGCGGGCGGGATCATCGCGCCTGGATGCCGCCGTGCAGGCCGTGGCCGCCGATTCCGTTGCGCTGGGCCATGCCCCCGAGCCGCTGGCCGATACCTTGCAGCGCGAACGGCTGCATCGCCTCAAGCGGTTGACGGCCGAAACGCCGACGCCGACGCCGACGCCGCAGTGACCGTAGCGGCTGCGAACCCGGTCCGCACCAGACGTGTTTAGTCACCGCAACGCGGCACCCGGCTTCGCCACCGACCCGCGTTGCAACGACGCGAGCGCAACGCAGAGCACCAGCAGGCCGATGGCGGAAAACATACCGACGCGCATACCGCCATAGTCGGCGATCGATCCGCACAGCAATGGCCCTGCGGTCTGCCCCAGCGAGAACATGACGGTCATCGCCGCGATGATCCGTGTCCACGCATGCGAGGGAACGAGCCCGCGCGCATAGTCGAGATGCGCGAACGCGCTGGCCATCAGCGACCCCCCGAACAACGCCGCCGATAGCATGACCGCGGCAACGCCCTGCATCAGCAGAAGGACCAGCGCGCTTGCGATCAGCACGCCCGTGGTCAGAACCACCCCGCCGCTGCCACGCAGCCGGCCAAGCAACGGCCCCCACAGAATCATTGAGGCACTGACCGCCAGTCCCGCCACAATCCAGAAGTCCACGATGCGCGCCTGATCATAACCGGCGGCGTGAAGGTATGCGATCACGAACGTCATCAGCGCATAGTAGCCAGCGCCATAAAGGAAATAAGCCCACAAAATAGGACGCAGGCGGCCTAGCGAGACGCTCGTACCGCCTGCCACCGCGACCGCCATCGGCGGCACGCGTTTCACCGCCGGGATCGCCAATGCGATTGAAATCAGCGTCAACAGCCCCAGCACTATCCAACTGCCGGCCCAATCCCACTCCGAGGCCAGCACAGGCGGAAGGATCAGGCCGCTCAAGACCATGCCAATCCCCGCGCCAGACCCATAAATGATGGTGAACAGGCTGCTGCGGCCCGAGGCGGCGCCCGCCCGCGCAGCGAGGCTGAAGCCCGTGATGAATACGCAGCCCGTTACGAAACCGGCAATGAAGCGCATCAGGAGCAGCGCCCCATAATCATGAAACAGGGCCATGGCCAGCAGGGATGCGGCGGTAATGAGAAGCCCGAGCACGAACACGCGTGCGGTGCCGAGCCAGCGCTCCGCCTGTACGGTCAACAGCGACCCGAGCAAGTAACCCACCGCCATTGCGGTGCCGAGTGAACCGGCCTGGGCAAAGCTCCAGTGCAAGCCGTGCCGCATTGCGGGCAGCAACAGGGAGTATGCGAACCGCGCAAAGCCCAGCGCGGCTGCCGCCCCCATTGCCAGGCCGGCCGGCACCCACAGCGAAGTGCTGGACGATTCGACTGTCCTCTCGGGGCCGGACCGCGAGTCGAGGGTGGCGCAATTGGAACGGTCCATTCTGAACTCCGTCATTCATCAAGCAGGATTCAGAAAGGTATGCCTGCGCGGCGCAGAATTCCAACGAGATTTTTTGACCCGATAGGTGAGCTGGACTAACATTTTCCGATGCCGGATCACCTGCCTTCGCTCAAGGCTCTACGCATCTTCGAAGCCGCCGGGCGCCACCACGGCTACAGCCGCGCCGCGGAAGAACTGTTCCTCACGCACAGCGCCGTCAGCCACCAGATCAAGGCGCTGGAGGCCGAGCTCGGAACAAAGCTGTTTCGGCGCGCGGGCCGCTCCATGTTGCTGACCGAAGACGGCCGGCGACTCTACCTTGCGGTGAACGAGGCCCTGTCGCTCATTGCGAAGGGTGTTGCGCAAGTACGCGCGGATGACCGGCCCCAGACCCTGAACGTCAGCGCGCCGCCTTCACTCGCGATCTGGCTGGTGCCGCGATTGGCAGACTTCCGACAACGCCACCCGCATCTGGAAATCAATCTCAGCGGCGCTATCGCGCTGGTCGATTTCAATCACGATGACGTGGATCTCGCCTTGCGTTTCGGCCACGGCGTCTGGCCGGGCTTGCGCGCGGATCGGCTTCCACTGGACGACCTCGTCTACCTGGCGGTCTGCAGCCCGGCATATCGTCGCGGACGCCTGCCCGGAACGGTCGGCGAACTACGCAAGTGCACCTTGATCCATCATCCATTCATGTCCTGGGTGGAATGGTTCAGGAGCGCGGGAAGGAACGTCGAGCCGTCGATGCCGGGGCCTCGTTTCAATGAGTACCCGCTCGCGATGCAAGCCGCGCTTTCCGGACAGGGGGTGATGCTCGCCAACCCGATCATGATCGGTGCTGAACTCGCAAGTGGCCGGCTGGTGCGCGTACTGCAGGATCAGCCCGCGTTTCGCCAGTCGTCCGCCTATTACATCGTCTTCCCGGAAAACCGCGCACTACCGTCCAAGGCGCGCGTATTCTGCGACTGGCTGCTGAAGCAGGCGCACCAATCGACCGCCGCAAAATCGAACATACGCGGCAAGACCTAGAGGCTCCCGGCGGAAGCCGCCAGCCTATTCCGTCTGCTGGATCAGCAGCACCGGGCGCCGGGTCATCGACAACACCCGCCCGGCCACGGATCCCAGCACGGCGTCCAGCAGGACGCCGCGGCCGTGCGCCCCCATGACGATCATGTGGGCATCGATCTCGTCCGCATAGCGGGCGATTTCCTTGGGCGCGAACCCGACCAGCGCGCGAGTGACGCACGGAACCCCGGTCTCGCCCAGCACATCCGCCGTCGGCTTCAGGACCTTGACGGCCTCTTCCTCATGCCAGTCCTTGATGACCTGTTCGTCGACGAAACGGGCGACGTTGCCGGGCAGCCGGGGCGTGACGTGGATGATGTGCACGGAGCCGCCCTCGGGCAGCAGCCCCGCCTGAGCGATGTAGCGCGCCGCCTGCAGGCTGTACGCGGATCCGTCGCTGGCCAGCACGATGTCCTTTGCCATGAAAAGCTCCTGTCTGGTTGTCCAATGGACAATTTATCGCATTGCGGCATCCCCCGGACACCGGGGCGCGCCGAATCCTTGCACCAGGACAAGACTTCCGCGGATTGCGCGGCCCGGCCGCGCGGCATCGCCCTCCGACAACATCCGGACCGCCCCGCGAAGAAGCGCTGGAACGGCCCGCCAGCCCCTGACCGCCGCCTTTCGATTTATCCTTGGTCCTCAAAGAATGAGGATGGAAAACCCATGCGCGTGCTACTGGTCGAAGACGACCCCATGATCGGCCAGGTCGTCCGCGATGCCCTGCAGGACGCCGCCTACGCGGCCGACTGGGTGCGCAACGGCCAGGCCGCGCTCGATGCCCTGGCCGCGCAGCATTACGACCTGGCGCTGCTGGACCTGGGCCTGCCAGGCAAGGACGGCCTGGAGGTCCTGGACACCTTGCGCGCGCGGCGCAACCTCATCCCCGTCCTGATCATCACCGCCCGCGATGCCCTGCACGATCGCTTGCGCGGCCTGGATGCCGGCGCGGACGACTACATCCTCAAGCCTTTCGACATGGCCGAACTGCTGGCCCGGATGCGGGCCGTCATCCGGCGCCGGAACGGCCAGGCCAGCCCCATGCTGGATAATGGGGTGGTCACGCTGGATCTCGCCACCAAACAGGCATGCGCTCAGGACGGTTCGCCCGTGCAGTTGTCCGGCCGCGAATTTTCCCTGCTCCAGGCCCTGCTGATGCGGCCCGGCGCCATCCTGTCGCGGGCAGAACTGGAAGACCGGCTGTACGGCTGGGGCGAGGAAGTCGAAAGCAATGCCGTCGAATTCCTGATTCACGCCCTGCGGCGCAAACTGGGACACGATGTGATCCGCAACGTCCGGGGACTGGGATGGATGGTTTCAAAACACAGCTGAAAGCGTCCCTGCAATTCCGCCTGTCCTTCATCCTGTCGGCGGTCATCGTCGCCGTGGCCGGCATCGCGGGCGTCTTTTCCTTTTTCTCGGCCCTGGACGAAGCCCACGAACTGCAGGACGACGTGCTCTACCAGATCGCGGAACTGATGGACCAGCAGCATCTGGTGCTGGCGCCGGGCAACGCATCCGCCCACCTGGCCGATGGCGACCAGGATTCCTACATCATCATCCAGCGTCTGGGCCCGCCGGCGGCCGGATATCGACCGCCGCCCGAGGGCGCCCTGTCGCTGCCCGGCAACCTGGCCGAGGGCATGCATACCCTGGAATCACGCGGCGACACATACCGGGTGCTGGTCAAGAGCCGCCCTTCCGGCGAACGCGTCGCCATCGCCCAGGAAACCGACTTTCGCGATGGAATCGCCCGGGAAAGCGCCCTGCGCACCCTGATGCCCTTTCTGATCCTGGTGCCGATCCTGCTGCTGATCATCCCGCGCCTGGTGCGCAGGCTGTTCCAGCCGATGGCCGGGCTCTCCGGGGAAATCGACCGGCGCTCATTCGAAGACCTGAGCCCCGTGCCGGATCGTCACCTGCCCACGGAAGTGCGCCCCTTCGTCATCGCCATCAACCGGCTGCTGACGCGGCTGGCCCGATCGCGTGAAACGCAGCGCCGCTTCGTGGCCGATGCCGCGCACGAACTGCGCTCCCCGATGACGGCGCTGTCGCTGCAGGCCGAACGGCTGGGCGAATCCGATCTGCCGCCGTCCGCCCGCGAACGGCTGTCCGCCCTGCGCCAGGGCATCCAGAGGGGCCGCAACCTGCTGGACCAGCTGCTGAGCCTCGCCAAAGCGCAGTCGGCCGTCGATCCTGCGATCACGCCGGGACCGACATCGATTCCCGTGCTGTACCGGCGGGTGCTCGAAGACCTGATTCCGCAGGCCCAGGCCAAGGCGGTGGACCTGGGCGTGACCCAGGTTCCGGACATCCGGATCCAGGCCAGCGAACTGGATCTGGGCGCGATCATCCGGAATCTGGTGGACAACGCGATCCGCTACACCCCGGTCGGAGGCCGGATCGACTTGTCCGCCCGCGAGGTCGGTGACATGGTCGAGCTGTGCGTCTCCGACACCGGCCCCGGTATTCCCATCCCGGAAAGAAAACGCGTGTTCGATCCGTTCTACCGGGTGCTGGGCACTGAACAGGTCGGCTCCGGCCTGGGGCTGGCCATCGTCAGGACCATCGTCGCCCGTCTGGGCGCCGACATCGACCTGGATTTCTCGGACGTCGCGGCCGAGACGGGGCTGAAAGTCACGATCCGCTTCCGGCAAACGCCATCCGCCTGAAGATGCGCACCCGGGCAGGCGGCATGTTCAGCCAGGCATAGCGGCTGGGGTCTTCGGCAAAGCCTTCGAACAAGTCCATGTCGCGCCCCCACAGAGCGTACGTGAATTGCACCAGAAGGCCGTCCATCGCCAGGCATTGCCGCCACTGTTCCACAACGGCGCCGACGACATCGGGAGGCAATGAACGCAGCGGCAGGCTGGACACTACCGCGTCCACCTTCTTGTTGGCCGGCAGCAGGGATTCCAGGTCGGCCGCATCGCCGCCCACGACGGTCAGCGCCGGAAAGCGGTAGCGCAGGTGCTGCACGAACGCGGGGGACCGTTCCACGATCCACAGCCTTCGGCCGGGGATGCCGCGGTCCAGCAAAGCCTGCGTCACCGCGCCGGTTCCCGCCCCGAGCTCCACGACCAAGCCATCGCCCGACAGGGGAACCTGGGCCGCCATCTGGCGGGCCAACTGCCTGGAACTGGGCCAGACGGCGCCGACCGACCCCGGACGAGCCAGCCATTCCCGTAGAAAAAGTCCTGGCGAGACGGTTTGCACCAGTCCCGCCAGTCTATGCATGTCCGCCTGATAGCGGGCCTGATACTGGCGCAGATTCCGCACCAGCGGAATAGCGCCAATCTGTCTGTTCTTCAGCATGCAGGTCTCCGTTGCCTGATGATCAAGAGATGACTTGAGCAAACTTGGATGCGCTTGGGTCAGAACAGAAAAAAGTATACATGCACCCATCCCGCCTGTTGGGCGGCTTCGATGGCCTCGAAGACAGGAATGGAAAGAAAGTATGGCAAGGCGTCACGCACGGTATTCCAAACGCCCTGCAGATCCACCGTGACGTGCTGGGGCGATTCCCACAAGGACCATTTGGGCAGGAAGCGCGGAGTCTTCCGGCAATATGCCTCGTAGCTGGCGCCGAAAGCCTGGCGCAACAAGATCTCTTCTTCGCCGACGATCCAATGGAAAATCAGGCTGGCCAGCGCCGCCAATGCCAGCCCGACCACCAGGCTGCCCGTCTGCAGCCCGATGCCGAAAACCGCCAGGATGGAAAACACGTACAAGGGATTGCGGCTGACCGAATAAGGGCCTTCGGCCACCAGATCCGCGCCTTTGCGGCCCCCCAGGTACAGCATGCAGGCGCAGCGTCCCAGCACGGCCAGAATCAGGAAGGCCAGCCCGATCCATTCCAGGCCCTGGTTCATCCAGCTGGATTCGGGCCAGGCGGAACTCACCCAGGGCAGCACGCAGACGGCCATGGCGGCCAGAATACCCAGTGCGCGGCGGCGGCGCACCTGAGCCTTGGCCAGATGCGCCCAGGTCGCATCGAGCGTCGCCGCATTCGCCTTGCCATCGGCCGAATCGGCATCCATAGGAACATGTCCCATTCCAGCATCCTGTTCAAACTGGCCAAAAGCGGCCAGCCTGCGACCTTACATCGCAATACTTAGATAACCCTTAGGAAATGTCTCGAAATCCCTGCATTCAAACGCCTTGAATACAAATTTTCCATCTGGAATCAGGGGCTTCCACGCAATGCGAAGTATAATGGGGCATGCTTTCCAGCACCCTTCCGCTCGTTCCCGATCTGCTGGCCGCGGCTCCCGCCGTGGACCTGCGCCGCATCATCCGCGCCGTCGCCAGTTCGACGGCCATCGAAACCGGCCAGGCCATCCAGGAACTCGAAAACCAACTGCTGTCCGACGGCCGCTTTCCCGCGCTGGAACTGGCCGTCTCCGGTCCGGCCTGATCAGTTTTCTTCTTCGGGCACGATGCGCTCGACCCAGGTCTTCATCAACTGATAATCGCCCATCAGCCCCATCTGGATGGCCTGGATGTAATGGGACCGGTGAGCTTCCCACGGACTGTAGTCCAGCGGCCCCAGGCCGGCCTGCACGGCCATCACGTCCGCCAGCAGACGCGCGATCCTGCCGTTGCCTTCTCGAAACGGATGGATCAGGATGAATTCCACGTGCGTCAGGGCAATGGCTTCGATCAGGTCGGGGCGCGACATGCCGAAACACGGCGTGTACCGGGCCAGGTAGCACCGATCGTAATCCTCCAGCAAAGCCGGAATCCGGTCGGCCGCCGCAAATGGGAAACCGCCCTTGCTCATGTTGACCGAACGTTCGCAACCCGCCCAGGCATACACATTGCCCAGCCAGCGGCGATGCCATTCCCGGATCAGGCGGACCGTGATCGCCCCCTGAGGCAATTGCTGCAGGACATGGACATACAGCTTGCGCAGCAGCATCAGTTCCGCATGATTGATGTCATCGCGCGTGACGATGCCCAGCTTGTTCTTGAGAACTTCGCCGTCCGATCCTTCCTGATAGCTGTTCTGCCACCCGCTGACCTGATATCGGCTCATCAGACAGTCTCCTGCAAAACCCACCCCCCGGATTCCTCCCATTGTCCTCAATCCCGGCGCGAAGGAAAATAGGGGCATGAACCCAACACTTGTCCACACCCTGGCCGAACAGCCGTTGGCCATCATCGGCGACATCCACGGCGAGATCCAGGCGCTCGATGCCTTGCTGGATCAACTCGATCATCACCCCGCACTCAAAGACAGACTGCTGATCTTCATCGGCGACCTGTGCGACCGTGGCCCGGACAGCGTGGCCGTGATCCAGCGGGTGCGCGAACTGGTCGACCAGGGACGCGCGCTGGCCATTCTGGGCAACCACGAAATCAACCTGCTGGCCCACGACGCCAAGGACGGTTCCGGGTGGTTCTTCGACAGCCGTGAAACCCCGGACACCCCGCATTACGCGCCATTCACCCGGGCCACGGCTACTCAGCGCCCCGAAATCCGCGACTTTTTCTGCAGCCTGCCCCTGGCCATCCGCATGCCCGGCCTCCGGATCGTCCATGCGGCCTGGGATCCGGTCGCCATCGAATCCGTCGCCGGGGCTCCCCTGGGAAGCATCCTGGAACTGATCCACGAATGGGATCTGCGCATTCAGCAGCTGGCGGAAAAAAACGACCTGCGGGCGCGCTACATCGCCGAACGCGAACGCTGGAGCCGCGAACTGGAAGACCCCAACGATCCGCCCCCCTACCTGGACGCCGTCGCCGATTTCGAATCCCTGCAGCAGCGCTTCAACCCGATCAAGCGCATGACATCCGGCATCGAAGCCCGCAGCGCCCAGCCCTTCTATTCCGGCCACCGATGGCGCTATTCGGACCGCATCGCCTGGTGGGACCAGGATCCCGATCCGACTCCCGTCGTCATCGGCCACTACTGGCGCCTGTTCCAGGCTCCCGAGAAGCTGGATCACTGGCGCTACAGCCGCCTGTTCCAGCATGTCGGCCCCACTTCCTGGCACGGATCGCAGCGCCAGGCCTACTGCATCGATTATTCCGTCGGCGCCCGCTGGAGCGAGCGTCGGCAGCAGGGCCGCGTCAGCGCCACACGCTACCGCCTGGCCGCCCTGCTCTGGCCGGAACGCCAACTGGTTTTCGACAACGGACAGCAACTGCCCACGACCTGATCCGGGCTGTGGACAAACAGAGGGGCGGTGGGCCGTGAACTTCCTGGGGACAGTTTGTCGATAAGTCGCCGACCCGGGGACAGTCCGCAATCGGTCCACAATCCATCCCCCATCGGTCCCCACGACAAACCACAGGAAAAAATCGGCCACGGCCTTGATTCGGCGGGACTTTCCAGCTTGTCCCACTTATCCACAGGCATCCATCAACTATCTTATAGATATATAGAAGATTGTTAGAAGAAGATGGATCCGGGCCTGGGCTCGACCGATTTCCTGCAGGCTCTTTCCGGGGTACGGCACGGACGAGCTACGAACCTGGGGTACCTCATCTCCCGACTTCAGCAAGTCGCCTGCCCGGCTCGGGCGCCCTGTCCGGTCCGAGCAGGACCCGCACGCAAGTTTTTTTCAGCACACCGTCAGGAAGTGGAATTCCGTTCATCGGCCCCCTCTCTTGTGGATAAACAGAGGGGACGCGGGCTGTGAATCATCGGTGGACGGGATATGCACAAGTCCGGTTTTTCCGGATCGATGAAAAGGTGTCCCCAAACGGTCCATCACGGGGTCACATGGTCATCCACTGGGAAATCTTTCATAAGCAACTGATTCTAAAAGAATAAGTGATTTATGCCACTTATCCACAGGACTCCATCAGTCTTATCAGTTAAATATAAAAGATAAAGACAAACAGATGCCTCGCTCCGAGAACCTCAGCAGTCTTTCCTACACGTTCACCAATCTTTCGATGGCGGTATCCAGCGTGGCGTCCTGCTTGGCAAAGCACAGGCGCAGCAGCTGGTGGTTCGCGCGCGGTGATGCGGGATCCTCATAGAACGCCGAGACGGGTATCGTGGCCACCCCCGCCTCTTGTGCCAGTCTGATGGCCAGTTCTTTTTCCAGGCCTTCGCCCAGTGCGCTGGTGTCGACCAGCAGGAAGAACGTGCCTTCGGAATGCAGAGGCCGCAACCTGCTGGCATTCAGGCCCTGCACCAGTCGGTCGCGCTTGCGCTGGTAAAAGGCGGACAGCCCCTGGATGGCTTGTGTCTGTTTGAGATAAGCGGCGATTCCTGCCTGGATGGGCGTGTTTACCGAATACACGGCGAACTGATGGACCTTGCGGATCTCCTGGGATATCGGACCTGGTGCGCAGCAGTAGCCGATTTTCCAGGCCGTGGCATGGAATGTTTTCGCGAAGGACGACACCAGTATGCAGCGCGCGGCCAGAGCGGGACGGGAGGTCGGGCTGAGATGAGAGTTGCCGTCGAAGACGATGTGCTCGTAGGCCTCGTCTGACATGATCAGGAAATCGTGCCTGGCTGCGATCTGTTCCAGGGCGTCCAGATCTTCTTCGCGCAGCGTCAGGCCGCTGGGGTTATGCGGAAAATTCAATATCAACAGTCGGGTTCTGGATGTGACGGCATGCGCGATGGCATTCCAGTCCAGGGAGAATCGAGGCTTGTCCTGTGTGGGCGGATTCATCGCGACACGAACGGATGTGCCGCCCGCCAATGTCACGACGGGGGCGTAAAGATCGTAGGACGGGTCAATCAGAATGACTTCGTCGCCTGCATGGACCAGCGCCAGAATGCTGGAGGTCAGGGCTTCGGTGGCTCCGGAAGTGACAGTGATGTCGGTATCCGCGTCGTAGGGATGGCCTTGGTGCGCGATGACCTTGTCTCGAATGGCCTGGCGCAGCGCCGGCACTCCGGTCATGGGGGCGTATTGGTTAGGGCCTTGCTGAATGGCCTGGCATACCGCGTTCAATAAATCGCTGTCCGGCTGATAATCCGGAAACCCCTGCCCCAGGTTGATGGCATTCAAGTGATGAGCCAATGTGCTCATTTCGCTGAAGATGGTGTCCCCCACCAAAGGCAGTTTCGATTTTAGTTTGATCATATATGTTGGATTTGGAATACTTTTTAAGGAAATTCGCCAATTATTCATGCAGGACGTAGCCGGCGCGGATACAATCTGACTTAGGGAAAACTATGATTTGACTTTTTTGCAAGCGTGGTTATTCTCCCTGTTGCAATGCAATTCAAGCAGCACGCACGTCTCGCAGTAGGCTTGCCCTGTCGCTCACCGCTACTCAGGCACGATCTGTTCCGTTTCCGCGTTCTTGATTCATTGTTGTTTTCTTTCTTTTATTAGGACGTACCTGATCATGGCTCAAACGGGCAAAGTCAAATGGTTTAATGCTGAAAAGGGTTTCGGCTTCATCACTCCGGACGCCGGCGGTTCTGACGTGTTTGCTCACTTCTCCGCTATCGAAGGCCGCGGCTACCGCAGCCTGAACGAAGGGCAAGTGGTTCAGTTCGAAGTCAAGGACGGCCCCAAGGGTCCCCAGGCTGCTGAGATCCGCCCGCTGTAAATTCCAGCGCGGTTGATTTCGAAAGGCACTCGTTGAGTGCCTTTTTCTTTTGTATGGCTCGATAAGTTGTACGCGGTTTTCCCTTACTTGTCCACAGCTTTATCCCCTGCCCTGTTTTGTTGATGTTTCACGTGAAACATGATGGCTCGCGTAAATTGCCTCCGTGCGGACCGCAGAAGTTTCACGTGGAACATGCCGCTATGCTCTCCCTGGCGTTTATCGGGGTATGGGTGTTTCACGTGGAACATCATGTTCACGGTCTGATGTTGTTTCACGTGAAACAACGCTGGCTTGCTGAGTTCAGAGACGTATAATGTCGCGAACTCCTCCTTTGTTTTCCCATGAATTACTCCGAAGAATTTGATGTTCTCGTCATTGGCGGTGGCCATGCGGGAACGGAAGCCGCATTAGCAGCCGCCCGAATGGGGGCTGCTACCTTGTTGTTGACCCATAACATGGATACCTTGGGTCAGATGTCCTGCAATCCGTCGATCGGCGGAATCGGGAAAGGACATCTGGTCAAAGAGGTGGATGCCTTAGGGGGAGGCATGGCTTGGGCGACGGATCTGGCTGGCATTCAGTTCCGGATTCTGAATCGCTCCAAAGGCCCTGCCGTCCGCGCAACTCGTGCGCAAGCGGACCGTTCTCTTTATCGGCGGGCCATCCGGATGATGCTGCAATCGCAGCAGAATTTGATGATTTTCCAGCAATCTGTCGATGACCTGATTCTGGAAGGTGATCGCGTGGTCGGCGCGAAAACGCAGATCGGTCTGGTCTTTCGCGCCAAGACAGTTGTGCTGACGGCAGGTACTTTCCTGAATGGCCTGATGCATGTGGGCTTGTCTCATTACGCGGCTGGTCGCGCGGGAGATCCTCCCGCTACCAGTTTGGGGCAGCGCTTGAAAGAGCTGAAGTTGCCCCAAGGCAGACTCAAAACCGGAACGCCTCCGCGAATCGACGCCAAAACCATCGATTTCTCGAAGACGGAAGTTCAGCCTGGAGATCTGGACCCTGTGCCTGTGTTTTCGTTTCTGGGCAGGGCAGATATGCACCCGGAGCAGGTGCCATGCTGGATCACTCATACGACGGAACGGTCTCACGAGATCGTGCGCTCCGGCCTGGATCGGTCGCCGCTGTACAGCGACCAGGGGACCATAGAGGGGGTAGGGCCGCGCTACTGTCCGTCCATCGAAGATAAGATCCACCGGTTTGCCGACAAGACCAGTCATCAGGTTTTTCTGGAACCCGAGGGCGCATCTTCGTGTGAGATCTATCCCAACGGTATTTCCACCAGCTTGCCGTTCGACATCCAGTATGCCCTGGTCCGAAGCTTGCCAGGTCTGGAAAATGCGCGGATCATGCGCCCAGGGTATGCGATTGAATATGATTACTTCGATCCGCGGCATCTGCATGCCTGGCTGGAAACCAAGGCCATTCAAAACCTGTTTTTTGCCGGGCAGATCAATGGTACGACCGGATATGAGGAGGCCGCCGCGCAGGGCCTGATGGCGGGGGCCAACGCAGCCTTGCGATGCAGGGGGCAGGAACCCTGGGTCATCCCGCGGCAGGAAGCCTATCTGGGTGTACTGGTCGACGATCTTGTAACTAAAGGTGTTACTGAACCTTACAGAATGTTTACGTCCCGGGCGGAATACCGTTTGAGCCTGCGCGAGGACAATGCGGACCAGCGGCTGACGGAAATCGGGCGCCGCCTGGGGTTGGTGGATGATGCGCGTTGGGATGCCTTCAGCCGCAAGCGCGATGCGGTCGCGGCGGAAATCCAGCGCCTGCGGGAGACCCGGATCAACCCGGCCGTCTTGAGCGTGCAGGATCGCGAGCGGTTTTCCCTGCAGCATCAGGACCGCCATCCCAGCCTGCTGGATCTGCTCAAGCGCCCCGACGTGGATTACGGGCAACTGATGTCGCTGCGCGATCTGGACGACGCTCCGCTGGCCGGCCCGGGGCTGGCCCAGGCCGATCAGGTCGAGCAGCTGGGCATCCAAGTGAAATATGCCGGCTACGTGGAACGCCAGCGCCTGGAGATCGAACGCCAGCGCGCGCAGGAAGGTCACGCGATTCCCGGCGATTTCGATTACGGGCACGTTTCGGGGCTGTCCACCGAGGTCCGTCAGCGCCTGGAATCCGCCCGGCCGGCGACGATCGGCCAGGCAGGCCGGATCTCCGGCGTCACGCCGGCGGCCGTTTCCCTGTTGCTGGTGCATCTGAAACGGATCCAGCGGGGGCGAAAAGCCGCATGAGCCAGGATCTTTCGCCGTTCCGCGAGCCGCTGGACGCCGCCCTGCAGTCGCTGGGAATGGCGCAGGACCTGGGCCGGGCGGATCAGCTGCTGGCCTATCTGCAGCAATTGCATCACTGGAACAGGGCCTACAACCTGACGGCCGTGCGCGATCCCGCCGACATGCTGGTGCAGCACGTCTTCGATAGCTTGGCCGTCGTGCCGGCGGTGCGTGGCATCCGGGCCGGGCGGGACACCCGGATCGCGGACATGGGGTCCGGCGCGGGTTTACCGGGTATCATTCTGGGGATTTGCCAGCCGGACTGGACCATCTTCTGCGTGGACGCCGTGGGCAAGAAGACGGCCTTCGTCCGCCAGGCGGCCGGGGTGCTGGGACTGAAGAACGTTCAGGCTGTCCATGGCCGGATCGAGGCCCTGGACAGCCTGCGTGCGGACGTGGTGATTTCCCGCGCATTCGCCTCGCTCAGCGATTTCGTCCGGGTCGCCGGACATCATCGATCGTCCGATGGCGTGATGCTGGCCATGAAGGGCCAGTATCCGCATGACGAATGTCAGGCGCTGGAATCAGCGACCGACTGGACAGTGAAGTCTCGGACGGTGCTGCGTGTTCCGGACATGGATGCGCAGCGTTGCCTGTTGGAACTCGGATTGAAGGAACCCCATGACAGCCGATAGCCCGAAACCCGAAGCCCGTGTGTTCTGCATCGCCAACCAGAAGGGCGGGGTGGGCAAGACCACCACGGCCATCAATCTGGCCGCCGCCCTGGCGCTGCATGGGCAGCGTGTCCTGCTGGTGGACCTGGATCCGCAGGGCAACGCCACCATGGGCAGCGGCATCGACAAGAACGGCGCCGCCGTCAATCTGTACCAGGTGCTGATCGGCGAAGCCCGGGTGGCGGATGCGCGGATCCGTTCGGAATCCGGCAACTACGACGTGCTGCCGTCCAACCGGGAACTGTCCGGGGCGGAAATCGATCTGGTCGGCATGGAAAACCGTGAAACCCAGTTGAAGAAAGCGCTGGACCAGATCGCCCCCGACTACGATTTCATCCTGATCGACTGCCCGCCGACGCTGTCCCTGCTGACGCTCAACGGCCTGTCGGGCGCCCATGGCGTGATCATTCCCATGCAGTGCGAATATTTCGCCCTGGAAGGGCTGTCCGACCTGGTCAACACCATCAAACGCGTCTATCGCAACCTGAACCCCGGGCTGGAACTGATCGGGCTGCTGCGCGTCATGTTCGACACCCGGGTCACCCTGCAGCAGCAGGTTTCGGAACAGCTGGAATCGCACTTCGGGGACAAGGTCTTCAGATCCGTCGTTCCGCGCAATGTCCGCCTGGCCGAAGCCCCCAGTCACGGCATGCCGGGGGTGATCTACGACAAATCCTCACGCGGGGCCAAGGCTTATCTCGCCTTCGGCGAAGAACTGATCCGCCGCGTGGGCGGACGGATCCGCCGCCGCGCCGCCTGAACCGGCCCCCACACTGACAAGGACTTATCCGATGGCAACTCGAAAAAAAGGACTGGGCCGCGGCCTGGACGCCCTGCTGGGGGCGGATCGCGGCGCGCTGGACGCGGTGGGCAGCGCCCCCGCATCCGATGCGCCTCATCAATTGCCGGTGGCCGTCCTGCAGGCCGGCCGCTATCAGCCGCGCACCCGGATGGACGAAGGCGCGCTCAACGACCTGGCCGATTCGATCCGCGCCCAAGGCATCATGCAGCCGATCCTGGTGCGGCCGCTGGATTCGGGCGCCGGCCAGTACGAGATCATCGCCGGCGAACGCCGGTTCCGCGCGGCCCAGATCGCCGGCCTGACCGAAGTGCCCGTGCTGGTGCGCCAGGTGGCCGACGAGAACGCCGCCGCGATGGCCCTGATCGAGAACATTCAGCGCGAAGACCTCAATCCCCTGGAAGAGGCCCATGGCGTGCGTCGCCTGCTGGACGAATTCGGCCTGACGCACGAACAGGCCGCCACTGCGATCGGCCGTTCCCGGTCGGCGACCAGCAACCTGCTGCGACTGTTGAATCTGGCGGAACCGGTGCAGACCATGCTGCTGGCAGGGGACATCGACATGGGGCACGCCCGCGCCTTGCTCGCGACCGACGCCGCCCGCCAGATCCTGCTGGCCCACGAGGTCGTCGCCCGCCGCCTGTCGGTGCGTGAAACCGAAAAACGCGTCGCCCGCGCCCTGCGCGAGGAAGACCAGGCGGTCATGACGCCGTCGGGGCGGGTGGCTCGGGCCGATCCCAAAACCGGCGCGGGCGATCTGGGCCGGCTGGAAAAAGCCCTGTCGGATCACCTTGCGACGCGCGTGCGGATCAAGACCGGCGCCCGGAAGGGCGGCCAGCTGGTGATCGACTTTTCGGACTGGACGCATCTGGATGCTCTGCTGGAGCGCCAGGGGCTGGGCCGGGTCCTGGCCGCGCAAGACCAGGGCGCTTGACAAGCTTTCGGAATATCTTCATAATCCGTGATTCGCTTCGGTGGGGTGCCCGAGTGGTTAAAGGGGGCAGACTGTAAATCTGTTGGCCTTGCGCCTACGTTGGTTCGAATCCAACCCCCACCACCAAGCGGCCTGTTTTCTGCCAAAACAGAAGACAAAGTCAGCAGGGAAACCGAATCGCGGGTGTAGCTCAATGGTAGAGCAGAAGCCTTCCAAGCTTACGACGAGGGTTCGATTCCCTTCACCCGCTCCAGCGGGTATTTGCTGACGGTATCAATTCGAATACCGCCCATGTGGCTCAGTGGTAGAGCACTCCCTTGGTAAGGGAGAGGTCATGCGTTCGATCCGCATCATGGGCACCACAGATTTTTAGACCAGCTCTCATTCCATATCAGGAGTCAGCCATGGCAAAAGGCAAGTTTGAACGGACCAAACCGCACGTGAACGTGGGTACGATCGGGCACGTTGACCACGGCAAGACGACCCTGACGGCGGCGATCACGACGGTGCTGGCCAAGGCGCTGGGCGGCGAAGCCAAGGGCTACGACCAGATTGACAACGCGCCCGAGGAAAAGGCGCGCGGCATCACGATCAACACCTCGCACGTGGAATACGAGACGGCCAACCGTCACTACGCGCACGTTGACTGCCCGGGCCACGCCGACTACGTCAAGAACATGATCACGGGCGCCGCGCAGATGGACGGCGCGATTCTGGTGGTGTCGGCCGCTGACGGCCCGATGCCGCAGACGCGCGAACACATCCTGCTGGCCCGCCAGGTGGGCGTGCCCTACATCATCGTGTTCCTGAACAAGTGCGACATGGTCGACGACGAGGAGCTGCTGGAGCTGGTCGAGATGGAAGTGCGCGAACTTCTGTCGAAGTACGACTTCCCGGGCGACGACACGCCGATCATCAAGGGTTCGGCCAAGATGGCGCTGGACGGCGATGAAGGCCCCCTGGGCGCGCAAGCGATCATGCAACTGGCCGAAGCGCTGGACAGCTACATCCCGACGCCGGAGCGCGCCGTGGACGGCACGTTCCTGATGCCGGTGGAAGACGTGTTCTCGATCTCGGGTCGCGGCACGGTGGTGACGGGTCGCGTGGAACGCGGCATCATCAAGGTGGGCGAGGAAATCGAAATCGTGGGTATCCACGACACGATCAAGACGACCTGCACGGGCGTGGAAATGTTCCGCAAGCTGCTGGACCAGGGTCAGGCGGGCGACAACGTGGGCATTTTGCTGCGCGGCACCAAGCGCGAGGAAGTCGAGCGCGGCCAGGTGCTGGCCAAGCCCGGTTCGATCCACCCGCACACGAACTTCACGGCCGAGGTGTACATTCTGTCCAAGGACGAGGGTGGTCGCCACACGCCGTTCTTCAAGGGCTATCGTCCGCAGTTCTACTTCCGCACGACCGACGTGACGGGGACCATCGAGCTGCCGGCCGACAAGGAAATGGTGCTGCCGGGTGACAACGTCTCGATGACGGTGAACCTGATTGCGCCGATCGCCATGGAAGAAGGCCTGCGCTTCGCCATCCGCGAAGGTGGCCGTACCGTGGGCGCCGGCGTCGTCGCCAAAATCATCAAGTAAAACTGATGTACAATGGTGGGCTGGCCGCCCGCCACGTTTTAAAAAACGACGGTGCGGCAACGCACCATCGTTTTTAGGTCTAGGGGTATAGCTCAATTGGCAGAGCGTCGGTCTCCAAAACCGAAGGTTGAGGGTTCGATTCCTTCTGCCCCTGCCACCGATCACTTCGCCGCCATTGCGGTGTCAACCGCCCGATTATGTCGCAACAGAACGTAGAAACAGTCAATCGAACCGCCGATCGGATCAAGCTCGGTCTGGCTGTGCTTGTCATTGCGGCGGGAATCGTGGCGTATTCGGTTCTGGTCGATCAGCCGACTTACGTGCGCATCGGCGCTTTCATCGCGGGCCTGGTCGTGGCCGCCGTGATCGTCGTGTTCAGCGATACCGGACGTCGCACCCTGGCCTTCGGCCGCGAGTCCTACAACGAAACCCGCCGTGTCGTCTGGCCTTCGCGCCAGGAAACCACGCGCATGACAGCGATTGTGTTCGCCTTTGTGGTTGCCATGGGGGTCCTGCTGTGGGTGGCTGACAAGCTCCTGGGCTGGATCATCTATGGTCTGCTGCTGGGCTGGAACTAAGGAAAAATTTCCGCATGAGCAAACGCTGGTATGTCGTCCATGTCTATTCTGGCATGGAAAAAAGCGTCCATAAGGCCCTGGTTGAACGCATTGATCGCGCCGGGCTGCAGGATGCCTTTGGCCGTATCCTGGTTCCTTCGGAAGAAGTCGTCGAAATCAAGGATGGCCGCAAGTCCATCACCGAACGTCGGATCTTCCCGGGCTACGTGCTGGTCGAAATGGATCTGACCGACGAAACCTGGCACCTGGTCAAGAGCACCAATCGTGTCACCGGGTTCCTGGGCGGCTCGGGCAATCGCCCGGCGCCGATCTCCGAACGCGAGGTCGAGAAGATTTTGTCGCAAATGGAAGAGGGCGTGGAAAAGCCGCGTCCCAAGGTTCTCTTCGAGGTGGGCGAAACCGTCCGCGTCAAGGAAGGCCCGTTTGCCGACTTCAACGGCAGTGTCGAAGAAGTCAACTACGAAAAAAGCAAGGTCCGCGTGTCGGTCACGATCTTCGGTCGCGCCACGCCGGTCGAGCTGGATTTCAGTCAGGTCGAAAAGGTCTGATTTCTTACCCCCAGGCGCAGCGTGGGGGCTTTCATTAACTCGGGGAGCCCGTCTTTTCGAAGGCAGGCGCAAGTACCCGACAGGAGCATCGCATGGCGAAGAAAATCGTCGGCTTCATCAAGCTGCAAGTGCCAGCTGGTAAAGCCAATCCCTCTCCCCCGATCGGTCCGGCGCTGGGTCAGCGCGGCCTGAACATCATGGAATTCTGCAAGGCGTTCAACGCCAAGACCCAGGGCATGGAACCCGGTCTGCCGATCCCCGTGGTGATCACCGCGTTCGCCGACAAGAGCTTCACGTTCATCATGAAGACTCCGCCGGCCACGATTCTGATCAAGAAGGCCGCCGGCATTCAGAAGGCTTCGGCTCGCCCGAACTCCGAAAAGGTCGGCAAGCTGACCCGCGCCCAGGCGGAAGAGATCGCCAAGACCAAGGAACCGGATCTGACGGCAGCCGACCTGGACGCCGCCGTGCGGACCATTGCCGGTAGCGCCCGCAGCATGGGCATCGACGTGGAAGGGGTGGTGTAATCATGGCAAAGCTCAGCAAACGCGCCGCAGCCATCGCTGCCAAGATCGACCGCACCAAGCTGTACCCCGTGGCCGAAGCCCTGACCCTGGTCAAGGAAACCGCCACCGCCAAGTTCGATGAATCCATCGACGTGGCTGTCCAGCTGGGCATCGACCCGAAGAAATCCGACCAACTGGTCCGCGGTTCCGTCGTGCTGCCCGCCGGCACGGGCAAGTCCGTTCGCGTCGCCGTGTTCGCCCAGGGCGAGAAGGCCGAAGCCGCCAAGGCCGCCGGCGCCGACATCGTCGGCCTGGACGACCTGGCTGCCAGCATCAAGGCCGGCAACATCGACTTTGACGTCGTCATCGCCTCGCCCGACACCATGCGCGTCGTCGGCGCCCTGGGTCAGGTGCTGGGTCCCCGCGGCCTGATGCCGAACCCCAAGGTCGGCACCGTCACGCCCGACGTCGCCACCGCCGTGAAGAATGCCAAGGCTGGTCAGGTGCAGTACCGCACCGACAAGGCCGGCATCATTCATGCCACGATCGGCCGCGCGTCCTTTGACGTTGAAAAGCTGCAAAGCAATCTCGGCGCTCTGATCGATGCCCTGAACAAGGCCCGCCCCACGGCGGCCAAGGGCATCTATCTGCGCAAGGTTGCCGTGTCCTCCACCATGGGTGGCGGGGCGCGTGTCGAAGTGGCCTCGCTGGCCGCCTAAGACACACAGAACTTTGGGCTGCGCCCGGTCGCTTGATCGGGCGCTGCTGTCAAAGACCGCTGGAGCCTTCGATCCAGACATCATCGGATCAAGGGCTTAATCCCGGGTAGTCGACCGGATCCAGCGTAGACGGCGCCCAGGAAGAATTCATTCATGAACTCGACCAGGTGCGCCGCATTCGGTTGATGTCGGGGGTTTCTCCGGCATCGTTAGAAGGAGTGTTCAACCATGAGTCTCAATCGCCAAGAAAAGGCTGTGGTCATCGAGGAAGTCGCTGCTGAAGTCAGCCGCGCCCAGTCGATCATCGTCGCCGAGTACCGTGGTCTGGACGTCGCCTCCGTAACCGTATTGCGCAAAACTGCGCGTGAATCGGGCGTGTACCTGCGCGTGTTGAAAAACACGCTGGTGCGTCGCGCGCTGTCCGGCACCCCGTTCGACGGGTTGTCGGCACAGCTGACCGGTCCGCTGATCTACGGGATCAGCACTGACCCGGTCGCGGCCGCCAAGGTCCTGTCCGATTTCGCGAAAACCAACGACAAACTGGTCATCACCGGCGGGGCCTTGCCCAACAGCCTGTTGAACCAGGATGGCGTCAAGGCCTTGGCCACGATGCCGTCGCGCGAGGAATTGCTGTCGAAGCTGCTGGGCACCATGCAGGCGCCCATCGCTCAGTTTGTGCGTACGCTCAACGAAGTGCCCACGAAGTTCGTGCGCGGCCTGGCGGCCATCCGCGACCAAAAGCAGGCTGCGTAAGCAGACTGCGTGGGGCTTCGCTGTTACCAGCGACAACCAAACCTGGCTTATTTAATTATCTGGAGTTCTAAAAATGGCAACTAAAGCTGAAATCCTGGACGCGATCGCCGCCATGAGCGTGCTCGAACTGTCCGAGCTGATCAAAGAAATGGAAGACAAATTCGGCGTGTCCGCCGCTGCGGCCGCTGTCGCCGTGGCTGCTGCCCCGGCCGCCGGCGGCGCTGCCGCCGCTGCTGAAGAGCAGACCGAATTCACGGTCGTCCTGGCCGAAGTCGGCGCCAACAAGGTCAGCGTCATCAAGGCTGTTCGCGAAATCACCGGTCTGGGCCTGAAAGAAGCCAAGGACCTGGTTGACGGCGCTCCGAAGCCCGTCAAGGAAGGCTTGGACAAGGCGGCTGCCGAAGACGCCAAGAAGAAGCTGGAAGAAGCCGGCGCCAAGGTCGAACTGAAGTAAGACCCTGTCCGCTGCGCCCGGGAAGCGATTACGCCTTCCCGGGCTTTTGCGTTTCCAGAAAACCCGCGTTCGATGCCCCCGCGGCGTCGCCCAGAGCCGGGTTTTCCGGAGTCGTAAACCATGGCCGTGGTTAACGGCCTAAGCAACCCTCGAGTCGGAGTGCTCATGCCTTATTCGTACACCGAAAAGAAGCGCATACGCAAAAGCTTCGCCAAGCGCGCGGACGTCCAGGACGTCCCCTATCTGCTGGCCACGCAATTGCATTCGTTCAAGACCTTCCTGCAGGCGGATACTACCGCATCCAAACGCAAGGATGAAGGTCTGCAGGCGGCCTTCAATTCGATATTTCCAATCGTCAGCCACAACCAGATGGCCCGTTTGGAATTTGTCAGCTATGTGCTGGGCACCCCGGTCTTTGACGTCAAGGAATGCCAGCTGCGTGGTCTGACCTACGCTTCGCCGCTGCGGGCGAAAGTCCGCCTGGTGCTGATGGACCGCGAGGTCAGCAAGCCCACCGTCAAGGAAGTGAAGGAACAGGAAGTCTACATGGGCGAAATCCCGCTCATGACGGACACCGGGTCGTTCGTGATCAATGGCACGGAACGTGTCATCGTGTCGCAGCTGCACCGTTCGCCCGGCGTGTTCTTCGAGCACGACCGCGGCAAGACCCACAGTTCCGGCAAGCTGCTGTTTTCCGCCCGCGTGATTCCTTACCGCGGCTCGTGGCTGGATTTCGAATTCGACCCCAAGGACATCCTGTTCTTCCGGATCGACCGTCGCCGCAAGATGGCCGTCACCATCCTGCTGAAGGCCCTCGGCATGACGCCGGAGGCCATCCTGGCCTATTTCTCCAGCTTCGACCACATCGCGCTGCACAATGAAGGCGGCATGCTGGAATTCGTGCCGGAACGCTGGAAGGGCGAGGTCGCCCGCTTCGACATCGCCGACAAGAAAGGCAATGTCATCGTCGAAAAAGACAAGCGCATCAACGCCAAGCACCTGCGCGACCTGACCAACGCCAAGGTCGACCACATCTCGGTGCCGGAAGACTTCCTGCTGGGCCGCGTGCTGGCGAAGAACGTCGTCAGCCCCGACACCGGCGAAGTGCTGGCGCAGGCCAACGACGAAATCACGGAATCCCTGCTGGCCGAACTTCGCGCCGCCGGCATCCGCGACATCGAAACGCTGTACATCAACGAACTGAACGAAGGCGCCTACATCTCCCAGACGCTGCGCACGGATGAGACCGCCGACCAGATGGCCGCGCGCGTGGCCATCTACCGCATGATGCGTCCCGGCGAGCCGCCGACCGAAGAGGCCGTCGAGGCCCTGTTCCAGCGCCTGTTCTATTCCGAGGAAACCTACGACCTGTCGCGCGTGGGCCGCATGAAGGTCAACAGCCGCCTGGGCCTGAACCAGGGCAACGAAGGCCCGCTGACGCTGACCGACGACGACATCCTCAGCACCATCAAGGTTCTGGTGGATCTGCGCAACGGCCGCGGCCAGATCGACGACATCGATCACCTGGGCAATCGCCGCGTGCGCTGCGTGGGCGAACTGGCGGAAAACCAGTTCCGCGCCGGCCTGGTGCGCGTCGAGCGCGCCGTGAAGGAACGTCTGGGGCAGGCGGAAACCGAAAACCTGATGCCGCACGACCTGATCAATTCCAAGCCGATCTCCGCGGCCATCAAGGAATTCTTCGGTTCCAGCCAGCTGTCGCAGTTCATGGACCAGACCAACCCGCTGTCGGAAATCACGCACAAGCGCCGCGTGTCCGCCCTGGGACCGGGCGGCCTGACGCGCGAGCGCGCGGGCTTCGAAGTCCGCGACGTGCACCCGACCCACTACGGCCGCGTCTGCCCGATCGAAACGCCGGAAGGCCCGAACATCGGCCTGATCAACTCCCTGGCCCTGTACGCCCGCCTGAACGAATACGGCTTCCTGGAAACCCCGTACCGCAAGATCATCGACGGCCGGGTGTCCGACCAGATCGAATACCTGTCGGCCATCGAGGAAAGCAAGTACGTCATCGCCCAGGCCAACGCGCATCTGGACGATGAGGGCCGTTTCGAGGACGACCTGGTCGCCTGCCGCGAAGCCGGTGAAACCATGCTGACGGCCCCGGCCAACGTCCACTACATGGACGTGGCCCCGTCGCAGATCGTGTCGGTGGCGGCGTCCCTGATTCCGTTCCTGGAACACGACGACGCGAACCGCGCGCTGATGGGCGCCAACATGCAGCGCCAGGCCGTGCCTTGCCTGCGCCCGGAAAAGCCGCTGGTCGGCACCGGCATCGAACGCACCGTGGCCGTCGACTCGGGCACCACCGTGCAGGCCACGCGCGGCGGCATCGTCGACTTCGTCGATGCGGAACGCGTCGTGATCCGGGTGAACGACGATGAAAACATCGCCGGCGAAGTCGGCGTGGACATCTACAACCTGAAGAAGTACACCCGCTCCAACCAGAACACGAACATCAACCAGCGTCCCATCGTGTCGCGCGGCGACCTGGTCGCGCGCGGCGACGTGCTGGCCGACGGCGCGTCCAGCGACCTGGGCGAACTCGCCCTGGGCCAGAACATGCTGATCGCGTTCATGCCCTGGAACGGCTACAACTTCGAAGACTCGGTGCTGATCTCCGAGCGCGTGGTGGCGGACGACCGCTACACCTCGATCCACATCGAGGAACTGACCGTCGTCGCCCGCGACACGAAGCTCGGACCCGAGGAAATCACGCGCGACATCTCGAACCTGGCCGAAACCCAGCTGAACCGCCTGGATGATTCCGGCATCGTGCACATCGGCGCCGAAGTCCGCGCCGACGACGTGCTGGTCGGCAAGGTCACGCCCAAGGGCGAGACCCAGCTGACGCCGGAAGAAAAGCTGCTGCGCGCCATCTTCGGCGAAAAAGCGTCCGACGTGAAGGACACGTCGCTGCGCGTGCCCTCCGGCATGGTGGGCACCGTCATCGACGTGCAGGTCTTCACCCGTGAAGGCATCGAGCGCGACAAGCGCGCCCAGTCCATCATCGACGACGAACTGCGCCGCTATCGCCAGGACCTGAACGACCAGCTGCGCATCGTCGAGAACGACGCCTTCGACCGCCTGCGCAAGCAACTGCTGGGCAAGACCGCCAACGGCGGCCCCCGCAAGCTGTCCAAGGGCACGGCGCTGGCCGCCGAGTACCTGGACGACCTGGACCGCTGGCAGTGGTTCGACATCCGCCTGGCGGATGAAGACGCCGCCGTCGCGCTGGAACAGGTCAAGGACGCGCTGGAACAGAAGCGCCACCAGTTCGACCTGGCCTTCGAGGAAAAGCGCAAGAAGCTCACGCAGGGCGACGAACTGCCGCCGGGCGTGCTGAAGATGATCAAGGTCTACCTAGCCGTCAAGCGCCGCCTGCAGCCGGGCGACAAGATGGCCGGCCGCCACGGCAACAAGGGCGTCGTCTCTCGCATCACCCCGATCGAAGACATGCCGCACATGGCCGACGGCACGCCGGTGGACATCGTGCTGAACCCTCTGGGGGTGCCGTCGCGGATGAACATCGGCCAGGTGCTGGAAGTTCACCTGGGCTGGGCCGCCAAGGGTCTGGGTCAGCGTGTCGCCGACCTGCTCGACGAAGAGCGCGGCGTGCAGATCAAGGCCGTTCGCAAGGTGCTGGATACCGTCTACAGCGGTTCCGCGAAGCTGGATCAGCTGTCCGACGACGAAATCATGTCGCTGGCCAACAATCTGCGCCGCGGTGTGCCGCTGGCCACGCCGGTGTTCGACGGCGCGACCGAGGAAGACATCACCCACATGCTGGAAGTCGCCTATCCGGATGAAGTCGCGGAAAAGCTCAAGCTGACCAGCGGCCGCACCCAGGCCTGGCTGACCGACGGCCGCACGGGCGAGGAATTCGAGCGTCCCGTGACCGTGGGCTACATGCACTTCCTGAAGCTGCACCACCTGGTGGACGACAAGATGCACGCCCGTTCCACCGGCCCGTACTCCCTGGTCACGCAGCAGCCGCTGGGCGGCAAGGCGCAGTTCGGGGGCCAGCGTTTCGGGGAAATGGAAGTCTGGGCGCTGGAAGCCTATGGCGCCTCCTATACCCTGCAGGAAATGCTGACGGTGAAGTCCGACGATATCTCCGGCCGTACCAAGGTCTACGAGAACATCGTCAAGGGCGATCACGTGATCGATGCGGGCATGCCCGAATCCTTCAACGTGCTGGTCAAGGAAATTCGATCCCTGTCCCTGGACATGGATCTGGAGCGTAAATAATGAAAGCGCTACTCGATCTCTTCAAGCAAGTCTCCCAAGACGAGCAATTCGACGCCATCCGCATCGGGATTGCTTCGCCCGAGAAGATCCGTTCGTGGTCTTTCGGCGAGGTCCGCAAGCCCGAGACCATCAACTACCGCACGTTCAAGCCCGAACGCGACGGCCTGTTCTGCGCCAAGATCTTCGGCCCGATCAAGGACTACGAGTGCCTGTGCGGCAAGTACAAGCGCCTGAAGCATCGCGGCGTCATCTGCGAAAAGTGCGGCGTCGAAGTCACGGTGGCGAAGGTCCGCCGCGAACGCATGGGCCACATCGAACTGGCCAGCCCGGTCGCGCACATCTGGTTCCTGAAGTCCCTGCCGTCGCGGCTGGGCATGGTGCTGGACATGACGCTGCGCGACATCGAGCGCGTGCTGTACTTTGAAGCCTGGTGCGTGATCGAACCCGGCATGACGCCGCTCAAGCGCGGCCAGATCATGTCCGACGACGACTACCTGTCCAAGACGGAAGAATACGGCGACGACTTCCACGCCCTGATGGGCGCGGAAGCCGTGCGCGAACTGCTGCGCACCATCGACATCGATTCCGAAGTCGAGAAACTGCGCGGCGAGCTCAAGGCCACGGGTTCCGACGCCAAGATCAAGAAGATCTCCAAGCGCCTGAAGGTCCTGGAAGGCTTCCAGAAGTCCGGCATCAAGCCCGACTGGATGATCATGGAAGTCCTGCCGGTGCTGCCGCCGGACCTGCGGCCCCTGGTGCCGCTGGACGGCGGGCGCTTCGCCACGTCCGATCTGAACGACCTGTACCGCCGCGTCATCAACCGCAACAACCGCCTGAAGCGCCTGCTGGAACTCAAGGCTCCGGACATCATCCTGCGCAACGAAAAGCGCATGCTGCAGGAATCCGTGGATTCGCTGCTGGACAACGGCCGCCGCGGCAAGGCCATGACCGGCGCCAACAAGCGCCAGCTGAAGTCCCTGGCCGACATGATCAAGGGCAAGAGCGGGCGCTTCCGTCAGAACCTGCTGGGCAAGCGCGTCGACTACTCCGGCCGTTCCGTGATCGTGGTGGGCCCGCAGCTGCGCCTGCACCAGTGCGGCCTGCCCAAGCTGATGGCGCTGGAACTGTTCAAGCCCTTCATTTTCAATCGTCTGGAAATGATGGGTCTGGCGACCACCATCAAGGCGGCGAAGAAACTGGTCGAGAGCCAGGAACCCGTCGTCTGGGACATCCTGGAAGAAGTCATTCGCGAACACCCGGTCATGCTGAACCGGGCGCCGACCCTGCACCGCCTGGGCATCCAGGCGTTCGAGCCGCAGCTGATCGAAGGCAAGGCCATCCAGCTGCACCCGCTGGTCTGCGCGGCCTTCAACGCCGACTTCGACGGCGACCAGATGGCCGTGCACGTGCCGCTGTCCCTGGAAGCCCAGCTGGAAGCCCGCACCCTGATGCTGGCGTCCAACAACGTGCTGTTCCCGGCCAACGGCGAACCGGCCATCGTGCCGTCCCAGGACATCGTGCTGGGCCTGTACTATGCCTCGCGTGAACGCATCAACGGCAAGGGCGAGGGCATGTTCCTGGCCGACCTGGCCGAGGTCCAGCGCGCCTACGACAACCACGAAGTCGAGCTGCAGACCCGCATCACGACGCGCGTGCCGGAATACACCAAGGGCGAGGACGGCGAGTGGAAGCAGGAAGTCCACCGCTATCAGACCACGGTGGGCCGCGCGCTGCTGTCCGAGATCCTGCCGCAGGGCCTGCCGTTCACCGTGCTGAACAAGGCGCTGAAGAAGAAGGAAATCTCCAAGCTCATCAACATGTGCTATCGCCGTTGCGGCCTGCGGGCCACGGTGATCTTCGCCGACAAGCTGATGCAGTCCGGCTACCGCCTGGCCACCCGCGCGGGCGTGTCCATCGCCATGGGCGACATGGTGGTGCCCGACGCCAAGCGCGACATCCTGGCGCAGGCCTCCAGCGAAGTGAAGGAAATCGACCGCCAGTACTCCTCCGGTCTGGTCACCGCCCAGGAACGCTACAACAACGTGGTGGACATCTGGGGCAAGGCCGGCGACCGCGTGGGCAAGGCCATGATGGAACAGCTCTCCACCGAGCCGGTCATCGACCGCCACGGCAAGGAAGTGCGCCAGGAATCCTTCAATTCCATCTACATGATGGCCGACTCCGGCGCCCGGGGTTCCGCCGCCCAGATCCGCCAGCTGGCGGGGATGCGCGGCCTGATGGCCAAGCCGGACGGCTCCATCATCGAAACCCCGATCACGGCCAACTTCCGGGAAGGCCTGAACGTGCTGCAGTACTTCATCTCGACGCACGGCGCGCGTAAAGGCCTGGCCGACACGGCGCTGAAGACCGCCAACTCCGGTTACCTGACCCGCCGTCTGGTGGACGTGACCCAGGACCTGGTCATCACCGAGGACGATTGCGGCACCACGCACGGCTACGTGATGAAGGCCCTGCTGGAAGGCGGCGAAGTCGTCGAAGCCCTGCGCGACCGCGTGCTGGGCCGGGTGGCGGCCATCGACATCGTCAATCCGGACACTCAGGAAACCGTCATTCCGGCCGGCACGCTGCTGGACGAGAACAAGGTCGAACTGATCGACGAGCTGGGCATCGACGAAGTCAAGATCCGCACGCCGCTGACCTGCGAAACCCGCCATGGCCTGTGCGCCCATTGTTATGGGCGTGATCTGGGTCGCGGTTCCCTGGTCAACAAGGGCGAAGCGGTCGGCGTGATCGCCGCCCAGTCCATCGGCGAGCCGGGCACGCAGCTGACGATGCGGACCTTCCACATCGGCGGCGCGGCCTCGCGTTCGGCGCTGGCCAGCTCGATCGAGACCAAGTCCGCCGGTTCGGTGGGCTTCGCCATCGGCCTGCGCTACCTGACCAATGCCAAGGGCGACCGCATCGCGGTGTCGCGGTCCGGCGAAATCGTCGTCTATGACGACAACCGTCGCGAACGCGAACGCCACAAGGTTCCCTACGGCGCCACCATCCTGGTGGGCGACGGCGACACCATCAAGGCCGGCGCCAAGCTGGCTTCCTGGGATCCGCTGACCCGCCCGATCGTGTCCGAATACACCGGCACGATCCGCTTCGCCAACATCGAGGAAGGCGTGACCGTCGCCCGTCAGGTCGACGAAATCACGGGCCTGTCCACGCTGGTGGTGATCACGCCCAAGACGCGCAGCACCAAGGGCGCGGCGCGTCCGCAGATCCTGCTGCTGGACGAGCAGGGCCAGGAAATCAAGGTCGCCGGCACCGACCACGCCGTGGCGATCTCGTTGCCCGTGGGCGCCCTGATCACCGTGCGCGACGGCCAGGCCGTCGGCGTGGGCGACTTCCTGGCGCGGATTCCACAGGAATCGCAGAAGACCCGCGACATCACGGGCGGTCTGCCGCGCGTGGCCGAACTGTTCGAAGCCCGTTCCCCGAAGGACGCCGGCGTGCTGGCCGAAATCACCGGCACGGTGTCGTTCGGCAAGGACACCAAGGGCAAGCAGCGCCTGGTCATCACCGACATGGACGGCGTCAGCCACGAGTTCCTGATTTCCAAGGAAAAGCAGGTGCTGGTGCACGACGGCCAGGTGGTCAACAAGGGCGAACTGATCGTCGACGGTCCGGCCGACCCGCACGACATCCTGCGTCTGCAGGGCATCGAGCCGCTGGCCTCCTACGTGGTCAACGAAGTCCAGGACGTCTATCGTCTGCAGGGCGTGAAGATCAACGACAAGCACATCGAAGTCATCGTGCGTCAGATGCTGCGTCGCGTGAACATCACCAATGCGGGCGATACGGAATTCATCACCGGCGAACAGGTTGAACGCGCCGAGCTGCTGAATGCCAACGACCGCATGGAAGCCGAGGGCAAGATCCCGGCCACGTACGACAACGTGCTGCTGGGGATCACCAAGGCCTCGCTGTCCACGGATTCGTTCATCTCCGCCGCTTCCTTCCAGGAAACGACCCGGGTGCTGACCGAAGCCGCCATCATGGGCAAGCGCGACGAACTGCGCGGCCTGAAGGAAAACGTCATCGTGGGTCGCCTGATCCCGGCGGGTACCGGTATGTCCTACCATATCGCCCGCCACGAAAAGGAGATCTTCGAGGCCGCCGAACGGGCCGCCGCGCGCGAGCTGGCCAATCCGTTCGCCGATCCTTCGGAAATGGCCCATGTGGGTACCGACGAGGCCGGCAGCGATGCCGACCCGGCTGCGGATTCGGATTCGCCGTCCGAAGAATAAGCCGTTGTTCGCAGTGTGCTGAAAAGCCGCCCCGGATTCGTCCGGGGCGGCTTTTTTCATTGCCGTCGGGCGCGGAGCGCCCGGCCAGAGATCAGTCCAGCAGGGTCCGCAGTTCGCGGTACAGATCGGCCTTGCCCTCGAAGCCGATGCCGGGCAGTTCGGGCAGCGTCACGAAGCCGTTCTCGACCTTCACTCCGTCGGGGAAGCCGCCATAGGGCTGGAACAGGTCGGGGTAGGACTCGTTGCCGCCCAGGCCCAGGCCGGCGGCGATGTTCAGCGACATCTGGTGGCCGCCGTGCGGGATGCAGCGGCTGGCCGACCAGCCATGTTCCTTCAGCATGTCCAGCGTGCGCAGGTATTCGACCAGGCCGTAGCTGAGCGCGCAGTCGAACTGCAGCCAGTCGCGGTCGGGGCGCATGCCGCCGTAGCGGATCAGGTTGCGCGCGTCCTGCATCGAGAACAGGTCCTCGCCGGTGGCCATGGGATTCTTGTAGAAACTGCGCAGCGCCGCCTGGAGCTCGAAGTCCAGCGGATCCCCCGGCTCTTCGTACCAGAACAGGTCGTACTGCGACAGGGCCTTGGCGTAGGCGATGGCGGTTTCCAGATCGAAGCGGCCGTTGGCGTCCACGCACAGCTTCTGGCCGTCCTGCAGGACTTCCATGATGGCGTCGATGCGGCGCAGGTCCTCGTCCAGCGAAGCGCCGCCGATCTTCTTCTTGACCACGGTGTAGCCGCGGTCGATGTAGCTGCGCATCTCGTCCTGCAGCTTCCCGTAGTCCTGGCCGGGGTAGTAGTAGCCGCCGGCCGCGTAGACGAAGATCTTGCGGTTGGGCGCGCCGTCGCCGTAGCGGTCCGCCAGCAGTTGGTACAGCGGCTTGCCTTCGATTTTCGCCACCGCGTCCCAGACCGCCATGTCGATGGTGCCGATCGCCACCGAGCGCTCGCCGTGGCCGCCAGGCTTTTCGTTCGTGAACATCGTTTTCCAGATCTTGTGCGGATCGAGGTTCGTGCCGGCGTCGTCGATCAGGGATTCGGGCGCGGCGGCGAGCACGCGCGGGATGAAGCGCTCGCGCATCACGGCGCCCTGGCCGTAGCGGCCGTTGGAATTGAAGCCGTAGCCCACGACCGGCTTGCCGTCGCGGATGACGTCGGTGACGACGGCCACCACGCTCAGCGTCATCTTGCTGAAGTCGATGTAGGCGTTGCGGATGGAGGAGCTGATGGGAACGGTCTTTTCGCGGATGTCGATGATCTTCATGGCGGTGGGGGTCCGGGGATGGGTGTTGAACAATGACATAATCGGATGTTCCGGCCTGGCCGGCCAATGTTCAATTCGACTGACGCTATGCACGGGACGAACCGCCCATGAACTTCATCTGGCTCGAGGATTTCCTGGCGCTGGCCGCGACGGGCAGTTTTTCGCGGGCGGCGGAGACCAGGCACAGTTCCCAGCCGGCGTTCAGCCGCCGTATCCGGGCGCTGGAAGCCTGGGTGGGAGCCGACCTGGTCGATCGCGGCACGCAGCCGGCCCGCCTGACCGAAGCCGGCGAGTGGTTCCGGGGCGAGGCGCAGGAGCTGCTGGCGCGCGTGGCCCGGGTGCCCGGCGATGCGAGACGGGTGGCCGAGACCAGCGCCGCGACCCTGCGCCTGGCGTCCACCCATGCGCTGTCGCTGACCTTCCTGCCCCGCTGGCTGCGCGGCCTCGAATCGGGCGCTCCCATCGGGCCGATCCAGCTGATGTCCGACGTTCTGCAGCGCTGCGAGGTCCTGATGCAGCAGGGGAAGGCGCAGTTCGTCCTGAGCCATGCGCATCCCAAGGTCCGGGGCGCGCTCGATTCGGATGCATACCTGTCGGCGCACGTGGGCGACGACGTGCTGATCCCGGTGTCCGCGCCCGATCCGCGCGGCGGCCCGCTGCATTCGCTGGACGCGGGGGCGGCCGTGCCCATCCTTCGGTACAGCGAGGAATCGGGCCTGGGGCGGATTCTTCAGGCGCGGCTGGGCGCGCGCCTGCGCAGGGGCGCCGCGCGTGTGGTCTTCACCGCGCATCTCGCCTCGGTGCTGCGCACCATGGCGCTCGATGGGCGGGGCGTCGCCTGGCTGCCGCGAACCCTGGTGGAAGAGGACCTTGCCGGCGGCCTGCTGGTGGCCGCGGCGGCCCGGGACTGGAGCATTCCCGTCGCGATCCGGCTGTACCGGGAACGGGATCTGGCGGGGAGGGCGGCCGAAGCGCTCTGGGAATCGGGGCTCGCGCTGTCCCGCCAGGCCGATCGCGCGGACTGAGCGGGGCCGTCCGCTCGCGTCCCGTGCTTTATTTGTTACGCTAAGACCTTTTCCGCCGCCGCGCCGACACTCCATGACCGACCGTTACGCCGTCATCGGCAATCCGATTGCCCAGTCCAAATCGCCCATCATCCATGCGGCCTTCGCCCGGCAGTTCGGCCATGACATCCGCTACGAGGCCCTGCTGGCCGAACCCGGCGACTTCGAACGGACGGTGCGGGATTTCGCGACCGCCGGCGGCCGGGGCATGAACGTCACCGCGCCATTCAAGCTGGACGCCCTGGCCCTGTCCGATCGCCTCAGCGACCGGGCGCGGGCCGCCCAGGCGGTGAACACCCTGAGCTTCATGCCGGACGGCATCGTGGGCGACAACACGGACGGCTTCGGGCTGGTCTTCGATATCCAGAACCGTCTGGGCATGCCGCTGGCGGGCCGGCGCGTCCTGATCGTCGGGGCGGGCGGCGCGGCGCGCGGCGTCCTGCTGCCGGTGCTGCAGGCCGGCCCGGCCAGCCTGCTGATCGTCAATCGCAGCGAAGAAAAAGCCCGCGCCCTGGCCGAACCCTGGCAGGATGCCCATCCGGTCGCGGCGGGCGGCCTGCCGGCGGCGCGCGGCGGGCGGTTCGACGTCGTCATCAATGCGACGTCGACGGGCCTGTCCGACTGCGCCCTGGATCTGGGCCAGGGCCTGTACGCGCCGGGGGCGCTGGCCTACGAGATGGTGTATGGGCGCGAGACGCCGTTCATGGCGGACGCCCGAGCGCAGGGGGCGGCGGTGGCCGACGGCCTGGGCATGCTGGTGGGGCAGGCGGCGGAATCCTTCCGGATCTGGCGCGGCGTCATGCCGGATGTCGCTCGGACGATGGCTCAGCTGAAATCGGCATTTCCCGGTTAAGCTTCGCGGCCAGCAGTGCTGGCAGATGACGGATCGCCGCTGGCTACGGCTTGGTGCTTCGTGCGGTCATGAGCGTCAGCGTTCCGCCTGCGACAATCAGGATCGCGCTGCTGGTGAAGGCCGATGACAGTTGCTCGTCGAAAATGATCGCGCTGGCGGCTATCCCAACGAACGGAGTCGCCATCAGGAACTGGCCGGCGATGGATGCGGGGATCTTGTACAGGATTTGGCTCCATGCCCAGACGGCCGCTGCTGTGGGAACTATCCAGTTCCACAGCAGTATCAGCGCGAGCTGAAGGGTGAGGTCGATAGCCAGAGGGCGCTCGAAGATCACTGCCCCCAGGGCCAGAACGATTCCCGAAGCAAGTAATTGCCAGAGCGTCTGGCTGAGCAGCGAGGCTGACAGCGGGCGCCCCCTGTAGAGCACGGCACCCAGGCCCCACAGCATTGCTGCTGTCAGGACAAGCAGTGTCCCTGTGGTGGTGCCGGGCGCGTTCCAATCGATGACCGATGGCTGCAGAAACAGGACGATGCCGCAGAGGCTGACCGAAATGCCGGCGTACTGGATGCGGCTGAGTCGCACTTTCATGATCAGGGCGTCCAGCACGGCGGCCCATAGGGGCATGCTGTAGATGGCAGCGACGGTCCGACCCGCAGGTAGAAACAACAGGGCGATTCCCGAAAAACCGACGACGCTGACGAATTGCATGACGCTGATAGCCGCCAGCCGGGCTCTTTCGTGCCGTGGGGGGAGCATTTTGCCGGCACGTGACGCCCAGAGGATGATCGCCACGAACAACGCTCCTCCGAGCAGGCGTAGTGCCGAGAAGCTAAGCGGCGCGATGTCTCGAAGGGCCAGCTTTGTCAGTGGATAGTTGATCCCCCAGGATACGACGACGATCAGGAAATAGACGGTCAGCAGCGCCGCCGGACCGGTTCCGTTGCGCAAGAATTTGTTGGGCATGATGGGTACGGACTTTTTGACCAAGCTGCTCGTGGCGAGGAGGGGCGCCCTGAGAGGGAGGCCCCGCGCCAAGCCTCCAGACGGTACTTTGCGTGAACTCGGGCGGACTGCATACCAGGGATTTCACTAATTTTGAAAAAAACCAAGCTAATTAGAATGGAATTGAAATTTTTTGGTTTTTGTTCAGTTTAACAAGGTACGTGCATCGATCTTATCCATCTGTGGAGGAGCGGAGAATGGCCACCTACAAACTTTGGGGCGCCCTGGCCCTGACTGCGGCGCTCGGGCTGAGTCAGTCGGCAATGGCGACCACGGAATTGAATGCCAGCATCTGGTTTCCCGAGAGCCAACCACTGACCAAGTATGGCTATATCGCTTGGGCCAAGAAAGTTGATGCCGCCTCTGGGGGGGATCTGAAGATCAATGTCTTCACCGACACGACGCTGCTGCCAGTCGTTGCCCACTTAAGCGGCTTGCGCGATGGCATAGCGGATATCACTTACCACGCAGGTACGTATACTCCGGCGGATCTTCCCGAGGACAACGTTCTGGCCATTCTCGCCATCGGGCTTGGCGACCCTCTGCTGACCACGTTCGCCGTCGCCGACTTCTACATGAACGATCCAGAGATGCTGGCCAGGTGGAAGAAACAGAAGATCGTCTTCCTGGGGGCTTATGCCAGCGTTCCTTACAACCTGATCTGTAGAAAAAAAGTTGCGGATGTTGGAGATCTGAAGGGCTTGAAGTTGCGCACTCCCGGCCCTGTATACGCCGCTTGGGCCAAATCCGTCGGAGCATCGTCGGTCAATGTGCCGTCCAGCGAGATGTTCACTGGGCTGGATAAAGGTCAGATCGATTGTGCGGCCATGGGCTCGAACGAACTGAAGACACGCTCCCTCTGGGACGTGGCCAAGTACGTGAACATGGTCAATCTCGGGCCCTATTTCTCTGGCTGGGAGTGGGCGATGAACGGCAAGAAGTGGAGAAGCCTTACGCCCGGGCAGCGGCGGATCCTGCTGGATACGATCGCAGAGTCGACGGTCGAGACCGAGCTTGCCTACATCGCTTCCGGCAAGCAGGCGATCGACGAGTCTGCTGAGCATGGAGTCACCGTCTATCAACCGACCGCTGCGATGGAGAAATCCACCCAAGGGTTCGTTGAGCATGCGCGGGCAATGGCGATCGCTGAAGGGAAGGAACGCTTCCACCTCAAGGACCCTGAGGGCTTGGTCACCAGATTTGAGCAGACACTGGAGAAGTGGGGAGGCCTGTTGAAGGGTGTGGATCGCAACAATCCGGAAGCCCTGAAGACCCTGCTGAAAGAGAACTTGTACAGCAAGGTCGATGAGAACAGTTACGGCCAGTAGGGACTGGAACATAAGGTGAATGCAATGCGCATAGGTGTCGAAGTTGGCGGTACTTTTACCGATCTTGTGGCGATAGATGATGCCGGCAACGTCAAGGTACATAAAGTGCTCAGTACCCCGGCCAGGCCGGACGAAGGCGCCCTCAATGGCCTGGCTTCGAGCGGGATCAATCTCGCGGAGGTCACGGATCTGGCCCATGGCTCTACCGTGGCCACCAATGCGGTGCTGGAGCGCAAAGGGTTTTTGACCGCGTTCATCACAACCGCAGGATTCAAAGATATTCTCTTGCTGCAGCGCCATGGCAGGACGCGCATCTACGATCTCGAATACGCAAAGCCGGAACCGGTCGTCTTGCGCTCCGACACCTTTGAAGTCGATGAACGGTTGCTTTCTGACGGTTCCGTATTGAAGGCGCTGGATCCGGAGGCTGTTCGTCGGACGCTCATTCCTCACCTGAGGCAACGGGAGTATCAGGCGGTCGCCATATGTCTCCTCAATGCCTATATCAACCCTCAGCATGAGCAATTGCTGCGCAGCGTCATTGTGGAAGCTTTGCCAGGCATGCACGTGACGTTGTCTTCCGAGATCACGCGGGAATTCCGAGAATACGAACGAGCATCGACCACATCTTTGTCAGCCTATGTCCAGCCGGTGATGGATGACTACATTTCCCGGTTCTTGGACAAACTCGATGCTTCCGGGTTTCGGGGGCGATTTAGTGTCATGCAGTCGAACGGAGGCAAGCTGCCTGCGAGTGCGATGCGGGCAAACGCAGTCACCGCACTGCTGTCGGGCCCGGCTGCCGGTGTGATGGGAGCTGCCAGGCAGGCAGCCCGTTCGGGATTCATGAATCTGATCACTTTGGATATGGGTGGAACATCTACGGATGTCTGCATGATTACCGAGGGCAGGCCGCAACTGACGAATGAGTTCACGATCGACGGCTTGCCCGTGCGCATTCCCATCCTTGACATCAATACCGTAGGCGCGGGGGGCGGGAGCATCATCTGGATCGATGATGGCGGGATGCTTCGGGTGGGCCCCAAGTCCGCCGGCGCCGATCCCGGACCTGCCTGCTATGGTCTGGGCGGCACGCTGCCCACCATCACGGATGCTCATATCGTCAGGGGTACGATCCTGCCGGAATCCTTCCTGGGCGGACGCATGGAGATCCACGCCGAACGTTCGCGCGAGGCCTTACGGCCCATCGCGGAGCACTTCGGGATGTCCTTGGAGCAGGCTGCCGACAGCGCGATCCAGATCTCCAACGCGAACATCGTCCGCGCCATCCAGGTGATCTCAACCGAGAGAGGCCTTGACCCCAGAGACAACATTCTCGTTCCGTTCGGCGGGGCGGGGCCTCTGCATGCCGCCCAGGTGGCGGAGGATCTTGGGGTTACCAAGATTCTGGTCCCGCCGAATTCGGGCGTCGTGTCCGCCTACGGGTTGCTGGCCAGCGACTTCATCCAATTCGAGAGCCTTACTCGTAGGGGGGTGCTGGATGACGATGCGGCCGACGTGGTGCGCCGGACTTTTACGGAAATGGAAGAGCGAGCCCACGCGAAGGCCAAGGAGATGGGGCTGGAGGGCGAACTGCTGCCGAGCTTGGTGATTGACATGCGTTTCGTCGGCCAAGCGTTTGAGGTGCCGGTCGAGGTGCCGGTCGGCGAATTGGACAATCTGAATTATGCACAGTTGCGGCGCTTGTTCGGGGTCATGCACCAGAAGCTCTTCTTTTTCGGGGCTGATGACGACAAACCGGTGGAGTTCGTCTCCTTTCGGTTCGGCCTGACGGCGCCGCTGGCGTCCGTCCCCCTTTTGCGCGAGCCGGATGGGCCCGTGCAGCCTAGGAAGAAAACGTCTATTTATGACGACTCCGGGTGGCGCGAAGCCATCCTGCTGGATCGAGGAAGCATCAAGCGTGAAGAGGTGCTTGATGGGCCGTTGCTCATGGAAGATGCGACATCCACACTATTTGTGCCCGCCGGCTGGGAAGCGCGTCGTGATGAAAACGACAATATGATCCTGACTACCCGCGGAGGTGAAAGATGAAAACGTCCAACCAGACAGTAGTCTTGGAGCCAGATTTCGAGAAGCTCAACCCGGTCGATTATGCGGTCATCACGCAAGGCTTGGTTGCTGGCGCGCGGGAGATGGGTGTCAAGCTCATTCGTTCAGCGTATTCCACGATCATCCGCGAAGCATCCGATGCGTCTGCGGCCCTGTTCGACCGGAATGGCGATGTTGTTGCGCAAGCGGAGCTGATTCCGATCCAGCTGGGCCCGATGTCTGAAATATTCAGAGCCTGCGCCGCAGTCGACCCGGTCGACAGTCTGGAGGAAGGCGATTTCTACATAACCAACGATCCCTACTCCGGCGGCCAGCATCTGCAGGATGTTTTCATCTATTCACCTGTTTTTTTCGAGGGCGAACTCGTCGCATTTGCAGGAACCGTTGCGCACCATCTGGACCTTGGTGGTGGAAATCCGGGGCTGACGACCGAGGCTGTCGATGTTCACGCGGAAGGGTTTATCTTCCCTCCTGGAAAATATAACCACGCCCGGGACTGGGAGGGCCGAGGCGCGCTGAAGCGCCTGGTGGCGGCCAACATCAGAGTTCCGGGCCAGACCATTGGCGACTTTGATGCGCAGTTCGCTGCCAATGCCGTCGGTGCCGAGCGCGTCAAGCAGTTGTGTCGCAAGTATGGAGTGCAAAAGGTCGATCGCGCCATGGCCGAGTTGATCGCCTATTCCGAATCGCGGTTCAGAACAGCACTTTCAGAGCTGAAACACGGTACATACCATGGCGAAGATGCGGTTGACGACGATGGTGTCACGGACGAGCCGCTAGTCATCAAGGCAGCAGTCCGGATACATGAGGATGGTATCGATGTGGATTTCGCTGGAACCTGTCCCCAGGTGTCCAGAAACCTGAACTCTCCTTTCTCGGCCACGATTTCCGCAGCGCTGACGGCCATCAAGTCTGCGCTGACCAGTCCGGACATCCCTTTCAACGAGGGGTTGAAGCGCCCCATCAAGATCAGCGCTCCCGAGGGCTCGCTCGTTAATCCGCGGTATCCGGCCCCTGTGCGAGCGCGCATGGAAGCTAGCTACCGCTGCTTCAACGCTGTCATGAAGGCGCTGGCGCAGGCTGCGCCGTCGAAGGTGATCGCTGGTGGAAATGATTCCACTCTCGTGACGTCTCTTTCCCATCAGGCGGATGGCAAGTACAAGGTCTACCTGGAGGTTTATGGTGGAGGTTTTGGTGCTTCACCGCGCAAAGACGGGTGCGATGCCGTGGACTCGCCCCTCTCGAACTGTACCAATACGCCTGTAGAGGCAACGGACATGGACTTCGATCATTTCCGCATCGTCGGGTATGGCCTCATCCAGGATTCGGCGGGCGAAGGCCGGCATCGCGGCGGCCTCGGTTTCTACCGCAGCTTCGAGATCCTGAAAGACAACGTCAATTTCGCCATGTACGCGGACCGGTTTCGCATCCCGCCTTATGGCCTGTTCGGTGGGGCTGATGGCCGTTCGGGGTCGGGCGAAATTCTCCGTGCGGGCAAGAAGATTCCGCTCAAGAGCAAGGATGGCCGCACCCTGCAAAAGGGGGATATCGTCACGATCTACACCGCCGGCGGGGGCGGATACGGGCCCGTTGCGGAAAGAGATAAGGCTGCGATAGAGAAGGACGTGCGCGATGGCTATATCAGTGCAGAGGCGGCGAGAACCCTTTATCACTGAGTGCACGGTAGATCGAAGGAGTTGCCACATATGATTGCCAAAGCGATCCATAAGCTTGCTTTTATTCTGATGCTGTTGGCTGCGGTCAGTCTGACGCTGATGATGATCCAAACGACGGTCGATGTGGTGCTGGACAACCTGTTTGGGGCGCCCATAGAAGGAAACCTGGAAATCATCTCCGCCTACCACATGGTATTAGTGGTATTCCTGCCGCTAGCCTATGTCGAGCTCCGCCATGAGCATATCAGCGCGGACCTGCTGGTGCGCATCCTGCCGAGAACTTTGCAACGCGGCATCTACGTGTTTGGGGGGCTGGTCTCCTGCTTTTTCTTTGGGGTCCTGGCTTGGCAAACCGCGCTCGATGCCATTGACTCGTACCAGATCGATGAAGTGATCATGGGTTCTGTTTATGTGACGATATGGCCCGCAAAAATGTCATTGCCGATTGGCTTCACGGCGATCTTGTTGGCCGTTTTGCACAACATGTGGAGGGCAGTGACGGAGGCCGACTTCGATCCTGCTCCCGAATCTCCTGACGTAGACATTGTTTAGAAAAGCACTGACAGCAGGCGGATAGATTCTCATGGACAACGTCACGATAGGTTTCATCGGGCTCGTTGCAGGCTTGGCGCTAGTTGGCCTGCGCGTCCCTATTGGCGTCGCGCTTGGCACGGTGTCTTTTATTGGCATCGCGCACATATTGAATGTAAATGCGGCTTGGGGGATGGTTACCGCTGTGCCGTTCAATTTCGTGGGTGATTGGAATCTTACGGCCATCCCCATGTTTTTATTAATGGGATATGTTGCTGGTTCCTCAAAACTGTCCATGGGATTGTTTAGCGCGGCTCGCATTTTCCTCTCCTGGTTGCCAGGAGGGCTTGCTGTAGCCAGCGTTGGTGCGTGCGGGCTGTTATCGGCAGCTTCTGGGTCCAGCGTCGCGGTATCGGCTGCCTTTGCGCGGATCGCCACCCCCGAGATGTTGCGCTACAAGTACGACCCCGGCCTGGCAAGTGGGGTGGTGGCGTCCGCTGGAACCCTGGGGTCGCTGATCCCGCCCAGCATCCTGATGATTCTTTACGGGTATGTGGCCGAAATATCTGTCGCAAAGGTCTTCATGGCGGGGTTTCTGCCGGGGATTCTGTCCGCACTCATGTTCGCCGCCATGATCATTGTCAGGGTGAAGCTCAAACCCAGCCTGGCGCCGAGCTTGAACGAATCCTTCTCTAGAAAGGAAAAGCTTGACTCCCTGAAGCAGGTCTGGCCTTTGCCAGTGCTCATTATTGCGGTTTTGTTGGGAATTTTCGTTGGTGTATTCACGCCAACGCAAGCGGGAGCGGTTGGCGCAGCGTTGACGTTCATTCTGGCCATCATCCGTAGATCCATGTCGTGGAAAATATTGCTGGATTCAGTTGTGCTCACGCTGTCTGGCACTGCGAGCATTTTCATGGTGGTGATTGGTACGGTTCTGCTTGGCAAATTCATGGCGCTCAGCGGGGTCCCCACGTTCATCACGCAATGGTTCATGGGCTTTGGCGGAGGTCAGTTGTCCGTGATCTTCGCCATTGTGATCCTGTATCTGATACTCGGGTGTTTCCTGGATTCCATCGGCTTGCTGCTGTTGACGATGCCAATCATCCTGCCTCTGGCGAATGACGCCGGCATGGATCTGATCTGGTTCGGGATCATACTGATCAAGCTGCTGGAGCTTGGCCTGGTCACGCCGCCAGTGGGCCTGAACGTCTATGTCACCAAGAGTGCGCTTGGAAATCTGGTGAGTTTGACGACGATCTTTCGCGGCGTCGGATGGTTCGTGGTAACGGACTTGCTGACCCTGGCCCTGCTGGTTGCTTTCCCGTCGATTTCCCTGGTTATACCAATGATGATGAAATGATGGTTGGCATATCTTGTGGTGACATATGAAACAGCTGGCAGAATTGTCGAATGGTGCAGTGAGCGTAGCGGATCCGCTTGCGCCTTTGGGCGAGCAGGCGCTGGCGACCGGGATTGGCAAGCGGCTTAGGCAGAGACGCAAGGTCAAGCGTCTGTCGCTCAGGGAAGTATCGGCCAAGGCTGGTGTTTCCATTGGGCTGCTTAGCCAGATTGAGCGTGGCATATCCTCGCCGTCCCTCAAGTCTCTGCTACAGGTCAGCGAGGCCCTGGAGATGCCCATATCCTGGCTGTTCAGCCATGGCCAGGGAAATGGCGATGAGCCTCACGAGCCTTATATCGTGCGGCGTTCGCAGCGTCGAAGAATGGACCTGGGCGCAGGTGGCATGACCAAGGACATTCTTTCGCCAGATGAGATCAATGAAATTCAGCTGATGCGGTTCGTTCTCCACCCTGGAGGCAAGTCTGGCAATAGCCCCGCCCAGCACCCCACGGGTGCCAAATGCGGGACGGTTCTGTCCGGATGCCTTGGCCTTGAAATCGACGGCCAGGAGCATATCGTGAAAAAGGACGACTCGTTCGCCTTCAGGGCCAGTTCGCAGTACCGGTTCTGGGCAATCGGGGATACGGATTGTGAGGTCATCTGGGCAACCACTCCAGCGCTCTATTGAGGCAAACATGGCATCCGTCGCTTGCAGCAAGTCAGCACAGATCATTACCAGGACGGAGGTCGTTGGTGCCGGCGGCGTGGTCGCCGCCGCCCGGGAGGCGACGGTACGGGCCGCTGTGCATGCCCTGGAGCAGGGTGGTAACGCAGTCGATGCGGCGGTGTCGGCGGCATTGGTCGCCGGCGTCATCGAGCCCATGGAAACCACGCTGGCCGGCTCCGGCTTCCTTCTAGTGGGACTGCCGACGGGGGAAGTCAGCAGTGTCGAGTTCGGTCCTCGTGCGCCCCGGGCTGCCGCTCCAGACATGTTCACGATCGATCGCACGCGTGACATTGATCGTGGCCTGGGAATTTCCGTCGTGGTCGGTGATGAAAACGTGCAGGGCATCCGCGCGGCGGGGGTGCCCATGACTTTGGCGGGACTGGCTGCGGCGCATGAGCGATTCGGCATGCTGCCCTGGTCGGCGCTGTGCCGGCCGGCCATTCAGGCAGCGGCGGACGGCTTCTCGGCCAGTCCATACCTGGCATTGGAAGTGTTGGCCAACATTGAAGCCATCCGTCTGGACGAAGGCGCCAGGCGGCTGTTCCTGCCCGGTGGCTCGCCCCCGTCGATCGCGCATCTGGGCCAGGCCAGCTTGGGCACCTCCTGCCTTGTGAGACAGGGGGCACTGGCACGTTCGCTGGAGCGGATTGCGGCTGAGGGTGTCGGGGCTTTCTATGGTGGTGGGGTAGGCCGCCTGTTGCTGGAAACCCACCGGGATCTGGGCGGCCTCTTGAGTCATGAGGATCTTGTAGGGGCCAAGGCCGTGGTTGTGCCGCCTCATAGCCTGGATTTTCGAGACTATCAGGTTCATGCACCCCGGGCGCCGTGCGGGGGGGTTACGGAGCTGCAGATACTGCAGCTCTGGTTGGCCCTCTTCCCTGACAAGGCGCCTGATCGAAACGAGATGGAGCATGTGTCCATGCTGGCTCAGGCCAGTTGGCACGCGTTCGCTGACCGCTATCACTGGCTGGGTGATCCTGATTTCGTCAGTGTGCCGACTTCCGGGCTGCTCTCGGATGGATATGCGCGGAAGGTTGCCGGTCTGATTCGCTCGGGCGAAGCACCGCCTCGCAGCTTGGGAACCGGTCAGGCCCCCTGGAATTACTTTTCCCGCGAGGCGGCTCACGATCCCTGGACGTACGAGGCGAGTGGGGCAGCCAGGGGCGCCCCGTGGCGGCCAGCGGGGGCCACGGAGCCGCCCAGCGGTACTACCCATATCTCGGTCACCGACCGGAACGGAATGAGCGTTTCGCTCACGCACACGGCGGCTAATCATTGCGGGGCGAAAGTGGTGTGCCCCAGGACGGGGTTTCTGCTGGATGCCACTATGGGCTGGTTCAACGCCTTGCCAGGGGCGGCCAATAGCATTGCGGGCGGTAAACGACCGCTCGCCAACATGGGGCCTGTGCTGCTGAGCCGAGCGGGCAAGCCGTATGCAGCCTTGGGGGCGCCGGGCGGCAGGCGCATCATTGATGCCGTAGTTCAGGTCATCCTGAACCTTGTCGAGCATGGCATGTCTCCCGCCGAGGCGCTGTTGGCCCCTCGGATCGACACCAGTGGCAATGGTTTGCTGATGTCCGAGAGACTGCAAAGCATGGCCCCGGAACTGGAGACGCTGTTTGGGCCTGTCGGCATCGTGGGGGAGCAGCATCAGGGGTACGGGTATGAACTCGCCCGGCCCAACCTGTCCTTGTTCAGAGACGGGCGAGCGTACGCTGCGGCGGACCCTTTCAGTGAGGCCTATGCATGGGCGTTGAACTGACTCGCGCTTATTCTGACAAGCCCTGGCCTCCGTCCTTATGGAAGGCTACATCCAAAGAGGCTTTTGTCTGCCCCGCTCTTTCAGAATCGTGCGAAACGCGTGTGATCGTCGTTGGTGCGGGGTATACCGGACTGTCCACTGCCTTGCACTTGGCCGAGATGGGGGTCGACGTCGTCGTCTTGGAGGCGGAGCAGCCTGGTTGGGGGGCATCGGGCAGGAATGGCGGCCAAGTCATACCAGGATTGAAATACGATCCCGACGAGTTGTCTCGGCGCTTGGGTGATTTGGGCGAATCAGTCGTCGAACTGGCTGGTGGCGCAGCAGACGTCGTGTTTGACCTTATACGGAAGTATCGGATCCTGTGTGATCCGGTGCGCAAGGGGTGGATACAGACCGCGCATTCGGAGCAGGTCTTTCGGATTGTCCAGCGACGCTGCGAAGAGTGGGCCCGAAGAGGAGCGAAAGTGGCGCTGCTGGATGCTACGGAAGTTGAGCAACGCATCGGCTATGGAAAATTCGTCGGAGGATGGGTGGACTACCGGGCGGGAAGCGTCCAGCCCCTGGCCTATGCTTTGGGGCTGGCGCGTGCCGCTCATTCCAATGGCGCGCGGATTTTCAGCCGAACTCGCGTGACTCGCCTTGAGAAGGTCGGCGAGCAATGGTGCGCGCACACCGACGGCGGATGTACCGTCAAGGGGTCGAAGGTATTGATTGCGACGAATGGGTATACAGACGATCTGTGGCCTGGTTTGCGCAAGACAATATTAAGCGCACAAAGTTTTGTGGTCGCCACGTCGCCTCTGCAGGGAGAGGCTGACAGGATCCTTGCTGGCGGGGAGGTCACTTCCGACTCTCGTCGGCTGCTCGTTTACTTTCGGCGGGATCACGAGGGGCGATTGGTGCTGGGTGGGCGGGGGCCCGTACGCCATCCAGTCAGTACCGCGGAATGGTCTCATGTGGAACGCGCCCTGGAACTCATGTTCCCGGTACTCAAAGGCATCGGTTATGACTATCGCTGGCATGGTCGGATTGCCATTACTGCGGACTTCATGCCGCATGTACATGAGCCAGAGAAGGGGTTGACCATTGCCTTGGGCTACAACGGCCGGGGTATTGCGATGGCCACCACCATGGGCAAGCTGATGGCGGCCAGCCTGGCCTCCGGAGAAGGTTTCCGCGTCCTCTTCCCCGTCACTCCTGTGCGGACGATTCCTTTGCATCAGTTGCAGCAGCTCTATATGGTGGCCGGTGTCATGTGGTATCGATTCCTGGACGCGCTTTCCTGATCCGGGATCGCTGCAGGAATATGCTTGTTTTCAGATAGTGCAGCGCGCAGAGCCGGGCGGCTTGCCTTTTTAGCGCCCTATTGCTCGAAAAACCGCTGCGATGCCTCCAGGCAGTACCGGGCCCAGGCGGTGTGGCCCAGCAGCCGGGACTGGTGCTCGTTGGGGATTTCCACGCCGATGGGGACGCCCTGAGGCAGCCGCTGGAAGATCGCCTTGAGCGGGATGCCGCCTTCGCCGGGCGCCAGGCGCGCGGATCTGGACAGGTGGATCAGTTCCGCCGTGTCGGTCGGCAGCTCCGCGGGCGCGTCGCAGATCTGCGCGTAGTGCGCCATTGTGGCGGGAAGGTCCGCCAGTTGGTCCAGCGTGCTGCCGGATCGGGCGAAATGCAGGGGGTCGACCAGCACGCCGCCGTTGTCCTGTCCGGCGGCTTCGACGAGCGCGCGGGCGGTGCTCAGGTCGTTGATGGCCAGCCAGGGCATGAATTCGACGTTGGCCGTGAGTCCATACGGCTTGCATGCTTCGCAGAGGCGGGCGAATGAGTCGACCAGGCGGTTTCTGTCCGTGTCCTCACCGGCCACCAGAATGTGTTTCGCGCCCAGCCGCTGCCCGACTTCGAAGAAGGACTGGTAGGGGCTGGCCTTGAAGGTTTCGTTCAGGCGCAGGATTTCGATGTCCTGGATCTGGATGCCGGTATCCCGCATGCGCGCAAGGGTTTCCTCCAGCAGCAGCGGATCGTCCATCAGGCGATAGGCGACGCCCCCGAAGGTGAAGGGCAGCAGCCGCAGCCCGCAGGCCTGGTAGCCGGCCTGGGCGGCGGTGTCCACCAGGGCGGGCGGTGTCAGGTTCAGTGCGGTCAGGTGGGCAAGAGAAAAGCGGCGAGACATGTCGATCCATCCGATAGCGGAAAGGCGGTGTGGGCAGGGTTATGCCAGCATGTAGCGCAACACCATGTCGATGACGTTGGCGCGTCGCTGCGCGTAGATCTCCGGGTCCATCACGTTGCGCCGGAAGATCAGGGAAAAGGTGTGCTGGTTGGCCACGTTGAAGAAGCACAGCGCGCTGATGGAGGCGTGGATGTCGATGGGGTCCAGGTTCTTGCGGAACAGGCCCTGTTCGCAGCCGCGCGCGTAGATGCCCCGGATCCCGGCGATGGCGGGGATGTTCAGGTCCTTGATCGTGGCCGATTGCGCCAGGTAGTGGCCGTTGTGCATGTTTTCGTTCATGACCAGTCGCACGAAATCGGTGTTCTGGGACTGGTAGTCGAAGGTGAATCCCACCAGCGTGCGCATGGCCTGGTCGGGGGGCAGGCTTTCCAGGTGCAGCGTGCTTTCGATGTCCCGGATGTTGCGGTAGGACTCTTCCAGAGCCGCCAGGTACAGGCCCTGCTTGCTCTTGAAGTAGTAGTAGATCATCCGCTTGCTGGCGGACGTCTGTTCGGCGATTTCGTCGATCCGGGCCCCCGCCAGCCCTTTCTTGGCGAATTCCCGGATGGCGACTTCCAGGATGTTGCGGCGGGTCGCGACCGGGTCATTGGCGCGGCCGCTCCCCGCCCCGGACGTGATGGCGGTGTCATGCATCTTGAGCCTTTGCGGCCGACACGGCGGCCTGCAGCGCCAGCAGATAGCTGTCCACGCCGAAGCCGGCGATCTGGCCCAGACAGACTTCGGCCAGGACGGACTGGTGGCGGAACGCTTCGCGGGCGTGGATGTTGGACATGTGGGTTTCGACGACGGGTACGGACAGGATGGCCAGCGCGTCCCGGATGCCGTAGCTGTAATGGGTCCAGGCGCCCGCGTTGATCACGACGCCGGCGATGCCTTCGTCGCGCGCCCGGTGGATGCGTTCGCAGAAGGCGCCTTCGCAGTTGCTCTGGTAGGTTTCGACCTCGACGCCGAGTTCCTCGGCGCGCCGGGCCAGGCGGGCGTCGATCTGTTCCAGCGTGATCGTGCCGTATTGCCCGGGATCGCGCTTGCCGAACATGTTGAGGTTGATGCCGTGCAGAACGAGGAATTTCATGAATGCATGTCCAGTGAGTGGGGAAATCCGGATGCGGGCGGGCGGCAGGCCGGCCCGCACCCGATGGGCGCCGCTATGGCTGGCGAATCTTGTCCAGCTGGGAATACAAGGCCTTCGTGGTTTCTTCGCCGACCTCTTTCGAGTATTTGTCTACGACAGGTTTGACCATTTCGCGCATCTTGTTCAAATCATCCGGTGACATCTCCGTGACCTGCATGCCGTGCTTCTTCAGGGTTTCCAGCGCGGTGGCGGCGGCGTCGCGGGAGACCTTGCGCTGATAGACGGCCGCTTCGGCGGCGGCATCCTGGATCAGCTTCTGCTCGTCAGGATTGAGCGTGTCCCAGAACTTCTTGCTGATGATAACGGACTGGGGGTTGTAGATGTGGCGCGTGATGGCCAGGTACTTCTGCACTTCGTCGAGCTTGGCGTTCAGGATCACCGTGAAGGGGTTTTCCTGGCCGTCCACGGCGCCTTGTTCCAGGGCGTTGTAGACCTCGGGCCAGGCCAGCGGGGTCGGATTGGCGCCCAGGGCCTTGAAGACGTCCACGTAGATGGGCGACTGGATCACGCGCAGCTTCAGGCCCGCGATGTCCGCGGGCTTGTTGATGGGATGCTTGCCGTTGGTGATGTTGCGAAAGCCCAGGTCGAAATACGCCAGGCCCACCAGGCCCTTGGCCTGCAGCTTCTGGTGCAGCGCCTGGCCGAAAGGCCCGTCCACCAGGGCGTCCACTTCCTTGTCGTTGTTGAACAGGAAGGGGAAGTCGTAGGCGGCGAAGTCCTTGACCTGGGCCTGCAGGATGCCCGAGTTGAGGACCGTCATCTCGATGGTGCCCCCCTGCAGCGCCGACACGGTTTCCAGGTCGCCCCCCAGCACGCCCCCGGGGAACAGGCGCACCCGGATCTTGTTGCCGGATTTCTGCGCGACCAGGTCGGCGAACTTCTGCATGCCCATGACCTGGGGATGGCCCTTGTTGTTCTGCGAGGCGAACTTGATCGAGTGTTCGCGGATGTCGGCGGCGTGGGCCGGCGCCAGGGACGAGAGGCCCAGCGCCATGGCGACGGCGGTGCCGAGGAATAAACGTCGTTTCATGCTTGTCTCCTTTGATTATCAGACTAGTAAAGCCAGTGGGCGGGAACGAGAACCAGCTCGGGGAACAGCACCAGCAGCGCCAGGATGACGAGTTGCGCGATCAGGAACGGCAGGGCGCCCCTGACCGTGTCGTCCATGCTGAGGCGGCCGACGCCGGCCACGGTGTTGAGCACCGTGCCGACGGGCGGCGTGATGAGGCCGATGGCGTTGTTGATGATGAAGAGCACGCCGAAGTACACCGGATCGATGCCGGCGGCCTTCACGGCGGGCATCAGGACAGGCGTCAGGATCAGGATGGTGGGCGTCATGTCCATGGCCGTGCCGATCAGCACGACCAGGACCATGGCGACGATCATGAGCAGCATCGGGTTGTCGATCAGCGGTTCGAGCAGGTCCACCATGCGGTCGGGCAGCCCGGCCACCGTGATGAGCCACGCGCTGACCATGGCGGCGGCCACCAGCAGCATGATGATGGCGCTGACCTTGGCCGAGTTGTAGAAGACCCGATAGAGGTCCTTCCAGGACATTTCCCGGTAGATCACCGTGGAGACGAACAGGGCGTACACGGCCGCCACCACGGCCGCCTCGGTGGGGGTGAAGATGCCGAAGCGCAGACCGACGACGATGATGACCGGCATGCCCAGCGCCCAGATGCCTTCGCGCGCGGCCCGCAGGACCTCGCGCAGGGTCTTGCGGGGAGCGGGCGTCAGGTTCTTTTCCCGGCGCATCAGCCAGGCCCACGTGAACCACAGCGCGGCGCCCATCAGCAGCCCGGGGAAGATCCCGGCCAGGAAGAGCTTGGAGATCGAGACGTTGGCCGACACGCCGAAGATGATCAGCCCGATGCTGGGCGGGATCACCGGCGCGATGATGCCGGCCGAGGCGATGAGCCCCGCGGCCTGCTTCTTGTCGTGGCCGGCCGCGACCATCATGGGCAGCAGCAGCGCCGTCATGGCGGCGGCGTCGGCCACGGCCGAGCCGGACAGGGCGGCCATCAGGCACGCGGTGATGATGGTGACGTAGCCCAGCCCGCCCCTGACGTGGCCGACCAGGACCAGGGCGAAGTTCACGATGCGCCGCGACAGCCCGCCCACGGTCATGATCTCGCCCGCCAGCATGAAGAAGGGCACCGCCAGCAGCGGAAAGCTGTTGGCCCCGTTGATCAGGTTTTGCGCCAGGATCTGGGCGTCGAACATGTCCAGCTGCCACATCAGGGCGGCGGCCGAGACCATCAGCGCGAAGGCGATGGGGATGCCGATGGCCATCGAACCCAGCAGCGCGACGAGGAAGGTCGTGAGGATCATGCCTGTTCTCCGGAGTTGTCCAGGAACCGGTCCACGTCCCCGGCGGGCGCCGTGGCGAGCCTGACCAGGTCGCACAGCAGGATCAGCGCGCCCAGCGCGCTGAACACGATGCCGCTGGAATAGAACACGCCCATCGACATGCCGGTGATGGGGGCGGGCACGGACAGGTTGATTTCGGTCTGGGTCAGGGCGCCGCGGAAGATCATCCAGCACAGATAGAGCATGATCAGCCGGCCGACGAGCAAGCTGATGCGCCGCCCGGCGGGCCCCATCGCGTTGACGATGAAGTTCGACCCCAGGTGGGCGTTTTCGCGCATGGCGACCACGCTGCCCAGGAAGGTCACCCAGATGAACAGCATGCGGGAGACTTCCTCGGAGACGATGATCCCCGAGTTGAAGCCGTATCGCAGCACGACGTTCCCGAACACGAGGACCACCATGATCATCAGCATGATGGCGATCAGGCACTGCAGAAACCTGGTGAAGCGTTCGATAATCCCGTTCAAGATGGTCTCCCGGAAGGGGTGAGGGCGGCTCAGCAGCCCTGGCGGGCGGCCGCCCGGCGTTTCAGGACCTGGGTGACATGGTCGGTCATGCGCGCGCTGTCGGCGGGAATGCCGCCGGTGTAGAGCTCGAAGGCGCGCGCGGCCTGGTGCACGACCATGCCGATGCCGTCGATGGTGTGGCAGCCTTTGGCGCGGGCGATCCGCAGCAGTTCGGTTTCCAGCGGGAAATAGATGATCTCCGCGAACCAGTGCCGGGGCTCCAGCAGTTCCGGCGGCAGCGGCGTGCCCGGGTGGCTGGCCATGCCGATCGGCGTGGCGTTGACCAGGCCGTCCGCTTGCCGCATGGCCTCGGCCGGGTCGCCGCCGGTTTCGACGGCGGCGTCCGGAAAGCGCGCCCGCAGCGTCCGGACCAGATCCCGCGCCCGTTCCGTCGACAGGTCGAAGAGCGTCAGGCGGCTGGCTCCCAGGCGCAGGACCGCGTCGGCCACCGCCGCCCCGGCGCCGCCCGCGCCCAGCTGGACGACATGCCCGAGCGCGCGGCCGGCCATGTGCCGCTGCATGTTCCGCGTGAAGCCGTAGTGGTCGGTGTTGTGGCCGATGCGCCGGCCGTCGCGCAGCACGACGGTGTTGACGGCGCCGATGGCGCGCGCCTCGTCCGAGAGTTCGTCCAGGTGCCCGATGACCGCCTGCTTGCAGGGGTGCGTGATGTTGAGCCCGGTGAATCCCAGCCGTTCCGCCGAGGTGAGGAGTTCCGGCAGGGCGGCGGGGGTCAGGCGCAGGGCGTCCAGGTCGATGCGCTGGTAGAGGCACAGGATGCCGTGATGGGCGGCCTCGTCTTCGTACAGGGTCGGACTGAGGGATTCGCGGATCCCTTCTCCGATCAGGCCAAGCAGCAGGGCGGGTTTTTCAGTGGTGAGTCGCATGGTGTCCATAAATGTACTAACTGGTACATGCAACGAATGTAGTTGAGGCCTGAATCACCGTCAAACGGATTTTTCTAGGGATTTTCCCGAGAGGGGCGCGTCAAAAAGCCCGGCGCGGGGCCGGGCTGGAGGGGCGGAGGGCGGTCGGCCGTCAGCGGTCGTCCGAGGGGGCGGGGCTGCGGACGATCTCGAAATTGACGCCGAAGGACAGCCCCGCCGTCACGGCGCCCTGCGTGTCGGGGTGCGCGAATTCATTGTCTTCGAAGGCGACTCCGCGTTCTTTCAGAAGGCGGACGGCGGCCGGCACGTCGGGCATGCTGAACGCCAGGCGCGCCAGCTGTTCGTACCATTCGGCGTCGAACAGGGCGTCGCCGACGGGTTCGATCAGCTGCAGATGGAAGTGCGCGTGCGGGCTCTGGAGAATCGCGCCCTGGGGCAGGATGCCGAAGCGGGTCCGGGGCGGCAGCGCGCCAAAGCCCATCATCCGGGCGTAGAAGCGGGTCCATTCGGCGGTGCTGTCCGGATTGACGTACTGGACGACGCCGAAGAAGCGCATGCCTTCGACCAGCGGGGGCGGACTGTTGTCGTCCGACAGGTATTCGAAATCGACGTCGTAGATGGAGACCTTGTACCGGTGGTCGACCAGGTACAGGGTGGAATCCCCGGGGCCCCGGATGCCGGGGATCTTCAGTTCCATCACGTCGGCCCGGGTGGGGACCGCCCAGGCGCCCTGCTGGATGCAGTGGTGGTAGGCCTGGTTGGCGTTGGCGACCCGGAAGGCGATGGCGCTGATCCGGTCGCCTTCGTCCTGCACCGTCCGGCTGGACAGGGCGATGTCGTCCGCGTTGACGATGACGTTCATGTCGCCCTGGCGGTACAGCGCGACCGCGCGCGAACGGTGCCGCGCGATGCGCCGGAAGCCCAGCCGCTCCAGCGCCGCGCCCAGTTCCCCGGGGTGCGGCGAAAGATATTCGATGAACTCGATCCCGCGCATGCCTAGCGGGTCTTGTTCGGTCACAGCGTCGTGGTCCATCACTGGTGCTCCGTGGTTGGGCCCGCCGGCGGTGGCGGGCTTCCGCATTCGGATCGGAATCCGGAAACGGGGATTAACCAGACAGTACACTAGCCGGCCTGGAACTGACAATATTGCAACAGCCGCGGGCGTACAGGACTTGGCGCCCGAAACAGCTTGTTCCTGAACGGATTAGCGTGCTACACTGGCGAGCTTACCGGATAAAGGCGGCAGGTCGCAGTATGCGCTGTCAGTCTGTCGCCATAGGTAAGTTCATCAGGCACACCGTCTGATGGGTTCGTGCAAGACCCGCTCTTTTACGTCATTCGTTTCAGGCGGATTTTGTGCAAATCACCTGAATATCGACGTAAACGTACGCAAGTACAAAGGATGCGTAAAGGTCATGCCTACTATTGCTCAACTGCTGCGCAAACCGCGCCAAGTCAGTCGCGAGAGCAGCAAGAGCCCGGCGCTGGAAAATTGCCCCCAGCGTCGCGGCGTCTGCACCCGTGTCTACACCACCACCCCGAAAAAGCCGAACTCCGCCTTGCGTAAGGTCGCCAAGGTGCGCCTGACCAATGGTTTCGAGGTCATCTCGTACATCGGCGGCGAAGGCCACAATCTCCAGGAACACTCGGTGGTTCTGGTGCGCGGCGGCCGTGTCAAGGACTTGCCGGGTGTGCGCTACCACATCGTGCGCGGTTCCCTCGACCTGCAAGGCGTCAAGGATCGCAAGCAAGCCCGTTCCAAGTACGGCGCCAAGCGGCCGAAGAAGTAATTCTCCGCCGTCCCGCCGTCCCCCATTGATCGCTCGTCGATCAAAAACGTGCAGCCCCAGCCATCCGGCTGCGGCAGGTAAGTGGCTCTCCCGATGGAAGCCGTGGCCGTCGAAAAGCGGCTCAACTGAATCGTCACAAGGAAATAGAAATGCCTCGTCGTCGCGAAGTACCCAAACGTGAAATCCTCCCTGATCCCAAGTTCGGCAGTGTCGAGCTGGCCAAATTCATGAACGTCGTCATGCTGTCCGGCAAGAAAGCCGTGGCGGAACGCATCGTGTACGGCGCGTTTGACCAGATCCAGGCCAAAACGGGCAAGGAACCCATCGAAGTCTTCAACACCGCCATCAACAACATCAAGCCGGTGGTCGAAGTCAAATCCCGCCGTGTCGGCGGCGCCAACTACCAGGTGCCGGTCGAAGTCCGCCCCGTGCGCCGCCTGGCCCTGGCCATGCGCTGGCTGCGCGAAGCCGCGAAGAAGCGCGGTGAAAAGTCGATGGACCTGCGTTTGGCAGGCGAACTCATGGATGCCGCCGAAGGCCGCGGCGGCGCCATGAAGAAGCGCGAGGACACCCACAAGATGGCCGAAGCCAACAAGGCCTTCAGCCACTTCCGCTGGTAATCCAGCCGGTCACTCATTAGGACTTTCAACATGGCCCGCAAAACCCCCATCCAGCGCTATCGCAATATCGGTATTTCCGCGCACATCGACGCCGGCAAGACCACCACGACCGAGCGCATCCTGTTCTACACCGGCGTCAACCACAAGATTGGCGAAACCCATGAAGGCTCGGCCACCATGGACTGGATGGAACAGGAACAGGAACGCGGCATCACCATCACGTCGGCTGCCACCACGGCATTCTGGCGCGGGATGGAACACCAGTACGACGAACACCGCATCAACATCATCGACACCCCGGGACACGTGGACTTCACCATCGAAGTCGAACGTTCCATGCGCGTGCTCGACGGCGCCTGCATGGTGTATTGCGCCGTGGGCGGCGTCCAGCCCCAGTCGGAAACCGTCTGGCGCCAAGCCAACAAGTACGGCGTGCCTCGTCTGGCCTTCGTGAACAAGATGGACCGCACCGGCGCCAACTTCTTCAAGGTCTACGAGCAGATGCGTCTGCGCCTGAAGGCCAACCCCGTGCCCATCGTCATCCCCATCGGTGCCGAAGAGAACTTCAAGGGCGTCATCGACCTGACCAAGATGCGCGGCATCATCTGGGACGAAGCCTCCCAGGGCACGAAGTTCGACTACATCGACATTCCTGCCGAGATGGCCGACGAGGCCGACAAGTGGCATGAAAACCTGATGGAAGCCGCCGCCGAGGCCAACGAGGAACTGATGAACAAGTACCTCGAGACCGGCTCGCTGACCGAACAGGAAATCGACAAGGGCATCCGCATCCGCACCATCGCCGGCGAAATCCAGCCGATGCTGTGCGGCACCGCCTTCAAGAACAAGGGCGTGCAGCGCATGCTGGACGCGGTCATCGACTACCTGCCGTCTCCGGTGGACATCCCCCCGGTGCAGGGCACGGACGACGAAGGCAATGAAATCAGCCGCAAGGCCGATGACGGCGAAAAGCTGTCCGCTCTGGCGTTCAAGCTGATGACCGACCCGTTCGTGGGCCAGCTGACCTTCATCCGCGTCTATTCGGGCGTGCTGAAGTCCGGCGACACCGTGTACAACCCGATCAAGGGCAAGAAGGAACGCATCGGCCGCATCCTGCAGATGCACGCCAACAACCGCGCCGAAATCAAGGAAGTGGTTGCCGGCGACATCGCCGCCGTCGTGGGCCTGAAGGAAGTCACCACGGGCGAAACCCTGTGCGACGTGGGCGATCACGTCCTGCTGGAGCGCATGGAATTCCCGGAACCCGTGATTTCGCAGGCCGTGGAACCCAAGTCCAAGGCCGACCAGGAAAAGATGGGCATCGCCCTGCAGCGCCTGGCCGCCGAAGACCCGTCCTTCCGCGTGCGCAGCGACGAGGAATCCGGCCAGACCATCATTTCCGGCATGGGCGAACTGCACCTGGAAGTGCTGGTGGACCGCATGCGCCGTGAATTCGGCGTCGAAGCCAATGTCGGCAAGCCCCAGGTCGCCTATCGCGAAACGATCCGCAAGACCTGCGAGGAAATCGAGGGCAAGTTCGTCAAGCAGTCCGGCGGTCGCGGCCAGTACGGCCACGTCGTCCTGAAGCTCGAACCTCTGGAACCCGGCAAGGGCTACGAGTTCGTGGACGCCATCAAGGGCGGCGTGGTGCCGCGCGAGTTCATCCCCGCGGTGGACAAGGGCATCCAGGAAACGCTGCCGGCGGGCGTGGTGGCCGGCTATCCGGTCGTGGACGTCAAGGTCACGCTGTTCTTCGGTTCGTACCACGACGTGGACTCGAACGAAAACGCGTTCAAGATGGCCGGCTCCATGGCCTTCAAGGACGGTATGCGCAAGGCCAGCCCGGTGCTGCTCGAACCCATGATGCACGTGGAAGTCGAGACGCCCGAAGACTACGCCGGTACAGTGATGGGCGACCTGTCGTCCCGTCGCGGCATGGTGCAGGGCATGGATGACATCCCCGGCGGCGGCAAGATCATCAAGGCCGAGGTTCCCCTGGCCGAGATGTTCGGGTATTCGACCAGCCTGCGTTCGCAGACTCAGGGTCGCGCCACCTACACGATGGAATTCAAGCACTACTCTGAAGCTCCGCGCAACGTGGCCGACGAAGTCATCGCCGCTCGCGGCAAATAACATACGGTCCGGCCGCAAGGCCGGGCATTTCCCTCTTTCATTTCCTAGGAAATTACAGGAATCATCATGGCAAAAGGCAAGTTTGAACGGACCAAACCGCACGTGAACGTGGGTACGATCGGGCACGTTGACCACGGCAAGACGACCCTGACGGCGGCGATCACGACGGTGCTGGCCAAGGCGCTGGGCGGCGAAGCCAAGGGCTACGACCAGATTGACAACGCGCCCGAGGAAAAGGCGCGCGGCATCACGATCAACACCTCGCACGTGGAATACGAGACGGCCAACCGTCACTACGCGCACGTTGACTGCCCGGGCCACGCCGACTACGTCAAGAACATGATCACGGGCGCCGCGCAGATGGACGGCGCGATTCTGGTGGTGTCGGCCGCTGACGGCCCGATGCCGCAGACGCGCGAACACATCCTGCTGGCCCGCCAGGTGGGCGTGCCCTACATCATCGTGTTCCTGAACAAGTGCGACATGGTCGACGACGAGGAGCTGCTGGAGCTGGTCGAGATGGAAGTGCGCGAACTTCTGTCGAAGTACGACTTCCCGGGCGACGACACGCCGATCATCAAGGGTTCGGCCAAGATGGCGCTGGACGGCGATGAAGGCCCCCTGGGCGCGCAAGCGATCATGCAACTGGCCGAAGCGCTGGACAGCTACATCCCGACGCCGGAGCGCGCCGTGGACGGCACGTTCCTGATGCCGGTGGAAGACGTGTTCTCGATCTCGGGTCGCGGCACGGTGGTGACGGGTCGCGTGGAACGCGGCATCATCAAGGTGGGCGAGGAAATCGAAATCGTGGGTATCCACGACACGATCAAGACGACCTGCACGGGCGTGGAAATGTTCCGCAAGCTGCTGGACCAGGGTCAGGCGGGCGACAACGTGGGCATTTTGCTGCGCGGCACCAAGCGCGAGGAAGTCGAGCGCGGCCAGGTGCTGGCCAAGCCCGGTTCGATCCACCCGCACACGAACTTCACGGCCGAGGTGTACATTCTGTCCAAGGACGAGGGTGGTCGCCACACGCCGTTCTTCAAGGGCTATCGTCCGCAGTTCTACTTCCGCACGACCGACGTGACGGGGACCATCGAGCTGCCGGCCGACAAGGAAATGGTGCTGCCGGGTGACAACGTCTCGATGACGGTGAACCTGATTGCGCCGATCGCCATGGAAGAAGGCCTGCGCTTCGCCATCCGCGAAGGCGGCCGTACCGTGGGCGCCGGCGTCGTCGCCAAAATCATCAAGTAATTGATGCGCTGGCGGGGGCTGAGCCCCCGCCCAGACTCGTTCTTTAGGGATACCCATGAAAAGCCAGAAAATCCGCATCCGCCTGAAGGCGTTTGACTACAAGCTGATCGATCAGTCGGCCGCCGAGATCGTCGAAACGGCCAAGCGCACCGGTGCTGTGGTTCGTGGTCCCGTGCCGCTGCCCACGCGCATCCGTCGCTACGACGTGCTGCGTTCGCCGCACGTCAACAAGACCTCGCGCGATCAGTTCGAAATGCGCACGCACCAGCGCCTGATGGACATCGTGGATCCGACCGACAAGACCGTGGACGCCCTGATGCGTCTGGATCTGCCGGCCGGCGTCGATGTCGAAATCGCGCTGCAGTAATCCAGCTTGACGCCTTTCACGGGCGTCGATCTGCGAACCGCCCTGTCCATCTAGGCAGGGCGGTTTTTTCATGTTAGAATGCTTAGCTTCGCCATCTGTTTATTCAGATGGCGAGTTGTCGTATCGATTTTTGATACGGCCATACCGTCGCAAGACGGTATCCGAGCCCCGGCCAATCGCAGTCGGGATTTAAGCTTAAGGGTAACAATACCCCGGAGAAAACAATGTCGAATTCGACACCTACGCCCGCGGCCTGGCGCCTCGGGCTTGTGGGGCGCAAGGTCGGCATGACCCGCATCTTTACCGAGGAAGGTGATTCCATCCCGGTCACGGTGCTGGACGTGTCCAACAACCGCGTCGCCCAGGTCAAGACGCCTGAAGTCGACGGCTACGCCGCCGTTCAGCTGGCCTACGGCAGCCGCCGCGCCTCTCGCGTGACCAAGGCCGAAGCCGGCCACTACGCCAAAGCCAGCATCGAAGCCGGCTCCATCCTGAAGGAATTCCGTCTGGATCCCGCCCGCGCCGCCGAATTCACGGCCGGCTCCGTCGTGTCCGTGGAATCCGTCTTCCAGGTCGGCGAACAGGTCGACGTGACCGGCACCACGATCGGTAAAGGCTTCGCCGGCACGATCAAGCGCCACCATTTCGGTTCCCAGCGCGCCTCGCACGGCAACTCGCGGTCGCACCGCGTGCCGGGCTCCATCGGCCAGGCTCAAGACCCCGGCCGCATCTTCCCGGGCAAGAAAATGTCCGGTCACCTGGGTGACGACACCCGCACCGTCCAGAACCTGGACGTGGTGCGCGTGGATGTCGAGCGCGGTCTGCTGCTGGTCAAGGGCGCCGTCCCGGGCCACAAGAACGCCGACATCGTCGTGCGTCCGGCCGTCAAGGCCACGCCCAAGAAAGGAGCCTAATCATGGAACTCAAGCTCCTGAACGATCAGGGTCAATCTTCGGCCACCGTGGCCGGCGCCGATGACATCTTCGGCCGCGAATTCAACGAAGCGCTGGTGCACCAGATCGTCGTGGCCTATCAGGCCAACGCGCGCATGGGCAACCGCGCCCAGAAGAATCGCGAAACGGTCAAGCACTCCACCAAGAAGCCGTGGCGCCAGAAAGGCACCGGCCGCGCCCGTTCCGGGATGACTTCCTCGCCGATCTGGCGTGGGGGTGGCCGTGCGTTCCCGAATTCGCCCGACGAAAACTTCAGCCACAAGGTCAACAAGAAAATGTACCGCGCCGGTCTGCGCGCCATTTTCTCGCAGCTGGTGCGCGAAGACCGCCTGGCCGTGGTGGAAAGCTTCTCCCTCGAAGCCCCCAAGACCAAGCTGGCCGCCGCCAAGCTCAAGGATCTGGGCATTTCCGAATCCGTCCTGATCATCACCGATGCGCTGGACGAAAACGTCTATCTCGCGACGCGCAACCTGCCCCACGTGGCAGTGATTGAAACGCGCTACGCCGATCCGCTGTCCCTGGTCCACTACAAGAAAGTGCTGATCACCAAGCCGGCGATCGCCCAACTCGAGGAGTTGCTGGGATGAATGCCGAACGTCTGATGCAAGTCATTCTGGCGCCCGTGGTCACTGAAAAGGCCACGATGATCGCCGAAAAGAACAACCAGGTCGCTTTCCGCGTCGTGGCCGACGCCACCAAGCCCGAGATCAAGGCCGCCGTTGAACTGCTGTTCAAGGTCGAAGTCGAATCCGTGCAGGTCGCCAACCGCAAGGGCAAGGAAAAGCGCTTCGGCCGCTTCATGGGCCGTCGCCGCAACGAACGCAAGGCCTATGTGTCTCTCAAGGCCGGCCAGGAAATCGACTTTTCGGAGGTGAACTAAATGCCGCTGGTAAAAGTCAAACCCACGTCCGCCGGCCGTCGGGGCATGATCAAGGTCGTGCACCCTGAACTGCACAAGGGTCCGGGCTACGCGCCCCTGCTGGAAAGCCAATCGCGCAATTCCGGTCGCAACAACAACGGCCACATCACCGTGCGTCATCGCGGCGGTGGTCACAAGCAGCACTATCGCGTCGTCGATTTCCGCCGCAACAAGGACGGCATCGTCGCCCGCGTCGAGCGCCTGGAATACGACCCGAACCGCACGGCCCACCTGGCCCTGCTGTGCTACGCCGATGGCGAACGCCGCTACATCATCGCTCCGCGCGGTCTGGAAGTCGGCGCCACGGTCGTCTCCGGCCTGGAAGCCCCCATCCGCTCCGGCAACACCCTGCCGATCCGCGCCATCCCCGTGGGCGCCACGATCCACTGCATCGAAATGCAGCCGGGCAAGGGCGCTCAGCTGGCCCGTTCGGCCGGCGCTTCCGCCGTGCTGCTGGCCCGCGAAGGCATCTACGCCCAGGTCCGCCTGCGCTCCGGCGAAGTCCGCCGCGTGCACATCGATTGCCGCGCCACCATCGGTGAAGTCGGCAACGGCGACCACAGCCTGCGCCAGATCGGCAAGGCCGGCGCCGTGCGCTGGCGTGGCATCCGCCCGACCGTTCGTGGCGTGGCCATGAACCCGGTGGATCACCCGCACGGTGGCGGTGAAGGCCGCACCGGCGAAGGTCGCGTACCCGTCAGTCCGTGGGGCACTCCCACCAAGGGCTATCGGACTCGTCGAAACAAGCGCACGGACAATATGATTGTCTCGCGCCGCAAGCGCAAATAAGGGGCGAAGACTATGTCACGTTCTGTCAAGAAAGGCCCGTTCGTCGATGCGCATCTGATCAAAAAGGTCGATGCCGCCGTCGGGGGCAAAGAAAAGAAGCCGATCAAGACCTGGTCGCGCCGGTCCACCATCCTGCCCGAATTCATCGGGCTGACCATTGCCGTGCACAACGGCCGCCAGCACGTTCCCGTGTACATCAACGAGAACATGGTCGGTCACAAGCTCGGTGAATTTGCCCTGACGCGCACCTTCAAGGGTCACGCGGCGGACAAAAAGGCCAAGAGGTAAGCCATGGAAACTACCGCAGTCATTCGCGGCGTTCATATTTCCGCTCAGAAGACCCGCCTGGTGGCGGATCTGATCCGCGGCAAATCCGTGGCGAACGCCCTCAACATCCTGACCTTCAGCCCGAAGAAGGCCGCCGGCATCCTGAAAAAGGCGCTGGAATCGGCCATCGCCAATGCCGAGCACAACGACGGTGCCGACATCGACGAACTGAAAGTCACCACGATCTATGTCGACAAAGCTCAGTCGATGAAGCGTTTCTCGGCCCGTGCGAAGGGCCGTGGCAACCGCATCGAAAAGCAGACCTGCCACATCGTGGTCAAGGTCGGGGCCTAAGGAGTCGCAATGGGACAGAAAATTCACCCGATCGGGTTCCGCCTCGCGGTCAACCACAACTGGACTTCTCGCTGGTACGCCAACGACAAGGTCTACGGCAGCATGCTGGCCGAAGACATTCGTGTGCGTGAATACCTGAAGAAGAAACTGAAATCCGCTTCCGTGGGCCGAGTCATCATCGAGCGTCCGGCCAAGAACGCCCGCATCACCGTGTACTCGGCCCGTCCGGGCGTGGTGATCGGCCGTCGCGGCGAGGACATCGAAACGCTGAAGGCCGACCTGCAGCGCCTGATGGGCGTGCCCGTGCACGTCAACATCGAGGAAATCCGCAAGCCGGAAACCGATGCCCAGCTGATCGCGGATTCCATCACGCAGCAGCTCGAAAAGCGCATCATGTTCCGCCGCGCCATGAAGCGCGCCATGCAGAACGCCATGCGCCTGGGCGCCCAGGGCATCAAGATCATGTCCTCGGGCCGTCTGAACGGCATCGAAATCGCCCGCACCGAATGGTACCGCGAAGGCCGTGTGCCCCTGCACACCCTGCGCGCGCACATCGACTACGGCACGTCCGAAGCCCAGACCACCTACGGCATCATCGGTGTCAAGGTCTGGGTCTACAAGGGCGATATGCAGCCGAACGGCGAACTGCCCGTGGAAACCGCCGCCCCGCGCGACGAGGAACGCCGTCCGCGTCGCGCCCCGCGTGGCGATCGTCCCGGCCGTCCCGGTGACAACCGTGGTCGTGGCCGTGGCCCGCGCCGCGACGCTGCCTCGGCAGCGCCCGCGCCTGAAGGAGAATAACAATGTTGTCACCCTCTCGCAGGAAATACCGCAAAGAGCAGAAAGGCCGCAACACCGGCCTGGCGACGCGCGGCACCAACGTTTCTTTTGGTGAGTTCGGCCTGAAGGCCACCGATCGCGGCCGTCTGACGGCTCGCCAGATCGAGGCCGCTCGTCGCGCCATCAACCGTCACATCAAGCGCGGCGGCCGCATCTGGATCCGGATTTTCCCGGACAAGCCCATTTCCCAGAAGCCCGCCGAAGTCCGGATGGGTAACGGGAAGGGCAACCCGGAATTCTGGGTCGCCGAAATTCAACCCGGCAAGGTGCTGTACGAAATGGAAGGCGTGTCCGAAGAAGTCGCACGCGAAGCATTCCGCCTGGCCGCCGCCAAGCTGCCCCTGCGCACGACCTTCGTGTCGCGTCGCGTGGGCGCCTAAGGGGTACATAGATGAAAGCCAGTGAACTGCGCGAAAAAGACGCCGCCGGGCTCCAGACCGAGCTCGAGAGCCTGCTGAAGGCACAATTCAACCTGCGCATGCAGCGTGCCACCCAGCAGCTTTCCAACACCAGCCAGTTGGGCAAGGTGCGTCGCGACATCGCGCGCATCCGCACCATCATGACTGAGAACGCAGGAAAGTAACATGACAGCCGAAATCCAAAAAGACACCGCCAAGCGTCAACGCACGCTGGTCGGCAAGGTCGTCAGCAACAAGATGGACAAGACGGTCGTCGTCAGCGTCCAGACCCGCGTGAAGCACCCCGTGCTGGGCAAGTTCGTCAACCGCACCGCCAAATACAAGGCGCATGACGAATCCAACCAGTACAACGAGGGCGATACCGTGGAAATCGCCGAAGGTCGTCCCATCTCCAAGTCCAAGTCCTGGACGGTGGTGCGCCTGATCGAGGCCGTGCGCATCATCTGATGATGCGGGTGGCGCCCGGCGACGGGCGCCATTGCCGACACCACAGTTCCCACGCTGTGGACCAGACCCCGCCTCGCGCGGGGTTTTTTCATATACCGCATCCCGAGGAGACACGCATGAAACTGTTGAAGTTGCTGAGCGCGGCCGCCATCTGCCTGCTGGGCCTGGGCGCCCTGTCCGCCCAGGCCGAAGAAGCCTGGCCGTCCAAGACGGTCCGGATCCTGGTGCCGTTCGGCCCCGGTTCGACGCCCGACACGATGGCGCGCATGACCGCCGACTACATCGGCCCCAAGCTGGGCGTGCCGGTGGTGGTGGAAAACAAGGCCGGGGCGGGGGGCAACATCGGCACCGCCGCCATGGCCAAGGCGGCGCCGGATGGCTACACCTTCGGCATCACCATTTCCGGGCCGCTGGCGGCCAACACCGTGCTGTTTCCCAATCTGCCCTACCAGCCCGCCAAGGACCTGGATTTCCTGACGATCGCCGCCACGCAGCCCAGCGTGCTGGTGGTGGCGCCGTCCATGGACGCGCAGGACGTCGACGGACTGCTGAAGGCCTTGCGTGAACGGCCCGGCGACTACAACTACGGCTCGATGGGCGTCGGCAGCATTTCCCACCTGGCCATGGCGGCCCTGGCGGCCGCCAGCGGGACGGACATCGTCCACGTGCCGTACTCCACGTCCGCCAAGGTCGTGACCTCGATCCTGTCCGGCGAGACCCAGATGGGGATCCTGCCGGCCGCCGCGGTGATGGAACAGATCGCCGCCGGCAAGCTGCGCGCCCTGGCGGTCGCCACCGCCAAGCGGTCCGCCATCCTGCCCAAGCTGCCCACGCTGACGGAATCCGGCGTGGCCGGGATCGAGGCGGATGCCTGGATGGGCTTCGTCGCGCCGCACGGCACGCCCAAGGCCGCCGAAGACCGCTTCACCCAGGAAGTCATCCAGATGCTGAAGGATCCCGCCGTCGTCAAGCAGCTGGCCAAGCTGCATGAAGAGCCCGTGGCCAGCACGTCCGCCGAAATGCAGGCCGTGGTGCAGGGCGACCTGGATCGCTGGACGCCGGTCATCAAGGCCAACAACATCCGCTTCGACAATTGATGCGCGGCGCGCTGCCGCTCGCTGATCGCAAGTAAGGAAACGCGATGCGCCTGACCGTACGCAACCAGCCGGACTTCTGGGCGGGGGCCCTGTTCATCGGCGTCGGCCTGGCCTTCGGGCTGGGCGCGCGGCACTACCCCATGGGGCAGGCCAGCCGCATGGGAGCCGGGTACTTCCCGGCGCTGCTGGGGCTGTGCCTGGCGCTGCTGGGCCTGGCCCTGGCCGTGCAGGCATGCCGGCCGGCGGCGCCGCGCGCGTCCGTCAGGCGCCCGGACTGGCGGGTCGCCGGCATCGTGCTGGGCGCGGTGTGCCTGTTCGCCGCGCTGCTGCCGGTCCTGGGCGTGCTGCCGTCGGTGTTCATCCTGGTCTTCGTCGGCAGCATGGCGGGCCATGATTTCGACTGGCGGGTGGCGGCCCTGGTGGGGCTGGGCATGATGGCGTTCGTCTGGCTGGTCTTCATCCAGGGCCTGGGCCTGGTGTTTCCGGCCGGCGTGCTGGGCTGAGGAGGATCGGGATGGAATGGCTGGATCACCTGGCGCTGGGCCTGTCCGTCGCGCTCAGCCTGCAGAACCTCAGTTATTGCCTGCTGGGCTGCCTGCTGGGCACCCTGATCGGCGTGCTGCCGGGCATCGGCCCGGTGCCCACCATCGCCATGCTGCTGCCCATCACCTACGTGCTGCCGCCCGAATCGGGACTGATCATGCTGGCCGGCATCTACTACGGGGCGCAGTACGGGGGCTCGACCACCGCCATCCTGGTGGCGCTGCCCGGCGAGACCTCTTCGGTGGTCTCGGTGCTGGACGGCTATCAGATGGCCCGGGCGGGGCGCGCCGGCGCCGCCCTGGCCATCGCGGCCCTGGGCTCTTTCTTCGCCGGCTGCGTGGCGACGGTGCTGCTGGCCGCGTTCGCGCCGCTGCTGGCCCAGGTGGCGTTCAAGTTCGGGCCGGCCGAATACTTTTCCCTGATGGTGCTGGGCCTGCTGGCGGCCGTGGTGATGGCGTCAGGGTCCCTGCTCAAGGCGGTCGCCATGACGATCCTGGGGCTGGCGCTGGGCATGATCGGCACCGACGTCAATTCCGGCATGCCGCGCTTCGACCTGGGCTTTCTGAAGCTGCAGGACGGCCTGGATTTCGCCGTGGTCGCCATGGGCATCTTCGGCCTGGCGGAGATCATGGCCAATCTGGAACAGCGCGAACGCCGCGTCCGGATCACGGACAAGGTCGGGCCGCTCTATCCCAATCGCAAGGAATTCCGCGAGTCCTGGCCGGCCAGCGTGCGCGGCACCTTTCTGGGCTCGATCCTGGGGATTCTGCCGGGCGGCGGCGCGGTGCTGTCGTCCTTCGCGTCCTATACCCTGGAAAAGAAGATGGCCCGGGAGCCGGAGCGCTTCGGCCGTGGCCATCCGGCCGGGCTGGCGGGCCCCGAGTCCGCCAACAATGCGGCGGCGCAGACCTCCTTCATCCCCCTGTTGACCCTGGGCATTCCGGGCAATGCCGTCACCGCGCTGATGCTGGGCGCCATGATCATCCACGACGTGCAGCCCGGCCCGCGCGTGATGACTGCGCACCCCGACGTATTCTGGGGCCTGGTGGTGTCGATGTGGGTGGGCAACCTGATGCTGGTCGTCCTGAACCTGCCCCTGATCGGCGTCTGGGTCAAGCTGCTGAAACTGCCGTATCGCGTGCTCTTTCCGGCGATCCTGGTGTTCTGCTCGATCGGCGTCTATTCGCTGGACAACAGCCTGTTCGACGTCTGGACCCTGGCGTTCTTCGGCGCGGCCGGCTATCTGTGGACGCGCCTGGGCTGCGAGTCCGCGCCCTTGCTGCTGGGCCTGGTGCTGGGCCAGATGATGGAAGAAAACTTCCGCCGCGCGCTGCTGCTGTCCCGGGGCGACTTCACTACCTTCCTGACCCGGCCCGTGTCCCTGTCCCTGCTGCTGGTGGCGGCCGGGCTGCTGGCGCTGATCGCCGTGCCGGTGATCCGCCGCAAGCGCGACGAGGCTTTCGTCGAGGAGTGATCCGGCGATCCCTCTCTTTGCCATCTGCTACCGACCGTTATCAAACGTCATAGAGTGGTCCTGGGCCGGTGTCCGCCGTGGTAGCGTGATGCCAGAACATAACCGGAGGAGACCACCATGACGCTGTCCTATCGTCGATTGATTCCGTCCGTGCTGCTGGCGGCGCTGCTGGCCGCATGCGCGGCGCCGCCCAAGCCCGATGCCGCCGCGGCGGCGCAGCCTGCCGCGCCGGCCACCACGGCCGCCGCGACGGCCGCTGCCGCCGCCTATGACTTCGACATGGACGTCTTCCATCCTGTCGTCGCCCGTCGCGGCATGGTGGTGTCCGAACAGGAACTGGCCAGCCAGGCCGGTCTGGCCATGCTGAAGGCCGGCGGGAACGCCGTCGATGCCGCCGTGGCGGTGGGCTTCGCCCTGGCCGTGGTCCTGCCCAATGCCGGCAATCTCGGCGGCGGGGGCTTCATGATGGTGCACACCGCGCAGGACGGCAAGGACATCGCCCTGGATTTCCGCGAGATGGCCCCTGGCCGCGCATCGCGCGACATGTACCTGGATGCTCAGGGCAAGGTGGTCGATGGCCGTTCCCTGTTCACGCACCTGGCCGTGGGTGTGCCGGGCAGCGTGGCGGGCCTGACCCATGCCCAGCAGCGCTGGGGCAAACTGACCCTGGCGCAGGTGATGGCGCCCGCCATCCGCCTCGCTGAACGCGGTTATCCGGTCAGCCAGACCTTGGCGGAGACCCTGGAAAAGACCGCCAAGACCATGGGCCAATGGCCTGCCACCCAGGCCATCTTCTGGCGCGACGGCCAGCCCCTGAAGGCCGGCGACTGGCTGGTGCAGAAAGACTTGGCGCAGTCCCTGCGCCTGATCGCCGACCAGGGGGCCGACGTCTTCTACCGCGGGGTGATCGGCCAGAAGATCGCGGCCGAAATGGCGCGGCACGGCGGCCTGATCACGATGCAGGATCTGGCCCGGTACCATGTGGTCGAGCGCGCGCCCATCGTGGGCGATTACCGGGGCTATCGGGTGGTGACGATGCCCCCGCCCAGCTCCGGCGGCATCCACCTGGTGCAGATCCTGAACATGATGGAAGGCTGGCCGATCGGCGAGTGGGGGGCCGGCAGCGCCCAGACCATCCAGCACATGGCCGAGGCCATGAAGCTGGCCTATGCCGACCGGTCGGAATACCTGGGGGACACCGATTTCATCAAGGTGCCCGTGTCGGGGCTGATTTCCAAGGCTTATGCCCGCTCGCTGGCCGCCACCATCGATGCCAAGCGCGCGCGGCCTTCGTCGGACATCAAGCCGGGCAAGCCGCAACCCTATGAAAGCGACCAGACCACGCACTTTTCGGTCGCCGACTCGGCCGGCAATGCCGTGGCGGTGACGTACACGCTGAACACCAATTTCGGCAGCGGCATCGTGGCCGACGGCACCGGCATCCTGCTCAATAACGAAATGGACGACTTTTCGGCCAAGCCCGGCGTGGCCAACGTGTACGGCCTGATCGGCGGCGAAGCCAACGCCATCGCGCCGGGCAAGCGGCCGCTGTCGTCGATGACGCCGACGCTGGTCATGAAGGACGGCCGGCCGTGGCTGGTGACCGGCAGCCCGGGCGGCGCGCGCATCATCACCACGGTCCTGGAAACCGTGGTCGACGCCATCGACTTCCGGATGAACCCGGCCGAGGCCGCCGCCACGCCGCGCTTCCACCACCAGTGGTGGCCCGATCAGCTGCGGGTGGAAAAGGGCCTCAGCCCCGACACCCTGGCGCTGTTGCGCAGCTATGGACAGCACGTCGCCGTCATGCCCACGATGGGCAGGACGCAGACCATCCAGATCCGCGGCGGGGAGATGTACGGCGCGGCGGATCCGCGCAACCCCGATGGCGCCGCCGTCGGCTGGTGAGCCGCTGATCTGCATCAAGAAGCGAGGCGGCGTCCCGGTTCGCCGGGGCGCCGCGCGGGCGGGGATCGGGTAGCATGAAGCCTGTGCTTTCCCGCGAGACCGCTTCCCATGGACATCACCTGTTTCGACGACTTGCTGCAGGCGGCCCGCCAGCAGCCTGAACCGCAGCGCCTGCTGTTCGTGTTCGCCGCCAGCGGCGTGCCCGACGACGCCACGCCGGCGCAGAAGGCCAGCCATGCCCGGGGCGAGGGCGGTGAGTTGACCCCGCTGTTGTGCGTGGACAAGACTCCCGCGGAATTGACGGACTTTGCGGCGCTGGCGCGGGAATCCCGCCAGACGGGGCAGGATGATTGGCAGGTGGTGTTCGTCGCCGCCATGGCGGACCAGTCCGCCTATCTGCCGGACAACAAGGACGTGGACCTGGCGTTTCAGCGCATGACGCAGATGATCAAGTACGGCGCAGTCGGCTCGCTGATGGCGTTCGACCGCGGCGGCGATCCGCTGGTGTTCGGGGCGGCGTGACGCCGGCCGGGGCGCGGCAAGCGCGCGCCGGGAATTCCGCCCGGCGCGACGCGAAGATCAGGCGGGACGGCTGACGTCCTGGCCGCCGGCGGCCGCATCCTGGTTGCGCAGTTCCTTGCGCAGGATCTTGCCCACGTTGCTGCGCGGCAGCTCGTCGCGGAATTCCACGAATTTCGGCACCTTGTAGCCGGTCAGCAGCGTGCGGCAGTGGGCGATGACCTCGGCTTCGGTCAGGGTCGGGTCCTTGCGGATCACGTAGAGCTTGACGGCTTCGCCGGACGCGCCGTTGGGCACGCCGACGGCGGCGGCTTCCAGGATGCCGGGGTGCTCGATGGCGGCGGCCTCGACTTCGTTCGGGTAGACGTTGAAGCCCGACACCAGGATCATGTCCTTCTTGCGGTCCAGCAGGAAGACGTAGCCCTTGTCGTTCATGTAGCCGATGTCGCCGGTCATCAGCCAGCCGTCGGCGTCGAAGGCCTTGGCGGTTTCCTCCGGGCGGTTCCAGTAGCCTGTCATGACTTGCGGACCCTTGACGCAGATTTCGCCGGACTCGCCGATGGCCATGGCGCGGTTGTCGGTGCGCACGGCGACGTCTGTCGAGGGCACGGGCAGGCCGATCGAGCCGTTGAAGTCGACCTTGTCGAACGGGTTGATGGTCACGGCGGGCGAGGTTTCCGTCAGGCCGTAGGCCTGGGCGATGGGCTTGCCGGTGATCTTCAGCCAGCGCTGCGCGATGGCTTCCTGGACGGCCATGCCGCCGCCCAGGGTCAGGTTCAGCCCGCTGAAGTCCAGCTTGCTGAAATCGGGGTTGTTCAGCAGCGCGTTGAACAGGGTGTTGACTCCGGTCAGGGCCGTGAACTTGACCTTGCCGAGTTCCTTGACGAAGCCGGGGATGTCGCGTGGGTTGACGATCAGCAGGTTGCTCGCGCCCATCCGCATGAAGGTCAGGCAGTTCGCCGTCAGGGCGAAGATGTGATAGAGCGGGAGCGCCGTCACGATGCATTCGCGGTCGCCCGTGCAGTAGGGCCGCACCCAGGCGTAGGCCTGGCAGACATTGGCCAGCAGGTTGCCGTGGCTGAGCATGGCGCCCTTGGCCACCCCCGTGGTGCCGCCGGTGTATTGCAGCGCCGCCAGGTCCTCGTGCGACAGGGCGGGGCGCCGGTAGGGGGCGCGGGCGCCTTGCTCCAGCGCCTGGCGCAGGCGCAAGGCGCCCGGGATATGCCAGGCCGGCACCATGTTCTTCACGTGGCGCACGACCAGGTCCGTGATCAGGCTCTTGGGAAAGCCCAGCATTTCACCCAGCGACGTGACCACGACCCGCTTGACGTCCGTGCCCGGCATGGCCTGCTGCAGGGTGCCGGCGAAGTTCTCGGCCACCACCACGGTGGTCGCCCCGGAGTCGCTGAGCTGGTGGTGCAGTTCATGCGGGGTGTACAGAGGGTTGGTGTTGACCACCACGGCGCCCGCCATCAGCGTGCCGAACAGGCAGATGGGGTACTGCAGCAGGTTGGGCATCATCAGGGCCACCCGTTCGCCCTTGTCCACGCCCTGGGATTGCAGCCAGGCGGCGAAGGCCTGCGCCTTTTCGTGGATCCGGGCGTAGGACATGGTCGCACCCATGCTGATGTACGCCGTGTTGTGGGCGTACCGCCGGCAGCTCTCTTCGAACAGATCGGCCAGCGAAGCATAGGCGGCCGCCTGGTCGGTGATGTCCGCCGGCACCCCTTTGGGGTAGTGTTCCAGCCAGATGCGTTCCATGTCGTGTTTCCTTCTTGCAAGTGCGAAAAATCAGTTGGCGGCGGTCTTCCGGCCCAGCAGGGCCTGTTTCAGGGATTCCTGCGCCGGGGCCGGCCCCAGCCAGACTTTCAGGAGCGCGGCGGCGAAACGCGGGTCGGAGACCTCGCCCAAGGCCTTGCCTTTGAATGATACCGAGACCTTCCCCTGCTGGAAACGGATCTCGACGACGTCGCCGGAAGCGCCTTCGCCGCCGGTCCTCATGAAGGCCTCGAAGCGGTCGGTCGCGTCCTTCATGGCGGCCAGTTCCGTCTCGGTATTATTGGCCTTCAAGCCTTCGTTCAGCGCGTCGGTCAGGGCCTTGCCGTTGATGTCGCGCAAGAGCGTCAGCCGCAGCATCTGCGGTTCGGGACTGTTCAGGATGGTTTGCGCGTCATGGGTGGCCGTGGGGCGGTAGAGCGCCGCCACGTAGACGTGGAAGACGAAGCGCTGGCGCAGTCCCGCACCGTTGAGCGCCAGGGTCTGGCCGGCCACGGTCTGCTGTTCCGGGACATCCACGGTGGCGACGGTGAGGGCCTGAGCAGGCGAAGCCAGCCACAGCGCGGCGGCGGCCGCCATGGCGGCCAGAGCGCTTCTGACCAGGCCCCGCGCCGCGCCGCCGCAGCCGGTTTCCCCGAGAGGCCGGCGCAAGCGCGGGCCGCGCCGTGAAACGGAATGCATCGTCATGCTGTGTCTCCTGCCGCGCTGTCGCGCAGCTTGTGATGTTTGTACCAGGCCTTGTCGGCCAGATAGAGGGTGCGTCGCACCTCGGTGTGCACGGCGCCGTCCGGGCCTTTCAGCTCGACCGGGTACGTGCGTTCGATTTCGTGATCGCGGCCCAGCGCATCGCGGATGTCTTGCAGTTCCGCTTCCGACAGCCGGAAGTCCGCCGTCAGCGCGCAGAAGGCGGGCTTGCGGTAGCGGATGGTGGCCGCCTTGTCCCAGACGATCACGTCCGGGCCCAGCCGGGCCATCAGCATGCCGGCGTGGACGCCGTCCGTGACGGCGAACAGCGAACCGCCGTAGATCGAGCCGACCAGATTGCGGGTGCGCCGGGTCAGCGCCAGGCGCACGCGGATGTGCAGCAGATCCGGGGATACGTGGATCACCCGCCCGCCGGTGGCCCGGAAGGCGGGATGCAGGTTGAAGCCCGTGCGCATCGCGCGCGCCCGCCACCGGGGCGGCAGGTGGGACAAGTGGGACAGCTTCATGTCAGCGCCCCGCCGGGTTCTCGGACAGACGGGGATGAGACAGGCGGGGCACTGGATTCACGGCGCCCTCGATCAGAAGCGATGCGAGAACTGCACGCCGACGACGTCCGCGCTGCTCTTGTAGTCGCCCTTGAGCACGCCGGCTTCCTTGGAGGAGGCGTTGTTGACCGAAGTGCTCTTCACGAACAGGTGCGCATAGCCGACGTCGATGGCGGTGTTCTTGCTGAAGCTGTACTGCGCGCCCAGGGACACCCAGTAGCGGTCATTGTCCGGCAGGGACGAGGGGCGGTAGGCGTCGTCGCGCACCGGAGACTGGTCCCAGGCCACGCCGCCCTTGAAGGTCCAGCTGTCGCTGTGACGGTAGCTCGCGCCCAGGGACACGCGCCAGGCATCCTTGAAGCGCAGATCCAGCCTGGAGTCCGGAATGCCGGCGTTCTGGATCTTCAGTTCCGGAATGCTGCTCCAGCCCGTCCAGGCCACGTCGCCCAGCAGGGTCCAGCGATCGTTCAGCTGGTGGACCACGCTGAAGATGGCGGAGTCGGGCAGCTCGACAGTGGTTTCGGCATCATGCCCGCCCAGTGGCAGCCGCGCCATCACCGGGTTGGGAATGGACATGCCGGGCGCGACGGGGATCGAGGAGGGGACGCTGCGATTGTCGACTGTGGTCGTGCCGTCCGCGTTGATCTTGACCTTGGAACGGTAGGACAGGCCGAAACGGGTGTCCGGCGTGGCCTGCCACAGGATGCCGGCGTTCCAGCCCCAGGCGTCGCCCTTGGCCTTCACCTTGGCGCTCAGGTCGCCGCCGGGCAGAGGGATGGGGTTGCCCATCGCGCCAGTCGGGATACCGGGCACGAACTGCGCCTTGCGGTAGTCCGCGTCCAGCTGCATCCAGTTCACGCCCACGCCGATGGAGAGCGTGTCGGTGGCCTTGAAGGCGATGGACGGATTGATGTTGATGCTCTCGATGGAGAATTTCTCGGAGTGATAGCGGCCGGCCCAGCCTTTCTCGTAGTCGGTCATCAGGCCGAAGGGCGCGCCCACGCTCAGGCCCAGCCACCAGCGCGGATTCACTTCCCAGGTGAAGTGCGCGTTGGGCACGGCCGCCCAGGAGCCGGCGTCCCCGCCATTGCCGCCGGTGGCCGGAGTGCCCAGCGGGCTGGTGCTGCCGCCGTTCGAGAATTTGAAGCTCGGCTTGATCCCGACCACGCCCGCGCTGACGTTCATGCCTGGCAACAGGGTGATGCTGGCGGGGTTGAAATAGTTGGCGCTGGCGTTTTCGCCGATGGCGGCCGAGCCCGCGTAGGCGTTGCCCAGGCCGCTGCCGTTTTGCTCCAGCAGCTGAAAACCGGCCGCGTGAGCGGCGCCGATACCGCCCAGGCCGATGATCAGGGCCGACAGGGTCTTGATCGAATGATGCAACTTCATGATGTCTACTCCACAGATGGATGGTTGAGCGTGCCCTGCGAAATGCGGGCGTGCAGAACCCCGTGCCGTGCCGGTAGGCACTGCATGCAGGACGTTTTTTTGACGTGCAGACACCCGCGCCGCGCATCGCGCAGCGTGATGGGTGCTTCAGGGAACAGCCGGTGTCAGTCCGGCATCAAATAGGGATCAGCCATCATCTGGTTTCATGGAAGCCCCCTAAATCGGTGACGAGGAATCGCGTCCGGCCATCATTCCCGTGGCGTGGCCGGTCTGCGGACGATCCAGTCCGACCTGCAGGACGGACTGGGGCGAAGGCTGGGCGGGCAGCGGGGCCCGCAGGCCGCCCAGCAAAAAGGCCATCAGGCGGTCGAGCAGCACGTCGGCATTCAGGCTCGTATCGCCCTGCAGGTTCATGACCCGGCTGGAACTGTCCGCCCCCATGATGGCGTAGGCCGTGGCGCCCAGCATGAAGTGGAAGCGCCAGACGATCTCGGCCTCGGGCACGCCCGGCAGCGAGGTCAGCAGGGCCCGCGTGAAGCGATGGGCCACGACCGAGCGCTCGGCCTCGAACAGAGCGTTGATCGCGCCGTTGGGGTCCGACAGGTTGCTGCTTTGCAGCGGCATGAAGGCGCGGCGTTCCGCTCCGGCGCTGCAGGCGTGGCGCACCAGGGGGCCGAAATAGGCCTCGACGATGGCCGAGGGCTTCAGCGGCTGGCCGTTGGCCTGGGCTTCCAGGGTATCCAGGATGCGCAGGCGCTCGTCGTTCAGGGCATCCAGCCGGCGCTGGAAGACGGCTTCGATCAGAGCATCCTTCGAGCCGAAGTGATAGTTGACGGCCGACAGGTTGACGTCCGCCGCCTTGGTGATCTGGCGCATGGAAGTCTTGTCGTGCCCCTGCTCGGCGAACAGATGTTCGGCGGCATCGAGAATGGCATCGCGGGTGAGGGTCGAACGGGAGATGGTCATGTGTAGTTCAAACGTTTGTTTTAAAACTATACACAAGCCGCCCGAGAACGGTATCCGTGTTACCCCTTAGATGACCGTCGATGCATCGGGGCGAGCTGTGCGCTTCTTGGGGTTTCGCAGCGCAAAGGATACACTTTCAGGATTCGTGACATAGTGATAAAGAGGACGCGTGATGGCATCCGTGCGACAGCTGCTGGTGATTTCCACGCTGGTGATCGCCTGCATCTTGATCGGCATGCTGGCGGTGGGCACCCGGCTGATGGACCGACAGCTGGACGGCCAGCTGCAAAGCGATAGCGAGAATGCCGCCGCCACCCTGGCGTTGCTGGTCAGCGCCCAGCCCGATCAGGCGGCGCGGGTGCGCGTTCTCGAAGCCGCCTTCCAGCAGGGGCGGTTTGCGGAACTGTCCCTGCAGGCCGCCGACGGGACCATGGCGTTCCAGGCTCGCCGGATGACGTCCGCCGCCGCGAACGCGCCCGGCTGGTTTGGCGCCTGGGGCGATATCGCGCCCCACCAGGCGCAGCGGCAGATCGGCGGGGCCGGGCGCCTGAGCCTGGTCCTGGATCCCGCGCCGGCCCGCGACGCCCTGTGGGCGCACGTCATCCAGTGGCTGTGGCTGGCCCTGGGGATCGCCGCGTTCTGGGCGCTGTTCCTGGCGGCCCTGCTGTCGCGGCTACGCCGCGCCCTGCAGGAAACTCCCGCGCCGGAAGCGCCCGAGATCAAGGTCAAGCAGACGGGGCCCGTCGAAAACGCCGAGTTGCTGGACGAAGTCCGCGAACGGGTGTCGCCCAGCATGGACGAGCAGATGGCTCGCATCGAGCAGCTTGAAATCGAACTGAACCGGGATCCGGTCACGGGGCTGGCCAATCGCGCCTACTTCCTGAATGAACTCAAGCGCATGCTGCGCGACGATTCGCGCCAGGGCGCGGTCAGCGGCTATGTCCTGCTGGCGCGCCAGCGCGACATGGCCCGGCTGCAGAATCAGTGCGACCGCCAGGAGATCGACGATTGGCTGCGTCTTCTGGGCGGACGGTTGATCGAGGTTCTGGCGGATTATCCGCAGGCGCATGCCCTGCCGGCCCGCCTGAACGGCGCGGATTTCGTGATCCTGTTCCCGGTGGGGGGCGGCCCCGAAGTCATGCGCCCCATCCAGCGGCTGCGTGAACTGTTCGAGACGCTGCGGGTGAAGCTCGACAGCCAGAACCTGTCGCGGTGGGCCTTCGCCCTGACGGACTACACCGTCCAGTGCACGCCCAAGGACGTCCTGACGCGCCTGGACCTGGCGCTGATGTGCGCGGAAAGCGCCGGCCACGCGGAAGTCGAATTCCTGTCGCACGCCGATCGCGAAACCGGCGAGCTGCGCATGGGCGAGGCGTCCTGGCGCACGCTGATTTCCCAGGCCCTGGACCACGACCGCCTTTCCCTGGACGTGCGCCTGGTGCAGTACGAGGGCGACGACATCACGGACCGCTACGAGGCGTCCCTCAGCCTGCGGGAAGATGACGGCGACCAGCCGCCGATGTCGGGCTATCTGTTCATGCCGGCCGCCGCGCGGCTGGGCCTGTCTTCCGATTGCGACATGCGGGCCCTGGCCCTCGCACTGAGCTGGCTGGGCGAACACCCCGGCATCCTGGTCGTGCGCATGTCCATGTCCTCCATCCTGGACGCCCAGTATCTGGACGAGGTCCGCCGCATCTGCGCCTATGCGGACCCCGAACTGCTGCGGCGGGTGGTGGTGGAACTCGACGCCTATGGCCTGAGCCGCCACCTGGAGGCCTTCAAGGCCTTTGCCGGGGGGCTGATCGAGACGGGTATTTCGGTCGGCCTGCGGGGGCTGGATCAGCAGCCCGACGCCTTGCGCAAGATCCACGAAGTCGATTTCGGCTACGTCAAGCTGGGCGGGTCCTTCGTCCGCGAGCTGCTCTCCAGCCCCGGCGGCGTCCAGATGATGGTGGCGGTCACGGAAACGGCCATCGGCATGGGCATGCGGGTCTATGTGGACGACGCCGATGACGAGGCGATCCGCCGCATGCTGGTCGAATACGGGGCCTTGCCCCGGGCGCGGTGATGCGTCCAGCCATCAGTCGCCAAAAAGCGCTTGTCTTTTCAGAGTGCTTGTGGCTATAATTGCGGTCTTGGCCTATCTGCCAGGCGCGTCATATGGGAATCATCGGGCAATCGTTCGGGGTTTTCAGTGTGCCGCCAGGCCAGGCCGAGTTGGTAATCTCGTTTATGTGCAAAATCATTTTGCGCAAACAGGAATTTCAACCCAGAGCCCGCGCGCAGCAAGGTGCGTCGGCTTGACGGGACCAAAACTGGCTGCGTTGTCTTGGGGTGAATGCTCTGGGCATCGTTGTTAAGTTGGAACAGGAAAAATCATGATCCAAATGCAGACCACGCTGGACGTGGCCGACAACACAGGTGCGCGTTCCGTCATGTGCATCAAGGTGTTGGGCGGCTCGAAGCGCCGCTATGCCGCCATCGGCGACGTCATCAAGGTGTCCGTCAAAGAAGCGGCGCCTCGCGGGCGCGTGAAAAAAGGCGAAATCTACAACGCCGTGGTGGTGCGTACCGCCAAGGGCGTGCGCCGCAAAGACGGTTCCCTGATCCGCTTCGGCGGCAATGCGGCCGTGTTGCTCAATGCGAAACTCGAACCCATCGGCACGCGCATCTTCGGACCGGTCACACGTGAACTGCGCACCGAGAAGTTCATGAAGATCGTGTCCCTGGCGCCCGAAGTGCTGTAAGGAGCAGATCATGCAAAACATTCGTAAAGGCGACGAAGTCATTGTGCTGACCGGCCGCGATCGCAGCCGCCGCGGCACCGTGGTGGCTCGCGTCGACGACGACCACGTGCTGGTCGAAGGCATCAACGTCGTCAAGAAGCACGCCAAGGGCAACCCCATGGCGGGCACCCCCGGCGGCATCGTCGACAAGACCCTGCCCATCCATATCTCCAATGTGGCGATCTACAACCCCGAAACCGGCAAGGGCGACCGCGTCGGCGTCAAGGTCGTGGACGGGGCCAAGGTCCGCATTTTCCGTTCCAACGGCGCTGTCGTTGGCGCGAAGGCATAAGGGGCGCATCAAATGGCTCGTTTACAAGATTTCTACCGCTCCAAGGTCGCTGGCGATCTGAAGGAGAAGTTCGGCTATCAGTCGATCATGCAGGTGCCGCGCATCACCAAGATCACCTTGAACATGGGTGTGTCCGAAGCGGTCTCCGACAAGAAGATCATCGAAAACGCCGTGGGCGACATGACCAAGATCTCCGGTCAGAAGCCCGTCGTCACGAAGACCCGCAAGGCCATCGCCGGCTTCAAGATTCGTGAAGACTACCCGATCGGCTGCATGGTCACCCTGCGTGGCCAGCGCATGTACGAATTCCTGGATCGTCTGATCTCCGTCGCCCTGCCGCGCGTGCGCGACTTCCGCGGCGTGTCGGGCCGTGCCTTCGATGGCCGCGGCAACTACAACATCGGGGTGAAGGAACAGATCATCTTCCCGGAAATCGAATACGACAAGATCGATGCCGTGCGCGGGATGAACATCAGCATCACCACCACCGCAAAGACCGACGAGGAAGCCAAGGCGCTCTTGAGCGCATTCAGCTTCCCCTTCCGCAACTAAGGGGCTGACGTGGCAAAACTTTCCCTCATCAATCGCGACATCAAGCGCGCCAAGCTGGCTGAAAAGTTCGCGGCGAAGCGCACCGCACTGAAGGCGATCATCGCCGATCAGTCCAAATCCGACGAAGAACGCTATCAGGCTCGCCTGGCCCTGCAACAGCTGCCCCGCAACGCCAACCCCACCCGCCAGCGCAATCGCTGCGTGGTGACGGGTCGTCCCCGCGGCGTGTTCAGCAAGTTCGGGCTGACGCGTCACAAACTGCGTGAAATGGCCATGCGCGGCGAAGTGCCGGGCATGACCAAGGCCAGCTGGTAGGAGAACCACACATGAGCATGAGCGATCCCATCGCCGATATGCTGACCCGCGTGCGTAATGCGCAAATGGTCAACAAGACGTCGGTTTCCATGCCCTCCTCGAAGCTGAAGGCTGCCATCGCAGCCGTGCTGAAGGACGAAGGCTACATCGAAGATTTCCGCGTGGCGGGCGAACAGGCCAAGCCGCAGCTGGAAATCACGCTGAAATATTATGCCGGCCGCCCGGTGATCGAGCGCATCGACCGCGTCTCGCGTCCCGGCCTGCGTATCTACAAGAGCAGCGCCACCATCCCTCAGGTCATGAACGGCCTGGGCGTGGCGATCGTCTCCACCCCGCGTGGCGTCATGACGGACCGCAAGGCCCGCGCGACCGGCGTGGGCGGCGAAGTGCTCTGCTACGTGGCATAAGGGGGTATCACACTATGTCACGTATCGCTAAATATCCCGTTGCGCTGCCGAAGGGCGTCGAAGCCACGATCAGCGCCGGTCAGATCGTCGTCAAGGGCCCGCTGGGCACCCTGACCCAGGCGCTGGACGGCAACGTCCGCATCGCCCAGGAAGACGGCCATCTGACGTTTGCCGTTGCCAACGATTCCCGTCAGGCCAATGCGATGTCCGGCACCGTGCGTGCGCTGGTCAACAACATGGTCACCGGGGTCAGCAAGGGCTTCGAGCGTCGTCTGACTCTGGTGGGCGTGGGTTTCCGCGCTCAGATCCAGGGCGCCACGCTGAAGCTGCAGCTGGGTTTCTCGCACGACGTGCTGCACGACATCCCCAACGGGATCAAGATCGAGTGCCCGTCCCAGACTGAAATCGTGGTCAAGGGCGCCGACAAGCAGTCCGTCGGTCAGGTGGCCGCCGACATCCGCGCTTATCGCGAACCCGAACCCTACAAGGGCAAGGGCGTGCGGTATGCGGACGAACGCGTGATCCTGAAAGAAACCAAGAAGAAATAAGCACGCAGGCAAGGACGAATCATGGACAAGAAACTCTCCCGTTTGCGTCGTGCCGCGGCCACCCGCCGCAAGATTCACGAACTGCGCGTGCACCGTCTGTCGGTGCATCGCACGAATCTGCACATCTACGCCAACATCATTTCGCCGGAAGGCGATCGTGTGCTCGTCAGCGCTTCCACGCTCGAGCCCGAAGTCCGCAAGGAACTCGCCAGCCAGAAGGCCAACGGCGGCAATGCCGCCGCCGCCAGCCTGGTCGGCAAGCGCGTGGCCGAGAAGGCCAAGGCTGCCGGCATCGAACTCGTCGCTTTCGACCGTTCGGGCTTCCGTTACCATGGCCGCGTCAAGGCGCTGGCCGAAGCCGCGCGTGAAGCCGGCTTGAAGTTCTAAGGGAATCACATGGCTAAAGCACAAGGCAAGCACGCCGCCGAGCAGGAACGCGACGACGGCATGCGCGAAAAGATGATCGCGGTCAACCGCGTCAGCAAGGTCGTCAAAGGTGGTCGCACCATGAGCTTCGCAGCACTGACCGTGGTCGGTGACGGCGATGGCCGCATCGGCATGGGCAAGGGCAAGGCCCGCGAAGTGCCGGTGGCGGTTCAGAAGGCGATGGAACAGGCCCGTCGCGGTCTGCTCAAGGTCGCTCTGAAGAACGGCACGCTGCACCACACCGTGGTCGGCAAGCACGGCGCTTCCACCGTCCTTATCTCGCCGGCCGCTGAAGGTACCGGCGTGATCGCCGGCGGCCCGATGCGCGCGATCTTCGAAGTCATGGGTGTGCGTAACGTCGTGGCCAAGAGCCTCGGCTCCAGCAACCCCTACAACATGGTGCGCGCCACGCTGAATGGTCTGCGCGCCTGCTCCACCCCGTCGGAAATTGCTGCCAAGCGCGGCAAGACCGTCGAAGAAATCCTGGGGTAAGACATGGCACAGAAGCAAATCAAAGTCACGCTCGTGCGCTCCGTGATCGGCACTCACAAGTCCCACCGCGCCACGGTGCGCGGTCTGGGGCTGGGCAAGGTCAACAGCAGCCGCGTCCTGATCGATACTCCCGAGGTGCGTGGGATGATCCGCAAGGTGGATTATCTGGTCACGGTCTCGGAAGCCTGAACAAAGGAATTCAGATGTCCGTTACTCAACTGAATACGATCGCGCCCGCCGAAGGCGCCAAGCGTCCGCGCCGCCGCGTGGGCCGTGGCATCGGTTCCGGCCTGGGCAAGACGGCCGGCCGCGGCCACAAGGGCCAGAAGTCCCGTGCCGGTGGTTTCCACAAGGTCGGCTTCGAAGGCGGTCAGATGCCGCTGCAGCGTCGCCTGCCCAAGCGCGGCTTCACCCCGCTGGGTCGCCACCTGGCGGCCGAGATCCGTCTGTCCGACCTGCAGGCGCTGCCCGTCGACGAAATCGACGTGCAGGTGCTCAAGGCCGCCGGCCTGGTCGGCGACCTGGTGCGCTACGTCAAGGTCATCAAGACCGGCGAGATCTCCCGCAAGGTTGCCCTGAAGGGCATCAATGCAACGGCCGGCGCCCGCGCCGCGATCGAGGCCGCCGGCGGTTCGCTGGCTTAAGGGGCAGCAGTGGCGAAAGCTCAGGCACATAAGCCCAGCGCAGGATACGGCGACCTCAAGCGCCGCATCCTGTTCCTCGTGCTGGCCCTGATCGTCTATCGCATGGGGACGCACGTTCCCGTGCCGGGCATCAATCCCGATGCGCTGGCGGACCTGTTCCAGCAGAACCAGGGCGGTATCCTGGGCCTGTTCAACATGTTCTCCGGCGGGGCCCTGGAACGGTTCTCCGTGCTGGCCCTGGGGATCATGCCGTACATTTCGGCAGCCATCATCATGCAGCTGCTGGCCGTGGTCGTGCCCACCCTGGAAGCCATCAAGAAAGAAGGCCAGTCCGGGCAGCGCAAGATCACCCAGTACACGCGCTACGGCACTGTGTTCCTGGCCCTTTTCCAGGCGGTGGGGATTTCCGTCGCGCTGGAATCGCAGCCGGGCCTGGTCATCGATCCGGGCCTGCTGTTCCGCTTCACGACCATCGTGACGCTGGTGACGGGTTCCATGTTCCTGATGTGGCTGGGCGAACAGATCACTGAACGGGGTCTGGGCAACGGCATTTCGCTGCTGATTTTCGCCGGGATCGTGGCCGGCCTGCCCGGCGCGCTGGGCGGCATGCTGGACCTGGTCCGCACGGATTCGATGTCGGTGCTGTCGGTGCTGTTCATCCTCGCCCTGGTGGTCGCCGTGACGTATTTCGTGGTCTACGTGGAACGCGGCCAGCGCCGCATCACCGTGAACTACGCCAAGCGTCAGGTCGGCAACAAGCTCTATGGCGGACAGTCCTCGCATCTGCCGCTGAAGCTGAACATGTCCGGGGTGATTCCGCCGATCTTCGCGTCGTCCATCATCCTGCTGCCGGCCACCGTGACCAGCTGGTTCTCCAGCAATCCGAACATGCGCTGGCTGGGCGATCTGGCGGCTGCCCTGTCGCCGCGCCAGCCGCTGTACGTGACGCTGTATTCCGGCCTGATCATTTTCTTCTGCTTCTTTTACACGGCGCTGGTGTTCAACAGCCGTGAAACGGCGGACAACCTGAAAAAGAGCGGCGCCTTCGTTCCCGGGATCCGCCCGGGCGACCAGACGGCGCGCTACATCGACAAGATCCTGATGCGTCTGACGCTGTCGGGGGCCATCTATGTCACGCTGGTCTGTCTGCTGCCCGAACTGATGCAGATGCGCTGGAACGTGCCGTTCTATTTTGGCGGTACTTCGCTGCTGATCATTGTCGTCGTCGCCATGGATTTCATGGCCCAGGCGCAAGCCTACATGATGTCCCAACAGTATGATTCGTTGCTCCGGAAGGCGAACTTCAAGGGCGCGGGTCTTCCCATGCGCTAAAAATCATGTCCAAGGACGACGTCATTCAGATGCAAGGGGAGGTCGTGGAAAACCTTCCCAACGCAACGTTTCGTGTCAAGCTGGAAAATGGCCACATGGTGTTGGGCCACATTTCGGGCAAGATGCGTATGCACTATATCCGGATCCTTCCGGGTGACAAGGTCACAGTGGAGCTCACGCCCTATGACCTGTCGCGCGCCAGGATAGTTTTCCGCTCCAAATAGGCGGCCGGTCAAAAACCAGGAGAATCCCATGAAGGTAATGGCATCGGTAAAGCGGATCTGCCGCAACTGCAAAATCATCAAACGTCACGGCGTGGTGCGTGTCATCTGCACCGACCCGCGTCACAAGCAACGCCAAGGCTAAGGCCGGGCATCACGGATTTCACGAGGAACAGTCATGGCCCGTATTGCTGGCATCAATATTCCGCCGCATCAACACGCCGAGATCGGCTTGACCGCGATTTTCGGCATCGGCCGTTCGCGCGCCCGCAAGATCTGCGAAGCGACCGGCATCGAATATTCCAAGAAGATCAAGGATCTGAGCGACGCTGAGCTGGAAAAGATCCGCGAACAGGTGCATTCCTTCACGGTTGAAGGCGACCTGCGTCGTGAAGTGCAACTGTCGATCAAGCGTCTGATCGACCTGGGCACGTATCGTGGCATGCGCCACAAGCGTGGCCTGCCGGTGCGCGGTCAGCGTACCCGCACGAACGCGCGTACCCGCAAGGGCCCGCGTCGCGCAGCAGCGTCCCTGAAGAAATAAATAGGAATCAACATGGCCAAAGCACAAGCCGGCGCGTCGCGCGTCCGCAAGAAAGTCAAGAAGAACGTGTCGGACGGGATTGCTCACGTCCACGCGTCTTTCAACAACACCATCATCACCATCACCGACCGCCAGGGCAATGCCCTGTCGTGGGCGACGTCCGGTGGCGCAGGGTTCAAGGGTTCGCGTAAATCGACCCCGTTTGCCGCCCAGGTCGCTGCCGAGTCCGCCGGCCGCGTGGCCCAGGAATACGGCATCAAGACCCTGGAAGTTCGCATCAAGGGCCCCGGCCCCGGCCGCGAATCTTCGGTGCGTGCGTTGAATGCCCTGGGGATCAAGATCTCCAGCATTTCCGACATCACGCCGGTGCCGCACAACGGCTGCCGCCCGCCCAAGCGTCGTCGTATCTAAGGGGAACATCTTGGCTCGTTATACCGGACCCAAATGCAAGCTTTCGCGTCGCGAAGGCACCGACCTGTTCCTGAAGAGCGCCCGCCGCTCGCTGGACTCCAAGTGCAAGCTCGAATCCAAGCCCGGCCAGCATGGCCGCACTTCGGGTTCCCGCACCTCCGACTTCGGTCTGCAGCTGCGTGAAAAGCAGAAGCTCAAGCGCATGTACGGCGTGCTGGAAAAGCAGTTCCGCCGCTACTTCGAAGAAGCCGAGCGCCGTCGCGGCAACACCGGCGAAACTTTGATCCAGCTGCTGGAATCGCGCCTGGACAACGTCGTCTACCGCATGGGCTTTGGCTCGACGCGCGCCGAAGCGCGCCAGCTGGTGAATCACCGCGCCATCGAACTGAACGGCCACACCGCCGACATCGCCTCGATGCTGGTGAAGGCCGGCGACGTGGTCTCGATCCGTGAAAAGGCCAAGGCCCAGATCCGCATCAAGGAATCCCTGGACCTGGCGACCGGCAACGGCCTGCCCCAGTGGGTCGAAGTCGATGCCGGCAAGCTCTCGGGCGTGTTCAAGCAGGCCCCGGATCGCGCTGACGTCGCTCACGACGTCAACGAATCCATGGTCGTGGAATTGTATTCCCGCTGATCCATCCGGGTGGCTTCGCGCCACCGCGCAGCCTCCGGGCCTTGCCCGGAAGCTGTCATCCAGCCCACGCTCAGGCATCCGCCCGAGGTGGGCTGTGGTCTTGTTCCGGTCTCGCGGCCGGTCCTTCATGTCCGTCAGCCTTATCGGTGTAACGAGCCGAGGGTATTGAAAAGGAACACATATGTCCGCACAAGGTTTTCTCAAGCCCCGCACCATTACCGTGGAATCGCTGGGCGCCAATCACGCCAAGGTCGTCATGGAGCCCTTCGAGCGTGGTTATGGCCACACGCTGGGCAACGCCCTGCGCCGCATCCTGCTGTCTTCCATGACCGGCTACGCGCCGACGGAAGTGCAGATCAGCGGCGTCGTGCATGAATATTCCACGATCGCCGGCGTGCGCGAAGACGTCGTGGACATCCTGCTGAATCTGAAGGGCGTGGTGTTCAAGCTGCACAATCGCGAAGAAGTCACGCTGCAGCTGAACAAGCAGGGCCCGGGCGAGGTCCGCGCGCGCGACATCGAACTGCCGCACGACGTGGAGATCCTCAACCCCGATCACCTGATCGCCACCCTGACCGACAACGGCCGCATCGAAATGCAGCTCAAGGTCGAACAGGGCCGCGGCTACGTGCCGGGCAATGTGCGGGCGCTGGTCGATGACCGTTCGGCCACCATCGGCCAGATCGTGCTGGACGCCTCCTTCAGCCCGGTGCGCCGCGTCAGCTACGCGGTCGAAAGCGCTCGTGTGGAACAGCGTACCGACCTGGACAAGCTGGTGCTGGACGTGCTGACCAACGGCGTCATCAGCCCCGAAGAAGCCGTGCGCCAGTCGGCCCGCATCCTGATGGATCAGGTGTCCGTGTTCGTGTCCCTGGCGGACAAGGACGCCGGCCAGCTGACCACCAGCCTGCCGGTGGGCGGCCAGTCGGCCCCGATCGATCCGGTGCTGCTGCGTCCGGTGGACGATCTGGAATTGACGGTGCGTTCGGCCAATTGCCTGAAGGCCGAAAACATCTACTACATCGGCGATCTGATCCAGCGCACCGAAAATGAGCTGCTGAAGACTCCGAATCTGGGCCGCAAGTCGCTCAACGAGATCAAGGAAGTCCTGGCCGCACGCGGCCTGACCCTGGGCATGAAGCTGGAAAACTGGCCCCCCGTCGGGCTGGAGCGCCCCTAAGCAGACCGGCATGGGGCGAAGAAATGCCTTCGCCCCATGCTAAAATCCCGCGCTTGCCCGGGTTCCGGGCGAACGCTTTCAACCCACCCGGGCCGCGCCCAGTGCGATAGAAGATCCGGGTCTTAGATTCAAACAAGGAAATCATCATGCGTCATCGTAGCGGCCTCCGCAAACTGAACCGTACCAGCAGCCATCGCCTGGCCATGTTCCGCAACATGGCTGTGTCCCTGCTGACCCACGAAGCGATCAAGACCACGCTGCCCAAGGCCAAGGAATTGCGCCGTGTGGTGGAACCCCTGATTACCCTGGGCAAGAACCCCACGCTGGCCAACCGCCGCCTGGCCTTCGCCCGTCTGCGTGACCGCGATGCCGTCACCAAGCTCTTCAACGAGATCGGCCCGCGCTTCGCCGCCCGCAACGGCGGCTACACCCGTGTGCTGAAGATGGGCTTCCGCCAGGGTGACAACGCCCCCATGGCCTACATGGAACTGGTGGATCGTCCCGAGGCCGAAGCCGCCGCCGAATAAGCCGCGCGTCGGGGCGGATCCCCGATCCGCCCGCATCGCCCGCACTCCCAAGGCCCGAAGCTGCTGCTTCGGGCCTTTCTGCATGTAAAATCAAAGAGTTTTGTCTGTTGGGATTTACCATGTCAGTGCCCGAACACTCGCCGGCGGCGGCAGGCGCGTCCGCCGAGGCCGGATCCTCCGGGGGGCTGCGGCGCCAGGACGGGGCGCCCGCGGATGCCGTCGTCGTGCTGTCGACGGCTCCTGACGTGCTGCTGGCCAAGCGGATCGCCCATGTGCTGGTCGAGGAATCCCTGGCGGCCTGCGCCCAGGTCGGCGGCGTGATGACTTCGATGTATCTGTGGCAGGGGCATCTGGAAGGCTCGGAAGAAATTCCGCTCAGTTTCAAGACCACGGCGGCCGCCTTGCCCGCTCTTCATCGGCGCCTGTGCGAACTGCATCCCTACGAGATCCCCGAATTCCTGGTCCTGGGCGTTCCCGCCGGCAGCGCGGCGTATCTGGACTGGGTCGCCGGGAATGTCGCCGCGCCTGCCGGCTCGTCGCGCTCCTGATGTTCCGCCGGCCCCGATCCGTGGCGTCTGCCCTGAAAGAGATCGTTTTATGAAGAAGTTCCTGTCCCTGTTGCTGATGGGCCTGATGGCGGTCGGTGTGATCGGCAAGGCCTGGGCGGCGGATGATTTCCTGGATCCCGACAAGGCGTTCGTCACCACGGTCGCCATGCCCGATCCCCTGGCGCTGGACGTGCATTACGCGATCGCGCCGGGCTATTACATGTACCAGGAACGCTTCGAGGTGCGGATCGAAGATGCCCAGGGCCGCTTGCTGCTGTACCGGCAGTCGACGCTGACGCCGCCGGGGACGGAAACCCGCCAGCCGGCCTGGACGCAGCCCCTGCGCCTGCCCAAGGGCCAGGTGAAATACGACCCGACCTTCGACCAGGACATGGAAGTCTTCCACCGGGGAGTGACGTTGCGCGCGCCGCTGGAGGGCGGCGCGGCGGCCCCCCTGCAGGTGACGGTGACGGGGCAGGGCTGCGCGGACGAAGGCCTGTGCTATCCGCCCATGACCCGGCAGTTCACGTTGGCGGCCCAGGGCGAGGGTTATCAGGCGCAGGGGCCGCTGGCGCGCGCCCAGGTCCCCGCGCCGCAGGATGAGACCGCCGCATCCGGTCCGACGCCTGGCGCTCGCAAAGCCGGCGCGGGCTCCGCGCTGTCGCTGCTGGGCGCCCCCGCAGCCGGGGCGGATCGGCCCGAGCCCTCGGCGGAATCGGACGCCTCCTCCTGGCTGGACATGGGCGACGTGGGCATGGCGGCGTGGCTGCACCAGGCGCCCTTGTGGCAGATCCTGGGCCTGAGCCTGCTGTTCGGGATTCTGCTGTCGCTGACCCCCTGCGTGCTGCCCATGGTGCCGATCCTGCTGGCCATCATCGCCGGCAAGGACGGGCAGGCCGTCAGCCGACGGCGGGGCCTGGGCATGGCCGCCATCTATGTGCTGGGCATGTCCATCGTCTACACGGCCCTGGGCGTGGCGGCCGGCCTGGCGGGCGCCGGACTGGCCGCCTGGCTGCAATCGCCCTGGGTCCTGGGCTCTTTCGCCGTGCTGCTGGCGCTCTTCGCACTGGCCATGCTGGACGTCTTCACCCTGCAGGCTCCGGTGGGTTTCCAGTCGCGCCTGCAAGGCTGGATGCAACGCCTGCCCGGCGGCCGGGCGGGCGGCGTGTTCCTGATGGGCATGCTGTCGGCCCTGATCGTGGGGCCCTGCGTGGCCGCTCCGCTGGCCGGGGTGCTGCTGTTCATTTCCCAGACGGGCGACGTGGTGATCGGCGGCGCGGCCCTGTTCGCCATGGCCTGGGGCGAAGGCCTGCTGCTGCTGGCCGTGGGCGCCGGGGCGGGGGCCCTGATGCCGCGCGCCGGCGCCTGGATGATGCCTCTGAAGGCCGGCTTCGGCCTGTTGCTGCTGGCGACGGCCTGGTGGATGGCGCGTCCCTTGCTGGCCGGCGGCCTGTACGTCGCCGGCTGGGCGCTGCTGGCGCTGTGGGCCGCCCTGCTGCTGGGATCGACCGCAGCCCGGGGGGATGGCGAGGCCGGACCGCTGCGGCTGCTGGCGCGCGCGCTCGCCATGTTGCTGGCCCTGTGGGGGCTGGCGCAGGGCGCAGGGCTGCTGGCGGGGGGGCGGGACATGCTGCGCCCGCTAGCGCCGTTCGCCGCCGGCGCGGCCGCCGTTCAGGGCGGCGCGTCGGGCGCGCCTGCGGACCCCGCCGCCATCCGGGCCCGGTTCACGCGTGTGCAGTCCCTGGCGGACCTGGACGCGCGCCTGGCGGCCGCCGACCGGCCTGTGATGCTGGATTTCTACGCGGACTGGTGCGTTTCCTGCCTGGAGATGGAGAAATTCACGTTCAGCGATCCTGCGGTTTCCGAACGTATGGGCCGGATGCTGCTGCTGCAGGCGGACGTGACCCGGATGACGGACGAAGACCGCGCCCTGCTGGCGCGCTTCGATCTGTTCGGCCCGCCGGGCATCCTGTTTTTCGATGCCAAGGGGAAGCTCATCCCCCAGGCCCGGGTCGTGGGATTCAAGAAGGCGGAGGCGTTCCGCCAGGTGCAGGACCGGGTGCTGGCGACGCAGTGACCGTCAGCGCCGGCGGGTCCATGGCAGCGGACGCCCCGACGCCATGGACCGGGCCGTAGCGGGATCAGTCCCCGCCCGAGGCAGCGTCGTCCTGCGGCATTACCGCGTTCGCCTGGTCCGCCGGATCTTCTTCCGGGGGCTTGCGTTTTTCCAGGGCGGCGCCGGCCAGGATGCCAATTTCGTACAACAGGCACAGCGGCGTGGCCAGCAGGATCTGGCTGAGGACGTCCGGCGGGGTGACGACGGCGGCCAGCACGAAGGCGCAGACGACGACGTAGCCGCGGATTTCGCGCAGTTTCTTGACCGTGACGAGGCCGGTCTTCACCAGCAGGACGACCGCCACGGGGACCTCGAAGGTCACGCCGAAGGCGATGAACATGGTCAGCACGAAATTGACGTAGGCCTCGATGTCCGGCGCGGGCGTGATCGAGTGCGGCGCGAAGTGGGCGATGAAGCGAAAGACGGTGTGGAACACCACGAAATAGCAGAAGGCCATGCCCAGCAGGAACAGGAAGGTGCTGGAGATGATCAGCGGCAGCGCCAGGCGCTGTTCGTGGCGGTACAGCCCGGGCGCGACGAAGGCCCAGGCCTGATACAGCACGAAGGGCAGGGCCAGCACGAAAGCCGCCAGCAGGGTGACCTTGATGGGCACCATGAAGGGCGTGATGACGCCGGTGGCGATCATCCGCGTGCCTTCGGGCAGGGACGCCAGCATGGGCTGGGCCAGGATGTCGTAGATGGCCGAGGGTCCGGGGTACAGGAACAGCACCACGAAAATGGCCAGCACGGCGACGACCGCGCGCAGCAGACGGCTGCGCAGCTCCATCAGGTGGGAAATGAAGGTGTCCTGGGACGAGGCGTCGGAGGCGTCAGTCATCTTTCTTTACTTCGAGGGCCTTCCGCGCTTCGTCCAGGGAATCCTGGACGGCCTGGGTCGGCTGGGTGACGGCGGATTTCAGTTCATCCACGGACGAGCTCATCGAGGTCTGGACCGAGCGGGCGGCGTCTTCCATCTGGTTCTTGATGTCGCCGATTTCCTTGAGGTCCATTTCCTTCTGGATATCGGATTTGACTTCGTTCACGTAGCGCTGGGCGCGCCCCAGCAGGTGCCCGACCGTGCGGGCGACCTTGGGCAGGCGTTCGGGACCGATGACGATCAGCGCAATCACGCCGATCAGCATCAGTTCGCTGAAGCTGACATCAAACATGGTGGTTCCGGTTCAGTGCGCGGGCTCAGGCGTCGTTTTTCTCGCGGGCCTGGACGTCCACGGTGTTGGAATCCTGAACCTGCTGGGTGACGGAGGGCTTGGCCTCGGGTTCGCCTTCGGCCTGGGCGTCTTTCATGCCCTTCTTGAAGCCCTTGACGGCGCCGCCGAGGTCTTCGCCGATATTGCGCAATTTCTTGGTACCGAAAATCAGGGCGACGATGACCAGAACGATCAGCCAGTGCCAGATGCTGAAACTACCCATGAGAGCTCCTTAGGCGGCGGGCGCCGCGCGTTTTGACCAGGGGCGTGCGCCACCCAGAATGTGAAAATGCAGATGATCGATTTCCTGGCCGCCTTCGGCGCCGGTGTTCGCGACCAGCCGGAAGCCGCCTTCGGGCATCGGGTTGCAGCCGTTTTCGGCGGCCAGCCGGGGCGCCAGCTGCAGCATGCGGGCCAGCCAGGCGCCGTCCTGAGGACCGGTGTCGGCCAGCGAGGCGACGTGATGTTTGGGAATCAACAGCAAGTGCACCGGGGCGGCCGGATTGATGTCATGGAAGGCGAGGAATTCGTCGTCTTCGTGCACGATGCGGGCGGGGATCTCGTGCCGGGCGATTTTACAAAACAGGCAATCGTGGCTCATGGGGTTCTACAGGATAGGGCCGGACATCGGTCCACTCAACCTCGTATGTTGCCACAATTTCCCTGGCATTGTGCTGATCGGGCAGGGGAATGCCGGCGCTTGAGGGTATGCCCTTAGGCGGAGGGGGCGGCCGCGGCCGTCCGCCGCCTAGTCCTTGGGCCGCGAGGCCTTTTCTTCCAGGCCGGAGAGCCCTTCGCGGCGGGCGAGTTCGGCCAGCACGTCTTCGGGGCGCAGGTTGAAGTGCGTCAGGGCCACCAGGCAATGGAACCAGAGGTCGGCGGTTTCGGCGACGATGCGATCGGGGCGGCCGTCCTTGGCCGCCATCACCAGTTCGGTGGCTTCTTCGCCGATCTTCTTCAGGAAGGCGTCCGGGCCGCGGGACAGCAGCTTGGCGGTGTAGGACGTGTCCGGGTTGCCGCCCCGGTCCGGCCGGCGGGTGGCCAGCGTGTCGGCCAGCCGGGCCAGGGTGTCGGTGTTGGAGGCGGAAGTCGTGTCGGAGGAGCTCATGGCGGCAAGGAAGGGGAAGCGGGCCGGTCGGGACGCTAGGCGTGCGGGGTGTGGTAAATGGTGTCTGGGTCTTTCAGGACCGGGTCCTGCGTCACCCAGACGGGCTCGGCGCCCTGGGTGTCCAGGCCGCGGAAGAAGCAGCGTTCGCGCCCCGTGTGGCAGGCGATGCCGCCGACCTGGGTGACCTTCAGCAGCAGCACGTCGCCGTCGCAGTCCAGGCGGATGTCGTGGACCTGCTGGATGTGGCCGGATTCCTCGCCCTTGCGCCACAGACGCTGGCGGGAACGCGAAAAATACACGGCGCGGCCGGTGCGGACGGTTTCCTGGACGGATTCGGCGTTCATCCAGGCCATCATCAGGACGGTGCCCGTGTCGGCGTCCTGGGCGATGGCCGGAATCAGCCCCTGCGCATCGAAGCGCAGTTCCGACAGCCAGTCGGGCGTGGAGGTTCGTGTCATCGCCGCACCCGGATGCCCTGGGCGGCCAGGAAGTCCTTGGCCTCGGCCAGGGTGTGCTGACCGAAGTGGAAGATGCTGGCGGCCAGCACGGCGCTGGCGTGGCCTTGCGTGACGCCGTCGGCCAGGTGCTGCAGATTGCCCACGCCGCCGGATGCGATGACGGGAACGGGCACCGCGTCCGAGACGGCGCGGGTCAGTTCCAGGTCGAAGCCGGATTTGGTGCCGTCGCGGTCCATGCTGGTCAGCAGCAGTTCGCCCGCCCCCAGGTCGGCCATGCGGCGGGCCCATTGCACGGCGTCCAGGCCCGTGCCCTTGCGGCCGCCATGGGTGAAGATCTCCCAGCGCGGGGATTCGTCGGGGGCGGAGACGCGGCGGGCGTCCAGGGCCACCACGATGCACTGGGACCCGTGATGGGCGGCGGCCTCGGCCACCAGTTCCGGTCGCGCGACGGCCGCGCTGTTGATCGAGACCTTGTCGGCGCCGGCGTCCAGCAGGCGCTGGATGTCGGATACCTGGCGCACGCCGCCGCCGACGGTCAGAGGGATGAAGACCTGCCGGGCCACCGATTCGATGATGGGCAGGATCAGGTCGCGGTCATCGGACGTCGCGGTGATGTCCAGGAACGTGAGTTCGTCGGCGCCCTGCTCGTCATAGCGGCGGGCGATCTCCACCGGGTCGCCTGCGTCGGTCAGGTTGACGAAGTTGACGCCCTTGACCACCCGGCCGGCGTTGACGTCCAGGCAGGGGATGATGCGGCAGCACAGACCGGATCCGTCCGAGGGCTGCGCGGCGGGGCGGGGCATGCCGGACGTGCCAGTGCCGCGCGGGTCGAGGCTGCTCGTCATGCGGATTGCCCGGGTTCCTGTGCCGGATCGTCTTCGGCGCCGCAGAGTGTGTCGGCCAGGGTTTGCGCTTCGGCGAAGTCCAGGGCGCCTTCGTAGATGCTGCGGCCCAGGATGGCGCCATCGACGCCCTGGTCGGCCACGGCGCACAGGGCGCGGATGTCGTCCAGGGACGCCACGCCGCCCGAGGCGATGACCGGGATGCGGACCTGCTGCGCCAGGCGCACGGTGGCTTCGACGTTGACGCCGCTGAGCATGCCGTCGCGGCCGATGTCGGTGTAGATGATGGATTCGCAGCCGTAGTCCTCGAACTTCCGGGCCAGGTCCACGACGTCGTGGCGGGTCAGCTTGGACCAGCCGTCGGTTGCGACCTTGCCGTCGCGGGCGTCCAGGCCGACGATGATGTGGCCGGGGAAGGCCGAGCAGGCGTCGCTGAGGAAGCCGGGGTCCTTCACCGCCGCAGTGCCGATGATGACGTAGGAGATGCCGTTGTCCAGGTAGTATTCGACCGTGTCCAGGTCGCGGATGCCGCCGCCGATCTGGATGGGAAGGTCTTCGTCGGTGGCGTCCACGATGGCCTGGATGGCGGCGCGGTTGCGCGGCTTGCCGGCGACGGCGCCGTTCAGGTCCACCAGATGCAGGCGACGGGCGCCCTGGTCGGCCCATTGGGTCGCCATGGCGGCGGGATCTTCGGAAAAGACGGTGGCGTCGGCCAGGTCGCCTTGGCGCAGGCGCACGCAGCGCCCGTCTTTGAGGTCGATGGCGGGGATCAGGAGCATGGTCGTCGTGTCAGTGCGAAAAGGATAGGGAACACCGAGGGTGAGGATCAGGGCTGCCAGCGGCTGAAGTTGCGGTAGATCCGCAGGCCGGGCGTTGCGCTCTTTTCTGGGTGAAACTGTACGGCAAAAATATTGTCGGCCGCAACGGCGCAGCAGAACGGCTGCCCGTAGAGGCTGGTGGCGGCGGTCAGGCCAGGATCGTCCGGCTGGGCGTAGTAGCTGTGCACGAAGTAGAACGGGGTGTCCTGGGCGACGCCTTCCCAGAGCGGATGGGGCCGGGTCTGCGTCACGGCGTTCCAGCCCATGTGCGGGACCTTCAGTCGGCCGGCATCGGCTTGGGACGGCGGGTCGAAGGCCTGTCCCTGGAAGCGCCGCACGCGGCCGGCGAACAGGCCCAGGCCGGGGGTGTCGCCCTCGTCGCTGCCGTCGAACAGCATCTGTTCGCCCACGCAGACTCCCAGCAGCGGCTTTTCGCGGGCGGCCCGCAGGACCGCGTCGCGCAGGCCCGAGGTGTCCAGCGTGCGCATGCAGTCCGGCATGGCGCCCTGGCCGGGGAAGACGATGCGGTCGGCCGCCAGGATGTCGTCGGCCCGGCGGGCGATGCGGATGTCCTGGTCGGGGGCGGCCGCCTGCAGGGCGCGGGCCACCGAGTGGAAATTGCCCATGCCGTAATCGACGATGGCGATGCGTGTCACGATGAGGGAATCCTGAGAGGGTTGCGATCCGGCCGGCGGGAGGAGGCCGGCGGGATCAGAGCGCGCCTTTGGTCGAGGGGATCGCGCCGCCGGCGCGGGGATCGATTTCCGTGGCTGCGCGCAGCGCCCGGCCGAAGGCCTTGAAGATGGTCTCGCACTGGTGGTGGGCGTTTTCGCCGCGCAGATTGTCGATGTGCACGGTGGCCTGGGCGTGGTTGACGAAGCCCTGGAAGAATTCCCGGGCCAGGTCGACGTCGAAGCTGCCGATGCGGGCGCGGGCGTAGTCGACGTGGTAGAACAGGCCGGGGCGCCCGGACAGGTCCACCACCACGCGCGACAGCGATTCGTCCAGCGGCACGTAGGCGTGGCCGTAGCGGCGCAGGCCGGCCTTGTTGCCCGCGGCGGCGGCGAAGGCCTGGCCCAGGGCGATGCCCACGTCTTCCACGCTGTGGTGGTCGTCGATGTGGGTGTCGCCGTCGCAGTGGACGTCCAGATCGAACAGGCCGTGGCGGGCGATCTGGTCCAGCATGTGGTCCAGGAACGGCACGCCGGTGTTCAGGGTGCGGGCGCCGGTGCCGTCCAGATTCAGGGCGACTCGGATGCGGGTTTCCTGGGTATTGCGTTCGATGGTTGCGGTGCGCATGGCGGGGGCGGGGTTCTGTTGGGTCGGGCGGCCTCAGGCCGGCGTGTTCAGGCGCAGCGTGGCGCTGGCCGCATGGGCGTGCAGGCCTTCGCCGGTGGCCAGCGTGGCGGCGATGCGGCCCAGGGTCTGGGCGCCGGCGGCCGAAACCTGGATCAGGCTGCTGCGCTTCTGGAAATCATACACGCCCAGGGGCGAGGAGAATCGGGCCGTGCGGGCCGTGGGCAGGACGTGGTTGGGGCCGGCGCAATAATCGCCCAGCGATTCGGAGCTGTAGGCGCCCAGGAAGATCGCGCCGGCGTGGCGGATCTGCGGCAGCAGGGCCTGCGGGTCGCGGGTGGAGAGTTCCAGGTGTTCCGGCGCGATGCGGTTGACGACCGCGCAGGCCTGGGCCAGGTCCGCCGTCCGGATCAGGGCGCCGCGATTGGCCAGGCTGACGCGCAGGATATCGGCGCGGGGCTGGCTGGGCAGCAGGCGTTCGATGGCGGCCTGGACCGCGTCCAGATAGGCGGCGTCCGGGCACAGCAGGATGGCCTGGGCCAGTTCGTCGTGCTCGGCCTGGGAAAACAGGTCGATGGCCAGCCAGTCGGCCGGGGTGCTGCCGTCGGCCACGATCAGGATCTCGGACGGGCCGGCGATCATGTCGATGCCGACGGTGCCGAAGACGCGCCGCTTGGCGGCGGCCACGTAGGCGTTGCCCGGGCCGACGATCTTGTCCACGGCGGGAAGGGTCCGCGTGCCGTAGGCCAGCGCCCCGACCGCCTGGGCCCCGCCGATGGCGAAGACCCGGTCGACGCCGCCCAGGGCGGCCGCGGCCAGCACCATCGGGTTGCGCGCGCCGCCCGGCGTGGGCGTGACCATGATCAGTTCCGGCACGCCGGCGACCTTGGCCGGGATGGCGTTCATCAGCACCGACGAGGGGTAGGCGGCCTTGCCGCCCGGGACGTACAGGCCCACGCGGTCGAGCGGCGTGATCTGCTGGCCCAGCATCGTGCCGTCGGCCTCGGTGTAGGTCCAGGTTTCCGCGCGCTGGTGCTCGTGGTAGCGGCGCACCCGTTCGGCGGCGGCTTCCAGGGCGGCGCACTGGTCGGTCGGCAGGGCGTCGAGCGCCGCCTGCCAGTCCGCGCGGGGGATTTCGAGCGCCGAAAGGCTGTCGGCCTGGACCCGGTCGAAGCGGGCCGTGTAATCGAGCACCGCCGCGTCGCCGCGTGTCTGCACGTCGTGCAGGATGTCGCGCACCGTGGATTCGATGGTTTCGTCCTGCGAGGCATCGTAGGCCAGCAGGCGGGTCAGGGCCGCGTCGAAATCGGCGGCGCGGGCATCCAGGCGGTTGATCAGGGACATGACGGCGACAAAGGGGTAAAAGGCTATCTTATCAGGCCATCTGCGCCGAAGCCTGGGCAAAGGCGTCCAGGAAGGGCTGCAGGCGCGGACCGTGCATTTTCAGGGCCGCCTGGTTGACGATCAGGCGCGAGGAGATCTGGCGGATTTCCTCGACTTCGACCAGCCGGTTGGCGCGCAGCGTGCCGCCTGAGGACACCAGGTCGACGATGGCGTCGGCCAGCCCGACCAGCGGCGCCAGTTCCATGGAGCCGTACAGCTTGATGATGTCCACGTGCACGCCCTTGGCGGCGAAGTGCTCGCGGGCGGCGCGCACGTATTTGGTGGCGATGCGCAGCCGCGAGCCCTGGCGCACGGCCGTCTGGTAGTCGAAGCCCTCGGGGGCGGCGACGCACAGGCGGCAGCGGGCGATGTTCAGGTCGATGGGCTGGTACAGGCCGCCGGGGTGCTGGGCCATGTGTTCGTGCAGCACGTCCTTGCCGGCGATGCCGAAATCCGCCGCCCCGTATTGCACGTAGGTGGGCACGTCGGATGCCCGCACGATGATGATGCGCAGCTCGTCGGAGTCGGTCGGCAGGATGAGCTTGCGCGAGGTTTCCGGGTTTTCCGGCACGCCCACGCCGGCCGCCGCCAGCAGCGGCAGGGTTTCTTCGAAGATGCGGCCTTTGGACAGGGCCAGGGTCAGCGGGGCTTGTGCCATTGCGGTGTGCCTATTGAATGCGTTGGATGTCTGCGCCCAGCGCCTGGAGCTTGTGTTCCATGCGTTCGTAGCCCCGGTCCAGGTGATAGATGCGTTCGACCGTGGTCTGGCCCTGGGCCGCCAGGCCGGCGATGACCAGGCTGGCGGACGCCCGCAGGTCGGTGGCCATGACCGTGGCGCCCAGCAGTTCCGGGTGTCCCTGGACGACGGCGGTGTGGCCGTCGATCTCGATGTCCGCTCCCATGCGGCAGAGTTCCTGCACGTGCATGTAGCGGTTCTCGAATATGTTTTCCGTGATGACGGCGGTGCCGTCGGCCAGCGTGTTCAAGGCCATCAGCTGCGCCTGCATGTCGGTCGGGAAGCCGGGGTATTCGCTGGTGCGAAAGCCGGTGGCGCGAGGCCGGCCAGCCATGCGGGCGCGGATCCAGTCCGGGCCGGTGGTGATTTCCAGGCCGGCGTCGCGCAGTTTGTCCAGCACGGCGCCCAGGGTGTCGGGCGCGGCGCGGCGCAGGGTGATGTCGCCGCCCGTGGCCGCCACGGCGCACAGGAAGGTGCCGGCCTCGATGCGGTCGGGCACCACCTGGTGGCTGGCGCCGTGCAGGCGTTCGACGCCTTCGATGACGATGCGGTCGGTGCCGTGGCCTTCGATGTGGGCGCCCATGGCGATCAGCACGCGGGCCAGGTCCACGACTTCGGGTTCGCAGGCGGCGTTCTCCAGCACGGTGCGGCCTTCGGCCAGGGCGGCGGCCATCAGCAGGTTTTCCGTGCCTGTGACCGTGACCATGTCGGTCAGGATGCTGGCGCCTTTCAGGCGGCCGGCCTCGGCGACGACGAAGCCGTGGTCGATGCGGATGCTGGCGCCCATGGCGGCCAGGCCCTTGATGTGCTGGTCCACGGGGCGCTGGCCGATGGCGCAGCCGCCCGGCAGGCTGACGCGGGCGCGGCCGAAGCGCGCCAGCAGCGGCCCCAGCACCAGGATGGAGGCCCGCATGGTCTTGACCAGTTCGTAAGGAGCTTCCTGGCTGTGGACCTGGCCGGCCTGCAGCGTGACCTGCTCGTCGCCCGGGCGGTGGGTGCGCACCCCCATGCGTTCCAGCAGGGTCAGGGTGGTGCCGATGTCGCGCAGCGCGGGGACGTTGCCGAGCGCCAGCGGTTCATCGGTCAGCAGGGCGGCGCACAGGATGGGCAGCGCGGCGTTCTTCGCCCCCGAAATGGTGACTTCGCCGTGCAGCGGGCGTCCGCCCTGGATCAGGAGCTTATCCATTGTCGTCCTGGGTGGCGGCGTATTCGGCCGGGGTCAGATTGCGCATCGACAGCGCGTGGATTTCCGCGCGCATGCGGTCGCCCAGCGCCTGGTAGACCGTGCGGTGGCGCGCCAGTGTGTTCTGGCCTTCGAAGGCCTTGCTGACGATCAGGGCCTCGAAGTGGGCGCCGTCGCCGTAGACTTCGATGTGTTCGCAATCCAGGTGGTCCGCGATGTACTGGCGGACGAGATCGGGGGTCGGCTGCATGGGCTTAGCTCCGTAATTTGTAGCCCCGCGCCAGCAGGCGCAGGGCGAAAAGGCTGAGGACGACGGCGACGGCCAGCACCACGGCCAGTCCGTGCCAGGGGGAAACGTCGGAGACGGCGAAAAAGCCGTAGCGGAACCCGTCGATCATGTAGAACACCGGATTCCAGCCCGACACGGTCTGCCAGAAGGGCGGCAGGCTGTGGATGGAGTAGAACACGCCCGACAGGAAGGTGGCGGGCACGATCAGGAAGTTCTGGAAGGCGGCCAGCTGGTCGAATTTTTCCGACCACAGCCCGGCGATCAGCCCCAGCGTGCCCAGGATCCAGCAGGACAGGACGGCGAAGACCAGCAGCCAGACGGGTTCCGTGACCGGCAGGCGGACGAAGAACAGCGCCACGGCCCAGATGCAGATCCCGACAGCCAGGCCGCGCATGACGGCGGCCAGCAGGTAGGCCGTGAAGATCTGTCGGTGCGAGAAGGGCGGCAGCAGCACGAAGATCAGGTTGCCGGTGATGCGGCTCTGGATCAGCGACGACGAGGGATTGGCGAAGCTGTTCTGCAGCATGCTCATCATCATCAGGCCGGGGATCAGGAAGGCCGTGTAGGGCAGGCTGCCGTAGACCTGCACGCGGTCTTCCAGCACGTGGGAAAAGATCAGCAGGTACAGCAGCGCCGTCACCACCGGCGCCGCGATGGTCTGCAGGCCGACCTTCCAGAAGCGCATCAGTTCTTTGTGCAGCAGTGTCGGAAAGCCCGAGCCCATGGCCGGCCGCGTCTGGGAAACCGGGCGGATCACAGTTCGGCCTCCAGCAGGGAATCGTCGTGCATGATGTGGACGAAGGCGTCCTCCAGGTCGGCGCCGCCGAACCGGGCCATCAGGGCCTGCGTGGTGTCCAGCGCCACGACGTGGCCGGATTTCAGCATGGCCACGCGTCCGCACAGGGATTCGGCTTCTTCCAGGTAGTGCGTGGTCAGCAGGATGGTGTGGCCCGCCTGGTTCAGCCGCGTGATGAAATCCCACAGCGTGCGGCGCAGGTCCACGTCGACGCCCGCCGTGGGCTCGTCCAGGATGATGACGGGCGGGCGGTGAACCAGCGCCTGGGCCACCAGCACGCGGCGCTTCATGCCGCCCGACAGGGATCGCATGTTGGTGTCGGCCTTGTCCAGCAGGCCCAGATTGTCCAGGATCTCATCGATCCAGTCGTCGTTGTTCCGCAGGCCGAAGTAGCCCGACTGCAGGCGCAGGGTCTCGCGCACAGTGAAGAACGGGTCGTAGACGATTTCCTGCGGCACGACGCCCAGCGACTGGCGGGCGCGGCGGAAATCGTCGACGACGTCGTAGCCGCAGACCCGGGCGCTGCCGGACGTGGCGTGCGCCAGGCCGGCCAGGATCGAGATCATCGTGGTCTTGCCCGCCCCGTTGGGCCCCAGCAGGCCGAAGAACTCGCCGTGCTCGATGGTCAGGTTGACGTCGTGCAGCGCCTGGAATCCGGCGGGCGCGGGGCGGCCCGTCAGCCGGTCGCGCAGGGACGGACGGGCGGGGGCATAGATTTTGGAGACGTGTTGCAGGTCGAGGGCGGGCATGAGCAGACAATGGCGCCCCGAAATGAGCGCCACTGGGCATTATAAGCGGTGATCAGGGAATATTCTCGTGCCCGGACCCGCCAGCGAGCGTGTCGAGTACGCGGCTATTGCCCGCTTTTCGCGTTCAGCGCCTTGATCAGCCCGTCGATGCCGTTGCGGCCGATTTCCTGGGCGAACTGATTGCGGTAGTTCTGGATCAGCCAGATGCCTTCCACGTTCAGATCGTAGACCTTCCAGCCCGCGTCCGTCTGTTCCAGCCGGTAATCCACCCCGATCGGCGCACTGTTGGGCTGAGACACCGACGTGCGCACCACCGCGTCGCCGGCCTGCGTGTCGCCCCGGAACGGCAGCAGCGTGATCGTCGTGTCCGGCGTCACGCGCGTGAACGCGCCGCTGTACGTGCGGATCAGCGTGCCTGTGAACGCCTTGACCAGATCGGCCTGCTGCTGGGCCGAAGCCTGGCGCCAATAGCGCCCGGCGGCCAGGCGCGTGGTCTTGTTCATGTCCACATAGGGAAGCGCGTACTGGCGCACCAGAGCCGTGATGTGGCCGACGTCGCCCTTCAGAGCCATCGGGTCCGCCTTGACCGCCTCCAGCATGTTGTTGGCCACCGCGCCCAGGAACACGTCGGGCGTCGCCTTGGGGTCGACGGGGTGTTCGGCCCGGGCGGCCGGCAGCAGGGCCATCGCCAGGACGGCGCCCAGCAGGAACGTCCGTGTCAGGCGATGCAGGTTCGACGGAAGGAAGGACTTCATCATTCGGGAGCTCCAGAGAGCGCCGGGGAAAATCCCCGGCGCCGGTTCGTCATGGGGCGGGCCGCCACACGGCCCGCCCCGGACGGTCCGGCGTGGGTCAGTGGGTGGCTTGCGCGTCCGGGTCTTCGTACACGGGCAGCGTGTCGGTCGCCTTCTCGGGCGAAGCCTGGTCCAGCGCGTCTTCCGTGCTGGCGCGTTCGCCTTGCGCCCGGCTATCCAGCATAGCCTTGCGGCGCTGCAGGTAGGCGTCGCGGATGAAACTGTATTTGTCCAGGGCGATCTGGTCCACCAGGCGGTCGGCTTCCAGCAGGTTGGCGCGTGTGTCGACGATGTACAGGCCCAGGAGGGAATTGCGGACCGGCACGTCGTCGATGGCGAGGACGGCGGCGGCCGGGCTCGAAGGCACCGTCAGGGTGACGGCCGTGCCGACCCCGTCGCGCACCGTGCTGGGGCCCAGGAAGGGCAGGACGAAGTACGGGCCCTGGCCGAAGCCCCAGACGCCCAGCGTCATGCCGAAATCGTTGGGGATCTTGCGGGCGCCGTGCATCGAGGCGACGTCGATGCAGCCGCCCAGGCCGGCCGTGGTGTTGAACAGCACGCGCCCGAACGTATCGACGAAGTCACGGCCGCGCCCTTGCAGCAGGCTGTTGATGCCGGACCACACATCGCCCAGATTGCTGAAGATGTTGTGGATGCAGGTGCGCACGGGGCGGGGCGTGACGGTTTCGTAGCCGGTGGCGATGGGCTTGAGCACCGCGCGGTCCACCGTGTCGTTGAAGGCGTACATGCCCCGGTTATACGATTCCCAGGGGTCGTTGGGCGAAGGGTGCGGCACCTGGGCGCAGCCCGCCATCAGCGCCACGGCCGCCAGAGCCAGGACGGTGCGCGTCATGCGGCTGCGACGGGAATGGGAAGGATGCGGATGGGCGGTCGTGGTCATGGGGATCAGTGCGGTGGGGGCGGACGGCCGGGCCGTTTTGCTGCGTATTGTAACCTTACCGGCCGCAACGGCTGGCAAGGGCGCCGTCTTCGGGCGGCCCGGCAGGGTCTGGTGGATCAATGGGCGGCGCCGGCCGCGGGCGCGGCGGGTTGCGCGGTGGCGGAGCCTTCTTTCTCGGCGGAGTTGTACAGGAACTTGCTGATCAGGTCTTCCAGCACGACAGCCGATTGCGTGAATTCGATGGTGCCGCCATCGGCCAGGTTCTTGTCTTCGCCGCCCGGGGTCAGGCCGACGTATTGTTCGCCCAGCAGGCCGGACGTCAGGATGGACGCGGAGGTGTCGGTCGGAAATTGATACTGTTTTTCCAGGTCCACGGCCACGGTGGCCTGGAAGCGCTGGTTGTCGAAGCCGATGGAGGCCACCCGGCCGACGACGACCCCGCTGCTTTTCACGGGGGCGCGGACCTTCAGGCCGCCGACGTTGTCGAAATGGGCCTGCACCCGATAGGTGGGGGCGAAGGAGAAGGAGCTCATGTTGCCGGCCCTCAGGGCCAGGAACACCAGGGCGATCAGGCCCAGCAGGATGAACAGTCCTACCCAGAAATCGGTTTTTTCGCGTGTCATGAAATGATCCTCAGTGCGCAAACATCAGCGCCGTCAGCAGGAAGTCCAGCCCCAGCACGGCCAGCGCGCCGCTGACGACCGTGCGCGTCGTGGCGCGGGACACCCCTTCGGGGGTGGGCAGGGCGGTCCAGCCCTGGTACAAGGCGATGAGCGTGACCACGACGCCGAACACCAGGCTCTTGATGACCCCGTTGAGCACGTCGCTGACGACGTCCACCCCGCCTTGCATCTGCGACCAGAAAGCGCCCGGGTCGATGCCGATCAGCACCACCCCGACGAACCAGCCGCCCAGGATGCCGACCATGGAAAAGACGGCCGCCAGCACCGGCATGGCGATGACGCCGCCCCAGAAGCGGGGCGTGAGCACCCGGCGGATGGGGTCGACGGCCATCACTTCCATGGCGGACAGCTGTTCGCCGGCCTTCATCAGGCCGATCTCGGCGGTCAGCGAGGTGCCCGCGCGGCCGGCGAACAGCAGGGCGGTCACGACCGGCCCCAGTTCGCGGGTGAGCGACAGCGCCACCAGCAGGCCCAGGGCTTCTTCCGAGCCGTAGCGGTTCAGGGTGTAGTAGCCCTGCAGCCCCAGGACGAAGCCCACGAACAGGCCCGACACCCCGATGATCAGCAGGGAATGGTTGCCGATGAAATGCACCTGCTGGGCCGTCAGCCTGGGGCGGCGCCACAGGATGCCGCTGCGGGCCAGGATGGCCGTGAACAGGCGGGCGAAGGCCCCCAGGCCGGTCAGCATGGCGACGAAGCCGTGACCCAGGGCGGCGATGCGGCGCGACAGTGCGTTCATGCCGTCCCCCTGCGCGCGGCCAGCCAGCGCTCGAAGGCGGGCGTCAGCGGATAGTGGAAGCCGATCGGGCCGTCCGGCCGGCCCTGCAGGAACTGCTGCAGGTAGTCGTCCTGGGAGGCGGACAGTTCGGCCGGCGTGCCCCGGGCCATCAGCCGGCCCTGGCCGATCAAGTAGACCTGGTCCACGATGGCGAAGGATTCCGCCACGTCGTGGGTGATCAGGATGGAGGCGCAGCCCAGCTTGTCGGTCATGTCGCGGATCAGTTGCGCGGTGATGCCCAGGGAGATCGGATCCAGGCCGGCGAAGGGCTCGTCGTACAGGATCAGTTCGGGTTCCAGGACCACGGCGCGGGCCAGCGCCACGCGCCGCGCCATGCCGCCGGAGATTTCGGAAATGCGCAGGTGCGCCGCATGGCGCAGGCCGACGGCCTGTAGCTTGTCGAGCACCTTTTCAAGAATCTGCTGTTCGGAAATGCAGGTGTGTTCCCGCAGGGGGAAAGCCACGTTCTCGAAGACGTCCAGATCCGTGAACAGGGCGCCGCCCTGGAACAGCACCCCCATGCGCTGGCGGGTTTCACGCAGGGATTCGCCGCGCAGGTCGGCCATGCGGCGCCCGAATACGGTGATGTCGCCCGCCTGGGCCGGCAGCTGGCCGGTGACGGCCCGCAGCAGCGTGGTCTTGCCCGACCCCGAGCCGCCCATCATGGCCACGACCTGCCCCGGCATGACCTGCAGGTCGATGTCGCGCAGCACCGTGAAGTCGCCGTAGCCCAGCGAAACGCCGGCGAAGGTCACGAGAGGATCGGGAGGATTGGCTGAGCTCATCGGGGGTCAATTGGCCGCATCGGACTAACATTGTACCTGTGCGGCATGCCGCGGCCGGAACTCTCTTGCCACGGCGCCCGACCGGACATGGAACTTTTTGCGCTGCTATCCGTTGGAGCAGGGGTGAATGCGGATGCCGACCTCGAGGATGTGCGCCATGCGGTGCGCGCCAGCGCCGGGGATGCGCGCGCCTATTCCTGGCTGGTGATGTGTCACCAGGGGCCTGTTTACCGCTATCTCGTGCGCTTGGTCCGGGTCCCGGAAACTGCGCGCGAACTGACGCAGGACACTTTCCTGCGGGCTTTTCAGGCGATCCCGACCTGGCGGCCGGAGGCGCGGTTCCGGACCTGGCTGTTTCGCATTGCGCACAATCTGGCACTGGATCATCTGCGGCGCGCGAAACATGTGCGCCTGGAGCCGCTGGAAGCGGGCGCCGACGTGCCGGATCCGGCGCCCGGGCCCGAAAGGCGGCTCGAAACCGCGCAGCGGATGCGCCGGCTGGAACAGGCGCTGGCCGCTCTGGCGCCGGCGCATCGCGAGGTCCTGCTGCTGCGCGAGATCGAAGAGATGTCCTACGAGGACATCGCCCGCGCCCTGGATCTGAACCTGGGCACCGTGCGCTCGCGCATTGCCCGCGCCAGGGCGGCATTGCTCGCTGTCCTGAGAACTTGACCGAGGAAAATGTCCATGCCTTGTCCCCGCACGCTGTTGCTTTCCGCCTGCCTGGATCCGGAATGCGCCGGCCCGCGGCGTTCCTTGATTCTGGCGCATGTCCGCAGCTGCCCGATCTGCGCCGCCGAACTGGATGCGTTGCGATGCCTGTCGGACGATCTGCGGGCCTTGCCGGATCCGGAAGGGGCGCCGGAGGCGTTCCGCGCCTGGCGGATGCGCCCGGACGCCGGGCGGCGTGACCCCTCGCGGCGCCGATCCTGGCGGCAAGGGGCGTTCTGGTGGATGCGCTTGCCGGCCGGTTTGGCGGTTGCCGCGTCGCTGGCGGCCGGGGTCGGCCTGGCGAACTGGTCTTTACCCGCAGCGGGATCCGCGCGGTCCGTGGCCGCCGCTGCGCGGCTGGATGTTTTTGATGCGGTGCCGCCAGGCGGATTGTGTGCCGCCGGCGGTTTGTGTGGAACCCCCCAGGAGCGCACATGACTCCCCGATTCCGGAATACCTTGCTGGCCGTATCCCTGGCTCTGAACGTCGGTTTTATCGCCACGGCCGTCCAGCGCCACTGGACTGGAGCCGCCTCGGCGCTGCGTGAAGCGGCGACGCCACTGGCGCAGCGCTTGACCCTGTCGGTCGCGCAGCGGGAGGCGTGGGTCGCGCTTGAAAGGCCGTTCCTGAACGATCTGGCCGGGAACTGGGCGGCCATTCGCGCGCAGCGCCAGGCTTTGCTGGATGAGATCTTCGCGGCGCGCCCCGATGGCTCGCGGCTGGCGAGCATCCAGGAGCGGATTGCCGCCCTGCAGGATGCCCAGCAGAAACGCGTGATTCGCCAGTTGCTGGCCGAGCGGAAGGTGCTTGACGCCCATCAGCAAGGCGTCCTCAGGGGCCTGCTGGCGCGGGAGTATGCCGAGCAGGCCACTCGGGAGGAATATCTGCATCAGGCTTCCCATTAATCACACAGCGGGCGGGAGAGGGCGCTGCCGCCGGAAGGCCGGGTTTTTTCTGCGGGGATGAAACTTTTTCCCGGGCTGTTCGTTTGAACGGGGGTCAGAGCGACATTCATCCATTTTCCGGAGTTGAATCCATCATGTCTATCCAAGCCCCTCGCATCCTGCTCTCCCTGGGCATCGCCTTGCCCCTCGCGCTGTCCTCCGTTCCATCGCTGGCGCAAACGCACGATCACGGTCATGCCGCATCGGCGGCGCTGACCCTGGACCATGGCCGGAAATGGGACACCGACGCCCCCTTGCGCCAGGCCATGGGCAACCTGGCGCGGGCGGTCAACCAGAATCTGCCCGCGGCACACGCCGGCACTCTGACCGACGCGCAATATGACGCGCTGGGCGCGCAAGCCAATCGGGAATTCGCCTACATCGTCGAAAACTGCAAGCTGACGCCGCAGGCCGATGCCGTCCTGCACGTCATCCTGGGGGATATGGTCAACGGCGCCGAAGCGATCGGCGGCAAGCAGGCGGACCAACCTCGTTCAGGCGGCGTCGTGCGCTTGGCCCAGGCGCTGAATCGCTATGGCGAATATTTCAACCATCCTGGTTGGCAGGATGTTCAGTTGCCGCATTGAACGGACCGTGCCCGGGGCGCCTGGAGGCTCTTGCTGTAGTAGCCCGATGGATCAAAGCAGCAGACCCGTTTCTTGCCCGCGGCAAGCATGTCACAGGCGTCATGGACCCGCCGTGCGCGGGTCTTTGTCTGCCTGGCGGATTCGATCCAGTGTATCCAGTCGACGCGCGCGATGGTCGTCGTGGCGTCCCAGACGGCCCTGGCTGCGGGGGACGCTGCGAGCGCCTCTTGCAGGTCGTCGGGCAGCTGCGGTTCCGGTTCCGTCTCGACCGGCGAGAACTGGACGGTCGTCAGATCGCCGACGCGCGCGCGGGCCGCCTCGCGCAGGCGCCGATCCACGCGCAGCCAGTGGCTGAGCTGGCCGTCCGGTTCGAGACGGGCCTGAAATGGGTGCCCGTTGAGTGTTCCTTCGATCGAGGTCCTGCCGCGCCTGGGCAGTGCGTCGCTGGCGGACTTGGGCAGCACGAGAAAGGTCCAGGAGTCGCCATCGTGGTCGGCTGGCTGAAGCAGCGTGGCCTTGAAGGTGATCATGGCGCGCCGCCCGGGAAGTGAGCGGCAGCCCAGGCGGCAAAGGCGGGCGGGATGTTGGTCATGGTGTTCGCCTTTCGTGGAAAGGGGAAAAAGTGGGCCCTGCTGCAGGCGATGGGCGGCCCATCGCCTGCCGATAGTGTATTCAGTTTGCCGCCGGAGGATAATGCCCTTGATTCAAGATTAATAATTCACTGATAGCGAATAGGTTGATGGATCGTCACATGGCCTGGCTCGTGTTCCGGGAAGCGGCCGAGCGGGACAGCTTCGCCGAGGCGGGTCGTCGGCTGGGTCTGTCGCCCGCGGCCGTCAGCAAGAACATCGCGGAACTGGAAGCGCACCTCGGCACGCGGCTCTTTCACCGTACGACGCGCAGCAAGGCGCTGACGGAAGAAGGCAGGATCTACCTGGAGCACGTCGCGCGGGGGCTGGACGCCCTGGCGGCCGCGGACGAGGCCCTGGGCCTGGCTCAGGCGGTTCCGTCGGGCGTCCTGAGGGTGAGCGCGCCGATGACCGTGGCCATGACCTGGCTGTCCGCCCGCATTCCCGAATTCCTGCAGCGCTACCCGGATCTGCGCCTGGACCTGAGACTGGACGACCGGCGGGTCGATATCGTCGGAGAGGGGTTCGACCTGGCCATCCGGGGCAGCGACCGGCTGGAAGATTCCAGCCTGGTCGCCCGCCGCCTGACCGACATGGCGCATGTGCTGTGCGCCGCGCCCGCCTATCTCCGGGCGCGGGGCGCTCCGGCCTCGCCGGCCGCGCTGAAGGGGCATGAATGCGTGCGTTTCAGCCTGTCTGGCCACGCCGACGTCTGGACGTTCCGCAAAGGCGCGCGCATCGAGCAGGTGTCGGTCGAGTCCCGGTATTCGGTCTCGTCCAGCCTGGCGGTCTGCGATGCCTTGCGGGCGGGGTTCGGGCTGAGCCTGGTGCCTCGCCCCTACGTCGAGCGGGACCTGCGGGAGGGCCGGCTGCAGGCCGTGCTGCGGGACTGGCAGACGGTGACCACCACGCTGTATGCCGTCTATCCGTCCCGCCGCCACCTGACGCCCAAGATCCGCGTGTTCCTCGATTTCCTGGCGGAAGTCTTCGGCGCCGCCTGAAGCCCTCAGCGCGGCAGCTGGGACGAGCCCATCAGGTATTCGTCCACGGACCGGGCGCATTGGCGGCCTTCGCGGATGGCCCAGACCACCAGGGACTGGCCGCGCCGCATGTCGCCGGCGGCGAAGACCTTGGCCCGCGAGCTGCAGTAGTCGTCGGTGTTGGCCTGCACGTTGCCGCGGCCGTTGACCTCGACGCCGAAGGCGTCGAGCACCGAGCGCACCGGCGAGACGAAGCCCATGGCCAGCAGGACCAGGTCGGCCTGGATCTCGAAGCGCGAGTCCTTGACCTCGCGCATCTTCATCTGGCCGGTGGCCTTGTCCTTCAGCCATTCCAGGCGGGTGGCCACCAGCTTTTCGACCTTGCCGCCCTTGCCCTCGAAGGACTGGGTGCCGACCGCCCAGTCGCGCTGGCAGCCTTCGTCGTGGGACGAGGACGTGCGCAGCTTGATGGGCCAGTACGGCCAGGTGAGCAGCTTGTTTTCTTCTTCCGGCGGGCGGAACATCAGTTCGAACTGCGTGACCGATGCCGCGCCCTGGCGGTTGCTGGTGCCCACGCAGTCCGACCCGGTGTCGCCGCCGCCGATGACCACCACATGCTTGCCTTTGGCGTTGATGGGCTTGGCGATGCGGTCGCCGTGGTTGATCTTGTTCTGCTGGCGCAGGAAGTCCATGGCGAAATGCACGCCGCGCAGCTCGCGCCCGGGCACGGGCAGGTCGCGCGGCTGTTCGCTGCCGCCCGCCAGCACCACGGCGTCGTATTGGGCCAGCAGTTCCTCGGGCGTGACGACGGTCAGGCCGTCATCGGCGTCCTCGGCCCGGCCGACGTAGGTGGACGGGAGGAACTCCACGCCTTCGGACTCCATCTGCGCCAGACGCCGGTCGATGTGGGTCTTTTCCAGCTTGAAGTCGGGGATGCCGTAGCGCAGCAGCCCGCCGATGCGGTTGCTCTTCTCATAGACCGACACGCTGTGGCCGACGCGGGCCAGTTGCTGGGCGCAGGCCAGGCCCGAGGGCCCCGATCCCACGACGGCGACTTTCTTGCCGGTCTTGCGGGCCGGCGGCTGGGGGACGACCCAGCCTTCCTGCCAGCCGCGCTCGATGATGGTGTGCTCGATGGACTTGATGCCCACCGCCGTGTCGTTCAGGTTCAGGGTGCAGGCGGCCTCGCAGGGGGCTGGGCAGATGCGGCCCGTGAATTCCGGGAAGTTGTTGGTGGACAGCAGCGTGTCCAGCGCGCGCTTCCAGTCCTGCTTGTAGACCAGGTCGTTCCAGTCGGGGATGATGTTGTTGACCGGACAGGCGTGGGTGCAGAAGGGCACGCCGCAGTCCATGCAACGGGCGCCCTGGACGCGGGCTTCCTCGTTCGTCAGCGGCGAGACGAATTCCTTCCAGTGGCGCAGGCGGCTTTCAGGCGCCTCGTAGGCCGGCTTGACCCGGTCGAATTCCATGAAACCAGTGATTTTTCCCATGATGCGGTATTCCTTCAGGCGGCCAGGTCGCGGGCCTGGGCGGCTTGCCACAGTTCGCCCAGTGCGCGGCGGTATTCGGTCGGAGTGACTTTGACAAAGGCGCGGCGGGCCTGATTCCAGTCGTCCAGGATTTCCCGGGCGCGGAAGCTGCCGGTGTGGCGGAAGTGGTTTTCCACCAGGCGGCGCACGATGGTCTCGTCGGTTTCGCGTTCGCTGTCGCGGCTCTGGTGGTGCCAGAACTGGACGTCGCCGGCCTGCCGCTGGGCTTCGTGGGTGCTCATGGGGTCGAGCTGCACCATGTCCGGGTTGCAGCGCCGCGCGAAGACCTGTTCCGGGTCCCAGACGTAGGCGATGCCGCCCGACATGCCGGCGGCGAAATTGCGTCCGGTTTCCCCCAGGACGACGACGGTGCCGCCCGTCATGTATTCGCAGCCGTGGTCGCCGGTGCCTTCGACGACCGCGACGGCGCCGGAATTGCGCACGGCGAAGCGTTCGCCCGCCACGCCGTTGAAGTAGGCTTCCCCGCCGGTGGCGCCGTACAGCACGGTGTTGCCGGCGATGATGTGGTCCGGACCGAAGCCCCGGAAGTCGTTGGGCGAGCGCACGATCAGGCGGCCGCCCGACAGGCCCTTGCCGACGTAGTCATTGGCTTCGCCGACCAGGTCCAGGGTGACGCCGTGCGCCAGGAAGGCGCCGAAGCTCTGGCCCGCCGCCCCGTTGCACTGGATGTGGATGGTGTCGTCGGGCAGGCCTTCGTGGCCGTAGCGCCGGGCCACTTCGCCCGACAGCATGGCGCCGATGGTGCGGTTGCGGTTGCGCACCGGCGTGATGAAGGACACTTTTTCGCCGCGCTCCAGCGCCGCCTTGCTGCGGTCGATCAGCTGGTGGTCCAGGGCGTGGACCAGGCCATGATCCTGGAGGTCGGTGTGGTGCACGGAATCGTCCGTCTGCACCTGATGGAAGATGCGGCTGAAGTCCAGGCCATGGGCCTTCCAGTGGCTGATGCCCTTGCGCGTGTCCAGCAGGTCCACGCGGCCGATCAGTTCGTCGAACGTGCGGATGCCCAGCTGCGCCATGATCTCGCGGACTTCCTCGGCGACGAAGAAGAAGTAGTTCACGACGTATTCGGGCTTGCCGTTGAATTTCTTGCGCAGCACCGGATCCTGGGTCGCCACGCCGGTCGGGCAGGTGTTCAGGTGGCACTTGCGCATCATCACGCAGCCTTCGACGATCAGCGGCGCCGTGGCGAAGCCGAATTCGTCGGCGCCCAGCATGGCGGCGATCGCCACGTCGCGCCCGGTCTTCATCTGGCCGTCGGCCTGCACGCGGATGCGGCTGCGCAGGCGGTTCAGCACCAGCGTCTGCTGGGTTTCCGCCAGGCCCAGTTCCCAGGGGATGCCGGCGTGCTTGATGGACGAGACCGGGGACGCGCCCGTGCCGCCGTCGTGGCCGGCGATCACCACGTGGTCGGCCTTGGCCTTGGCCACGCCGGTGGCGACCGTGCCCACGCCGACTTCGGCGACCAGTTTCACGGAAATCGAAGCGCGCTCATTGACGTTCTTCAGGTCGTGGATCAGCTGGGCCAGGTCTTCGATAGAGTAGATGTCGTGGTGCGGCGGGGGCGAGATCAGCCCCACGCCCGGCACCGAATAGCGCAGCTGGGCGATGTAGTCCGTGACCTTGTGGCCCGGCAGCTGACCGCCTTCGCCGGGCTTGGCGCCCTGGGCCATCTTGATCTGGATCTGGTCGGCGCTGCACAGGTATTCGGCCGTGACGCCGAAGCGCCCGGAAGCCACCTGCTTGATGCGCGAACGCAGCGAATCGCCCGCCGCCAGCGGGATGTCGGCCACGATGCGGTCCTTGCCCAGGACCGAGGCGATCGTGTCGCCCTTGCGCACCGTGGGTTTGCCGGCCCGCATTTCGGCGCGGTAGCGCAGGGCGTCTTCGCCGCCCTCGCCGGTGTTGGACTTGCCGCCGATGCGGTTCATGGCCACGGCCAGCGTGGTGTGCGCCTCGGTGGAAATGGACCCCAGCGACATCGCGCCGGTGGCGAAGCGCTTGACGATCTCCTTGGCGGGCTCCACCTCGGACAGGGGGATGGCCTGGGCCGGATCGACGCGGAACTCGAACAGGCCGCGCAGCGTCATGTGACGGCGCGACTGGTCGTTGATCAGCTGGGCGTATTCCTTGAAGGTGGAATAGTTGTTGGCGCGCGTGGCGTGCTGCAGCTTGGCGATGGAATCGGGCGTCCACAGGTGTTCTTCGCCCCGGATGCGGAAGGCGTAGTCGCCGCCCTCGTCCAGGCGATCGGCCAGGACGGGGCTGTTGCCAAAGGCCGCCTGGTGCGTACGCAGAGCTTCCTCCGCCACCTGGAAGATGTCGATGCCTTCGATGTTGCTGGGCGTGCCGGTGAAGTACTTCTTCACCAGGCTGCTGTGCAGGCCGACGGCTTCGAAGATCTGCGCTCCGGTGTAGGACATGTAGGTCGAGATGCCCATCTTGGACATGACCTTCTTCAGGCCCTTGCCGACGGCCTTGATGTAGTGTTCCGTGGCGTCGGGAATGTTCTTTTCCATCCCGGCCAGGGTTTCCAGGGCCAGCCAGGGGTGGATGGCCTCGGCCCCGTAGCCCGCCAGCAACGCGAAGTGGTGCGTTTCGCGGGCGGACCCGGTTTCCACCACCAGGCCGGTATTGGTGCGCAGTCCGGCGCGGATCAGGTGCTGGTGGATGGCGGACGTGGCCAGCAGGGCGGGGATCGCCACGCGCTCGGCGTCGACCTTGCGGTCGCTCAGCAGCAGGATGTTGTTGCCGCTGCGCACGGCGTCGGCGGCCGTGGCGCACAGGGAGGCCAGGCAGGCTTCGATGCCCTCGCGGCCCCAGGCGACCGGGTAGGTGATGTCCAGCTCGCAGCAGCGGAATTTGTCGTTGGTCTGGCGGCTGATGTGGCGCAGCTGCGCCATGGCGGCCTGGTCCAGCACGGGCTGGCTGATTTCCAGCCGCAGCGGCGGGTTGACGTTGTTGATGTCCAGCAGGTTGGGCTTGGGGCCGATGAAGGACACCAGCGACATCACCAGCTGTTCGCGGATCGAGTCGATCGGCGGGTTCGTCACCTGGGCGAACATCTGGCGGAAGTAATGGTAGAACGGCTTGGGACGGTCCGACAGCACGGTCAGGGGCGCGTCGTTGCCCATGGAGCCGATGGCCTCCTGGCCGGTGCTGGCCATGGGCTCCAGGATGAACTTGATGTCCTCCTGCGTCCAGCCGAAGGCCTGCTGGCGGTCCAGCAGGCTGGCTGCGGGCTCGGGCAGATCGTCGGCCTTCAGCGCCGGCAGGTCGTCGAGCCGCATGCGCAGACGCTGGATCCATTGCGGATAGGGATGGGCGTTGGCCAGCTGCGCCTTGATCTCTTCGTCTTCGATGATGCGGCCCTGCTGCAGGTCGATCAGCAGCATCTTGCCCGGCTGCAGGCGCCATTTCTTGACGATGCGGTGCTCGGGAATCGGCAGGGTGCCGGCCTCGGAGGCCAGAATCACCATCTTGTCGTCGGTGATCAGGTAGCGGGCAGGACGCAGGCCGTTGCGGTCCAGCGTGGCGCCGATCTGGCGGCCGTCCGTGAAGGTCACGGCGGCCGGGCCATCCCAGGGTTCCATCATGGCCGCGTGGTATTCGTAGAACGCGCGCCGGGACTCGTCCATGTCCGCATGCTGTTCCCAGGCTTCCGGAATCATGATCATCATGGCGTGGGCCAGGGAATAGCCCGACATGACCAGCAGTTCCAGGCAGTTGTCGAACGTTGCGGTGTCCGACTGGCCTTCGTAGACGATGGGGTAGAGCTTGCCCAGGTCTTCGCCCAGCACGGCGGACGACATCACGCCTTCGCGCGCCCGCAGCCAGTTGAAGTTGCCCTTGACCGTGTTGATTTCGCCGTTGTGGGCGATCATGCGGTAGGGGTGGGCCAGGGGCCAGGCCGGGAATGTGTTGGTGGAAAAGCGCTGGTGGACCATCGCCAGGGCCGACACCACGCGGGTGTCGGTCAGGTCGCGGTAGTACACGCCGACCTGGTTGGCCAGCAGCAGGCCCTTGTAGACCACGGTGCGCACCGAGATCGACGGCACGAAGTATTCCTGGCCGTGCGCCAGCTGCATGCGCTGGATGGCGTGGCTGGCCGTCTTGCGGATGACGTAGAGTTTGCGTTCCAGCGCGTCGGGCACCATGATGTCCGGGCCCCGGCCGATGAACAGCTGGCGGATCACGGGTTCGCAGGCGCGCACCGTGGGCGACATGTCCATCTCGTGATCGATGGGCACGTCGCGCCAGCCCAGCACGACCTGGCCTTCGTCGCGCACGGCGCGTTCCAGTTCGCGTTCGCAGGCCAGGCGGGATGCGGTTTCCTTGGGCAGGAAGACCATGGCCACGCCATAGTCGTCGGGCGGGGGCAGGGTGACGCCCTGGCTGGCCATGTCTTCGCGATACAGTTGATCGGGGATCTGGATCAGGATGCCCGCGCCGTCGCCCATCAGTTCGTCGGCGCCCACCGCGCCCCGGTGATCCAGGTTCTCCAGGATCTTCAAGGCCTGCTGGATGACGGAATGGCTCTTGTGGCCTTCGATGTGGGCCACGAAACCCACGCCGCAGGCGTCGTGTTCGTATTCGGGGTGGTATAGACCCTGGGCGGCCGGCAGGCCGGGGGGACAGGAAACGGGGTGGGTCATGGCAGGGCTCGCAAGACTGAATCGCAGATGCCACCGTCTACCGGTGGAATCAGGAAATTACGCCGTCAAGCCCCTGTCGACAACAGGTTTTTATTTGATGTGTCCCCATTTATGAAACCGCTGTGTATTCTTTCTAATAAATGGGGTCATATCAATATTGATGAAAATAAATGAGTTAACTCCATGAATCAAGGTTCTGTGGCAGGGAAAACCCTGATCGAGCCCGTAAAATATTCTTGAGCCGGACGATGTCGGGGAGCATCGTTCCGCCGTCGCTCCGGACGGCGGAAATGGCAGGCGGAATCAGCCTTGGTCCAGGGTGGCGCCGCCGTCCACGCGCAGGTCGTGCAGGGTAATGTGGCTGGCCTGGTCCGACAGCAGGAACAGCACGCAGGCGGCGATTTCGTCGGGGGTGGCGATCTTGTCCAGCGGGATGCCCAGGCGCCAGCGGGCGGCGTCCCCCCGGATGACGGTTTCGCGGGAGCTGCCGAGCGCCCACATGGCCTGCTGCATGGCGGTGTCTGTCGATCCGGGCGAGACGATGTTCACGCGGATGCCGTACGGCGCCAGTTCCAGGCCCAGGCAGCGGCTGAACTGCGTGACGGCCGCCTTGGAAGCGGCGTATGCGGCCATGCCGGCCCGCGGGGTGGCGGCGGCGTTCGAGCTGACGGTGACGATGGCGCCGGCGCGGCGTTCGCGCAGGCGGCGGGCGACGGCGCGGCAGACGTGAAAGACGCCGGTGGCGTTGATGTCGAAGCAGCGCTGCCATTGGGCGTCATCCAGGTCGACGACGTCGCCCATCTCCAGCACGCCCGCGACGCTGGCCAGGCCGTCGTGCGGTCCCAGGGCCGCCTGGGCCTGCGCGACGATGTCTTCGACCTGCGCGGCATTGCGCACGTCCAGGCGCGCCGTCCACAGCCGGGGCTGCTCGTCGGCCGGGGCCTGCGCGGCGGCGGCTGCCTGCAGGGTTTCCAGGCCGTCCGCCCGCAGGTCGACGGCCGACACCCGGGCGCCCCGGGCCAGCAGCTGCAGGGCGACTGCCGCCCCGATGCCGCCGGCGGCGCCGGTGACCAGGATGTGGCGGTCCTCGAAACCGCTCCGGGGCGCGTGGCCGGTGCCGGGAGCCGGGACGGAGACAGGCCGGTCGGCGCTCGGGATCTGAATCATGCGGTTTCCTCCCGGGCTGCGGGCGTCGTGGCGGTGTCCAGGGCGTCGAGGATCTGGCCGGTGGTCAGGCTTGCGCCGCAATTGCGCGAGACGTGGCGGATGGCCATCCGGTGATCTTCCAGACTGAAGTCGGCGCAGGCGTCCAGCGCCAGGAAGGGCTGCACGTCCTGCATGAAGGCTTCCAGGGCGGTGCTCAGGCAGCCGATGTGCGCGTAGACGCCCGTGATGATCAGCTGGTCGCGGCCCAGGTCCGCCAGGCGACGGCGAAAATCCGATCGCTGGAAGGCGCTGTAGCGCCATTTCGTCAGGACGGTGTCCTGCGGACGGGGACGCAGGGCGGCGACGATGCCGGCGCCGACCTGCTGGTCGGGCGCGGTCAGCCCCGGCCCCCAGAAGTCGTTCAGCAGCGCCCGGTCGGCGGCCGGCTGCACGGGGGGCTGCGCGGTATAGAACACCGGGATGTCCAGGGCGTCGCAACGGGCGCGCAGGCGGGCGATGGCGGCGATCAGCGCGGGGATCGGCGCCCGGGCGACGTCGTATTTGCCCAGGAAATAATCCTGCATGTCGTGGATCAGCAGCGCGGCGCGGCCGGCTTCGGGCCGCCAGTCCACGCGGTTGGACACCGGGTGGTCCGGCATGTCGTAGGGAGTCAGGGGGGGAATGCTCATGGGGCGGTCTCCAGGCCCAGCGCGTCCAGGATAGTGCGCAGTTTGTTGCCGGTCTCGACCCGTTCCTGCTCGGGCACCGAGCCGGGGACGATGCCGGCGCCCGCGTACAGGGTCATGGCGCTGCCGGCCATCCGGGCGCAGCGGATGGCGACGGACCAGACGCCGTCGCCGCGCGCGTCGCACCAGCCCACGGCGCCGGCGAAGTAGCCGCGCTCGAAGGGTTCGATGTCGGCGATGGCCCGGCGGGCGTCGGCGGCGGGCAGGCCGCAGACCGCGGGCGTGGGATGCAGGGCGATGGCCAGATCCAGGGCGGAGATGTCCGGATCGGCCAGTTCGCCGGTGATCGGGGTGCCCAGGTGCCAGAGCCGGGCCGTCGAGGTCAGGCCGGGGCGTGCGGGAACGTCCAGGGCGCGGCACAGGGGGCGCAGCGCGGCGTCGATGGCCTCGACCACCACGGCATGCTCGCGCAGATCCTTGGGCGACTCCAGCAGGGCCTGGCCGTTGCGCGCATCCGCCTCGGCGTCCGGGTGGCGGGCGGCGGTGCCGGCCAGGGGATGCACGTAGACCTGGCGGCCCCGGCGCCGCACCAGCAGCTCGGGGCTGGCGCCCACGAAATAGGCGCCGTCCGCATCCAGGGGCATGGCATAGGTGTAGCCGTGCGGGTTGCGCTGCCACAGGCGGTCGATCAGGCGGGGCAGGTCGACGGCCCGGCTCAGGTCCAGCTGCAGCGTGCGGGCCAGGACCAGTTTGCGCAGCGCCGGTTCTGCGTCCAGACGCGCCAGGGCTTCGCGCACGCCCTCTTCGTAGCGGGCGCCCGTGGGATGTTCGCGGGTGCGCAGGATGGCCGGCATGCTGGCGATCGGCAGATCCTGGGGCGCCTGCGTCCGGATCCATTTCTCCGGTACGCGCAATTGCGCCGGCTGGGCGGGATCGTAGGGCAGCAGCCCCAGCAGCACCGGGGCGGCCTGCGTGGCGGCGGCCTCGGCCAGCAGTCCGGCCGCGTGGCGGCCGACATCCCCCCGGGGTTGAGCATGCAGCAGGCAGCCGCGTCCGTGGAAGATCCCGCCTTGCGAGGCGAACAGGCTGTCGCCGGGCAGGAAGCCGGGCGCCGCGGTCGATGCCCCGTTCCGTCCGGGGATGGCTCGGGTCGGCATGTCCATGATCAGCGGCGGGCCTCGATGCGGACCAGTCGGTCGCCGCGCGGGTCGTTCTTGCTTTTCTTGACCAGCGCCCAGGCGATGCCCTGGGGATCGATGGCGATGTGGTTGGGGGCGGAACCGGTGGCGATCCGGGCCTGGATGGTCCCCGCGTCGTCCAGCACCGTGACCGTGCCGGCGCCCCGGTTTGCGACGTAGGCCAGGCGGTGCAGCGGGTCGAATGCCACGTTCAGGGCGCCCGCGCCGGTCGGCACGCGCCGCAGCACGCGGCCGTCGCGCGCATCCAGCACGGTGACGTCCCCCGATTTCTGCGCGGCGACATACAGGCGCTGGGTCCGGCTGTCCACGGCGATGCCCGAAGCGCCTTGCGCGCCGGGGACGGCGTAGCGGGCGGCCTGGCGGCCGGTGGCGGTGTCGATGGCGAAGGCCTCGGCGGTGTTCAGGCTGACGGCGTACAGGCGCTGGTGTTCGGCGTCCAGGGCCAGGCTCATGATCTTCGGCGCCTCGCCCGCGCCGCTCAGGGCGATGCCCGGCAGCGCCTGCAGCGTGGCCGTGTCGAAGACCCGGACCATATCGCCGGCGGGCGAGGACACGTAGGCGCGGCTGCGCGCGGTGTCGATCAGGGCGTCGCGGGCATGGGGCGCGGCGTTGTCGGGGAACTGCTTGACCAGGGCCAGGTCCGCCTGCCGGTAGACGGCGATCGAGCCGCTGCGGGTATTGGTCGCCCAGAGCTGTCCGTGCGGGTCGTCCACCGCGATGCCGTAGATCGCCTGGACTTGCCCGTCGGAACGGCTGCTTTGCGGGGCGGGCGTGATCGCCGCGTCGATGCGCAGGTTCGACGGGTCGAACTTCACCAGGCGCGATTCGCGCACAGGCGGGCGGCCCACGGCGCTGGCGATGTACAGGCGCTGTGACCGGGCGCTGTAGGCGCTTTGATAGAGGCCCGGCACCAGATCGATTTCCTGGGCCTGGAACGTCCAGACGGGCGCGGGGGCGATCGTGGCCGCGGGCGCGTCGGACTTGGTGGCGGCGCAGCCTGCCGCCAGGCTCAGCGCGGCGCTGGCGAAGATCAGTTTTGCGAGGCGGCTCAGGGTCGGATTCGGGGTCATGCGGTTTCCTTGTTCAAGGTCTGGGCAGAGTGGGAAAGATCGGGCGATGGCCTGGCTGTCGAGGCGTCGGCCGCGGCGAGGCTGTCTTCCAGGATGGGGGCGATGCGAGCCGCCGCGTCGGCGCCGGGCAGGGCTGCGTGGGTGGCGGGGATGGCGTATGGCCTCAGCGCGCCGACATGGGGCAGCCAGGCCTGCGGGTCCAGGCCCGCGCTGTCCTGTTCCAGGACGGCCTGGAAGTGCAGCACTTCGCCGGCATAGGGCGCGTGCCGGTGGCCGCGCACCAGGCGGTTGGTCTGGCCGACGGTGTCGAAGACGGCGTCCATCCGGGCGTCGGACAGTTCGCCCAGCGGGTGGTTTCCGGCCCGCAGGAAGGCGATGACGCCCGCGCGGTTCATCTGTTCAGGGGACAGCGCCCGGGGGTCGGCGCCCGCGATGTGCAGCAGCGCCTTGTACAGGTCCTCGGGGACGGGATCGGGGCGGCCGCGCCAGGATTCGCAGGGGTAGGCGTCCAGCAGCGCGACCGCGCCCACGGCCTGGCCCCGGCGCTGCAGCTCGGCCGCCACGGCATGCGCCAGGATGCCGCCCACGGACCATCCCGCCAGATGGTAGGGGCCTTCGGCCTGCAAGGACTGCAGCAGGTCGGCGTAGCGGCCGGCCATGTCCGCCAGGCTGGCGAAAGGGGCGCTGCCGTCCAGCGCCAGCGCCGGCGCCTGGATGCCATGGACCGTGCGCGGCGTCGCCAGGGCGCGGGCCAGGGCGCCGTAGCACCAGGACAGGCCGCCCGCGGGATGGATGCAGAACAGCGCCGGACGGCCCGGGGCCTCGCGCAGCGTGACCACGGGGCCGAACCCGGCCTGCACCGCCGGGGCGGGGTTGTCCGCCAGTGCGTCCAGATGGGCCGCCAGGCGCGCGATGGTCGGATACTGGAATACCGTGCCCAGGGACACGTCTTCGTGCGCGTCGCGCAGCCGCAGGGCCAGCCGGGCCGCCAGCAGGGAATGCCCGCCCAGCGCAAAGAAATCATCATCCGCGCAGGGCGAGTCCGGCAACTCCAGGACCATCTGGATCTCGCGGGCGACGAACCGTTCCGTCGCGGTGCGCAGCGGCTGCCCGGCCTTCCGGCGCGCCTGTTCCGGGATGGGCAGCGCCTTGCGGTCGAGCTTGCCGTTGGCCGTCACGGGCAGCGCGGGCAGGAAGATCCAGGCCGATGGCACCATGTAGTCCGGCAGCAGCGCAGCGGCGTGGGCCGCCAGATCGTCCGCGTCCGGCGCATGGCCGGTCTCGGCCACCAGATAGGCCGCCAGCAGCGCGTGGCCGGGCTGGTCCTCGCGGGCGAGCACGGCGGCCTGCGCGATGTCCGGTCGGGCGGCCAGGACAGCCTCGATTTCGCCCAGTTCGATGCGCTGGCCGCGCAGCTTGACCTGGTGGTCCAGGCGGCCCAGGTAGATGACGGCGCCGTCTTCACGGCGCGCGGCCAGATCGCCGGTGGCGTACAGCCGGTCATCCGGCAGGCCCGCCGGCGCCGGGATGAAGCGTTCGGCCGTCAGGTCGGGCCGGCCCAGGTAGCCGATGGCGAGCTGGCGCCCGCCCAGGTAGAGCTGGCCCGGCGTGCCGGGCGGCACCGGCCGCAGCAGGGGGTCCAGCACGTGCAGCCGGGTGTTCCAGACCGGCCAGCCGATGGGGATGGGCTGGCTGCCGTCGTCGGCGCAGGCATCCCAGTACGAAACGTCCACGGCGGCTTCCGTGGGGCCGTACAGATTGTGCAGTTCGGCGTGCAGGATGCGGTGGAAGCGGTCGCGCAGCGCCGCCGGCAGGGCTTCGCCGCTGCAGAAGACCAGCCGCGCCCGCAGGCCTTGGGCGGCGGGCTCTTCCAGGATCGCCGCCAGCATGGACGGCACGAAGTGCAGCACGGTGATGGCGTGCGTACGGATCAGGCGGCACAGCCAGGCGGGGTCGCGGTGCGACCCGGGCGGGGCCACCATCAGGCGGGCGCCGCTGAGAAAGGGCAGGAACAGTTCCCAGACCGACACGTCGAAGGTGGCCGGCGTCTTTTGCAAGATGCGGTCGTCAGGCCCCACGGCGTAGTGTTCCCGCATCCATTCCAGGCGGTTGACGATGGCGGCATGCGACACGATCACGCCCTTGGGCATGCCGGTCGATCCGGAGGTGTAGATGACGTAGGCGGGATCCTCGGGCGCGGCCTCGATCTGCGGCGCGGCCGATGCCGGACGCGAATCCGACGCATCGGCGGCGGCCAGGTCCGCCACGGACAGCGGCCGGGTCGCCAGTCCCTGGCATAGCGCCGCCGGCCCGATCAGGGCGCAGGCCTGCGCGTCGCCCAGAATCTGGCGCAGGCGCGCCGCCGGCTGTTGCGGATCGAGCGGCAGGTAGGCGGCGCCGCTGCGCAGGATGGCCAGCAGGCACAGCACCCGTTCAGCGGATCGCGGCAGCGCCACGGCCACGCGGGCGCCCGGCCGGGCGCCGGCTGCACGCAGGCGCCGCGCGGCGGCACTGGTCCAGGCGTCGATGTCGGCGTAGCGCCAGGCCCGCGCGTCTTCCGCCGCGTCCTGCAGGCCGATGCGTTCCGGGTGCGCGCGCAATTGGGCGTGGATGCGCGACCAGAGCGTGCCCTCGGGCGCCGGGTGGTCCGTGCGGTTGGGGGCCAGCGCCCAGCGTTCGTGTTCGGCGGGCGTCAGGGTGGGCGCGTCCGCCAGGCGGGGGGCGCTCAGGGCCATGGCCAGGAAGGCGGTCAGCCTGTCCAGATGGGCCTGCGCCTGACCCTCGGTATAGAGATCGGGATTGGCCTCGATTTCGATGCGCAGGCCGCCGCCGTCGGGGGCGGCGCGGAAGCTGATCGTCAGGTCTTCGACCGGCCCGGTGCACAGCACGGCCTGAGAGGCGTCCAGGCCGGCCGCCGCGTAGGGGGCATCGAAAGGCAGGACGTTCAGGATGGGGCCGTGCAGGCGCGGCTGCCCGCCGGGCAGGGCCAGGTCGCGGCGCAGATGTTCCGCGCGATAGCGGCTATGGCGGCGCAGGCCGCGCAGCGCACGGGCGGCCCGGGTCAACAGATCGGCCAGCGGGGCGGTTTCATCCAGCGCGCAGACCCAGGGCACCACGTTCATGGCGGTCGCCACGGCGCGGGCGCTGCGGCTGCCCAGGCGGCCCATGGCGGGCACACCCACCACGCAGTCGGCGGGTCCCAGATGGCGCGCCACATAGGCCGCCCCCAGGATGGTCAGGATGTCGGGCCAGCTGACTTCGGTGGCGGCTTCCAGGGCCTGCAGGGTCCGGACCAGGGCCGGGGGCGCGTCCTGTTCCCGGCGCAGGCAGGTCGCGGCGCTGAGCGCGGCGCGGGCCGTCAGGCTGGCCGCCGGCATGTGGCCTTCGCAGTGCGCCCGCCAGAACTCTCGGGCACGGACGCGGGCTTCGCTGCCTCGCCAGGCCTGGTCCTCGGCCCAGACCGGCGCCAGCGGCGCCAGGGGGGCGTCCTGATCCGGCGCGGCATACAGGCGGATGGCGCGGCCTTCGACCAGCGCCATGCCGTAGCCGTCGGCGGCCAGGTGGTGGACGCGCTGGTACCACAGGGCCTGGGCGGGGCCGCACAGGAACAGCGTCTGGCGCGACAGGGGGTCGCGCAGGGGATCGACCGGCCGCGCCTGATCCGCCCGGATCCAGGCCCAGGCTTCCTGCCGCGCGCGGTCCTGCGGCCGATCGCGCAGATCGCGGATTTCCAGGCGCGGTGTTCGCGCCGGGTCCAGGGCCTGCAGCGGGCCTTCCGGCCCTTCCGCGAAGCGCAGCGACAGGGATTGGGCCTCGGCCAGCGCCTGGTCCACGGCCCGGACGAAGCGCGGGACGTCCAGCGGACTGCGCAGCGTCGTGCAATGCGCCGGGTTGAAGATGGGGTTGGCCGGGTCCAGGCGCTGGGCGTACCACAGACCCTCCTGAGCCTCGGTCAGCGGCGCCCAGTCCAGGCCGGCCGGGTCGGCGGCGGATGGCGCCGGCGGCATCGGCGCCGGTACGGTGTCCGCCGTCATGCGCGGCCGGCGCCGTTCCGGGCGGTGTCGGACACCAGCGCCCACCAGTGGCCCAGCGTGGCCTCGACGGCCAGGTCGGCGAATTCCACGCGGGCGCCGGCCTCGCGCCATTGGGACGCCAGTTTCATCAGTCGCATCGAATCCAGGCCCAGGTCCATCAGGTTGTCGTCGTCCAGGATGTCTTCGGGGGATTCATGCAGCATGCGGGCAATGTCGGCGCGCATGCGTTCCAGGGTCAGGCTGTTCATAAGGGCGGGGAAAAGTGATTACCGGGAAACTTGCGGCGCGGGCGGCTGTTCGGCGGCCTGCCGCGCCAGCAGCTGGGCGCGCAGGTCGGCGCGCAAGGCCTTGCGGCTGATCTTCAGGGCGGCGGTGGACGCGAACCGGGTGACGAACACGATCTGGTCGGGCACCTTGAAGTCGGCGATGCCGCGCCCGCGTATCCATTTCTTCAGGTCGGCCGGGCGCGGCCTGTCGCCTTTGGGGATGATGAAGGCGCAGCTGCGTTCGCCCAGATATTCGTCCGGCACGGACACGACGGCGGCGTCGAAGACCTGCGGGTGCGACAGCAGGTGGTCCTCGATTTCCTCGGCGGAGATCTTTTCCCCCGCGCGATTGATGTGGTCGCCCGCCCGGCCCTGGACCTCCAGATAGCCTTCCGGCGTCATGCGCACCACGTCGCCGGTGCGGTAATAGCCGTCCTCGGTGAAGGATCGCGCATTGGCGGAAGGATTGTCGTGATAGGCGCGGATGGTGTAGGGCCCGCGCGTCAGCAGGTGGCCGGCCTGGCCGGGCGCCACCGGCTTGCCGTCGTCGTCCAGGATCAGGATTTCGTCGTCGGGACTGATCGGGCGGCCCTGGGTGCGGATGATCAGTTCGTCCGGATCGTCCAGGCGTGTGTAGTTCACCAGGCCTTCGGCCATGCCGAAGACCTGCTGCAGCGTCGCGCCCAGGACCGGGCGGACGCGGCGGGCGATTTCCGTCGACAGCTTCGCGCCGCCGACCTGGATGGTCCGCAGGCTGCCGAGGTCGCGCGAGGTCGCCGGGGCCAGGTCCAGCCACTGCAGCAGCAGCGGCGGCACCAGGCTGGTGACGGTGACGCCTTCGCGTTCGATCAGCGCGAAGGCGGACTCGGGATCGGGCGAGGGGCTGAGCACCACCCGTCCGCCCGCATACAGCGTGCCCAGAAAGCCGGGCGAGCTCATGGGGAAATTGTGCGCGATGGGCAGTGCGCCCAGGAATACGGATGCCGGCCCCAGGCCGCAGATGCGGGCGGATTCGCGCAGCGTGTAGATGTAGTCGTCGTGTGTGCGGGGGATCAGTTTCGACAGGCCCGTGCTGCCGCCCGAGATCTGCAGGAAGGCCACGTCGGACCCCTGCGATGCGGTGGCGGGGACGGCGCCGCCATCTGTCGCGTACAGGGCTTCCAGCGCGGCGAATTCCCCCGCGTCGCCGCTGATCCAGACCTGCTCGACGGTCGGGCAGCGGCCGCGCAGCTCGGCTGCCAGGGCGCGGTAGTCGAAACCGGCGTGGGCGGCCGCGGCCACATAGGCGCGCGCGGCGGAACCCCGGGCGAAGTGTTCGATTTCCGTGATGCGGTGGGCGGGCAGCGCGTACACGGGGATCAGGCCGGCGCGAAACAGGCCCATGACCACGCCGATGAAATCGGGGATGTTGGGCAGGTGCACCAGCACCCGGTCGCCGCGTTGCAGGCCGGATTGCAGGAAGCCGGCCGCCAGGGCGGATGCCCGGCGGTCCAGTTCGGCGTAGGTCCAGCGCTGTTCGCCGCCGATCACCGCGATGGCATCCGGGTGCGCGTCGGCGCGTTCCCGCAGCCAGGCGCCGAAGGTCTCGCCGCGCCAATGGCCCGCAGCCCGGTAGCGCTCGGCGAATGCGGCGGGCCAGATCTGGGTTGGAACCGTGGAAGATGGATTCGTGATGCTCATGATAATGAGAATGATTATATTTTGTGAGTATAGAGAAAATCGGGGATCCAGGTCCAGCGCCTGTTCGAAGCCCGGGCCCGGATCGGCCTGCGCTTCAAAAGCGGGACATCGATCCGGCGCCTGGAGGACCGTTCAGAGACGGCCGTGTCTTCAAGCCACGGCTTCCGGATCGCTCAGCCAGGCGTCCAGGCCCAGCCGCGTCAATTGCCAGTCGTCCCGTGGGGCAGGGAGGCAGAGCGCGGCGCGATATCCGGGCGAGGACCCGAGCAGCCGGACGTGCAGGCCGCGCACCTCGGGCGGCCCGTCCACTCTGTGCCATCCCTGGCCGCAGGCGCGCAGGCGCAGTGTTCCGGGCTCGATTGTCAGCCCCAGGCCGCAGGCTTTCAGCACGGCCTCGCGGCGAACCCATTCGGCGCAGAAGGCCTGTGCGTCAGAGACGGTAGTCCCTGCGGTTTCGTCTCGAGGGCCATCCCGGGAAGGATCGGTTCGGCCTGGCTCCCGGCCGGTCGCGAAGCGGAACAGCGCCTCGTCCACTCGTTCCGGACAGCGCTCCACATCCACCCCCAGCGCCTGCGGGCCGACGGCCGCCAGCACCTGGTCGCCGCTGTGGGCGATGCTGAAATGCCAGCCGGAGAGGGCCGCCAGCAGGGGTTTGCCGTGCGGGCCCGTCGTCAGGGGAATCCGCGCGGGCGCCAGGTCCAGGCGCGGGGCCAGCAGGCGGCGCGCCAGCGCCCGGCCCAGCAGGCTGCGCAGGCGGTCCTGCGGCTGGCGCAGGCGGGCGATCCATTGCCATTCCGCTTCCGGCAGATCGCGCCGCAGACGCCGCGCCTGCTCCTCGTCGGGCAGGCCGCGCAGGGCGATGATCCGGGGAGTGGTCATGGCGTGTCGTCAGGGCTTCAGGTTCACCAGGTAGGTGCCTTCCAGGGGAACGGCCAGGAACTGGCGGTTGATCTCGCTCAGGGTCTCGGCGGGGTCGACGTCGGCGAAGCGGTCCGGGTGGATCCAGCGGGCCAGGGCCTCGATGAAGACCACGTGCAGCGGTGAGTCGTTGAAGGCGTGCCAGATGCCGTGGCTGTTGCCGGAACGCACGGCCGGCAGGGCGTCCAGATGATTGGCCCGGATCAGGCGCTGCAGGCTGGCGCGCGCGTCGGTGGGGGAGACTCCGGCGCCGATGGCCAGCCCCGCGCCTGCGTTGGATCCCGTGCCGGTCGCCACGTAGACCTGCGGTGCTTTCGCGTTGATGAATTCGAAATTCAGCTTGCCGGTGGCGGTCTTCAGCACGTCGGCGCCGATGTTGTGTCCGCCCGCGTAGCGGATCATCTCGTTGAAGGTTCCCGTGCCCGGCGAGTTGCAGCAATCCGTGACGCCCGCGTGGGCATGGACGAAGACCGGCGGGCGCTGGTCGTCGGGCAGGCCCGTCAGGCGCTGCGCGACGGTCCGCATATGCTGTTCGTAGAACCGGATGAAAGCCTCGGCCTGCGCGTCGTGGCCGATGGCCGCGCCCAGGGCCCGCAGGCTGGGCACTGTGTTTTCCATGGGACGCATGAAGAAATCGATGACGATGACGGGCACGCCGGCCGCTTCCAGGCGGCTGATGATCGGCGATTCGTCCGCCGCCTGGCCCTGCATCAGGCCGGCGAAGGATGCGGTCATCACGACCAGGTCCGGGCGCAGGCCCAGCGTGCGTTCGACCGAGAACGATTCCGCCGTGTGGCGCCCGACGATCGGTACGTTCGCCAGGCTGGGAAACCGTTTCAGGGCGGCCCGGTAGTCCGGGGCGAAGGACGTCCGGAATTCGTCGGACCAGCCGGCCAGGATGGCGGCCGGGTCCGGCGTCAGCAGGGACAGAACCTGGAAATGCCGGGCCTGGGCCAGGACCACGCGCTGCGCCGGGCCCGGCAGGGTGACGGTGCGGCCCAGCACGTCGGTGACGGTGATGGTCGCGGCGGCCGGGGTCGCGAACAGGGCGGACAACATCAGCAGCAGCGCCGCCAGCAGGGCGCGGGGGCCGGTCGGCGGCAAGATGGCGGACCGGCAGGGGCGGGCGTGATCGCGGGCCAAAGCGGCCGTATGGCGGAAATCCGGGAAAGACATGGCGGTGGGCGTCTCGGGAATGAGGAGTTCTGGGGATCAGCCCGCAGGCCGGCACAGTCCGTCGATCAGGACGTGGCGCAAGCCGCGCGAGCAGGTTTCCACGCGGGCCTCGACCTGATAGACCTGGGCCAGCGAGTCGGGCGTGATGACCGCATCGGGGCTGCCGTGGCCGGCCAGTTCGCCCGCACGGATCAGCAGGGCGTCGTCGCTGCGCTGCAGGGCGATGTTCAGGTCGTGCAGCACGATCAGCGTCGTCAGGCCGTGTTCCCGCGTTTCCTGGCGCAGCAGGTCCATGACGTGGCACTGATAGTTCAGGTCCAGGGCCGACAGCGGCTCGTCCAGCAGCAGCAGGCGCGGGGTGCGGATCAGGGCCTGGGCCAGACCGACCAGCTGCTTCTGTCCGCCGGACAGTTCGTCCAGGTAGTGCATGGACAGGTGTTCGATGCCCAGCCGCGACAGCACGTCCAGGATGCGCTGCGGGCTGGCGTCCTGCGCCTGAGGCGACAGATCCGACGCCCGGGCGGCCACCAGCACGGATTCGAAGACCCGCAGGTGCACGGACGCGGGCAGGGATTGAGGCAGGTAGACGACCTGCTGGGCGCGCTGTTCGAAGGACAGGCGCGTCAGGTCCTGGCCGTCCAGCAGCACCTGGCCATGGGATTTGAGCAGCCCGGCGATGGCCTTGAGCAGGGTGGATTTGCCGCTGCCATTAGGGCCCAGCAGGGAGACCACCCGGCCGGGGGCCAGGGGGCCGGCCGTCAGGCTGTGGATGATGGTCTGGCGGCCATAGGCGACGGAAAGATCCTGAATCTGCAGCATGGTCAGGGGGCTTTGGGGTTCATTTCACTTGCCGGCGCAGGACGACGGACAGGAAGAACGGGACGCCGACCAGCGAGGTCACGATCCCGACCGGCACGATGATGCCCGGCACGATGTTCTTCGAGGCGATCGAGGCCAGCGACAGGATCGTGCCGCCCACCAGGGCGCTGCCCGGCAGGTAGAAGCGGTGATCCTCGCCGAACAGGCGCCGGGCGATGTGGGGGGCGATCAGGCCGACGAAGCCGATGGTGCCGACGAAGGACACTGCCAGCGCCGCCAGGATGCTGATGCGCACCAGCGCCGTCAGTCGCAGGCGCGGCACGTCGATGCCGAAACTGGCGGCGCGGTCCTCGCCCAGCCGCAGCGCGGTCAGCTTCCAGGTGTCGCGCAGCGACAGCGGCAGCAGCAACGCGATCGCCAGCAGCAGGATGCCCAGCTTCGGCCAGGACGAGCGCGCCAGGCTGCCCATGGTCCAGAACACCAGGCCCTGCAGGGCCTCGGCGCTGGCCACGAATTGCACCAGGGACACCGCGGCGTTGAAGGAAAACACCAGCGCGATGCCGAACAGGATCAGGCCGGACGTGCTCATGGCGCCCCAGCGGGCGACCAGGTCCAGCAGCAGGGCGGACGCGAGCGCGAAGACGAAGGCGTTGGCCGCCACCATCCACGATTGGGGCACGCCCGGGAGCGACAGGCCCAGCACGATGGCCAGCGAGGCGCCGAAGGCGGCGGCCGAGGAAATGCCCAGGGTGAAGGGGCTGGCCAGCGGGTTGTTCAGGATGGTCTGCATTTCGCCGCCCGCCAGACCCAGCGCCAGGCCCACAGCCACCGCCATCAGGGCGTAGGGCAGGCGGATGTCCCAGACGATCACGCGGGTGGTCGGGTCGGCCTGCGCGGGCTGGAACAGCGCGTGGCTGAGTTCGGCCCATCCCAGGCCGGAAGGTCCCAGCATGAAATCCGCCAGGATCGAGGTCAGGATGACGAGTCCCAGCACGGCGACCAGCAGCCAGCGGCGGCGCAGCAGGTGCTGGTAGTGCTGCAAGGTGGCGGAGGGGGCGGCTTCGCGGATATCCATGAATGAGAAACGTTTACAATTGCGCCAGTATAGAGGATCAGGGACGGCGGCGTCATGACGACATATTCTTCGGAGTTCACCCAGCCCTTGCCGGATGGCCGCCGCTGCGTCGTGCGGCTGGCCGTGCCGCAAGGGCTGATGCCGTCGGACGGCTGGCCGATCGCCTACGTGCTGGATGTCAGCCAGTTCGAGACCCTGCGCCGGACGGCCGGCGCGGATGGATTGCCGGGAATCCTGGTCGGGCTGGCGCCCCAGGTGCCGGCGCAGCGGGTCTGGGATTATCCGCCGCGCGGCTGGGCGACAGGATTCGCCGCTGGCGATCCGGCCGCGCGGCCGCAAGCCGGCCCGGCGGGGTTCCAGGGCCCCGGCCCGTTGCCGGCGGATGTGCTGACCGGTGCCGCCCGGTGGCTGCATGCGCTGGACGGCGTGCGCTCCCGGGTGACCGCCGAATTCCGCCCGGACCCCAGTCGCCAGGTGCTGGCGGGGCATTCCCTGGGAGCCTTGTTCGCGTTCTATGTCCTGCTGCATCGGCCGCGCGCCTTCGACGGCTACGTCCTGTCCAGCCCGTCGGTGTGGTGGGGCGGGGGCTACGCCCGGCGCCTGGCGCGGCGGCGTCTGGCCTGGCTGGCGGCGCAGGGACTGCCGGGCCTGGGCCTGTTCCTGACGGTGGGGGAATACGAGCAGAGCCTTAGCCCCGGGGAAATGAGCCTGGATGCCGAGGAGCGCGAACAGCAGTTGCTCAAGCGCCGGCGCCGCGCCATGGTGGATGGCGTGCGGGCGCTGGCGGAGGACCTGGGCGCCTGCCCGGGCCTGCGGCTGCGCCATGTGGTGTTGCCGGGGCACATCCACCGGACCGCGCCGCAGGATGCGCTGATGAGCGGGTGGCGGTGGCTGCTGGCGCAGGGGAACGCTTGATCTGAATCAGAGATGTGACACTCCTTGTTGTAAATGAGAACTATTGTCGTTTATATTTTATAAAACGTTCATAGTTCTCATTCTCAATTAAAGGAAACCCTTCATGTCGCTCTCAAGCCGGCCCGCTCAGGCCCTGCCGTCCCTGGGGCTTTGCCTTTCTCTGGGCTTGTCGGGGGTCGCCGTCCAGGCGCCCGCTCTTGCCGATCCGTCGGCCGGCGATGTCGCCCAGCTCGATCGCGTCGTCGTCAAGGCCGAACAGGAACTGAAGCAGACCCCGGGCGCATCCACCATCACGGCGGCCGACATCCAGAAATCGCCCCCGGCCAACGACGTGTCCGAGATCATCCGCACCATGCCGGGCGTGAACCTGACCGGCAATTCGTCCAGCGGCCAGCGCGGCAACAACCGCCAGATCGACATCCGCGGCATGGGGCCGGAAAACACCCTGATCCTGATCGACGGCAAGCCCGTATCGTCGCGCGGATCGGTGCGTTTCGGCTGGCGCGGCGAACGCGACACGCGCGGCGACACCAACTGGGTGCCGCCCGAACAGATCGAACGCATCGAAGTCCTGCGCGGCCCCGCCGCCGCCCGCTACGGCAATGGCGCGGCCGGCGGCGTGGTGAACATCATCACCAAGCCGGCCTCGGACAAGCTCACGGGTTCCGTGTCGGTGTACGCCAATGCCCCGGAACACAGCGACGAGGGTTCGACCGCCCGCACCACCTTCAGCCTGTCCGGCCCGATTTCGGACAGCCTGGACTTCCGCCTGACTGGCAGCACGGCGAACTTCCAGGGGGATGCGTACGACATCAACGAGGATCATGCGTCATTGCGCGGAGGCGGCAACAAGGACACTTTTCCCGCCGGCCGCGAAGGCTTCAAGAACCGCGACGTCAATGGCGTACTGAGCTGGAAGCCCGCAGCCGGGCACAAGATCGACTTCGAGGCCGGCTACGGGCGCCAGGGCAACATCTACGTCGGCGACACGCAGAACACCAACACCAATGACATGGTGAAGCGTGAGCTGGGGGGCGAGACGAACCGCGCCTATCGCCAGGCCTATTCCATCACCCATAATGGCGACTGGAATGCCGACACCCATACCCTGAGCTATCTGCAGTACGAGCGGACCCGCAACACCCGCCTGCTGGAAGGTCTGGCCGGGGGCACCGAAGGCGCGTTCAACGACCCGACCAATCCCCGGGTGAATGACGGCGGTTATGGCGACATCGATCTGCGCACCCTGACGGCCCATACCGAACTGAATCGGCGCCTGAACTGGGGCGGCATCGACCAGATGGGTACCTTCGGCCTGGAATGGGTGCGCCAGGATCTGGAGGACACTGCCTCCGATCTGGCTGCGCGCAACAGTCCGAGCAAGAAGATGCCCGAGGTGCCCTTCGCCTACAACCCCAAGGCGCATGCCAACATCTATTCCGTATTCGCCGAAGACAATCTGTATGTCGGCGACCGTTGGACCGTGACGCCCGGCCTGCGCTTCGACCATCACAGCATCCAGGGCAACAACTGGAGTCCGTCGTTGAATCTGTCCTACATGGTCAACGACCAGTGGACGGTGAAGGCCGGCATTGCCCGGGCCTACAAGGCGCCCAATCTGTACCAGAGCAACTCCGGGTACCTGCTGTACAGCGCGGGCAATGGCTGCTGGGGTAACGCGCCGGGCGGCACGGAGGGCTGCTTCCTGCTGGGGAATTCGGATCTGAAGGCGGAGACCAGCATCAACAAGGAGCTGGGAATCGAGTTCCGCAGTCCGGACGGCTTGGGCGCCAGCCTGACCTATTTCCACAACGATTACCGCGACAAGATCGAGGCGGGGCGCACCGCCATCGATTCGTTCGTCGGGAGCACGGGCTTCAAGCAGAATGTCTTTCAATGGGAGAACATTCCCCGAGCCGTCGTGCAGGGCATCGAGGGCAATCTGACCTGGCCTTTTGCGCAGGACTGGCTGTGGTCCACGAATTTCACCTACATGATCGAGTCGAAGAACAAGGAGACCGGCGAGCACCTGTCCACCATTCCCGAATACACGATCAACAGCACACTGGACTGGGCCGTGACGCCGGCCTGGTCCCTGCGCGCCAAGGCGACCGTGTATGGCGAGCAGGAAGGGCCGAAGTATGACTACTACGGCCAGCCCCTGACCGGCAGCGCCACGGACAAGATCCCGCCCTATGCCCTGTTCGGCCTGAGCACACGGTACAAGGTCAACAAGAACCTGCGGGTGACGGCGGGCGTGGACAATGTGTTCGACAAGCGCCTGTTCCGCCGGGGGAACGCGATCGGCGTCAACATGGACAATGCCAACTACATCTACGGCGCCGGCGCCTACACCTACAACCAGCCCGGCCGCACGTTCTTCCTGGAGGTGAGCAGCTCGTTCTGATCGATTCTTCGCTGTGGCCAATAGGTCCCATGCCCTCTTTCCCTGGGGGCATGGGACTTTTACGATGGGGCGCGTCAGCCTTGGCGGCAAGATTCCATGATCTTGCGCAAGTATCTAATCGTATTTACAATTTATAAGAAATCGGCCCATTATGGAGATCGAATATGACCCCATCAAAAACGACCGGAACGTTATTGATCGTGGTCTGTCATTCGAGCTTGCACGGCACCTGGAGTGGAACGAAACTCTGGTGGTCGCAGATGTTCGCCGGGATTACGCGGAACCGCGTTTCCAGGCCCTGGGGCCGATCCAGGGCCGCTTGTACGTGCTGATTTTCACGATACGCGGCGCCGCGTTGCGCGTCATCAGCTTGCGCAAAGCCAATGCGCGTGAGGTCGCAGGATATGAAAAAGCCAAATCCGGAACTGATTGATTCCGACAACCCGGAATGGGATGAATCGGACTTCGCGCGGGCGAGGCCTGCGGCCGATGTGCTGCCTGCCGCTTTGCATGAGGCAATGGGCATCCGTCGGCGGGGGCCGCAAAAGATGCCGGTCAAGAAAATGATAACGATCCGCTTGTCGCCCGAAGTCGTTGATGGCTTTCGGGCGACAGGCCCGGGCTGGCAGGCTCGGGTGGACGCTGTGTTGAAACACTGGTTGAAAACTCACCGCGCCTAGGCCTGGGCCGCTGCCCTTGGCCGCTACCCGGGCGTTACGCCTGGCGGGAACCCGCCTTGCCCGCCATGCGCAGGATGTCGTCCAGGGCATTGCCGTCGCCGTTTGCGTCGAGCAGCGAGTTCAGGCTGCCGAGCAGGCCGCCGCCCTGGCCGCCGGAGCCGCCCAGGAGGCCGCCCAACAGGCCGCTCATGGGCTGCTGGGCCGGGGCCGCTTGATCCGCGCCGCCTTGCCGGGACATGAATCCCGCGACCAGCGTGGCCAACAGGGGCAGCATCTGCTTGAGCAGGGCGGGGTCCAGCCCGCTGCCTGAAGCGGCGTGCTGGGCGACGGTGCGGCTGACGTCCTTGGAGCCGAAGATCTGCCCCAGCACGTCGTTGCCTCGGGACGTGTCGGCGGGCTCCAGGTTGCCGGCATCGCCCGAAAGGCCCAGGCCGTTCAGCAGGCCGCCAAGCCCGCCCGCGCCCTGCGCCTGTTTCTGGAAGCCGCCCATCACGGCCGGCAGCAGCGCCTGGGCGCCGCTGGCGGCCTGTGTTTCCGTGATGCCGAGCTGGCGGGCAATGGATTCCAGCCCGCCGGCCTGGGCGAGGATGTCGGTGATTTGCATGATGGTTTCCTTGGGCGGGAAGGAGTTCAGTGCAGGAGGTCGGCCGGCACGTTGCCGCCGTTTTCCGCCAGGCGGGCCAACACGGCTTTGTGCAGCCACATGTTCATCTGCGCCGAGTCGCCCATCTTGTCGGCCGGGCAGCCCAGCTCGGCGGCCAGTTCCTTGCGCGCTCCCAGGCTGCTGTCCATGTCGAGCAGCTTCATCAGGTCGACGATGGACGTCTTCCAGTTCAGTTGCTGGGCATTGGCGGCGGCTTTCTGTTCCAGCTGGCCCACCACGTCCACGGCGGAAATCGCCTGGCTGGCCGGGGCGGCGCTGGCGGCGGCCGCATCAGGCGCCGGGGCGGCCTGCGCATCGCCGAAACCCAGTTTCTCGAGAATGGTGCTGAACAGTCCCATGGCTGTCTCCTTGAAGGTTCGAGGAATGTAGGGGCATTGGACCATCGTTTGCGGGAAATGCGCCGCCTTTTGACATTGTTTGATGTGCGGGCCCCTGCCGGATGTTGTCCAGGCATGGCGGCATCGCCGCCTAGCTGGTTTTCCTGGGCCGCCCCCGGGGCGCGGGGCTGACGCGCCGGGACGCCAGGCGCCCCAGGTGCGTCAGGAAGATCTTTTCCCCCAGGGCCCACTGCCCGTGCAGGGCGGCTTCGATCTGCCGACCCTGCGATTCGGCCAGGCCGGCCGCCAGGCGCTTGCGCCAGGCGGCCTGGCGGGCGAAGGGCGTGTCGCCTTCGCGCCAGTAGTCCGGGTGGTCCAGCAGCCAGCCGATGGTGTCGGTCGTGCCGGCGGCCTGCCCCGCGTGTTCCGCCGCGGAAGACCAGGGCCACTGAGTGGCGGCGGCCACATGGCCCGCCGCGGCCGCCAGCGATTCCACCCAGACCATGGCGGGCAGCACCCAGCGGCCGGGTTCCAGTAGCGCGTTGTGATAGCGGCCCGCATACACGCGGGTGCGCAGCAGCCCCGACCCCATGCGCCGCCCCAGGGCCTGCATCAGGCGGGGCAGGGACTGGTCGTCGCCCGGCGTGGCCAGCAGCGTGATGCTGTCGGGCAGGATGGCCCAGGCATGGATGGAGACGGCCGGCGCGCCGGCGCCAGCCGATGGGCCGGCATCCGGGCGGGGCGGCCTGGGGGCGTCATTCTTCGGGGTGGCCGCCAGGCGGGCTTCTTCGGCCAGCCAGCCGGCGATCCGGTCCAGGGCGGCACCCGGCGCCGGCGCGTCGGCAGGCGCCAGCGCCCGGGCGAACCGGGCCTGCGCCAGTTGCGGAACGCGGGGGGCATACAGGCGGGGGAGGCGGGCCATGATGTGTGTTGGAGCCGGGTTCGGCCAACGTATCCGTCAAGGCCTTAGATTATAGGAGCCTTGCGCGGACGCTCGCCGTCGCGCACCATGAAGATGATGGCACCCATTAATTCAAACGATCGTTTGAATTTTGGAAGCAAATCAGCGACAATCAGAAAATCGGCTTTCGGCGAGGGATCGGAGGATCCCCGGGACCAGAGGATGCCCGGAGCACCCGGCTGACGGGGCCGACATGCCAGGGAGCCGCCCATCCGGGATCTTCCATCATCGTGAGAGGACACCATATCATGCAAACCAGTCAGTCCGCCCCCCTGTTCATCCGCCGCGTGGCGGTGTGCGGCGCCGGGGTCATGGGCGCGCAGATCGCCGCCCATTGCGTCAACGCCGGCGTGCCGGTGGTGCTGTTCGACCTGGCCAAGGACGACGGCCAGGGCGGCAAGAACGCCATCGTGGGCCGCGCCATCGCCCAGTTGAAGAAACTGAACCCCGCGCCCCTGGGCGTGGACAGGCTGGCGGACCTGATCACCCCGGCCAATTACGAGGAAGACCTGGGCCTGCTGGCCGACTGCGACGTGGTCATCGAAGCCATAGCCGAACGCCTGGACTGGAAGCGCGACCTGTATCACAAGCTGGCTCCGGCGCTGAACCCGCACGCCATCGTCGCCAGCAACACCTCCGGCCTGTCGATCACGTCTTTGTCCGAGGCCCTGCCGGAAGCCCTGCGCCATCGCTTCTGCGGCGTGCACTTCTTCAACCCGCCGCGCTATATGCCGCTGGTGGAGCTGATCCCCACCGCCGCCACCGAACCGGCCCTGCTGGACCACCTGGAAACCTTCCTGGTGTCGCAGCTGGGCAAAGGCGTGGTCCGCGCCAAGGACACCCCGAATTTCATCGGCAACCGTATCGGCGTGTTCGGCATCCTGTCCGTCTTCCACCATACCCGGGCCTTCGACCTGCCTTATGAATTGGTGGATGACCTGACCGGCACCCGTCTGGGCCGCGCCAAGTCCGGCACCTATCGCACGGCCGACGTGGTCGGCCTGGATACGCTGGCGCACGTCATCAACACCATGAAGGATCAACTGCCGGATGATCCCTTCCACGCGCATTTCAGCATTCCGCCCGTGGTGGCCGGCCTGATCGAGAAGGGCGCGCTGGGGCAGAAGACCCAGGCGGGTTTCTTCAAGAAGGAAGGCAAGCAGATCCTGCGCCTGGACCCCAAGGCGGGCGCCTACGTGCCGTCCGGCGAAAAGGCCGATGACGAGGTCAAGGAGATCCTGAAGGAACGCGACCCGGCCAAGCGCCTGCAGGCCCTGCACGATTCCGAGCACCCGCAGGCGCAGTTCGTCTGGGCCGTGCTGCGAGACACCTTCCACTACAGCGCCGTGCATCTGGGCGAGATCGCCGACAGCGCGCGCGAACTGGACCAGGCCATGAAATGGGGCTTCGGCCACAGCTTCGGCCCCTTTGAAATCTGGCAGGCCGCAGGCTGGCAGCGGGTCGCCGGCTGGATCAACGAGGACATCGCCGCAGGCAAGACCCTGTCGTCGGCCCCGCTGCCCGCCTGGGCCGTTGGCGGCCCGGTCTGGGACAAGCAGGCCGTGCACACGCCGGAAGGCTCTTTCAGCCCGGCCAGGAACGCCTATGTGCCGCGCAGCGCGCTGCCGGTCTACCAGCGCCAGATCGGCGCGCCGCGCCTGGTGGGAGAAGGACCGGCGGTCACGCCCGCCGTCGTCTATGAGAACGATGCGATCCTGTGCTGGACGCTGCCCGCGCCGCATCCGCAGGACGTGCTGATCGCGTCCTTCAAGACCAAGATGCACACCCTCAGCCCCGACGTGGTGCGCGGCGTGGTCCACGCCGTGGACCTGGCCGAACAGGGCTACAAGGCCCTGGTCATCGGCCAGCTGGAAGACCCGTTTTCGGCCGGCGCCGACCTGAAGGCCATGCTGCCGGCCTTCATGACGGGTGGCGTCAAGGCCGTCGAGCCGATTCAGAAGGAAATGCAGGACATGGTGCTGCGCGTGCGCTACGCCCAGGTGCCGGTGGTGGCCGCCGTGGCGGGCCTGGCGCTGGGCGGCGGCTGCGAGCTGTCCGTGCATTGCGCCCGTCGCGTGGCGCACCTGGAAACCTACATCGGCCTGGTGGAGGTCGGCATCGGCCTGGTGCCGGGGGCGGGCGGCATCACCTACAGCGCCCGCCGCGCGGCGGAAATCCAGGCCCAGTCGGCTCCGGACGCCCCGCTGCTGGCCTACGTGAAGAACTTCGTGCTGTCCGTGGCCACGGCCCGCGTGTCGAAATCCGCCCTGGAGGCCCGCGAGATCGGCTACCTGCGTGATTCCGATCCCATCGTCATGAATCGCCACGAACTGCTGTACGTGGCCGTGCGGGAAGCCGCCAACCTGGCCGAGCAGGGCTACCGCGCGCCGCTGGCCGCCCGCTTCCCGGTGGCCGGGCGCGACGCGATCGCCACCTTGAGGGCGCAGCTGGTGAACATGCACGTGGGCGGCTACATCAGCGACTACGACTTCCACATCGGCCTGGAGGTGGCCACGGCCATCTGCGGCGGGGACGTCGATCCCGGCAGCCTGGTGGACGAGGCCTGGATGCTGAAGCTGGAGCGCCAGGCCTTCCTGGGCCTGCTGGCCAACCCCAAGACACAAGAGCGCATTGCCGGGCTGCTGCAGACCGGCAAGCCCGTCCGCAATTAAGGAGACCTTCGATGACTGCCCTGCAACAAGCTTATATCGTCGCTGCGACGCGCACGCCCATCGGCAAGGCCCCGCGCGGCATGTATTCCCACACCCGGCCCGACGATCTGCTGGCCAAGGCGATCCGGGGCGTGCTGGCCCAGGCGCCCAACCTGGACCCGGCCGCCATCGAGGACGCCATCGTCGGCTGCGCCATTCCCGAAGGTCCCCAAGGCCTGAACGTGGCGCGTGTCGGCGTCCTGCTGGCGGGCCTGCCCCAGTCGGTGGCCGGCGTCACGGTCAACCGCTTCTGCGCGTCGGGCCTGACGGCGGTGGCCATGGCGGCCGACCGCATCCGCGTGGGCGAGGCCGACGTGATGCTGGCCTGCGGCACGGAATCCATGAGCCTGGTGCCCACCATGGGCATCAACACCTCGTTCAGCCCGGACGTCTACCTGAACGACGACAACATCGGCATCGCCTACGGCATGGGCGCGACGGCGGAACAGGTCGCCGAGCGCTGGGACATTTCCCGCGCCGATCAGGACGCCTTCGCGCTGCGTTCGCACCAGCGCGCCCTCGCGGCGCAGCAGGCGGGCGAGTTCGCCGATGAAATGCTGCCGGTGGAGATCGTCCGCCGCGTGCCGGACCTGGCCTCGGGCGAGGTGCGCGAGACCCGGCATACCGTGACCCTGGACGAGGGCCCGCGGGCCGACACCAGCCTGGAGGCCCTGGCGCGCTTGCGCCCGGTATTCGCCGCCAGGGGCAGCGTCACGGCGGGCAACAGTTCGCAGACGTCCGACGGCGCCGGCGCCCTGCTGGTGGTGTCCGAGCGCGCCCTGAAGGAACACAATCTGACGCCGCTGGCGCGCTTCGTGTCCTTCGCCGTGCGCGGCGTGCCGCCCGACATCATGGGCATCGGTCCCAAGGAAGCCATCCCGGCCGCGCTGAAGAAAGCCGGCCTGACGCTGGACCAGATGGGCTGGATCGAACTGAACGAAGCCTTTGCCGCCCAGTCCCTGGCCGTCATCCGCGACCTGGGGCTGAACGAGGACGTGGTCAATCCCATGGGCGGCGCCATCGCCCTGGGCCACCCCCTGGGCGCCACCGGCGCGATCCGCTCGGCCACGACCATCCATGCCATGCGCCGCCGCAATCTGCAATACGGCATGGTCACCATGTGCGTGGGCACGGGCATGGGCGCGGCGGGCATCTACGAGCGCTGCTGATCGGCTGATCGACTGATTGCAGGGCGCGCCGCGCGGCCTCTCCGGGGGCCTGCTTGCGTCTTGTAATGATCGCAACGCATTCCGTCGTCTCGGACGCCGGGCTTGCCTCTATACTTTCGTCATGTCCCAAGCCCCCTTGCCCGTGTCCGTCGGCAGTCTCGCCCCCCTGACCGATCTTCCCGAATGGAAGCGATTCGTCGTGGCGGCGCAGACCTGTCCCCCGCGCGCCGACGGCCTGGATCTGCTTGAGGCCCCCGGCCTGACGCTGGACGCCAGCGGCCAGCGCCATTCGTCCGACCTGCTGGCGGCCGGCGAGGCCCTGCTGCGGGCGCGGGGGTTCGAGGAACAGCGCCGCCGCCTGCTGGCGGGCGAGATCGTCAACGCCACAGAGAACCGGGCCGCCTGGCACACCGTGCTGCGGGCGCCGACGGCGCCGGCCGACGTGCAGGCCGAACGCGAACGCATGGACGCCTGGGTGCGCCGGGCGGACGCCGAACGCCGCTGGCGCCATATCGTGCATGTCGGCATCGGCGGATCGGATTGGGGGGTGCGCCTGGCCGTGTCCGCCTTCGGGTACGCCGGCACCTGGCGCGACGTGCGCTTCGTCGCCAATATCGACGGCCACGCCATCGAAGGCGGCCTGGCCGGGCTGGATCCGCGCGATACCCTGGTCGTTCTGGTCTCCAAATCGTTCACCACGTCCGAAACCCTGGAAAATGGGGCGCGGGCGCGGGAATGGCTGCTGTCGGCCGGGCTGGATCCGGCGGATCACATGGCGGCGGTCACGGCCCAGCCCGACCGCGCCCGCGCCTGGGGCATCCCGGACACGCAGATCTTCCGCCTGTGGGATTGGGTCGGCGGCCGGTTTTCCGTCTGGTCGGCCGTCAGCCTGACGACCGCCCTGGCGGTGGGCTCGGACGTGCTGGCGGGCCTGCGCATGGGCGCCGCCGCCATGGATGCGCATTTCGCCCAGGCGCCCTTGCAGGTCAACGCCCCGGTGCGCATGGCGCTGGCGGGCATCGTCAACCGCAGCGTCCTGGGGCAGGGGTCCCTGAACATCGCCCCCTATGATTCGCGCCTGGCGAACCTGGTGCCCTACGTGCAGCAGCTGGACATGGAATCGCTGGGCAAGTCCGTGGACCTGGCGGGCCGGCCGGTGGGGGTGCCCACCGGGCCCGCCGTCTGGGGGATGCCCGGCACGGATGCCCAGCATACGTTTTTCCAGTGGATGCATCAGGGCAGCGACGGCGCCCCGGTGGATTTCATCCTGTGCTGCCAGGCCGACCACCATTGGGCAGCGCATCACCGCCAGCTGCTGGCGAACTGCCTGGCCCAGCGCGAAGCGCTGATGCGCGGCAAGACCTTGACGCAGGCACGGGCCGAATGCCTGGCCGAAGGCCTGTCCCCCGAACAGGCGGATCGGCTGGCGCCGCATCGCGTGCACCCCGGCGGCCGCCCCAACCACCTGATCGCGCTGCCGCGCCTGTCGCCGTATTCCCTGGGCGCCCTGCTGGCGCTCTATGAGCATCGCGTCTTCACCCAGGGCGTCATCTGGGGCATCGACCCCTTCGACCAGTGGGGGGTGGAATACGGCAAGGTCCTGGCGCGCGGCATCGTGCAGGCGCTGACGCCGGCCGCCGACCCTGCGACGGGCGACGATGGGCACGACGCCTCGACCTGCCACTGGATACGTCAGCTGCGAGGCTGATGCCGGCCGGCGGTTTCCGGTACAGTGCGGTGACGGACGTACACACGGAAACGGGAGGCCCATGACGGAACTGATCGAACTGACGCACGCCGACGGCGTGCGGATCGCGCTGGCTTATGCAACGGCGGACAACCTGATCGGGCGTCCCATTTATGCGCCCGGGGCCCGCTGCGCGCTGCGTCCTGCGGCGGCGGAGTGCCTGCGCCGCGCCGCGCAGGCGGCCCGCCGGGCGGACCTGGCGCTGGTCGTCTACGACGCCTATCGGCCTGCGGGGGCGCAGGCCGTCTTCTGGAAAGCCTTGCCGGATCCGCGCTATGTGGCCGATGCGGCCCAGGGGTCCAACCATACGCGCGGGGTGGCCGTGGACGTGGGCCTGCTGGAAAGCAGCGGGCAGCCGCTGGACATGGGCACGGGCTTTGACGACATGCGCGACCAGTCCCACCACGACCGCGACGACGTGCCGCCCGAAGCCCAGCGCAACCGCCATCTGCTGCTGGGCATCATGCTGCAGGCCGGCTTCCGTTCGATTCCCACGGAATGGTGGCACTACGAATTGCCGAACGCGCGGGAATATGCGTTACTGCCGGAAAGCGACATGGTCCAGGTGTACCACACACACTGAGACCGGAAGACCCTTGTTCGATGGATGGAGACACACCATGCAATTCATGATTCAGACCGGCGCGCGCCGGGCCGTGATGGCTGCCGTGATGGGGCTCGGGGCGCTGGCCCTGGCCGGCGGAGCGGCCGCGGCGACGCCGGCCGATACCCTGGTCATCGGCAAGCCCGCCGACCCCCAGACGCTGGATCCCGCGATCACGATCGACAACAACGACTGGACCGTCACCTATCCCGCCTACCAGCGCCTGATGCGCTACAAGCAGGTCGACGGCAAGGGCTCGACCGAAGTCGAAGGCGATCTGGCCGCCAGCTGGACCACTTCGCCCGACAATCTGGTGTGGACGTTCACCCTGAACGCCGGCCAGCAGTTCGCGGACGGCACGGCCGTGGATGCGCAGGCCGTGAAACAATCCTTCGAACGGCTGCTGGCCAAAAAGCAGGGCCCGTCCGAAGCCTTCCCCGCCGACATGAAGATCGATGCGGTGGACGCCAAGACCGTGCGCTTCACCCTGAAAAAGCCGTTCGCCCCCTTCCTGTACACCCTGGCCAACAACGGCGCCTCCATCGTCAATCCCAAGGCCATGCAGCGCCCGGACGCCGATGCCTGGCTGTCGGGCCACACGGCCGGCTCCGGCCCCTATCAGCTGGTTTCCTGGCAGAAGGGCCAGGCGCTGACGCTGGAACGCAATCCGCATTACGCCGGGTCCAAGAAGCCCGTGCTGGACAAGTTCGTGGTCAAGATCGTGCCGGAATCCTCCGCCCGCCGCCTGCAGCTGCAAAAAGGCGATCTGGACGTGGCCGAGGAACTGCCGGTCGACCAGTTGCAAGCCCTGAAGAAGGACAAGGCCGTGCACGTGGCGGAATTTCCGTCGCTGCGCGTCACCTACCTGTATCTGAACAATGCCAAGGGCCCGCTGCGAAGCGCCGATCTGCGCCACGCGGTCGTGGATTCGCTGGATTACAAGGGCATCGTCGATGGCATCATGATGGGGCAGGCCAAGCAGATGCGCGGTCCGATCCCGGAAGGCATGTGGGGCTACGATGCCGATCTGCCGCAGCCCAAGCAGGACGTGGCGGCCGCCAAGGCCCTGGTGAGCAAGGCCGGCGGCGTCAAATCCCCGCTGCTGCTTCGTTATTCGACCCAGGATCCCGCCTGGGAACCCATCGCCCTGACCGTGCAGGCCAACCTGACGGCGGCCGGCATCCCGGTCAAGCTCGAAAAACTGGCCAACGCCACCTTGCGCGAAAACCTGGGCCAGGGCAATTTCGACATTTCCATCGGCAACTGGAGCCCGGATTTCGCCGACCCCTACATGTTCACCAGCTACTGGTTCGATTCGGACAAGAAGGGCCTGGCGGGCAACCGGTCCTTCTATTCCAATCCCCAGGTGGACGGCTGGCTGCGCGAGGCCGCCACGCTCAGCGACCAGTCCAAGCGGATCGCCCTGTACAAGCAGGTCCAGGAACAGGTCGTCAAGGACGCGGCCTATGCCTATCTGTACCAGAAGAACTACCAGGCCGGGCTGGGCGCCAATGTGCAGGGCTTCGTCTTCAATCCCATGCTGGAGCGCGTTTTCAACGTCGCCGACATGAAGAAATGACGCATCGTCCATTCGTCCCGGCCGCTGACGGGCCGGGCGCCGAAGGGTTCCGGGCATGAATGGGTCGTGGCTGCCGGTCGTGGGCCGGCGTCTGATCAGCCTGGTGTGGGTGGTGGTGGGGGTGTCCCTCATCACCTTCATCATCTCCCATCTGGTGCCCGGCGATCCGGCCCGGCTGGTGGCGGGCGATCGGGCCACGCCCGAAATCGTCGCCCACATCCGCAGCCAGCTGGGGCTGGATCTGCCCTTGCCGCAGCAATATCTGCACTACATGGGGCAACTGCTGCACGGCGATCTGGGCACCTCCATCCGCACGCACCGCCCCGTGCTGCAGGACATCGCCGCCTTTTTCCCTGCGACGCTGGAATTGGCGCTGGTGGCCCTGATCCTGGCGACCGTGCTGGGCATTCCGCTGGGGGTGCTGTCCGCGGTCTACCGCAACCGCCTGACGGATCACTTGGCCCGGACGCTGGCCGTGGCCGGCATTTCCACGCCGGCGTTCTGGCTGGGCCTGGGCCTGATCGTCATTTTCTATGGGAATCTGGGCTGGCTGCCGGGGGGCGGGCGCATCGACCAGGGCATGGCGCCTCCGCCCGGCGTCACGGGCCTGTACCTGATCGATGCCGCCCTGGCGGGCGACTGGCCGGTGTGGCGCAGCGCGCTGCAGCACATGCTGCTGCCCGCCATCACCCTGGGTTTCGTCCACCTGGGGGTGGTGGCCCGCCAGGTGCGCTCCTCCATGCTCGAACAGCTGAACGAGGACTACGTGCGCACGGCGCGGGCCTATGGCCTGTCGCCCTGGGTCGTGGTGCTGCGCCACGCCCTGCCCAATGCCCTGATTCCGTCCGTCACCGTCCTGGGGCTGGCCCTGGGGGACCTGCTCTATGGCGCGGTCCTGACGGAAACGGTCTTCGGCTGGCCCGGCATGGGGGCCTATGTGGTGGATTCGATCCAGGCGCTGGATTTCCCGGCGGTGATGGGCTTTGCCGTCGTGGTGTCTTTCGCCTACGTGGTGCTGAACCTGCTGGTTGACCTGCTGTATCGGCGGCTGGATCCGCGCATCCGGGGGATCGGGTGAGCTATTTCTGGTATCAGCTGCGCCGCAGCCCCCTGATGCTTCTGGGCTTGCTGATCCTGCTGGCCGTCGGCCTGGCGGTGGGCCTGGCGGGCTGGGTGGCGCCGTATGATCCGGAGCAGATCAATCTGGTCCAGCGCCTGGCGGCGCCGTCCGCGCAGCACTGGTTCGGGACGGACGAGGTCGGGCGCGACATTTTCAGCCGGGTCCTGTATGGCGGGCAGCAGTCCATCGGGGTGGGCTTGTTCGTGGCCGGGTGCGCCAGCGTGGTCGGCGCGATCGTCGGCTGTTTTTCCGGCATCCTGGGCGGCCGCATCGACGGCCTGATCATGCGGACCATGGACGTCGTGCTGTCCGTCCCGTCGCTGGTGCTGATCATGGCGCTGGCCGCGGCGCTCGGGCCCAGTCTGTTCAACGCCATGCTGGCCATCACCCTGGTCCGGATTCCCTTCTACGTGCGGCTGGCGCGCGGCCAGACCCTCAGCATCCGCGAGATGGCCTATGTGCAGGCCGCCTGGACCTTCGGCGCCGGCCGGCGCCACGTGGTGCGCTGGCACGTGGTGCGCAACGCCGCCTCGCCCATCGTGGTCCAGGCCACACTGGACGTGGGCGGCGCGATCCTGATGGCGGCGGCGCTGGGCTTCATCGGCCTGGGGGCTCAGCAGCCCACGGCGGAATGGGGGGCCATGGTGGCCACCGGCCGCAATTTCCTGCTGGATCAATGGTGGTACACGGTGACGCCGGGGTGCGCCATTCTGGTGACGGCGCTGGCCTGCAATCTGGTCGGCGACGGCGTGCGGGATCTGCTGGATCCGAAGTCGAGGGTGAAATGAACGCGGACGCCACCCCCATCCTGGACGTGCGCGGCCTGTCGCTGGAATTCCCCGTCTTCGGCGGGGCCGTCCGGGCGCTCAATGGCGTCAGCCTGCGCGTCATGCCGGGGGAGATCGTCGGCATCGTGGGCGAGTCCGGCTCCGGCAAGTCCGTGACGGCCATGGCCGCCCTGCGGCTGTTGCCGCCGGACGGCTACCGGGTCGCCGAAGGCAGCCTGCATCTGGGAGGAGACGACGTGCTGGCCGCCCCGGAATCCATCGTGCGCCAGTGGCGCGGCCGCCGGGCCGCCATGATCTTTCAGGAACCGATGACGGCCCTGAATCCCACGCAGCGGATCGGCGAACAGATGTGCGGCGTCCTGCGCGCGCATCGCCGCGTCCGTTCGCGCGACGCCCTGGCCCAGGCGGAATCCCTGCTGCGCGACATGATGATCCCGGATCCGGCCCAGGTGCTGAGGGCCTATCCTTTTGAATTGTCGGGCGGCATGCGCCAGCGCGTCATGGTGGCCATGGCCTTTTCCTGCGACCCGGACCTGCTGATCGCGGACGAGCCCACGACGGCGCTGGACGTCACCGTGCAGCGCCAGGTCCTGCAGCTGCTGCGCCACCACGCGCGCGAGCGGGGCACCGCCATCCTGTTCATCACGCACGACATGGCGGTCGTGTCCCAGTTGTGCGACCGGGTGTACGTGATGTACGCGGGCACGGTGGTCGAGCAGGGGCCGACGCGGCGGGTGCTGCGGGATCCGCGCCATCCCTACACGCGCGGCCTGCTCGATGGCCTGCCGGAAGGCGCGTCGCCGGGGACGGCGCTGGCGGCGATTCCGGGGCAGGTGCCCGACATGCGCCATCCGCCGTCGGGCTGCCCGTTCTTCGATCGCTGCGCTTTCGCGGACGAGGCCTGCCGCCAGCGGCCCGCCTTGCTGCCTCTGGATACGGACACGCCGGAACCGGCGGCGGCCGGCGAAGGGGCGGCGGAAGAGCGCCTGCTGGCCTGCTGGCATCCCCTGGCGCAGCCGGCGGCGGACATGCCCGGAGAGCGGACATGACGATTATGGATCTCCCCATGGCGCCGGGCGCAGGCGCCGGACAGCAGGAACAGGATCTGGTCCTGGAGGTCCGGGACGTTCGCGTCCGATTTCCCATGGTCCGCGACTGGCGGGGCCGCGTCGCGCAGTCCGCTCATGCGCTCAACGGCATCGATCTGCGCATCCGGCGCGGCGAGGCCTTCGGCATCGTCGGGGAATCCGGCTGCGGAAAAAGCACGCTGGCCCAGGTGCTGATGGGGCTGTTGCCGCCCACGGAAGGCGAGGTGCGGCGCCAGCCGCGCGGCGACGGGCGTCCGGCCAACGTCCAGATCGTTTTCCAGGATCCCCAGTCTTCGCTGGATCCGCGGCTGCCGGCCTGGAAGGTCATCGTCGAGCCGGTCGTCGTCCGGGGGCGCCGCGCCGCGCCGGGACGGGATTCGCGGTCGGGCAGGGCGGCCTTGCGCGCCTGCGCGGCCGAACTGGCCGTCCAGGTCGGCTTGCGTCCCGAGACCCTGGATCGTTACGTGCATGAGTTTTCCGGCGGCCAGCGCCAGCGCATCGCCATCGCCCGCGCCTTGTCCTCCGATCCCGACGTGATCGTGCTGGACGAGCCGACCTCGGCGCTGGACATTTCCGTGCAGGCGCAGATCCTGAACCTGCTGCAGGACCTGCGCGGCCGCCACGGGCTGACGTATGTGCTGATCTCGCACAATGTGTCCGTCGTACGGCATCTGTGCGACCGGGTCGCCGTCATGTACCTGGGCCAGATCGTCGAACAGGGGACCGCAGCCGCCGTGCTGGAAACGCCTCGCCATCCCTATACCCGGGAATTGCTGGATGCCGTGCCGCGCCTGGATCGGCCCTGGACGGACGGTGCGCCCGCCGAGCCGGTGGAGCTGCCGGGCAACCGCGTCCTGCCCGCCGGCTGCTTCTTCCGGGAACGCTGCCCGTGGGCTAGGCAGGGGTGCGAACGACCGCAGCCGCTGCTGTGCGACGCGGACGCTCCGCAGCATCTGTTCCGCTGCCACGTGGCGCAAAAATAAAAAGCCCCGGCAGCCTGGGCTGCCGGGGCGACGGCGATGCGCGGCGAGCCGCTTATTTCGTCTGCGCGCTCAGTTCACCGGTCGAGGCGCGGTTCTGGAAATAGTCCCGCGTCAGTTTCACGATGACCGGGCTCAGCAAAATCAGCGAAGCCAGGTTGGGCAGGGCCATCAGGCCGTTCAAGGTGTCGGCCAGCAGCCAGGCGAAGTCCAGCTGCGTGACGGCGCCGAAGGGGATGGCGACCACCCACACGATGCGGTACGGCAGCGTGGATCTGGAGCCCAGCAGGAATTCCCAGCATTTTTCGCCGTAGTAGCTCCAGCCCAGGATGGTGGTGAAGGCGAAGATCACCAGAGCGATGGTCAGGATGATGCCGCCGATGCCGGGCATGGACACTTCGAAGGCGCTGGCCGACAGGGCGGCCCCGCTTTCCCCGCTGCTCCACACGCCCGAGCACACGATGGCCAGGCCGGTGATGCTGCAGATGATGATGGTATCGATGAAGGTGCCCATCATGCCGATCAGGCCGGATTCCACCGCATTGCTGGTGGTGCCCGCCGCCTGTGCGATGCCGGCCGAGCCCAGGCCGGCCTCGTTCGAGAAGATGCCGCGCGCGACACCGAACCGGATGGCGGCCATGACGGCGGCGCCGGCGAAACCGCCCGTGGCGGCGATGGGCGAGAAGGCGTGGGTGAAGATCAGGTCCAGGGCTTCCGGGATGCGTTCCGCGTTGACGGCCAGGACGACCAGGCCGGCCAGCACGTAGGCCACGCACATGAACGGCACCAGGGATGCCGCGACCGCGCCGATGCGCTTGATGCCGCCCAGGATGACCAGGCCGATCAGGATCATGGTGACGACGCCGGTGATCCAGGTGGGCACCGAGAACGTGGATTCCAGCGCCTGGGCCATGCTGTTGACCTGGACCATGTTGCCGATGCCGAAGCCGGCGAAGCCGCCGAAGATCGCGAAGGCGAAGCCCAGCCAGAGCCACTTGCGGCCCAGGCCGTTCTTGATGGCGTACATGGGGCCGCCGGCGTGTTCGCCGCGTTCGTCCTTTTCACGGAAATGGACGGCGACCACGACTTCGGCGTATTTGGTGGCCATCCCGACCAGAGCCGTACACCACATCCAGAACAGCGCGCCGGGGCCGCCCACGGCGATGGCGGTCGCCACGCCGGCGATGTTGCCGGTCCCGACGGTGGCTGCCAGGCAGGTCATCAGGGCTTCGAAGGGGCTGATCTCGCCCGTGGCGGCATCGCCGCGATGGCGGCCGCGCCAGATCATGGCGAAGCCCGTGCCGATGCGCCGCAGCGGCATGAACTTCAGCAGGATCATCAGGAAAAAGCCCGTGCCGAGGATCAGCACCAGCATGGGCGGGCCCCAGACCAGGCCGTTGATGTCGTTGACGAAAGTGTTCAATGCTTCCAAGGTTTGTCTCCTGCTTCCCGGATAAAATTGGCGCCATGCTATCACTGGGGTTTCAGTGAATATTTCTGAAAATCCCCTGAATTCAGTGATAAGTTCCAAAAAGATGCTTATTAGAGCATGAACAAGGGTTAACCCTAGCGTAGTTTTGCGACTAGGCGGGTTGTCGGGGCGTGCCTATTCTGGTGTTTCGGCGGGGCGACGGCAGTCGGACCGGACCCCGCAGTCACCAAGGGAGACCTGGCATGCGAGAACGACTGGATTGCGCGTTGTTGACCCTGGAACAGCCCTGCTGGGTCCAGGCCCTGAAAGGGGTTCATCTGGGCGGGCGCCTGCATCTGCACACCCTGCAGCAGCGCCACATGGTGGTCGACACGCTGTTTGACGACCCCGCCCTGACGCATGGCCGGTACGATGCCGGCTTGCTGTATGCCGATGAATCCTCGCTGCCGTCGTGGCGCACGGCGCTGGCGGTGCGCGCCGGCCGGCTTCCCGCGGTGCTGCTGGTCTATGCCGTCGGGCTGCGGGCCCAGGCGGTGCACGACCTGATCGCCCTGGGGGCGTCCGATTTCCTGCGGCCGCCCTTCTGTCCCGAAGAACTCCGGGCCCGGCTGGAAGGCGCCTTGAGACGGCTCGCGCCGGTCTGCGTAGCCGAACCCGATCCCGTCTATGGCAGCCGGGCGATGCCCGGGAAGATGGCGCCGGCGAACCAGGGGCCCACCGAAGCCGATCTCTGCAACACCATCCTGGACCGGTCGGGGGCCGAACTGGAAGCCTATGCCGTGGCCCTGGCCATGCAGCGGGCGACCTCGCGGGATTCGTTCCGCGATGCCAAAAGCCAGGTGGTGGCCCGCTTCGAGCGCGCCTACATCCGCGCGGCGCTGGGCCGCCATGGCGGCAACGTCACCCTGGCGGCCCGCATGGCCCAGAAGCACCGCCGCGCCTTCTGGGCCCTGATGCGCAAGCATGACATCGATCCCGCCCCGTACCGGGCGGATCCGGACGACGACCTTCCCGCGCACGGGCCGGGTAAAATCCAGAGTCTTCCTCCGATCAAGCCGCCAGCGTGTGAATCACGCGACTGTCCACAGGAAACCTGACGTGACCCAGTTGAAAAATGATGTGTTCCTGCGCGCATTGCAGCGCCAGCCCGTGCCCTATACCCCGGTCTGGATGATGCGCCAGGCCGGGCGCTATCTGCCGGAATACAACCAGACCCGCGCCCAGGCGGGCTCCTTTCTCGGCCTGGCCCAGAATCCGGAATACGCCTGTGAGGTCACGCTGCAGCCCTTGCGCCGTTTCGCGCTGGACGCGGCCATTCTGTTTTCCGACATCCTGACCGTGCCCGACGCCATGGGCCTGGGCCTGCAGTTCGTGGCCGGGGAAGGGCCGCGTTTCGAACGCCCCCTGCGGGACGAATCCGCGATCGCCGCCCTGCGGGAGCCCGATCTGGACAGCCTGCGTTACGTCTTCGACGCCGTGTCCCTGATCCGCCGCGAGCTGGATGGCGCCGTGCCGCTGATCGGGTTCTCCGGCAGCCCCTGGACCCTGGCCTGTTATATGGTCGAAGGCCAGGGCAGCAGCGATTACCGGCAGATCAAGACACTGCTGTATCAGCGTCCCGACCTGCTGCACCGCATCCTGGACGTCAATGCGCGCGCGGTGCAGGCGTATCTGAATGCGCAGATCCGCGCCGGCGCCCAGGCCATCATGGTGTTCGACAGCTGGGGGGGCGTGCTGGCCGATGGGCTGTTCCAGCAGTTTTCCCTGTATTACACGCGCCAGGTGCTCGATGGCCTGCAGCGCGAACACGATGGTCAGCGCGTCCCCGTCATCGTCTTCACCAAGGGCGGCGGCCAGTGGATCCAGGACATCGCCGCCAGCGGCTGCGATGCCGTGGGGCTGGACTGGACCGCGCGGCTGTCCACGGCGCGGCGCGCCGTGGAAGATCGCGTGGCGCTGCAGGGCAATCTCGATCCCATGGCGCTGTTCGGCAGCGATGCCGCCATCCGCACGGAAGTCCGCCGCGTGCTGGCGGATTTCGGCATGGTCGGGGCGGGGGGGCATGTGTTCAACCTGGGCCATGGCATCTCGCAGTTCACCCCGCCCGATGCCGTCCTGTCCCTGATCGACGAAGTCCATACCGCCAGCCGCGCTTATCATGCCTGATGGCGGGGCCGCTCCGGGCCCGCAGTTCCCGGGGCGCTTGACTTTTGTGCTTATGCACAATTTTTGTCGGGTCGGGGTTAATACCGACATTCCTGGAATGAATCTGGGTTTCTTTTGTAATTCGTTGAATTAAAACAGAAAATCAAAAAATACTGGTGTTTTGACAAGTCTTGACTCAATCGGGGAACTGGTGTTGATCCATTTGTTCCCTCTTTCTCCACAAAGTTATCCACAGGCCGGAAAAATACGTCCTCATGCTTGAGCCGCCTGACTCCTCGCGCCCGGAAGGCACCAGCGGATCCGCCGCGCCGGTCTTTCTGGCGGTCGCGCTGGACGTCCCCCTGCCGGGGCTGTTCGACTATTCCCACGATGCGCCGCTTGCGCCGGGCGTGCGGGTGCGGGTGGTGTTCGGCCGCCGGGCCATGGTGGGCATGGTCTGGGCCGTGCGGGAACGCCCGGAAGTCGCCGCCGACCGCGTGCGCCCTATCGAGGCGGTCCTGGACGATCTGCCGCCCATGCCGGCCGACTGGCTGCGGCTGGCGGGTTTTGCCGCGCAGTACTACCACCGCCCTTTGGGCGAGGTGCTGCTGCCGGCGCTGCCGCCGCCGCTGCGCAGGCCGGCTGCCTACACCGGATCGCGGGCGGCGGGCGGCCCTGTCCGCCGGGCGGACCGCAGGCCGGGCGCCGCGCGATCGGCGGCCGGGGAAGCCGTCCCGGCTCCGGCGATGACCCTGACGGCCGGCCAGCGCACCGCCCTGGATCAGTTGCAGGCCTTGCGGGCGGCGGGGCATGGCGTGGCGCTTCTGCATGGCGTGACGGGCAGCGGCAAGACCGAACTGTATCTGCGGCTGGCCCGCCAGGTGCTGGACCAGGGACGGCAGGTCCTGATCCTGGTGCCGGAAATCAATCTGACCCCGCAGCTGGAACAGGTCGTCAGGACGCGGCTTTGCGCGTCGACGGGCGATCTGGCGGTGCTGCACAGCCGCCTGTCCGATGGCGAGCGGCTGAGAGCCTGGCTGCGGGCCTCCCGGGGGCAGGCGGCTTTGCTGCTGGGCACCCGGCTGGCGCTGATGACGCCCCTGCCGCGCCTGGGACTGATCGTGGTGGACGAGGAACACGACGCTTCGTACAAGCAGCAGGACGGGTTGCGCTATTCGGCCCGCGACCTGGCCGTCTGGCGGGGGCATGACCTGGGGATTCCCGTGGTCCTGGGGTCGGCGACCCCGTCCCTGGAAAGCTGGCGCCGCGCCCAGCGCGGGGACTACCGCCTGGTGTCTCTGCCGGAACGCGCCCAGGCCCAGCCTCTGCCGGACATCCGCCTGGTCGATACGCGCCGGGCGCAACTGGAACAGGGATTCACGCCGCAGCTGCTGCAGGCGCTGGCCACGCGGCTGGAACAGGGCGAACAAAGCCTGGTGTTCCTGAACCGGCGCGGCTATGCCCCGGTGCTGCGCTGCCCTTCCTGCGGCTGGGTCAGCCAGTGCCGCCGGTGCACGGCGCACACGGTGCTGCATCGGGAAGGCCGCCGGGCGGTGCTGCAGTGCCACCATTGCGGCGACGCCCGGCCCGTGCCCCGCGCCTGCCCGGATTGCGGCGACCAGGACTTGCAGCCCATGGGCCGGGGTACGCAGCGGGTCGAGGAATTCCTGGCCGAACGCTTTCCCCAGGCGCGGATCGTGCGCATCGATGCCGATGCGACGCGGCGCAAGGGCAGCGCCGAGGCCTTGTTCGCCCAGGTGCATGCCGGCCAGGCCGACATCCTGGTCGGCACGCAGATGGTGTCCAAAGGCCACGACTTCGCGCGTCTGGGGCTGGTGGGCGTGCTGAATGCCGACACCATGCTGTTCGCCCAGGACTTCCGGGCGCCGGAACGCCTGTTCGCCCAGCTGATGCAGGTCGCGGGCCGCGCCGGGCGGCGCGCAGGCGGCGCGCAGGTCCTGGTGCAGACCGATTATCCCGACCAGCAGGTCTATCAGGCGTTGTGTCGGCACGATTACGTGCGTTTCGCCGAATCCGCCCTGGCCGAACGCGAGGACCTGGGCCTGCCGCCGTTTTCCAGCCAGGCCCTGCTGACGGCCCAGGCCGCGCGCCTGGCGGATGCCCTGGATTTCCTGCGAGCCGTCCGGGCGCAGGCGGACGCCATGCCGGAATCGGCGGAGGTCTGTCTGTACGATGCCGTCCCCTTGCGGATCGTGCGGGTGGCCAGGGTCGAACGAGCCCAATTGCTGATCGAATCCTCGCGCCGCGGCGCGCTGCACGGCTTGCTGCGGGCCCTGCTGCCGCAGGCCGATGCCCTGGCCGCCGGGCGGCCGGTGCGCTGGGGGCTCGAAATCGATCCCCAGGAAATCTGAGATGGATCTGAATCCCAGCCAGAACGAAGCCGTGCGCTATCTGAATGGCCCCTGTCTGGTGCTGGCCGGCGCCGGCAGCGGGAAGACGCGCGTGATCACGCGGAAGATGGCCTATCTGCTGCAGGAATGCGGCTACCAGGCCCGCCACGTGGTGGCGCTGACCTTCACCAACAAGGCGGCGCGGGAAATGAACGAGCGCGTGCGCACCCTGGTCGAAGCCCGGCTCTTGCGCGGCCTGACGGTGGGCACCTTCCATTCCCTGGGCCTGCGCTTCCTGCGCGAGGAATACGCGGCCCTGGGGCTCAAGCGCGGGTTTTCCATTCTGGACGCCACCGATGCGCAGGGCATCATCCAGGAATTGCTGGCCACCACCGACCGCGCCCGCCTGCGGGCCGTCCAGCAGATGATTTCCCTCTGGAAGAACGCCCAGCTGGACCCGGACGGCGCGTCCCGGGCGGCCCAGGGGCCCGACGAGGCGGAGGCCGTCCGCGTCTATCGCAGCTACGAGGCCACGCTGCGGGCCTATCAGTCGGTCGATTTCGACGACCTGATCCGCCTGCCGGCGCAGCTGCTGCAGGATGACGAGTCCGTGCGGCAGCGCTGGCAGGCGCGAGTGCAGTATCTGCTGGTGGACGAATACCAGGACACCAATGCCTGCCAGTACCAGCTGGTGCGGCTGCTGTGCGGCGACCGGGCCATGTTCACGGCCGTGGGCGACGACGACCAGGCCATCTACGCCTGGCGCGGCGCCACGGTCGAAAACCTGGCGCAGCTGGAACGCGATTACCCGCAGCTGCGGCTGATCAAGCTGGAACAGAACTACCGCTCGGTGCAGCGCATCCTGCAGGCCGCCAATCAGGTGATCAGCCACAATCCCAAGACCTTCGACAAGACGCTGTGGTCCGACCTGGGCGTGGGCGACCCCATCGGCGTCACGCCGATGGATTCGGACCTGATCGAAGCGGAATCCATCGCCATGCGGCTGTCGGCATCCCGTTTCGAGCGCCAGGCGCAGTGGAAGGACTTCGCCGTCCTGTATCGCGGCAACCACCAGGCCCGGACCATGGAGCAGGCGCTGCGCACCCTGCGCATTCCCTATACCGTGTCCGGCGGCCAGAGTTTTTTCGACAAGGCGGAAATCCGCGACGTGCTGGCCTGGCTGCGCCTGATCGCCAACGAGGACGAGGACCCCGCCTTCATCCGGGCGGCCACGACGCCCCGGCGGGGGATCGGGCAGAACACCTTGCAGGCCCTGGGCGGCGAGGCGGCCCGGCTGGGGGTGTCCCTGTTCGCCGTCGCCGCCGGCGTGACGGAAGCCATCCTGCCGGCGGCCCGCCAGCGGGATGCCGTCCAGGGCTTCGTCCACCTGATCCAGCATTTCCAGGGGCGGGCCGCCCGGCGCGGCGGGGCGGTGCCGCCTCTGCCGGGAGCGGCGACGCAGGGCGATCTGCTGGCATTCGATCCGGATCCGGCGCCTGTCGGCGTGGAAGGAAGCGAGATTTCGTCCGACGCCGCGCGCCCGGCGGCGAACGGGCTTCAGGCCGCGCCCGAGGGCCTGGCTGGCGCGGCGGTGGGCATCGACGGCCTGCGCGAAGACAATGCCGCCCGGGTGCTCGACGACCTGCTGGCGGCCATGGGCTACGAACGCCATCTCTACGATACGCTGGACGAGCGCCAGGCCCAGGCGCGTTGGACCAATGTGCTGGAACTGCTGGAATGGCTCAAGCGCAAGGCCGACGAGGACGACATGACCCTGCTGGAACTGGTGCAGCACGTGGCGCTGGTCACGATGCTGGAGCGCTCGGATGACGAGGAGCCGGATGCGGTCAAGCTGTCCACCCTGCATGCGTCCAAGGGCCTGGAGTTTCCGCACGTCTATCTGATCGGGGTGGAAGAGGGCCTGCTGCCGCATCGCGGCGGGGACGACGAGGGCGACGTCAGCGAGGCGGCGATGGCGGCCCGGGTGCGCCGCATCCAGGAGGAGCGCCGCCTGATGTACGTCGGCATCACCCGGGCCCAGCGCACTCTGCAGATCAGCTGGTGCCGCAAGCGCCGGCGCGGGCGCGAGGACACCATGTGCGAACCTTCGCGGTTCATCGCGGAAATGGGCTTGCAGGCGCAGGCGGATGGTTCCGTGCCGGGGGCCTCCGAGATGGACCCCGACCGCGCCCTGAGCAGCCTGAAGAACCTCCTCAGGCGCCCATGAAAAACAGCCGCACCGTCAAAGACGATGCGGCTGTTCCGTTCCGGTGTGCCGGGGCCGCCGCGCGGGCGGGGCCCCGACCTCGATTACCAGGGGGCGCGGTTGTACAGCATGTTGCGGGCGCGCGCTTCGGCCTGGGAATTGATGACGACCACGATGCCGCGGCCCACAGCCTTGGCGCCCCGGCTCAGCGCACGGCCCACGGCGCGCAGGCCCTTCTTCAGGGACAGGGGCTGCGTTTCGGTCAGAAACGCGTGAGAGTAGGCGCGTTCCAGCGCATCAGACATCAGGTTCGAGGTGAAAGCGTAGTTCATGACTGACTCCTGTTTCAGAAGATTCAGATTTTCGATAGAGTCAGTATAGGGTAAACCCTAGGATAAAGCTAGGGGTAAACCCTAATGTTCTTTTAGGGGTGAAAAATCGGCCCCGAAGTGTGGTGAAAACCACAAAGCCGGCTGGCCGCGCTGCGCGGCTCCGAAAGAAGAGGCCGGCGCGGGGCGTCGCGCCGGCCCGGCCTCCGCCCGGCTTATCCCTTGCGGGCGAAGAAGCGCTGGAACGCCGCCTGGGCTTCCGCGCTTTTCAGGCGCTCGAAGAAGACCGCCGCCTCGGCGTCCAGCACCTGGTGCACGGTGTCGCGTTCGGGGGCCCGCAGCAGCTGCTTGCTGGCGCGAACGGCCTGGGCGGGTTGCGCGGCGAGGGCCTGGGCGCATGCGCGGGCGGCGGCCAGCGGGTCTTCCTGGATGCCGCTGATCAGCCGGCCGGCCAGCGCCTCGTCGGCGTCGAAGGGCTGGGCCTGCAGCAGCCATTGCGCGGCGCGGCGCGGGCCCGCCAGCCGGGGCAGCAGGAAGCTGGATGCCCCCTCCGGGCACAGGCCCAGCGAGACGAAAGGCAGGCGGAATACCGCGCTGCGGTCGGCATAGACGAAGTCGCAGTGGGCCAGCAGGGTCACGCCCACCCCCACCGCCTGTCCCTGGACGGCGGCGATGACGGGCACGTTGACGCTGGCCAGGGTATGCAGGAAAGCGATCGAGCCCACGTCGCGGCTGCTGTGCGGCATCTGGAATTCCGCCAGGTCGTTGCCGGCCGTGAAGTGGCCGCCCGCGCCGTGCAGGATGACGGCGGCGCAGGCGGAATCGGCGTCGGCGGCTTGCAGCGCCCGGTCGATCTCGCGATACATTGCGTCGGTCAGGGCGTTGCGCCGATCCGGCCGGTCGATCAGGATTTCCAGGATGGCGCCGTTGCGGGTCTGGCGGATCATGAGCAAGTCTCCGTGATGAAGCCGTCCCGCAGCGATTGGGCGGCCTGTCGGTATTCATCGCGCAGGCGGGCGACGATGTCGGCGGTGGGCAGCACGGCGTCGATGTTGCCCACTCCCTGTCCCGCCCCCCAGATGTCGCGCCAGGCTTTTTTGCTGTCGCTGCCGAAGTTCGTGCCCTGGGACGCGGGCAGCCGGTCCGGGTCCAGGCCGATGTTGCGCACGCAGGGCTTCAGGTAATTGCCGGGGATGCCGGTGAAATAGGGGGTATAGACGATGTCGGCGGCGGCCGTGTCGACGATCATCTGCTTGTATTCGGCCTGGGCATTGGCCTCGGCGCTGGCGATGAAGCGCGTGCCGACGTAGGCGAAGTCCGCGCCCATGGCGCGCGCCGCCAGCACGTCCTGTCCCCGGCTGATGGCGCCCGACAGGCAGACCGGCCCGTCGAATATCCGCCGGACTTCGCCCAGCAGGGCGAAGGGCGAGAGGGTTCCGGCGTGCCCGCCGGCGCCGGCGCAGACCAGGATCAAGCCGTCCACGCCCGCATCGATGGCCTTTCGCGCGTGTCTCAGGGTCGTGACGTCGTGAAAGACCTTGCCGCCCCAGCCGTGCACGGCGTCCACGACCTGGCCGGGCGCCCGCAGGCTGGTGATGATCAGCGGCACGCGGTGCCGGGCGCAGGTTTCCAGGTCCGCCTGCAGCCGGTCGTTGGACTGGTGGATGATGTGATTGATGGCGTAGGGTGGGATCGGTCGGTCGGGATCGGCGGCGCGCGCCGCCGCCAGGCCGTCCTCGATCCGCGTCAGCCAGGCGTCCAGCGTTGCCTGAGGCCGGGCGTTCAGGGCCGGCATGGAGCCGATGATGCCGCTGACGCATTGCGCGATCACCAGTTCCGGATTGGATACGATGAACATGGGGGCGGCCATGACCGGCAAGGTCATGGTCCGATGCAGCGAGGCTGCCAGGGGGTGGGGCATGAGGATTGTCTCCCGCGAAATGATGCGCTTATTCTAATTCAAACGATCGTTTGAATCATGCGGGGTATCCCGGATGCGCCGTCGGCGTTCGGTCGCGCAAGAAAAACCCCCCGGGCCAGATCTGGCGGCGGGGGGCGGAGCCGGCGGTTCTGCGCTGCGGCTTATTTGGCGGCATCCACCATGTACTGGATGGCGGCCTTCAGTTCCTCGTCGGTGGCCTGCGAGCCCCCGCGCGGCGGCATGGCGCCCACGCCCGAAATGGCCTTCTTCAGCATGGAGTCCAGGCCGGTCTTGATGAAGGGTTCCCAGGAAGCCTTGTCGCCGAACTTCGGCGCGCCGGCCACGCCCACCGAGTGGCAGGTGATGCAGACGGACTTGTAGAGCTTTTCGCCCACGGTGTTGCCGGCGGACGCCTGGGCGGCCTCGGCCTTCGGGGCGGCCTGCTGTTCGGCGGGCTTTTCGGCGGCCTTGGGGGCGGCGGCCTGGGCGGCCGGCTTCTGTTCGGCGGGTTTGGCCGCGGCGGCGGGCGCTGCGGGCGCGGCGGCCTTGTCGCCGGCGGGTTCCTTGGGTTCCGGGAAGTTGGCGCCGGACTGGTTGGTCATGTAGGCGACGGCGCGCGCGACTTCGAAGTCGTCCAGCGAGGAGTTGCCGCCCTTGGGAGGCATGGCGCCGATCCCGTGGATGGCGTTCTTGGCCAGGTCTTCGAAGCCCTGTTTGATGAACGGAGCCCAGGCGTCCTTGTCGCCGAACTTCGGCGCCCCGGCCACACCCGCGCCGTGACAGGCCACACAGGTGGACTGGAAGACCTGCTCGCCGGTCTTGAAGACCTTCGGCGCGTTCGCGTCGACCAGCTTGAATCCGGCCACCGGCTGGATGCGCTTGGCGATGGCTTCTTCGGTCTGGCTGTTGGAACCATAGCCCGTGCGGATCGAGGAGCCCACCAGATTGACCAGCAGAATGATGACCGAGATGGGAATCACGAACGCCAGCACGACCGTGACCAGCAGCTGTTTCGGGGTCTTGATGGCACTTTCGTGCCCGTGCGCGTGTTCGGCGTGTTCTGGGAGACTCATGATGGGTTCCTGGTCCTGGGATAGTGGGATGCGGCCGCTGGCCTGCCGCCGGTGTCGTGTCGCCCGACTGTTTCTGTTACAGGCCTCAACCTTCGATTATAGCGACAGCCCCGGCACACTGCAGGGATAGGATAAACCCGCTACAATGTCGAGCCCGCGCATCGCAACGATGTGCGGATGTCCCGGCCGCCAGGCCGATGACCCGTGCGCCTGTAGTTCAATGGATAGAATAGGAGTTTCCGAAGCTTCTGATACAGGTTCGATTCCTGTCGGGCGCGCCATATATAAGAATCAATGGGTCATGGCCTTTCGTGGCCGGCATAGCGTGACATTTCCTGGATTGCGGCTTCCCTGATTTGATACGTCTCGTCTGTGTTCAGTGACCGCAGCCAACATCGTTTGCGTTGGTCCGCAGTATCAATGCTGTCCAGGGCGATCCGGTTCTGCGGATTGCAACAGAGCGTGAAGTCATCGGTTCCGTTCCAGTCAATGGTGACGGGAAAGCCGTAGCGGCCTAAATAGGCTGGAAACGTAATATCGATGATGATTTCGCCGTGGCCAAGGTCGCACGTCAAGAAATTGTGAACATCGTAGACTTCAATGCCCTTGGCGACGGCGCGCAACTGGTCGGAAAAATAGGGTTGCTTGAAGTCGATGGCATAGCATGCCATCCAGAATATCGGGTGGTAACCCAGCAAAGTGAGCCACTCGTGCGCGGCCATGTGTTTGGCTGAGCAGGTGCCGGTCCATTCCGTGATGCAGCCCCGGACCGTGTTCCCTTGAACTGGGCGTGCATATGGCATGTCTCGTAGAGACAACAGGACATGGCGCAATGCCAGGTGTTCGTCAGCGCCTTTCTTTGTCAGCTTTTCCATCTCCCGAAAGTGGTCACGCCAGTAGTCGGGTATGTTTTCCATAGGGTTGCTTGCCTTCATACCGGTTTGATGCCGATCGGGCATGTGGGAGTCATGGTTCAGTTTGATGGTACCGGCGGCCTTAGGCGTGTTCCAGCGGTTGGATTTCCTTGATGATCTGTTCGACGGTTTTCTCGTCGACCGACTTCAGATCGAAGGCCTGCTGCAGGTTCAGCCATGAGCTTGCGTCGCCCCCAAAGAACGCAGCGAGCCGCAGAGCGGTGTCGGGTGTGATGCCGCGCCGCTCACGGACGATTTCATTGATGCGCGTCGCGGGAACGCGCAAATGAGTAGCCAGGGCGTTGACACTCATGCCGATGGGGGCTAGATATTCCTCGCGTAGGATTTCACCGGGATGGATAGGGCGCATACCGTTTCTGGCCATGATGTATTTCCTTAGTGGTAGTCGACGATCTCGACGTATTCAGGACCTTCGGTGGTCCAGACAAAGCAAATACGCCATTGGCTATTGACCCGGATGCTGTGTTGTCCTGCACGGTTTCCTTTCAGGGCCTCCAGGCGATTGCCGGGTGGTGAGCGCAGAAAATCCAAGGTGCTGGCGCTGTCGAGCATTTGTAGTTTGCGCTCGGCAACCGATCGAAAATTGGCAAAGCGCCTGACATTTTTGCCTTCGTAAAGAGCCTGTGTCTCTCCGCACCGGAAGCTTTTTATCATGCGTTTATCGTATATCGTTTATCGTTCAACGTCAAGCTGTTAGGCGTCTGACGAACGGTGCAGCGCCACGCCAGCGATGACGAGTGTGATCCCGAACAGTTCTGCAGGTGTGGGGGTCTGGCGCAGCACGATAAAGCCGATCACTGTGGCGCTTGCCGGCAGCAGCGACAGCAACAGGGCAAAACTGGCGCGGGGAAGTCGCGCCATTGCGAGCTGGTCACAGACGTAGGGAATGACGGACGACGACACGCCGACACCAATGGCAGCCGCCAGCAGCATGGGGTTGGCGAAGGCTGGCAGAGCATCATTGATGCCGAAGGGCAATGCCGCGACTGTCGCGGCGAGCATGGCGCAGCCCAGCCGGTCAATGCCGGATACCCCTGCGCCGCCAGCCGAGATGCGGTGTCCTAGGATGATATAGCCCATGAACAATACGCAGTTGGCAAAGGCGAAGAGGTAGCCGAGCAGCTCGCCCCCGATGCGGACATCCGTCAGAACATAGACGCCGCCTGCTGCCAGTGTGATCGCAGCGAGGTTGCGCCGCGTCCGCATGCCCCAAGCCGCGAGTGCGATCGGGCCAAGGAATTCGATCGCGCCCACCGTCGCCAGCGGCAGTCGGGCGATAGCTTCGTAGAACAGCGTGTTCATCAGGCCCAGGATGACGCCCAGTCCCATGATGATCCTCTTGTCCCGTGCAGGCAGCGTCGTGAAAGTGCGCCATGGTCTGCGCCACAGCGCAAAGATCAAACCGGCGCTGGCAATCCGCAGCCATGCGACGCCCGGTGGTGCGAGGCTTGCGAACAGCAGCACGGCGAAGGAGGGGCCGAGATAGTGGAATACCGCACTGACAAAAAAGAAGACATGCGGCGGCAGCCGATCAGCGAGTGTCGATGCGGAGATAATTGCGGGAACGGAGCCATTGGAAGCCATGACTCCATCATAGGAAGATAAATGCAGTCAATAAATGTAGATATGAAGGTAATATAGCCATTCAACATTTTTATTTATCATAAAAAATGTCTTTTCACCTACAAACATCGGAATTGCTGCGCGACCGGCGCAATGTCGAGCTGCTGAGCCTGCTGCTCGATGATCCGCGCCTCAGCATCTCAGAGCTTGCGCGTCGTGTCGGCATGTCGGCGCCGGCGGTGCGCGAGCGCGTCCTGCGATTGGAAGAGGCGGGCGTGATTCGCGGCTATCGTTTGGAGGTCGACCCTGTTGCGCTCGGGTACCCCGTGTCGGCCTATGTGCGTGTGCGGCCAGTGCCGGGCCAGCTTCCAAAGATCGCGGAACTGGCACGCGCGCTGCCGCAGGTGGTCGAATGCCATCGCGTCACGGGAGAGGATTGCTTCGTGCTTAAAGTCTATCTGCCGTCGATCGACCAGCTCGATCAGGTGCTCGACCAGTTCCTCGTCTATGGCCAGACCACAACCAGTATCGTTCAAAGCACACCCGTCCAACTGCGCGGCCTGCCGCTGCCTGGATCGCAGGAAGCATAGGGAACTGGGGTCAGATGCGGTTGGTGACGCCGTCCCCGCCGCATTGGGTCAAGGCCCTCCAGCGGTAATTCTCAAAGTGCCGGAAGCTGTATGGAGGAGATCACGGCATGATGTGCCGTGATCGGGGAAACTACTGATGTCACACCATTGTTTCCAATTGTGATTGCGGTGATACTGTACCCAAACCCCTATGGCGACATGGACATCCCGGGCGGAGCCAGCGGGCGGAATGGCGTTCACTTCATGACCTTCTGCGGAATGCGGGCCGCTGGAAAAGTCGGGTTTCCGTTCAGGGCGATTGTGCCGGGATCATCCTGGACAGCACACTATGAGCGAAGCGACCCTTCTTCTCGGATCCCCGCAGCGATCCGCCAAAGCGCCGGAGCCGTCATCCACATCCCGGCGGCGAACGCGCGGCGCCGGCTTCGGGCATGGCGGCGGATGGCGTGGGCAGAGGAACCTGACCCTGGTCGTGGCGCTCTCGGGCGTCTTCGCGATGACGACTCTTCCGACGCCTGCGTTCGGTGCGGACTGGGGTGGCGGCGATGGGGACTGGTCCGACTCCGGTCAGTGGTCGCCCGCGTCGACGCCCGATTCTTCAACGGACGTCAACGTCAAGAGCGGCACCGCGCGGGTTCAGAGCGGGACCGCTAATTCCCGTAACGCAGTCATCGACACCGGCGGCAAGGTCGAGGTCTCGGGCAGCGGCGCGGTGTGGGACAACGACGGCAATTCCCCGGGATTCGGTCAGCGCGGCGGCGCCATCGTCGTAGGCGACACTGGCGCCGGGACGCTGGATATCTCGAATGGCGGGACGGTGAAGACCACTGGCAGCCTGGCGGGGTCGGTGCTGATCGGCAATCAGGCGGGCAGCAATGGCACGGTGAGTGTCGGAGGCGGGTCAGGAGCCGCGACTCTGGAAAGCGTGGGCCCAGTAGGATATCCGGGCAATTTCTATGTCGGGTATGACGGTACAGGCACGTTGAATGTGACTGCGGGTGGCCTCGTGACTGGCTTTCAGGGGATGACGCTGGGCGTCGGAGCGACCGGTGATGGCACCTTGATTGTGGATGGCGGGTCCGTTGATGTGACGCCGGGCAGTCTGGATGTCGGCAAGGCGGGGCGTGGCACGTTGATCGTCAAGAATGGCGGGACCGTCGCAAGTCGTGGGGGGACCGTCTTCGGCAACAGTGGCAGCTCCGCGACCGTGACCGGAAGGGGTTCGGCCTGGAATCTGGGTGCGGGCGGATTGAGGGTTGGTACCGGCTATGACGGGACCCTGGGTATCGCGGACCATGGTGCAGTGGATGCTACCGCTGGGCAGTTCTATCTGGGGCAGGGAGCCGGGTCTGGCGTGCTGACCATCCAGAGCGGAGGCACCCTGAAAACCAATGGCGCTTTCATCGGACAAAGCACGGCCGGCGCGCAGACACGGGTTTCGATCACCGGAGCCGGCTCGGACTGGAATGCGGTCGTGGGCGACGGGTCGGCTTCCTGGTTCTGGACGTATAGCGGCGCCGCCGGCACGACGGTCGACGTGACGGCGGGCGGTCACCTGACGACCGGTCAGGCGCTGATTGGCGATGTCGGGACGGCCGGCACCACGATCACCGTGGACGGCAGCGGGTCGGCTTGGGACAATATAAAGAACATCCATCTCGGCTATGGCAGCTCCGGTACGCTGAATCTCGTCAACGGCGGCGCCGTGTCCACTTCCGTGCTGAAGCTCTATGCTCCCGGCACCTTCAATCTAGGCACGGGCGGCCTCGCGGGCAGGTTCACCGGTGCCTCCATCGTCAACGACGGTCGGATCGTCGCCGATTTCACGGACGCTGCCACCCTCGATTCGGTCATTTCCGGTTCCGGCACGCTGACGAAGAAAGGCGCGGGCGTGCTGGCGCTGAACGGCGCAAGCACCGCCTATGCGGGGACGACTTCAGTCGAAGGCGGCACGCTGACGGTGGGCGACGACAGCCACCCGGGCGCTAGCCTTTCGGGTAACGTGAATGTGAATACGGCCGGCACGCTGGGCGGCATCGGCACCCTGGAGCATGTGACCGTCGCTTCGGGCGGTACGCTGGCCCCCGGCAACTCCATCGGGACGATCAAGGTAGCCGACATCACCTTCGCCCCTGGCTCGACCTACGCGGCCGAGATCAATGCGGCGGGGCAATCGGATCGGATCGTCGCCAGCGGCGCGGCCACGATCAACGGAGGGACCGTGAAAGTGCTGGCCGGCTCCGGCACCTATGCGACGCGGACCGACTACACCCTCCTGACCGCCGATGGCGGCATTACCAGGAACAGTGATTTCAGCGTGGCCTCGAACCTGGCCTTCCTGACGCCGTCGCTCAGCTACGACGCGAATCATCTCTATCTGTCCATGGCGCGCAACACCACCGACTTCGCGGCCGTCGGCTTCACGCCCAACCAGCGCGCCGTGGGCGCCGGCGCGGAAAGCCTGGGCATGGACAGCCCTGTCTATGGCGCATTGGTCAATCTTTCCGCCGCTCAGGCGCGTGCAGCCATGGACCAGCTTGCCGGCGACGCGCATGCGTCCGCCAGAGGCATGCTGCTCGAAAGCAGCCATTTCGTCCGCGATGCGATCGACGGCCGTCTCCGTGTCGCTTTCGAGGATGCCGGCGCACCGGCGCCGCATCTGCTGGCCTATGGTTATGGCGGCTCCACGGTCTCCGACAGCGGATCTCTGCCCGGTCTGGGCACTGCGTCCGCGCCGGCCCATGACGGGCGCTTTTCCGCCTGGGGATCGACGTTCGGTTCATGGGGCGACACGGATGGCGATGGCAATGCCGCAGGGCAGCACCGGTCCACCGGGGGCTTCCTCGCCGGAGTGGACGGGCTGGTGGCGCCGCGCCTGCGGCTGGGCATCCTGGCGGGCTACAGTCACGACCGCTTCAGCGCCGATGGCCTGGATGCGTCCGGGTCGAGCGACAATTACCACCTGGGCGTCTACGGCGGCACGCAGCGTGGCGCGCTCGGTCTGCGGGTCGGCGCGGCCTACTCCTGGCACGATGTCTCGACTCGTCGCGCGGTGGCGTTTTCCGGCTTCGCCGACAGGCTGACCGCCGACTACGATGCCGGCACTTTCCAGGCGTTCGGCGAACTCGGCTACCGCATCGACACGGCAGCAGCCTCGTTCGAGCCCTTCGCCAATCTGGCGTATGCCAGGTTGCACACGGACGGCTTCACCGAGCAGGGCGGCGCCGCCGCGCTGAGCAGCTCGTCCCGGAACACCGATACCACGTTCACCACACTCGGCCTTTGGGCCACGACGCAGGTCGACCTGGGCCGCGCGTCGGCAACGGCGCGCGGCATGATCGGGTGGCGTCATGCCTACGGCAACACCACGCCGCGGACGACGCTGGCCTTCTCCGGCGGAGATGCCTTCACCGTAGCGGGCGTGCCGATCGCCGAGGATGCCGCCGTCCTGCGGACCGGCCTGGACTTCGCGGTCGGCCGCGATGCCACGTTCCGCATCTCCTACACGGGGCAGTTCGGTTCCGGCTCCTATGACAATGGCGCGGAGGCTGATCTGAACATACGGTTCTGAGTTGCATCACCACGGAATGGCGCGGCCCAGGCGATCCAGATATTCCAGCCCGGGCTTGCCGCGCTTCGAGAGCAGCGTGTTCACGATGTCCGGGATGGCTTCCTCGATGCCGAACGGCGCGTCCGGCCCGCCCAGGGCGGTCCGGATCCAGCCGGGCGCCAGCAGCAAGAGGGCGCGCGGTTCTCCGGCATGGCGGGCGGCGTAGCTGCGCATGTACTGGTTCAGGGCCGACTTGCTGCCGCGATACACCTCGTGTCCGCCTTTTTCATTGCCGGCGATGCTGCCTTGCCCCGAGGACATGATGCCGATCAGGCCGTCGGCGGGCACCAGGTCCTGCAGCGCTTCGACGACGCGCATCGGGCTGAGTGCGTTCGTGATCATGACGTTCACGAATTCCTCCGTGGAGACCTGGGCGATGGTTTCGTCCTGGCGGTCGTTTGCGGTGCCGGCGTTGACGAACAGGATGTCGAAGCGGCTGCCCGAGAGCCGGTCGTGCAGTGCGGCGATCTGATCAGGCTCGGTGACGTCGAGTCGTTCGACCGTGACTCGGCCCGGATGCGTGTCCGCCAGATCGTGCAGCGGGGTCCGGGCGCCGGGGCGCACGGTGCCGACGATGTTCCATCCTCTTTCCAGACATTCCGCCGCCATGGCGTACCCGAGGCCGCGCGAGGCGCCGATGAGCAGGATGACCGGCGCTTTGTCGTTGCTGGACTGTGTCATGGGAACTCCTTGCGGTTGAGCGATTCTTGCTTTTTCCATCCTGAAGTTGTGGATCGGGACGCCGTTGCGTTCGAGTTCCCGGCGCTGGATGACGCGAAAGCCGCGTGACAGGAAGAAGCGTCTGGCCGCTTCGCTGGCATCGACTCGCAGCGATCGCATGCCCATGTCCCGCGCGATCGATTCAAGGCGCGCATACAGTATCGCGCCAACGCCGGTTCCCGCAGCGCGGGGGTGGCAGTAGAAGCAGTCTATATAGCCGTCGGCGCAGAGTTCGATGAAACCGGCCGGCCGGTCCGCCTGATCGATCGCGACCAGGACCCGCCTGCCGTCGGAGACGCGCCGCAGAAACGCAGCCGCGCCGGCGGGGGCGGGACTCCATGCCTCGACCTGCGCCTGGCTGTAATCCCGGGCGCCGATTTCACGGACCGATTCATGGAGCAGCCGCGCGAGGGCGTCGGCGTCGCCCGGCTGAAAATCGCGCAGGCGGACGGCGGGGGGCGTCCGCCTCATGGCCTCGCGCCTTCCCCGGCGAGGATGCCCCGCACGGCGCCCGTGTGCGCGGCCATGGAATTCAGGCCGCTTTCACCAGGGCCGCGTGGAATCGGGCGACGTAATCTTCGAAGCTTTCCGTGTCCGATGCTTCCAGGGCGGCCTGTTCGGCCAGGGAATCCCGGGCGGCCTGGTCGTAGGCGGCCAAGGTGTCGGCGGGCAGGCCGCGGGCCTGCAGGACGGCCCAGTGGGCCTGGCTTTGCGCCAGCGTCCAGTCGTGGAATTCCTGGCCGCTGTCGCGCAGCGCCGCCAGCAGGCGGGCGGAGGGCGTGGCGGACGCGTCCTGCACCTTGTGGCGCTGCTGGTCCAGCGTGGCCATGTGCCCGCGGTCGCCCGTGTGCTGATCCAGCAGTTCGGCGTAGGGCGCGATGCCCGACAGGATGCGGTCGGCCCAGTCCTGCAGTCCGACGGCCTGGCCTTCGTGCATGAGCCGCAGACCGGGCCGGCGGCCTTCGCGGGCGACGAGCGCGAAATTGGCCTGGCTTTCCTGGCAGGTGCCGGGCGCGGGAAACAGGGGGCTGTCTTCCAGGGCGCAGTACAGCAGGAAGGCGTCCAGGAAGCGGCTGGTGTCCGCGGATATGCCAGCCGGTTCCCAGGGGTCGATGTCCATGCAGCGCGCTTCCACGTACTGGATGCCGCGCTGGTGCAGGATGGTGTTGGGCCGCTCGCAGCGCCCGGCCGTCTGTTTGGGCCGGATCGTGGCGTAGTACTCGTTCTCGATCTGCAGGATGTTGGTGTTCAGCTGGATGCGCTGGCCGTCGCGGTGGGTGCCGATGGCTTCGTAGGCGGGCCAGGGCGTGGTGACGGCTGCGTGGATGCGGGCCGTGAAGGTGTCCAGGTCGTTGTAGCAGAGGTGCAGTTCGGATTGCGTGGGGTTCTTGTAGCCCAGGTCGCTCATGCGCAGGCTGGTGGCCCAGGGCAGGCAGTAGGTGTCGGGGCTCAGGTGGGTCAGCTGGGCTTCCAGGCCGGCGTTCTGCAGGAAGCTGCGCGACATGGCGGGCGAGGCGCCGAACAGGTACATCAGCAGCCAGGAATGGCGCATGAAGTTGCGGATCAGCCCCATGTAGCCCGCGTTGCGCCGTTCCTTCGGCGTGCCGCCCGGGATCAGCAGATCCCAGGCGGATTCCGGCAGGGAAAAGTTGTAATGCACCCCCGCGATGCATTGCATGATCTTTCCGTATCTCCAGGCCAGGCCCTGGCGGTAGACGTGCTTGAGCATGCCGGTGTTGGACGTGCCGTACCAGGCGACCGGGATGTCGGCCTGCGCCGGCAGGTGGGCCGGCATGGACTGGTTCCAGATGGCCTCGTCGGGATTGCGCAGCGCGACGAAGGTGTGGATGTCGGTCAGTTCGCGGATCAGGGCGTCGGGCGACGCATCCGGGCTGGTGACGAGTTCCAGGAGCGCTTCGGAATAGTCCGTGGTGATGCGGGGGTTGGTCAGCGCCGCGCCCAGCGAAACGGGGTGCGGCGTGCGTGCCAGCGTCCCCCCGGCATCCACCCGCAGGCCTTCTTTCTCGATGCCGCGCCGGATCGTGCGCAACAGCTCGGGATGGGCAGCGAGCAGGCTGCGCCGGTCGAAGGCCTGGGTCATGATATACGGTACCGGGTTGGTCTGAATAAACCGATTTTAGCTGACGCAGGGCACGGTCCCGGCAAGATGTCGCAGGCGGGGCGGTGCGGGGCCGGACTTGTCCTGGCGGTATTCCGGCGATCCCGTCCGGGTGAATTTGTCCAGATCCAGCAGCTTGCGCTGCAGCGCCTGGGTGATGGCGGCCTGGCGCGACCTGACTCCCAGCTTGTCGCATGAGTTGGCGATGTGGAAGTTGGCCGTCCGTTCCGTGATGCCCAGGATGCGGCCCATTTCCCAGCTGGTCTTGCCTTGGGAAGCCCAGTACAGGCAGTCGTGTTCGCGAGCGGTCAGTTGTGTCATGGTAGTCCCCCCGTAGAGATATTGTTATTGGCTACTGCGCGCATACGTGAGCGAATGTATCACGAAATGTGTATGGAATTGTCACAGAAAACAGGGAGGTGTGTCCTTTCTGACAGGGTCGGAAGCGGTGGGGTACGGGCCCCGCGTGATAAGGCTTATGCAGCGCGAAAGGAGGCCGGGTCGGGGGCGCGGTGCTAGAATGATTCACGAATTTGCGCCGATTTGCCTGATCCGCTTGCGGGCGCCCCATAAATCCAGCTAAAGAGGTCCTATGACCACCCTTGCCGTTTCTTCCGATCCCGCTGCGGCGTCCGCCGCGTCCGTTCGTCCTCCCGTGCCGACGGGCAGCGTCGGCTATGTGTCCCCGCAGTTCCTATCCTTCGACGAACCGCTCACCTTGTCCAGCGGCCAGGTGCTGTCGTCCTATACCCTGGCGGTGGAAACCTATGGCGAATTGAATGCCCAGCGCAGCAATGCCGTGCTGGTCTGCCATGCCCTGAACGCCTCGCATCATGTGGCGGGCATGGATGCCGATCAGCCGGACCAGATCGGCTGGTGGGACAATATGGTCGGCCCTGGAAAGGCCGTCGATACCGACCGTTTCTTCGTCATCGGCGTCAACAACCTGGGCTCCTGTTTCGGTTCGACCGGCCCCACCTCCCTCAACCCCGAGACCGGCAAGCCCTGGGGCGCCACGTTCCCCTTGCTGACGGTGGAAGACTGGGTGCGGGCGCAGGCGCGGGTGGCCGATCATTTCGGCATCGACCGCTTCGCCGCCGTGATGGGAGGCTCGCTGGGCGGCATGCAGGCGCTCAGCTGGGCGATCACCTGCCCGGAACGAGTGGGCGACTGCATCGTGGTGGCCAGCACGGCCCGCCTGACGGCCCAGAACATCGCCTTCAACGAGGTCGCCCGCCGCGCGATCCTGACCGATCCCGACTTCCACGACGGCGACTACTATACGCATGGCGCGGTGCCCACGCACGGTCTGTCGGTGGCCCGCATGGTGGGGCACATCACCTATCAGTCCGACGAGGTCATGGCCGCCAAGTTCGGGCGGGCCCAGCGCGCGCCCAACGCCAACGGCGATTACCGCTACAACTACGACGTCGAATTCGAGGTCGAATCCTATCTGCGGCACCAGGGGGAAAAGTTTTCCCGCCGTTTCGACGCCAATACCTATCTGCTGCTGACCCGGGCGCTGGATTATTTCGATCCGGCCCGAGCGACGGGCGGGGACCTGGCCCGCGCGCTGGCTCCGGCCCAGGCGCGCTTCCTGCTGGTGTCCTTTTCCACGGACTGGCGCTTCGCGCCGGAACATTCCCGCGAGATCGTGCAGGCCCTGCTGAAGAACCGGCGGGAAGTCACCTATGCCGAGATCGACGCCCCGCACGGCCATGACGCCTTCCTGCTGGGCGACGTGCGCTATCACGCCATCGTGCAGGGCTACTACGACCAGATCGCTCAGCGCCTGGGCCTGGGCGAACGGCGCCAGACGACGGGGGTGCTGGCATGAATCCGTCCGTCACCGCTCCCGATCGGGCGACTCGGCCGACTCCACCCTCCAGCACCGCGCCCGAGGGTTCGCCGCGCATCGACCTGCGGCGTATCGCCGAGTGGATCGCTCCCGGCAGCCGGGTGCTGGACCTGGGGTGCGCCGACGGCTATCTGCTGTCGTACCTGCAGCGCACCCGCCAGGTGCAGGGGGCGGGGGTGGAGCTGGACGATGAACGGGTGATCGCCGCCGTGCGGCGCGGGGTCCGGGTGATCCAGCAGAACCTGGAAGAAGGCCTGGCCCTGTTCGACGACCAGCAGTTCGATACCGTGGTGCTGTCGCAGACGCTGCAATCCATGCACCATACCGAACACATCCTGCGCGAAATGGCGCGGGTGGCCCGGTACGGTATCGTGTCCTTTCCCAATTTCGGCTACTGGCCGCATGGCTGGTCGATCCTGCGCGGGCGCATGCCGGTGAACGACCAGATGCCGTACCAGTGGTACGACACGCCCAACATCCATTTGTGCACGCTGCGGGACTTTCAGCTGCTGGCCGCTCAACTGGGCTTGCGCATCACGCATCTGGCCACCTTCCGGGGGGAAACCGAAATCCACTGGCTGCGCGGCTGGCGCAGCACGCTGGCGGTCTATCGCTTCGAATCGCCCATGGGCAGGCAGGGATGACGGACGGCTGGCGTGTCTACGGACGCCGGCGCGTCGCTCCTTTGCTGGTGCTGGGCTTCGCCAGCGGCCTGCCGCTGGCGCTGACCTCCGGCACGCTGCAGGCCTGGGCCACGGTGGAACAGGTCTCCCTGCAGAGCATCGGTTTCCTGACGCTGGCCGGCACGGCCTACACGCTGAAGTTCCTGTGGGCGCCACTGGTGGACCGCTATGCCCCGCCGTGGCTGGGCCGGCGGCGCGGCTGGGTGTTCCTGACGCAGTGGCTGCTGGCGGCTTCGATCGCCTCCATGGGTTTCTTTTCCCCGGGCTCGGAATTGCGGATGCTGGCCTTGCTGGCGGTCTGGGTGGCCTTTCTGTCGGCGACCCAGGACATCGCTTTCGATGCGTACAGCACGGACGTGCTGCGCCACGAAGAACGCGCGGCCGGGGCGGCGCTGAAGGTGATGGGCTATCGCCTGGCCATGGTGGTGTCGGGCGGGCTGGCCCTGATCCTGGCCGATCAATGGCTGGGCTGGGGGCGCACCTACATGCTGATGGGCGCGCTGATGGCGGCATCGTCCCTGGCCACGCTGTGGGCGCCCGAACCGGAGAGCGCCGCGCAGCCGCCCCGGGATCTCCAGCAGGCGGTCATCGCGCCCCTGCAGGAATTCTTCGGGCGGTCCGGCGCCTGGACGGTGCTGCTGCTGATCGTGCTCTACAAGCTGGGGGACGCCTTCGCGGGCGCCTTGTCCACGACCTTCCTGATCCGGGGGGCGGGCTTCGACGTCACCGAGGTCGGCATGGTGAACAAGGTCTTCGGCCTGGTGGCCACCATCATCGGCGCCCTGGCTGGCGGCGGCCTGATGACGCGCCTGGGGCTGTACCGCGCCCTGATGGCCTTCGGCCTGCTGCAGGCGGTGTCCAACCTGGGCTACTGGATGCTGGCCGTGACCCCGCCGCACCTGTATTCCATGGCCGCGGTCGTGGCGGTGGAGAACCTGTGCGGCGGCCTGGGCACGGCGGCCTTCGTCGCCCTGCTGATGGCCTTGTGCCGCCAGCAGTTTTCCGCCACGCAATTCGCCCTGCTGTCCGCCCTGTCGGCCGTGGGACGCACCTATCTGGCCGGTCCCTTGACGCCGGTTTTCGTCGAGCACCTGGGCTGGCCGTCGTTCTTCGTGATGACGGTGGTCATCGCCCTGCCGGGCCTGTTGCTGTTGTGGTGGATGCGGGGGCTGATCGGCCGGCTGGATGCGGATCCGGCCGGGCAATGAGGTGAACGCCGCCATTCGAATGTCCGTTCAAGACTATTTTGCTATTGCTTGTCGCCAAACGTGATTTGGCGGTTCCTGTATTCTCGGCCCTCCAAAAGAAAGAACCGGACCGTTGGAGCATCCTTTGCCATGGTATCGAAATTACGCCTGCTGTTTGACCGCTTCACCCTGATCCTGATCGCCGTCGTCGCCGCGGCGACCCTGCTGCCCGCGCACGGGCAGGGAGCCGTCTTTTTCGAATGGCTGACGGCGGCCGCCATCGCGCTGCTGTTCTTCCTGCATGGCGCGAAGCTGTCGCGCGAAGCCATCATCGCCGGGGCCACGCACTGGCGCCTGCACGGCGTGATCTTCATCTGGACCTTCGTCATCTTCCCGATCCTGGGCTGGGTGCTGCGGCCCGTCCTGATCCCCCTGCTGGGAGAGCCGCTGTACGTGGGCGTGCTGTACCTGTGCGTGCTGCCGGGCACGGTGCAGTCGGCGATCGCCTTCACATCCATCGCCCGGGGCAATGTGCCGGCCGCGGTGTGCGCCGCCTCCGCGTCCAGCATCGTCGGCATCGTCATCACGCCGCTGCTGCTGCAGTTGCTGCTGCAGACCGATACGTCGGCGCTCGACAGCAATTCCCTGCTGTCCTCGATCCTGCGCATCGGTCAGCAGATCTTCCTGCCGTTCGTCGCCGGGCATCTGATGCGGCCGGTGATCGGCCGCTGGATGGACCGCCATCGCAAGCTGGTCACCAGCGTCGACCAGAGTTCCATCCTGCTGGTGGTGTATACGGCTTTCAGCGAGTCGGTGGTGGCCGGGCTCTGGCATCAAGTGGCGCCCCAGTCGCTGGTGCTGCTGGTGATCTGCTGCGCCGCCTTGCTGGCCATCGTGCTGGTGCTCAATACCTGGTCCACCCGCAAGCTGGGTTTCAAGCGTCCCGACGAGATCACCATCGTCTTCTGCGGTTCGAAGAAGAGCATGGCGACCGGCGTGCCGATGGCCGGCGTGCTGTTCAGCGCCAGCGCCATCGGGCCGGTGCTGTTGCCGCTGATGATCTTCCACCAGATCCAGCTGATGGTGTGCGCGGTCCTGGCGCAGAACTATCAGCGCCAGGATGAGCAGGCTCATCACCGGCGGCGGGCGCCCGCCTGATCGGGCGCCGCGTCGGCGCGGCGCTTGCAGCCTCGTGTCGATGATTCCGGCGGTCGGGCAGGAACCCGTGGCACGAGCGCGCCTGGACATGAAAAAACCCCGCATCGCGGGGTTTTTTATCGGAAGCCGCCTGGGTCGGCGGCCTGTGCGGCGTGGGTCAGGCCGTGGTGTGCAGCAGAGTGCCCACGGCGCCGCCGTTGGCCAGTTGCGGCACGCTGGGAACGGAGTTCACCAGGCTGAGGATGGTGTTGGACTGACCGTCCAGGACCTTGCGTAGCAAAAGATTCTGCTTTTCCTGCATCATGGACCAGTTTTGCAGGCCGGATGCGGCAGCGACAGCGCTTTCAACGGATTCGGACATGGAACGCTCCAAGGAGATCTGGGGCCAGTATAACAATTTCAGCGGATCGCGGGGAGAATGATGCGGTTTGGACATGCATCCCGTCAGGGCAGCGCGTAGTCGATCGTCAGCGGCGCGTGGTCGCTGAAGCGTTCGTCCTTGTAGACGCTGGCGGCCTGCGCCCGGGCGGCGATGCCGGGCGTGGCGACGTGGTAGTCGATGCGCCACCCCACGTTCTTGGCCCAGGCCTGGCCGCGATTGCTCCACCAGGTGTAGGCCTCGCCCTCGGTATCCGGATGCAGCTGGCGGTAGACGTCCACCCAGCCGCGCTGCTCGAACAGCTGCGTCATCCAGGCGCGTTCCTCGGGCAGGAAGCCGCTGTTCTTCAGGTTGCCCTTCCAGTTCTTCAGGTCGATTTCGCGGTGGGCGATGTTCCAGTCGCCGCAGATGACGAATTCGCGGCCGGTGTCGCGGTGTTCGCGCATCAGCGCGTCCAGCCAGTTCTGGTAGTGGTCCAGGAATCGGTATTTCGCTGCCTGGCGTTCGTCGCCGCTGGACCCGGATGGCAGGTAGGCGCTGATGACGCTCAGGCCGGGCCAGTCGGCCCGCAGGATGCGGCCTTCGGCGTCGAATTCCGGGCAGTCCATGCCGATGGTCACGGCGTCCGCGGCCTGGCGCAGATACAGGCCCACGCCGCTGTAGCCTTTCTTTTCCGCATGGTGGAAATGCCCGACGTAGCCGTCCGGGTGGCGCAGCTCGTCGGTCAGATCCGAGTCCTGGATCTTGATTTCCTGCAGGCAGACGATGTCGGGTTTCTGGATTTGCAGCCAGTTCGCCAGGCCCTTGCGGTAGGCGGAACGGATGCCGTTGACGTTCAGCGAGGTGATGCGCAGCACGGTATTCCTTTTCCTTTTATCCGAACCGGAAGCTGGACACGGTCAGCCCGCCGGATGCGTTGGTTTCGTGGTGGAAACAGGTGGCGGCGTCGTCGCCGGCCGCCCCCTCGGCGACGAACAGGGGGACCAGATGGTCTTCCATGGGGTGGCAGATGCGGGCGGCGGGGGCTTCTTCCCAGCGCTGCAGCCGGGCCTGGCGCTGATCCGGCGGCGTGCCGACGAGGGCGTCCTGCAGCCAGGCGTCGAACAGGGCGGATGGTTCCCGGCCCGCCGGACCGAAGCCGCGCAGGTTGTGGTAGCTGAGGCCGCTGCCGATGATCAGGATGTTCTCGTCGCGCAAGGGCTGCAGGGCGGCCCCCAGCGCCTGGTGCCAGGCCGGGTCGAAGCCGGCTTCGATCGACAGCTGCACCATGGGAATCTGCGCCTTGGGATACATGACGTAGGCCGGCACGAAGGCGCCGTGGTCGAAACCGCGCCGCGTGTCCTCGACCACGGGAATGCCTTGGGCGGACAGCAGGGACTGGACCCGCGCCGACAGGCGGGGCGAGCCGGGCGCCGTGTACTGGATTTCGTAGGTGTTCGCCGGGAAGCCGTGGTAGTCGTACACCATGCCGGGCTGCGGGTGGCCGCTGACCTTGAGCTGGCCGCGGGTGATCCAGTGGGCGGACACCATCAGGATGGCCCGGGGCGCCTGCGGCAGCGCGGCGGGGATGCTCTGCAGGGCCGCCGTGAGCGCCGCATAGTTGTGCGTGGCGTCCGGCATCCAGGGCCAGGGGCCGCCGCCGTGGGAGATGAAATAGACAGGCTGGCGCATGAGAGCGTTCCTTCGTGCTGCATGTGGGACTTCGAGGGCTAAATGATAGGCGTGCCGAATCAGAAAGCATAGCCTGCCTGGAAATATCCGATAATGTGGCCTTCCCAGATTCCGAGATTGCCGCCATGCCCGGTTCGCACGCCCAAGCCTTCGTCCGTTTTGCCCTGGAACAGGGCGTTCTGCGTTTTGGCGAGTTCAAGACCAAGTCCGGGCGCCTGAGTCCGTATTTTTTCAACGCGGGCCTGTTCAACGATGGCGCCAGCGTCGGCCGCCTGGGGCAGTTCTACGCGCAGGCGCTGGTCGATGCCGGGCTGGATTTCGACATGCTGTTCGGCCCGGCCTACAAGGGCATCCCGCTGGCGACGACCACGGCGGTGGCGCTGTCGGGCCAGTCCGCCCTGGCCGGCCGGCCGGTGCCCTTCGCCTTCAATCGCAAGGAAGCCAAGGACCACGGCGAGGGCGGTGTGCTGGTGGGCGCGCCTTTGCAGGGCCGGGTGGTGATCATCGACGACGTGATCACGGCGGGCACGTCGGTGCGCGAATCGGTGACGCTGATCCGCGCGGCGGGCGCCCAGCCCGCGGCGGTGCTGATCGCGCTGGACCGGATGGAGCGCGCGGGCGCGGAGGGCGCTTTGTCGGCGCATTCAGCGGTGCAGGATGTGGAGCAGACCTACGGGATTCCGGTGGTCAGCATTGCGTCTCTGGTGGATGTGATGGCGCTGCTGGAGGGGGATGCCGCGTTGGCCGAGCATCGGGACGCTGTTGCGGCTTATCGGGATCGGTACGGGATTTCTGCTTGAAGGCTTGCTGTCGCCTGATTTGAGTTCTTGAGCCGACCGGGCGGCGCCTTGTCTTCCGGGCGCCGGTCGGCCGGTCCCGGCTGCGCCGGGACTGCTCGGTCATTTCACGGAAATCGGGGCGCTCGCCAAACGCGCGGGGTGATTCGTCCACTGGACGAATCACAAGCGTCCCGCTTGAACGGTGGCTCGCTTGCCTCCCCGATTCCCATGAAATGACCGACGGCCTCCAACAGCGCCCGGAAGACAAGGCGCCGCCCAGCCTCACAGATCTGCATGCGCACCGGCCGAGGTTTACACAACCCCCAGCAGTGGTGATGAGCCGGGCGTAGATCAGAAAACTACGCGTCCAGCCGCTGCTTCAGAACCGTGTTCACCTGCTGCGGATTCGCCTTCCCCTTGGCCGCCTTCATCACCTGGCCCACCAGCGAATTGAACGCCTTCTGCTTGCCCGCGTGGTATTCCTCCACGATCGCGGGATTGGCCGCCAGCACCTGGTCGATCATCGCTTCGATCGCCCCCGTGTCGCTGATCTGGCGCAGGCCCTTCGATTCGATGATCGCGTCCGCGTCGCCGCCCGATTCGCCCGTCCACATCGCCGCGAACACGTCGCGGGCGATCTTCGTCGAAATCGTCCCGTCCTGGATGCGGGTGATCAGCGCCGCCAGTTGCGCGGGAGAAACCGGAGACTGCGCGATTTCCAGGCCGTCGCGATTCAGCGACGCCGACAGTTCGCCCAGGATCCAGTTGGCCGCCTGCTTCGCCTGCCCGGCGGGCAGGGCCGCGGCGGTCGATTCGAAATAGTCCGCCACGGCGCGGTGCAGCGTCAGCTGCGCGGCATCGTAGGCCGTCAGGCCCATGTCCGATTCGAAGCGGGCGCGCTTGGCCGCCGGCAGTTCCGGCAGCGTGGCGCGCACCTGCTCGATCCATTCCGGCGACACGATCAGCGGCGGCAGATCGGGATCGGGGAAATAGCGGTAGTCGTCGGAATCTTCCTTCGTGCGCATGCTGCGGGTTTCATCGCGGTCCGCGTCGTACAGGCGGGTTTCCTGCACCACCTTGCCGCCGTCCTCGATCAGCTCGATCTGGCGGCGGACTTCGTACTGGATGGCGCGTTCCAGGAAGCGGAAGGAATTCAGGTTCTTGATTTCGCAGCGCGTGCCGAAGGCAGTCTGGCCGCGCGGGCGCACCGACACGTTGGCGTCGCAGCGGAAAGAGCCTTCCTGCATGTTGCCGTCGCAGATGCCCAGCCAGACCACCAGGCCGTGCAGGGTGCGGGCGTAGGCCACGGCCTCGGCGGCCGAGCGCATTTCCGGTTCGGTCACGATTTCCAGCAGCGGCGTGCCGGCGCGGTTCAGGTCGATGCCGCTGGACGATTCGCCGTGCGGCCCGGTGAAGTGTTCGTGCAGGGACTTGCCCGCGTCTTCTTCCAGGTGGGCGCGCGTCAGGTTGATCGTGTGTTCCTGTTCGCCCACGAAGAACGACAGCCGGCCGCCGACCACGATGGGCAGTTCGAACTGGCTGATCTGGTAGTTCTTCGGCAGGTCGGGGTAGAAATAGTTCTTACGCGCGAACACGGACCGGTGCGCCACCTGGGCGCCGATCGCCAGGCCGAACTGGATGGCGCGTTCCACCGCGCCCCGGTTCATGGCCGGCAGCGAACCCGGCAGGGCCATGTCCACGGCGTTGGCCTGCGTGTTGGGCTCGGCGCCGAAACGCGTGCTGCTGCGCGAAAAGATCTTCGACTGCGTGGACAGCTGGGCGTGGGTTTCCAGCCCGATGACGATTTCCCAATCCATTATGCGTGTTCCGGTGTGCGTTGGTGCCAGTCGGTGGCCTGCTGGTAGCGGTCGGCCAGGGCCAGCAGGCGGCCTTCGTCGAAATAGCGGCCGACGATCTGCAGGCCGATGGGCAGCTTGCCCGAATCCCCGCCGAAACCGCAGGGGATGGACATGCCGGGCAGGCCGGCCAGGCTGACGCCCAGGGTGTAGATGTCGCCCAGCCAGTCGGCGATGGGGTCCTGGCGGTTGTCGCCGATGCGCCGGGCCGTGCTGGGCGTGACCGGGCCCATGATGACGTCGCAGTCCCGCGACAGGGCCTGCTGGAAGTCGTCGACGATCATGCGCCGCACGCGCTGGGCCTGCAGATAGTAGGCGTCGTAGTAGCCGTGCGACAGCACGTAGGTGCCCACCAGGATGCGGCGGCGCACTTCTTCGCCGAAGCCTTCCGAGCGCGAGCGGCTGGTCATGTCGGCCAGGTCGGTGTACTGGGCCGCCCGGTGGCCGTAGCGCACCCCGTCGTAGCGCGACAAGTTGCTGGACGCTTCGGCGGGGGCGATGACGTAGTACGCCGGGATCGACAGGCGGGTGCGGGGCAGGGAGACGTCCACGCGGGAGGCGCCCAGCGATTCAAAGACCTTCAGCGCCGATTCGATGGCGGCGCCCACGTCGGCGGCCAGGCCTTCGTTGAAGAATTCGCGCGGCACCCCGATGCGCAGGCCCTTCAGGGGCAGATCGCCCGCCGCCTGGAAAGCGGCCTGGGCGGCGTCGAAGTCGGCCTGGATGCGGCCGGCGGCGTTGGACCGGCCGTCGCAGGATTCCAGGCTGGTGGAGTCCTGGGGATCGAAGCCGCTCATGGCGTCCAGCAGCGGCACCAGGTCGCGGGCGCTGCGGGCCAGGGGGCCGGCCTGGTCCAGGCTGGAGGCATAGGCGATGATGCCGTAGCGCGAGACGGTGCCGTAGGTGGGTTTGATGCCGCTGACGCCGCAGTAGGCGGCGGGCTGGCGCACCGAGCCGCCCGTGTCGGTGCCGGTGGCGCCCAGCACCAGGCCGGAGGCCACGGCGGCGGCGGAGCCGCCCGAGGAGCCGCCCGGGATGCGCTCGGCGTCCCAGGGGTTGCGCACGGGGCCGAAGGCGGAATTCTCGTTGGCCGAGCCCATGGCGAATTCATCGCAGCTGAGCTTGCCCAGGGACACGGCGCCGGCCTGGCGCAGGCGGTCCACGACCGTGGCGTCGAAGGGGCTGACGTAATCGGCCAGCATGCGACTGGCGGCGGTGGTGCGCCAGCCGCGCGTCACGAACAGGTCCTTGTGGGCGATGGGGATGCCGGTCAGCGGGCCCGCCCGGCCGTCGGCCAGCGCCTGGTCGGCTTCGCGGGCCTGGGCCAGGGTCAGCTCGTCGTCGATGTGCAGGAAGACGTTGGCGTCGGAGTGCGCGCGGGCGGCGCGCAGGGCGTCCGCGGCCAGTTCGGCGGCGCTGACGCGCCGGGCGCGCAGGGCTTCGCCCAGCGCCGGGATGCTGTGGAATTCGGAAAGCTGGGTCATGGCCTTATTCGATGACGGTGGGCACGAGGAACAGGCCCTGATGGGCCGCCGGGGCGTTCTGCAGGCAGGCGTCGCGCTGCTCGGCCGACTGGGCCGGATCGGCCGCGTCGTCGCGCAGCCGCAGCGCGATGGGCTGGTGGGCCGCCAGGGGGTGGGCCATGGGTTCGATACCTGTCGTGTCCACCGCCTGCAGTTCTTCGATCAGGCCCAGGATGCGGTTCAATTCCTGGTGGGCGCGGGATTGGTCATTGGAATCCAGACGCAGGCCCGAAAGCCGTGCGAGCCGGGATATGTCCTGTTCGGTCAGTGCCATGTCGTCTTGCCGGAGAGGCCGCCGCCAGGGGACGGCCGAATGAGTGTGTGCGGATGTGTCCGGGAATGCCAAAAGCGGAAGTTTTGCAAAACTTTCCCCGTTATTTCAGGCATGTCCACGGGGGATTATAAGTTATCATTACCGATTCCATGCGGCTTGCCTGGCCTGTGCCTGCTGCGTTGGCGTTAGATCGTCGGCGACATCGGGCCCTACGTGCGCAAATCCCATTCCATCTTCTTTATATTAGTGCGCCCATGTTCGGATTCCTACGCAGCTATTTTTCCAGCGATATGGCGATTGACCTCGGCACGGCCAATACGCTGATCTATGTCCGCAGCAAGGGCATCGTGCTCGACGAACCCTCGGTCGTCGCCATCCGCCACGACGGCGGCCCCAACGGCAAGAAGATCATCCAGGCCGTCGGCCACGAAGCCAAGCAGATGCTGGGCCGGGTGCCCGGCAACATCGAAGCCATCCGCCCGATGAAAGACGGCGTGATCGCCGACTTCACCGTGACCGAGCAGATGCTCAAGCAATTCATCCGCATGGTGCATCCGCGCAGCATGCTGGCCCCCAGCCCGCGCATCATCGTCTGCGTGCCCTGCGGCTCCACCCAGGTCGAACGCCGCGCCATCCGCGAATCCGCATTGGGCGCGGGCGCCAGCCAGGTCTACCTGATCGAGGAACCCATGGCCGCCGCCATCGGCGCCGGGCTGGCCGTGTCCGACGCCAGCGGCTCCATGGTCGTGGACATCGGCGGCGGCACCACCGAAGTCGCCGTGATCTCCCTGGGCGGCATGGTCTATAAAGGCTCCGTGCGCGTCGGCGGCGACAAGTTCGACGAAGCCATCATCAATTACATCCGCCGCAACTACGGCATGCTGATCGGCGAGCCCACCGCCGAACTGATCAAGAAGGAAATCGGCTCGGCGTTCCCCGGGTCCGAGATCCGCGAGATCGAAGTCAAGGGTCGCAATCTGTCCGAAGGCGTGCCGCGCAGCTTCACGGTGTCCTCGAACGAAATCCTCGAATCCCTGACGGATCCGCTGAATCAGATCGTCTCGGCCGTGAAGACCGCCCTGGAACAGACGCCACCCGAACTGGGCGCGGACATCACCGACAAGGGCATCGCCCTGACCGGGGGCGGGGCGCTGCTGCATGATCTGGACCGCCTGCTCCAGGAAGAAACCGGCCTGCCCGTGGTCGTCGCCGAGGACCCGCTGACGTGCGTCGTGCGGGGCTGCGGCGAAGCACTCGAACATCTCGAGCGTCTGGGCGGGGTCTTCATTTACGATTGACCGGGCGCTCCGCGCTCTGTTTCGTCATGCGTGAACCCGGGACGCTCAGGCTCTTCAAACGAGGGCCCAGCATCGAAGTCCGCCTGGTCCTGCTGCTGGCCGCCTGCCTGGCGCTGATCGTGACCGATGCGCACTGGCCGGTCCTGAATCCGGTGCGCCAGGCCCTGTCGACGGCCATCTATCCGTTCCAACGGGTGGTGCTGGCGCCGCGCGAGGCCATGGAATACGTGAACAGCTGGTCGCACGCGGCCGCGCTGGCTCGCGAGGAGCAGGACGCCTTGCGCCGGCAGCAGATCGAGATGGCGCAATTGGTCACGCATGCGGCCCAGCTGACGACCGAAAACGAGCAATTGCGCCGCCTGCTGAACGTGTCCGAGTCCATTTCCCAGCAGTCGGTGGCCGTCGAAGTCTTCTACGTGCCGCCCAACGCCTTCAGCCATCGGCTGATCTTCAACAAGGGCTCCGACGCGGGCATCGCGCCCGGCATGCCGGTCATCGACGAGGGCGGGGTCGTGGGTCAGATCATCCACGTCACGCCGTTCACGTCCGAAGCCGCCCTGCTGATCGATGACCAGGTGTCCATCCCGGTCCAGGTGCTGCGCAACGGCCTGCGCCTGATCGCCTTCGGCAGCGACGAAGTCGGCAAGCTGGAAGTCCGCTACCTGACCGCCAACATGGACGTGCAGGCGGGCGATACGCTGGTGACCAGCGGCATCGGCGGCCTGTTCCCGGCGGGACTGTCCGTGGGCCGGGTGGACAAGGTGGACCGCGACCCGGGAACCGGCTTCGCCGTGGCGGTTGCCGAACCCCTGTCGCATCCCGAACGCTATCGCCATTTCCTGGTGCTGCGCGTCGATGTGTCGAAAGAGCCCAAATCCGAGGAGATCGAACGTGCCCTTGGTGACCAGTAAACGGCCGGCGGGGGGCTCCTCGCTGATGTCCCTGCAGCCGGTGGATGCCGCGCCCTTCCACCGGCCCTCATCGGCCGTGCTGGTGTGGGGAACCTTGCTGCTGGTCTGGCTGGCGTCCCTGCTGCCCTGGCGCCTGTGGCAGCCGGTGCCCGACCTGCTGGTGCTGGTGCTGGCATTCTGGTGCCTGCACGAACCGGGGCGCGTCGGCTTGCTGACGGCCTTTGTCCTGGGCCTGCTGATGGACGTGCATGATTCCGGCCTGCTGGGCCTGCATGCCTTGAATTACGTGCTGTGCGCCTACGGGGTGCTGCGCCTGCACCGGCGCCTGCAGCATTTCAATGTCTGGGTCCAGACGCTGCACGTGCTGCCTGTTTTCGTGCTGGCGGCCCTGGTGCCGCGGCTGCTGGGGGCCTGGCTCAACGGCGAATGGGTGGGTTGGGACTGGCTATGGGCGGCGCTGATCACCGGCGCGCTGCTGCCCCTGGCGGACGTGCTGCTGTTGCTGCCTCAGCGCCGGCTGGATGGCGACGACGTCGGCGCGGTATGACGGCGCGGTATGTTTGAGTTTCGCAAGACCGGCCTGCACCAGCGTCAGACGGTGCTGCTGCGCGCCTGGGTGGCGGGCGTGTTCGCCACGGTGTGCCTGCTGCTGCTGGTCGGCCGCTTGTGGTACCTGCAGGTCGTGCGTTACGACAATCTGGCGGCGCGCGCCGATCAGAACCGCATCACCATCGTGCCGGTGCCGCCCCGGCGCGGCCAGATCACGGATCGCAATGGCGAAACCATGGCGACCAACCAGCGGGATTACACGCTGCTGGTGACGCGGGCGCAGGTCCAGGGAAAGGTCGAAGACCTGCTGGACCGGCTGCGGGAACTCATCTACATCAGCGAGAGCGATCAGCGCAAATTCCTGCGGCTCTACCAGCAGAGCGGCCGCTACGCGCCGGTGCTGCTGCGCAACAACCTGAACGACATCGAGGCGTCCTGGTTCGCCGTGCATGCCTTCGAATTCCCGGGCGTCAGCCTGCAGGCCCGCTGGGTGCGATCCTACCCCCTGCAGGAATCCGCGGCCCATGTGCTGGGTTTCGTGGGCCGGATATCGGAAGCGGACGAGCAGCATCTGGAAGACACCGGCCAGGAAGGCAATTACCGGGGCACCCTGGTGATGGGCAAGAAAGGCATCGAAAAGACCTGGGAGAAAGTGCTGCATGGCCGCACCGGGGTCGAGGAACTGGAAGTCACGGCGACCGGCCGGCCCGTGCGCGAACTGAGCCGCACCGACCCGATCCCGGGCTCGAACCTGGAATTGTCCCTGGATGTCGGCCTGCAGAAACTTGCCGAAGCCCAGTTCGACGGCCGGCGCGGGGCGCTGGTGGCCATTGCGCCGCATACCGGCGAGGTCCTGGCCTTCGTGTCCTCGCCGTCGTTCGATCCGAACCTGTTCGTCGACGGCATCGACGTCGAGAACTGGCGCAAGCTCAATGAATCGCCGGATCATCCCCTGATCAACCGGCCCTTGTACGGCACCTATCCGATCGGTTCGACGTACAAGCCCTTCGTCGCCCTGGCGGCGCTGGAAATGGGCTTGCGCGGCGCCCAGGACCTGGTGCCGGACCCGGGGTACTTCGAGCTGGCCGGCCAGAAATTCCGCAATGCGGGCGGAGCCGTGTACGGGCCGACCAATCTGCACAAGGCGATCGTCGTGTCCTCGGACACCTACTTCTTTTCGCTGGGCGCCATGATGGACGTCGATGCCCTGCACGATTTCAGCAAGCAGTTCGGTTTCGGCCAGATCACCGGCATCGATCTGGACGGCGAACGGCGCGGCGTGCTGCCTTCGCGGGAATGGAAGCGCAAGACTTACAAGAAACCGGCGCAGCAGCATTGGTATCAAGGTGAAACGGTTTCCGTGACGGTGGGCCAGGGCTACAACGCCTTCACCCTGCTGCAGCTGGCGCAGGCCACGTCGGTCCTGGCCAATGACGGGGTCTACATGAAGCCTCACCTGGTGCGCCGCATCATCGATCCCCAGACCGGCCGGTTCACGTATCCGGTGCTGGCGCCGCAATACACGATTCCGCTCAAGCCTGCCAATCTGAAGGCCGTCCGCGACGCCATGGTCGACGTCATCAACAAGGGCACCGCGCGGCGGGCCTTCCAGGGGGCCGCCTACCAGGCCGCGGGCAAGACCGGCACCGCCCAGGTCTACAGCCTGCGGGGCGCGAAATACAAGGCCCATGCGGTGGATGAGCGCCTGCGCGACCACGCCCTGTTCATGGCCTATGCGCCGGTGGACGACCCGCAGATCGCCGTGGCCCTGATCGTCGAGAACGGCGGCTGGGGCGCCTCGGTCGCGGCGCCGATCGCCCGTTCCGTCTTCGACTACTGGCTGGATCCGGCCCGGGTGGCCGCGCGCCGGCAGCAGCTGCAGGCGGAGCAGGCCGCTCGCCAGGCGAACGATGCGGTCGCGCGTCCGGGCCAGGGCGCGCCGGACGCGTCGCCCGCTCCCGAAGACGATGAAGCGCCCGAACCCGCTCCCTTGCCGGATGCCGCCACTCCCCCCGAAGACGGGGCGCAGGAGGACACGCCATGAAGCTCATCGTGCAGGCCGCGCGCCGCATGCTGTCGGTCCTGGACTGGCCCTTGCTGATCCTTCTGGTGCTCATGGCGCTGGTCGGCATGGCGACCATGCACTCGGCCGTGGGCAACACCGACTGGCGCTTCGCGGATCAGCTGCGCAATTTCCTGATCGCCTTCGCCGCCATGTGGGTGGTGGCGCTGATGCGCCCGACCTTCATCATGCGCACGGCGCCCTTCCTGTATGTCGCGGGCGTGGCGCTGCTGGTGGCGGTGATGCTGTTCGGCGTGACCAGCAAAGGGGCGACGCGCTGGCTGGAACTGGGCTTCGGCCGCGTCCAGCCTTCGGAGATGATGAAGATCGCCGTGCCGCTGATGCTGGCCTGGTATTTCCAGCGGCAGTCCGCAGGGCGTTTCAGGGTGCTGGACTTCCTGGTGGCCGGGGTGCTGCTGCTGGTGCCCGCCGCGCTGATCATCGAGCAGCCCGACCTGGGCACGGCGCTGCTGGTGCTGGCCTCCGGCTTTTGCGTGATCTATTTCGCGGGCCTGTCCTTCAAGCTGCTGGTGCCCGTGGCGCTGGTAGCGGCGCTAGGCCTGGGCACGCTGGTGGCCTACGAAGACCAGATCTGCCAGCCGGACGTGGACTGGGTAGTCCTGCACGATTATCAGAAATACCGGGTCTGCGTCCTGCTGAATCCAGGCTCCGATCCGCTGGGCAAAGGCTTCCACACGATCCAGTCCATGATCGCCGTGGGGTCGGGCGGCGTCTACGGCAAGGGTTACATGCAGGGTACGCAGACGCACCTGGATTTCATCCCCGAGCGCACCACGGACTTCATTTTCGCCGTGTTCGCCGAGGAATTCGGGCTTTATGGCGGCGTGACCCTGCTGCTCCTGTATGCCCTGATGGTGTTGCGCGGCCTGACGATCACGGTCAGGGCGCCGACCCAGTTCGGACGCCTGCTGGGCGGCGCCATGTCCATGATGATGTTCGTCTACGTCTTCGTGAATATCGGCATGGTGACGGGCGTGCTGCCGGTGGTCGGGGTGCCGCTGCCCTTCATGAGCTACGGCGGCACCGCCCTGATGACGCTGGGCGTGGCCTGCGGCCTGCTGATGAGCATCGGGGCGCACCAGCCCCGCTCGTCGGGATGACGGCCTTACGCGCCTGAGAAGAGATCGCAGGCGGGCGGATACAGGCCCAGCAGCAGGCGCGACAACGGCGCCGGCAGGCCGATTTCCCGCAGCCGGGCGATGGGGATCCAGGCGGATTCGCCCGCCTGCGCCGGGATCACGGCCGGATTGCGCGGCCGCTGCGTTGCGAGGGACGCGGGCTCGCTGTCCTGCGCCAGGCGGATTCCGGCGCAGGGCCCGGGCAGCTGCAGCCGCGCAGGCTGCATCAGCAGGCGAAAGTGCGTGAACACGTGCTCGACGCCGGCCAGGGCCTGCAAACTTTCCGCGGCGGTTGGCAACCGGGCGCAGGCGGCGTCCAGCGCGGGCCGGTCGTCGAAGGTCGGCAGCGCCCACAGGCCGCCCCAGATGCCGGCGTCGGGCCGGCGCTGCAGCCAGAGATGACCCTCGCATTCCAGGATCAGCATCCAGCAGTGGTGCCGGGCCTGGGCGCGCCGTGCGCGGGGACTGGGCAGCGCGTCCTGCAGGCCCAGTCGCCGCGCGGCGCAGTCCGCCGACAGCGGGCAGCGCGGGCAGTCCGGGCGGGAGCGGGTGCAGATGGTGGCGCCCAGATCCATCTGGCCCTGGGTGTAGGCCTGCATGTCCAGGTCGGCGGGCGCACGGTCCAGCCAGGCCTGCGCGTGCGTCCAGAGCGCGCGCATCATGGCGGTCGTGCCGGGATCTCCTTCCAGGGCCAGATATCGCGCCAGCACGCGGCGGACGTTGCCGTCCAGGATCGGGGCGCGTTCGCCGTAGGCGAAGGCCGCAATGGCCGCCGCCGTGGAACGGCCGATGCCGGGCAGGGATTCCAGTTCGGCCGCGCTGCGGGGAAATTGCCCCGCGTGCCGGTCGCGGATCGCCTGGGCGCAGCGGTGCAGGTTGCGGGCGCGGGCGTAGTATCCCAGGCCCGCCCAGGCTTGCAGCACCGCGTCGGCGGGCGCATCGGCCAGGGCGGCGACGGTGGGGAATCGCTCCAGGAAGCGCTGGTAGTAGGGAATGACGGTGGCGGCCTGGGTCTGCTGCAGCATGATTTCCGACAGCCAGATCCGGTAGGGATCGCGGGTGCGCTGCCAGGGCAGGCCGTGGCGGCCGGCCTGCAGCTGCCAGGCCGCGATGCGGGATGCGGGGTCTGCGGCCGACATCAGAACTGCGTGTGGCGGGTGACGGACAGGCGCGCGGCGACGGCCCCCAGCAGGATGATCAGCGCGCCCGACAGGAGCAGGTCCGGCGTGGCCGGCAGGCGCAGCGACCAGTCTATGCCGTAGCTTTGGGCGAAATGCCCCAGCAGGGTGTTCAGCGGCGCCATGGCCAGCCAGGCCAGCAGCAGGGCCAGCAGGCTGGCGGCCAGCCCGGTCAGCGCGCCCAGATACAGGAAGGGCCGCCGGACGAAGGATTCGGTGGCGCCGACCAGCCGCGCGACGGCGATTTCCTCCCGCAGAGTCAGGGCCTGTAGCCGCACGGTGTTGAAGACGGTGGCCAGGACGACGACGACGACGGCGATGGCCAGCAGACCCAGGCCCACCCGGACGAACGACAGCAGGGATTCCAGGCGCCGCACCCATTCGCTGTCGAGCTGCACGTGGTCCACCCCCGGCCACTGCCGCCAGGTGTCAGCCAGTTCGCGCGCCTGCTGGGCCGGAGCGTCGGAATCCTTCAACGTCACGATCAGGGCGTCGGGCAGCGGGTTGTCGGCCAGGGCGTCCAGGGCCTGCGCCCAGGCCGGGTCTGCGCGCAATTGCGCCATGGCCTGGTCGCGCGGCAGCAGCCGGGCGTCGGATATCTTGTCGCCCGCCTGGTCCTGCAGGCGCTTGAGCAGGGCCTGCTGCTGGCCGGTCGGCGTGCCGGGGGCCAGGAACAGGGTGAGTTCCGGGGCCACGGCCAGTTGCCTGGCCAGCGGCTGGCTGGACTGCAGCACGGCGGCGCCCAGGATGGGGACCGCCAGCATCAGAGCGATGACGACGATGTTGGCCAGGGACGAAAAGGGGTGCAGGCGCAGCCGGCGCAGGGCGACCCTGAAGGCATAGCGGTGGTGGCGCAGCCAGCGTTTCATGCGGGAACTCCGGCCAGGTCGGTGAAGCGGCCGGCATCGATGTGCAGGGTGCGCTGGGCGTAGCGGGCCATCAGGGCCGTATCGTGCGAAGCGATCAGGGTCGTGACCCCGACCTGATTGAAATCCCGGAAAACGTCCATGATGTGCGTGGCGCTGTCGTGATCGAGGTTGGCGGTGGGTTCGTCGGCGATGAGAATGGCCGGCCGCCCGACGATGGCCCGGGCGATCGCCAGCCGTTGCTGTTCGCCGCCGGACAATTCGATGGGCAGCATGGCTTCCTTGCCGCGCAGGCCGACTTTTTCCAGCGCGGCGCGCGCCCGGGTGGCGGCCATGGCGGGTTCCAGGCCCTGCACGGCCAGGGGCAGCAGCACGTTGTCGAATGCGTGGCGGTCGAACAGCAGGTGGGCGTCCTGCAGGATCAGGCCGACGGTGCGGCGCAGATAGGGCAGGGTGCGCGACGACAGGCGGTCGATGCGGTGGCCGTTGACGGTGACGGATCCCCGGCTGGCGGGTTCCAGTCCCCCCATCAGTTTCAGCAAGGTGGATTTCCCCGCGCCCGAGGGGCCGGACACGAAGATGAATTCCCCCGGCTCGATGCGGAAGTTGACGTCAGCCAGGATGTTGCGGCCGCGCCCGTAGGATTTGAAGACGTGCTGGAATTCGATCATGAGGTCCCTGTGCCAGGCTCTGCCGCCTGTCCGACCTGATTGTATTCCGTGTCGCCCGGCCGGATGGCGGCCCGCGGAGCCCTGCGACGAAAAGCCATGATCGCAACAAGGATTTACATTTGCGCGGACACATCCTGCTACGCTAGGCGCATCTCATCACGCACAGGAGAGTTCCATGGCAGCGGCAACTTACTATGTCACCCGGATGGCTGCGGTCGGCAGTCTGGCCTTGCTCACGGCGTGCGCCAACATGTCTCCCCAGGGCCAGCACACGGCTGTCGGGGCGGGGGCCGGGGCGGCCCTGGGCGCGGGCCTCGGGGCGCTGATCGGGGACAGCAGTCAGGCAGCGCTGATCGGCGCGGGCATCGGGTCGGTGGTCGGCGGGGTGGTGGGCTACAACTGGAAGGGCATCAAACAGGATGTCGAGAAGTCGGGGGCATCCGATCTGGGGGTTGCCGTGATTGAAATGCCGGATGGGACCTTGAAGGTCAACATTCCCAGCAATGTGTCGTTCGACACGAACAAGTCGGTGCTCAAGCCGGCGCTGCTGCCTGTGCTGGACAGCGTGGCGCGGGCCCTGAATCAGCATCCCGAATTGCGGGCGAAGGCGATCGGCTATACGGATACGACGGGGTCGGATGCGATCAACATGCCGCTGTCGCAGCGCCGCGCGGGCGCGGTGACGCAGTATCTGGCGGGCCAGGGGGTGGCGCCGGGCCGGCTGACGGCGGAAGGCCGCGGGTCGGCGAGCCCGGTGGGCGACAACAATACGCCGGAAGGGCGGGCGCTGAACCGGCGGGTGGAATTGTTCCTGTACGCGGTGAAGTGATCCGATTGTTCGCTTGAGTTCTCAAGTCGCCCGCGCGACTTGCATTCGTCGGGCGTAGGGCAGTCCTCGAGACTGTTCTACGCCCGGCCTCTTTTCCGCCCACCTTTCAGAATCATCCGAGCCCGTCCGTAGCGGCAGGAATCTCCACGTTTTCCCTAGTTTGAGCGCCATGGCTGCACTTGGTGCTTGCCTGTTGTGCCCTATCGAATGTAATTTGTGCACAATGTGTATGGAGTTAGGCACAATCTTCCCCCTAAACCGTTACTTGCGAGACCGATCATGCAGACTTCCAAGACAAAGCTTGCTTTCAGGACCCCGCTGTACGTTGTGGCTTTCGTGGGCGCCCTGCTGTGGGCGGCAGCTGTTTCCGCTGCCGCCGCCAATCTCAAAATGGCATCCGGATATCCGGATGCCAACTATCTGACCCAGACCGTCCGCGACTTTATTGCGGACGTTCACAGCCGCAGCGGCGGCTCCTTGGGAATCGACTTGCACAACAATCAATCGCTGGTGAAGTTGCCGGAAATGATGAGGGCGGTGCAGACCAACCAGGTGGCATTGGCGGATGTCCGGCTTGGCAACTATGGGAATCAGGACCCCGTCTATATTCTGGATGCCATCCCTTTTCTGGCCGGTGACTATGATGCCGCCGAGAAGCTCTGGCAGGCCTCCCGGCCCTATCTGACCGCTTCGTTTGAAAAGCGCGGCATGACGGTGCTGTTCGCGATGTGGAATCCGCCGCAGGGTTTCTACACGGTCAAGCCTGTCGCGCAAGTGCAGGATCTGGAGGGCCTGAAACTGCGGGTCTACAGCACGGAAACCCGTCGCATGGGCGATTTGCTGAAGGCTGAGCCCTTGATTGTCCAGTTCGGAGAAATTCCGCAGGCGTTTTCGACCGGACTGATCAATGCGATGTTCACGTCTCCCCAGACGGGCATTGACACGCAGGCGTGGGATTTCGTGAAGAATCTGACGATGGTCGGCGCGCTGTTCACGAAGCAGCTGGTGGTCATCAATACCGATGTGTTCCGGAAATTGTCGAAGCAGGAGCAGGCGGCGTTGATCGACGCAGGCAAGGCTGCTGAAAAGGCCGGCTTTGATCGGATGAAGGCACTGACGGATGAGCAATTGCTCGTCATGCGGAACAAGGGGGTGAATGTCGTCCAGGCGTCCCCGTCGTTCATCAAGCAATTGCAGCAGGTCGGTGTGCAGATGGAAGAAGATTGGAAATCGAAGGCATCCGCTGAGCAACGCAAGGTGCTGGATCTCTATCTTGATTCGGTCAAGCGCTAGGGCTCGGTCATGGATCGCCTCGTTCGATGCGCGGGCGCCGTTTCCGTGATGTGCCTGTCGGGGATGGTGTTGGTTCTCATCGCGACCTTGGTGTTGCGTCCCTTTGGAATCCTGGTGCCGTCATCCGAAATCATCACGACTTATCTGATGGTGGGCATGGCGTTCTTCGGGCTGGTCTACGCCTACGCGGGGGGGGCGCACGTCCGTGTGGATGCGCTGTACCGGCATCTGCCCGCGGGGTTGCGCCGTGGCGTGGACGTACTCAGCCATGTCGGGGCTGCCGCGTTGTGTGGCGCCATCGCCTGGCATTCCGGCAGCCTCGCCTGGATGGCTTTTGTTTATCACGATTTGAGCGATGGCTTGATTGCCATTCCGATGTGGCTGCCCATGTCGCCGGTGGCGTTGGGTTTCGGCTTGTTCGCTCTGGCGCTGTTGCGGGATGGCGTGCGGGTCCTGCGGGGACAGCCGGTCTGTTTCGCCGTCAGTGAAAAAGACGATGCGGCTGCTTTGGCAGCGGCCGGTTCGAAGGAGACGCCATGACTGGTATTTTCATCACGTTGGTCGTGTTGCTCGCCGTTCTGTTGTCCTTGGGGTTCTGGGTCGGCTTGTCATTGCTGGTCGTCGGCATCGCGGGGCTGGTGATGCTCGATGCCAGCAATGCCGGCGGGCTGGTGGCCAGCGCGGTTTTCGCATCCATCGACAGCTGGCCCTTGACCGCATTGCCGCTGTTCCTGCTGATGGGCGAACTGCTGTTCCAGTCCAAGTTGTCGGAAAACATGTTTCGCGGGTTTGCTCCGCTCGTGCGCTGGCTGCCGGGCAGGCTGCTGCACGTCAATGTCCTGGGCTGCGGGGTGCTGGCCGCAATCGTCGGCTCCAGCGGCGTGTGTTGCGCGACGATCGGGCGAATGTCGGTGCCTGAACTGACCCGCCGCGGCTATCGGGAAAGCATGATCATTGGCACCCTGACCGGGTCTGGAACGCTGGGTTTGCTGATTCCTCCGTCGATCATGATGATCGTCTACGGTATTGTCAGCCAGACCTCGATCGCTCGACTGTTTCTCGCAGGGGTGTTGCCGGGCTTGGTGCTGATGGGCCTGTTCATGGGGTATATCGTCCTCTGGTCGTTGTTGCATCGTGACGGCGTGCCCGAAGATCGGGCCGATGATCAGGTCCGCTGGCGCGACGTGGGACGAATCGTGCCCCCGATCATGCTGGTGTTCGTGGTGATCGGCAGCATCTACGGCGGCTGGGCCACGCCCACGGAGTCGGCTGTCATCGGCGTGGCTGGCGCCATGGTGCTTGCTACGGCCGGCGGCTCCATGTCCTGGCCCATGCTGCACAGGGCGCTCACGGGCACGGTCAAGACGTCCACCTTGATTCTATTGATCATTGCGGGTGCGTCCGTGCTCACCACGGCGCTGGACTTCTCGGGCATCCCGAAGGTCGCAGCCGAAGCCGTGGTCGCCATGAACTTGAATCAGTATCAATTACTGGCGGCTCTGACGCTGCTGTATTTGGTGCTGGGATGCTTCCTGGAAGGCGTGTCGATGATCGTGCTGACTGCGGCCATCGTGTTGCCCATGACCCAGGCGGTTGGCATCGACCCGGTCTGGTTTGGCATCTACCTGGTGGTCATTGTCGAGTTGGCGCAAATCACGCCGCCGGTCGGCTTCAACCTTTTTATTCTGCAAGCCCTGACGGGACGCGATCTGCTGGCTGTGGCCAAGGCGTCGGTGCCGTTCTTCTTTTTGTTGGTGTCGGCAATCGTGATGTTCGCGATATTCCCGGAAATTGTGCTGTATCTGCCCAGAACAATGATAGGTCGTTAAGGAAAACATGATGCGTGATCTGAGGGGGTATGGCGACCAGCCGCCCGCTGTGGCGTGGCCGGGCGGGGCCAGGGTGGCGGTGTCGTTCGTATTGAATTTCGAGGAAGGCGCGGAGTTCAGTATCGCAGATGGCGACGCCTGCAACGAGTCGATTTATGAAGTCATTGATCAACAGGACGTCCTGGACCCTTGCATCGACAGCCATTTTGAATACGGGACCAGGGTCGCCTACTGGCGCATCGTCGATCTTGCGGAACAGTACGGGATTCCGCTGACCGTCAGCGCCTGTGGCCAGGCGGTCCGGCGATCGCCTTGGCTGGTTCAGGACGCGGCTCGCCGGGGACACGAAATCGCCGCGCATGGATTTCGCTGGCAGACCCATGCCGGCATGCCGATCGAGACCGAACGCCGGGTCATTGCCATGACCGTGGAAGCGATCCGGCAGGCCACGGGGCGCTCCCCGGTGGGTTGGCATACGCGCTCGGTCCGGACGGCCAACACTCGCGTCCTGCTGCGCGAACAGGGCTTTCTGTACGACAGCGATGCTTATAATGACGACACGCCCTATTTTGTCGACGTGTGCGGTGAACGTCATCTTGTCCTGCCCTATGCATTCGATACGAACGACATGCAATTCCAGAATACCAATCGCTTCGACACGGGGGAGTCGTTTGCCCGCTATGTGTGCGATGGGTTCGACTGGCTGTATCGCGAAGGGCAGCGGTTTCCGCGAATGCTGTCGGTCGGGCTGCACCTGCGTATGATCGGTCGACCCGCACGGATGAGCGCGCTGGAGCGAATTTTTGCGCACGTCGCTGCGCAGGGCGGCTGGGTTGCCACCCGAGAGCAGATCGCTCGGCATTGGATAGCCAGCGTGCCGTCGGCAGCATAGGACAGGTGAAGCATCGATGGCGCTGAAGTTCGATGACCAAGTCATTTATGACGTTCTGTCGGAGGCCCTGCTTTCGGGACAGCTGGCTGCCGGGGCCAAACTGGGAGAACAGCGGCTGGCCACCACGTTTGGCGTCACTCGGGAGCGCATCCGCAAGGTCCTGCACCGTCTGGGGCATGAGCGCCTGATTGAAATCATTCCCAATCGCGGCGCCTATGTCGTCAACCCCAGCATCCAGGATGCCCATGAAATTTATGAGGCGCGCCGGATTGTGGAAGGCGGCATCGCCTGGCGGCTTGCCGAGTGCCTGAACGATGAACAGAGGGCGTCGCTCCGGATTCATTTCGCAAGCGAGCAGCATGCGCATCACCAGCGTAGCCGCGCCGAATCGGTCCGTCTGTCAGGAGAGTTCCACATCATCCTGGCGCATATGACGGGCAACGACTTCCTCATCCGTACCATGCAGGAATTGGTCGCGAAAACTTCCATGCTGGTTGCTCTCTTCGAAGACAGCAATGCGACGGCTTGCGCGGTGGATGAGCATGAAGCCATACTGCGCGCGCTGGAGGAGCGGGACTCGCCCGCCGCTGCGCACGCCATGATGGTGCATCTGGCGCTGATTGAAACCCGGTTGCTGCCGCGGGCGGTTCCGGCGGGAAAGGCGGATGTACTGCCTGCGCTGCGTCGGGCGATTGACTCTTATGCCGCGCGGAAGGCGGCGTCCCCGGCGGGAGATCGATAGCATGGATATCCTGCTGTTGAACCCCAATACGTCGCTGGAGATGACGCGGCATATTGTTCGAGAAGCGCGGCAGCACGTTCCTGGGGACGTGACAATCGTGCCGGCGACGGCTCGATTCGGAGGAGCGGTCATTGCGTCGCGGGTCTCTTATGCCATTGCCGCTCATGCGGGCCTGGATGCCTACGTGCAGTATCACGGCCGGGTGGATGTCGTCGTCGTTGCCTGCTTCGGTGATCCGGGCCTTGAGGCGCTGCGCGAGCTCGCCTCGGTGCCTGTGGTCGGCTTGCTGGAATCGTCGGTAGCGTCCGCTGCTTTCCATCAAGAGCCTTTCGCGATCATCACGGCGGGCGCGGCATGGGTGCCGATGCTCGGCGAGCGAATGCTGTCGATGCCGCATGCCGATTTGGCGCGCGGCATATTTGCCGTTGATACCACGGGTCTGGACATCACCAGGAATCCTGCCGCCTTCACAGACATGATGCAAAGCGCCGTGGATGATGCCACCCGGGCCGGAGCCCGTACGATCATTCTGGGCGGTTCGGCCCTGTCCGGCTTCGGGGGGCGCCTGCGGGCCTCCGTCCGGCTGATCGACCCGCTCGCGGCCGCCATGGCGCAGGCGGTCCAGGCGGGGCTGGCGAGCGAGGCGCCGCGCGCGCCGCCGGTCCCCGGGATCGCGTATCACGGCGTGTCCCGCGAATTGGCCAGCCTTCTGGCGGGACATGCCGTTTGACGCGTGAGCGGCATCACGCCTTCTGATAGATCTCCGCCCCCTGCGCAATGAACTCCGCGGATTTCGCCGCCATGCCCTGCGCCAGGGCGGTCGCCTCGTCCAGACCGTTGTCCTTCGCGTAATCCCGCACGTCCTGCGAAATCTTCATGCTGCAGAACTTCGGCCCGCACATCGAACAGAAGTGCGCCACCTTCATCGAATCCTTGGGCAGCGTCTCGTCGTGGAAGGCCCGGGCCGTGTCCGGATCCAGGCCCAGATTGAACTGATCGTCCCAGCGGAACTCGAAACGCGCCTTGGACAAGGCATTGTCCCGGATCGCCGCGCCCGGATGGCCCTTGGCCAGATCGGCCGCGTGGGCGGCGATCTTGTACGTGATGATCCCGTCCTTCACGTCCTTCTTGTTGGGCAGGCCCAGGTGTTCCTTGGGCGTCACATAGCACAGCATCGCCGTGCCGTACCAGCCGATCAGCGCGGCGCCGATTCCGGAAGTGATGTGGTCGTAGCCCGGAGCGATGTCCGTCGTCAGCGGTCCCAGGGTGTAGAACGGCGCCTCGTGGCAGTGCTTCAACTGCAGGTCCATGTTCTCGCGGATCATCTGCATCGGCACGTGGCCGGGGCCTTCGATCATCACCTGCACGTCGTGCTTCCAGGCCACCTGGGTCAGTTCGCCCAGCGTGCGCAGTTCCGCGAACTGGGCTTCGTCGTTGGCGTCGTAGCCCGAGCCGGGGCGCAGCCCGTCGCCCAGGGAAAAGCTGACGTCATAGGCCTTCATGATCTCGCAGATGTCTTCGAAATGCTCGTACAGGAAGCTTTCCTTGTGGTGCGCCAGGCACCATTTGGCCATGATCGAGCCGCCGCGCGACACGATGCCGGTCATGCGGCTGGCGGTCATGGGCACGAAGGGCAGGCGCACGCCGGCGTGGATGGTGAAATAGTCCACGCCCTGTTCGGCCTGTTCGATCAGCGTGTCGCGGAAGATCTCCCAGTTCAGCTCCTCGGCCACGCCGCCGACCTTCTCCAGGGCCTGGTAGATCGGCACCGTGCCGATGGGCACCGGCGAATTGCGGATGATCCATTCCCGGGTCTCGTGGATGTGCTTGCCGGTGGACAGGTCCATCACGGTGTCGCCGCCCCAGCGGATCGCCCAGGTCATCTTTTCGACTTCCTCGCTGATGTCGGAACGGATCGCCGAGTTGCCGATGTTGGCGTTGACCTTGACCAGGAAGTTGCGGCCGATGGCCATGGGTTCGACTTCCGGGTGGTTGATGTTGGCCGGAATGATGGCGCGGCCCCGGGCGACTTCGTCGCGCACGAATTCCGGCGTCATGGCCGGCGGGATGGCGGCGCCGAACGATTGGCCGGGATGCTGGCGCGTGAGGCGTTCCGCCAGGCGGGCGCCTTCGGGGCCGCAGTTGCGCAGGCTTTCCACATAGTGTTCGCGGCGCAGGTTTTCCCGGATGGCGACGTATTCCATTTCCGGCGTCACGATGCCGCGCCGCGCGTAGTGCATCTGCGTGACGTTGGCGCCGGCGCTGGCGCGGCGCGGGGCCCGGGTGCGGGCGAAGCGCAGAGCGTCCAGTTCCGGGTCGGCCTGGCGGGCGCGGCCGTACTGGCTGCTCAGGCCCTCCAGGGCTTCGGTGTCCCGGCGTTCCAGGATCCAGGGCAGGCGGGGGGTGCCCAGACCTTGCCGGATGTCGATGGCCGCATCCGGGTCGGTATAGGGGCCGCTGGTGTCGTAGACTGTCAGGGGCGGATTGCTTTCGCCGCCGAACAGCGAGGGCGTGTCGTCCTGCCGGATTTCCCGGAAGGGGACGCGGATGTCGGGGCGGGAGCCCGTTTCATAGACTTTGCGGGAAGCGGGCAGCGGCTGGACGGCGGCGCTGTCGACCGTGGCCTGAGTGGCGAAAAACTGAGGATTGGCGTTCAAGAGGAAGCTCCAGGTTCGAAAGTTTTCGGAAATGGAGCCGAGTCGGGGAGGAGGGAAAGCGCGTTCCGGGGAAGAGCTGGACACCGCGCACGCTCCCAGCATCGGCATTATCCGTACTGGTACGAAGGGTGTTTCTCAACCCGCCGGCTTTGCCGTCGAGTACCCCTGCGAGGAGTCAAGTATAGGGGGATCGTGCGCCGTCCGCCAGTGCCCGCCCTGAAAATAGTCAGTATTTTTCGGGAGACAGCAGGCTGTCGATCAAGGCGGAGACCGTTGCTTCCACCGCCTGCCGGTCTTTCTGCCTCAGCGACCAGAACACGCGGGGTTCGATGGAGGGAAACGGCCAGGGGGATGCCGGATCGTGCATGGAGGCCGGGGTGTTGCTGGCCGGATGGGCGGCGCCGTCGCCGCGGCTCAGCCAGTAGATGTCCACGCCCAGCGTCTGCGCCAGGTTCAGCAGTTTCTTGGGGGATCGCCGGCTGCCGTTCTCGTAGCTGGAAATGGCGCTTTGAGACAGCCCGCAAGCATGCGCCAGTTGCGCCTGTGACAGGCCCAGCCGGATCCGGGTTTGCCGCAATCGTTCGCCAAATGTTTCCACGCCCCCATTGGACTAAAAACCTATACCACGTTGGTGTTCATTGGATATCACTAATGTAATAATGAGAGACTGGATGATGACACTTGCCGCGCACGGGCCATGCATGGATGGCCGCAGGCGCGGCGGCGGGGGATGAATGTTCGGGGAAACCGGCACGGGCGGCCAGGGGGTCTGGGCGCTGGCGCAGACAGACAATGTGTGGCTTCATCGTTTGGCATCCGCGGGGTGCCGGGTGACGCGCTTCACCGATGCGTCGGCCCTGCGGCGAGCGATGGCGCGGCCGGATGTCCGGGAACCGGCCGCGCTGGTGCTGCTGGACGACGTCGCGTCCAATTGCCGGGCGGCGCAGGCTGCCCGGCTGACCTGGCCCGGGCTGAGCCTCGTCGCCTGGCACGGCCAGCCGGTGGGGCCCGAACAGGCGGCCCTGCTGTCCTGCGGGGTGGATTATGTGCTGCGGCCAGACGACCCGCCGCCCTTGCTGGCGTCGGTGCTGGCGGCGCTGGCCTGCCGCCGCGACCGCTTCGGCGCGGCCGGGCTGCCCCGCCATTTCCCTGCGCCGGGCCAAGAAGATGCGGACCTGCGGATCGGACCGTGGCGTCTGGCGGATCTGGCGTGGGTCCTGAAACACGAGGACGCGTCGCTGCGCCTGACCGTGTCGGAACGCGCGATCCTGCTGTGCCTGTTCGACGCGCCGGGCCACGTGGCCAGTCATGCCGATCTGGTCGCCGCGGTGCTGCATGTCTGGCGGCCCCAGCAGGTCCGTATCCGCGATCCCCGGTGCCGCAGCACCATCAGCCGCCTGCGGCGGCGCGCCGGCGCGGTCGGCATGCCCGCGCCGCCGATCGAATCCCTGCGCGATTTCGGCTACGCCTGGGCCTTGTGAAAGGCGCGGCGGACGGCCCCCGTCCGCCGGGGCTCAGCGGTAGCGCTGCACCCCCAGGTCGTCGCTGCGGATGGCGGTGGACTGGCCGGACACGATGTCGGCGATCAGGCGGCCGCTGCCGCAGGACATGGTCCAGCCCAGCGTGCCGTGGCCGGTGTTCAGGAACAGATTGTCCAGCCGGGTGCGCCCGACGATGGGGGTGCTGTCCGGGGTCTTGGGACGCAGGCCGGTCCAGAAATTCACGTCGCCGGGCGTGTAGCTGCCCGGGAACAGATCGTTCAGGACCATTTCCAGGGTGCGCCGACGGCGCGGATCCAGATGGGTGTCGTAGCCGACGACCTCGGCCATGCCGCCTACGCGGATGCGCTGCTCGAAGCGGGTCAGGGCGATCTTGTAGGTTTCGTCCAGCAGCGTGGAAACGGGCGCCCGGGCGGGGTCGGCGATGTCCACGGTGATGGAATAGCCTTTCATGGGGTAGACCGGAATGTCCACGATGCCGCGCAGCAGCAGGGGCGAATACGAGCCCAGCGCCACCACGTAGGCGTCGGCCTGCTGCAGGCCCGACACGCACTGCACGCCGGTGATGCGTCCGCCCGCCTGATGCAGGGCCTGGATGGTTTCGCCATACCGGAACTGCACGCCCCGGGCTTCGGCCAGCCGGGTCAGGGCATGGGTGAACAGCCGGCAGTCGCCCGTCTCGTCGTCGGGGGTGCGCAGGCCGCCGACCAGCTTGTGGCGCACCTGGTGCAGGGCGGGTTCGTAGTCCGCCAGATGGTCGCCGTCGATCAGCTCGTAGGCCACTCCGGCGTCGCTCAGGGCCTGGACGTCGCGCTGGGCATCGTCCATCTGCTTCTGGGTGCGGAATACCTGCAGTGTGCCCTGGCGGCGGCCTTCGAACTGGATGCCGGTATCCGACTGCAGTTCGTGCAGGCACTGGCGGCTGTAAGCCGACAGACGCAGCATGCGGTCCTTGTTGGTGGCATAGCGGGCCGGCGTGCAGTTGCGCCACATGTCGAACATCCAGCGCAGCTGGAACAGACTGCCGTCGGGCCGGATGGTCAGCGGCGCATGCTGCGTGAACAGCCACTTCAGGGCCTTCAAGGGGATGCCGGGCGCCGCCCAGGGGGACGAATAGCCGAAGGACAACTGCCCGGCATTGCCGAAGCTGGTTTCCTCGGCGGTGCCGGATTCCCGGTCGATGACGGTCACTTCGTGTCCCTGGCACGCCAGGTAATAGGCGCTCGTGACCCCCACGACGCCGGCCCCTAAAACGAGAACCTTCATGATCGAACCTCGATTGGATTAATTTTTGATGATGATAGGCAATAACCTCAGGTGATTTTTCATGAAAAAATAGGGTTTTCATGATTTTCGACGTGCGCGGTCTAGCCAAACTCCAGGCAGCAGGACAAAATGCTGACAGGGCGGGCACAACCTTTCCGGCGCGGGTTTTCCGCGGTCGGCGGGCGGCTTTCACCGGTTTCGGGAGGGGACTCGCCGTTCGCGTCGGATGCCGCGCCGCCGGCGGCCGCGGCGCGTTTCTTCAGGAAGTTCTATGCGCATTCAGAAAGAATCCGTCCACACGCTGGACAAGATCGATCGTCGCATCCTGGATCTGCTGCAGCAAAACGGCCGCCTGTCCATGACGGAGCTGGCGGATGCGGTCGGCCTGACCGTCACTCCCTGCATCGAGCGGGTGCGGCGCCTGGAACGGGACGGCGTCATCACAGGCTACCATGCCCGGGTGTCCCCGGCCGCCCTGGATGCCGGCCTGCTGGTGTTCGTGGAAATCAGCATGTCCAGCAAGTCCGAGCGCACCTTCGAGGAATTCCGCCGCGAAGTGCTGTGCGTGCCCCAGGTGCTGGAATGCCATCTGGTGTCGGGGGAATTCGACTACCTGATCAAGGCCCGCATCAAGGAGATCGGCCAGTACCGCAATCTGCTGGGCAACATCCTGCTGCGCCTGCCGGGCGTGACCCAGACCAAAAGCTGCGTGGTCATGGAAGAGGTCAAGGAAACCCTGTTCGTTCCGGCGCAGAAATAGCCGGCCGCAGGCCGCCTGTCCCGCTGGCGGCGCGCCCGTCTTTATTCGTCCGTCTGCGGGGCGCGGGCGCGCACTACCACCAGGTTGTCGCGGTGGATCAGTTCCGGGTCGGACAGGTGTCCCAGGATGTCCGCGATGCGGGCGCTGGGCTGGCGCAGGATGCGCGCCGTGTCGTCCGACGAGTAATTGATCAGGCCCCGGCCGCATTCCACGCCGTGCTCGTCGACGCAGGCCACCACGTCGCCGCGTTCGAAATCGCCTTCCACGTCCGTGACGCCGATGGGCAGCAGGCTGCGATGGCCCTGGGTCAGGGCCCGCACGGCGCCGGCGTCCAGGGTGATGCGGCCGCGCAGTCGCAGGTGATTCACCATCCAGCGCTGGCGGGCGGACCTGACCGGCAGCACGGCCTGCAATTCGGTGCCGATGGCCTCGCCGGACGTCAGGCGCTGCAGCACGGCGGGCTCGCGACCGGACGCGATGATGGTGTGCCCGCCGCTGTTGGCGGCGCGCCGGGCGGCCAGGACCTTCGTCAGCATCCCGCCCGTGCCGATGGCGCTGCCCGAGCCGCCCGCCATGGCTTCCAGGGCGGGATCGCCCGCCTGGCCCTGGTGGATGAACTGCGCATCGGGATGCTTGCGCGGGTCGGCGCTGTACAGGCCGGCCTGGTCCGTCAGGATGATCAGCACGCTGGCTTCCACCAGATTGGTCACCAGGGCGCCCAGCGTGTCGTTGTCGCCCACGCGGATCTCGTCGGTGACGACCGTGTCGTTTTCGTTGACGATGGGCACCACGCCCAGGTTCAGCAGCGTCACCAGGGTGCTGCGGGCGTTCAGGTAGCGGCGCCGGTCCGCCAGGTCTTCATGGGTCAGCAGGATCTGGGCCGTGCGGATGCCGTGGCGGGCGAACGCGGCCTCGTAGGCCTGGACCAGACCCATCTGGCCGACGGCCGCCGCCGCTTGCAGTTCCGACATGGCCTTGGGGCGGCGCGGCCAGCCCAGGCGGGCCATGCCTTCGGCGATCGCCCCGCTGGAGACCAGGACCACCTGGCGGCCCGCCGCGTGCAGGGCAGCGATCTGCTCGGCCCATTGCGCGACCGCCTGCAGGTCGATGCCCCGCCCGTCGTTGGTGACCAGGGAAGAGCCGACTTTCAGGACCAGCCGGTGGGCGTCCCGGGCGACGGAGGGGGAAAGGGCGGGCGTGGACATGCGGTCGTGCGAAAGATGGGGACGGCGAGTGCCGGGGCTGGGTCATCCGACGGCCCGGTGATCGGGCCGTCGGGGGAGGTGCTTTGGAGTTTAGCGCAGCGTCGTTCAGGATGGCGTCTGTCCGGCTGGCGCATCCGGCGTTCCCGCAGCGCCCGAACCGTCCGGAAAACGAGGGTCGTCGTCGTGCGCGTGCTCGGCGCGCTGCTGCTCGTCCAGCCAGGACTGGATGGCGCCCATCAGGGGCTGGGTACCGGCGCCGGTCAGGGCGGAGATTCCGAACACCGGGCCCGTCCAGCGCAGTTCGCGGCAGATGCGGTCCTGGATGGCGGCCGGGTCTTCGACCATGTCGAGCTTGTTCAGCACCAGCCAGCGCGGCTTGGCGGCCAGCTCGGGACTGTAGCGTTCCAGTTCGCGCACGATGGCCCGGGCGTCCTGGATGGCCTGGGCGCAGGCGTCGACGTCGGGGTCGGGCGAGTGCACGTCCAGCAGGTGCAGCAGCACCCGCGTGCGGCTGAGGTGCCGCAGGAACTGGTGTCCCAGGCCGGCGCCTTCGGACGCGCCCTCGATCAGGCCCGGGATGTCGGCGATGACGAAGCTGTGCGACGCGGACGTGCGCACCACGCCCAGATTGGGATGCAGCGTGGTGAAGGGGTAGTCGGCGATCTTGGGCTTGGCGTTGGACACGCGCGTGATCAGCGTGGACTTCCCCGCGTTGGGCATGCCCAGCAGGCCCACGTCGGCCAGGACTTTCAGTTCCAGCCGCAGGCGGCGCTGTTCGCCTTCGCGTCCGGGGGTGAACTGGCGCGGCGCGCGGTTGGTGCTGGACTTGAAGTGCAGATTGCCCAGGCCGCCGTTGCCGCCGGCCGCCAGCGTGACCTGCGCGCCGTGGCGGTCCAGGTCGAACAGCTGTTCGTCCGTGTCGGCGTCGTGGATCACGGTGCCCACCGGCATGCGCAGAACGATGTCGGGAGCGCCCGCGCCGTACTGGTCCGAGCCCCGGCCGTTCTCGCCGTTCTTGGCCCGATGCAGGCGCGCGTAGCGGTAATCGATCAGGGTATTGATGTTGCGGTCGGCGATCGCGATGATCGAGCCGCCGCGCCCGCCGTCGCCGCCGTCCGGGCCGCCCATCGGGATGAATTTTTCCCGGCGAAAGCTGGCCACGCCATTGCCGCCTTTGCCGGCGATGACCTCGATGGTGGCTTCGTCTACGAATTTCATGGTGAATACATTCTAATGAAAAAAAAGACCCCGCCGGGTGGCAGGGCCTTTTTGCCGTCAGGCCGCCCCCAAGGCAAAAAGCGCCACTTTGGGGGATGGGCCTGGACGTGGGTCAGTTCACCGCTTCGACCGAGACGGTGCGCTTGTTCAGCGCCCCTTTGATCGAGAACTGCACGGTGCCGTCCACCAGGGAGAACAGCGTGTGGTCCTTGCCGATGCCGACGTTCACGCCGGGGTGGAATTGCGTGCCGCGCTGACGGACGATAATGCCGCCGGCCAGGATCGCCTGGCCGCCGTAGACCTTCACGCCCAGTCGTTTCGATTCGGAGTCGCGGCCGTTGCGAGTCGAGCCGCCGCCCTTTTTGTGTGCCATGATTGTGCTCCTTGAGGATCAGGCCGCAACGGCGTCGATGCGGATTTCGGTGTAGTTCTGGCGATGGCCTTGGCGCTTCTGGTAGTGCTTGCGCCGACGCATCTTGAAGATCTTGACCTTGTCGTGACGACCTTGCGCAAGAACGGTGGCTTTGACCGCGGCGCCGGCGACGAAGGGCGTGCCGATCTTCAGCGATTCGCCTTCGCCGACCGACAACACCTGGTCCAGCGAGATTTCTTGCCCAATGTCAGCCGGTATCTGTTCGATTTTCAGTTTCTGGCCAGCGCAAACACGATACTGTTTGCCGCCGGTTTTTATGACCGCGTACATGGGGTTTTCCTGTGAGAATGCCCGGCACCTGGGGCTGATTGCCCCTGGATGGGGTCAGCCCGATTCAACATGCCGGGGATGCCAAAAACGGCCAAGCTTCGTTAAAAGCCAGACCAAGCCCGTCATTTTTGCAGAATTCCGCTTGCAAATCAAGGGGGTGTGGGTTCAGGACCGGTAATCCGCGTTGATGCTGACGTATTCGTGCGAAAAATCGCAGGTGTACACAGTGTCGGCCACGCTGCCGCGTCCCAGGGCCACGCGCACCAGGATCTCGGATTCGGCCATCACGCGCTGGCCGTCTTCCTCGCGGTAGAGCGGGTCGCGCCCGCCCTGGGTGGCGACCTGCACGTCGCCCAGCCACAGGGTCAGTTTCGACACGTCCAGGTCGTCGATGCCGGCGTAGCCGATGGCCGCCAGGATGCGGCCCAGGTTGGGGTCGGAGGCGTAGAAGGCGGTCTTGACCAGCGGCGAGTGCGCGATCGCGTAGGCGACCTTCAGGGCCTCGTCGGTGGTGGCGGCCTGTTCCACCCGGATGGTCATGAACTTCGTCGCGCCTTCGGCGTCGCGCACGATCTTCTGCGCCAGTTCGCGGGCGGCGTCGGTCAGGGCCTGGGCCAGCGGGGCGTAGCGCGGATCCTGTTCGGATTCGATGCGCGCGCCGCTGGCGCCGGTGGCGATGATGATGAAGGAATCGTTGGTGGAGGTGTCGCCGTCCACCGTGATGCGGTTGAAGGACTGGTCGGCGATCCGGCGGGCCAGCGCCTGCAGCAGCACGGGCGACAGGCCGGCGTCGGTGCCCAGGAAGCCCAGCATGGTGGCCATGTTGGGGCGGATCATGCCGGCGCCCTTGCTGATGCCCGTGATGGTGACGGTCGCGCCGCCCAGGTCCATCCGGCGGGAATGGATCTTGGGCTGGGTGTCGGTCGTCATGATGCTGTGCGCGGCCTCGAACCAGTGATCGGGATGCGCGTCGGCGATGGCGGCCGGCAATGCGGCGATCAGGCGGTCGACGGGCAGGGGTTCCAGGATGACGCCGGTGGAAAAGGGCAGGATCTGGTCGGCCTGGACCCGCAGTTCGCCCGCCAGGGCGTTGCAGGTGTTCCGGGCCGCCTGCATGCCGGGGGCGCCGGTGCCGGCGTTGGCGTTGCCCGTATTGATCACCAGGGCGCGGATGCCATGGCCGGCCGCCAGGTGCGCTTCGCAGACCTGGACGGGCGCGGCGCGGAAGCGGTTGCGCGTGAATACGCCCGCCACCGACGATCCCTCGTCCAGCAGCAGCACGGTCAGGTCGCGGCGGCCGGCCTTGCGGATGCCGGCCTCGGCGGTGCCGATGCGGATGCCGGGGACCGGGAAAATGGCGTCTCGCGCCGGGATGTGCAGATTGATGGCCATGGTGATCGTGCGTCTGGGTTGCCTGCGCAAGGCGCAGAGGACAAAAAAACAAACCCCCATTCTATGACGAATGGGGGTGCTTGGGATCGGCGCGGTCCGCCGGCCCGGAGAGGGGTTCAGGCGCGGTCGCGCCGGATGACGGCAAAGCGCGCCCAGCGCCGCGCGGCAGCGGTCCGGGTTCAGGCCGCCGGCAGCCGCGAATAGGTCGCCTGCTTCAGGTCGCCCAGCAGGTCGAACAGCGTGTTGCGAGCCGCCGGGGCGAGGCCGCCCAGCAGCGACTGGATCCAGGTTTCGTGGGCGCGCTGCATGCGGCGATGGTAGCGGCGGCCCTTCATCGTCAGGCGGATCAGGGAGCTGCGGCGGTCGCCGTCGTCTTTCATGCGTTCCACCAGGCCGTCCTTTTCGAGCTGGTCGGTGATGCCGGTGACGTTGCCGTTGGTCACCATCATCAGGCGCGACAGTTCGCTCATTTTCAGGCCCTTGGGGGCATGCGTCAGTTGGGACATCAGGTCGAAGCGCGGCAGGGTCGTCTGGAATTCGCTGCGCAGGCGGCTGCGGACTTCGTTTTCGATCAGGGTGCAGCAGCTGAGCATGCGCAGCCACAGGCGGATGTCGGCGGGCTCCCGGCCGGTGGTCCGGGTTTCCAGGTCCGGAATGCTCAGTGCGACGGCGGGGTGCTGCGTGGCGGCGTAGTGGGAGTAGTCGGTCATGGCGCGCCTCTTGGCCGCGCGGGCGGCCACGGTAATGTGAATGACGGACTTAGTTTAGGGGTCCAGGAATGGCGCGTCCTTGTCCTGGGTCAAGAAACTTGAAGTTCTTATCAATATCCGCATCGGGGACGCGGGCGGGCGTCCCCGATGGCGCGCTCACAGCGCGGCGAACACCTGGTCCGCGGCATCCAGCGTCGCCTGGATGACGTCGTCGTCGTGGGTGATGGATACGAAGCCGGCCTCGAACGCCGACGGCGCGAAATGCACGCCCGCATCCAGCATGCCATGGAAGAAGCGCTTGAAGGCCTCCTGGTCGCAGGCGGAAACTTCCGCCAGGCTGGTCGGCGCGGTGTCGCGGAAATAGATCCCGAACAGCCCGCCCTGCCAGTCGCCGCTGAAGGCCACGCCGTGCCGGCGGGCGCGTTCCACCAGGCCCTGGATCAGTTTTCCGGTCTGCGCGTGCAGCCGGTCGTAGAAACCGGGTTCGGACAGGCGGCGCAGCGTGACCAGGCCGGCCGCCACGGCGACCGGGTTGCCCGACAGCGTGCCCGCCTGGTACACGGCGCCTAGCGGCGCGATGTCGGCCATGACGTCGGCGCGGCCGCCGAAGGCGCCCACCGGCATGCCGCCGCCGATGATCTTCGCCAGCGTCGTCAGGTCGGGCGCGACGCCGCACAGTCCCTGCATGCCTTGCGGCCCGACGCGCAGCCCGGTCATCACCTCGTCGAAGATCAGCAGGGCGCCGTGCCGGGAGCACAGCGCGCGCAGGCCTTCCAGGAAGCCCGGCGCGGGGCGCACCAGGTTCATGTTGCCCGCGATGGGTTCGACGATGATGCAGGCGATCTCGTCCGGGTATTGCGCGAAGGCGGCCTCGACGGCGGCCAGGTCGTTGTAGTCCAGCACCAGCGTGTGCTGCACGAACTCGGGCGGGACGCCGGCCGACGACGGATTGCCGAAAGTCAGCATGCCCGATCCCGCCTTGACCAGCAGGCTGTCGGAATGGCCGTGGTAGCAGCCTTCGAACTTGATGATCTTGTGGCGGCCGGTGTGGCCCCGCGCCAGCCGGATGGCGGACATGGTGGCCTCGGTGCCCGAGCTGACCAGCCGCACCTGTTCGATGGACGGAATCCGATCGATGATCGCCTCGGCGATCCGGACCTCGGCCTCGGTCGGGGCGCCGAAGGACAGGCCGCCTTCCGCGGCCGCCTGCACGGCGCGGACGACTTCGGGGTCGGCGTGGCCCAGGATGGCCGGCCCCCAGGAGCCGACGTAGTCGATGTAGCGGGTGTCTTCGGCGTCCCACAGATAGGGGCCCCGGGCTCGCTGGATGAACGGCGGCGTGCCGCCCACCGACCGGAAGGCGCGCACGGGGGAATTGACGCCGCCGGGGATGGCGCGGCTGGCGCGTTCGAACAGTTCGGTATTGCGGGACATGGATCGGTTCCGGTGGAAAAGGGTCAGGAAAACAGCGCGCTGCAGCGGCGAGCGGCGTCGCGCACGTCAGCGGCTTCGAACAGGGCGCTGATCACGGCGATGCTGTCGGCTCCGGCCTGGATGACCGGAGCGGCATTGTCGGGACCGATGCCGCCGATGGCCACGACGGCGGGGCGGGGCGCGAAATCTTCCGTCAGCCGCCGCCCGCTGCGGACGTGGTCCAGCGTGGCGCGGACGGCATCGGGTTTGACGGACGAGGGATACATCGCGCCGAAGGCGATGTAGTCCACGCCTTCCCGCAGATGTCGGCGCGCCAGCTCGGGCTGGTCGTAGCAGGAACAGCCGATCAGCGTGTCCGGCCCCAGGGCCTGGCGGACGGGGGCGATGGCCTCGTCGTCCTTGCCCAGATGCACGCCGTCGGCGCCCAGGTCGGCGGCCAGCCGCCAGTCGTCGTTGATGATCAGGGGCAACTGCAGGCGCAGGCACAGCGCGCGCACGGCGGCGGCCTGGGCGCGGCGTTCGCCGTCCGTGCCGTGCTTGCGCCGCCATTGCAGCGCCCGCATGCCGCCGGCATGGGCCTGTTCGATGGCGGCCAGCAGGCGGTCGGTGTCGGCCCAGTCGGGCGTGACCCCGTACAGGCCTCGGGGAAAGCGTGGGTTCGTCATGATAGAGTGTGTTGCAGGAGATGCTGGCCCATGCCTGGGTGAAAGGGGTGCGCCATCAGGTTGGTCGCCGTGGCGACGGCCTGCTGGGCGGCTTCGGCGGGGTCCAGGCCCCGAGCCAGCAGGCAGGTCAGCACGGTCGCCAGCAGGCTGTCGCCGTCGCTGGCCCGCACCGGCGCCGTCGACCACGGCCAGCGGCGGCTGGCCTGATCCCGGGAATGCAGGGTCAGGCCGTTCAGGCCGGAACTCAGCGACGCATTGCTGCACAGCACGTGATCCGCCCCCAGTTCCAGCAGGGCCTGGACGGGGTCGTCGGCCCCCGCGGCGGACAGCAGGCCCTGGCCGGCCCATTGTTCGGGCAGCGTGGCGTCCACGATCACCAGCCGCGCCTGGGGCGCCAGCAGATCCAGCAGGGCGCTGAGCGTGTCTTCGGGGTCCAGGTCGTCCAGGTCGGGAACCGACGGCGGCGTGCCCAGCTGCAGCACCAGGGGCAGGGTGTTGTAGTCGGCGGCGATCTGCGCCAGCACGGCGATGGTTTCGGGGTCGTATTGCGGGCCGATCTTCAGGGAGCCGATCGCCATGTCTTCCAGCAGGCAGCGGGCCTGGTCGTCGATCAGTTCTGGCGACAGCCGCTGGATGGATTCGACGCCGGTCGTATCCTGCACGTGGATGGCCGTCGCCACCGATCCCGCGTGCATGCCCATCCGGGCGCAGATGACCGCGTCGATCGGCAGGTTACTGGCGCCGCTGGGGTCGAAAGAGCCGAAAATCAGAGGCAGGGACAGGGTGGAGACGAGAGGCGAGGCCATGGGTGCGGACAACTGGCCGGCAGCGTGGCCGGCGGATTAGGTACTATGGCATCCATTCTAATGGATGCGGCCCGCCGGTGACCGGACGGGCCTGTTGCAAGGTTGGGATTGTCATGCGGACCTGGATGTGTCTGATTTGCGGCTGGATCTACGATGAAGCGGCCGGTTTTCCGGAAGACGGCATTGCGCCCGGCACACGGTGGGAGGACGTTCCCCCCAACTGGGTGTGTCCCGAATGCGGCGCCCGCAAGGAAGACTTCGAACTGATCGAGATCTGATACTCTAGTCATATGGGCCGAAAGGCCGGACTCAGGGGACTGCCATGACGACGGAAACGCATGACTCCGACAGCCGTTCGCGTATCGACCTGTCCCGACAGTTTCTGCTGGCCATGCCGGGCATGGTGTCGGGGGAACTGGCCAATACGGTGATCTACGTCTGCGAACACACCGAACACGGGGCGCTGGGCCTGGTGGTCAACCGACCCACGGATCTCACCATTGGCGACCTGCTGCAGCGCATCGATCTGCCGCTCTCGCTGGAAATCGGTCCGGTGCGCGAATCGCCCGTGTTTTTCGGCGGTCCGGTGCAGACGGACCGGGGCTTCGTCCTGCACGTGCCCCGGGGGGAATACAACTCCAGCATCCCGCTGGGCGAAGACGTCGCCCTGACCACGTCGCGCGACGTGCTGCAGGACGTCGCGGCCGGCCATGGCCCCGCCCACCTGCTGGTGACACTGGGATACGCCGGGTGGGGCGCGGGGCAACTCGAGGACGAACTGGCCCGCAATGCCTGGCTCAATGTCCTGGCGTCCCATGAAATCCTGTTCGACGTGCCCGCCGAACAGCGGTATGACGCCGCGCTGGCGCAGCTGGGCATTCGCTCGTCCATGCTGACCGGCGACGCGGGCCATGCCTGAGGAAGTCCTGCTGGCCTTCGATTTCGGGCTGAAGAAGATCGGGGTCGCCGTCGGCAACACGCTGACGGCGCAGGCCCGGCCCCTGTGCATCCTGACGCCCGCCACGCGCGACCAGCGCTTCGCCCGGATCCGCGCGCTGCTGGACGAGTGGCAGCCGGATCGGGTGGTGGTGGGGCTTCCCTTGACGCAGGAGGGCGGCGAGCAGCCCGCCTCGCAGCATAGCCGCCGCTTCGCCCACCAGCTGGAAGGCCGCTTCCGCGTGCCGGTCGAACTGGTCGATGAACGCGGCTCCAGCCTGGAAGCCCAGCGCATCCTGGGTTCCAACGACCCCGACGATGCCATGGCGGCGGCAGTCATCCTGCAGCGCTACCTGGATCGGCAGTCGGGCCGCCCCGACCAGGCCGGCGACCTGTCCCGGGTTCCCGTGCGCCGTTAGCGCGGACGGCAGCAGGTATGATGAGCGGCGTTGCCCGGGCTGGCCGGGCGTGGGAGTGCCCGTGGCGCTATTGCTGTTCCTTGTGCGGTTGATGCTGGTGCTGGCCTGGATTCTGCTGGGCCTGCTGACGGAATTGCTGGTGTTTCCCTGCCTGTCACGGGCGCGGCGGCGGGCGGTGGTCGGCGGCTGGTCCCGGGCGCTGCTGGTCCTGTGCGGCGTGCGGGTGCGCGTCCTGGGGCGGCCGATGCGCCGGGGCGCCGTGCTGTGGGCGGTCAATCATGTGTCGTGGGTGGACATCTTCGTCCTGAACAGCGTACGCACCACCTCTTTCGTCGCCAAGAGCGATATCCGGCGCTGGCCGGTGATCGGCCTGCTGGTGGCCTGGGCGGGCACCCTGTTCATCGATCGGCGCCACCGCCAGGCGGTGCGCGAGGCCGGGCGCCAGATGGCGGCCTGTTTCCGGCACGGCGACGTGGTGGGCCTGTTTCCGGAAGGCACCACGACGGACGGCGCGGACATCCTGCCGTTTCACGCCGGGCTCTTCGAGGCGGCCGTGCAGTCCGCCGTCCCGGTGCAGCCCGTGGCCTTGAGGTTCCTGCGCAGGGGGCGTCGCGCGCCGGAGCTGGCCTTCGTCGGGGACCAGACGCTGGCGGCGAACCTGTGGTTCCTGCTGGGCGCTTGGGGCGTGGTGGTGGAATGCGAATTCCTGTCGGTGATCGGCCCGGCGCCGCACCTGGACCGCGGCCGGGTGTCGCGCCAGGCGCACGCGGCCGTGCGCCGGGCCGTGACCGGGGCGGACGCCTAGCGGCAATCCGCGCAGTCCTGCTGGATCAGACTGTGGTCGCTCAGGCGCAGGGCGGTCAGGGACCGCCCCCACACGCAGCCCGTGTCCAGGCAGATGCTGTCGGGCCGGATGTTCAGGCCCAGGGCGGACCAATGGCCGAAGACCACGGGTTCGCCGAGATCCCGGCGCCCGGGCAGTTCGAACCAGGGATGCAGGTCGGGGCCCGCGTCCGGGCCGCCCTTGTGATGGAAGTCCATGCTGCCGTCGGCGCGGCAGACCCGCATGCGCGTCAGGGCGTTGACGATCACCCGCATGCGCGCCGGCCCGCTCAGGGCGTCGTCCCATTGCAGCGGCTCCTCGCCGTACAGGTCGTGCACCGCCTGGGGCCAGTCGTCCTGCCGCAGGGCGGTCTCGATTTCCCGCGCCAGGGATTGGGCCTGGTCCAGCGTCCAGGCGGGGAGGATGCCGGCATGGACCATCACGTGGCCGTGGTCGCGCACCATCAGCGGGCGATGGCGCAGCCAGGTGATGAGCTCGTCCCGGTCGGGGGCGTCCAGGATGTCCTGCACCGTGTCGGATTTGCCCTGCTTGCGGACCCCGGCCACGAGCGCCAGCAGGTGCAGGTCGTGATTGCCCAGAATCGCCCGGGCCCGGTCGCCCAGGCCGCGGATCAGCCGCAGCGCCCCCAGGGAATCCGGTCCCCGGTTGACCAGGTCGCCCGCGAACCAGATTTCCGTGTCCGGCCCGGACAGTTCCGGCCGGGCCAGCAGCGCCCGCAGGGCGCCCGCGCAGCCCTGCACGTCGCCGACGACCCAGATGTCCTTGGCAGCGCTCATGCGGGTTTGCGTTCCAGGCGCCGCTGGCGCCACCAGAGCGCCAGGGGATGGCGGTGTTCCATGGCCAGCAGCGCGAGAAGCGCCAGACACAGGCCCAGCAGGCTGGGCACCAGCGCCGTGGCCCAGGGCGGCCAGTCGCCCAGCATGCCGGCGTTCAGCGCCAGCTGGTTGAGCATGAAAAAGCCCACGCCCAGGATGATGCCCAGGAAGACCTTGGGGCCGACCCCGCCGCGCCGGGTCTGCATGAAGCCGATCGGCGCGGCGATGGTCATCATGACCAGCAGCGTGAAGGGATAGGCGATCTTGCGCCACAGGGCGACTTCCTGGCGGTCGGTCTGCAGGTGGTTCTTGCGCAGATACTGGATGTAGTCCAGCAGGTCGGTGATGGCCATGCGTTCCGGCGTCAGGATGCGGGCGATCAGCCGTTCCGGGCTGAGAGACGTCGGGATGCTGCGTTGATCCAGTTTCAGGACTTCGGCGATGGGCGATGCGGGCGCGCGGGCGTCCGCCAGGGCGCCGGCCGATTGCGGCTGGATCCGGGTTTCGGTCAGGTCCTGCAGGCTCAGCCGGCCCTGTTCGAATTGCCCGGTCTTGGCCTGGACGTAGGCCTGCAAGGTATCGTCGGGGCGGAATTCGTACAGGATGACCCCCTGCACCCGGCCCTGCCCGTCCAGCCGGTGGATGTTGATGATGCGCGTGCCGCCGCTGGCGTCGCCTTCCTTGAACCAGTAGCCGCTGGACAGGCGCCCGCCGTCGGTGCGGCCCATCAGCGCCAGGCGCGATTCGCTGCCGCGCAGTTCGGCGGCAGGCGTGATGTATTCCGACAGGATGTAGGCCCCCAGAACCAGGGGGATGGTGATCAGCCAGAGCGTCCCCAGCAGTTTCAGGCCGCTGACTCCCGATGCGCGCAGGATGGTCAGTTCATTGCGCTGGGCCAGGCCGGCCAGGGCCAGCACCGCGCCGATCAGCAGGCCGATGGGCAGCAGTTCGTACAGATGGTTGGGCAGATCCAGCGCCTGCAGGTAGAACAGATTCAGCAGCGACAGGTGCTCGCCGACCTTGTCCAGGCCTTCGATCAGGGCAAAGAACATGAACAGACCCACGAGCGCCACCAGCACGACGGTCGTCGAGCGGTAGATTTCGCGGGCGAGATACTGTCGGGCCGTGCGCATGGGTCTGACTGCGGGGAAAACCTCAATAGTACTCTGATCCCCATGCGGGGCCGGATCAGGGCACGGCGACCTGCGACATGCGGGCGCGCACGGTGGCGGCATGGGATCGCAGGTACCCCGTGGCGCCGCGCCGGTCGTAGTAGGCCGGGTTGGGCAGCATGGCCGCCAGCTGCGCCGCCTGGGCGCCGGACAGCCGGGCCGCATCGGTCTTGAAGTAGTGGCGGGCGGCGGCCTGGGCGCCGAAGGTGGCCGCGCCCCACTGCGCGACGTTCAGGTAGAGTTCCAGGATGCGGCGCTTGCTCATCACCGCTTCGATCATGTAGGTCAGGATCAGTTCCTGGCCCTTGCGCAGATAGTTGCGCGAATTCGACAGGAACAGGTTCTTCGCCAGCTGCTGGGTGATGGTGGAGCCGCCGCGCCGGCGGCTGTGGCCCAGGGATTCCTGGCGCTGGTTGTAGCTCCAGGCTTTGCGGATGGCGCTCCATTCCACGCCGTCGTGTTCCACGAAGCCCGAATCTTCGGATGCGATCACGGCGCGTTTCAGCTGGACGCTGATGCGGTCATAAGGCACCCAGTCATAAGACAGGCGGGCGTCGGGGTCGCGGGCCCGCAGCGCGTACAGGGTGTCCTGCATGATCGGCGTGTTGGACGGATTGCGGAAATTGAACCAGACCACCATCCCCAGCAGGCCGACCTGATACAGGAAACCGGCGCACAGGGCTGCCAGCACGACGGCGGTGATCAGGCGGCGCAGGTTCATGGGGATGCCGTATCCACGCCTGCGCGCGTGAAATGCCAGGTGCGGGTGATGGCCAGGATGTCCGTGCGCGCGGCCAGTTCCGCAGGCAGGGGCGGGAAGGGCGCCGCCAGTTCGACGATGCGCCGGGCCGCGCTGTTCAGGATGGCGTGATCGGACGGCTGGTCGAAGACCAGGTGATCCAGCTGCCCGTCGCGGCGGATGTAGACGGTCAGCCGCAGGTCGCCGTAGATGCGCCCGCGCGCCTCGGGCGGATAGTGCTGCGTGCCGATCAGTTCGATGCGCTGGCGCCACTCTTCGACGTACCTGGCATAATCGGCCGCCTGCGTGGACGGGGCGACGAAAGTCTGCCGGGGCAGGGCGTTGTAGCGTTCGATCCTGTCTTTCAGCGCGGCGATGCGGGCGCTGAGCACCAGGCTGTCCTGCTGGCGTTCGTCTTCGCCGGGTTCGGCGCTCTGGCCCAGCAGCTCGGGCGCCGGCCGGGTCTGCGGCGCCTTGTCCGCGGATTCCAGCTGCGTCAGCAGGCGGCGCTGTTCGGCCTCCAGTTCGGCCTGGCGGCGGCGCATGGCGGCCAGCACGATGTCGTCGGCATCGCCCTCGCTGGTGCGCGGCAGCGGCGACGCGGCCATGCCCCGGTCCCGTTCGCCGCCGCCATCCAGGTTCTGCTGGGCCAGGGCCTGGGGCCGCAGCGGCGCCTGGTCGCTGCGGCTGTTGACCAGGGTGATTTCCAGCGGGGATTCCTGGGTGACGGCGGGCGGGGCGACCGCCTGCCAGAGCAGCAGCAGCGCGTGGGCGCAGACGGACAACAGCAGGGCCAGCGCCATGCGGCTGCGGCCTTCATGGCGGGGTTCCAGCAACTGCAGCGGCAGGGAGGAAGGCTGCGGCTGTGTCATGTCGTTCAGAGCGCTTCGCGCAGGCGGCACTCGATGTCCAGTCCCAGATCATCGTAGCCCAGAATGTCCAGCATGATCTCCTGGCCGCGTTCGAAAGCGGGCAGGCCGTTGATGCGGGTCACCAGGGGGGCGCACGCCAGCCGCACGAGGTTTTCCCGCAGCACGTGGGCGCGGACTTCCTGCAGACCCTGCTGCTGCAGCCAGCGGATGCACCAGTAGCGTTCCATGGAGGACTGGAATTCGCCCCACAGCGTGTATTGCGAGTCGAAGGCCCCGATCAGCGCGTAGAGGTCGGCGTCCTTGGGCTTGAAGGGGGCGACCAGGCGGGCCGACACCCCGTGTTCGGCGGCCGCCAGGATCTGGCCCTGGTTGATCAGATCCACGTAGCGGCGCAGCGGCGAGGTGGACCAGATGTATTGCGGCACGGCGATGGATTCGTGCGGCAGCGCCTGGGTGGACATGCGCGTGCGCCCCATCTGCTGCGAGCGGTAGATGCCCGGAACCCCGTGGCGGGCCAGCAAGGCGCCCCATTGGGTGTTGGTCAGGATCATGTATTCCGCCACCAGCCGCTCCAGCGGGGCATTGCGCTGGCGGGGGATCAGCCGGATGATCGAATCCGGGTCGTCGGCCGGGCCGTCCAGCTCGAAGCTGTATTCCACGCGGTCGTTGTTTTCCGGCTTGCCCCGCACCTGATCGCGGGCGGCGCTCAGGTGCTGCGCGAACTGCCACAGCGGCCGCAGCCAGTGGGCGTAGGGGACTTCGGCGTCCGGGTCGGCCAGCGCTTCGGCCGTGATGGCGCCGCCGAGGCGGTCGTGGCGCAGGTTGGCCGTGACCCGGATGCGTTCCAGCCGCGTGTCGGTGGCCAGGATCTCGCCGTCGTGTCGACGGGCCGTGATGTAGAGCGACAGGGCGGGGCGCCACTGGCCCTCGTCCAGGGAAAAGGCGGCGATCAGTTCGCGCGGCAGCATGGGGATCTTGTCGCCCGGCATGTAGACGGTGGACATGCGGCTGCGCGCCATGTCGTCGAACGCGCTGCCGCGCGGAATGGCCAGGGCGGGCGCCGCGATGTGAATGCCGACGCACAGGGTGTCGTCGTCGGGCAGCGTGACCGACAGGGCATCGTCGATTTCCGTGGTGCTGGAATCGTCCACCGAGTAGGCCTCGACGTCCGCCTGGGGCAGATCCTCGCCCCAGGGCTCGACCGCCACGGGCGGCCATTCGGTGCCCTTGGGAAAATGCGCGGCCAGAAAGCGCTCGCGCATCATGCTCAGCGGATCGGGCCAGACGCCCAGCGAGAGCAGCAGCTTCTCGGGGCTGGCGCCCAGTTGCTGGATGGCGGCGTCGAAGGCCTTCCATTCCAGCGAGTTCTTGTCGGGCTGGTCCAGGAACGTGCGGGCGACGCCGCGCAGGGCCTCGGGCAGCTGTCCGGCGACCAGGGCCTCGGTCCACTGCTGCTGTTGTTCGGCCTGCAGGCGTTTCTTTTCGATGGCCGCCAGGGCGGCCTGCAGGATGTCGGGCGGGGCGGGGCGGTAGAGGCCGCGGCCGCGCCGGTGGAAATAGGCCGGCGCGGCCGACAGGGCCAGGATCAGGGCCGTCTTTTCCACGGCGTCCGGAGCGTGGCCGAAATAATCTTCCGCCAGGGCGGCGGCTTCGAATTCCTCCTGCGGCGCGAACTCCCAGAGGAAGTCCGGCTCCAGGGTCGCCGCCAGCGCTTCGGCGCTGGGCAGCAGCGTGTCGGGGGCGGGCTGCTCGAACGTGAACAGGACGTTGTTGCGCTTGATCTTGCTGCGCTTGCCGGAGGCCGACTCCACTTGCAGCGAGGTGTCGGCTTCGGAAAAGATGGTTTCGGCCTTGAGCTTGCCGGCGTCTTCGTAGAGAACGTGCATAAACGGTAGGTAGGGTCAGTGGGGGGGCTGGTCCGAAGCGGCGCCCGGCGGGCGCCGGTCCAACGCGTCCAGCAGTTTCAGGTGGATGCCGCCGAAGCCGCCGTTGCTCATGATGAGCACCTGGTCGCCGGCCCGCGCGTCGCGGCACAGGACGTCGATCAGGGCGGGCAGGTCGTGACCCGTCCAGGCGAGGCGGTCGCCCAGCGGCGCCAGGACCTGCGCGGCGTCCCAGCCCAGCGCCTGCTTGCCGGCGGTTTCCCCGTAGCAGTACACCCGGTCGGCCTGCGCCAGGGACTCGGGCAGGCGGGCGGCCATGGTGCCCAGCTTCATGGTGTTCGACCGGGGCTCCAGGACCGCCAGGATGCGCGGGCCGGCGCCGATGCGCCGCCGCAGGCCGTCGATGGTGGTGGCGATGGCGCTGGGATGGTGGGCGAAGTCGTCGTAGACCGCCACCCCCTGCGCCGTGCCGCGCAGTTCCAGCCGCCGGCGGACCCCCTGGAAGGCATGCAGGGCGTCGAGCGCCGCCGGCACTGGGATGCCCGCGTGATGCGCGGCGGCCACGGCGGCCAGCGCATTGGACCGGTTGTGCAGTCCCGCCATCGACCAGTCCAGCCAGCCTTGATCCTGCCCGTCGCGCAGGATCCGGCAGCGGCGATCGTCGTCCGGATCCGCGTGGGCCTGCCACAGCCCGTCCGGGCCGAAGGTGTCGACGGGCGTCCAGCAGCCCCTGGCCAGCACCCGGTCCAGGGCGTCGCCGGCGGCGGGGCGGATGATGCGCCCGCTGGCGGGGATGGTGCGCACCAGGTGGTGGAACTGGGTCTCGATGGCGGCCAGATCCGGGAAGATGTCGGCGTGGTCGAATTCCAGATTGTTCAGGATCGCCGTGCGCGGGCGGTAGTGCACGAACTTGGATCGCTTGTCGAAGAAGGCCGTGTCGTATTCGTCGGCCTCGATGACGAAGTGGCGGGATCGGGCCTGATAGCGCGCCGACACCTGAAGATCCGGCGCGACCCCGCCGATCAGGAAGTTGGCGGGCTGTCCCGCGTGTTCGAAGATCCAGGCCAGCAGGGCGCTGGTGGTGGTCTTGCCATGCGTGCCCGCCACCGCCAGCACGTGCTGGCCCGGCAGGATGTGTTCCGCCAGCCACTGCGGGCCTGATATGTAGGGCAGCCCGCGATCCAGGATGGCCTCCATCAGCGGGTTGCCCCGGCTGACGACGTTGCCGATGATGTACAGGTCGGCGCCCAGCCCGGTCTGGCTGGCGTCGAAGCCTTCGACCAGGTCGATGCCCTGTTCGCGCAGTTGCGTGCTCATGGGGGGGTAGACGCCGGCGTCGCAGCCCGTGACCCGGTGTCCGGCCGAGCGGGCGATCAGGGCCAGGCCGCCCATGAAGGTGCCGCAGATTCCCAGTATGTGTACGTGCATCGTATCCTCCGGGCTGTATTGTAGGGCCCAATGCTATGATGACCTGGCAACAGGTTTCACGGTGGGTGAATGGATGGACAGGCGCTTGTTCTTGCGCACGGCTTCGGGGGCTTTGCTGGGCTTGGCCGCCGGTGGCGGGATGGCTCGCGCGGCCATGCTGCCGGCCGACCCGGTGTTCGGCCGCTCGTTCGACGACTTGCAGGGCGCCGCCCAGCCGCTGTCCGCCTATGTCGGCCGCCCGGTGGTGATGAATTTCTGGGCCAGCTGGTGCGCGCCCTGCGTGCGCGAAATGCCGCTGCTCGAATCCCTGCACCAGCAGCATTCCGATCTGACGGTGCTGGGGCTGGCCATCGATACCCGCGCGAACGTCCTGCGGTTCCTGGACAAGGTCTCCGTCTCCTATCCCCTGCTGCTCACGGGCACCCAGGGCATTCCCCTGATGCGCGACCTGGGCAACAAGGGCGGCGGCCTGCCCTTCACGGTCCTGTTCGATCGCAATGGGCGCGAAAGCTCCACGGTCGTGGGTGAACTCAAACCGGACGACCTGCAGTCCCGGGTCGCCAGGATACTTTAAGTTTCAATTTAAATGGCGGACAGCCTTTCCGCCCCCGATTTAATGGACAAATCGACGGTTTTAGCGTAAAAAGGCGCTTTAAGGGCTGATGCGCTCAGGTTGTGGCTGCCTCTTTTTCAGCAGACCCCCGGGCGTCATGTCAGATGTGGCCGTCGTGGATTTTCCCTGTTCGAACAGGGCGGACCGACGGCGTATTTGTTTCTGCCGCCCGCATTTCATCATGAATGGCCTGCCGATGCGGGCCTGCTCACAGGAATCATTTCTCATGGATCTCAGAAAGCTGAAGACACTGATCGACCTGGTGGCCGATTCGGGGATTGCCGAACTCGAAATCACCGAGGGCGAGGGCAAGGTCCGCATCGTCAAGTTCTCGCAGACTCCTGTGGTGGCGCCGGCGCCCGTGGCCGCCCAGGTGGTGGCCGCGCCGGCGGCCGCGCCCGCCGCTGCGCCGGCTCCGGCCGCCGCGCCCCAGGGTCATCAGGTGAAGGCTCCCATGGTCGGCACCTTCTACCGCGCGCCCAATCCGAACTCCCCGGCGTTCGTGGAAGTCGGCCAGACCGTCAAGGAAGGCGACCCGCTGTGCATCATCGAGGCGATGAAGCTCCTCAACGAGATCGAGGCCGACAAGTCCGGCGTGATCAAGGAAATCCTGGTCGACAACGGCGAACCCGTCGAATACGGCCAACCTCTGTTCATCATTGCCTAAGCCATGTTTGAAAAGATACTGATTGCCAATCGCGGAGAAATCGCCCTGCGGGTTCAACGCGCCTGCCGCGAGATGGGCATCAAGACCGTGGTGGTTCACTCCGAAGCCGACCGCGAGGCCAAGTACGTCCGCCTGGCCGACGAATCCGTCTGCATCGGGCCCGCCTCGCCGCGCGACAGCTACCTGAACATGCCGGCCCTGATTTCGGCGGCCGAGGTCACCGACGCCGAGGCCATCCATCCCGGATACGGCTTTCTGTCGGAAAACGCCGATTTCGCCGAACGCGTCGAGAAGAGCGGCTTCGTCTTCATCGGCCCGCGTCCTGAAAGCATCCGCACCATGGGCGACAAGGTCAGCGCCAAGCAGGCCATGATCGCCGCCGGCGTGCCGGTGGTGCCGGGTTCGGACGGCGCCCTGCCCGACGATCCCGCCGAAATCCAGCGGATCGCCGAAAGGGTCGGCTATCCCGTGATCATCAAGGCCGCCGGTGGCGGCGGCGGGCGCGGCATGCGCGTCGTCTACGAGGCCGGGGCGCTGATCAATTCCGTGGCCATGACGCGCACGGAAGCCGGGGTCGCCTTCAACAATCCCGAGGTCTACCTGGAAAAATTCCTGGAGAACCCGCGCCACATCGAAATCCAGATATTGGCCGACGGCGAGGGCAAGGCGGTCTGGCTGGGCGAGCGCGATTGCTCCATGCAGCGCCGCCACCAGAAGGTCATCGAGGAAGCCCCGGCGCCGGGCATCGACCGCGCCCTGATCGAGCGCATCGGCGAACGCTGCGCGGAAGCCTGCCGCCAGATGCGGTATCGCGGCGCCGGCACGTTCGAATTCCTGTACGAAAACGGGGAATTCTTCTTCATCGAGATGAACACCCGCATCCAGGTCGAGCACACCGTGACCGAAATGATCACGGGGCTGGATCTCGTCCAGTGGCAGATCCGCATCGCGGCCGGTGAAAAATTCACGCTGCGCCAGCGCGACATCCATCTGCGCGGGCATGCCATCGAATGCCGGATCAACGCGGAAGACCCGCACAAGTTCACGCCCAGCCCGGGCAAGGTCACCAACTGGCACGTGCCGGGCGGCCCCGGGGTGCGCATGGATTCGCACGTCTTCACCGGCTACACGGTCCCGCCGTACTACGATTCCATGGTGGCCAAGCTCATCGCCTACGGCGACGATCGCCACCAGGCGCTGATGCGCATGGACATCGCCCTGTCGGAAATGATCGTCGAAGGGGTGCGCACCAACATCCCGCTGCATCGCGAACTGCTGCAGGACGAGAACTTCATCAAGGGCGGCACCAGCATCCATTACCTCGAACACAAACTGGCCCAGCGGTCATAGGGTCGAGGCATGCGTGAATTGGTGCTCAGCTGCAGGCGCGACCAGGCGGAAGTCTGGTCGGACGCGCTGCTGGAAGCCGGCGCCCTGTCGGTGTCCGTCGAAGACGCCGACGGCGATACCGATCAGGAACAGGCGCTCTTCGGCGAACCGGGCACGGAACCCGAAACCCTGGCCTGGCAGCGCAACCGCCTGGTGGCCCTGCTGGCCGACGGCGACGACCCCGCCCAGCTGCTGGCGGCCCTGGACGGCCTGGCCGGCCCGGCGCCGGCCGCGGGCGACTGGCTGCTGCGCGACGTGCCGGATGCGGACTGGGTGCGTCTGACCCAGTCCCAGTTCGGGCCGATCGCCGTGGGCGACCGCATCTGGATCGTGCCCAGCTGGCACCGAGAGGACGCCGATCTGCCGGCCGGCGGCTCGGGGGACGGCATCATCCGCATCGAACTCGATCCGGGCCTGGCCTTCGGCACGGGCAGCCATCCCACCACCCACCTGTGCCTGGAATGGCTGGCCGCGCATCTCCAGGGCGGCGAGACCGTGTTGGACTATGGCTGCGGTTCGGGTATCCTGGCCATTGCCGCCCGGCTTCTGGGCGCGGGCGCCGTGCGCGGGGTGGACATCGACGAACAGGCGGTCCTGTCGACCACGCAGAACGCGGCGGTCAACCGGGTGCAGGTCCAGGCCTGTCTGCCGGACGATCTGCCCGCCGGCGCCAGCCAGATCGTGGTGGCCAACATCCTGTCCAATCCCCTGAAGGTCCTGGCGCCGATGCTGTCGTCCCGGGTGTCGTCCGGGGGCTGGCTGGTCCTGTCGGGCGTGCTGGAACGCCAGGCTGACGAGGTTGCCCAGGCCTATGCGCCCTGGATGACTCTGCAGGTGTGGGCGGCGCGTGACGGCTGGGTCTGTCTGGCCGGGCACAAAGACTGATCAACGGGAGGCCGGGGCATGGACCTGACCACACGTTGCCCGCAATGCGGCACTGTGTTTGAAGCCAGTCTGTCAGATTTGCAACTGCGCAAGGGTTATATCCGCTGCGTGCAGTGTTCGCATATCTTCGACGGCTATGCCGAAGTCGTTTCCGGCGCCTCGGGCGCCGGCATGCCGTCCGTCGAGCCGGCCGCTTTCCCGCCCCGCGATCCCGTCGTGCCGGCGCCGGCGCCCGAACCCTACGAGCCCGATGACGCGGGCGACGAATTTTCCCCTCAGGTGTTTCGCTCCGGGCGCGGCCAGTTCGCCCCGGACGCAGGTCCCGGCGACAGGGCCGACGATTTCTGGATGGAGCCTCCGGCGGAGACGGCGGATCCGGCCGAGTCCTTCGTCGTCGAGGCCCGGCCCGGGCATCGCAGCCAGGGCGGCACGGCCGCGCCGCTGTTGCGGCCCGCGGATGCGCAGCCGTGGTGGTCCGGAATCGCCCGGCTGCTGGCCCGCCTGCTGCTGATCGCGCTGGTGGCGCTGATGGGCGCGCAGCTGGCCTATGTGTACCGTTCCCAGCTGGCGCAGGCCGTTCCGGCCCTGCGGCCCTGGCTGGAGCAGGCTTGCGTGTCCCTGCGCTGCCAGGTGCCTTACGCCCGAGATCTGGCGCGGCTGGCCATCACCGGCTCGGCCCTGAAGGTCCAGGATACGGTGCCGCAGGCATCGGCGGCGCCGCCCTCCGCCGCGGCGGAGGCCGCGCCTGTGCAGCGGTTCGTGTTGCAGGCGACGCTGCGCAACCGGGCCGAGCATGCGCAGGAATGGCCGACGCTGGTGCTGGATCTGAAGGACGCGGCCGGCACGTTGCTGGTGCGGCGCAATCTGTCGCCGGCCGAGTATCTGGGGGCCGATGCCGCCCGGCATCCTTTCGCCGCGGGCGCCGAGGTCCTGGTCCAGGTGCCCCTGACGCTCAGCGGCCTGCGGATCAACGGCTACCAGTTGGACCTGTTCTATCCCTAAGGAATATGCATTCATGAATCCCACCCAGGATGTGCTCATCTGCGGCTCGATGGCTTTCGACACCATCGCGGTGTTCGAGGGCCGCTTTCGCGACCACATTCTGCCCGACAGCCTCAAGTCCCTGAGCGTGTCCTTCTTCGTGCCGACGCTGCGCAAGGAATTCGGCGGATGCGCGGGCAACATCGCATACAACCTGAAGCTCCTGGGCGGACATCCGGTGCCCGTGGGCACGGTGGGCCAGGATGCCGAAGACTATCTTCAGCGCCTGCGCGACCTGCAGATCGACGCCAGCCTGGTGCGGGTGCTGCCGGATACCTACACCGCGCAGTGCTACATCACCACCGATCAGGAAAATAGCCAGATCGCTTCTTTCCATCCCGGCGCCATGCTGCGGTCGGCCGAGAACGACCTGACGGGGCGCGCCGCCCGCTGGGCCATCGTGTCTCCGGATTCCAAGGACGGCATGTTCGTCCACGCCGGGCGCCTGCATGCGGCCGGCATCCCCTTCATCTTCGACCTGGGCCAGGCCATGCCGCTGTTCGACGGCGATGACCTGCGCCGCATGCTGACGATGGCCAGCGTGCTGACGGCCAACGACTACGAGGCCAGCGTGATCGAGGATCGCATGGGGCAGTCCATTGCCGAGATCGCGTCGGGGCTGCGGGCGGCCGTCGTCACGCGGGGAGCCGAAGGCGCGACGCTGTACGCCCAGGGCTCGCGGACCGACATCGCGCCCGTGCCGGTCGCCCGGGTCGTGGACCCGACCGGCTGCGGCGATGCCCATCGCGCCGGCCTGCTGTACGGCCTGGTCAATGACTGGTCGCTGCGGGACGCCTGCTGTTTGGCGAACGTGATGGGCGGCTTTAAAATTGCCAGCCAGGGTCCGCAGAATCACTGCCCGTCTCGTGATCAAATTGCGGCGATGCTGCATCGCCATTATGGGGTCGATGCGGGCTTCGCCTGATCCTTTTGTCTGCTATTACGGGAGTCCTCTCATGGCGATCCGCAGTTCTTCTCTTTCATCCCGCGCCTTGCGCCTGACGGCCGTGGCGGGGATTTCCCTGTCCGCCCTGGTCCTGGCCGGTTGCGCCAATCAGTCGGCTTCCAGCTCCGTCTACACCTATGGCCAGGCCCAGCAGGAACAGATCGTGCGTTACGGCACGGTCGTGTCCGTGCGTCCGGTCGTCATCCAGTCCGACAAGTCTTCGGGGGTCGGGGCATTGGCCGGCGGCGCGCTGGGCGGCGTGGCGGGCAGCACCATCGGCGGCGGCCGGGGCCAGATCCTGACGTCCATCGGCGGCGCGCTGTTGGGCGGCCTGGCGGGCAATGCCGTCGAAAATCAGGTCGGCAAGACCCAGGGCCTGGAAATCACCGTGCGCCTGGACAACGGCGAAACCCGCGTCATCGCGCAGGCCAACGACGTCGCGCTCAGCTCCGGCCAGCGGGTGCAGGTCATCAGCGGCGGCGGCCCGACCCGCGTCGTGCCTATGTGATCGTCGGCGTCATACGCCGAACATGGAAAACGCCAGGTGGTTCAGAATCATCATCACGATCTGGGCCACCACCAGCAAGACCAGCGGTGACAGGTCCAGCCCCCCCATGCGGGGCAGGATGCGGCGGATCGGGTCCAGCAGCGGAGCCGTCAGGGTGTAGAGCACGGGCATGACCGGCGACAGCGGGTTGATCCAGGACAGCACGGCCTGGATCAGCGTCACCCACACGATCACATTGAACAGCCATTTCAGGCCCACCAGCAGCCCGGTCAGCAGGACCGAGCCGATCGCGGATGCCGGAGGCAGCAGGCCGCCCATGGCGATCAGCCAGGTCAGCAGCAGATAGATCATGGCCGTGACCCAGCAGGCCAGAATGCTGGGCCAGTCGAAACGTCCGCTGACGGGCACGACGCGCCGGATCGGCTGCACCAGCCAGTCGGTGACGCGCAGGATCGCCTGGGAATAGGGATTGAACGGGTGCAGGCGGATCGCGAAAATCCAGGCCCGCAGAATCAGGGCGATGCCGAAGAGCGAAAAGACGATATCGATCAGGAAAAGCAGGATGTCGCGGACCATGCGGTGCTCACAGATGGCGTGAAGTAGGCCATTGTCGCATTAGCGCAAAAGGTGCGGCAAGTTGCCTTGCCGCACCTTTCTTTTTTACTGCCGGGCCGGGTTGCTTACGGGCGGTTGTTCAGGGGGAACGGCCAGTTGCCCCCCGGGTTGGCGTCGGTGCGGGCAGCCGGAGCCGCGGCGGCGGGCTTGCTGGCGGCCTTTTTCACGGCGGCGGTTTTGCTGGCAGCCGGTTTCTTCGCTGCCGCCGCCTTGGCGGCCGGGGCCTTGGCAGCGGCTTTTGCCGGTGCTTTCTTGGCGGGGGCTTTGGCAGCCGCCGGTTTCTTCACGGCTGCGGCCTTTTTGGCGGCAGGAGCCTTGGCGGCAGCGGCCTTTTTCGCAGCCGGGGCCTTGGCGGCCGCGGGCTTCTTGGCCGCAGTGGCTTTGGCCGTGGCCGGCTTTGCAGCGGCTTTCTTGGCCGCAGTGGCTTTGGCCGTGGCCGGTTTCGCCGCAGCTTTCTTGGCGGCCGGCTTGGCCGCGGTCTTCGCCGCAGCCGGCTTGGCCGCCTTGCTGGCCGTCGCCTTGGCCGCCGGTTTGGCGGCGGCCTTCTTCACGGCGGCGGTGGTCTTGGCGGCGGGCGCCTTGGCTGCCGCGGGTTTCTTGGCGGCCGGTGCGGCCTTGGGAGCGGCTTTTTTCGCTGCGGGCTTCACAGCGGCGGTTTTTGCGCTTTTGGCGGCGGGCGCTGCCTTCTTGGGGGCCGCCTTCGTGCTGGCTGCGGGCTTGGCGGCGGCCGGTTTCACGGCGGCTTTGGGAGCTGCCTTCTTGCTGGCAGCGGGTTTCTTTGCGGGGGCGGATTTTGCGGGTGTGGCTGCGGCTTTCTTGGCGGTTGCCATTGTCGGGCTCCTTAAGGCAAAAGGAAACGTCCACCCATTTGATATGACCCCCACGTCAGGTGCGGCCCATCTCAAATGGCGCAGGCGTGCAATATCATGAATATCACACGCATTCAAGTCTAACGTAAGGACTGTGGGCTTCCAAGCACTATTGGCGCCTCGGCGGCCTTTATTCCGCCACGGGATTGCGCTTTGTCTCGAAAAAGTCGCGTTTCTGTCCTGATCGGCAAGGTTCAAAGATAAAACATGGCCTTGGCGAGGAAGACGATCAGGACGACGTGGCAGAACACGCTCAGGTGAATGATCTGGAAATGGCGCGATTTCAGCCGGCCCGTGCCGCTCATGGCCATGGCGAAAATGAAATGCCCCAGCACGCTGAAGGCCAGGACGATCTTGATCCACAGCAGGGTGGCGAAATGGCTGGCGAAGGGCTGCGCCAGCGCGTCCCGGAATTGCCAGGCCATGCTCAGGCCGGCGCCGAACAGGACGATCATGACGAAGGGCATGATGCGCCGCGCGCGGCGCCCGATGGCCAGTTCCACGTTGCGCATGGCCTCCCGTCCCAGGGGCTTGCGGATTCCTTCCAGGATCAGGACTTCGAAGAACACCGTGCCCACGAACATGATGGCGGCAAACAGATGCAAAGTCACAAGTACGGAATGGCTCATGTCAGTAGAATGATTGTTTTCCCGCAGACCGCGCAGGGATGCAAAAATTGTAGGCCGGGTGATGGGCCCTGTCGGGATCGCCCCCGCCTCCGGCGAGGGTATTGGATGACAATTGTCATGAACAGGAATCAAGCAATGCGATTCATTCATCTTTCGATGGCGGCTGCCGGCGCGGCCGTCCTGGGGGTGCTGGCAGGCTGCGCGCCCACGAAACCGGCGACCGCGCCTTCGACCCCGCCCGCCGCGCCGTCCTGCACGCCCGCGGCTGCCGGCGATTCGCTGGTGGGCAACTGGCTGTCGGTGGCGGCTCAGAAAGGGGTGGCGGGCGCCTTGCGCACCCTCTATACCCTGAACCCGGACGGCACCATGACCTATGTGGAACAGATCAAGCGTCCGCGCGCGCCGTCCCAGGGGCTGGAGGAATCGGGCTGCTGGTCGCGCGATCGCGACACGCTGGTGCTGCGCACCCTGGAATCCAACGGCGTGCCCGTGAATCTGGACGATCCCATCTATTCGAATCGCTATCGCATCGTCCAGTCCGATGCCAGAGAGCTGCGTCTGCAGGGGCCGCAGGGCAGCGTGCGCGCCCGGCGCATGTCGCCGGGCTACCGGCTGCCTTTCTGACCGGAAAGATCAGGCGGCCGCCAGGCTGGCTTCCAGGCGCTCCAGCACGGCGGCGCGCCCCAGCAGGGTCAGCACGGCGCCGATCGACGGGGTGTGTTTCTGGCCCGTCACGGCCACCCGCAGGGGAATGGCCAGTTTCGGCATTTTCACGCCCTCGGCCTTCAGGACGGATTTGATCAGGGCGTCCAGCCCGGCCTCGGTCCAGTCGCTCAGGTCCCGGGCCTGCGCCTGGAATGCCCGCAGCAGGCCCAGCGCGGCCTCGTCCAGCACTTCCGCCCGCAGCGCCGCGTCGGCCGGCACGTAGGGGCCGCAGAACAGCAGGGCGCCTTCGGCCAGGTCTTCCAGGGTTTCGCTACGCTCGCGCAGCAGGGCCATGATGGCGGGCAGGTCGGCGGCTTGCGGATTGCCGCCGCGCCGCGCGATGCGCGGGGCGACGCGCTCGGCCAGGTCGGCCGGATCCAGCTGGCGCAATGCGTGGGCGTTGACCCAGTTCAGTTTCTTGGGGTCCCACTGCGCCGCCGAGCGGCTGAGGTGGCGCGGATCGAACCATTCCACGAACTGGTCCCGGGTGAACAGCTCGTCGTTGCCGTGGCTCCAGCCCAGGCGGGCCAGGTAATTGACCATGGCGTCGGGCAGGTATCCCAGCCGGTCGTATTCCATGACGCTGACGGCGCCGTGGCGCTTCGACAGCTTTTCGCCGTCCGGGCCCAGGATCATCGGCACGTGGCCGTAGCGGGGAGGTTCCGCCCCCAGCGCCTGCAGGATCGTGATCTGGCGAGGCGTGTTGTTGACGTGGTCGTCGCCCCGGATCACGTGGCTGATCTGCATGTCCCAGTCGTCCACCACCACGCAGAAATTGTAAGTGGGGGTGCCGTCGGGACGGGCGATCACCAGATCGTCCAGTTCGCCGTTGTCGAAGCTGATGGGGCCCTTGACCAGGTCGTCCCAGGCGGTGACGCCTTCCCGGGGGCTGCGGAAGCGCACCACCGGCTGCACGCCGGCGGGCACGGGCGGCAGCGTCTTGCCCGGTTCCGGGCGCCAGGTGCCGTCGTAGCGGGGCTTGGCGCCGATGGCGCGGGCGCGCTCGCGCATGGCCTCGACTTCGGCCGGGGTGCTGTAGCAGTGGTAGGCCGTGCCCTGGGCCAGCATGTCGGCGATGACCTGGCGATAGCGGTCCATGCGCTGCATCTGATAGAAGGGGCCTTCATCGGGCTGCAGATCCAGCCATTGCATGCCGTCCAGAATCGCCTGGACGGCTTCCGGCGTGGATCGTTCCAGGTCCGTGTCCTCGATGCGCAGCACGAAGGTGCCGCCGTAGTGGCGCGCGAAGGCCCAGGAGAACAGCGCGGTCCGGGCGCCGCCCAGGTGCAGGTAGCCGGTGGGAGAGGGGGCGAAGCGCGTGCGCACGGGGCGCTGGGTGGAAACGGTCATGGCGATGGTCTGCGGACAGGGCCGGTGTCATGTTGCGTCACGCAGGCCCTGTAGAATCAAGATGGAAATCGTGTATTTTAAAGGACGCCCCACCTTTGGGGGCTTCGGGGTTGCGTTCATGTTGCGTCATCGTCTGGCGGCTCTGTTCGAGCCGCGCTCCTTGCTGGTCCTCAGTTCCCGCGACCTGCCCGTCGTGCAGGCGCCGCCGCCCATGCTGCGCGGCCGCATCGCCGCCGTGCGGACCGATGCCGCGGGGCGCTGGCAGTTGCCCGCGCGCCTGGATTTCCTGCAGGAAGGCCAGCGGCTGGACATGGCCCTGCTCTGCCTGGATCCCGCCCGCCTGCCGGCCGCCCTGGGCGAATTGCGCGCCCATCGCCCGCGCGCCCTGGTGCTGCTGCCGCACGAGACGCCCTCGGCCAATCCGGTCGAAACGCAGACCTATTGCCAGGCCTGGGGGCAGATGAACGATTGCCTGGTCCTGGGGCCGGGAGCGCTGGGCGTCCAGCGTCCGCACCTGGGCCTGAATCTGGGCCTGGATCCGCACGGCGCTCCGGTGGGCCGGGTGGCGCTGGTGGCGCAGTCGCGCATGGTGGCCGCCGCCGTGCTCGATTGGGCCGGCGACATCCAGCTGGGGTTTTCCGCCGTGGTGTCCACGGGCGATGCGTCGGGCGTGACCACGGCCGAAGTCCTGGAATACCTGTCCATGGATTCGCGTTCCGACAGCATCGTGCTCTACCTGGAAGAGGCCGATTCCTCGCGCCGCTTCACCAGCGCCCTGATGGCGGCCGCCAGCGTCAAACCGGTCATCGTGCTGAAGGCCGGCCGCCAGGGGCCGGGCCGCGATTCGGCCGCCGATGCCGTGTTCGACGCCCTGCTGCGCCGCACCGGCGCCGTGCGCATCCGCTTTTTCGTGCAGCTGTTTTCGGCGTTGAAAGTGCTGGTGCACACCAAGCGCCAGCGGGGCCGGCGCATCGCGCTGTTTTCCAATGGCCACGGCGCCGCCCACCTGGCGCTGGACGCCATCGGCCCGGGCGGGGCGGTGTGCGCGGACCTGGGCGCGCAGACCCGCCGCGATCTGGCCGCGCTGCTGGAGCCCGGCGCGGTCGTGGACAACCCCGTGGTCAGTCATGCTCCCCTGGATCCGGGCCGCCTGCGGCAGGCGTTGTCCCTGCTGGCCGCCGACGGCAACGTCGACGGGGTGCTGGTCCTGATCGCGCCCGATGCCCTGTCGGACATGGACGCGGCGGCCGAGGCGCTGGCGCAGTTTTCCGAGGCCGCCGCCAAGCCGATCATTTCCTGCTTCCTGGGAGACGCTTCGATGCGTTCGCAGCGCCACCGGCTGGATGCCGTGGGGATGCCGGCCTTCCGCACGCCCGAGTCGGCCGCCAACGCCTTCGGCATCCTGGCTTCGTACCACTACAACCAGACCCTGGCCCAGCAGGCGCTGCCGCCCGAGATGCTGAACCGTCCGCCGCGCCTGGACGAGGCCCGCGCGCTGCTGAACGACGCCATCATGTCGGGGCGGACGGAACTGGATCGCGCCAGCTGCCGCTGGCTGCTGGATTGTTTTCACGTCCCCGTCCGGGTGGAAGACCATCCCGCCCCGGAGCCCGCCCGGCGCAATGTGCCCATGGCGATCCAGGTGCGCCAGGACGCCCATTTCGGTCCCTACCTGCAGTTCGGCCCGGGAGGGCGGCCCGCGCGGCTGGCGTCGCCGCACCGCGAAATCGAGCTGCCGCCGCTGAACAATTACCTGGCCCGCCAGTTGATCCAGCGCGGCAAATTCTGGTCCCGGGTGCTGGAGAAGGAACTCAGCCCCGCGGTGTTCGAGCAGCTGCGCGAGACCCTGGAACGCGTTTCCGAGATCGTCAGCGCCCTGCCCGGGGTGCGGACCCTGCGCATCGACCCGCTGTGGTGGGACGACACCAGCCTCTTCGCCGAAGACATCCAGATCGGCCTGGACCCGGATTACGACGGCGAGCGCCCGGAAAACCAGGCGTATCGCCACATGGCCATCCATCCGTATCCGCGCCGCCTGGTGCGGCCCATGGTGATGGAGGACGGCCAGGAATGGCTGCTGCGCCCCATCCGTCCGGAAGACGCCACGCTGCTGCAGGAATTCGTGCGCGATCTGTCCGACGAGTCGCGCTACATGCGCTTCGTGTCCATGCTGCGCGAATTGACCCCCCGCATGCTGGCCCGCTACACGCGCATCGATTACGACCGGGAAGTCGCCCTGGTGGCCACGGTGCAGGTCCCCAATCCGGAAAACCGCGGCCTGCTGCGCGAGCGCATCGTCGGGTTCGCCCATTACCTGCGCAATGCCGACGGCCAGGGCGCGGAATACGCGCTGGTCATCGCCGACGACTGGCAGCGCCGCGGCCTGGGCGGGGAACTGATGCGCAGTCTGTTCCAGGTGGCCCGCCAGCAGGGCCTGCGCTACATCGAAGGCCTGGTGCTGGCCACCAACCGCGCCATGATCGGCCTGATGACGTCCCTGGGCCTGCAGAACGACCCCGACGAAGAAGACCCGGGAATGAGAAGGGTGTGGATGAATCTGGACACGAAATAGTCCTGAGGACTATTTCGTGCCTGATTCATCGGAGCGCCTTGCAAGGCGCGACGTGGAGGGATGCCGCAATCCAAGAGCCTGCAGGCCGCGACGTGGATGCTCCGATCCAAGATCCCCTGAGGACTATTTCGTGCCTGATTCATCGGAGCCCGCGAACACCTCCACCAGAAACTCCCGGATATCGTCCAGTTCCTGGGGGTGCAGCCCGTGGGGCATCGGGTATGTGTGCCACCGCACCGGCTGTCCCAGCCCCAGCATCACGTCGCGGCTGGCTTCGGAGTACGTCAGGGGCACCACCATGTCCTGGGTGCCGTGCGCCATGAACACCGGGGTGGCCGCATTGGCCGGGTGGCGCTCGGCCGCCGTGGTGTTGCGCAGCGGCAGATAGCCCGACAGGCCGATCAGCCCAGCCAGGCGGTGTTCCAGCCGCAAGCCGGTGTACAGCGCCATGGCGCAGCCCTGGGAAAAGCCGGCCAGCACGATCCGTTCGTGCGGAATGCCGCGCTCGGCTTCGCGCGTGACCAGATCCATGACGGCGTGCCGGGTGGCCCGGATGCCGTCCACGTCCTCGTGGGCATCGCGCGCCAGGCCGTACAGGTCGTACCAGGCCCGCATCGGCATGCCCTGGTTCAGCGTGACGGGGCGGATCGGCGCGTGCGGGAAGACGAAGCGGATGTCCGGCAGCCGGGGATCCGCCAGTTCCGGGACGATGGGCTCGAAGTCGTGGCCGTCGGCGCCCAGGCCGTGCAGCCAGATGACGCTGTGGGTGGGCTGGGGGCCGGTGGCGCGTTCAATCGTTTCCAGCGTCGTATCCATCGGAGGCCTCCTCGAAGTCGATCTGTTTCAGGGTCTGGAACAGGGCCCGGTAATGTTTACGGGCAGGCTCCCGGTCGGGGGTGCGCGCCAGATTGTCCTTGGCTTCCTTGCGAGCGGCGCGGATCTGGGCGCGCAGGGCCTGGATGTCCAGTTGCGGGAAGGATTCCAGCAGCCGGGTCAGGGCCTCGTCGTCGTCGATCAGGCGGTCGCGCAGGGCTTCCAGGCGGTGCATGGAGCGCGTCTGTTCGCGCGACCCGCTGGCCCATTCCGCCAGCTGGCGGCGCAGGGCGTCGGCGTCGGCGCGGCGCAGCAGCTTGCCCACGTAGTGGGTCTGCCGGCGACGGCCTTCGTTGGCGTGGATGCGCTGGGCCAGCGCGATGGCTTCGCGCAGGGATTCGTCCAGCGGCAGCTGCGCCAGCCGGGCGGGAGGCAGGGCAATCAGTTCGCGGCCCAGGTCGAGCAGGGCATGCAGATCGCGCTTGACCTGGGATTTGCTGGGCCGCTGGTCTTGGTCGGCGTCCCCGTCCGGCAGGCGTTCGTCCATGGCTTCGGGCATAAAATGGTTCGTAATTGGCTATGATAACCGTCTTGACTCCGGCAGATTACGCATGACAGAACACACCGACGATTTCCTGGACATCCCCGCCCAGCAGGCCCAGTTCCGCGAGCTGATCACCGACGCCCTGCGGTACGCCCGCGATGCCGGCGCTTCGGATGCCGCCGCGGAAGTGTCCGAAAGCCGCGGGCTGTCCGTCGCCGTGCGCAACCGCACGCTGGAAACCATCGAACAGACCCGTGACCGCTCGCTGGCCGTCACCGTCTTCGCCGGCCAGCGCCGGGGCTCGGCCTCGACGTCCGACTTTTCGGCGGACGCCCTGCGCAAGACCGTCGAGGCCGCCTGGCACATCGCGCGGCATACCGCGGAAGATCCCGCCGCCGGCCTGCCGGATGCCGATCAGCTGGCGCGGCACTATCCGGATCTGGACCTGCATCATCCCTGGGGAATCGATGTGGCCGACGCCGCCCGCCTGGCCATCCGGGCGGAACGCGCGGCGATGGCCGTCAGCGACCGGATCACCAATACCGAAGGCGCTTCCCTGGATACCATGGAAGGCCATTTCGTTCTGGGCAATTCGCGCGGCTTCCTGGGGGGCTATCCCTATTCCCGCCACAGCCTGTCGGTGGCGCCCATCGCGGGGCGGGGCGACGGCATGCAGCGCGATTTCTGGTACACGTCCGCGCGCCGCGCCCGGGATCTGGCCGACCCCGTCCGCGTGGGCCGCTATGCCGCCGAACGCGCCCTGTCGCGGCTCAACGCCCGTTCGGTGAAGACCGGCCAGTATCCGGTGCTCTTCGAGGCGCCCCTGGCGGTGGGCCTGCTGGGCGCCCTGGTGCAGGCCACCAGCGGCGGCGCCCTGTACCGCAAGGCCAGCTTCCTGCTCGACAGCCTGGGCAAGCCGGTGCTGGCCGATCACCTGGACGTGATCGAAAATCCCTATATCCCCGGCGCTCAAGGCAGTTCCCCCTTCGACGCCGAAGGCGTGCGCACGCAGGCCCGCAGCGTGGTCGAAGCGGGGATCCTGAACGGCTACTTCCTGTCCACCTACACCGCCCGGAAACTGGGCCTGGCCACGACCGGCAACGCCGGCGGCTCGCATAACCTCAGCCTGCGCTCGCGCCTGACGCGCCCGTCGGACGACCTGGATGCCATGCTGCGCAAGATGGACACCGGCCTGCTGGTGACGGAACTCATCGGCCAGGGCGTCAATTACGTGACCGGCGACTATTCCCGAGGGGCCTTCGGCTATTGGGTGCAAGGCGGCGTGATCCGCCATCCCGTGCATGAAATCACGATTGCGGGCAATCTGTCGGACATGTTCCGCCAGATGGTCGCCGTCGGGGCGGACGTGCATGCCCGGGGCGCGAAATCCACCGGTTCCATCCTGATCGAACGCATGGCGGTGGCCGGCCAGTGATCGGCGGCCTCCGCGCCGGCGCGGGGGCTACGCTCAATTGGTTGCACAGTGTAATATCGGGAACACTTCTTCTAATTCGAACGCACCAAGGAGATCACTCATCATGCAGCGTCGTGCATTTCTGAAAAAGGCCGGGCTGGGGGCTGTCGCCGGCACGGCGGCCGTGGCCGCGCCCTCCATCGCGCAAACCACCCCCCAGCTCAACTGGAAGATGACGTCCACCTATGCGCCGTCGACTCCGGCGCTGTATTCCACGGCTGAATTGTTCTGCAGCATGGTCAAGGACCTGACCGATGGCAATTTCAACATCCGCCTGTATCCGGTCGGCGAACTGGTGCCCGGCTTCGGCGTGATGGACGCCGTCGGCAACCGCACGGTGGAATGCGGCCAGACCGCGTCCTACTACTATTATGGCAAGGATCCTTCCTTCTGCTTCGACACGGCGGTGCCCTTCGGCCTGAACGTGCGCCAGATGAACGCCTGGATGTACGAGGGCGACGGCCTGAAGCTGCTGCGCGAGCTGTTCGCGCCGCGCGGCATCGTGAACTTCCCCCTGGGCAACACCGGCACCCAGATGGGCGGCTGGTACCGCAAGGAAATCAAGACCCCCGAAGACCTGAAGGGCCTGAAGATGCGCACGGCCGGCTTCGCGGGCGAGGTCCTGTCCCGCATGGGCGTGATCCCGCAGCAAGTGCCGCCCGGGGACATCTATCCCTCGCTGGAAAAGGGCGCCCTGGACGCGGTGGAATTCGTCGGTCCGGTGGACGATGAAAAGCTGGGCTTCCAGAAGGTCGCCAAATACTATTACTACCCGGGCTGGTGGGAAGGCTCCGCCCAGGTGTCGCTGTACGTCAACGACAAGGCCTATGCCGAACTGCCCAAGTCCTACCAGACGGCGATCGCGGTGGCCTCCCGCGCGGCGGGGAACCATCTGGTCGAATACTACGACAACAACAATCCGGACGCCCTGCGCCGCCTGATCGCCGGGGGCGCCGTCCTCAAGAGCTTCCCGCGCGAAGTCATGGATGCTTCTTTCGAGGCCTCGAACAAGGTCTACAAGGAATTCTGCGACAAGAACGCGGGCTTCAAGAAGATCCACGACAACTACATGGCTTTCCGCGACAACGTGGTGCCCTGGTTCCGCGTGGCCGAAGGTTCCTTCGACAACTACCTGGGCGCCGCCCTGGCTCGTCAGAAGAAGTAATCCGCTGCCCGGATCAAAAGACGCTCCTTCGCCGGAGCGTTTTTTGTGGGCGCGCAGGTGGTGCGGCCCGGACCATGGCTCGGACCGCACCGCCTGCGCGGGAGCGTTACGCGGTTTTGTTTGCCTGACGGCCCGATGTCAATTACAATGGTCGGATTTCCGTTTGGATTTGAATGTGTACGGGTTCTGGCCAGGCATCATCGGCCAGCAGATAAAGCCCTGACACGGAACGGAAATTTTCATTCATTTCATCAGGAACACCATCATGAAGACCTTTGTGGCCAAGCCGCATGAAGTCAAGCGTGACTGGTTTGTGATCGACGCCAAGGGCAAGGTCCTCGGCCGTGTGGCCAGCGAAGTCGCACGCCGTCTGCGTGGCAAGCACAAACCCGAATTCACGCCGCACGTTGACACGGGCGATTACATCGTCGTCGTCAATGCCGCCGATATCGTCGTGACCGGCGCCAAGGCGCAGGACAAACGCTACTACCGTCACTCCACCTATCCGGGCGGGATCACGGAAACCAACTTCCAGAAAATGCAGCAGCGTTTTCCGGGCCGCGCCCTGCAGAAAGCCGTCAAAGGCATGCTGCCCAAGGGGCCGTTGGGTTACGCCATGGCGAAAAAGCTGAAGGTCTATGCGGGCGCCGAGCACCCGCATACCGCGCAGCAGCCGCAAACCCTGGATATTTGAGGATAGGCCATCATGATCGGTAATTGGAATTACGGCACTGGCCGCCGCAAAACTTCGGTGGCTCGGGTGTTTCTGAAAAAAGGCACGGGCAAGATCATCGTCAACGGCCGCCCCGTCGACGAATACTTCGCACGTGAAACCGGCCGCATGGTCGTGCGTCAGCCGCTGGAACTGACCAACCACCTGGAATCGTTCGACTTCCACGTCAACGTCCACGGCGGCGGTGAATCCGGCCAGGCCGGCGCGGTGCGTCACGGCATCACGCGCGCCCTGATCGAATACGACGAAACGCTGAAGTCGCCGCTGAAGCAAGCCGGCCTCGTCACGCGCGACGCCCGCGAAGTCGAACGCAAGAAAGTCGGCTTCCACAAGGCCCGTCGTCGCAAGCAGTTCAGCAAGCGCTGATTCTGTTCCGGGCGGTTCGCCGCCCGGCGCGATGCAAAAACCCCGGCCTGCGCCGGGGTTTTTCGCTTCTGCGCCCGCCCTGAAGTCCGCTTCCGGCCCGGCGCGCAGGGCGGGCGGCGCCTGCGCGGCCTGTGACTTTTTGCAGCCTGGCTCGGGCGCGGCCCGTGCCATAATCTTGGAATGTTCCGGTTCCGCCGCGGCGGGCCATGCTTCTCAGACAGGATCCATCACCATGATCACCGCATCACGCATCAAGGCCGGCATCGTCGGCGGCACCGGATACACGGGCGTCGAACTGTTGCGCTTGTTGTCGCTGCACCCGAACGTGCAGCTGCACGCCATCACCTCGCGCAAGGAATCCGGCATGCCGGTGGCCGACATGTTCCCGAACCTGCGGGGCCACGTCGATCTGCGCTTCCAGACGCCTGAAGAAGCCTCCCTGGATCAGTGCGACGTCGTGTTCTTCGCCACGCCGCACGGCGTCGCCATGGAACAGGCCCCCGGCCTGCTGGAACATGACGTGCGCGTGATCGATCTGGCGGCCGATTTCCGCCTGCAGGACATCGATGCCTTCCAGCGTTGGTACAAAATGCCGCACAGTTGCCCCACGGTGCTGAAGGATGCCGTGTACGGCCTGCCCGAACTGGACCGCGAGCGCATCCGCCAGGCGCGGGTGGTGGGCAACCCCGGCTGCTATCCGACCACCGTGCTGCTGGGGCTCGCTCCTCTCCTGCAGGCTGACCGTCCCCTGGTGGATACCGCGCACATCATCGCCGATTCCAAGTCCGGCGTGTCCGGAGCGGGGCGCAAGACCCAGGTCGGATCCCTGTTTTCCGAAGCGGCCGACAATTTCGCCGCCTATGGGGTGGCGGGCCACCGTCACCATCCCGAGATCGCCGAATGCCTGGCCCGGGTCGCGGGACACCCCGTGGGCCTGACCTTCGTCCCGCATCTGGTGCCGATGATCCGGGGCATGTTCTCCACGCTGTATCTGCGCATCCTGCCCGACGCCCTGGATACCGATTTCCAGGCCCTGTACGAACGGCGCTACGCCGACGAACCTTTCGTCGATGTGATGCCGGCCGGCAGCCTGCCGCAGACGCGGTCGGTGCGGGCGTCCAACATGCTGCGCATCGCCGTCCATCGTCCGGCGGACGGCGACACGCTGGTCGTGCTGGTCGTGCAGGACAATCTGGTCAAGGGCGCGGCCGGGCAGGCCGTGCAGAACATGAACCTGATGTTCGGTTTTCCTGAAACCACCGGCCTGCAACAGGTGGCGGTATTGCCCTGACGGGGGCTGGCATGGCACGCGACGATACGCATACCGGCGGTTTCCGGCGCTGGCTGGTCCGCACCCTGACGCTGGCGCTGCTTCTGGCGCTGGCGTTCCTGGCCGGCGCGGCCGCCATGCACCTGGGCATGCACGCGGGCGATCAGCAACGCATCCAGGACCTGCAGGCGCAGGCCGCCGCCCGGCAGGCGGAACTGGCCCAGGCGCAGACCGACCTGGCGGCGGCCCGCAGCCGCGCCGACGTGCAGGACGGCACGCAGCGGGTGCTGCAGGAGAAGCTCGCCGATCTGCAGCAGCAGCTGGGGCAGGTGCGCGGCCAGTTGGCCTTTTACGAACAGCTCATTCCCCCGGGGCCCGCGGGCGCCTTGACGGTCCGGGCGTTCGAAATCCAGGCGGATGCCGATTTCCTGCGCTACCGGGTGCTGCTGACCCGCAATGCGGCGCCCAATGCCGACCCCTTCAAAGGCCGCATGCGCTTTGTGGCGCAGGGCCGCTTGCAGGGCAAAGCCGTTAAAATGGATCTGAATCCGCCGCTGGCCCCGGATCAGGCCGGCGGGGCCGACGCAGCGCCGGGCGCGGTTGATCCGCTGGCGCTGGTATTTGATCAATTCCAGCGCAGCACCGGCGTCCTGCAGATCCCCGCCGGCATGGAAATCCAGTCGGTGCGCCTGGAAATCCTGGAAGGCGACACCATTCGCGCCACCCAGGATGCTGCTTTGAACCGCGCGGCCACCCCTGCGCAGGAGCCTCAATCATGACCACTATCGAACACGTGGACCTCGACATTCCGCCCAGCCCGCTGGTGTTTACCGATGCGGCCGCCGCCAAGGTCCGGGAACTGCTGACCGAGGAAGGCAACGCCGATCTCAAGCTGCGGGTGTTTGTCCAGGGGGGCGGATGTTCCGGCTTCCAGTACGGCTTCACCTTCGATGAGGACGTGGCCGACGACGACACCACCATCGAACGCGACGGCGTGCAATTGCTGGTCGACGCCATGAGCTTCCAGTATCTGGTCGGTTCGGAAATCGACTACAAGGACGATCTGGAAGGCGCCCAGTTCGTGATCCGCAACCCCAACGCCAACACCACCTGCGGCTGCGGTTCCTCGTTCGCGCCCTGAAGGCCTTTCACACCGGGTACAGGCAGCCCGCGATCGTCGCGTGCCGCGCGCCCGTGACTGCGGGCAGGCAGGCCGGTCGGCCCAGGACGTGGGCCTGAGCCAGCCAGGCGAAGGCCAGCGCCTCCATTGATTGCACCGGGACCCCGTGATCGGCGGTCGTGCCCAGCGGACACGGCAGCGCCCGGGATAGCGCCTGCATGAACACCGGGTTCAGGGCCCCGCCGCCGCAGGCCAGGACCGCGCGGGCGCCGGGAGCATGCCGGACCACCGCCTGGGCGATCGTTTCCACGGAAAATCGCAGCAGCGTCGCCTGGACGTCCGCCGGATCGGGACGGGCGGGAAGAGCGTCCAGCCGCGCCTGCAGCCAGTCCAGGTTGAACAGGTCGCGGCCCGTGGATTTGGGCGGCGGCAGCGCCAGCCAGGGTTCCGACAGCAGGGCGTCCAGCAGCCCGGGGTGGCAGCGGCCCCGCGCCGCCCACGCGCCGTCATGGTCGTATGCGCGCCCCTGATGCCGCTGGATCCAGGCGTCCATCAGCATGTTGGCCGGGCCCGTGTCGAAGCCCCGGACCGGGTCTTCCAGCACGGTGATGTTGGCGATGCCGCCCAGATTGAGCACCACGCGGCCCGTGCCGCAACCGAACCGGGCCGCATGGAAGGCGGGAACCAGCGGGGCTCCCTGGCCGCCGGCGGCGACGTCGCGGCTGCGAAAATCCGCCACCACGGCGATGCCGGTGCGTTCGGCCAGCCGCGCGGGCGCATTGATCTGCAGGGTATAGCCCGATTCGGGCGCGTGGCGCACCGTCTGGCCGTGGGCGCCGATGGCGCGGATGTCGGCCGCCCGCAGGCCGGCTTGCGCCAGCAGCGCCGCCACCGTGTCGGCGTAGCAGTCGGCCAGCGCATTGGCCGCCAGAGCGGCGCGGGCCAGCTCGTCGGGGCCGGGCGTGTTCAGCGCCAGCAGTTCCCGGCGCAGGGAGGCGGGCAGGGGCAGGCTGGCGTCCGCCAGCACGGTGATGGCCGATGCGGGGATGGGCGCCGCTGAAGCGTCGGCGGGCGCCTGATGCGGCGCCGGGGCCGGCGATGCGTCGTCGGGCAGTTGCGCCAGCACGCCGTCGACGCCGTCCGTGCTGGTGCCCGACATCAGGCCGATGAAATAGCTGCTGCGCATGGCGCCTGGACTTGGAAAAGATCGGAAGAGCACACGTCTGAACTCCAGTCACCTTGTAATCTCGT
>NZ_CALKHS010000007.1 GCF_937988725.1 uncultured Castellaniella sp. | reverse complement strand
CCGGCAGAACGCCAGCCTGGTCGAAGAATCCGCCGCCGCGGCCACCAGCCTGCAGACCCAGGCCGATCACCTCGCCCAACTGGTGGCCACCTTCAACCTGGGCGCCCAGGCCGATGCCGCCGCCGAACAGCACGCGCATGCCGCCAGCCACTCCGCCGGCGCGCGCCAGCAAGCCGGCGGCACGGCAAAGGCCCAGCCGTCCGCGGCGCCCCGCCTGCCCTCCGCTCCCGAAAAGGTCGTCAGCCCGGCCCCGCAACGGCCCCGCCGCGAGCCCAAGGCGGACGCGCCCGCCCCCGCCGCCGGCCGCCCGGCGCTGCGCGCGCCCGGCAAGCCGGCGCCCGCCACGGCCGACACGGAAGAATGGACGGAGTTCTGAAACCCCGGGCCCCATTCCCCGGGACGGGGCTTTTCAATACAATCAGCGCATGATGCGCAACCGGCCCGCCTCGTGCGGGCCGTTTCATTCCAAGGAGACAAGCTCGTGCGTACCGGTATATTGCTGGCCACCCTGACCACCGCGCTGTTCGCTTTGCCGCAGCCCGGCCTGGCTCAGGTCAAGATCGGCGTCGTCACATCGGCCACCGGCCCCACCGCGCTGGTCGGCATTCCGCAAAAGAACACCGTGCCCCTGCTGCCCACGCAGGCGGGCGGCCTGACCATCGACTACATCAGCCTGGACGACGCCAGCGATCCCACGCAAACCGTCACCGCCTTCAAGAAGCTGATTTCCGAAGACCACGTGGACGCCATCATCGGACCCACCGGCTCGCCCAACGCCATGAGCGTGCTGCAGTTCGCGGCGGAATCCGGCACGCCCATGCTGGCGCCGGTGGGGGCGGCATCCATCGTGCTGCCCATGACGGACCAGAAGAAATGGGCCTTCAAGACCACGCAGAACACGGACATCATCGCCCAGGCGCTGGTGCGCGACATGGTCAAGCGCGGCATCCATACGGTGGGGTTCATCGGCTTCTCTGACGCCTACGGAGAAGACTGGTACCAGGTCTTCAGCAAGCTGGCCAAGGAAAACGGCCTGAAGCTGACGGCGGCCGAACGCTACCAACGCACGGACAGTTCCGTCACGGGTCAGGCGCTGAAGCTGCTGGCCGCCAAGCCCGACGCCATTCTGGTGGCGGGGACGGGCGGCGCCGCGGCCCTGCCCCAGACCACGCTGGCGCAACAGGGATACAAGGGCCGGTTCTACCAGACCCACGGCGCGGCCCTGCCCGCTTTCCTGAAGCTGGGCGGCAAAGCCGCGGAAGGCACCATCCTGGCCGCCAGCCTGATGCTGGTGCTGCCGGAAATCGCGGACAGCAATCCCTCCAAGGCCATCGCCCAGGACTATATCCAGCGCTACCAGGCCCGCTACGGCGAACGCCCGGCGACCTTCGGCGCCAATGTGTACGACGCCGGCCTGCTGCTGCAGCACGCCATCCCCGCCGCCGCAAAAACCGCGAAGCCGGGCACCCCCGCCTTTCGCAAGGCCCTGCGCGACGCGCTGGAACAGACGCGTGAACTGGTCGCCACCCAGGGGGTCTACAACATGAGCCCCGCCGACCACAGCGGTTTCGACGAACGCGGCCGCGAACTGATCACCGTGAAAGACGGCGCCTGGACGCTGGTGCACTGAGGGATCAACAGGCTTGCAAGCCGCTCCGATTCGCCAGGCACGTGTCAGTCCGCAGGGACTGACACGTGCCTGGCTCATCCCTTCTGCTCGTCCAGTTTTTTCTTCAGGGCGTCCAGGGGCAGCGCGCCGTTGACCCGGCTGCCGTCGGCGAAGAACAGGGCGGGCGTCCCCTGGATGTTCAGCTTGCGGCCCAGCGCCAGGTTTTCCTGGATGGGCGTCGGGCAGTCCGCCGTGGCGGGCTGCTCGCCATTCAGCATCCAGGCCTTCCAGGCCTTGGCCGGGTCGGGGGCGCACCAGATGTCCCGGGACCTGGTCGCCGAATCGGGGGTCAGGATCGGGAACAGGAAGGTATAGACCGTGACGTTGTCCACATCTTCCAGGGTGCGGTGCAGCTGCTTGCAGTAGCCGCAGTTCGGGTCCTCGAAGACGGCGACCTTGCGCGCGCCCGTGCCCTTGACCTGCCGGATGGCGCGGTCCAGCGGCAGGCTGTCGAACGCCACCTGCTGCAGGACTTCCAGCCGCTCCGCCGTCAGATCCCGGCGGGCCTTGGCGTCGATCAGCGATCCCTGCAGCACGTAGTCCACCTGGGCGTCGGTGTACAGCAGGTCCATTCCCACCTGCACTTCGTAGATTCCCCCCATCGGGGTCACCCGCACGGCATCCACCCGGATGCCCGGGAAACGCTGCTCGAACGCCCGGGTGATGGCCTGGGCCTGCTCCGGCGCGGGGGCCGTCGCCGTCACCTTGGCGTCCGAGGGCGTGGACATGCCCCCTGTCGCCGTCACCACCCCATCGTTGGACGCCGCGGCCGAATGATCGGCCTGGGTGCTCAGCACCTGATCCGCGGGTTGGGCCTGCGCGGCCAGGCTGGCGCACAGCAGCAGCCCGGCCAGACTTGAAAAACGCTTCATGAAAAAACCTCTCGATACCGGATGGGCCGATCCGACGGGGCTCAATCCCCGGCGGCCGCCCGAATCAACTGACGCTTCAGGAAAGGCAGGCGATCCGCCACCTGCATGCCCTGATTCCGCGCCCAGGCCAGCGGCGCGCACTGCGTGCCGAACAGGCGGTGCAGGCCGTGCGTCACGGCCCCCATCGCCCACACCGGCTCGGCCCGCTGGCGGCGGTAGCGGGCCAGCACCCGCGGATCTCCGGGCGAACGGTAGGATTCCCGGGCCTGCAGCACTTGCATCATAGCCTGCACGTCGCCCAGCCCCAGGTTCAGTCCCTGGCCCGCCAGCGGGTGCACGCGATGGGCCGCATCGCCCACCAGCGCCACGCCGGGCGCCACCATGGCGGTCCGCTCCAGGGTCAGGGGGAAGCCCTGCGGCTGCGTGCGCAGCCGCAGGCGACCCAGGCGCCCGCCGGTGATGGACTGCCCATGGGAGGCCAGATACGCCTGCTGCGCCTGGGCGTCCAGGGCCATCCAGTCGCGGGCGGCGCCTTCGGGCATGGACCAGACCAGCGAGGCCTGCGGCCCGTCGGCCGTGTCCGGCATCGGCAGCAGCGCGAAGACGCTGTCCCCGGTGAACCACTGATAGGCCCGGTTCTGGTGCGGACGCTCGATGTCCAGGTGGGCCACCACGCCCATGTCGCCGTAGGGCGTGTAGTCGTGGTGGATGCGGGCGGCCTGGCGCACCGGCGACCGCGCGCCGTCGGCGCCGATCAGCAGGTCGGGCTGCCACTGCCGCCCCTGGGCGGTGGTCACGGTGATCCCGGCCGACTGGGTGATCAGGCCGGCGAACTGGTCTTCGTGCCAGGCGATGCCCATGACCTGCACCGCCTGCTGCAGGGCCCGTTCGATCTCGCCGGACTCGACGATCCAGGCCAGGGCGTCCCGGGCGTCCTGCCAGGCCGACAGATCCAGGCAGCCGCTCGCATCGCCATGGATTTCCATGGCCTCGACCGGCGTGACGCGGCGGGCATCGATCAGCCGCCAGGCCCCCAGGCGATCCAGCAGCGCGCGGCTGGCGTCGGAGATCGCGTACACCCGCGGATGATAGTCGTCAGCCGCCCGCACGGCCGGCACGTGGCGCGGCCCCAGCAGCCCGACCGACAGTCCGGCCCGCGACAGCCCCAGGGCGCACGCCAGGCCGGCGATGCCGGTGCCGCACACAAGAATGGATGGTGGTGTCATGATGTTTTCGTCAGCGGGCGCTGGGCGCCCCGGCATGGGCGGGCCACAGCAGCCATTGCCGACCCGGCTGCTTCATCCGCCCGGCCGCGGCGCCGGCCTGATCGCCCGTCCCCCAATAGAAATCCGCACGCGCCGCGCCCCGGATGGCCGCCCCCGTATCCTGGGCGAAGACCAGGCGCTGCAGCGGGCCCGCCCCGCCCGGCTGGCGGGTGTCCAGCCAGACCGGCGTGCCCAGCGGCACGAAATCGGTATCGACGGCGATCGAACGCTGCGCCATCAGCGGCACCCCGTAAGCGCCCCGGGGGCCGAGTTCCGGGTCGTCGATGGCTTCCTCGCGGAAAAACACCATGGCCGGGTTGACGTTGAGCATCTGCTGCACGCGATCCGGATGATTGCGGGCCCATTGCTTGATATTTTGCATCGAAGTCTGCGCCAGCGGCATTTCCCCCTGCTGCGCGAGCCATTGGCCGATCGACACGTAGGGACGGCCGTTATGGTCGGCATACGCCAGGCGGACCACGGAGCCATCCGGCAGCACGGCGCGCCCGGACCCCTGGACCTGCAGGAAGAAGGCCTCGACCGGGTCGCTGGCCCAGACGATGACGGGCGGCTGGCGGGCCGGGTCGGCGGCGATCTGCGCCCGCGTGTCGTAAGGCACGACGCGCCGGCCGTCCAGCTTGCCGCGCACCCGCTTGCCGGCCAGCTCGGGGTAGATGGCGCCCAGATCGACGATCAGCAGGTCGGAGGGCGTGGCATACAGCGGCCACCGGTAGGCGCCCGCGCGGCTGCGGGAAGCGTGAATCAAGGGTTCGTAATAGCCGGTCGTGGTGCCGCTGGCCGGCTGCCCCGACGCCTGATCCAGCCGCCAGGGGCGCAGATGGGTCTGCAGGAAGCTGCGCACCGGCGCGCCCGACGCCTGCGGCCCCAGCCCCGCCTGCACGGCGGCCTGGCACACCGGCTGCCAGGCGCGGGGAGCGGCCCGGGCCGGCGCGGCCAGAGACCCCGGCACGGGGCGCATCAGGCCCCGGCAATCATTGAGCAGGCCTTTCCAGACGTGGGACAGGTCGTCTTCGGCCCAGCCCGGCAGTTGTTGCCAGGCGGCCGGCGCATAGCGGCCCTTCAGGGTGCGCGCCGGGGTTTCCGGCAATGCGGACAGGGGCGGCACCACCAGCGGCTGCGTCACGGCGGGTTCGGTGGACGGCTCGCCCGCCGGGCCTTCTTCCAGGGGGACCGAGGAACAGGCGCTTAACAAGGCCAGCACGGCCGCGGACCACAGAAGCTTTTTCATGCCAAAACGGGGTGCACTAAAATAGGCGGGATCATCAAACCGTCATCATGACACATCCGGACCCTGTTTCGCCATGACCGTCCTGCCTCCCGCCCGCATCGCCCCCAGTTTGCTGTCCGCAGATTTCGCCCGGCTGGGCGAGGAAGTCGCCGCGGTGGTGGCCGCCGGGGCGGACTGGATCCACTTCGATGTCATGGACAATCATTTCGTCCCCAACCTGACCATGGGGCCCATGGTCTGCGCGGCCCTGCGGCCCCACACCCAGGCCCCCATCGACGTCCACCTGATGGTCGAACCCGTGGACGCTCTGGTGCCCGCCTTCGCCAAGGCGGGGGCCAACATCATCAGCTTCCACCCGGAAGCCTCGCGCCACGTGGATCGCACGCTGGCCCTCATCCGCGACCATGGCTGCCAGGCCGGTCTGGTCTTCAATCCGGCCACCCCGCTGGACTGGATGGACCACGTCATGGACCGCCTGGACCTGGTGCTGCTGATGTCGGTCAACCCCGGTTTCGGCGGGCAGTCCTTCATCCCCCACACGCTGCAGAAGCTCCAGCAGGCGCGCGGCCGCATCGACCGCTGGCAGGCCCGGGGCGGCCAGGCCATCGCCCTGGAGATCGACGGTGGGGTCAAGCCCGACAACATTGCAGGCATCCGCGCCGCCGGGGCCGACGCCTTCGTGGCCGGCTCGGCGGTCTTCGGCCAGCCCGATTACCGCCGCGTCATCGCGGATCTGCGCCAAGGCATCGCCCAGGGAGACGCCCAGCGCAGCGCCGCAGCCGAGCCGGATGAAACAATCGTTTCCTGAACCCCTCGACAAGACACGCCTGAACGGGAAGTGCTACCATGAGCCCGTTTGACGCACCAACCTTATCGCTTCGCCGCACCATGCACTTCGCCGGAATATTGTTTGATCTGGATGGCACTCTGGTGCATACCATCCCCGACCTGGCGGATGCCGCCAACGCCATGCGCCAGGACATGGGCCTGACGCCGTTGCCGCAGTCCCTGATCGCCACCTTCGTCGGCAAAGGCGTCGAGCAACTGGTCATCCGCACGCTCAGCCACGACGGACAAGCGCCCAGCGTCGATCAGGTCATGCGCGGCCTGGCCCGCTACCAGGACCACTATCGCGCCTTCAACGGCCGCCACAGCCAGCTCTTCCCGGGCGTGGTGGCGGGGCTGGAAGCCTTCCGCAGCCAGGGCGCCCGGCTGGCCGTCGTCACCAACAAGGGTTCCGATTTCACGACGCCGCTGCTGCGGCACATGGGGCTGGACGGCTACTTCGACGCCATTGTCTGCGGCGACACCTGCGAACGCAAGAAACCCGATCCCCTGCCCCTGTTCCACGCCTGCGACCTGCTGGGCATCCAGCCCGCGCAGGCCCTGTTCATCGGCGATTCGATCAACGACGCGCTGGCGGCCCAGGCGGCCGGCATCCAGGTCCTGGCCCTGCCCTACGGCTACAACGAAGGCCAGCCTGTGCAGAGCCTGCCGGTGGATGCTATAGTGAGTTCCCTTGTCGAGGCAGCCCAGTGGGCCGCCGACCAAACTCCGCAATTCGCATGAACAGCTTCCGCTATTACCCGACCACCACCCGCGCCACCTGGCGCTGGTGGTGTTGGCGTTCCGGGTAATGGCATCCCGGCGTGCACGTTGACCCGTGCCGCCCCGCATCACAGCCCGGACCTTTGATTGGCCGGGCTTTTTTGTCTCGGCTGCCCTCATCCCACAGACCGCTATGACAGAAATCGAATTCAACGCACTGGCCGCCCAAGGCTACAACCGCATTCCCCTGATTGCGGAAACCTATGCCGACCTGGATACGCCGCTGGCCATCTACCTGAAACTGGCCCACGCCGGCCCGGAAGCGGGACGCAACAGCTGCCTGCTGGAATCCGTCGTGGGGGGCGAGCGCTTCGGGCGCTATTCCTTCATCGGCCTGCCCGCCAAGACCCTGATCCGCGCCACCGGCACCACCACGGAAGTCGTACGCCAGGGCCAGGTGGTGGAAACCCACGAAGGCGACCCCCTGGCCTTCATCGAGTCCTTCCAGAAACGGTTCCGCGTCGCCCTGCGGCCCGGCATGCCGCGTTTCGCGGGCGGCCTGGCCGGCTACTTCGGCTACGACACCGTGCGCCACATCGAGCCGCGCCTGGGGCCCTGCGTGAAGCCCCGGCCGGCCGGCCAGCAGCCCGGCACCCCCGACATCATGCTGATGCAGGTCGACGAGCTCGTCATCGTCGACAACCTGGCCGGGCGCACCTACCTGATCGTCTACGCCGACCCGCAGCAGCCCGAGGCCTACGCCCTGGCCCGGCGGCGCCTGAAGGCCCTGCGCGAAAAGCTGCGCACCCCGGTCGTCATCCCCTATGCCTACGCCAGCATGCAGACGCCCACCGAGCGCGACTTCAAGAAGGAAGACTACATCGCCGCCGTGCTGAAGGCCAAGGAATACATCGCCGCCGGCGACCTGATGCAGGTGCAGGTCGGCCAGGTGATCGCCAAGCCCTTCCGCGACTCTCCCCTGTCGCTGTACCGGGCGCTGCGGTCCCTGAACCCCTCGCCCTATATGTACTACTGGAACTTCGACACATTCCACGTCGTGGGCGCCTCGCCCGAGATCCTGGTGCGCCAGGACCGCGAAGTCGAAGGCGGCGAAAGCCGGGAAATGGTCACCATCCGCCCCCTGGCGGGCACCCGCAAGCGCGGCGCCACCCAGGAAGAAGACCTGCGCCTGGAACAGGAGCTGCTGGCGGACCCGAAGGAGCGTGCCGAACACGTGATGCTGATCGACCTGGCGCGCAACGACATCGGCCGCGTCGCCAAGACCGGTTCGGTGGAAGTCACCGACACCATGACGATCGAGCGCTATTCCCACGTCATGCACCTGGTGTCCAACGTGCGCGGCGAACTGAACGACGGCATGAGCAACATCGACGTGCTGCGGGCCGCCTTCCCGGCCGGCACTCTGACGGGCGCGCCGAAAGTCCGCGCCATGGAAATCATCGACGAACTCGAACCCGTGCGCCGGGGCATCTACGGCGGCGCGGCCGGGTACCTGAGCTACGGCGGCGAAATGGATCTGGCCATCGCCATCCGCACCGGCGTCATCCGCGACGGCATGCTGTACGTGCAGGCCGCCGCCGGCATCGTGGCCGATTCGGACCCCGAAAAGGAATGGCAGGAAACCGAGGCCAAGGCCCGGGCGCTGCTGCGCGCCGCCGAACAGGTGCAGTTCGGGCTGGACGAGCCTATTTGAGGATCAGCGCACCAGTGAATCGCGGGTGATGTCCGCGATGGTGCGCGCGCCGGTCAGGGTCATGGCGACCCGCATTTCCTTTTCGATCAGGGACAGCAGATTGGCCACCCCCGCCTGGCCGCCGACGGCCAGGGCGTACAGCCAGGCGCGGCCCAGCAGGACGGTATCCGCCCCCAGGGCCAGCATGCGCACCACGTCCAGCCCGGTGCGCACGCCCGAATCGGCCAGCAGCGTGATCTGCCCCTTGACCGCGTCGGCGATCGCCGGCAGGGCGCGGGCCGTGGACAGCACGCCGTCCAGCTGGCGGCCGCCGTGGTTGGACACGACGATGCCGTCGGCGCCGAAGCGCACCGCTTCGCGGGCGTCCTCCGGATCCAGAATGCCCTTGATCACCATCGGCCCCTTCCAGAAATCGCGGATCCACTGCAGATCCTTCCAGGAAATCGACGGATCGAAATTGTTCCCCAGCCAGCCGATGTAGTCTTCCAGGCCGGTGGGTTTGCCCAGGTACCTGGACACATTGCCCAGGTCGTGCGGCCGCCCCCACAGGCCCACGTCCCAGGCCCAGCGCGGATGCAGGACGGCCTGCGCGTAACGGCGCCAGGCGGCGCAGGGGCCGCTCATGCCGGCATGGGCGTCGCGATAGCGCGCGCCCGGCACCGGCATGTCCACCGTGAACACCAGGGTGGAAACTCCGGCGGCCTGGGCGCGTTCCAGCACGCTTTTCATGAAGCCGCGATCCTTCAGCACATACAGCTGGAACCACATCGGCCGGCTGATGGCGGGCGCGACTTCTTCGATCGGACAGACCGACACCGTGGACATGGTGTACGGGATGCCATGCGCATCCGCAGCCCGCGCCACCTGGACCTCGCCCCGGCGGGCATACATGCCGGTCAGCCCCACCGGCGCCAGCGCCACCGGCATGGACAGCGTCTCGCCGAACAGGCGGGTCGTCAAGTCGAGCTGCGACATGTCGTTCAGCACCCGCTGGCGCAGGGCCACCCCGGACAGGTCGCTGACATTGTGCCGCAGCGTGTATTCGGCATAGGCGCCGCCGTCGGCGTAATGGAACAGGAAGGGCGGCAGGCGGCGCTGGGCGGCGGCCCGGTAATCGGTGGAGGCGGAAATGATCATGGTCGTTTGAATGGAATCATCAGGAAAACTGCGACAAACGCGAGGAACGCGCCCGGCGGGCCTCGTCCTCGTCCAGGGCGCGCACGGCCGCATGCACGAATTCAAGGTGTTGCCAGACCGCTGTCCGCGCGGCTTCGGCATCGCCGCGCAAAATGGCGTCCATCACGGCCTGGTGCTGCCGGGCAAGCTGCGCGTGCGTATGCCGCACCGTGTACATGCGCTGGCGGTTCTCGGTCACGGTCGCCCGCAGCAGTTCGAACAGGCCGCGCATCATCTGCAGCAGCACGGCATTATGGGACGCCTCGGCGATGGCCAGGTGAAACCGGGCATCGGCCTGGGCCGCCAGGTCCGGGTCGTCGCCATCCTGGAGCCGCCGCAGATCGTCGAAGCACGCCTGGATCCTGGCCCGGTCTTCCGGCGTCGCCCGCAAGGCGGCATGCCAGGCGGTGCCGCCTTCCAGCGCGTGGCGGGCTTCCAGCACGTCATAGCGGTATTCGGGATCGTCGGACACCAGATCGCCCAGCGTGCGCACCAGATGCTGATGCGGCCAGGCGGCGCCCCCGGCCGCCGGCGCCTGCACATAGGTGCCCCCGCCCTGGCGGCTGCGCAGCAGGCCCTGGCTGGCCAGCTGATGGATGGCCTCGCGCACGGAAGGCCGCGAAGCGCCCAGTTCCAGCGCCAGCTGCCGTTCGGCCGGCAGGCGGTCGCCCGGCTGCAGGCCCCGGTCCGTGATCAGGGTCCGCAGCTGTTCGACGAGGCGATCCGAAAGGCGCATGGCGGTGTGTTTATACAGAAGGAATCATCCAGGGCAGGAGATAGGCCTGCACCGTGGTCATGAGTCCGACGATAGCAGCAAACAGCAAGCTGTACTTGACCGTGAAGCGCAGCAGGTCGGATTCCTTGCCCACCAGCCCCACGGCCGCGCAGGCGATCGCGATGGACTGCGGGGAAATCATCTTGCCCGTCACCCCGCCCGTGGAATTGGCCGCCACCAGCAGGACTTCCGGCACGCCGATCTGCTGGGCGGTGGTCGCCTGCAGGGCGGCGAACAAGGCGTTCGACGAGGTGTCCGACCCGGTCAGGAACACGCCCAGCCAGCCCAGCAGCGGCGAGAAGAACGTGAAGGCATGGCCGGAATAGGACAGCGCCAGGGCCAGCGTGACCGACAGGCCGGAATAGTTGGCGATGAAGGCGAAGGCCAGCACCATGCCGATCGTGTAGATGGGGATCGCCAGTTCCTTCAGGGTTTCGCCGAACACGCAGGCCGCGGCGGACAGCTTCATGCGAGCCGCCAGCACCGTGACCAGGGCCGCCAGCACGATGGCCGTCCCCGTGGCCGAGAACCAGTCGAACTTGTACACGGCGCCGTAAGTGGCGGCCTGCGCGACGATGGGCGGCATTTTCTGCACCAGGCCGTCCAGGCCCGGCACCGGAATGCTGGCGATCCAGCCCTGCAGCGGCCCGCCGGCGGCGAACAGATGCTTGAACGGCGGAATCGACCAGATCGTCACCATGACGGTCAGCACGATGAACGGCGACCAGGCGCGCAGCACTTCGCCCGTGGTGAACTTGCGCCCTGCGGGACGCGCCTGCGGCGCATCGGGCGACAGGTGTTCCGTGCCTTCCCCTTCCGCCGCGAAGCGGAAGATCGAGGCCGGCTGCCAGACCTTCAGGAAGGCGGACAAGGCCACCAGGGACACCAGGGCCGAGGTGATGTCGGGCAATTCCGGGCCGATGAAGTTCGACGTCAGGTACTGCGTGACGGCGAAGCTGCCGCCCGCCACGACCACGGCCGGCCAGGTTTCCTTCACGCCGCGCCAGCCGTCCATGATGGCCATGATGACGAACAGCACGATGATGGTCAGGAACGGCAGCTGGCGGCCCGCCATTTCGCCGATGGCGAACGCGGGAATGTTCGTGACCTGCCCGGCCACGATGATGGGAATCCCCAGGGCGCCGAACGCCACCGGAGCCGTATTCGCCACCAGGCACAGGCCGGCGGCGTACAGGGGGCGGAATCCCAGGCCGACCAGCAGGGCCGCCGTGATCGCCACGGGAGCGCCGAACCCGGCGGCGCCTTCCAGGAAGGACCCGAAGGCGAAGCCCACCAGCAGCATCTGCAGGCGCTGGTCGGCCGTCAGGGTCAGCACCGACTCCCGGATGGTGTCGAACTGCCCCGTCTTCACCGCGACCTTGTACAGGAACACGGCGCCGATGATGATCCACGCGATGGGCCACAGGCCGTAGAAGAAGCCGTACACGGCCGCGGCCAGCGCATGGCCGAAGGGCATGCCGTAGAAGAACAGCGCCACCGCCAGCGCGGCCAGCACGGTCAGCGTGCCCGCCAGCCAGCCCTTCAGGCGCAGCACGGTCAGGGACAGGAAGAACAGCAGGATGGGAAGGCAGGCGATCAGGGCCGAGAGCCAGATATGGCCGGCGGGATCGTAGTTTTGTTGCCAGATTGCAGACATCTTGGTGAGGTCTCTCAGACGGGGGAGCAGCAGTCGGCGGTCTCTCTACAGCACTGATATTGGCCTGACCACTTAGGATCATGGGATATTGCAGGCAGAATTATAGGGATTCGCCATTTTTCCGGTCAACAGTCCAGATTACCCTCTCAATAAGCGGAATGCAGTCTGCTCAGGATGATATCCATCGTATTTTCAAGGACTTATTGATTTCGAAAGGTCTAACCACTTCTCGATAGAATAAGGGTAAACGATAGGTACCAATACACTGTAAATCAATTTTGGTATTACCAATTCATCGGCGTTTTCCCTGCTCGACAGCACGCCCGCCATCGCTGTAGAATCGCTGCATGACTTTTCACGCGACCTTGCACGCATCGACTTGGTGGCGCCTCTCCTAGAGGCGGCATCCTCATGCGTGTTTTTTCGCACTTTGCCGCCGTTCTGGCTGGCAAAGTTTCAATTCCCTTCTGTCTCCAGCGCGGCGGTTTCTGACCAAGGAAATGCTTGATCATGAAGCTCCTGATGCTCGACAACTACGATTCCTTCACCTACAACCTGGTGCAATACTTCGGCGAACTGGGCGTGCAGGTCGAAGTCGCGCGCAACGACCAGATCGACCTGGCCGGCGTGGAATCCCTGAACCCGGACCGCATCTGCGTCTCGCCCGGCCCCTGCACGCCGGCCGAAGCCGGCATCTCAATCGACCTGATCCGCCATTTCGCGGGGCGCGTCCCCATCCTGGGGGTATGCCTGGGCCACCAGGCCATCGGCGCCGCCTACGGCGGCAAGATCGTCCGCGCCCAGGAACTCATGCACGGCAAAGTGTCCCCGATCACGCACGCCGGCACGGACGTCTTCACCGGACTGCCCTCGCCCTTCGACGTCACGCGCTACCATTCCCTGGCCATCGAGCGCGCCTCGATGCCGGACTGCCTGACCGTCACGGCTGAAACCGCGGACGGGGAAATCATGGGGGTCGCGCACAAGACCCTGCCGGTCTACGGGGTGCAATTCCATCCGGAATCCATCCTCAGCGAACACGGCCACGCCCTGCTGCGCAATTTCCTGAATCTCTGAAGCCCGCCCATCGAAAGGAATCCCCGTCATGCCTCTGATCACCCCGAACGAAGCCCTGGTCCGCTGCATCGAGCACCGTGAAATCTTCCACGATGAAATGCTGGAACTCATGCGCATGCTGATGCGCGGCGAAATGTCGCCGCAGTTGGCCAGCGCCCTGCTGATGGGCCTGCGCGTCAAAAAAGAGACCGTGGGGGAAATCACCGCCGCAGCCCAGGTCATGCGTGAATTCGCCCTGGGTGTGACGACCCCCTATCCCCAGGACCTGCTGGACATGTGCGGCACAGGCGGCGATGGCTCGCACACCTTCAACATCTCCACCGCCGCCATGTTCGTGGCCGCCGCGGGCGGGGTCAAGATCGCCAAGCACGGCAACCGCAGCGCCTCGTCCTCGTCGGGCAGCGCGGACGTGCTGGAGGCCCTGGGCGTCTGCATCACGGCCAGCCCCGAACAGGTGGCCGAGTCGATCGACGCCACCGGCATCGGCTTCATGTTCGCCCCGGCCCACCACGGCGCCATGAAGAACGTCGCCGCTGTGCGCCGCGAACTGGGGGTGCGCACCATCTTCAACATCCTGGGGCCGCTGACCAATCCGGCGGGCGCCGAGAACCAGCTGATGGGCGTCTTCCACCCGGACCTGGTGGGCATCCAGGTGCGCGTGCTGCAACGCCTGGGGTCGCGCCACGTGCTGATCGTCCACGGCAAGGATGGCATGGACGAGGCCTCTCTGGGCGCCGCCACCCTGATCGGCGAACTGAAGAACGGCCAGGTGCGAGAATATGAAATCCACCCGGAGGATTTCGGCATGGCCATGGTGTCCAACCGCAGCATCAAGGTCGCCAACCGCGACGAATCCGCGCAACTGGTCCGCGCCGCCCTGGACAACACGGCCGGCACGGCCCGCGACATCGTCATCCTGAACGCCGGCCTGGCCCTGTACGCCGGCAACCAGGCGGATTCCATCCCGGACGGTATCGCCCGGGCGGCGGAACTCATTGCCTCGGGCGCGGCCCGCGACAAGCTGGAACAATTCAGTCAGTACACGCAAAGGTTTGCATCATGAGCGACATCCTCAAACAGATCCTGGACACGAAGCGCACCGAAGTCGCCACGGCCCGGCAGATGCGCAGCGAATCCGAGCTGCTGCGCGAAGCGCGCAGCCGCAAGGACATCCGCGGGTTCGCCCGCGCCATCGAAGACAAGATCGCCCAGGGCAAGCCCGCCGTCATCGCCGAAATCAAGAAAGCCTCGCCTTCGAAAGGCGTGATCCGCGCCGACTTCCACCCCAGCGACATCGCCACCAGCTATGCCTGCCACGGCGCGGCCTGCCTGTCGGTCCTGACCGACGTGCAGTATTTCCAGGGCGGCTACGACCATCTGCGCCAGGCGCGCGCCGCCTGCAGCCTGCCGGTCCTGCGCAAGGACTTCCTGATCGATCCCTACCAGGTCATCCACGCCCGCGCGCTGGGCGCCGACTGCGTGCTGCTGATCGCCGCCGCCCTGGAGCCCGCCCAGATGCGCGAACTGGAAGCCGTCGCCATCGACCTGGGCATGGACGTGCTGGTCGAGATCCACGACCGCAGCGAACTGGACGCCGCCCTGACGCTGCAGACGCCGCTGCTGGGCATCAACAACCGTAATCTGCGCACGTTCGAAACACGCCTGGAAACCACGCTGTCCATGCTGAAGGATCTGCCCGAGGGCAAGCGCGTCGTCACCGAAAGCGGCATCCTGCAGCCCGCCGACGCGGACCTCATGCGCGAACACGGCGTGCAGGCCTTCCTGGTGGGCGAAGCCTTCATGCGCGCCGAGGACCCGGGCGCCGCGCTGCACGCGCTGTTCTTCGACCGGGCCTGAACCGCCCGGATCGACATGCAGACCGGGCGCCGGAGATCCGCCGTTCGGGCCCGATCCACACGCACCCGCCGCCCCCACGCGCCTCGCACCATGACCTCATCCGCCCCCCTCCTTCACACATCCTGCCCGCTGTGCGGCCCGGCCCCCGCCGGCCTGATCTGGGAAGACGCGCAGCTGCGCGTGATCCTCGTGGACGACAGTCCCTTCCCGGGCTACATCCGCGTCATCTGGCGCGACCACGCCACCGAGATGACGGATCTTTCCCCAGAGGAGCGCGACCACCTGATGCGGGCGGTCTACCGGGTGGAGGCCCTGCAGCGCCGGATGCTGCAGCCCGACAAGATCAACCTGGCCAGCCTCGGCAACCAGGTGCCGCACCTGCACTGGCACCTGATCCCGCGCTGGCGTTCGGACCCCTGCTTCCCGGACGCCATCTGGGCTCCCGCCCGCCACGATCCGGCGCTGCAAGCCGCCTGGCAGCGGCGCGCTCAGGAACTCAGATCCCATACCCCGGCCCTGTGCGACGCCATCACGGCGGCGCTGGGCGATACCTGAACCCGGCGGCATCGCCGACCTCGACCCACGTTATCGAGGCTGCGGTCCTTCTTCTACACGCATCGCGTTCCCCTGACTCTCCGTTCTCATGTCCGCCTCCCCAACCGACGCTTCCCCCGCCACGCTGTCCAGATCCCTGAAGAACCGCCACATCCAGATGATCGCCCTGGGCGGCGCCATCGGCACCGGCCTGTTCTACGGCTCGGCCGCGTCCATCCAGCTGGTCGGCCCCGGCATCATCCTGTCCTACCTGATCGGCGGACTGGCGATCTACCTGATCATGCGCATGCAGGGCGAGATGTCCACCCAGGAACCGGTGTCCGGCGCCTTCAGCCACTTCGCCTACCGCTACTGGGGCGGTTTCGCCGGATTCCTGGCGGGCTGGAACTACTGGCTGCTCTACGTGCTGGTCAGCATGGCGGAACTGTCGGTGGTGGGGATCTACGTGAACTACTGGCTGCCCGACTTCCCCGCCTGGGCCAGCGCCCTGGTCGTGCTCGTCAGCATCACCGGCCTGAACCTGCTGAACGTGCGCCTGTACGGAGAAAGCGAATTCTGGCTGGCCTTCATCAAGATCGCCGCCATCGTCGGCATGATCGTCCTGGGGCTGTTGCTGATCTTCCTGGGTTCGGACCAGAAGGCCAGCGGCCTGAGCAACCTGTGGGCGCACGGAGGCTTCCTGCCCAACGGCATCCACGGCCTGCTGCTGTCCCTGGTGGTGGTGATGTTCTCCTTCGGCGGCACCGAACTGATCGGCATCACCGCTGGCGAGGCCGACGACCCGCGGCGCAGCATCCCCAAGGCCATCAACCAGGTGCTGTGGCGCATCCTGCTGTTCTACGTGGGCGCGCTGGCGGTGCTGGTCATCCTGTATCCCTGGAACCAGATCGGTTCCCAGGGCAGCCCTTTCGTGCTGATTTTCTCGAACCTGGGCATCCCCGCCGCGCCCGACATCCTGAACCTGGTGGTGCTGACCGCCGCGATATCGGTCTACAACAGCGGCATGTACAGCAACGGCCGCATGCTCTACAGCCTGGCGCAGCAGGGCAATGCGCCGCGCATCTTCCTGCGCCTGAGTCCGCGCCAGGTGCCCTGGGCCGGCATCCTTTTCTCTTCGGCCTGCACGCTGGTGATCGTGGTGATCAATTTCCTGGTGCCCGAAGGCGCCTTCATGCGGATCATGGCGGTGGCCACCGCCGCGGCCGCGACAACCTGGATGATGATCATCCTGGTGCACCTGCGCTTCCGGCGCGCGCACGACGCCTCCACGCTGCATTTCCTGTCCCCTGGTTTTCCTTGGGTCAACTACCTGTGCGCGGCGTTCCTGGTGGGGTTAGTGGGGCTGATGACGCAACTGGACGACACCCGGCCGGCGGTCTACGTGCTGCCTGTGTGGCTGCTGGCGCTATACGTCGGGTATCGCTTGCGCCGACAGCCATTGTCATCCCCTGGGGAGTGCTCCTCTCAGTCGGTATAAAAATCCAGCATGTACCGCGCCACGCAGGCGAACATTTCCAGCCCTGTGACCGTACGACACCCGGCGGTCCGCGCCGCCTTGATCAGCGGCGACACCGCCGGCGCCGTGATTACATCGCCCACTGCCATGCCTGCTGTCAGCGATTCCACCCGGACAGGCGAAGGATCGCTCGCGCGCATCCCCATGGGCGTAGCATTGACCACCAGATCAAGCCCGGCAGGATCGGAAGACGCCGCCGACACCGCCCCCAGATTCAGAGAGGCGAGGCGTCCGACCAGATGATCCAGGCGCCGAGCGTCCAGATCACAGATACCCAGAGACGCCACACCGGCATCCAGCAGCGCCTGCGCAATGGCCGAGCCCGCCCCGCCTGCCCCAACCAACAGCGCCCGCTTGCCGCGCAGATCGAACCCCGTATCGCGCAGGGCCTGCACAAACCCCAGGCCATCGACCTGATCTCCGAACCACTTCCCGTCGCTCATGCGCCGCGCAACATTGGCCGAACCAAGGAAGCGGGCCCTCTCACTCAGTTCATCACACTGCTCGGCGGCGCCAAATTTGTGCGGCACCGTCGCGATAATGCCATCGACGTTCCTCGTAGCCTTCGCGCCAGCGAAAAAATCCGCCAGCGACTCGCGGCTGACATGCGCAGGCACCACCACCGCGTCCAAGCCACGTTCGGCGAACCCGGTGGTCATCCCTGCAGGCGATTTCACCTGAGCGATAGGATCGCCCACTATGTAATAAAGCCGTGTCTTCCCGGATAAATTCAACATGCTCCTTCACCCTTTCTCAATCACTTCATGCCGCGCGGCCCCTGCCGCGTGGGCGACTCAAACATTCACCCCCAGCAACCGCGCCTGCATATCCGCATCCGCCGCGAGCTCCGATGCCCTGCCCTGGTAGGCCACCGTCCCGTTGACCAGCACGCAGGCGCTATCGGCCAGCGCCAATACCGACTCCGCGTTGTGTTCCACGATGATTAGGCTGGCCCGATCACGCAGCTTGATCACAGCATCCATGACTTCCTTCACGATGGCTGGCGACAGCCCCTCAAACGGCTCGTCGAGCAGGATGAGCTTGCTGGGAACCATGAGCGAACGGGCAATTGCCACCATCTGCCGCTCGCCGCCGGACAGGCTTTCGGCCTTGACGTTCCTGCGGTTGTGCAGGCGCGGGAACATCTCGTACGCATCGTCGACAGTAATGCCGCCCTTGCGAGCAGCTAGGCGCAGATTCTCGTAGACCGTCAGATTGGGAAACAAACGCCGGCCCTCAGGCACGATGGCAAGCCCCATGCGGCTGATGGTGAAGGATTTGGCCTGGGTGATGTCCTGGCCATCGAACAGGATCTTGCCGCGCGTGGCCCGGACCACGCCCATGATGGCCTTGAGGGTTGTGGTTTTGCCCACGCCGTTGCGTCCTAGCAGCGCCAGCACCTCGCCCTGATGGACCTGAAGCGACAAATCGCTGAGCACTGTGCTGCCGTGATAACCGGCATCGACTTTTTCCAGCGACAACAGCGGCTTGCGCGTCGCATGGGACGCCGCATCGGCCGCCCGGCGGACTTCGTCAGAGAGTTCCGGCCGGTCTCCACCCAGATAGGCATCTATCACCTGCGGATCGCGCGCTACCTCTTCGGGGCGGCCGTCCGCGATCAGATGCCCGCGGTGCAAGACCGTCACCCGGTTGGAGATCGTCAGCACGCGATCCATATCGTGTTCGATCAGAAACACGGCGCGCTGCCGGGCAAGCTGCTGGATGAGTCCGGAGACGACGACGCGATCGGCCTCGGCCAACCCCGCCAGAGGCTCGTCGAGCAGCAGCAGGCGGGCATCGGTGGCCAGTGTCACAGCGATCTCAAGCAGTCGCTGCTCGCCATGCGCCAGGTTCTCGCACTGATCCGCCGCCCGGTCCTCCAGGTGCACGGCTGCCAGCAGCGACCATGCGCGCGCGTTGATCGCCTGCTCCTGGTAGGCGTCGCGCCAGAAACCGAGCTTCGGCGCCATGTGCGCCTGCACAGCGATCCGAACATTCTCGAACACGGTCAGGTTCCGGAACACGCTCAGAATCTGATAGGAACGGCCGATCCCCAGGCGGGCCCGCTTGTCCATGGACAAGCCCGTGATGTCCTTGCCCTCAAAAATCACCGTGCCCTCGGTTGGCGGCAAGACCCCCGCCAGGATATTGAACAATGTGGTCTTGCCGGCGCCATTGGGCCCGATCAGGCTATGCAGCTGGTTGGGATAAATATCCAGGCTGATGTCGTGCGACGTCACCAAGGAGCCGAACCGGTTGGTCAGATGTTTCACAGACAGGATCGGCTTGTCGGAATCCGCATTCTGCGGCGTGCCGAACCAGGGCTCGATCAGAGCAGGCCGCAGAGGAATGCCGGCTCGCGTGAGGCTCCAGCGCGGATTCCGGATCAGACGCCGGTAAAGTCCGTGAATGCCCTCGGGCGAAAGCAGGACGAACAACACGATGATAGGCGCGAAAATCAACCACCAGTTCTCGCTGACAGCGCTGAGATTATCCTCAAGCACGATGAAGCTTATGGCGCCCCACAACGGTCCGATGAAATGGTGCACGCCGCCCAGAACCGCCATCAGCAAAGGATCCGCCGCGTGCTCCCAATTCAGGTTATTGGCGTAGGCTCCCTGCAGCAGCAGCGCCAGCAATCCTCCCGCATAACCGATGAATGCACCGGAGAAAATGAAGGCGATGAGCTTCAGCCGATAGGGGTTGAAGCCCAGGCTCAGCATCCGCTGCTCATTGTCGCGCATAGCCTGCATGGCGCGCCCAAACGAGGAATGCACCAGACGCCACATCAGGAAAACCGCAGCCACGATCGTCAGCACCGCAAAAACGTTGAACGACTCCCGCGACGGGAACAAGGGACGCGGCACATTCTGCAGCCCGTTTTCGCCGCCGGTGACACTCGTCCAGCGAAAGGCAATCTCGAAGGCGATCTGAGAGCAGGCCAGGGTGAGCAGCGAAAAATAGAGGCCGCGGCGCTTGAGGATGAGCGCCCCCAGCAGGAAGGCCAGCATCACCGAGAAGATGACGACGCCGATGAGCGCCGCGACCTCATTGGTGGAGACGTGCAGCAAAGTGATCGCCGCCACATAGGATGCGGTTCCGAAAAACACGGACGCGCCGAAAGGCACCAGGCCGGTGTAGGCAACCAGCAGATTCACGCCCATGCCGTACAACGTATAGATCGCGATCTGCGTCAGGCGCGTCATCGGTGCGCCAATGAACGCCAGGAAAAAGCCCAGCAAAACCAGCGAAATCAGCAGTACTGTGACTGGATGCTTGAGGATATCTTTCATTCGAAACGCTCCCAGCGTTCACCGAACAGGCCGCGCGGCCGAATCAGCAGGATCAGGGCCATCAACACGTACATGGATGCCGCCGACGCCTCCGGCGCGAACTGCACGGTCAAAGCGGTCACCAAGCCCACGAGCACGCCCGCCACGATGGCGCCAGGATAGGATCCCAGGCCGCCGATCGTCACGATCACGAAGGCGGGCATGATGGCTACGGTCGCAATGTCCGGCGTCACGGTCAGCAACGGCGCGGCCAGAAGACCGGCGGCTCCGGCGAGCAGGCATCCCAGCCCGAAGACCACCGTCAGAACGCGCGGCAGGTTGATCCCCAGCATTTCCACCATTTCCGGATCGCGACTGCCGGCCCGCAGAATCCGGCCGTAAGGCGTGAAGGTGAGAAACGCCCACAGTGCCACCAGCAGCAAGACCGTGATGAAGAGCACTGCCACTCGGTAGCGCGTCAGGAAGATGGCGCCGAACTCGAAAATTCCAGCGAAAGCCGGGGGAGTGCTGAATGGAATACCGCCCGCTCCCCAGAACAACCGGATCAAGGCGGTGATGAACAGGGACAGCGCGAAAGTCAGAATCAGACTCAGCAGTGGATCCTTGCCGTACAGATAACGGATCAGCACGCGTTCGCAGACCATGCCGACGATCGCCACCAGAACCGGCGCCAGAATGACCGACCACCAGCCCAGCGAGGAATACAGGCTGACGGCGAAATACGCGCCCAACGCAAAAAACGCGCCATGTGCGAAGTTGATGACGCCCAGCAGGCCGAAAATGATCGACAGACCGATCGCGAGGAGCACGTACAGAAACCCCAGGACCAGCCCGTTGGCAAGCTGAGAAATGATGATATCTAACATGATGACGATTACCGAATGAGAAGGCCGTCCGGCTGTATGCCATTCCTGGGATCAGCCGGGCGAGTTACCGGAGACCAATCGGCGCACCGAGAATATCAGTGCGGAGGCATCTTGCAGCCAATTTCCTGCTCGGTGCCGAACAGCGCATTCAGGTTCTCCCAGCTCGGCTGCTTGGGTTCCTGGGCTACGGCATCCAGCCAATCCCACTTGTCGGTGATCTTGTCCTTGACCTTGAATACCATGCAGGGATGCAACATCTGATGATCCCAACTCCGGTAGCCCGCATCGTAGGCGCCATCATTGATGCGCGTCGTTTCCAGGCTCTTCACGATCTTGTTGGCATCGACGGACTGGGCCTTTTCCACCGCTTCGAGCAACACGCGGGTGGTATACCAGCCCAACCAGACCTTGTCCGCGCACGGAGCTTGGCCGGGATGCATCTTGGCGTATTCGGCAGCGAACTCCTTTTCGACCTGAGGGTTCTGCGGGTTGCTGAAGCTCCAGGGCATGCCGTAATAACCGGTGGCCGCTTCCGCGCCTACGGACCAGAGATCGATATTGCCAATAATGGGACAAGCCACTGGAATCTTGCCCTTCATACCCATGTCGGCCCACTGTTTGAGGAAAGTCGACAGATCACCGCCCGGCAGGCCCAGCATCACCACGTCGGGCTTGGCCTGGCGGATCTTGAGGATGAAAGAACTGTAATCGGAGGTGCCCAGCGGCGCCTTGTCATAGCCCAGCTCCTTGCCACCGGCTTGCTTGAGCAGGCCTGACATGCTGTTGTAGATGTCCTGGCCATAGGCATAGTTGGCAGCCAGGTAATACCAGTTCTTGCCAATGTCCAGACAAGCCGGCGCCAGCGCGCGGCTCGCCACCATGGTCGTCGTCAAGGTGCGAAAGATATATGGATTGCAGTCGGACCCTGTCAAAGCCGCAGCCGCAGCGCCGGGGCACAGATAGGGAATCTGCGCGCGGGCCGCAACCGACGACATCGCCAAGGAGGTCCCGCTGTTCGAACCGCCCACGACGGCGAAGACCTTGTCCTGATACATAAGCTTGCTGATGTTCTGCTGGGCACCCTGAGGGTTTGCCTCGTCATACCAGAGCAATTCGATATCGCGTCCCAGGATCTGGTTGCCCTTGTGCTTGAGCGCCAGAGTGACACCATCGACCAGCTGTTTGGACTGCTCGGTCCAGACCCCCTGCTTGGCAAACACAATCCCGAGTTTCAACGGGCCGGACTGGCTCTGAGCTCGCACGATGCCGGGCGCCGCCAGTGAAGCGAGCCCGCCCGCCATGGCGCCTCCTGCTGCCTTCAACATCTGGCGGCGCGACCAGAGCGACCGCTCCGAGTGTTGTTCATCATGTCTTGTCGTCATATTCCGTCTCCTGGCTGGATACAAAAATTAGAAGTGTCAACGATGCCTCAGAATGGTAATCTATTATGGAATGCCATTCAATATTTTAAGAATCATAGATAACCCTAACCATCATGAGCACACAAAAGCGCAAATCCCTCGCACTCATCGGCCTGGGAGCCATCGGAATCATGCATGCCGAGCGGATCCGCAACAGCGCGGATTTCACTCTGACCTCGCTGGCCGACCCCTCGGACCAGGCGCGGGAATTCGCTCAGGTCAACAACATCCGCTGGTATTCGGGACACCGGGACCTGTTGTCCGCCACGCACCCGGACGGCGTCATCATCGCCACGCCCAACCAGACACACACCGTGATCGCCCTGGACTTCCTGAGCGAGCACATCCCCGTCCTGCTGGAAAAGCCGATCACCGACACGGTGGAGGACGCATGGCAGATCGTGCACGCCGAACGACGAAGCAGCACTCCCGTCCTCATCGGACACCACCGGCGCCACAACCCGATCCTGCGCGAAGCCCGCAGACTGCTGGAAAGCGGGCTGATCGGCGAACCGGTATCGGCCACCGTGATGGCCAACTTCCTGAAGCCAAGCAGCTACTTCGACCTGGCATGGCATCGTCAGCCCGGCGCGGGCCCGGTGCTCATCAATCTCATCCACGACATCGACATGCTGCGGCTGCTGCTGGGCGAAATCGCCAGCGTCCAGGCCATGAAGTCGAATCGGACCCGGGGCCTGGAAGTCGAGGACACCGCCGGTGTGCTGATGCAATTCCAGTCCGGCGCCATCGGCACGCTGGTGACATCGGACTGTACGACCAGTCCGTGGAACTGGGACCTGTCAGCAGGCGAGGCGATCCACTATCCGCAACAGAGGGAAAACACCCACTTCATTTGCGGCACACAGGCATCGCTCTCCCTGCCCGGACTGGACATCTGGCAATACCAGGGGTCGGAAAAGCACTGGCAGGCGCCACTGACCCAGACTCGCAGCATCCTGCACCGTCAGGACCCCTACCAGGCTCAACTCGAGAACTTCGCCGCCGTGATCGACGGCGCAGCACCGCCACGCTGCACCAGCCTGGACGGACTCCGGACCCTGCAAGCAGCGCTGGCTGTCCATGAATCCTGCACGACCGCAAGCCCGGTGACGCTGGATCACACCATCCCCCAATGCTTGCCCGATCAAGAGGAACATCAGTCATGAAACGCCGCTATTCACTGGCCCAGCTCACCACCCTGGAACTCGCCCCCCCCGCCATGATCAGCACAGCATACAGAACCGGCTACCAAGCGTGCGGCATCCGCCTGCTGCCAGTCAGTCCCGGCGGGGTCGGCTACCCGCTCATGGACGATCCAGCGCTGCTGAAGGAAACACTGGCCCGAATGGGCGATACCGGTGTCCGGATTGCCGATCTGGAAATCATCCGCCTCACCGATTCGTTCAATGTGGGGGATTACATGGCATTTTTTGAAGTAGGCCAGAAACTGGGGGCATCCAATATTCTGGTGGCCGGCAACGACACCCATGAAGCCCGCGCGACCGAATCCTTCGCCCGGCTCTGTGAAGCCTGCAAGCCGTACGGACTGACGGCCGACATCGAATTCATGCCTTGGCTACCCGTGGACCGAATCTCCGCAGCGCAACGCATCGTGGAAGCCGCCGGCCAGACCAACGGCGGAGTCCTGGTCGATCCTCTGCACTTCGCGCGTTCCGCCAGCACGCTGGACGAGCTCGCAGCCCTGCCCGGATCCATGATTCACTACGCGCAAATCTGCGACGCGCCGGCTGGCATCCCTTCCGAGACGTCAGATCTCATCCACGCAGCGCGCTGCGCCCGCCTGCCGACGGGTGAAGGCGGCATCGACCTGAAAGCGATCTTCGAACGGATCCCGCCAGAAACGCTCATCAGCGTGGAGATCCCCAACGACGAACTGCGCGCGGGCATGAGCGCCGAAGCCTGGGCGGAGCGCTGCCTCAGGACGTCGAAACAGCTGCTTGATCAGATCGACGCGGAGAACCGCTAGCATCGCCATCCCCCCGCGCCACGAACTTCGCGATCCGCCAGCCGAATACGATGGCCGGACCGAGCGTGGTGCCAGGGCCAGGGTAGGTCCCTCTGAAAATCGACGCCAGATCGTTGCCGCACGCGAACAGACCGGGGATCACCCGACCCGCATCATCGAGCACCTCGCCATCCGCCGAGCCGTCGAGGCCCGCACTGCAGGCGAGGTCCGCAGGCCAGACCGTGACTGCATAATACGGCCCCGCGCCGATCGGACGCACGCAAGGGTTCGGCTTCTGGGCCTCATCACCGTTGAAGCGATTCATCGCGCTGGCGCCCCGATGAAACGCCGGGTCCTCACCCCGACTGGCTGCCTGGTTGTACGCTTCAACCGTACGAGCAAGCCCCGCCGAGTCCACCCCCAGCTTCCCAGCCAGTTCCGCCAAGGTGCCACCTTTGATCAGGTAGCCGGCCCGCTCGAACTCGGCAATGCGGCTCGCGCTGCGGCCCGCCATCAACAGCCCGAGGCCGTATTTTTGAATGAACGCCGCATCCACCAGCAAATGGGCGGGCACGCTTGTCCCATTGCCGTCGTCACGCAGCATGCCCATCACGAAATCATGATATGAATTGGACTCGTTGACGAAGCGCTCTCCCCGGCTATTCACCGCGATGAGTCCCGGTTTGGCGCGATCCAGGATGATGTGGGGCCACACGCGGTCCCGGCTCCTGTCGTCTCCTGGCGCGCGGCGGATGGAACAGGGCATCCACAGGCCAGGGCTATCGCCGCTGCTCTCGATGCGAGCCCCTACACGCTGTCCCTGGCCAACGCCATCGCCGGTATGTGTGTCGGGGGAGAGCGAAAGGCCGACCGCGCCTTCGGGAAACAGCTGCTTGCGCAGCGCGGGGTGGCGCGTGATGCCTCCGGTCGCCAACACGACGCCTCGTCGCGCCCGTATGCGCCGGTGACCATTTGAAGTGCCGACCACCGCGCCCGTCACGCGTCCCTGCTCTCGTATCAACTCCACCAGCGGCGTGTCGAAACGGACCTCGACGCGGCGCTGGAGCAGGCTGTAGTAGAGCCTGGCGGCAAGCGCATTGCCCATGACCAGCTGCGTGCCGCGCGGATAGCGCAAACGGTCGAGCGCGTAACGGCCCACAACCGCCAGCGTGCGCTTGAAGTTCGCAAACGAGGCAAACGGCGCAAGCAGCATGCCGAGGTCGGCGCGCGCCACCATCATGCCCCCCAGCCCCATGAACTCCCCTCGCGGAGGCCGGACCCGCGAAAATGCCTTGCCCAACACCCTGGCGTCAAACGGCAGAGGAATGAGCGCGCGGCCGCCAAACGCTGCTCCGGGGCCCGCCAGATAGTCAGGGTGAGCCGTGGCGGCGACGAACTTGACCTCGCTGATCCGAGCGAGCTCGGCGATGGCTTCGGGGCCGCTCTGCAGAAAAGCCTCGCGCGCCTCATCGCCCCCTCGGTCCGCCACAACGGCGCGCAAGAACTGCCGGGCATCTTCGACATTGTCGGGAACGCCAGCCTCGGCGCTCAGGGCGGTGCCCGGCACCCAGACCGTGCCGCCCGAGGTGGACATGATTCCGCCGACCTGCCCCGTCTTCTCGCAGACCAAGACATTCAGGCGCTCATTGGCCGCCACCAGCCCCGCCGTCATGCCCCCCGCCCCAGCGCCGAATATCAACAGGTCTACTTCCTCGTCCCAATCACTCATCTTCGTCCTCACACCTGAAAAGTCATTCCGCCGCCCGCATGGCGCACCTGCGTCTCACGCGCTCCCGTGAATATGAAAGCTTCCATTTACACAATTTGGTGAATATAGTACAACAACGGAATACCATTCAAGTTTTATAAATGAGGCCATTCATGCGACAGTGCGATCTACTGGTGATCGGGTCCGGAGCGGGCGGACTTTCTGCCGCCGTAACCGCAGCGACACTGGGGCTGAAGGTCGTAGTACTTGAGAAAGAACCCGTCTTCGGCGGCACCAGCGCGTGGTCGGGCGGCTGGATGTGGATCCCATGTAATCCTCTAGCGCTGCGAGCCGGCATCCGTGAATCTGTCGATCAGCCCCTGAACTATCTGCGCGACGAACTGGGGCCCCGGTTCAACGAAAAGAAAATCGCTGCTTATCTCGAGGCCGGTCCGAAGATGGTGAGCTTCTTCGAGTCCAGAACAGCTGTCCGCTTCATCGACGGCAACAAGATCCCGGACTTTCATCCAAGCTCGGAATTTGCGGGACTCGGCGGACGATCCGTCTGCGCCGCGCCCTACGACGGGCGAGAACTGGGTCCGCTGATCCAGCGGCTGCGTCAGCCACTGGACGAGATCACCCTGCATGGAATGGCCATCGCTTCTGGCAGGGATCTCGCCCATTTCTTCAACGCCGCCCGCTCATTCAGATCCGCCCTGTACGTCGGAGGCCGGCTACTCCGTTTCGCGCGGGACCGTCTGCTCCACGGCCGATCCATGCACCTGGTCAACGGCAACGCGTTGGTGGCGCGGTTGCTCAAGTCAGCCCATGATCTGGGGGTGGACCTCATCGCCGAGGCTCACGTGGAATCCCTGACACAAGAAAGCGGCCCGGGCAGCCGCGTGACGGGAGCTCGGGTCTCCATCGACGGCCGTCTGGAAGATATCGCCGCCGGGCGCGGCGTGGTCATGGCCTGCGGAGGATATCCTCACGACGTGCCGCGCCTGCGGGCTACCTTCCCGAAAACCCCTACCGGCCACGAACACTGGTCGGCTGCGCCGCCGACGAACACCGGCGACGGTATCCGTTTGGCGGAGGCTGCGGGCGCCCATTTCGACCACACGCTGAAGCATCCGGCGGCCTGGGCGCCCGTCTCGCTGGTCCACCGTCGGGACGGGCGGCTCGCACGCTTTCCGCACTTGGTGGAGCGGGCCAAACCCGGCGTCATCGCCATCATGAAAAACGGCAGGCGCTTTACGAACGAAGCCGACTCATATCATGACTTCATTGCTTCGCTCATCGCCGCAACGCCCGACGGCGAGCCCCCGCAGGCATGGCTGATCTGCGACCATGCTTTCCAACGCCGCTATGGCCTGGGTTTCTCGAAACCGTTTCCGCTGCCGGTAAGGCCCCATGTGAAATCCGGCTACCTACGGTGCGCCGCTTCGATCAGCCAACTCGCGCAGGACTGCGGTATCGACGCATCCGGACTCGCGGACACCATCGCCACCTACAACCAAGGGGCGGCCCGAGGCGAAGACCCCGAGTTCGGCAAAGGAAACACGCCATACAACCGTGTCCAGGGCGATGCTGCCCATACCCCCAACCCATGCCTGGCGCCGATCGACAGGGGCCCTTACTACGCGCTACGCCTATACCCTGGCAGCCTGGGCACCTTTGCGGGGATCAGCACAGACGAGTTCGGCCGGGCCGCCACCGCCGACGGAGAAGCCGTGGAGGGCCTGTACGTGGTCGGCAACGACAGCGCCAGCATCATGGAGGGCAACTACCCCGCTGGAGGTGTCACGCTCGGGCCAGCGGTGACCTTCGGCTTCATCGTCGGTCATCACGCGGCCGAGCGATCGCCATCTCTCTGAATTCATCTAGACAAGGAGTCTCCAACAGTGAACACGAACACGCTCTACGACGTCGTCATCCTGACTGCCAAAATGGGCAAGACCGTCGATATCATGGAACACGTGCGTGATGCCCCCGCTGCCAAGGGGGCAACACTGCACGGCATTTGGTATTCGGACATCGGCGCGCTGGGCAGAGTGATGGTGCTGCGCGGCTTTGAATCCGGCAACGATCTCATCGCGGCCCGCCGGCAACAATTGCTGGACGGCACCTACTACGGCACCGAAGGCCTGATCGATGATGTCGAAATCAGCACCTACGCGCACTTCCCGTTCCTGCCAGCCATCGAGCACGGCGACTTCGGCTCCGTCTACGAGATGCGGACCTACGGCATCAAACGGGGCACCAGCCTGCAAGCAACGCTGGCTGCCTGGGAAACGGCAGTACCCGAACGCACCCGCCTGTCGCGGCTTACCTGCGCGATGTACTCCCTGGATGGAAAGGCGCCGCGGTTCCTGAACATCTGGCCATACGCCAGCCTGAACGAGCGGTCGGAAACACGGGCCGCCGCAGTCAAAGCCGGCATCTGGCCGCCCCAGGGGGGCCCGACGCACCTGACCACCATGGAATCCCATGTGTACTTGCCTGCGTCCTTCTCGCCTCTAAAATGATGGTCGGCTTGTCATTCGATGGGCCGGGTGCCCAGATCCGCCTACACTCGACCCCGCGTCCCCGAACAAACGGCGACCCAATGACAAACAAGAGGAATTCCGCATGAGCAGCAGTCTACAAAAGAGCCTGTCTATCCTGGAGCTTCTGGCCAAAACACCAGACCCCATGCCATTGCGCGACATTGCCGAAAGTCTGGACAGCCCGCCGGCGACTGTTCACAGACTTCTGAAGCTGCTGTCGAACGCAGGCTACGTTCGACAGGTCAGATCGAACAACGACTATTACTTGAGCCTGAAGCTGGCTTCGCTGGGGCTCATCGGGCTGTCCAACACTGGCATTCACGGGGTGGCGCAGCCGCTCCTGGATCGCATGGCCGCTGAAACAGGGGAACTGGTGCGCCTGGGCCTCATTGAAAACGAACGCCTGGTCTTCATTGCGAAGGCGACCGTTGCTCGATACGGGCTGCGCTATGATCCCGACGCCGGTCAGGAAGCTCCGCTGTGCTGTACGGCGTCCGGCCAGGCATGGCTGCTGAACCTCACGGACGAGGAAGCCCTGCGCATCGTGACCCAGCAAGGCTTGCCGCCCAAGGGGGTCCATGGCCCCAATGCGCCCACTACCATCCAGGAATTCCTCGCAGAGTTGGCCGAAGCCCGCAAACGCGGCTATGGCCTGAACATCAACGCATCCATGGACGGCATCACGGCCATCGCGGTGCCTATCATCCCACCCAAAGGCCAACGGGTGGTCGGGGTACTGGCCATTTCGGGCCCATCGAGTCGCCTCACACGGGATATTGCCGAGACATTCCTGCCCATGATGCGCAATGAAGCGGAGGAACTCTCGGGGATCACGCTTTATCCGACGCTATGAAGCACGGCTGAAACGCCAGCGCATCCCGGCGCCGCTGATGGCCCTCGACATGGAGGCCATCAGTCGCCGGCGCGTCTCTCGCGAAGGCGCTGGTAACACGCCAGCGTCTTCCGGATCCCTTCCTCGATACTCGTGCTGGCGACATCGGGCAGTAGCTCACGAACATCGCCGCCTTCAATCCGGGCGGCGATCGGCAGCGGCAGCCCCGAAATGGACAGGCGAGCATCCGGAACCGCGTCGGTCACTGCGGCAACGAACTCGTCCACGCCGGCCACCGTACCCGCCATATTGCAGACATGAGCACCGCTGACGCGGCTGAAGGCGCACTTGATGAAGGCGTCCGCAACATCCTCCACATACACAAAACCGGTAGAGCCCGAAAAGGGAATCGTATAGGACTCACCCAGCACGGCCGCGCGGCAGGCCAAGCTGGGCCCGGCGCTGGAGCCCCCGCTGCGTCCAACCCCATAGACGACCAGGGGTCGCAGGCCTATGCTAGCCACACGCAACTCGGGGCTGGACTCCTCCCAGTAACAGCGGGCTATGCCTTCGCAGGCCAGCTTGTACACGCCGTACAAGGTGCGAGGATCGGGAATCCCAGGATTCTCGGGTCCGAAAACACCGGCGCTGCTCGCATAGGCCACAACCCCCCATCGCCGCACCCTGGCCGCTTCAAAAATGTTCAAGGTGCCCAGCACATTGACGCGCGCTCCCTGCATGGGATGCGCCGCGCAAAACGGCGTCAGGACCCCAGCCAAATGGATAACGGCATCGCATTCCCCGGACGCTTCTAGCACTTGGTCGGCATCCGTGATGTCCCCGATGAACCATTCTATGGCCTCGTCATCCACAGTCTCGCCGACCACTTGCGTCACAATCGTCCGGTCGTCCCGCTGATCGAAGATGCGCACCCCATGTCCGGCCCGAAGCAACGCTCTCACAATCCAGGCGCCGATAAAGCCGGACCCGCCGGTCAAGAGTACCTTCATATTGTCCCATCGCAGTGACTGTCCAAGATCGGTCCGTTCTCCAGGCCGTGCGCAGATGCGCCCAAACCCCCGTAAACAGCATGATGCTCCTACGGAGAATTTGATCTCACAATTTAATGAATGATATTCCAATAAGGAACATAATTCAATAATTGCAAACCAATAACTCCCGTCATGGATCGGCCTTCAAGATCATCACGCCTGCGTAATGAAGGAACGGCTTCCGGCGTACCTCAGGGGCATCCACGCCCCTCGACGATCCCGTAGATCCCAGACGCAAAAAAGGGCGCCCCGAAGAGCACCCTTTTTCATTACAGCAGATCGGAAACCAGCCGCTCAGTGCGAAGACCGCTTCTGACTGAACTTCCGGGCAGCGGCAGCCTGCGCGGCCAGCATCGCCAGCTCGGCTTCCACCACCGCCAGATCCGCCTTGTCCTTCGTGTTGCGCAAAGCTTCCTCGGCGCGCTCGCGCGCCTTGACCGCCTTGGCCTCGTCCAGATCCGCGGCGCGGATCGCCGTATCCGACAGCACCGTCACCGAGTGCGGCTGAACTTCCAGAATGCCGCCGGCCACGAAGATGTTTTCCTCGGTGCCGTCGTCACGCTTGATCTTCAGCGTGCCCGGACGGACGCGTGAAATCAGGGGAGTATGCCCCGGCAGGATGCCGAGGTCGCCCGATTCTCCGGGCAGGGCGACGAACGTCGCCTCGCCCGAATAAATCGAGGCCTCCGCACTGACCACTTCGATGTGAAGAGTCGCCATGTGCAGTCCTTATTGGATGGTTTTGGCCTTCTCGAAGGCCTCGTCGATGCCGCCCACCATGTAGAAGGCCTGTTCCGGCAGCGCGTCGCATTCGCCTTCGACGATCATCTTGAAACCGCGCAGCGTTTCGGCCAGCGGCACGTACTTCCCGGGCGAGCCCGTGAAGACTTCGGCCACGTGGAACGGCTGCGACAGGAAGCGCTGGATCTTCCGGGCGCGAGCCACGGCCTGCTTGTCTTCCGGGGACAGTTCGTCCATGCCCAGAATGGCGATGATGTCGCGCAGTTCCTTGTAGCGCTGCAGCGTCTGCTGCACGCCGCGGGCGATGTTGTAGTGTTCCTCGCCCACGATCTGCGGGTCCAGCTGACGGCTGGTGGAATCCAGCGGGTCCACGGCCGGGTAGATACCCAGCGCGGCGATGTCACGCGACAGCACGACGGTGGAGTCCAGGTGCAGGAAGGTCGTGGCGGGCGACGGGTCGGTCAAGTCGTCGGCGGGCACGTACACGGCCTGGATCGAGGTGATCGAGCCGGTCTTGGTCGAGG
>NZ_CALKHS010000006.1 GCF_937988725.1 uncultured Castellaniella sp. | reverse complement strand
CAGGAATTACTAACCCAAGGGTGATCGGGTGTCCGGTGTTACGGGGGCAAGTCCACTGAAGGTATCGTAGGTAAAGAGTTCGAGCATGGGGCTGTTGTATTTATCAACCTTCAACCCGGTCTTCGCCTTGCGCTCTGGCCAAGATCGAGTATCTCCCACGACACAGGACTCACAGCAGGCATGGCTAATCCGACCGAAATGACTTTAGGTCACAACGTATCCTCAAAAGCCGAAGTTGATGAAGTCATGTCTAGAGCGGCCTCGGCCGGCGCTGCCATCGTCAAGCCAGCACATGACACATTCTGGGGCGGGTACTCGGGCTACTTCCAGGATCCCGGCGGACACCTATGTGAAACTGTGTGGAACCCGCAGTGGTCTGAATCATCAGCCTGACAGGCAGCAATGGGTCGACAGCAGTCATCCTCTGATCATCCAGTCAAGAGCTTAGGTCCGCTCCATTTTCGGTATAAATATGTTCTGACAAAAATACACACTCCCGATAATAATACTTATCGGGATAGCGGTTTGCTCCGACGGGTCCCTTCCTTTATTCGTGTTGTTTCTGACAGGCGATCTTGGGAAAGGTGCATCAAAACTACCGTCCTTGCACCTTTCATGACTGGTTGCCTCAAGATATAGGGATCGTCGCGGGGTGTTTTCGACGACTGCCCCTGGGGCTTGTTCACCACAGCTCAGTGCCAATCGCCTTGGCAGCGTCCCAGATCTCGATATCAGAAGCCTTGGGTGCACGCATATCGCATTGAGCAACTAAGTCTTCCAGTGTGTATTTGGTTTTCTTGGATAAGACGATCTTGCCATCGGTTGTGGTGTCCAAGGTCATGGGCTGGCCAGCGGCGATATCAAGCTCTTTGAGTAGTGCAGGGGGTAGTACGACAACCGTGCTATTGCCGTACTTACGCAGTGTGATTTCCATGGCTATTTGTTCAACATGGTTAAACGGAGTAACCAGCATGGCAAGCCGATGGTTTGATGTCAATAAGTGCATCAAAACTACCGCCCTTGCACTTTTTGTTGTCGATATTAACGTCGGTTGCGGTGAGCATGGCCGGTGAACTCATCTTTCTGCTGACGATGTGGGATATTGATGCCTATATCTCACAATGTCGGATGCTCTCGAGTGTTTACGCGAATTGGTCGATTGACGTGCGCTTGCTGCGTCATTCTATGTGGGATATGGGAGGTTATATCCTACATTGTGGGGTATCGAATAACGAAGTGATCAACAACTAGGTTTCGAAATGAGGTTTCGTGTGGGATCTTGATATCGATATCCCACAATGTAGGGTTTATATGCCGGATGCCGGAAACTGTTGTCCAGATCTCGATGCTCCAATTTCTATGTTGGATATCGATGTCGATATCCTGTAGATAGTAGTTGGGATGTGAGTAGTTGGTTGCGGTCGGTCAATGATGCCAAGCAATGGGGGGGGGTGCCCGTCCGATAGGCTATCGGCTGGCTTTTGCGGGCCCAGTAGTAAACTTGACCGACCTGTGGCTGCGTTATCGTCGGGCCATGAGAAGCGGAAAAATGACAGGGTAGAGAATGGTTGCCACACAAAACAATAGCGGCGGGGTGTCTGTGCGCCCATGAACGCCGTAGAAATTGAACAAGCCATCACTGATCTGGCGGAGCAGCCTTTCGACTCTGCTGAGTTCCCCTATGCCTTCCTGGAGGCCTTCGGTAACAAGACTACGACCATCAAACGCCTGCGTGCTGGCGCATCGAACAAGTCCGACCTGGGCGGCGTGCTTCAGACAAACAACATCCATATTCTGACTTGCGACACGGGGTGCGTGACGCAAACCTTGACTGCCCTCAAAGCCAGTCCAGCGACGACCAAGGCGAAAGCCAAGTTCATCCTGGCCACCGACGGTACGGACTTTGAAGCCGAAGAGCTGAGCAGCGGCGAGACCGTGGCTTGCGCCTTCAAGGACTTTCCGGATCACTTTGGCTTCTTCCTGCCGTTGGCAGGTATCAGCACCGTCCGTCAGATCAGCGAGAACGCCTTTGACATCCGGGCCACCAGCCGCCTGAACCGTCTGTACGTTGAATTGCTGAAAGACAACCCGGAATGGGGCACTGCAGAGCGTCGTCATGACATGAACAAGTTCATGGCGCGGTTGATCTTCTGCTTCTTTGCCGAGGACACTGACATCTTTATTGGCAAAGGGCGTTTCACCGACACCATCGCCCAGATGAGCGCCAGGGACTCGTCCAACACGCACGAAGTCATCGCAACGCTGTTTTGTGCCATGAACACCAAACGCGAGGATCGGGCTACAGCGAAGATCCCCCGATGGGCCGAAGACTTCCCCTACGTCAACGGAGCCTTGTTCTCTGGCAGTGAGGACGTACCGCAATTTAGCAAGATTGCTCGGTCTTACCTGCTGCATGTTGGCGGGCTGGATTGGACCAAGATCAACCCCGACATCTTCGGCTCGATGATCCAGGCTGTTGCCGAGGACGAAGAGCGCGGTCAGCTGGGAATGCATTACACCAGCGTTCCCAACATCCTGAAGGTGCTGAACCCGCTGTTTCTCGACGATCTGCGCGCCAAGTTGGAGGAGGCGGGTGACAACCCGCGCACCTTGCTCAATCTGCGCAAGCGCATCGTCAGGATCAGGGTTTTCGATCCGGCCTGCGGTTCAGGCAATTTTCTGGTCATTGCGTACAAGGAAATGCGTGCTGTCGAGGCCGAGATCAACCGGAGGCGGGGTGAAGTGGATCGTGCGTCGGAGATCCCGCTCACCAATTTTCGTGGGATCGAGCTGCGTGACTTTCCGGCAGAGATTGCGCGTCTGGCGTTGGTCATCGCCGAGTATCAGTGCGACGTGCTGTATCGGGGGCAGAAGTTGGCCCTGGCCGAGTTCCTGCCCTTGCGCAACGAGAACTGGATCACCTGCGGCAACGCTCTGCGGCTGGACTGGTTGAATATTTGCCCGCCGACGGGAACCGACGTGAAGGTGCAGGCGGATGACCTGTTCGAGACTCCACTCGATCAAGCCGAGATCGACTTTGAGAACGAAGGTGGCGAAACGTATATCTGCGGAAACCCGCCTTACTTGGGAGCTAAGAAGAAGTCGAAAGCACAGTCCGAGGACATGGTTGCTGTCGGTCTTGGTAATCTCCAGCTTCTCGACTATGTCACGTCATTCATTGTCAAGGGACTCGACGTTATCGAGAAGACGAAGTGTGGCATGGCATTGGTCTCGACGAGCTCGATCAGTCAGGGTGAACAAGTTGCTCTGTTGTGGCCGATCATTCTTCAGAAAGCCGCAATCCAGTTCGCGTATCGCCCCTTCAAGTGGGCGAACTCTGCGGCGAACAATGCAGGCGTTTGGTGCACCATCGTTGGCCTGTCGTCTTCTGTCACCGGAGCAAGGCACCTGTTCTTCGAGGATAAAGTTCAAGTCTGCGACAACATCTCGCCTTACTTGATCGCTGGTCCAAATGTCTATTGCTCTCCCGTCGATGTTCCGATTAGCGAGTTGCCCCAAATGAAGATGGGAAGCAACGCAGTTGATGGAAAGCGGCTCATTCTTGAAAGAGCGGAAGTTGAGCGAATCGTCTTACAGACACCTGCTGCCCGGAGATTCATCCGTCCTTATGGTGGGACGCAGGAAATGTTGTCGGGAGTGCATCGGTGGTGCGTCTGGATAGACGAGTCTGATGTTCACGCTGCCCTTGCTTTGGAGTCACTGAAGGAGGTTGTTAATAGTTGTAGGGTGTATCGAGAAGGGGCCGGACGGGATGCAAGGAAGGCTGCGCGCCGCCCCTACGCATTCTGCTACTCGACATTTGAGAACCGAAACTTCATCCACATAGGGAACACGATTGGTAACACCCTGCCGTTCGTCCCTGCGGACTTGAGGGCGGCAGGCTATGTGTCCAATCACAATGCGTTCACAATTTATGGGGCTCGACTCGACGCCTTCGCAATCATAGTGTCTACGTTGCATCGCGTATGGGCCGACACTATTGCTGGCCGGCTTGGAAATGGGACGCGATATGGGAATACGGTTGTCTACAACACTTTTCCAGTTCCACCGTTAACCGAGAAGAACAAAGCCGACCTCACGCGTTGCGCCGAGGACATCCTGCTGGCACGCGAGCATCACTTCCCGGCCACGATTGCCGATCTCTACGATCCCGAGAAGATGCCTGCTGACCTCCGTGCCGCCCATGACCGCAACGACGAAGTGCTGGAGCGCATCTACATTGGTCGACGCTTCAAGAACGACACCGAGCGGCTGGAAAAGTTGTTCGGTCTCTACACTAAGATGACTGCTGCAAATGGCCCAGCCACGAAGGGCAAGAAGCGCAAAGCGGGAGCCAATGCATGAGCGATAAACTCGTCAAATTGACGCCGCAGCCTGAAGGCCATGCGGGCTGGCTGGCGGACGTGAAGGGCTTTTCCCGCGCCAACCTGATGTACATGCGGGCGTTCGCGGCGGCTTGGCCGGACGAGCAAATTGTCCAACAAGCGGTTGGACAATTGCCCTGGGGCCATAATTTGGTACTGCTGACACAGTTGAAAGACCCTGCACAACGGTTGCAGGTGCAGCCCATACGGATGATGAGTCATGACCGATAACCCCATCACGCAACGCGCAGTTCCGTCTGTCTCTGTCAACTATGCGCGCAATGGCGCCTCGACCAAGGCCAACGCGCTTGGGATGCGGCCTATGCAGGAGCGAGTCTACGAGAAGCGGGGCGAGCAGTATTTGCTCATCAAGTCGCCGCCAGCCTCGGGCAAGAGCCGCGCGCTGATGTTTGTGGCGTTGGACAAGCTCGAAAATCAGGGCGTCAGGCAGGCCATCATTGTGGTGCCGGAAAGGTCCATCGGGGCCAGTTTCGACGACGAACCGCTGTCAGAGTACGGCTTCTGGGCCGACTGGCACGTCGAGCCCAAGTGGAATCTGTGCAATGCCCCTGGTACCGACAATGGCGGCAAGGTGAAGTCGCTGGGCGCGTTCCTCGAAGGTGATGACAAGGTGCTGGTCTGTACCCACGCGACCTTCCGCTTCGCGGTCGAGGCCTACGGTGTCGAGGCATTCGACGATCGCTTGATTGCAATCGACGAGTTCCACCATGTGTCGGCCAACTCCGACAACAAGCTTGGCCTGTATCTTGGGCAGTTTCTGGAGCGTGGCAAGACGCACATCGTCGCCATGACCGGCTCCTACTTCCGGGGCGACGCCGAGGCTGTATTGGCGCCGTCGGACGAGTCGAAGTTCGATACCGTCACCTATACCTACTACGAGCAGCTCAACGGCTACAAATACCTCAAGCAGCTCAACATCGGCTATTTTTTCTACAGCGGGCCGTATGTGGATGACATTCTCAGCGTCCTAGATCCTGCCGAGAAGACCATCATTCATATCCCCAGCGTCAATTCCCGCGAAAGCACGAAGGACAAGATCCGCGAGGTAGAAAACATCATCTGGGCGCTAGGCGAATGGCAAGGGGTCGATGCTGCCACCGGCTTTCAGTTGGTCAAACGCCCGGATGGCAGCGTGCTGCGAGTGGCCGACTTGGTCGATCCCGACCACCAGGCCAGGGTGCAAGAGAGCCTGCGTGCGCCTGCCATGAACGCGGATCGTGACTACGTGGACATCATCGTCGCCTTGGGCATGGCCAAGGAAGGCTTCGACTGGATTTGGTGCGAACATGCGCTGACCGTGGGTTACCGTGCGAGTCTGACCGAAATTGTGCAGATCATCGGCCGGGCCACCCGCGATGCGCCGGGCAAGACTTGCGCACGGTTCACCAACTTGATCGCCGCCGTTGATGCGACTGAAGAGGCCGTCACAGAGGCCGTCAACGATACCTTGAAGGCGATTGCAGCCAGCCTGTTGATGGAGCAGGTGCTGGCCCCACGTTTCGAATTCAAGCCCAAGAACCCCGACAGCGGCCCGACACCAGGCTTCGACTATGGCGAGGGCGGCTATGACACGGATCGCTGCAATTTCGGCATCAATGAGCAGGCGGGGACTTACCAGGTCGAAATCAAGGGCATCGCCGAGCCCAAAAGCAAAGAGGCGGTGCGTATTTGCCAAGAAGACTTGAACGAAGTCATCGCGGCGTTTGTGCAGGACAAGCCGACCCTGGAGCGCGGCCTGTTCGACGAAGAACTGGTGCCCGAAGAGCTGACGCAGGTCCGCATGGGCAAGATCATCAAGGACAAGTACCCTGATCTGGACGCTGAAGACCAAGAGGCTGTCCGTCAGCATGCTATTGCGGCGCTCAATCTGACGCAGCAGGCCAAGCGGCTGGTCACTGAGGGAGAGAGCGAAGGTTCACTCAACACAGGTCTGATTGACGGCGTGCGTCGTTTTGCAATGGACGTACGTGAATTGGATATCGACCTGATCGACCGTATCAACCCTTTTGGGGAGGCCTACGCGATCCTGGCCAAGACCATGAGCGAGGACAGCTTGAAGCAGGTGGCGGCGGTCATCACGGCCAAGCGTACGTCGATCACACCTGAAGATGCCATGGCCATTGCCAAGCGTGCGGTCGAGTTCAAGCGCGAGCGTGGGCGGGCACCATCCGTGACGGCGCAGGACGCCTGGGAAAAACACCTGGCCGAAGGCGCAGCTGCCTTCATGCGCTTTCGGGCTGAGGGGCGCTATGCGTAAAGCGGATCTGGACGATCTGGCTGCAGAACTGGGCGAGTTCGCACCACCTGAGAAGAAAAAAGGACGCCCAGCCAGTGAGGAGCGCGTCATCGCCGGTTTCGAGGAAATCCAACGTTTTACCGAGCAGCACGGGCATGCGCCGCGGCATGGCGAAGACCGCGACATATTCGAGCGCCTGTATGCGGTGCGGTTGGACCGCCTGCGCGCGCTCCCGGACTGCCGTGCTTTGCTTGAACCGCTGGACCATCAGGGCTTGTTGACAGGTGCCCCCGCCGGTGCTGCTCCAGAGGACTCAGCGATCGGCGTCGACGAACTGGCTGCCGAACTGGGAGATGTCGCCGGCACGGGCGATATTACGGTCCTGCGTCACGTTCGCACTAGCGCTGAAAAGCGTGCGGCCGAGGAAATCGCAGATCGTAAGCCTTGTGAGGATTTCGAGGCGTTCAAGCCCCTGTTTGAACGCGTGCAAACGGAAGTCAGGACCGGCTTACGCCAAGCTCAGCCCATAGAAGCGGGAAACCGGGCAGTCGAAGCAGGGGACTTTTTTGTACTGGATGGCGTCATGCTCTATGTCGCCGACGAGGGCGAGCCGCTGAAAACGACCGCAGGGGAGGTGGATCGTCGTCTGCGCCTCATTTTCTCGAACGGTACCGAAAGCAATCTGCTGCTGCGTTCGCTCCAGCGTGCGTTCTATGACGACCCCGCTGCGCGGCGGTTGGTTTCGCCCGAGAGCGGGCAACTTTCTTTCGGGGGCGAGCTCGATGCTGATGATGTCGAAAGCGGCACGATCTATGTCCTGCGCTCCCTGTCCGATCATCCTTATGTTGCACAGAATCGAGACTTGATCCACAAGATTGGTGTCACTGGTGGCCGGGTGGAGACGCGTATCGCCAATGCCGAGCACGATTCCACCTACCTGTTGGCGCGGGTTGATGTGGTGGCGACCTACAAGCTGGCCGGGATCAATCGCACGCGGCTGGAGCGCTTGTTGCACCGGTTGTTTGCGCCCGCACGGCTGAACATCACTATTAATGACCGCTTTGGTCATCCTGTGCAGCCCGAGGAGTGGTTTCTGGTACCGTTGTTTGTCATTGATGAGGCTGTTGCGCGTATCAAGGATGGCAGCATTACTGGCTACATCTACGATCCTAATGCTGCGAAACTGGTGCCGGCGCCATGATGGATAGCACCTGGGGGACTCTTCGCGAGTGTCATGTGGCGTGCATGCAGAGGGTCTGGTCAAGCGGAAATTTTTTGCGGGAAAATTTAGCATGCTAAATTTTCGCCCTCCTCACGACTCGCAACTTGAGGCGCTCCGTACTGAATTGGTTCGGATTGTGGGTGAGTCTGGCTCCCTGGAGGGGTTTGATCCGGATGCTTGGCTGCTGCAATGGCTGAACTCTCCCAACCCGGCTCTTGGGCACGGACTGCCGGATACCCTGCTGGATAGCCCTGAAGGTTTTCAGGATGTATTGGCTGTTCTTCGCGCCATGCAAAGCGCTGCCTACCGGTAGGCGCTGGGGCTGGGTATGTGTGCCGCCGAAAATGAAATGGGAGACTCATAAGTTGAAACCGCTCAAGCCCTGGCTGTCGTTCGAGGATCAGCTACGTCAACTGGAAGCTCGCGGCTTGCAAGTGGATGCTCCAGCTGCTGCTCTGGATTACCTGGAGCGGCTGGGCTACTACCGTTTGAGCGGATATTGGTATCCGCTACGGGAAATTGATGTGGCGGCATCGCAGGCGCAGAGTACGCCGATCCGACGGGACACTTTCATGCCTGGCAGTCGCTTCGAGCATGTGGTCCAGTTGTATGTTTTCGACAAAAAGCTGCGTTTATTGGCAATGGACGCACTGGAACGTATAGAAATGGCGGTGCGTGTAGATATCGCGTACCTGCTTGGGCAGCGTGACCCCGCCGCACACGAAAACCCAGCCTGCTTGCATGGAAATTTTACGAAAAAGGTCATTGCTTACGGGCCGGACAAGGGCAAGACAAAACATCAGATCTGGCTGACGAAATACCAGGGTTTGCTCCACCGCGCTCGCAAGGAGCCATTTATCTCACATCACATGCAGCATTACGGCCAGTTGCCTATCTGGGTCGCTGTGGAGATCTGGGACTTTGGGCTTCTTTCCAAACTGTTTGCTGGCATGAAGCGTGCAGATCAGGATCAGATAGCCAAGATATACGGAGCACCGGACGGCATTGCATTTGCACAGTGGTTGCGCAGCTTGAACTTCATCCGCAATGTCTCTGCACACCACAGTCGGTTGTGGAACATCAACGTTGTCGAACGATCTCCAATACCGGCAGGCTGGCCGGCAGATCTGAGCGATGCTCGCCCGTTTTTCTACCTGTGCCTAATGCGGCAGCTGCTGAGCGTAATCTGCCCGAATTCGACCTGGGGACAGCGTCTGGCGGAACTTCTGGAGAACGGATTTCCGCAGTTTCCGGATGGCCTGTTGTCGGTCAGCGACATGGGGCTAGTTGCCGGTTGGAAAGACAGTACGCCGTGGGCAAGCCTGGCGTACAAATGAGAACCGACGCGTACACAGAGTGCAGAGGCGTCGGGCATATTGAGTGCAATCATACGGCACGGGCCGCATGCGGTCAAGCATAGTCCAGCTTTCGTGTCACTGGGCTTGATCCTGTACGGAGCAGGACTCAACCTAGAGCTTGGTAGCTGATCCCGTGCCCTTCAGGCAGGATTGACATGATCTCGGCCAGTGCGCGCTCAGTTGGTACTTTGCTCCACTGGTTCATCAGCAGATAGCTGTTTCCACCAACGAAAAACACCTCTTCGTCCTTACTGAAGAAGCGGTCCTCGTCCTTGCCGTTCGCCGCAGCAATTTCCTGGGCTGTGTGTTGACCTGCTAGTGAGATGAACAATCGATGGCCGCGTTTTGAGACTGTAGCCATCAGCTGTTCCGGTGTAAGCCCCAACTCGATGGCCGCCTGAACGACCTTCAGGATCACGCCGCGTTTATTCAATGGTGTGAATTGTCCGGCTGGTGTGGTCACACAGTACTTCGTGTAGTCCTTGTTCGAAGTCTGGGCGACGTCACGCTCACGGTTCTTTTCCCGAATGGCGACTTGAAACTCGGATGCCTCAGGGAGCGGGATAACTTGTTGGATGTCCAGGAAGATGCTGTCACCCGCAGCATGGGGGCGCAGGCGGACGCAGGTGATATCCAGGCCTTGTTCGTTCAGCCATAGCACCGAAGAGGTGATCTCCTTGGAAAAGTCGGCACTGGCCAGTACGATCTTGACCTGATCGTCCAGCGTGGGCTCGTCGGCCGCATCCTCCAAGAATTCGCGGATGCGTTCCTCCGCCGACTCTGCAGGTTGGCCGTTTTTGGCTAGATAAGACTGATGGGCTTCGACGGCTTGCCGGAATGTCATGGTTGACACCATTGCCGCATAGCGCAAAGCCTGGAGTTCCATGTGGCCACCGTCTTCAGTACGCTTGAGTTCGATGACCACCAGTTGGGCTTCTTTGGTCAGGCCCAGCAAGTCAATGCGCCGCCGGCTGTCTTCCCAGTCGCCATATTCTTCCGCCAGCACCATGGTGTCCGTAGCGATGATATGGACATGCTCCCGCAGTATCCGCTGAATATCGGTGCGCTCTTTCAAACCAAGGTTGCCGAAAGAGGTTTGAGGCAGCTCAGTCAGCGCGTCGTTGTCGAGGCGATAGATGGTCATACAAGGGAAGATATTCGCGATGGCTAGGTTGAAATCTTGATAATCTTGATCAGCTTGGGTACCTTGCCCACATTATGCCCATCAACACTGGCTAGGTATCGATACGGGTCCGATAATCGCACTCGATCACAATGCGCGGCTCGTTTGTGCGCTTGTAGTATTCGTCGGCGTTCCAGCGTTTTTGGGCGTAGTCGCTGCCGAAGAACAGCGCGGCGGCGCCAACAGACATGATGGGTGTAAAAGCCAGAATGAGCATCCAATCGGCGTAAGTCATGGCGGCCTCCTGTGGTGCTAATGTTGATCCCGATGCAGTCCATTCTAGCCCGTCAGCGCTGGTAGCCGTTACTGGCTGCGTGGATGCCTTACAGCACCAGGCCTGCCAGAGCATCAGCAGCCGCAGTTTGGCGCAAATGACCGTAGTGCTTTTCAATCATGGCGACGGACGTACCGCTGATTTTGGCAACGGTCAGTAGATCCAGGCCGCTGACGACCAGGTCGGTAATGGTCGAGTGCCGCAGGGTGTAGGCGGATACCTCAGGCGACAAGCCAGCAGCGTGAGCTGCTTCTTTGATGGGCCATTTCCAGGCATCCTTGTTCCAAGCTGTCCCATCGGGACGGGCCAGTAAGGGCGCACTGCCAGCACGACCTTTGGCAAGGGGCTTCAATATTTCCACAATAGCGTCAGGCAGACTGATGCGACGGTCTGCTGCCGCCTTGTCTTGGCCGATACGGATGGCCTTTAATCGGGCATTAAAGTCCGCAACCTGGAGTGCAGCCAAGGCCCCTGGGCGCAGGGGCAGCACGCTGAGGCACTGCAGAAACGGTGCGATCTCCGGTGGGGCGTGATCAATGAGCTTGCGCCGTTGCTTGCGATCCAGGTACAGCTCCCGGCGGCGGGAGGCGTTTTTGATCGGCTTGAGATCCTCTCGCCATGCAAAGTCCGATGTGATCTTGCCATCGGCAAAAGCCAGGTTCAAGGCTGCACGCACGGGAGACATGTCGCGGTTGATCGTATCCGGTGCCCGCTCGCGCTCTTGTCCAGCAACGATGACAGGTGCGGATCTCAAGGATTTGCGAAAGGTTCGGATGTGGTCGCGCTTGAGCTTGGCCAGTTCCACCTTGGCCAGGGGAGTCTGGTCTACCCACCGGGCGAAGCGCCCTTGGGCATCGTTGGCTGCCTTGTCGCCCTTTTCTGCCCTGATGTGTTTTGTGTAGGCAGAGCAGGCGTCGGCAACGGTATAGGCCTTTGAGAGGCCTCCCATGCCGAGATGGGCAAACCATGCGCGAGCAAGTTCAACGGCTTTGTCGAACCGGGCGCCAGGCGGGTGCTCGTCCAGCGGGCCAAAAGAGTTGAAGTGTTGCTTGCGCTGAGCGTCATCCCAGTAACGGCCAACCCAGTTTCCGATGCTGTCACTGGTGGTCTTGCGAAAGCCGACATAGCAGCCCGCAGCAACCCTATGCCAATAGGCGTCGCGGCGTGCCTTCAGCTTGCTGCGTGCTGCAACGCTGTCGATGCTGCTGGCCATGTTTTTTTATCCCCTGTTTGTACGCAACAAGTACGCAAAACCATTGCGTACTTCGAAGTATTATAGCGGACAGGTTAAAACATAAGTCATTGAAAAATAAATGGTAAATTACACAGAAGGACATCAGGAAACAGCAAAATCCTGCCTTCACACGGCAGGGGTCACAAGTTCGAACCTTGTACCGCCCACCATCCCCCTTCGCACTGTCCCCGATCCTCGCGTTTCGCCAGGCGCTTCGTCGCGCGTCGTGGATGCGCGGCGTCATCAGCTAACATATCTTCAACCATGGCCGCCAAGGTTCTCAAGGGGAAATGGATGACCGTTTCGATGCTGACCTCCTGGCGCCGGCAGGCGCTGGAACACCGGGTTCCCGCCGCGGGCCTGCTGGTGGCGCTGCTGGTCGTGGCCTGGCTGCTGCTCGACAGCGGGCTGGAGTCCTTTTCGGGCGAGAATCGCGGCCACGTGGGCTATGCGGTGCTGGGCGGCCTGGCAGGCTTCGGGGCCACCGCGCTGGGCGCCCTGGGGGCGCTGGTGCTGCGCCGGGTCGAGACGCGTGCCCAGGACTGCATGCTGGGCTTCGCCGCCGGGATGATGCTGGCGGCGGCTTCGTTCTCGCTGATCCTGCCGGGACTGGATGCGGCCCGCGCTTTGCTGGGCAGCGGCATGGGGGCGGCCTTCACGGTCGCCGTGGGACTGGGCCTGGGGGTGCTGCTGATGCTGGGGCTGGATTACTTCACGCCCCATGCCCACGAAAGCGCCGGCCCGCAGGGCCCGGCGGTCGACCGGATCGGCCGGGTCTGGCTCTTCGTGCTGGCCATCATTTTGCACAATCTGCCCGAAGGCATGGCCATCGGGGTCGGCTTCGCGCAAGGCGATCTGTCGGTCGGCCTGCCCTTGACCATGGCGATCGCCATCCAGGATATCCCGGAAGGCCTGGCCGTGGCCCTGGCCTTGCGGGCGGTCGGCCTGGGCATGAAGCCCGCCGTCGGGGTGGCGGTCGCTTCGGGGCTGATGGAGCCCCTGGGCGCGCTGGTCGGGGTTGGCATGGCCAGCGGCCTGCCGATCGCCTATCCCGTCAGTCTGGGGATCGCCGCCGGCGCCATGATCTTCGTGGTGTCCCACGAGGTGATCCCCGAAACCCATCGCAACGGGCACCAGACGGCGGCCACCGTGGGCCTGATGGCGGGGTTCGCCGTGATGATGTTCCTGGATACGGCGCTGGGCTGAGGCGACCGGGGCTTCGTCATCGGGGCGGACGGTTCTCCGCGCCCGCTTCAATCATCCGGGAAATCCCATTTCTGGGCGCTGGCCCCCGCGAGTTCCTGCACGCGCTGTTCGTCCTGGCCGAACTCGGCGGCGGAGCCCGTGTGGGTGATCTGGCCCCGGTCCAGGACGTAGGCGCGGTCCGCCACTTCGATGGCGGCGCGCACGTTCTGTTCGATCAGCAGCACGGAGGTGCCGGCGTTCCGGGCGGCGACGATGACGTCGAACACGTTCTTGACGATCAGGGGCGCCAGGCCCTGCGAGGGCTCGTCGAGCAGCAGCAGCCGCGGGTTGAGCAGCAGCACCCGGGCGATGGACAGCATTTCCTGCTCGCCCCCCGACAGCTGCTTGCCCTTGTGGCGCTTGCGTTCTTCCAGCCGGGGAAAGAGCTGGTAGATGCGCGGGATGTTCCAGTGCCCCGGGCGGTCCACGGGAACCTTCAGGTTCTCGTCCACCGTCAGGTTGGCGAAGACGCGGCGGCCTTCGGGGACCAGCCCGACGCCCAGCCGGGCGATCCGGAAGGGCGTCATGCGGGTGGATTCCGCGCCGAAGACCCGGATGTGGCCGTCGCGCGCGGGTGTCAGGCCCATGATGCTGCGCAGGGTGGTGGATTTTCCGGCCCCGTTGCGCCCCAGCAGGGTGACGAGTTCGCCTTCCTGCACTTCCAGGTCGATCCCTTGCAGGATGTGGCTCTTGCCGTAGTAGGTGTGCAGTTGCTGAACTTCAAGAGCCTTCACGTTTTTCCCCCAGATAGGCGACCTGGACCTTCTCGCTGGCGGCGATTTCGGCGGGCGTTCCCACCTCCAGCACTTCGCCTTCCGTCAGCACCGTGATGCGGTCCGCCAGATTGAAGATCACCCGCATGTCGTGTTCCACCAGGACGATGGTGAGTTTCTTGGTGCGATGCAGCTTGCGGATCAGGACGGCGGTGTCGTAGGTTTCCTGGCTGCCCATGCCCGCGGCCGGCTCGTCGAGCAGCAGCAGCGTGGGCTGCAGGGCCAGCGCCATCATGATTTCCGTGGACCGCTGGTCGCCGTGCGACAGTTCGCCGACGTGGCGGTCGGCGTTGGCCGTCAGTCCGCCGGTGTCCAGCAGTTCGTCCACCCGCGCCTCGGTCAGGGCCGACTGCCTGCGGGTGGAGAACAGCTTCGTCCGCAGCCCCTGCGTGATTTCGACGGCGATGCGCAGGTTGTCGCGCACGCTCAGTTCGGGGAAGACCTCGGTGATCTGGAAGGTGCGCGCCATGCCCAGGCCCACCCGCGCGTAGGGCGGCAGATCGGTCACGTCGCTGCCGTTGAAGACGATGCGGCCGCTGGTGGGGCGGTAGAAGCCGCTGATCATGTTGAAGAACGTCGTTTTCCCGGCCCCGTTGGGTCCGATGATGGCGTGCAGTTCGCCTTCCTCGACGTTCAGCGACACCTGATTGACGGCCGCCAGCTCGCCGAAGCGCTGGGTGACGTTGTGGACTTCGAGCAAGCTCATGATGTTTTTCTCTGCAACAGCCCGACGATGCCGCGGGGGATGAACAGCACGACCAGAACGAAGATCATCCCGATGAAGAACATCCAGCTGTCGGTGATGCTGGACAGGTAGTCCTGCAGCACGACGAAGATGGCCGCCCCCAGCAGCGGCCCCCAGAAGGAACGCATGCCGCCGATGACCGCCATCAGCACGAAGTCGCCGGACTGTGTCCAGTGCAGGTTGTGGGGGCTGACGAAGTTGTTCAGCATGCCGTACAGGGACCCGGCGCAGGCTACGAAGACGCAGGAGGCGGTGTAGGCCAGCCACAGGTGGCGGTTGACGGGGATGCCCAGGAAGCGCGCCCGCCGTTCGTTTTCGCGCATGGCGAGCAGGGTGTGGCCGAAGGGCGAGCGCAGCAGGACCGCCATCAGCGCCGCGCACACGGCGAATACCACCAGGGCCGTGTAATAGAACACCAGGCTGGAGGCGAGGTCGATCTGCGCGAAGCCCAGATCGATGGGCTGCCGCTGGAAGGTCAGGCCGTTGTCGCCGCCCGTGACCGAGTTCCAGCGGAAGGCGATGAAGTAGAACACCTGGCCGAAGGCGATGGTGGCCAGCGCGAAATAGATGCCGCGCAGCTTCGCCAGCAGGTAGCCGATGATGGCGCCGCCCAGCGTCCCCGTCAGGACGCCGACCAGGAATCCCAGGGGCGTGCTGGGCACGAGGTACTTGATGATCAGGCCGGTGCCGTAGGCGCTGAGCCCGAAGTACGCGGCGTGCCCGAAGGCCATCACGCCCGAATGCCCGACCAGCAGGTTGGTGGACATGGCCGCCAGGCCGATGATGAGGACGCGGGAGGCCAGGTCGGTGTAGCCGCCGACGGAGCCGATCCAGGTGGGCAGGGTCAGCAAGATGGCCCAGACGACGATCAGGCTGATCGATTTGTTGACGGTAGCGTTGTTCACAGTTTGGTCCCGCCTTCTTCACCGAACAGGCCGTGCGGCCGGATCAACAGCACCAGAGCCATCATCACGTAGATCGTGGCCTCGGATGCGGAGGGGTAGAACACGGTGACGACTCCCGCGGCGATCCCGATGAGCAGCCCGCCGAACAGGGTCCCGATCAGGCTGCCCAGCCCGCCGACGATGACGGCGACGAAGCTGGGCATGATCAGCTGGTCGCCGATCGTGGGCGTCAGGCCCAGCATGCCGGCGGCCAGGACGCCCGCCAGGCCGGCGAAGAAGATGCCCAGGCCGAAGTTCAGGTTGCGCAGGATGCGCACGTCCACCCCCAGGGCCGAGACCATTTCCAGGTCCAGGGTGCCGGCGCGGATGCGCATGCCCAGGCGCGTCTTCTTGAGGATGAGAAACAGGACGATGACGGCGATGGCCACCAGGGCCACCATGAACACCCGGTAGCCGGTCAGGAAGAAGAGCGTGGGGCTGAGCGAGGATTGCAGCGCGGCGGGAACCTGGATCGGCAGGCCCTGGGCGCCCCAGATGTAGCGCACGGAGTCCTGCAGCACGTAGGCCAGGCCGAAGGTCAGCAGCAGGCTGTAGAGCGGATCGCGGGCATACAGCGGACGGATCAGCACGCGTTCCACGAGGATCCCGATCAGGGCCGTCAGGAAGGGCGACACGATCAGGGCGCCCCAGAAGCCCAGGTAAGGCTGCAGGGTGTAGGCGATGTAGGCGCCCAGGGCCAGGAACCCGCCATGGGCGAAATTGATGACGTTGGTCAGGTTGATGATCAGCGACAGGCCCAGCGCCATCAGGGCGTAGAACGCCCCGATCACCAGTCCGTTGAATACGTTGAAAAGGACCAGTTGGGTCACGTGGTGCCTCCGTTGAGCGAAACAGCCCCCTGCCGGGTGATGCGAAACCCTGATGCGTCGTGGTCAGAGAGAGTCGTCGGGCGGCCCGGCCGCCGTGAGATCCGCGTCGGGCCGCCTGATGTGCAGCGCATGGGCGCGCCTAGGCGGGCCAGGTCATCTTGCACCCGGTCTCCGCGACGGTGGGTGCGATCGTCTTGCTTTCGATGACTTCGTCGATCTTGAAGAGATCGTCCGCGCCGGCGTCGCCTTTTTCCTGCGCGTGGCCGGCCCACAGCGTGCCGATGAGCAAATGCTGGTCAGCCCGGAACGTGGCCGGGTGCGGCTGCAGGGCGACTTCCGGCGGCAGCGTCAGGCCGTTGAGCGCGCGGGCCATTTTCACGGCCTCCAGGGATTTGGCCGTGTTGGCGGCCAGGGCGCAGGCATGGATGGCGGTGTGGCCGAACCAGGTGCGCGCCGTGGGGACGCGCCCGGTCTTCTTCATGATGGCGTCGGTGAATTCCTTGACGTGGGGAACGTCGGGCTGGTTCCAGTACCACTCGATGACCCAGTTGCCGATGCGCGCGGTGGGGGGCAGGGCTTCCAGGGTTTCCAGTTCGATGTTGGCCCCGGCGATGTGGAAGCGCTTGTCCAGGCCGAACTGCACGGCCTGCTTGAGCACGTTGGTCTGGTCCTCGCCGTTTTGCAGGATCACGATGACGTCGGGGTTGGCCGCCTGCGCCTTGATCAGGTAGGACGAGTATTCGGTCGTGCCCAGGGGGATCAGGTCGGCGCCCAGGTTGGTGGCGCCCAGTTTCTGCAGATTGACCTTGTAGGCGTCGAGCAGGCCGTGGCCGAAGGCGTAGTCGGGCACCAGGAAATAGAATTTCTTGCCGAAGCGCTTGACCAGGGACGGCGCGATGGCGTTGACCAGCAGGGTGGTGGACGGATCGACCTGGTAGACGTTCCAGTGGCATTCGCTGCCCGTGATGGGGTCGGCGTGCCCGCCGGGGTCCATCATGAAGACGCCTTTTTCATAGGCGACGGCGGACATGGCCATGGTCAGGCCGGAATTGACGTTGCCGACCAGGAAATCGACTTTGTCCTTGTCGATGAGCTTGCGGGCTTTCTGCACGGCGACCCCGGCGTCGCCGCTGGTGGAGTCTTCGACGATGAGCTTGGCCGGCCGGCCCAGGATGCCGCCTTTGGCGTTGATTTCCTCGACGGCGAGTTCCATGCCGTGAAGTTCGTTGCGGCCCGTGATGGCGTAGGTGCCGGTGAGCGGATTGTCGACCCCCAGCTTGACGGGCTGTTCGCCTTGCGCCAGGATGATCCGGGGGGAAGCCAGGGCAGCGACGCCCGCTGCTCCGGCGGCTTTCAGCAAGGTGCGGCGGCTGACTGCACCGCTGTTGCTGTGATTGTCATTCATGTGAATCCTCCTCTGGTACGTCTGATGGACGTGCGTCGTGTCTAGCGGCGCATGCGAGATGAATCTCGAAAACAACCGGTGCTAGCGGAAACGAACATCCCTTTCCGGAGAAGCGGAATCAGTTTCCTGCCGTGGGCAAGAATCTGTCAATGCGGGATTACGGTAGCCGGTCCGCCGGGCGGAGGAACGCGGAAGGCCGGCCTTTCAGGGGGATTCGGGGGCTGCGCGAAGCGCGAAAAAAGCCCGCCGCGCATCGTGCGCGGCGGGCTTTTCCGGTTCGAGGGTTCGAAACCGTGATTACATCGTTTGGGGATACTGCATGCTGTTCCCGATGAAGAACAGGCCGGCGCTCTCGGCTTCGTGCAGTTCATTCAGGACCTGGGCGCGGGTCAGCGCCGGGCCTTCGGATTGCAGCTGGGGATAATCGGCTTGCTCGCCCACGGTGACCAGCCCCTGGGACTGCGCCACGCGCAGCGCCTGGACGACTTCCGCGCGGGTCTGGGTGCTGGGCGTCACGATTTCCGGGTAGTTGGTCTGATCGGCCTGAGCGATGCCGGCGGAGGCGAGGCCCAGGGACAGAACGGCGATGGAGGCGGCGGTAGCGACTTTCATGATGGTTTCCTTCACGTTTAGGGTGTGTCAAAGCAGGACGTTCACGGGCTTTCCGCTGGGTGATTCGTGTCCTGCTCTGTTGGAAACAGTGTGCGCTTTTGCTGCGCTGCGATAAACTGGGGCAATGCGAATTCAGCTTTCCATTTTTATCGACAATCGGCCGCCTTCTCCCGATTGCCCGACGGCCCGTTCGCTTTTGTGGATTGCATCCCATGTCCCCGTCCCTGAACGATATTGAGCTGTTTGTCGAAGTGGCCCGCAGCCAGGGTTTCACGCGCGCGGGCGAAGCGCTGGGGATGCCGGCCTCGACCATTTCGCGGCGCATCTCGCAGCTGGAAAGCTCCATCGGGGTGCGCCTGCTGAACCGCACCACGCGCAAGGTCGCGCTGACCGAGGCGGGGGCGGCCTACTTCGCGCGCTGCAGGCATATCGTCGAGGAGGCCCGCATTGCGCACGAGGCACTGATGGACGATGCCCAGCAGCCGCGCGGTCATCTCAAGGTCTCGCTGCCGTCCAGCCTGGCGCTGGCCTTTCTGCAGGAAGCCCTGCCCGAATTTTCCCGCCGCTATCCCGAGATCGATTGCGAATACGACCTGAGCGTGCGCAAGATCGACTTGCAGGCCGACGGCTTCGATGTCGTGATCCGGGCCTCGCGCCAGCCAGATTCCGGCATCGTGTCGCGGCGCCTGGGGACTTTGTCCCTGGGGCTGTATGCGTCTCCGGAATACCTGCGCCGGCACGGCATTCCCGGGGATCCCGCCGACCTGGCCGGGCATCAGTGCCTGCGCGCCAGCGCCAGCCGCGAGGACTCCGTGTGGAAACTGTTTTCGACCGAGGGGGATGAGCGCCAGGTCCGGGTCGGCGGGCGGATCGCCATGAATCACGTGCTGATGCTGCGGCACATGGCCGTGCATCACGTGGGCATCGTGCCGCTGTCCGTGCGCGCCAATCAACACCAGCAGGATCTGGTCCGGGTGCTGCCGGCGTGGTCCTTCGAGGCGATCCCGATGGTCGCCCTGTTCCCGTCCCGCATGATGCCGGCGCGCACGCGCGCGTTTCTGGACTTCCTGAACGAACGGCTGTCTCATGTCGAGATCCTGGGCAGGGGGCTCGTGCCCGAAGTCTGAGGGCGTCTGACCGGCGAGGGGCCGGATGCCGTCATTCCGCCCGGTTGCGGCCCGCGCTTTTCGCCGCGTACAGGGCGGCGTCGGCGCGTTCCAGCAGGGACTTGCGGATCCGCGCTGCGTCGGCGCCGCTCAGGTCGCCGGCGTTCGCGCAGGTGACGCCCACGCTGACGGTGACGCGTTCGCCATGCTGCGACAGCGGATGCGCAATGGCGGCATTGAACACGGTCTGGCAGATGCGTTCGGCCAGGGCGCGGGCCTGGTATAGCGGGGTGTCGGGCAGCAGCATGACGAATTCTTCGCCGCCGTAGCGGGAGACCAGATCGGTGCTGCGCCGGGCGACCGATGACAGCATGGCTGCGACCTGTTTCAGGCATTGATCGCCGGCGATGTGGCCGAAGTGGTCGTTGTAGGCCTTGAAGTGGTCCACGTCGATCATCAGCACCGACAGGGGCTGGCGCTGCCGCACGGCATGACGCCAGTTGATGTCGAATTGCTCGTCCAGGGCGACCCGGTTGGCCAGCTGCGTCAGCGGGTCGTGGCGGACCTGCCGTTCCAGCAGTTCCTTCAGCCGCCGTTCGCGGCGCCAGGCCTGGTGCTGCGTGTACCCCAGCGCCAGCCAGATGCACAGCAGGCCGGCGATCACCGGGGCGGCGATGTGCCACATGTCCCGCCAGCGGGTATCCAGGGCTTCGGCCACGTCGATTTTCGAGACCAGGTACCAGGAAGAGCCGGTGACGGGCGCGGCGACGGCCAGGACGGGGCGGCCCCGGTAGTCCTGCCCGCGAAACAGGCCGCGCATGCCCTGGACGGCCTGCACCATGGGGGCCTGGGTCAGCGCCAGCGACATGCGGAACTGCAGCGCGGCATCGGCTTGATCCTGCAGCGGGCTGAGCACACGCACGCTGTCCCGGTCCCGCATGACCAGGATGGACTCCGCCGTCTGGCTGGCCGATGGCCACTCTTCCAGCAAAGGGAACAGGGAACTGCGCACGTCCATGATCATCCAGACGGCGGCGACGATTTCGTCGTCCTGGTAGACCGGCGCGATGAGGCTGAAGAACGGGAACGTGAAGGCGGGATCCCGCTGGGGGTTGATCGCCACGGGATGCGCCCGGTCGATGGCGAGCTGCAATGCGGCCTGGCCGTCGGGCGACAGCGTGGGCGGGCGTCCTCCTTCGGGCGCGAGCAGCAGGGCGCCCGAAGGCGACAGCAGATAGGCGGCGGCGTAGCCTGATTGTTCGTAGAGGAAACGCAGCCTGTCCCGGATGGCGTCCCGCAGGGCGCCGGCATCGGCGCGCTGATCCTGCGCCGCCAGACGCCAGTCGGCCACCGCGCCGCCGAACAGGGTGTCCATGGTGATGGAAGCCGCTTCGGTGAGTCGGGCGCTGCGCCAGGTCTGCAGGCTCTGGATCTGCAGCCGGTTGACCAGCTGCAGTTCGTGTTCCACGGCGTGCTGGTGGCGTTCCTGGCTGTCCAGATAGGCCAGCGCTCCGCCCAGGATCATCAGCACGCCGGAGACCAGCACCGCAATCAGGGCCGGCAGCGTCCGGCGGGACAGGAAATGATCGTGCGCCATGGTGGTGTGCCGGCGTCGTACACCCCGCCGTGTTTCCCGCAGCTACTACATGAGTGATAATGACAGGATCTTACAGGAAGTGCCTGCCATGTCCGAATCCCGGGGCCTCCGGTTCTCATTCCTTTCTCCGCCGGGCGCATTGCGCCGGGGGGACGCTCGCGGTCCGGCCGCGGCTGGCTGGTGATCTCCCGTAGGGCCGTCCTGTCCCTGCCCTGGGCGTGCGCGGCCGCCATCGCGGCGCCGTCCCGCGTCGCAGGTCAGACAGCCTCGCCCCTGACCATCGGTCTGTCCTTGCGGCCGGAAAGCCTGGACCCCACCCGCTCGGCGGCCGCCGTCGTCGGCGAAGTCGTGCACAGCAACATCCTCGAAGGCCTGACCTGCATCCGGGAAAACGGCCAGGTGGCGCCGTTGCTGGCCGAACACTGGGACGTCTCGCTCGACCGCCTGCGCTACCGGTTCCGCTTGCGCGACGGCGTCATCTTTCACGATGGCGCCCGGCTGGATGCCGGCGTGGCGGCCGGCAGCCTGCGGCGGGCGCAGGCGCTGGGGGCCGCCAACAGCCTGGTGGAGACCTTCCGCAATATCCAGGACATCCAGACGCCGGACGAGCGGACGGTGCTGCTGACGCTGAAGCACCCCGACCCCCTGCTGCCTTTCAGGCTGGGACAGCCGCCCGCCGCCATCGTGCACCCCGGCTCGGCCGACCAGACATCGCGGCGGCCCATCGGGACGGGGCCTTATCGCTTCGCCGGATGGCAGGATACGGGGGACGTCGACCTGGTGCGGTGGCCGGGCTACCGGGATGCCGGCAGCGTCCGCATTCCCGCCGCGCGATTTCATTTCATTCCGGATCCCGAGCGGCAGGTCCGGGCCGTGCTGGACCAGCGGGTGGATGTGCTATTCGGCGCCGCCACCAGCAGCGTGGACCGGCTGAAGGACAGCCGTCACTACGAAGTGCTGGTGGGCAGCTCTTCAGGCAAGGGCATGGTGGTCGTCAATCATCGCCGGGCGCCCCTTGGCGATGTGCGGGTGCGGCAGGCGATCACGCACGCCATCGACCGCGAAGTCTTCATCCGGGATGTCCTGCGCCAACGCGCCCAGGCCATCGGCAGCCATTTCGTGCCCACGGACCCCGATTACATCAATCTGACGAGCCTCTACCCCTACGATCCCGACCGCGCCCGCGCGCTGTTGCGGGCTGCGGGCGTGCGCGCGCCGCTGCGTCTGGATCTGACCTTGCCTCCGACGCCGTATGCGCTGTTCGGCGGCCCGGTGGTGGCCCGCTACCTGGCCGACGTGGGGATCCAGGTGGATCTGGTCCGGGTGTCCTGGGCGCGATGGATGTCCACCGTCTTCCAGGGGGATTTCGATCTGTCCGTGATCACCCACGTCGAACCGCTGGATTACGCGATCTACACCCGGCCCGATTTTTATTTCGGGTATGACAGCGCCGATTTCCGCGCGCTGGTCGTTCGCCATGCCGTCAGCTCCAATCCGCGCGAACAGGGGCAGCTGTTCCGGCAGATGCAGCGGCACCTGGCTCACGATGCCGTCAATGCCTGGGTGTTCAGCCCCGACATCGGCACGGTCGTGCGCAAGGGCCTGAAAGGCGTGCCCATGAACTATCCCGTCTTCGCCCACGACATCGGATCAATGTACTGGACCTGATCGGGGGCGGGCGGATTAGGATGATTCCTGCGACCGCACGCGCGGCCGGGCGATGATCCGCTCGACCGGCTCCCGGCCGAGCGAGCCGTGCTCGCCGTCCGCCGCCCCCTCCTCTTCCGCGAACGCCGGCATCGGGAAGTCTTCCTCGTCGAATGCCCGGTCGCCGTCGGCGTCGGCCCGGCCCGTCGGGCGCAGGCCGCCGAAATCCATCAGGGCGGGGTCCATCAGATGGGACGGCACGACGTGCGACAGCGCGCGGAACACGTTCCAGGTGCGGTTGCCGAAGTGCCGGTCCCATTCTTCGAGCATGCGGTTGATTTCCTTGCGCTTCAGGTTTTCCTGGGAACCGCACAGGTTGCAGGGAATGATGGGAAACTCGCGCAGCCGCGCGTAGGCGATCAGGTCTTTCTCGCGCACGTAGGCCAGTGGCCGGATGACGATGTGCTCGCCGTTGTCCGACACCAGCTTCGGGGGCATGGCCTTCATGCGGCCGCCGTAGAACAGGTTCAGGAAGAAGGTCGCCAGGATGTCGTTGCGGTGGTGGCCCAGGGCGATCTTGGTGGCGCCCAGTTCGCGGGCCACGCGGTACAGGATGCCCCGGCGCAGGCGCGAACACAGGGAGCAGGTCGTCTTGCCTTCCGGGACGAGGCGCTTGACCACGGAATATGTGTCCCGGTTCTCGATGTGGAAGGGGATGCCGCGCGCGCTCAGGTAGTCGGGCAGCACGTGTTCGGGAAACCCCGGCTGCTTCTGGTCCAGATTGACGGCGATGACGTCGAAATGGATGGGCGCGCGTTCGCGCAGCGTCAGCAGAATGTCCAGCAGGCCGTAGGAATCCTTGCCGCCCGACAGGCAGACCATGACGCGGTCGCCGTCCTCGATCATCCGGTAGTCGCCGATGGCCTTGCCGGTTTCGCGCAGCAGCCGCTTGACCAGCTTGTTTTCGTTGACGCTGTGGCGGGCGGGACGCGCGGCGGCGTCCCCGAGCGCGGCGGCGTGGCCGTGTTCGGCGGCGCCGGACGCCTGGAAGTCGGGAGTGGGTGCGGACATGGTGCGATGATCAGGCGGCGGATGTGCGGCTGCGCGATTGTTCGATGCAGACGGCGGCGCAATCGTCGAACGCCTGCGGTTTGCAGATGCGGAGGCGGACGTGCAGGACCTCCGGAAAGTCCCGCAGGATGCGGGTCAGGGATCGATCCACCAGGGTTTCCAGCAGATCGGTGTGGGTCTGGACGGCTTCCTGGATCAGGGCGTCCCGCAGCAGGCGATAGTCCAGCACGCTGCCGATGTCGGCGTCGTCCACCGGGCGCGAGGCGTCGGTGTCGAATTCGGCATGGATGCGCAGGGGCTGGCGGGCGGTCCGTTCGTGGTCCAGCATGCCGATGGAGGCCGACACCCGCAGGTCGTCCAGAATCACCCGGCGGGTATCGGCGCTGGCGACGGGAGGGCGGCCGGATGGATTCATGCCGCGGCTCCGGATGGGGGCGTTTCAGGGGCGCTGCGTTCCAGCTTGTGCTTCAGGGCGGGGGGCTGGCCCAGCCGTGCGCGGTACTGGCGCAGCTCGTCGCGCCGGAATACGTGCAGCGCGACCCGGTCGCCCGCCCGGCGGCCGTCCAGCAGCGTATCCAGGCTGGCGGCGTCGGTGATGCGCAGGCCGTCCAGAGCGATCAGCAGGTCGCCGGCCGACAGGCCCGCGCGGTGGGCGGGGCCTTCTTCGTACACCGTGGCCAGGCGCAGGCCGCCGGTGTCGGGACGGGTGCGGACGTCCAGCGTGGGTCGGGTGTTTTCCGGTTCGGCCGTCAGGGCGATGCCGGCGCGGGCCAGGGCGGCTTTCAGAGGGACGTCGGCGCAGCCTTCCGCGTAGCGGACGATGAAGTCGCCCAGGTCCACGCCGGTGGCCTGCTGGATCAGCGCGGGCAGGGCGTCTTCCGGCACGCCACGGGGGCGGCCCCGGTAGAAGTCGCGTCCGTAGCGTGTCCACAGCAGACGCATGACGTCGTCCAGGCTGCGGGTGTGGCCCGAGCGGTGGCGGATCTCCAGATCCAGCCCCAGGGCGACCAGGGAGCCTTTCGTGTAGTAGCTGACCAGGGCGTTGGGGGAATTTTCATCCTGCTTGTAGTAGCGCGTCCAGGCGTCGAAGGAACTGTCGGCGACGGATTGCTTCAGCCGGCCGCCGCCGCGCATCACCTGGTCCAGGGTGCGGGCCAGCAGCTTCAGGTAGGCGGGTTCGTCGATCACGCCCGAACGCAGCAGCATCAGGTCGTCGTAGTACGAGGTGAAGCCTTCGAAGACCCACAGCAGGCGCGTGTGGTCGGGCCGGCTCAGGTCGTAGGGCGCGAAGGCGGCCGGCTTGATGCGCTTGACGTTCCAGGTGTGGAAATATTCGTGGCTGACCAGCCCCAGGAAGGTTTGGTAGCCTTCGGGCGCCGGCCGGCCGCGCATGGGCAGATCGCGCCGGCTGATCATCAGCGCCGTGGACGCCCGGTGTTCCAGGCCGCCGTAGCCGTCGCCCGTGATCGTGGTCAGGAAGGTGTAGTGGTCGGCGCTGTCCAGGAACGGCGCCCGCCGCGCCGCGGGTTCGAACAGTTCGATCTGCGCGGCGCAGATCTTGCGCACGTCGGCGGCGATGCGTTCCAGGTCCAGTTGCGGGGCCACGCCCGTGAAGACCAGGCGGTGGACGGCGCCGTGGGCTTCGAAGCTGATGGATTGCGGGGTGCCGATTTCCACCGGGTGGTCGATCAGGGCGTCGTAGTCGTCGGCGCGGTAGCTGCCGAAACCGTGCGGCTCGGCGCAGTCCGGCTGGCCGGCGGCAGGCGGCAGGCTGGTGTGGACCTGCCAGCCCCTGGCATGACCGGGGGGGCATAGTTCCAGCAGGCAGGGGCTGGATTCCTGCCCCGCCACGGCCGGAAACAGGCTGCAGCCGTTGAAAAAGGCATGGCTTTCGTCGAAGTGCGCGCCGCGCACCGACAGGTCCCAGGCATAGACCGTATAGTCGATCGTCAGCGCCCCGCGCGCCGGCGCGCAGCGCCACGTGTGGCTGTCGGTTTTGCGGGCGGCCACCGCGCCGTCCGCATCCCGCGCCTGCAGAGTTTCGATCTGTCGGGCAAAATCACGGATCAGGTAGCTGCCGGGAATCCAGGCGGGCAGGCGCAGCGTCTGGCCCTTGGGGTCGGGCTGCGGTATGGTCAGTCGGATGGCGTAGCGGTGGCCGGCCGGGTCGGCCAGCTGCACGCGGTAGCGGATCGGTTCGTCTTTCATTCCCTTAGTTTACTTTGGAGGCAACATGAGCGAAGCACTGGTAAAGGTTGAGGTTCGCGGGCGGGTCGGGTTGCTGACCCTGAATCGCCCCCAGGTCCTGAACGCACTCAGCAACGAGGTCATCGACGAACTCTCGGCCGCGGTGCGGGCTTTCGAGGCCGACGACAACATCGGCGCCATGGTGCTGACAGGCAGTGAAAAGGCCTTCGCGGCCGGGGCCGACATCGGCGCCATGGCGGGCTGGTCCTACATGGACGTCTACAAGGCCGATTACCTGGGCGGCAACTGGGATGCGCTGCGCCGCGCCCGCAAGCCCATCATCGCGGCGGTGTCGGGCTACGCGCTGGGCGGGGGCTGCGAACTGGCCATGCTGTGCGATTTCATCATCGCCGCTGAAAACGCCAAGTTCGGCCAGCCGGAAATCAAGCTGGGCGTGATTCCGGGCTATGGCGGCACGCAGCGCCTGCCGCGCGCCGTGGGCAAGGCCAAAGCCATGGACCTGGTGCTGACCGGCCGCATGATGGACGTGGCCGAGGCCGAGCGCGCGGGCCTGGTCGCGCGCGTCGTGCCGGTGGACAAGCTGCTGGACGAAGCCATCGAGGCCGCCACGGTGATCGCGTCCATGCCGCTGCCGGCCGTGATGATGGCCAAGGAATGCGTCAACCGGTCCTTCGAGGCGAGCCTCGACGAGTCCCTGCTCTTCGAGCGCCGCAATTTCCATGCCCTGTTCGCCACCGAGGACCAGAAGGAAGGCATGAAGGCCTTCGTGGAAAAGCGCAAGCCGGCGTTCAAGCACCGCTAGCGCCGCGCGGGCGCCGCGCCCGAGACGCGTCGCCCCCGAGCCGTTCGGACTAGGCCGAACGGCTGATCGGCAATCCGCCCCTCGCGCATCCTGTCCGAAAGCCTTTATCGTGTCCGGATACGGGACCTTGTGAAGGCCTTGAGGCTGCGGCGGGGGGATGACATGTCTGGAAAGCACCAGCCGCGCCGTGGCGAAGCGCAGGAAACGGCGTCCTCCGGGCGTGGGAGCCCGGGCGGCTCGATGGCCTTTCCCGTTCGACGAGACGTATTCGCCGTGCGCCGTAGCGCGCCTGCCGCGCAGGCGCGCCGGGATGCGCTGGCCCGTTGGCCGCTGCTGGCGGAAATCGATCAGGCCCTGTCCCGGCAGGCATCCGGTTTCACGGAATCCGACACGGATTGAGGCCGTCTCATGAACCTGATGACCCTGGCTGGCGTGCGCGGAGGCGGCGGCACGACGACGATGACGGTCATGCTGGGCGATGCCCTGGCTGCCCTGGGCCAGCGCGTGCTGCTCGTGGACCTGAACGCTTCCGACCTGCTCAGATTGCATTTTGGCGTGCCTTATGACGACGGGCGTGGCTGGGCGGCCTCCCTGTTCCCGGATGACTGGCGTCAGCAGGCGTGCCAGGTCAGCGAACACCTGATCCTCGTGCCCTTCGGGCGCAAGTCGGTGGGGGCGTCGGGCGTGTCGCATCTGCTGCGCGGCGATGATTTCTGGCTGCAGGCGCTGCCGGGCATGGGCCGGATGTTCGATTGGGCGCTCTTCGATTGCCCGCCTTATCCGAACCGCTTGGCTCCCGTCCTGAGATTTCGCAGCACCTTGGATGTCCTGGTCGCGAATCCGGATGTCGCCGCCCACGTCTTGCTGGCGCAGATCGGCCTGGAGTCCACCAGCTACCTGCTGATCAATGATTTCGAGCCTTCCCGGCAGCTGGAGCGCGACATCGTGCTGGACTGGCGTTGCCGCTATGGGCCGCGCGTGCTGCCGCAGGCGGTCTATCGGGATGAGAGCCTGCATGAAGCGCTGGCCTGTAAAAAGCCGGTGACGAGATACCTGCCCCACGCCACGGCCAGCCGCGCGGCCCGGGCCCTGGCTTCCTGGCTGCTGGCTGCGTATCCCGGCGCGGGCTGAACGCTCGGCCTGGGCGCTTGTCGGGTGGCCGGCCGCCGGCGCGGCGCGGGCCGTCAGGCGGCGGGCGGCAGCGATTCCTGAAGAGGCGGTCCTTGCAATCCGAGTGTGGCGCCTTTCGAAATGGCGGCGTAGACGGCCGCGTTGCTGCTGTTCACCGAAAGCCGCTGGTACAGGGCCTCGGTGTGGGTTTTGGCGGTGGCCACTGAAATGTTCAATTCGCGGCTGATCTTTTTCAGCGGGTATCCCTTGGCCAGCAGGACCAGCACTTCGTATTGGCGCGGCGTCAGACGCAGCATGCGGGCTTCCCGGCTACCGGGCCGAGGAGGTGGCGCCTGGCTTTCGATGGGAGGCTCGGAGGCGGGCGCCCTGTCGGTCGAAGGGCGTGTCCCCGCGGACGCAGGCATCGTTTTCGGCGCGCCCAGGAAACTGTCGGGCGGCCGTTCCTCGGCCCGCGGCGCGGGGACGGCGCCATGCCGGTCGTACCAGCGTCGCTTGGGCTGCGGCGTTTTGTCGTGCAGGACCGCGTCGCCGTCCAGACGGGCCGGATGGACGATGTCCGGAGGAGGAAAGCATTTTCCGCCGGCGAGCACCAGCATGATGGACGTCTTCAGGACGTCCTGTGACGAATACTTGGAAATGTAGCCCGCCAGCGACGAGGGCAAGTTGAGCAGGGAATAGGGCAGGGTATGGGTATCGGACAGCAGCAGGATGCGTCGCGGCGCGTAGCCCTGCTGGGCTGCCGAGATGAGTTCCACCATGCGTTCATAGGACCCGGGAACGGACAGCAGCATCAGGTCGGTGGCGCCGGTCTGTTCCGTGGCGTCGCGAAACAGCTGGGCGTAATCGATGCCTGTGGCCACCAGCGTGCAGTCGAGGCTCTGCAGCAGGTTCAGGATGCCCAAGCATAGCAGCGGATTGGGCTCTACTACGGTGACAGTCGTCGCCATCGTAATGTCCCTCTGTCAAATAATGTGAAGCGGGCGCTTTGTCGCGGTTTATTTTTATGCGAGGCTGGCGGTCCCGGCTTTACCAAGAGTAATTGTTGTTTGCATCGGTCATGCGTTTCCCTGGAATCATCGCGACAGGAGAAATACGTTGTTACCAGCCGTCTGGCGCGTGTTGGCATAGTCGAGCAGGCTGATCCGGCCCTCGTTCGTATGGTGGATCCGTACGGACTGGCTGGCATGCAGCGTGTTCAGCTGCGTCTGGCTGATGTCGAAGCTGGCGGCCAGCGATTCGCTCGCCACATCCCGCAGGGGTCTGCGGCGATCCAGGCCGCCGTACCTGCGTGCGTTGTAGTCGGCCCAGGCAAACAGCAGCAGGCCGATGCAGGCGATCACGATGGCATAGGCCAGCAGCGTGTGCGCTTCAGGCAGCAGCCGCGACGCGAGCGGGACCGCGAGAGCCTGCGTCCGATCGTCGACGATGGATTGAATGCCGGATGCGCACAGATAGAGGAATCCAAGCCAGGCCAGGGCGGTCAGCAGGAAATCGATCAGGGCGATGGTCCGGGACCGGGGGGTTTCGATGATCATCATGACATGGGCTCCTTGATGCCGCGGTCGGGGCTTTCCCAGCGGGCCCGTCCGCGATGGTGTTTGAGCATGACCCTGGGAAAACTCCATAGGGTGGTGAGCAGGTTGATCATCCAGTACGCCAGGGGATACCAGATCACCCAGTACAGCGATCGGCCCAGCCTGGGCTCGTAGCGATGGTCGATGAAGACGCTCAGGCAAAATTGCAGCAGGCACGCCAGGGCCAGGGTCATGCCGGTGAACGCGGGCGGGATCAGGGTTTCGACGTGGATGTGATCGGGCAGCGCCATGAAGAGTCCAGCAGCCCACAGGCAGACCGAGAGCGTCAGGGCGAAGGCCCAGATCGACGATACGCAGTACTCCAGCACCATGGGCCACAGGCGGCGGTAGCGCCACGACCAGATGTTGGGGACGTTCTTCAGGAAGACTTCGGCGCCGCCCTGCGCCCAGCGCAGCCTTTGCTTCCAGAGGCCGCGCAGGGTCTCGGGCATCAGGATCCAGCACAGAGCCCGCGGCTCGAAGAAGATCGACCAGTGATCGCGCTGCAGCTTCCAGCTGATGTCGATGTCTTCCGTCACCATGTCCAGGCTCCAGTAGCCGACCCTGTCCAGGGCCGTGCGCCGGAATGCGGCCACCACGCCGGAGACGGTGAACACCTGGCCATAGACGCGCTGGGTGCGTTTGATCAGGCCGACGATCGACGAAAACTCGCCGACCTGGACCCGGCCGATCAAGGTCGAGCGGGTGCGGATGCGGGGATTGCCGGTGACGGCGCCGACGCGGGGGTGGTCGAGCAGGGGCGCCACCAGGTAAGCCACCGCGTTGCGGTCCAGGATGGCGTCGCCGTCGATGCACACCAGGTAGTCGCTGCGGGCCGCCAGCGCGCCCATGCGCAAGGCCATGGCCTTGCCCTGGTTCTGCGCGAGATGGATGACCCGCAGCCTGTCGTGCACGGCGGCCAGGCGGTTCAGCATCGTGCCGGTGCCGTCGGACGACCCGTCATCGATGGCGATGACCTCCACTTTCAGATAACGCTGGTCCAGCGCGGCCAGGATCGCGTCGGCGCCATGTTCGATCTCGTTGTGGCAAGGGATCAGGATCGAGACGAGCGGGTCGCCTCGCAGCGCCGGCGGCGGCGCATCGGGCCCCCAGGCCCAGCGCCGTTCCCAGTGCAGCCAGTAATACAGGCCGCCGAACATCCACAGCCCGGACATGAACAGCGGGTAGAAGAACACGAAATCCAGGAGCAGGTCGGCCGTCCACAGCAGGGCCGCGCCAAATGGGGCCCCCAGGACCAGGCACAGGAGCAGGAAGGCGAGTAATCGGTCGGTCATCGCAGCGCTTCCTCATTGGTAGGGATACCAGGCCTTGGAGATCGCCGGCCGGATGATCCGCAGGGCGGGCCGGTTCTGTATGAAGTCGTCCGGGTAGTAGCCGAAGTTTTCGATGCCCAGGCGCTGCAGATGCCGCATCCAGCCGGCCAGCTCGCGGCCGTCCACCATCGGGCCGCCAGGCAGGTTCCAGTCGCGGGCCTGCAGTTCGAACACGGTGCGCGACAGCGCTCCCGGGCGGCTCCCCACCGCCGACGCCAGGCGATCGAGCCAGGCATCGGATCCGGATGCCGGGACCCGTTCCATCAGCGGCATGGCCATGAGCACGGTCCAGTCGTAGGTTTGCAGGAAGTCGTCCAGGTTCTGCGCATACCAGGACTCGCTGGCCGGGTCCAGGACGGGGCCGGCATAGAGATTGCGCGCCGTCCGGACCTGAGGGCCGCGGATCGCCCGCACCCGGCTGGCCAGCTGGCTGGTGAAGTCGATCAATGCCCGGCTCTTGAAGCGGGTCCAGCGCCGCAGGGTGGCGGGATCGGCCCGCAGGGCCTGGATCGATCCGGGCAGGCCGGCGCGCCGGTAGGCGGCCAGCGCGGGCGGACTGGCGTCCTCGTAGTCGCCCAGGAGCGCGTCGTCGTGGAACAGAATGCCGTCTATCGGCGCGTTGGCCGCCATGTCCTCGTACAGATCCGCGATGGCGGCCCGCGCCTGCGGATCGAATGGAGACAGCCGCTGATAATGGCCGGGGGCGGAGTACGGGGCCGCGCTGCCGTCGCCCGGGTTCCAGCGGCTGACGCGCGCGATGGCGGGCGACAGGTCGAAGCTCAGAACCGGCATCCAGGCGTAGACCTTGACGTGGGCGCGCGTCTGCAACTGCCAGACCGCCCGGTTCAACAGGTCCGCGCGCATGGGCAGCCGGCGATTCGGGAAATAGACCGCGCGCGCCAGACCGTCGCCCCGGGGGTCGGCGAACGCCTGCAGGAAGACGGTGTTGATCTGCAGGTCCGCGATCCGTTGCACCAGGGCGCCCAGGTTCCTGTCCATCTGCGCGGGGTCGGGATCGTAGACGTAATCCAGATCCACCTGAGCCACCCTGACGTTGGCGCGAGGCTCCACGCCCAGCACGGATCGCGCAAATTCCGCCATGTCGGGCGAATCCGTCACCAGCATCCGCGGCAGGGACATCGGATGGTCCGTCGTTCCCAGGCCGTCGTCGAGCGTCAGGGCCATCTGGTAGCCGTGCCGGCGGATGATGTCGAGCGCCTCGCCGCTGGCGGCGCCATACGGCCAGACCCAGACCCTGGGGGCCTTGCCGGTCACCCGCCGCAGCGTCCGGGTGATGGCTTCGACGTCGGCGCCTATCCTTTGGCGATAGGCGGCATCCGATTCGTAGGAGCGGGTTCGCGCGTCATATCGACGGGTCGAGGCCGCCGGCTGTTCGCTGCCCTGTGGATCGGCCGGAATGCCATGGTGCAGGTTGTCGGTGTGCGAGGCGATCTCGATCAGGCCGGACCTGGCGACCTGCCGGACCTCGTCCCAGGTGGCGAACCGTTCGCGCGGGACCTTCCGCGTTCCGAACAGGACCGGCTGGTTCTTCGGCGTTCCCACCCACTTCCCGACCGGGGCCCAGACGGCGGGCCATCCCATGGATTTCAGGATCGGGAAGACCCGCGTGTAAAAGCTCTGGAAACCGTCGTCGAAGCTGAGCAGCACGGCCTTGGGCGGCAGAGGGGCGCCGCCGTTGCGGGCTGCCAGGATCTGGTCCACGGAAACGGCCTGGTAGCCGTTGTCGCGCAGCCACTGCATCTGGGTGACGAACAGGTCGGTGCGCACCGCCACGAACGTCTGGTCGGGGTCGCTGTCTTCGATGTCGTGGTAAGCCAGCGTGAGCAGGCCGTTGTGGGGCCATGGGCGATCGACGGCGGAGACGGGCCGCTGCGAGGGCGGCGTGAAGCTCGGGATGCCGCTGGCGCAGCCCGACAGCAGCGCCAGGCAGCAGAGCCACAGCGGCAGGCGCAGTCGGATGAAGGAGGATGACATGGCCGGGCTCTCCTCAGAATCGGTACGTCATGTTGACGAGGAGGTTGTAGTCGCGTTCCCGCTGGCCGTCGTAGAGCCGCGAGGTGCCCGTGATCATGAAGCCGACCTCCAGGACGTCGTTGTAACGGTAGCGCTGGCCGTAGCCGGCCGTGAAGATGCCTCCCGTGCCATGGCGCTGCTGCGTATAGCTGCCCGCGCCGAGCAGGAACTGTTGCGTCCATTGCGTCTCGTAGCGCTGATACAGCGTGTGCGTGAGCTGCAGTGCGGGCAGGATCGTCAGATCCGATTTCGGATTGAAGTAGTCGACCGTGTCGTCCCCGGTGTTGTGCGAGGCGGACAGATCCAGCAGCGCATCGACCTTGATCGTCGGAGCCGTGTACAGGCGCTGGCGGCCGTTCAGATCCACTTCCAGCCTGTTGTTGCCGTCCGAAAAGAACGATGGCGTCACCGACAGCGTCCATTCGCGGCGTTCGTCGCCGCGCCAGCGCAGCGACGCCTGCACGTTGTTGGCGGTGACGTCGTGCGTGAGGGCTCGCAGCGGCGTGTCTCGCGACAGCAGGGCCGCGCCGGCGCCGATCTGCCAATGGTCGTCCAGATCCACGAGGACCGAAGCGGCCGCGCCAGTCCTGGTTCCATAGCCATAGCGGTTGCCGGATACTTCCGCCTGTGCCGTGACGTCGCGGCCGCGCCATTCGACGCCTGCGCGTGTCCAGCTGTAATGGCCGATGCCCTCTTCGAATACCCCTTCGGAATAGCCGGCGCCGGCGAACACACGCCAGTTTTCATCGATGGGCGGCGAGTACAGCACTGTGTCGATGTTCCAGTCGCGGCTGCCCAGAACAGGGCTGCTGGTGGATGTGCCGCGTCCGGCGGTCACCCGCCACTCGGCCATGTTGTGCACATCCCATTCCCGCGCCAGTCGCTGCACGGATCCATCGTCCGGCGCCCGGGACTTCAGGTCGTCCAGCAGCAGCTTTGCCTGATGCCATTCCTGCAGGGAGAGGGCAGTCTCCGCCTGGTTCAGCTCGACTTCGGCGGACCTGGGGGCTTGGCTTTCCGCGATCTTCAGGTCTCTTTCCGCGTGGCGGGGAAGATCCCGGGCGCGGTAGACGGCGGATCGGGCCGCGCGAATGCTGGTGTTGTCGGGCGCGGCATCGACCATTTCATCCAGGGCGGCCTGCGCCTGCACGGTCCGGCTCGCGTCGAGAAGCCCGAGCGCCTGGGTTTGCGCCGCATCCAGCTTTGGAGGATTGGGGCGGCGCCGGGGATCTCCCTTGTGATAGATCCACACGGGCAAGGCGTTCGCCACGCTGTCGAATTCGGCGTCGGCCGCGTCGTATTGTCCGGATTCGGTCAATGCGTAGAACAGGCCGGTGGCGTCCGCCAATCGGCTGGGGCCCTCGTGCTTTCCGGCCGCCAGGGACGCGCGAAACAGCGTGGCGGCCTTCTCGGGCTGGCGCGTCGCCAGGTAGGCGGAGCCCACGTCCCCCAGGACGTAATCGGGCACCGGGATGCCGTCCGCGCGCATCGCTTCATAGCGGGTGATGATGTCCCGCATGCGGTTGCGGGCATGGAGCGCCAGCAGGCTGTCCGCCAGGAGGCGTGCGACGTCGGCCTGCGCCGGCGGCCCCAGGGCTTGCCATTGCGGGATCAGGCGGTCGTACATGGCAAGGGCCTGGTCCGCCAGGACGAAGCGGCTGGCTTCTCCCCGGGATTCGGTGGTTGCTGCGCGGGTCAACTGGGCGGCGACGTCAGCCTGCAGCGAGCGGATCCGGGAGGACTCCAGGATGCCGGGGTGGTCCTGCGCCGTGCGCAGGGCGGCCTGCGGCAGCTGGGCGCGCTGTTGCGCCAGGACGTAGGCGCGCACTACATACGCCTTGTTCGGCGCCAGGTCGTGGGCCTGCGACGCCTGTTCCAGCGCGGCGTAGGGCTGGCGGGCCTGCTGGTACGCATATTCCAGCACCAGGTGGCTGTCGGCGTCGCCGGGCTTGCGGGACACCAGTTCGCTGCCTCGCTGGATCGCCTCGTCCGTGCGTCCGGCATCGGCCAATGTCATGATATGGCCGTAGGTGAAGGCGTTTTGCTGCGGGAACCGCTGCTCGCCCTCGCGAAAGAGCCTGATGGCGTCGTTCCATTGCTGGGCGTCCCGATGAGCGCGCGCGGACTGTAGCAGCGTGTCGTAATCTTGTATCGACGCACACAAGCCTATGCCGGGTAGTGCCAATATCGCACAAAATGTAAACACGGCGGGCGACAGGCGGGGATACAAGGCGGGCCTCGGAATCGACAGGAGTTACTGGGCTCGCGGGCACGCGAACCGATAGGTGCCCGCAGCGTTGCCGTTGGCAAACAAAACCAGTTCGATCTTGCACTGGTCTCGTTCCCCGACGGAAAGAGAAAATCGTGTCAGCGCGGTCGGCGTATTCGCTTTCAGCCGCACGTCGCCGCTTTGATTGATGACGGATGTGCCGCTGGCGCCGTGCTTGGTGGCGACCAGCTGATAGCGGACGGCGCCGTTCTCGCGGCTTTGCACGTAGGGAATGATCACGCTCGGCTGTGTGCCGGGTACGGTATCCAGCCATGCTTGCAGGTTCGTGTCCGCAACCATCATGCTTGCCTCTCGATGCGCCATTGCCGGGTGTTGCCGCAGAGCCGCCGCGTGGCGGCCCCGCGGGCTTGTCTGCTTACCAGCCCGTTTGGGTAATGGTGCTGAGGTTCTGGACGCCGACCTGGACGGCCGTCGCGCTCAGGTTCGAGCCCATCTGGGTGACGTTGGCAGTATTGTTGTAGCCGTTCTGATAGACGTCGGAAGACTGGTTGGCCCCCCACGTCTGTTTCGTGTTGGCCACATTCAGGGCGCCCACCTGCACGATCTTCGAGTCGGAGTTCAGGGTGTGAGACTGCTGGGCATTGGCGAAGTTCTGGTATCCGTTCTGATAGATATCGATGTTCGCGGTCCCGAACCAGTTGTTGTCCTGATTCGCCTTGGCGACGTTCTGGGCGCCTTCCTGGACGATCTTGGCCGTGGCGTTGCCGTTGTAGGCCTGGGTGATGGCGGCGTCGTTGTTGAAGCCGTTCTGGTATGTGCTCCCCGTGCTGCCCGCGAAGGCTGCAGCGCCGGAGAACGCCAGGACAAGGCCGGATGCCAGTGCGCAAAGTTGAGTTTTCATGGTGATGCTCCTCTAGAGTCGACAAGACCTGTGTGAGAAATACGCCACCCAGCGGCCTTGATACCGGGTTTTGTGGGGAAAGAAACGAAAAGCGTTATCGGTAGACGTTCAGCTTCAGACCGGCGCCAATCTGGATGATGGGCGGCAGCGGGCCGGGCACGGTCTGCGTGACCGACAGTTGGTTGAAGTTGCCGAACTGGTTCAGGCTTGCGGAGGCATTGCTGGCGTATTGCTCCAGCTTCGCGTGGTTGCCGTTGCCGCGCTGAGTGATGTCGCCGGAGTCGCCGCTGCCGCTTTGCAGAATCTGAGCGTCATTGCCCGCGCCGTACTGGGCCAGGATCGCGGTGTTATCGACGCCGGTTTGCGAGACCGTCGCGTGATTGTTCGCGCCTTCCTGCGAGATCGAGGCGACGGTATTGGCGCCCTTTTGCGCGATGCTGCCGGTATTCAGGCTGCCTTTCTGAAAGGTGCTCGCCTGCAAGGACGATGCATTCAGTTCCGTGGGCGGCAGCTCCGACAGCGACGACATGTCCGGAGTGCCGCACTGGCCTGTCAATGGGGCCGCGGCAAGCAGCGCCAGCATGCACAGGGCGGGGCCGGTGCGGGCGGCGCGGCCCGAGCGGGTGCGGAGGGTGAGTGTGTTCATGATGGAAACTCCAAATCAGACGGGGGCTGCATGGCGCCTACCGGGATGCGTGGCCGTTGTCGGCCACGGCCTCGTCTTCCTGCTTGATGGACTGGCGCGGAGTGACGGTCACGGTGGTGTCTTTCTTCTCGGCATTCAGATAGCGCTGGAGCAGGGGGGAGTTCCAGTCGGACGGGTTTTTCAGGCGCCACCGGTTGTCCCGGATGCCTTCGACGGTCAGGTGCATGACCGCGGCGTCGATGGCTTCCTTGACCGCAAGCTGGGTCGGTTCGTTGTTCGTGTAGCCCCCTTCGATCTCCAGCAGGTCGTAATAGTTGACGAAGCGGAAGTAGCTCGGGTGGATCTCGTACGACCAGATGGTCTTGGTGGTCGAGACGCTGTTCAGCACCTCGCCGCTCATGACGTCCACGGCGCGCAGATTGATCGTGACCTGGTCTACGCTGTACTGCGTCGTCAGGCCGATGCCCAGGAACTTCGCCCCCAGTCCCCCCGTGCGGGTGCTGGAGTCGAAGCCCACGATGCCCCCTTCCAGGATGATCGATGCAGGCAGCAGGTTGGGGACGGTGACGGCCTGGCCGCCGTTTTGCGGGTGGTCGTCGATCGCGCGCAGGACCCGGCGTTCGGTCAGCAGGGACTGCAGGCCCTCGCGTTCGACAGGAATGAACCACCCCGAGTCCTTCAGGGCCTTCATCAGCATCGAGGCCGCGCCCTGCGTGACGGCGGTGGAAAACGCGCTGCTGGGGTTGGGCTTGTACTGCCCGGTCTCGTCACGGAAGCCGTAGACCGCTGCCACGATCTTCTTCTGCGGCGGCGGCAGTTTCATCAGATTGATGGTCGACGGCGTCGCGGGCGTCAGCTGGGCTTCGTTCGAGACGTTCATGGGCTTCTGCAGCGCGCAGGCCGACAGCGTGAGCGTCGCCAGCGCGCCGATGCACAGGCGGCGCGCCTGGAACAGCGCGGGGAAGACCGACATCCCAAGGGTATCCATGGCACACCTCTATTCCGGATTATTTGATCGGCGCGTCGGCCGTGCTGGTCGTGCTGGACCCATCCAGATTGATGGGGTGTGCGTTTCCGTTGAGATCCACCCAGTACAGCTTGCTGCCCCGCTGGATCAGGAAGCCGTTGTTGGTCTGCAGGATCTGGCCGATGTTGTCGATCCCCAGGTCGTCCATGGGGTAGGGGTAGCGCTTCTGGGCCTGTGCGCTTTGCAGCAGGGTCGGGCCGTTGAGCGGGTTGCCGCCGAACGACGGGTTCACGGGGGTGTAGAGCAACTGGCCGGCCTGCGCCGATGCGGACAGGAGCGGGATCGCCGCCAGGGACGCCAGTGCGGCTCCGAGGCGCGGCGCGCTCGCGCGGGTGCTGGGAACATGTGAATCCATTTACATCTCCTCGGGGCCCAGATCGGCGTCCTGGACGAACTGGCGCTGGGCGTTGATGATGTCGATGTTGTTGTGCACCACTTCCACGGCATTCCGGCTCTCGTCGCGCGCCCGGGATCGGGCGGGCGACAGGAACGTGTGGAAGACGGTCTGGTCCAGGTAGTTGACCCAGATCTCGCTGCCGTACTGGGCGGTGGGCCGTTCGACCACGGTGAGGGTGTCCTGCGATTCCGGGTACAGGGCCTGCCAGATCTCCGAAAAACTCTTGTAGAAATCCCAGCCCATGACGGTCATGGTCCGGTTGATCATCAGGCCGCGCAGCGGCTCGTGGTCGATCCTGCCCTGGTCCATCTGCCCGGCGGGTACCGGCTCCTGCGCGGCCGCCGGCATGCCGGCCAGAGCCAGAACGCAACAGAGACTGAAACCGCATCGAAAGCCGACGAACCGCACGGGATGCTCCTCCGACCAGGCGTTGCTTTTGTTGCCAGCCGCAACGAATCGCCTTGGAAAGCATGGTACGGGGCGGCCCCGCGGCCACCCATAGGGCAGATAAAGTAGGCTGTTCGCCCGATCGGGAGGCGCGCATCCCCCAAAGGACGTAGCCCTTCGGGCGGCCCCGCCTGTATCAGGACATGGTTGGCGAATCTGGGTTAAAATGGTGCGCCTTTTGGGGCGGGGCTCTGAATCCCGTGTCAAAAAAAGCTATAATTCAACGGTTTGACTTTATTGCCCGGCGATCAATCGCCGGGCCGTGAACGGGTTTTTATGGGTGATCGGGCCGCATCGGATCCGCGCAAAGGGTTGGATGACGGGTCGAAGGCCATGTCGACGGACCCGGCCGAACCGCTGGCGCTCAGTGATGCGGAACGCGCGCTGATTGCCAGACGTTCACGAGTCGGCCTGTTTCGGGCGCTGGCGGCGCAGGCATTCACGGGGATGCTGGTGGTGCTGGGGGCCTGGGGGATTGCTGGGAAGGACGCTGGGGCTTCCGCCTTGATCGGGGCGGCAGCCTATTTTGTACCCAACGCACTGTTCGCCATGCGGCTGCTGCTGGGGTATTTCGGGCCGAAACGCCCGGGGTCGCTCGCCTTTTTCTGGGGCGAACTCCTCAAGCTGCTGGTGGTAGCTGGGGTGGTGGTCCTGGTGGCGTGGCGGTGGGGCGGCTGGCTGAACTGGCTGGCGTTCCTGCTGGGGCTGATGGGCGTCATGAAGGGGTATGTGGTGTTGCTGGCCTTGCGCCGCCTGCCATGATTTGATTACGTTTGAAGGGCTTACCGATGACCGACGCAGTAACGACGCCTCAGTCCGAATATATTCAGCACCACCTGGTGCACCTGAATAATCTCGGGCACAAGCAGGACATCATCGCCAATTTCGGCGTCGTGAACTACGACTCCCTGTTCTGGTCCATCCTGATGGGGGCCATCGTCATCTACTTCCTGTGGCGCGCCGCCCGGCGGGCCACGACCGACGTCCCCGGCCGCTTCCAGATGTCCGTGGAAATGCTGGTGGGCATGGTCTACGAAGAAGCCAAGAACATCGTCCCCAATGAAAAATCCCGTCTGTACGCCGCGCCGCTGGCCCTGACCGTGTTCCTGTGGATCACCCTCATGAACTCGCTGGACCTGATCCCCGTCGACCTGATGGGCTGGATCTTCCGCGCCGTCGGACTGGGCGCCGATCACTCCGACCCCCTGTACTACCATCGCATCCTGCCCACCGCCGACCTGAACATCCCCATGGGCATGTCGCTGGGCGTGCTGCTGCTCACCCTGTACTACGGCGTCAAGATCAAGCACGTGGGCGGCTTCGTCAAAGAACTCTTCACCGCGCCTTTCCATGCGCACGGCGTGGGCGCCCTGGTGCTGGCCCCGTTCAATCTGCTGCTCAATCTCATCGAATATGTCGCCAAGACCGTCTCTCTGGGCATGCGGCTGTTCGGCAATATGTATGCGGGCGAACTGCTGTTCATGCTGATCGCCTTGCTGGGGGGGGCCTGGGTGGGGGCGGATGCGACCAGCATCAGCCTGGCATTCGGGCACGTGCTGGCCGGCTCGGCGTGGGCGATCTTCCATATCCTGATCGTGCTGCTGCAGGCATACATCTTCATGATGCTGACCCTGGTGTATATCGGGCTGGCGCACGAAGGCCACTGATTTCTGATTTTGTTTTCTGACTAAACAACGTTTACTTACCAAGGAGTTGTTATGACCAACGTTGCATTCGTTGCTCTCGCTTGCGGTCTGATCATCGGTCTGGGCGCCATCGGCGCTTGCATCGGCATCGGCCTGATGGGTGGCAAATACCTCGAAGCCTCCGCGCGCCAGCCCGAATTGATGAACACCCTGCAAACCAAGATGTTCCTGCTGGTTGGTCTGATCGACGCCGCCTTCCTGATCGGCGTGGGTCTGGCCATGCTGTTTGCGTTCGCCAACCCGTTCGTCGGCTGATCGCGCAGGCCTGCCTAGGCAGGCCAGGGGCTGATCCGGCCGCTTGTTCGGGGGCGGGCAGCCAGGTTTGGTGCCTTGTGGGTTCGCCACAAGGCACGAGTGGGTAAATTAGGGAAACGACCGTGAATTTAAACGCGACTCTCTTTTTCCAGATGATCGTGTTTTTCGTTCTGGGTTGGTTTACGATGAAATTCATCTGGCCACCCCTGACGAAGGCAATCGATGATCGTCGCCAGAAAATCGCCGACGGTCTGGCTGCTGCCGAAAAGGGCAAGGCGGACCTCGCCCAGGCGCAGGCTCGTGTCAGCCTGATGGAAGCGGCTTCGAAGACGGACAACCATGCGCGTCTGGCGGAAGCCGAGAAACAGGCTGCCCTGTTGATCGACGAAGCCCGCCGCGAAGCCGAGGCCGAAAAGGCCCGGATCGTCGCTCAGGCCCGTCAGGACGCCGCCCAGGAAGCGCAGCGCGCACGCGAAACCTTGCGTGCCGAAGTCGCCGAACTGGCCGTCAAGGGCGCGGAACAGATTCTGCGCCGCGAAGTCGACGCCAAGGCGCACGCTGATCTTCTGGATCAGCTCAAGGCGCAACTCTGATCAGGGTGAGTCATGGCTGAACTATCTACCATCGCGCGGCCCTACGCCGAAGCCCTTTTCGAAGCGGTGCGCAACGATGCGCGCGGCCTCGAATCGTGGTCCGGCGTGCTGTCGCTGCTGGCCCAGGTCTCCGGCATGCCCGACGTGCTGGAAGCCATGGGCGATCCGCGTCTGAACAACGCGCAACGCATCCAGTTGCTCACCTCTCTGGTGCCCCAGGAACTGCCCGAACAGGCGGCCAATCTGGTGGCCCTGGCGGTGGAAAACGGCCGGGTTCAGGTTCTGCCCCAGGTGGCGGAACAATTCGAACTCTTGCGCAATCAGGTCGAAGGCACCGCCCTGGCGCGGATCACCAGCGCCTTTCCGCTGGATGAGGCCCAGATCGCGGGGCTGCTGCAGGGTCTGGAACGCAAGTTCGGCCTCAAACTCAAGTCGCAGGTGACGGTTGATCCGGAACTGATCGGCGGGGTGCGTGTCGCCGTGGGCGACCATGTGCTCGACACTTCCGTGCAGGCCCGTCTGGCCAATCTGCGCGATACGCTGGCCGCATGATGGCGGGCCACACAACAGGATTCCAGGAGTCTTACCATGCAACTTAACCCGTCCGAGATCAGCGAACTGCTGAAGAGCCGCATCGAAGGCCTGGGCGCGTCCACCGACGTCCGCACGCAGGGCACGGTGGTGTCCGTGACCGACGGTATCACCCGCATCCACGGCCTGTCCGACGTGATGCAGGGCGAAATGCTCGAATTCCCCAACAACCGCTTCGGCCTGGCGCTGAACCTCGAGCGCGACTCCGTCGGCGCCGTGGTGCTGGGCGACTACATCGGCGTGTCCGAAGGCGACTCCGTCAAGACCACCGGCAAGATCCTTGCCGTGCCGGTCGGCCCGGAACTGAAGGGCCGCGTCGTCGACGCCCTGGGCAATCCCATTGACGGCAAGGGCCCGATCAATGCGAAGCAGACCGACGTGATCGAAAAGGTCGCGCCCGGCGTGATCGCGCGTCAGTCCGTATCGCAGCCGATGCAGACCGGCCAGAAGGCCATCGACTCCATGGTGCCGATCGGCCGCGGTCAGCGCGAGCTGATCATCGGCGACCGCCAGACCGGCAAGACCGCCGTGGCCGTGGACACCATCATCAACCAGAAGGGCAAGGGCGTCACCTGCGTGTACGTCGCCATCGGCCAGAAGGCTTCCACGATCAACAACGTGGTGCGCAAGCTGGAAGAACACGGCGCGATGGAATACACCATCGTCGTGGCCGCCGCCGCTTCCGAATCCGCCGCCATGCAGTACCTGGCCGCCTACTCGGGCTGCACCATGGGCGAATACTTCCGCGATCGCGGCGAAGACGCCCTGATCGTCTATGACGACCTGACCAAGCAGGCCTGGGCCTATCGCCAGGTTTCGCTGCTGCTGCGCCGTCCTCCCGGGCGTGAAGCCTACCCCGGCGACGTGTTCTACCTGCACTCCCGCCTGCTGGAACGCGCCGCACGCGTGAACGCTCACTACGTCGAGCAGTTCACCAAGGGCGAAGTCAAGGGCAAGACCGGCTCCCTGACCGCGCTGCCGATCATCGAAACGCAGGCCGGCGACGTGTCCGCCTTCGTGCCGACGAACGTCATTTCGATCACCGACGGCCAGATCTTCCTGGAAACCGACCTGTTCAACGCCGGCATCCGCCCCGCCATCAACGCCGGTATCTCGGTGTCGCGCGTCGGCGGTTCCGCCCAGACCAAGGTCGTGAAGAAGCTGTCGGGCGGCATCCGTACCGACCTGGCTCAGTATCGTGAACTGGCCGCCTTCGCGCAATTCGCCTCCGACCTGGACGACGCCACCCGTCGCCAGCTGGAACGCGGCAAGCGCGTGGTCGAACTGCTGAAGCAGCCCCAGTACCAGCCGCAACAGGTCTGGGAACTGGCCGTCGCCCTGTATTCCGTCAACAACGGTCACCTGGACGACCTGGAAGTCGCTCAGGTGCTGTCGTTCGAAAAGGCCCTGAAGGACTTCCTGAAGTCCAAGCACGAAGCCCTGATCCAGCGCATCGAAGACGTGAAAGAACTGTCCAAGGAAGACGACGCCGCTCTGGGCGCCGCGATTCAAGAGTTCAAGAAGCACGGCACGTTTTAAGTTGCATCCGGGGCGCCCATGACAAGCGCCCCGGTCAGCCCAAGGGAATAGTGGAATGGCCGGAATCAAGGAAATTCGAACCAAGATCAAGAGCGTGCAAAACACGCGCAAGATCACCAAGGCGATGGAAATGGTCGCCGCATCGAAAATGCGCAAGGCGCAGGATCGCATGCGGGCCGGCCGTCCCTACGCCACCAAGGTCCGTGCGATTGCCGCGCACCTGATGCAGGCGAACCCGGATTACACCCACCCGTACATGGTGGAACGTCCGAAGCTGTCGGCCGTCGGCATCGTGCTGGTCACGACCGACAAGGGCCTGTGCGGCGGTCTGAATACCAACATCTCGCGCTTGGCATTGGCGCGGATCAAGGAATTCGAACAGCAAGGCATTCGCGTCCAGGCGACGGCGCTGGGCTCCAAGGGCCTGGGCCTGCTCAATCGCGTGGGCGTCAACGTGGTGTCCTCGGAAGTCCAGCTGGGCGATGCGCCCAACCTGGAACGCCTGATCGGCGCCATCAAGGCGCAGATCGACGACTTCGTCGACGGCAAGGTCGATGCCGTGTATCTGGCGACCAGCCGCTTCGTCAACACGATGAAGCAGGACCCCAGCTTCATCCGCCTGCTGCCGCTGCCTTCGGGGCTCGACGACCCCTTCCAGTCGGGCAGCCAGGAAGACGACGCGCTGGAAACGCAGTACGGCTGGGATTATCTGTACGAACCGGATTCCCAGACGGTCATCGACGATCTGCTGTTGCGGTACGTGGAAGGCCTGGTGTATCAGGCCGTGGCCGAGAACATGGCCAGCGAGCAATCCGCGCGGATGGTGGCCATGAAGGCGGCCTCCGACAACGCCAAGAAAGTCATCGGCGACCTCCAGCTGGTCTACAACAAGACCCGTCAGGCGGCCATCACCAAGGAAATTTCGGAAATCGTGGGCGGCGCAGCGGCGGTCTGATCGACGCACGCCAGGTCAACCCCAGAATCTATAGGACTAAACATGAGCAACGGTACCATCGTTCAGTGCATCGGCGCAGTGGTGGACATTCAGTTCCCCCGCGACAGCATCCCCAACATCTACGACGCGCTCACCTTGACCGACGAGTCCTCCGCCTTCGCGGAAAAAGGTCTGACGTTCGAGGTCCAGCAGCAGCTGGGCGACGGCGTAGTGCGCACCATTGCCATGGGTTCGTCCGACGGCCTGCGCCGCGGCATGGCCGTGGCCGGCACGGGCGCTCCGATCTCGGTGCCGGTCGGCCAGGGCACCCTGGGCCGCATCATGGACGTGCTGGGCCGTCCCATCGACGAGCGCGGCGACATCCAGTCGACCGAAAAGCGCGCCATTCACCAGCACGCCCCGAAGTTCGACGAACTGTCGCCCTCGGTGGAACTGCTGGAAACCGGCATCAAGGTGATCGACCTGGTCTGCCCGTTCGCCAAGGGCGGCAAGGTCGGCCTGTTCGGCGGCGCCGGCGTGGGCAAGACCGTGAACATGCTGGAACTGATCAACAACATCGCCAAGGCCCACAGCGGTCTGTCGGTGTTCGCCGGCGTGGGTGAACGCACCCGCGAGGGCAACGACTTCTATCACGAAATGTCGGATGCCGGCGTCATCAAGCTGGACAACCTGGCCGAATCCAAGGTCGCCATGGTGTTCGGTCAGATGAACGAACCCCCGGGGAACCGTCTGCGCGTGGCTCTGTCCGGCCTGACGATGGCGGAATCCTTCCGCGACGAAGGCCGCGACGTGCTGTTCTTCGTGGACAACATCTACCGCTACACGCTGGCCGGCACCGAAGTGTCCGCGCTGCTCGGCCGCATGCCGTCGGCGGTGGGCTACCAGCCGACGCTGGCCGAGGAAATGGGCAAACTGCAGGAGCGCATCACCTCGACGAAGGTGGGCTCCATCACTTCGATCCAGGCCGTGTACGTGCCGGCCGACGACCTGACCGACCCGTCGCCTGCGACGACGTTTGCCCACTTGGATTCGACCGTCGTGCTCTCGCGCGACATCGCCGC
>NZ_CALKHS010000005.1 GCF_937988725.1 uncultured Castellaniella sp. | reverse complement strand
ATCCTCAACAACCGCATCGTACCGTACGACAAGAAGTTCTAGGATCGGCGCGCTGACTTCCTGAAGCGAGCCTGCCAGTCGGGGCTCGCCTCAGGGAGGGTCGGGAAAGCGAGATGGATTTGCACTGCAACAGTAGCAGCTGATTATTACAACTGAATTGCAGGCTGCCTTCTTCGGCAAAGGAAGCAAAAGGGCGGGCAGCCTGCCAGCGGCAAAGAGCAGCGGGAACGTCGGATTTAAAGGCAGCGTTCCCGGATGGAATCTTCGGAGTGGAACTGGCTGGAGCAAAAGGGGAAAAGAGCCCTGAACCTGGGGCAACAGGGGACGAGCAGGGGAAGCGGGAAGGGATTCATGCAGTCATGTAGACCCTGGCCGAACCGCGAGGTTCCCTGGAACTTGCAGCAACAATTGACAGTTTAGTCGCGTAACATTTGAGGGAGGGTGCGATGAGCAGAACAGATGAAATACTGCAGGCGGCGAAGATGCCGCCCGAAGCGGTAAAGATGTCCAGGATGATAGACGTGATTTACTTCCCGATTCTATGCATTCTGTTGGTTGGAACCTACCACATGCACTTCATGCTGCTGGCAGGTGACTGGGACTTCTGGCTCGACTGGAAGGACCGGCAATGGTGGCCTGTGGTAACCCCGATTGTCGGGATCACCTACTGCGCTGCGATCATGTACTACCTGTGGGTGAACTACCGCCTGCCGTTTGGAGCCACGCTGTGCATCGTGTGCCTGCTGACGGGCGAATGGCTGACCCGCTTCTGGGGCTTCTACTGGTGGTCGCACTACCCCATGAACTTCGTATTCCCCTCCACCATGATTCCTGGCGCCCTGGTGATGGACACCGTGCTGCTTTTGACGCGCAACTGGATGATCACGGCCCTGGTTGGCGGCGGCGCCTTCGGCCTGCTGTTCTACCCTGGCAACTGGACCATCTTCGGCCCGACCCACCTGCCGCTGGTGGCAGAAGGCGTGCTGCTGTCGGTCGCCGACTACACGGGCTTTCTGTATGTCCGTACCGGCACCCCTGAGTACGTGCGTCTGATCGAACAAGGGTCGCTGCGGACCTTTGGCGGTCACACCACGGTAATTGCGTCCTTCTTCTCGGCGTTCGTCTCCATGCTCATGTTCACCGTCTGGTGGTACTTTGGCAAGGTTTACTGCACCGCCTTCTACTATGTCAAGGGCGCACGCGGGCGAGTGAGCATGATAAACGACGTGACGGCATTTGGCGAAGAAGGCTTTGCCGAGGGGATCAAATAATGAACGCAAGGAACCTTTTCAAGAAGAGCGTTGCAGGATTCTGCAGCATTGCTGCCCTGGGACTGGCGCTGACACTTGACATCCAGCCGGCGGCGGCCCATGGAGAGCGCTCGCAGGAACCGTTTTTGCGCATGCGGACCATCCAGTGGTATGACATGAAATGGGGTCCTGAGACCACGAAGGTCAACGACATCGCCACCATGACCGGCAAATTCCACCTGGCCGAAGACTGGCCGCGGGCGGTGGGCAAGCCTGGGCGCGCCTTCTTCAACGTAGGCAGCCCCAGCCCCGTGTTCGTGCGCCTGTCGACCAAGCTCAACGGCGAGCCCACCTACATCTCCGGGCCGATGGAGATCGGTCGCGACTACGCCTTTGAAGTCAAGCTCAAGGCGCGCATACCCGGGCGCCACCACATGCACGCCATGGTCAACATCAAGGATGCAGGCCCGATTGCAGGTCCTGCCGCCTGGATGAACATCTCGGGCAGCTGGGACGACTTCACCAACCCGGTGAAACTGCTTACGGGCGAGACCATCGACACGGAGACCTTCAACTTCAGCAACGGCATCTTCTGGCACATCCTGTGGCTGTCGCTTGGCGTCTTCTGGATCGGCTACTATGTGGCGCGGCCCATGTTCCTGCCAAGGAGCCGGGTGCTGCTGGCCTATGGAGATGAACTCCTGCTCGACCCCATGGACAGGAAAGTTGCCTGGGTAGTGCTGATCCTCACCTTCGGCATCGTCTGGGGCGGGTATCGCTACACCGAGAACAAGCACCCCTACACGGTGCCGATCCAGGCGGGCGAATCCAAGGTCGAGCCGCTGCCGGTGAAACCCAACCCGATCGCAATCAAGGTCACGCACGCCAACTACGACGTGCCGGGACGCGCCTTGCGGGTGACGATGAACGTGACCAACAGCGGGGACAAACCCTATCGCATCGGGGAATTCACCACTGCGGGCGTGCGCTTCATCAACAAGGTTGGCCTGAAGCACCTGGACCGCGGCTATCCGAAGGAACTCGTGGCCACCGGGCTGTCGTTTGACAACGAAACGCCGATCCAGCCTGGCGAGACGCGCGAAGTCAAGATGGAAGCGAAAGACGCGCTGTGGGAAGTGCAACGGCTGATGGCGCTCCTGGGTGACCCGGAAAGCCGCTTTGGCGGACTTCTCATGACCTGGAGCGATGATGGCGATCGCAACATCAACAGCATCGCAGGTGCGGTCATCCCGGTCTTCACCAAGCTCTAGGGTCAAACCCCGGGGCCGGCCCCTGCAGGGTCGACCCTGAATCGACCTTCAAGACAGCCCGGCTCCTGCCCGACAGGGCGGGAGCCGGGAAAAGACTGGAACATGGCAACACGCAAACACCGGTCCGCCACCGTTACAGACGGCAAGGTGGATCGGTGTTTTTT
>NZ_CALKHS010000004.1 GCF_937988725.1 uncultured Castellaniella sp. | reverse complement strand
TACCTGCTATTTTAAGCGGGTGACTGTGTCCGGGGGTTCAGGGGGCTAATCCACTGACTGGGTCACTCCCAGCAATGCTGCGGCACGGGTGAAGCTGCCTTCCCGTGCAACGGTGACGAAATACAGGAGATCGTTGAGGTTGTGTCTGGCCATGAAACCAGTATTTCACGAACAATTAATTAGTACAACTAATAAGGCATTTAAGACTTCATTAGCTAGTCAATGCCCTTCATCTCCGTCATGATGCACGTCGTAGAAAGACTCGACGCGCCGCTGGTGTACGCATCGCCTTCGAGTGTGGTGAGCTGGTGCGGCATGCACCGCTCGATTGAGATAGGAAAGGACATTTATTGTGAATGTAGTTGCTGAAGCCGACAGGGCTGTCTCTCGCCAAGAAGGTGCGGATACGGGGCGCCGTAACTTGCTCAAACTGACGGGTTTGGGGATCGCTGCGATGACCGGGGCCATGACTACGGGGTCGGCCTTCGCGCAGCGCCAGGAGTCGCTTGGCGACAAGTGGGATAAGACCTTTCCCAAAAGCAGCCGCGTGAATCATACGAAAGTCGTCTTCAAGAATCGCTACGGCATCACCTTGGCGGCTGATTTGTATCAGCCAAAGGGCACCAGAGGCAAATTGGCCGCACTCGCTGTCAGTGGCCCCTTCGGCGCAGTGAAGGAGCAGTCCTCGGGCCTGTATGCACAGACTATGGCCGAGCGCGGGTTCATTACGCTGGCGTTCGACCCCTCGTACACCGGGGAAAGCGGTGGTGAGCCACGCAATGTGGCCTCGGCGGACATCAATACCGAGGACTTCAGCGCCGCTGTGGATTTCCTGGGTCTGCATCCAAATGTGGATCGCAACCGCATTGGGGTGATCGGAATCTGCGGCTTGAGCGGCATGGCGCTGACCGCCGCAAGCAGCGATTCTCGTATTAAGGCGGTGGCCACAGCCTCTATGTACGACATGTCCCGCAGCATCAGTCGCGGCTACAAAGACGGCTACACGCTGGAACAACGCCACAAGATCATCGATTACCTCAGCCAGCAGCGTTGGGTGGATGCGGAAAACGGCCGATATGGATTGGGATATCACGAAGTCCCGTTTGACGCGAACGGCAATATCGTGAAGGGGCAGCGCGTCCTTCCCGAGACTCTGCCCTCCAATGCCGACCCGGTTCTGGCTGCCTTCTTTGATTACTATCGGACTCCACGCGGCTTCCATCCCCGCAGCATCAACTCGACCACTGCGTGGACGGCCACAACACCCGTCTCGTTCTTCGGCTTCCCGATGTATGCCAACGTCGGGATGATCTCGCCACGTCCGATCCTGCTGATTGCGGGAGAAAATGCTCACTCACGCTATTACTCGGAAGATGTTTACAAAGGGGCTTCCGATCCCAAGGAGTTGCTGATCGTCCCCGGTGCAGACCACGTCGATCTTTATGACCAAGCGGACAAGATTCCGTTTGACAGGCTGACAGCATATTTCAATCGGCATCTGGTTTGAATGAGCAAAGTACGGCAACGCATTCCATGACGGATCAAGCAAACAGTGCTCTCACCAGCACCTCTTCCTCTGCACGAGGGGTCAGCGCACCGCCCGCCTATTGGGGTGGCGTCTTCGCAATGACGCTGTGCGTCTTCGCGCTCATCGCCTCCGAGTTCATGCCCGTGAGCCTGCTCACGCCCATGGCGGCCGACCTGCGGGTCACTGAAGGCATGGCTGGATGGGGTATTGCGGCATCCGGTGCCTTGGCCGTGCTGACGAGCCTGTTCATCTCTACGCTGGCGCGGCGCATGAACCGCAAGACGCTGCTCCTGGGTCTGACTGGGATTATGGCTGTGTCGGGCGCAGTCATCGCGCTGGCACCGAACTATCTCGTCTACATGATCGGGCGCTCGCTCATCGGCGTGGTGGTGGGCGGCTTCTGGTCGATGTCAGCGGCCACCGCCATGCGGCTCGTACCGACTGACCGGGTGCCGCGCGCATTGGCGATCTTCAATGGCGGCAACGCGCTGGCGACTGTGGTGGCTGCGCCGCTGGGTGCCTGGCTGGGTGGAGCCATCGGTTGGCGCGGGGCCTTCTTTTGCCTGGTGCCAGTGGCACTGGCTGCGTTCCTCTGGCAGTGGGTCAGCCTGCCCTCCATGCATATCGAACCCCGCAAGACTGGCCCTGGGCATGCATTCAAACTCTTCCGTAGCCGGGTCGTGACCCTGGGCATGCTGGGTGTGGGCCTCTTCTTCATGGGCCAGTTCACTTTGTTCACCTATGTGCGCCCCTTTCTGGAAACCGTTACACGGGTCGATGACTCCATGGTGACTATGATTTTGCTGGTCATCGGGGTAGCAGGCTTCATTGGCACCACGATGATCGGCATGATGCTCAGGTGGGGCCTCTACCGGGCTCTAATCTGCATCCCGGTGCTGATGGCGGCCATCGCTATATCTCTAGCCGAATTCGGCAACAGCTCGTCCGCAGTGATAGCGCTACTGGGCTTTTGGGGGCTGGTCGCCACTGCCGCACCGGTGGGGTGGTGGATCTGGGTGCCCCGCACATTTCCACAGGACGCTGAAGCGGGGGGTGGATTGATGGTGGCCGTGGTGCAGTTCTCGATCGCATTGGGCTCCACTGCGGGTGGTCTGTTGTTCGATCATAGCGGATACCAGAGCATGCTCGCAGCTAGTGCCGCTATCTTGCTTGTGGCCGCTGTGCTGATTTTCCTGACTGCACGCGCCGAGATGACGCGAGCCTATGAACGATGTGGTCTCCAGGGAGCAGCGGCATGATCTGCATCATCACGCAATGTCCATGACCAGCGAGAAGGCTGCCCCGGCGGCTGGAAGCCAGCTCGGGAGCAGGTGTTTAAATGATTCAGAAATTCAAGGAGTAACAGTATGACCATAAAAGCCTACGGCGCCCGCGCCGGTAATCTCCCACTGGAGCCGCTTGCAATTACACGCCGCGCACCCGGCGAGCATGACGTGCAGATCGACATCGCCTACTGTGGCGTCTGCCATTCAGATTTGCACCAGGTACGTTCGGAATGGGCAGGTACGCTCTACCCCTGCGTGCCCGGCCACGAGATCGTGGGACGTGTCTCGGCCGTGGGCGCCCATGTGTCCAGCCATAAGGTCGGCGACCTCGTGGGAGTGGGTTGTATCGTGGACAGTTGCCAGCATTGTGCTGAGTGCGATGAAGGGCTGGAGAACTACTGCGACCACATGGTGGGAACCTACAACTTTCCCACACCCGACGCACCTGGACACACCCTGGGTGGTTATTCGCAGCAGATCGTCGTGCACGAGCGCTATGTGTTGCACGTCCGGCATCCCAAGGAACAACTGGCCGCCGTGGCGCCGTTGCTGTGCGCAGGCATCACCACCTATTCGCCGCTGCGCCACTGGAAGGTAGGGCCGGGCCACAAGGTGGGCGTGGTCGGCATCGGCGGACTGGGCCATATGGGCATCAAGCTTGCGAACGCAATGGGCGCGCATGTGGTGGCCTTCACTACGTCAGAATCCAAGCGTGAAGCGGCCAAGGCGCTGGGAGCCCACGAAGTGGTCGTCTCCCGCAACCCCGAAGAAATGGCGGTGCATGCTCAGAGCCTGGATTTCATCCTCAACACGGTGGCTGCGCCACACGACCTCGATGCGTTTCTTACCCTCCTCAAGCGTGATGGCACGATGACGTTGGTGGGTGCGCCCGCCACGCCGCACCCGTCGCCTGAGGTATTCAACCTGATCATGAAACGCCGCAGCCTGGCGGGCTCGATGATAGGCGGCATCCCCGAGACCCAGGAGATGCTGGATTTCTGCGCCGAGCACGGCATCGTTGCGGACATTGAAATGATCCGCGCCGATCAGGTCAACGAGGCCTACGAACGGATGCTCAAGGGCGATGTGAAATACCGCTTCGTCATCGACTGCGCGTCACTCGGAACTTGACAATCGGGGTCGGATGCCTCCTTGTGAGGAAAAGCCGACTGCCATCTGTTATACAGGCTGACGGCTAGTAGCTATAGGTATTTCTTGAAGCTGCCAGCGGTCAGGCTCACGGTCAGTCCCAGCAAGGCTGCGCTGGGCAGCAGAATCACCAGCGGGTGCACCGAGATCGGCAGAGCCAGATAGGAGACCCACGGCAGCACGGCCAGCGGCATCAGGCTGGCCTTCGCGCGGTGGTAGATAAAGCCCGATTCACGGCCTGCCCCGAACCGGCGCACATCCCGCCGCACCAGGCCGTCAATCAGACCGACGAACGCAGCCGTGAAGATCAACGGCAGTGTAAGTACCAGAACCAGCAGGCGCACCAGGAATGTGAGTGTCGTGAAAGCCGCAGCGATCAGGTAGCTCTCGGTCCAGACATAGACTTGGCTGCTGTAGTAGCGGAAACTGCGCAACCGACCCTGGCTGGGTGCGCGGGCACGCTCGGCAGTCTGGCTTATGCGCTTCAGCAGCCCCGAGCGCACGAACACCCACTCGTAGCCGACGTCCGCAAGCTCATGGGCTGTGCGACCCGGCTCTTGCAGGATCACGCTGCGAGTGAAGTGGCCCGATAAATGTCCCAGTTCATATTGCAACATCTGCTGCGAATGGCGCCAGCCCTGATCCTTCCAGAACATATGCATGCCGACACACTCCACCACGATCGAAAACAGCAGCGAGCCGATCAGCACTCCCAGCAACCGGAACGGCAAAGTGATAGCACCAACGATCAGGCCCTGGCGCTGACTCTGCTCCCTCTGTACAGTCGAGGCGGCGTCTGTCATCACAAGGCCTCATCGCCGACGCTTTCGTCAGCAGCAGCAACAACAGAAGCGGGTTCAGCCACATCGGCATTATTCAACAAGTCGTCGGGCAAGACCGTCCCCTGTGGCGCCTGGGAACTCGTGAATTCCCACCACTGCGTGGCCTCAACGTAGCTTTGACGCATGTAGCCCGCGAGCTGCCGCAGATCCTGCGGCATGACCTCATCGAGGTCGGGCGCGGGCAGCGGCATGCGCACTTTCCACAGACTTCCCCCCTGCATCAAGGCGAAACACTGTCCCTTGGGAAGCTGGACCACATGTGAGGGTTCGATCATCGGCACGCTCTGCATGCTGATGCGGTCTTGTGTGGCGCTGGTGAAGTCCGTCGCACCATGGATATCCGAACTGTCCGTGGCCCCCGAGACGATCGTAGTGGTATAGACCTCGACCTTGGGCAATTGCCGGGTCAGCAGTTCGGCGGTCGCTGTCTCGCGCACGCGCAGCATGAACAGGTTGTTGAAGTTGCCGATGACCTGGCCGGCTTTGGCGCGGTTGCCAATGCGTGCCTCAATGTCCGAGAGCGTTTGTGTGTAGGCCGAGACCTGGATGCCCGCGCCGCCCCCTTTGTTGACCATCGGGATGAACTCATCGCCCATCAGCTCATTGAATTCGTCCGCGTGGACATTGATCGGCACCCGTGCGTCGGCCACGGCGCCGGGCAGGCCATCGTCGATCCCGTGCTTGTAGATGTGGCCGGCCACCGACACTAGGTCGGCAAACATGGAGTTGCCCACCGCCGCGGCGACCTCGGCGTCCGAGAGCGCATCCAGGCCCACATAGACCACCGCCCGCTTTCGGATGATCTGCATCCAGTCGAAGATGGGCCTGGGGTCGTTCAGATCAGCATAGTCCGGCGCCAGAAGCTGGGCGATCTTGCCGCTGGTGAGTTTTTCCAGCAGTGGCAGCAGCGAGGCGACGATCTTGTCGAAGTACGTCCTGTCGTACCGAACGGCCGAGCGCAGGCCGTCCAATACGGGGTCGTAGTTGCGCACCTGGGAGAGGTACTGTTCGAGTGCCACGACGCGCTTCTCGCGCCCGATCATGTTGCGTGGGATATTCTTGTCGTTGAGCCGAGCCTCCAGTTGAACAATGATTTCCCAGGCCTTGGGCTCGGTCCTGGCAAAGTAATGCTGGGCGTACTCGATGAACAGGGCATCGATGTTGATGACGTGGCGCTGGATCAGCATGTAATCCGGACGCTGCCCCAGTTCCACCAAGGCGCGCGCGATGATGTTCACGAAGCGCCACGCGAACTCCCTGAAGGCCGCGCTGTTGCCTTCGCCAGAGAGTTGTCCCGCGATGCGCGTGGCGACTTCCGAGATGCGACCGAAGCGGCCCACGGCGTTGTAGCGGGCACTGATTTCGGGCCAGCCCAGGTGAAAAATATAGAATTCGCCCTCTCGGCCCGCGCGCTTGGCCTCAACATACATTCGCTTCAGGAGATCCGCGTCCCCCTTGGGATCGAAGACGATGACGACCTCGTGCTCACCCGCGGTGCTCCTGCGGCGAATGTCCTGCGTGATGAAAAGCTCGGCTAGGCGGGTCTTGCCCACGCGCGTCGTGCCCAGCACGAGCGTATGCCCGACCCGTTCGGCCAGCGGCAGGCTGACGTCCACCTCGTCGGGCTCGATGCCGTGCAGCCGCGGCAGGCCGCCCACGGGTGGCAGTGGTCGAACGGGATTGAACGGCACATCCCAGGCGGTCAGCCGCGCAAGGCCGGATAACGGGAACGGCGCAAACTCCAGCCGCTCCTCCAGACGCCGTGCCAGCCGGTAGGCGCGCGTCGGCTCGACGTAGCGGCGAAATTCGGGCCGGTACGTCTGTGTGAGCCGATGGGTGTGCTTCTGCTCCCACAGAAACCCGCGCCCGATGAACAGGCGCTGTTGACTGACCGGCACGTCGCGGCTGGTCATCACATAGCGTGGCAGGCGGCGGATATTGCGCCGGTAGCGCAGGATGACGCGGGCATCGCGATAGCGGATCGCGCCATAGGCGATGAACGCCAGCGCACTGCCCACGCCCATTGTTGGGCTTAGCGCCAGCGACCAGGGGGCCACCAAGGACAGAAACGCGGCACCCGCACACGCCGCAACGGTGTATAGCTCCACCGCTGGGCGCAGCAGCACCTCGACCGGCTGCTTGCTCGACACGGTCTCACTGCTCGATGCCGGTGGCCGTGACGAGCGCCGGATAGTGGTGCAGACCCAGGCGTTCGGCCAGATCGTCGCCGGCCACCGGCGCAAGCGGCACGCCGGGCGCCAACGCGCGCAGCCGCGCCAGGGCCTGCGCGGTCTCGACGTTCACCACCAGACCGACCGCGCCGCGCTCGCGCAGCGAGGCCGCATGGTGGCGCAGCCAGGCCTGGGAGGCCTCATCGTCACCGATAACTGCGAACGGCCGCAGGCCCGGTGCCTCGATCACCCGCCGCGCGACGGTGCCGGGCGTGAGCTTGGCGCTGCGCACCGGCAGCATGGCGGTCTCGTCAACGGGCGTAGCCGGAATCTGCGGGATAGGAACGGGTGGCAGCACCGTACCGGCGCCGCGTGGCTGAAGGTCAAGGGCTTCGTAGTACGGCAGCGCCGAGTCACCCCCACGGTCTTCGACCACGATCAATGGCTCCTCGGCAGCGTATAGGGCAAGTGGCACCACCGCCGCCAGCATGAACAGGCCTCGCAGGGCTGGATGGAAATGCGTCATCGTGATGTCTCCAGGTGCGCGGCGGGCGCCGCGACAATGGGGTGAGCGCCCCGCACCCGGGCAAGGTGCCGGGACACGCTGCGCCGATACCGCGCGGCGGGTTCGCCGCCTGCTGGGCGGTGGTAGCGGCCTATCGCCAGCAACCAGTCCTCGCCAGGGGTATGCTGTTCGCGCAGAATCTGCGCGGCGATCGCCAGGTTGCGGTACGGGTCCAACAAGTCGCAGGGCTGTTCGTAGCGCTGCTTCTGGTAGCCGAGGTTGATCTGGCCCAGGCCCGCATCGATGCGCGTGTGCGGCGTTGTGCGCATCGCCTGGCGAAGACGGGTGCAGGCGTCGACGCGTGTGGCAAAGCGGTGCGATGCGCCCGCGATGTTTAGCGACCAGGGCCACGGCACGATGCGCCCTGCCCGCGCAATTCCGCTCTCCTGCAACGCCACGGCGTAAAGCACGATCGAAGGCACGCCCGCGCGCTGGGCTGCCAACTGGTAGGCGGGCGGCGGGATTTCCTGCGCACGAACGGGGCCGATCAGCAGAGCCGCCGCGAGCAGCAGCGCACGCAGGCGCCACATGGCGCGTATGGCGGTCAGGGCTCGCGCTGCCATTGGCCGTTCACCTCGCGCACGACCGCGGGCAACTCGCCGGGCAGGCCGAGCGATAGCCAGCGCCCGCTATCATGATTGAGCGTGATGCTGCCGCTACGCACTTGGGCTGGATCAATCCCGGCGCGCCGCGCCCATGCGCGGATACGGGCATCGTCGCCGCGACTGCCAACGACGTAGACGTCGAATGCCGCAGCGGCCGTCTGAAGCCGCTGGACGATCCGGTCGCAGGCCTCGCAGCCATCCTTGACGAACACCGCCATGTGCCCGCTCGACACTTGCTCGCCGGACATCAACGTGCCGCCATCCGAGGGCGTGACGCGCTCGCGCCCGGGATAGAGCCGCTGCCAGGCCTCGTCGTAGGCGCGCTGGTAGACGAGCAGCTTCTCGACACGCCGGGCTTCGGCCTGCGCCTGCAATTCGGCGTAGTGCCGACGTTCTTCATCCGAGCGGGCCTCCACGCCCAGCGCGGAGAGCGGATCCAGATTGGGCGAGTAGATGCCCAGCGGCCCTTCCATCAACTCGCGGTAGCGGGAAAACTCATCGTCACGCAGGCCCCACGCCTTGGCCAGCCGCGCGTCCTGGCTGTGCACGATCTGGCTCTGGCTCGTGCGGGCAGGCTGCACGTTGGAGGTTTGCTGAGGCGTTTGCTGGGCCGACGCTGGCAGATGCAGCGCGGTCAGCAGCGATACCAGGACTATCAGATGATATTTCATCGCATGGCTTCCTCAAGGAATCGCCACGCGGCGCGTGTGCTTGTCAACCAGAAACACCGCTATGTTCCCGTCGATGGCCTGCAAACGCCACGGGCCGACCGCATCACCCGGCAGCAGCGCCTGCACCTGACCAGGGGTGAAGGCCCCCTTGGCCGGCGCAACGGTCAGACTGCGCTCACCCGCGCGCAACTCGACGCCCACGACGCGAAACGGCAACGGTGGCGGCGCAGATTTGACCGCAACCGGCTTGGTCGGCGTGGGTGGTGGACTCGGCGGGGCAGGTGTGACAGCGCGCACCATCGCCTGGTGGGCCTCGATCTGCTCGACCTGCGAGCGCAGCGCCACGAGGTCATCTGCGGCAGCACGGCCATCCAGCCTGTGCTCGACCTGAGCGATTCGGGCCTCCAGCGCCTGGCGGACCTCTTGCAACGCTGCTGGCGTGGCGGCCTGCGGCCGCTGCTGCAAAGTCTGGGTGGCATCCGCTAGCGCGATTACCTGCGCTTCCAGACGGTGCAGGCCTGAATCGACCCGCTCCCGGTCGGCGAGTTCCCCCATTGCCTGGTAGCCCAGAAAGACGCAGATGCTCAAGCCGATCAGCCAAAGCCACAGCAAACTGAGCATGAACACGGCGGCGCTCGGGCGCCGAGGGGAGTGCGGCGTGTTCATGGCTGGACTCCGGGAAGCGGAAATATCTGCACCGCCTCGGCTACGGGCGGCTCGGGCGCCGGCTCGACCCGTGCGGGGGCTGCGGCCCGATCAAAGCAGACTTGGCGCGTGAGGTCGTCCGTGCGCAGTTCCCAGGCCGACCCGGCCAGGGTAAGCAGCGCATCGCGCAGCGTCATTGGTCCCAGATGCAGGTGCGCCGCCGGCAGCGGCAGCGCGTACAGATCGGCTGCGGCCGACGCTGTCTCGCAAAGCTGGTAACCGCTGCGCTTGAGCACATGCCGCAGCCCGTCTACGACCGTGGCGCGGGCGTCCTCGGGCATCGTCACATCGATGACCTGCGCCAGCAGGTCGCGCTGCGCCGCCATCGGCGCAAGCTCCACCAGGGTGTAGCGGCCGTACCGAACAACCGGGACGAATTCGGGTGTGTTGGGTTCGGAAGCGGGCGAGGCTTCTACGATGGAGGCTGGCGCTTGCGGCGCCGTGCGGGTCGCGCAGCCGCTGAGCAGGGCTGCGGCCAGCAGGCTGACGCCGATCAGGTGCCGGTTTGGGTGGTTTACGGGCATGGCTCGGCTCAATTGTTCGATGAGCCAATACCTTCGCAGCATGCCGCGTCGGTTGCCGCAGTCAATGGGAAACGGACTACCACCGGATTGACGCCGCCGAGCAGACTTACAGGCAATGCGGCACACTATTGGTGACTAACCACAACACCGAAACGCAATACTGAAATACGATGACGCCTGAGAACCACGCAGAGCACAGGCATGAGCTAACAAACCATCCCAGCCTTCAGGTATTAATGCCACACCTGAAAATTTATGCCCGTAAGGGGCTAAATGCGCTCCAGTCGGGCAGCAAGACCTTTCCAGGACCCGCTGTAGAGATCTACGCGGCCGACGTGACCGAGCGGGTATCTGAACTGGACAATGCCCTGACGGCTCTGCGTCTAGCCTTGGGTTTCGTGATGGACTTGGGTAGTCAATCAGCTCTAGATCCGGACATTTACCGCTACCACTACGAGAACTTCGTGTTGCGCGTCGTCGGGTTCGTGGATCGGGCACACCGCTTGGTTGGATCGGCATTACTCATGGACAAAGCTAAGTTCGAGAGTGTCGGCGGCAACAGATTCGTCACAAAACAGGTAAAAACCAACTACCCTGACATCCATGCAGCCTTGCAAGGCGTCACACAAGCCGTGGAGAGCTATAAAGGCCCACGCAATGAACTGATCCATTCGGCGGCGTATACCAGTCGCGAACTTGGCCTGTTCCAATCTATCCGCCACTTCGGCTTGGACACGGGAGACATTGACGTGGATGAGCTTGCGAGAGGTTATTTTTCGGGGGGCGCTACGGAAATCGCGCTAACTATTGCTCGCTTGGTCAAGACGCTCGCCAATTTGCTGGATGCTTTGCATCCTCTCTTCCTGATCGCAGTTGATCACGATAACGAACACCTCAAAAAGAAATCGGCCCCCGAAGGGACCGATAAAAGCTGACAACTACTCAGCACACCAACTGGCGGGCTAGCGCAACCTCCACCGAATCACCGTCTTGGTTCAGGACATCAAGCCCGGATTCGGGCACGTCGCCCGACGTGGACTGCGAGACCATAATTTTCTTGGCCATGAGTGCGAGGCACGTCATTTGCGAGGAGCCCGCATAGCCAAGATAGATGACCCGTACCGGCTGCTTCTGGCCAATGCGCCACGAACGGCGCGCCGCCTGCTGCAACGAATACACGTTATAGCCCGACTGCATGAATACAATCGTAGGAAACTCCAACAGATCCAAGCCCGTCTTGACCAGCTCGGGGTTGGTGATGAGCACGTCGATGCCACGATCCAGTTGCTCGGCGATCCAGTCCTCGCGGCGGCTGGCATCCACGCTTGCGCGCAGCACCGCCACCTTGAAGCCTTCCCGCTCCAGCAGCCCCTTCAGGCGCGACATCGTGTCGCGCGTGCCGGTGTAAACCGTGTAGACCAGCGTTTTGCGCCCTGCCGCTTTCTCCTGCTTGCAGACTTCGATCAGGTCCCGTTCCTTGGGCATGACTTCCAGCTCGTTGAACTGAGCCGGAACGAACGCCAGGGTGTTGCGCGTGCGCGGATGCGTCACCGTCTCCGACCGGAAGCAGCAATCCGGCCAGGCCAGCAGCACGTTGAGTACCACACCCAGCAAGGTCGTATCGCGCCGCGCCAGAGCCTGTTTCAGCTCCGCGGTCAGCCGGCCCGTCAGGTCGCGGTAGGCTGCAGCTTGCGCCGCATCCATCTGGACTTCACGAAACTCCTCGTCATACGGGGGCAGGACGTTGCCGCCGATATCCTTGAGTTTGAGAAAGATCGTGAACGGCAGGATGCAGCGCAGCACGCCCTTGGGGCCGAAACCCGGGGCCTTGACCGTGCGCACCGAGACCTTGGTGCCCTTAGCGGTCTTGTGCGCCGTGCCGATGCTCTCGGAATAGACATCCTTCAGGACGCCGTGATCGCGCATGAACGCCATCGCGGCTGACGTCATGCTGCCGCTTTTGGTCGGCCGGTAGCCGTCCTCGATCATCCGCCCAGGCAGCGCCCGAAACAGCAGGTGGAACAAGTCGTCGCCGTAGCCACCCATGAGCGTGCCAGTCAGCAGCAAGGTCTTGCGAGCCTTTGCCGCCAGCACCCCCATGGCCTGGCCCTGGGCACTGCCGCCGTTCTTGTACTCGTGCGCTTCGTCCGCGATCAACAAATCGAATGTGCCCTGCGGCAAATATCTCTTGATGAACTCGGACGGCTGGTAGCCGCCCTCGCCAAAGCCGAACTCCATGTTGGCCATTGCGCGTTCCATGCGCTGCGCCTGACGGTCGGAAAACACCAGTTCGCCGTTACCATCCATGAGGTTGATGAACTCGTGGATGTTGTCGCCCAGCATCGAGACCAGAAAGGCGTCGCCGAACTTCTGCATCAGCTTCTGCGCGGTGACTTCTCCGATGGTCGGGATGCGCTTCAAGGCTTTGAGCACTGCCGAGGACTGGTCGCTGCCAGACAGCGTCCTCGGGCGAATCAGCGTCCACAGGGGCGCGGCGCAATGGCCGCACTTCCTGCGGGACTCCTCGGCTTCCAGCGCGACCGGGTTGGCCGGCTCGCCGTCTAGGTCGGTGACGACCGTGCCGCAATCCGGGCACGTCGCCACATCGCCGTCGCGGGTGCGCCTCCGGGTGAAGGTGGGCCTCCAGTGAAAGCCCATGCGCATGCGCACACGCCCCATTACGAAGAACTCCTGGCCCGCGGGCTGCACACCCAACTGCTCGCGCAGCTTGATGAGCTTGACCAGTGTGTCCGGGCCGTTGAGCACCCAGACCTTGGCGCCCGCCACCGTCTCCTGGATTTCGCGGCGCCACTTGTAGACCAGGTGGGGCGGCGAAAGCACCAGGGTGCGGCGATAGCCTTCGGCATTGAGCACGGCGGCCGTGGCGATGCCGACGGTCGTTTTGCCGCAGCCCATTTCGCCGTTGATGATCGCGGCGCGCTCGCCGCGGTCGATCAGCAGCTCGGCGGCGGCATGGACGACTTCGGCCTGGGCGGGGAATAGCGTGCGCTTGAGGCTGGCGACGAGAAGCTGTCGGTGCGCCTGCGGCTGGCCGGTATAGACCGGCGGGTTGGCGCGGTTCAGCGAATCAAGTAGCTCGTCACCGAACTCGGTGACGAAATCCTGAAGGCTCAAGGTCAGAGGGGAAGGTTCCGCGTCCAGCAGCTCGCCCTGGTCGGGCGCAATGTCGGCGGCGGTATCGAGATCGAGGGACATGGTGATGCTCCAAAGAAAATGGGGCATGCACCACCCCCAGCAGGGGCGATGGCATGCCCCGGCAAGGGAAGAAAAATCGGCACGTAGCCGACGGGAGAATGAAAGGCGCACTGCGCGGGCGGTTTGCCAGCGCAGTGCGCCGTCAGAATTCGGACGGCAGCCCGATCAGGGTGGCATTGCGCCCCGTATCGGTGACGATGCGGATGCGTAGCTCACGGGTGACGACATAGTGCGCGTCGAGCCGCTCGCCGCCGATCAATGCAGCGTTGTTCCGCTGCCACTGATCATCCGAAATGTCACCCCAGTCACCACGCAGGTAGCGCTCCAGGTAAGGGATGGGATCGAGTCGGCCTTCGTGCATGAGGCGCTCGACGCCTTCGCTGAACGCCAGTGCGCCGATCTCGAACAACCGCTTGCGGCGATATTGATCGTGATGCGTAAAGGACATGGCGATGCTCCATAAAAGATGAGACATGCACCCACCACGCAGTGATGAAATGTTGCGTAGCGGAGTGCAAGCTGCGGCGCCGGGCCGCTGGGCTAAGGGCGAATCAATACTCGTCGGGCAGCAGCAAGGTCGTGACGCTGCGATCCCATTCGGTGATGATCCAGAGCTTCAGGCCGGGTGCGACCTGGTAGGACGAAAACAGGCGATCCTCGCCGGACTTCAGCGCGGCATCGTTCTGGTGCCTGTCGCTGTCGTCCAGATCGCCCCAGTCGCCGCCGAGGTGGCGGCGCAGGAACGCGGCGGGGTTGAGCCGGCCCTGTTGGACCAGTTCATCGACCCCGATAGTCATAACCACTTGCCCAGGCGAGAAACGCGGGCTCTGGACCAGGCTGATGAAAACGGCTTCGGTTGCCATGGCTCACTCCTTGAAAATGGTGAGGCCACGGCACCCCATCGGGGCGACTGGACCCCGGTGGGTGGAAGAAAATGACGGCGAACCGTCGACGTTGGAGAAACGATTAGCGGATGGTCAACACCTCGCCCCGTGTTGGGGAGCTTGGTGTCATGTCCCACGCGCGGATGACAGGTACGAACTTGTCGGTGAGGATGCGGGTCTCGGCCACTGAGCCGTCGTCGCGTTCGGTGAACTCGCGCTGGAGCGTCTTGTCCTTGTGGGTATCACCTTTGACGACAAGCAGGCGCCCTGTCTTTGAGCGCACCACGCCGGAGATCGCGCCCGCAGCCAATGCCAGGGCGAGATGCCAGTGCGACAAGGCGCGCGCCGGTGGGCGCAGCGACTGCTGCGCGACCCCCAGGTGCGTGTCCAGCGACGGCCACAGGCCCTGGAGACGGCCCACCTCATCGGCGAACTGCTCGGGCTCCATCGTCACGCGAAAGAACTGTTCCGGCTCGGCCGCACTGGTGGGGACGATGTACGGCAGGAAGGGCCATTGGCTCGGCAGCTCCTCGGCTTCGGTATCGCCTTGCCCGATCTGCAACAGCAGATTGCGCACGGCCTTGGCCGAATCCGGTGCCAGCTCTCGCTGGCGCGAGCGCCGGCCGAAGATCACCACCTGCTTGAACTGCGTGTCCACCGCTCGATAGATGCGAAGATCCGTGTAGTGGCGCGTCAGCCAGCCGACCAGTTCGGCGTCGAGGACGTAGCCCGGGACGATGAAGACCAGCACGCCGCCGTACTGCAACAGCGACAGGCTACGCTGGTAGAACAGCTTTTCGAGGCGGGCACGGCCCTGGCCCTGATAGCCGATGTTGCCGTTGACGTCCTTGGACAGGTCGCCATACGGCGGGTTGAGCCAGAGCAGCCCGAACGACTGCTTGGAGATCATCGTGTCCATCAGGTCCGCGTGCAGGCAGTGATCGACCAGGCCGCGGGCATGGCGTGCCCGCTCTGCGTCGAACTCGACGGCGAACGCCTTGGCCTGCTCGCGCCCGAGGGCATGAGCGGCTTCGGCGATCGCCACGCCTTCGCCGGCGCAAGGATCGAGGATGTACATTGGCCCGTCGCTGGGCATCAGTGCGTTCAGCGCTCTTTCGAGCGTGGGTTCGTCGGTCGGGTAATACCCGTTCTTGGCGAAATTGCGGGCAAGCCGCGGGAACATGAGGGCCATGGAAATCTCCTGAGTAGCATGGATAAAAGAAAGCGGACGTGCGTGGCCGGTGCGCCACGGATGCACGTCCGGTGCAGAGGTAGAGGCCTCACGCCGCCGCTTTGAGCAGTGGTTCAGAAGCCAGCCCAGACGGATGCGGCTCAGTGGTGAGTACGTCATTGCGAATCAGACCGCCCAGCGCCTGAGTCAGCGCTGGCACGTCGATGGCGAGCCGATGGCCCTCCAACAGCCCGAGGGAAAAAGGAAGGCGGACCAGCATCTGACGGGTTTGCAACAGCTCCAACACCGTTTCGCGCCAGTGGTCGAGCAAGGGCAGCGGGCAGGTGTCCCGCACCAACGCCCACAGGCGATCTTGCCGGTGCGCGCTGCCCTGTGGCAGCAAAGCCAGAGCGCTGGCGTTGGCCTTGTCAGGCTTGACGCAGCGCTGGTCGAACAGCCACAGATTGGACAAAGAACCGAACAGGGTGCGCCGGAAGACGCGCGTGGTGCGCTTCTCCAGGCGATCGACGTTGCCGATGAACACCGGGACGCTGTCGCCCTGATCGGTGATGATGTGAAACTGGTCCAGTCCCTGCTCACTCTGCCCGAGGGTCAGGCAAGCGAGGAACTGCTGGACGGCGGTGTCGCGTGCCCAGATCGAGACGAAGATCAGATCGCCTTGGTCATCGCCAACGCAAGCGTCGGCCATGACGTCCGGGCACTCGTCGATGCGGTATAGCGGCTGTGGAGATGAAAGTACGGGCATGGTGGAGTCCTCGATGAAATGAGGGGCAGCACCGCCCGCAAGGGGCAGTGGCTGCCCCGCTGGGGGAAAAAATACGGACGGCTCGGGGCGAACTCCCCGTGTCGAGCGCTGTAAAGGCCGTCAGGGCCAGACTTCAGTGAAAGAACCGTCGGCCTGATGCTTGACGACACGGTTGCCGACGTTCTTGACGTAGTCCTGCTGGACTTCGGTGAACATGCTTTCGGGCACGTCGATGTGAAAATGGCGCAGGACCTCACGGAAGTAGTCCGGGCCGTGGCCGAACGGGTCTTCCTCTTGCCAGTTGCTGTACAGGAAATCCTCGCACTCGACCTTCATGGCGCTGTCGATCAACTCGGCAGGCTTGTGGATGGTCAGGAAGAAGTAACGCATCGGCCGATCCCAGCCGAGGGCAACGGTGATGGGAAACCCCTTGTGAAGCGTCTCGAAATGGTGCTGGCTCATGGTGGTGTCCTTGGATGAGTTGAAACAGTACTGCCCGTAGGGGCAGGCGCGGCCCCAGCGGGTGGAAGAAAGATACTCAGACCGTCAGCGCCGAGGTGGATGCCGTGGTTGCCGTCGGAGTGCGCCGGCGCGCGTGGTAGGCGCGAACGCCTGCGCGCCAATCGGCACACTGCTCCGGCGCGAGGTCTAGATAAGAGAGCGGGCACGCGTAGTAGTACGGGTGCATGGACTCGTCCAGCGGCTTGTAGCCCCACTGGTCGCCGCTGCGTTCGAGCAGATCGCAGCGGATGTAGCGCAGGGACTGGCCCGGCGCGAGATCACGATGCACGCCTTCGACCTTGGCCGTCACTTGCGCGACGGACCAAAGGACGTTGCCGCGCAGTGCGTGGGCGATGACCTTGACGCTGGCGCGCTCGGTCTCTTGCGGTGCGATCAGCTCCGCGATCAGTTCAGACCGCGACTGGGGGGAGAAATACCAGCCCATAAGAAGCCTCCTGAAAAATGGGCCGGAGGCTTCCCCGCTGGGGAGAAACCCCGGCGGGTGATGAAAAGCCGCAAGTGCGGCGCAGGAACCTATGCTTTGCCCTTAGTCCCAGTCGTCATCGTCGCGATCACAACCGGCCGGGCAGTAGCCGAACTCGATCCCGTGAGAGCAATAGCCATGCTCCGCATTTCAGTCCTGGGTTTCCTGCCTTTCGGCAGGCGTTGCGTAGTCCCATTCCCGGGCTGCGATTTCCAGCGCTTGAGTGCGCTGGTCCTGCGGCAATCGACTGGCTTGCGCGTCGATTTCCGAACTGAAAAGCGTGACCCAATGATCCCAGGACAGGCCGCAACCACGCTGGGCGTACTCGGCGGCTGTCTTGCAGACAGCGCGCCACGCGGGTTCGTCCAGCGTGGAATGAGGTGCATCGCAAGCGATGGTAGACATGATGGATATCTCCAGAAGAAAGCCGGAGCCTCCCCCGCATGGGGAAGGCCCCCGGCGGGTGGAAGAAGAACACTGCGGATGCGGCTCTGCGATCACGCAGGTTGCAGTTCGGCCTGGCGGCTCCACTCCTGCGTCTTGAAGTCCAGCGCGTAACCCAGTTCGCCCAGACGGGCGATCTGCGCGCGCAGGGTGCGGCGATCGATGGTCGAATCCAGTTTCACGGACTGGCCCAACGGCCACAGCAAGCCGAACAACGCAGCGTCGCCCTCTTCGGTGCTGCCGGGGGCAGCGACTGCCGCAGACGGGGCCGCATCCGCACCGAAGGGCGTGGTATCGACCAATGGATCCGCTGACGCCCGCACTGGGGCGGGTTTGGCGGGTCTGGACACTTTGGCGGGCTTGGCCGGCGTTGCCGCAGGCGGCGCGCCCGACTCTTCATCGAGCGGATCGACATCCTGGATGGCGAAGCTGCGTGCTTCGTCACCACTGAGTTTATCGATGCCAAAGAGCGTCATCCCGTCCAGGCTGGCGCGGATTTCGAACCGCATGCCGCCGCCAACCGGATAGGACTTGGGAAAGATGTAGCGGATGATAAATTCCCCGTCGTATTTACCTTCGTGGTACTGCTCGAGTTCCGGATCCTTGACCTCAAACACGCCGAGGTGGGTACTGAGCCGGCCGACTGTGAACGGGCCATTGCGACCACGAATGGTGCGCAGCGCAAGCTGCCCAGGGACGACGATGGGCGAGACCGATCTCTCGGGTGCCAATGTGACCGCCATGATGATTCTCCTTGAGCGTTTAGGAAGAACAGCAAGGACCCACAAGGGGCCCCGTCAGGTCAGAACGAAGCAGCTGCCATCGGCGTCTGCTGCTGGACTTCTCCTTCAGGCTCGCGCTCAGCGGACTGCGAAGGTTGGTCGGCAGCGGCACCCACGGCTTCAGGCCCGGGTACATGCTCTGCTTCGGGCACGACAACGTCTTCAGCCTCCGACGCAGTTGCGTCTTGGGCCTGGGGTGCCTCGGCTTGCGCCTGGATCGCCGGATAGACCTGGGTGCCGTCGATCTTGATCAGACCGATATGGATCAGTGTCGATTCCAGGCTTGCGGCCGGTTCGCCAGCGCGCTCACCCTTGGTGCGAATGTACGGATCGATCTTCATGTCGCCCAGGCGAAACGCAATCAACACCTTGCTGTCCCCTTCAATAGCCTGTACGCAACGGCGCACCAGATGCTCGGCATCGGGGGAGGCGACGATTGTGTTGAAGTACCGATACTCCGGTTCATCGACGGGCCCGGTGAGCGCAGCGATGGTGCACGACAGGAAAGGATCGCCAGCCTTGGGGGTGACGTCCTTCGGACGGTTCAGGTAACCGATGCCATGGGTGGTCAGTTCGTGCTGAGTGATCTGGGCCAGTTCAGCCCGGTCGACCGGCTCGGCTTTGAGCAGTCGCGCTTTCAGAGATGCGGCCGCTTCACCCTTGCGTTCACCTTTTTCGCGAATATACGCATCGCCCCACACATCACCAAGGCGAAAGCGCACCAGCGGGCGCTGCCTGGAATCATCGGCGCCGATATAGCGCCCAACGAGTTTTTTCGCCTCTGTGCCAGCAACCTTGACGTCGAAATAACGATAGCTGGGATCCGTAACGGAGCCGACCAGCGCGGCGATGGTGCATGCCAGGAAGGGTTCGGCACGGCGGCCGCCTCTGACGGGTACTTCGCGGGCACGCTGCAAGTACCCGATACCCGAGGTATGGATGTCGAAATATGACTTTTCGTTGGATGGGGTGTTCATGGTGAATCTCCATTGCGAAGAAGCGGAGACACACCTGCCCCACGATGCGGGAAATGGTGCGTAACCCCGCGGTGGGTTGATAAAGCAAAGGCATCCACCACCAGAGACTGGTGGCCGCTCGCAAGCGGATGCGGTGCGAGCTGGGTAATCAACGCGGTCAAACCGCGCCGTAGCCTTGAAGATCGTGGCTACCTGGGATGCTGCTGACGGCTGTCAGCAAGGCATGGCCTTAGCATGGCTAGGCCCTGATCGCGCGACAGCAATCAATCGGCATTCAGGCGCTTCCGTTTATCCTCGCTGTTTGGCGTCATGCAAAAAGAAGCCCTCCACCCGAATGGATGGAAGGCTTGGGATGGCAGGCTGCCAGCAGGGCTGGGCCTCAGCCGTAGTGCTGCTGGGCTTCCCGCCCTGAAACGAAACGTGCGTCACGGCCAATCGAGACCGGCAACGGCAAGCTTCGAGTCTCTTCTGTCGAAAAGCGCGTCGCCTGATCGAACTGGACCCAACCCGTTGGGCCAGAAGCCAGCGCCGTCATTGACGGCCGACTCGTTGGGCGAATGCACCACCCAGCAGTCGCCCACCTCGCGCATCATGCCGGAACCGCGCGGCGTCGCCGGGGCGTCTTGGTGTCGATCACGCTCACGCTGATCTGGCGCCATCGCCCATCATCGATGAGATGTTCCAGCACTTCACCGAGCATGTCGAAGTACACCTCGTCGTGCCGATCGACTAGCTCACCGTCGCGGTGCAGCTCCACCGCATAAGTGTCGCCCGCGCGGTCATACAGTACAGTCACCCGCCCCGTGAACTTCGCAGTCGAGACCGTGAAGCTAATCGACGGAGGTGTTTCGATGATCTTGGCCGGCGTGGGGTCGATCCAGGTGAAATCATGGGCGCCTGCATCGACCAGCATGTGAGTGATGCGCCGAAATCCATCGGGGGCCGGCATTTCCTCCAACTGCTGGATGAGCTGGCCCAGTTCCATGCACTGCGGCTCGGGGACGGGCAGCTTGGCTGGCGCGGAACCGAGGATGTGCCTGGTGATGGTATAGGGAACGCCATCCGAGCCCTTCTCGGTGATTACTTCTGGGATGTCAGCACGCAGGCCGTCGAAACGGCGCCGCGCGTAGGGCTGGACATGCACCTTGGCTCCCTCATTAGGAACGGCGGTTACCAGCTTGGGATCAAGCACCGCGAACTCGCTGGGCTTGAGCTTGACGACGATGGCGTCGTCATTGGCCGCGACCACCTTGCCGTCGAAGGGTTGGGGGTCAATAGCGAAGCCCAGCGCCGAGGGCTGTGGCACACCATCGAAAACGCGGTATTTGAATGAGCGCACATTGCGAGGCACATGGCCTGCGACGAGCGTGGGCATCATGGTTTTAATGACAGATCGATCCATGGGGATCTCCTTGGGAAGAAACACAGGACTCCCCGCCCACAAGGGAGGGGAATCCCTTGTGGGTGGATGGACGCGCTGCGCCCGTGAAAAAAGTGACCAGTGCAGTCTCCCGCACTTGCAGCCTGGAAGGTCTCGACTGCCTGGGCATATGTCGGCAACGCCGAAGCACATAGATGCAAGGATGGATCAGAGATAGGCGACTAGCACGCAGGAAATGGCGTTGCATGGCACCCAGCTTTCGGACGCTTTTGGCAGGGAACCATCCCTTGCCTGCAGATCCAGCATACGTTCAGCTGAAAGATGGTAACCGTGGGAAAAATTGATGCGTTGCGTCACGCGCTAGAACTTGGCCAGCGGCAAACCCAGCAGCACAGGTGCGTCAGCATCCACAATCAGGATGCGTACGTCGGCCTGGCCGGCCAACTCCAGCACGTTTGCCAGGTCATATGGCATGCCCTTGCTGCGATGCTCTCGCCGAAGCTGCTGGGCAGTGATACCCAGAACGGCCTCCAGGTTCTCATCCGTCCAGGGCGTGGCGATCAACTTCACACCGATCGCCGAACTGTCTGGCATTCGAAAAGCGACAAACTGAAGTCCCTGGGGCGTTGTCTGATCCGCCAGATCAGCCAGATATTGGTGCGCCTGCTCGGTAATGTGCGCACCACTGATTTCCCAGCACCGGCTGTAGAAGCCTGTTTCAAAATTCAAGCGATGAATCGCCTCCTGGGCAGACGCCTTGGAATAGGTATCAGCCACAAGCACCGGTCGGCCATCAATATCCTCGCCCTCAAGGGCATACACCACCGAGCGCACAACGCCCTCAGTCGAGCACTGCGCCTGTAGTTCACCGCGTACGTCCTGCCCCTCGGTGATCAACGCAAAGTCCTCGTTCCAGATACAAGGAAATCGAGCAACCTGCTCATCAGGCAAACTGGTCTGGCTGGAATGCAGCGGTCGCCAAACCGGCGGTGAGTCGTCCTCGTAAGTGATCAGCAGCGTGCGAATGGCGCGTAGATTCCGGTAACCGCGCAGAAAAGGGTTGTATTTCCGGACCATGAAATTTCCTCCAGAGCATGACGGAGCCAACCCCCACCACCGGGAATTGAACCCGGTGGGTTGAAAGCGAAAAAAGATCAAGCAGCACCAATTGCTGGTGTCTGAGCCAGCCGCTCGATGACGCGCTGGCGCAGTTTCAGGCGGAATGATTCGTCACTTACACCCGTCAGCAAATTGGTCGCTTCCTGCACTATCAGGGCTGAAGCCCCCTCCAGATCGGCAGTCAGAACGGCGCCGCGCAGTTGATCGCCAAGTTGAAGTACCTGCGAGGAAGTTCGGAAAACCTGAACCTCTCGGCTCAAATAGCAGCCGTTACCGCCAAACTCGAACAGGCGGGGCTTGCTGCAATACCAGCAGCCCTCGAACTGAATGACAGCCAGATGGTGGCCGTCATCAAGACAAGTGGCTATTAGAAATAAAGCATCCAAATCGGCACCGTCCTCAAACTGGTGATGCTCGATCAGGTTCGCCAACTCCTCGTTCTGCTCCGCACCGAAGTGCGCCGCCAAATGCTCGAGCAGGGACGGAATCGACAATTCCCCATCATCAAGCACGGGGAGGCCCAACTGTGTGGCAAGATCCGCCAGGCCATCCAGCACATCCGACCATTGAGGTTCATTGGTCTCAGCAATCTGGGCGATATAGACTTGTCCCCCATTGGAATGATCTTCATCCAGAGCGAAGGTACTGAACAACGCCTTAATGACTGGAGTGACACGGTCGAGCATAAGGACACCAGTGCCTTCGTAATAATTGTTGGCCATAAATGGCTCCCTTTCGGAAATAAACGGAGCCAATCCTTGCGGAACCTGGCATCCGCAAGAAGAAACCCATCGCCAGCTGGCAATGGGCAGGAAAAAAGAGAGGGAACACGGCCACACACTTGCATGCGAAGACGCATGTCCCTCAGTGAGGCTGAGCAAGACGGCGGCGTTGGTACGCCCAAATGATCACCAACCACAGTAATGCAGCACTAGCTGCGCGATGACTTCGCGGCGCTGCGAATCCAGACCGCTGAAATCAGCAAGTCCGCGAAAGCCGCAGCGCTTGAGCATCGCACCGCCCTTGCGCTCGTTATAGATACTGACCATGGCGGCAAGGAACATGCGCTCCCCGCTGCTGAGTACACCAAGAGCCTTGTCGATCCGCTGCACGTCGGGGCATAGATCCCACTTGCTGCGAGCTAGGTTCGGCCCTTCTGGCGTGCCGTCGCCAAACCACTGCGAACCGGCGATGCGCACACCACGCTTCCAGGCCTCGAAGAAGGCTTGGGGTGCATCTGCGAAGTGGCGCTCTTCCTGGATGATCTGATCGACGGCGTCTTGGGGTAGAGGCTGTGTCATGACAATGTTCCTTGCGATTTGATCAGGGAGTGGCGAGTTGGGACCAACCGCCTCTTTCAAGTGCGCGTCGAGCCGCAGCATAGCTACGAAAATACTCGCGGGACTCTCGCGAAACGGGCCCTTCGGAGTCGCATGTGCCGATGTAGTGGCCGGCGGCGCCGTGCAGGACTTCAAGCGGCAGTTGCTTGCCGCGGCAAATCAGAGCCAACTGGCCATAGGATGGCTTTCTGGACATGGGCGAGACTCCTTGAGAAGGCAGGGCTCCGTCCCTTGCAGGATGGCAACTCCCGCTGATGGTTGAGAAAAAAGCATCGGCGCCATGAAGGCGCGCATCCGCAGACTCGATGCGATGCGGACTGGTGGGCAACGCGGGAGAAACCCGCGGCAGCCTGGAACCCTGGCTGCTGGCATGTGCTGACGAATCAGCGAACATGCGGGCAGCTTCGTGCGCGGACCTCGCCGTGTCAGTTAGAAAACAACATCCGGCCCAACCCCGATTGATAGGCACAGCAAAAAGGAAACCCCGCGTCGAGTGCGGGGCTGTCAGGAGGGTGCATCGGTGCCGGGTCAGTCAGGGTTTTCGCCCAGGACATGCCGCTTCCATAAGGCGAACGCCTCGTCCGACGCCAACTCGGCGAGGATGACAATGGGCTGGGCCTGACGGGCGCGCAGCGAAGCGAAGTACGCTTTACGATCGGCGATGGCCTTGAGCTTGATGCCCTTGATGAACAGCAGTTTGCCGCCCTTGACGAACAACACCTTGTTGCCGATATCGCGGCTGAACGCAGCTCGCAGCTTACGCTGCGCGTGCAGGGCGTCGGCCAACTCATCGACCAGGAAATCGAGCGTTATATTGATGTAATGAGGGTCTTCATCCTCCTGGTCGAGGTCGAGCAGCGCAGGCGGCAGGCCCTTGGCGAAGGCCTCAGCCTTCGCCAGCAGCGCCTGCTTACCACTGAGCGCATAGAGGAACGTCGAGCCACCGCGCCCATCATTGTGGGCCTCGGCGATGGAGGCGCCGTCGAACAGGACGGTGGCGGTGAAGCACAGCGTTTCCTCGCTGGCGAAGTCGGCCACCTTGAGGTTTTTCAGCGTGATGCGGTCTTGCTTGGTGATGTTTTCCATGGAAAGTCCTGAGATCGACCGGGTGATGACGCGCCCCTGACGGGACGAGGCTTCATCCCGTAGGTTGGAGAAGGGAGGCATCAATGCCCTGGTGGGCAGCGTTCGCCGTAAGATGCCGAGACGAACTGGCGGGTGGCGCAGGCAAAGCCCACGGCAGCCTCTACACCCTGGCTGCGGGCTACTGCCGAACTATCGGCAATGCAGAGAGGAGAATGGCGCGGTCCACGGGCTGCGTCGTCGATCAATCCGAAGCGCTCAAGCCCGTTTTTTGCAGGCACCGAACCAGTCGCTGACCTAGCCATGCCACGCATGGGACGGCCATGGAGTTGCCGATCGCCTTGTAGCGTGGAGCGTCTGCGGCGGGTTTGCCGCGGTACGGGATCAGCGTGTAGTTGTCGGGCATGCCTTGCAGCCGCTCACACTCAACAGGCATCAGACGGCGCACCCGCCACTGCCGCCACAGCCAGTCCGCCGCGGCGAGTGCATCCCAGTCATAGCGGAAATGCGCCTCGGGGTCTGGGGCCAATACATGTGGCTTATCCGCGCCACCGCTGCTGGCGCGCAGCGCAGCCGCGACACCGCCGCCCAGTTCAGCGGCAAGACCATGCTGCCGTCCCCGCAAGGCTACACAGGCCACCATCGGCACCCCATAGCCCGGCTTGCCGCTGGACAGGACGGTACAAGCTACCTGACCGTGGCCCGACTCGAAACGCACTTCACCACGGTTGTTCTGCGCGAAGGCAATGGCGGGAACCACGCCGACACGCTGACGCGGCGCTTGGCTCAGCACCATAGGCTGGCCTTGACCCGGCTTGCCTCCCCCCGTGGAAAGTGCTCCCACAAGCTGACCGTGGCCCGACTCAAAGCGCAACTCGCCATGGGAATTCTCCGCAAAAGCGATGGCGGGCATCCCACACGCGCGCGGGGTCGGCGCCCGGGCCATCGTTGCATCCGAGCCGCACCCCTGGGCGGCAAAGGCGATGGTCGGCACCCCCTTGCCCGTACCATTCTCGCTGCTGCCCTTGTCGCCGTTCGCGGTGCTGAACATATGGGTGATGGCGCCAGCGATCGACTGCACGAGGAACGTCTCGACCCCGAAGTCACTTTTAGGGCCGGGTGCTGCAGTCAGGCAGGCGGCCACATCGATCGGCCCAGCTGTGTTGCCACCACCGAACCCGGCCGTGGTGGTGATGCTGCTGTAGTGGGGGTTCAGTCCGGCATATTCGCCTGCTGGCACAAGACCACGCCCAGCAGCAAGGGGAGTTTCTTGCCACGGCGAGCAGCCCGCACGAGAATCCCCGAGCAGGCCCGCGCGCTCAAAAAGTACTTCTGCGGGATCGAGGTCATCTCCACCACTTGCCACAAGAAACACGCGTTTACGGCGTTGGGCGACGCCGAAATATTGAGCGTCGAGCACGCGCCAGGCGATGCGGCGGCGGGGTCCAGACACACAACCAGCGTGCGCCCATTTTTCCCCTGGCGGCTGGAGCGCACGGCTTTCTCCGGCCAGCGCCCCCAGGAAATACCCGAAGGCATTGCTGCGGTCGTTGAGGACGCCGGGAACGTTTTCCCAGACGAGTGTGGCCGACGGGAGGCAGCCTTGGCGGCGTGTTTGATCGATGGCATTGGCAAGCTCCACATAGGCAAGGGTCAAGGCACCGCGCGGATCATTCAGCCCGCGCCGCGCACCAGCAACACTGAACGACTGACAAGGCGTGCCACCAACCAAAATATCGGGGGCCGGCACGGTGCCAGCGCGCACCAGCTGCACAATCTCGGTCATGTTGCCCAAGTTGGGCACATGAGGGTAATGGTGGGCAAGCACGGCGCTCGGGAACGGCTCGATCTCGGCGAACCAGGCGGCTTCAAGGCCGAAGGGTTGCCAGGCGAGGCTCACGGCCTCAATGCCGCTGCACACGCTACCGTACAGCAACGGCTTGACCTGGGATACAGCACGAAGGGTGCAAGGTTGCGGATTCATATTGGGTCTCCTGTTTGTGTGGCCCTGGATTCTTGGTCGAATCAGGACGTTGATGGGCAGGAGAAAGGCGCCGAAGGCCAGGTGGCCATCGGCTCGGGAGGAAAGAGAGACCACCCGTGGGCTGACTGGCAGGCCCGGTTGTCGCTAGACCCGTCTGCTTATCAGCAATCACACCCGGCCCGTATCGTGGCTGAGGCCGGAATCGTCTGGCACAAATCCTTGCACAAACGGAGCCCGTTTTTACGCCGGCGGGCACCGGCATCGAATACCGCTGACCGCGAAGGGTCTCCCGATGGCTCGCCTGTGAGCGCCAGCCATCGGGAGACCCTTCGCACAAGCGGAAGAAACGCAGATCAGCAGAATACAGTTCTCGGAATAACGACCTTCATGTCCCTCCGTCGCAAGACGATCGGGTAGGACACGCGCACGATAGAGAAGGTGTCATACGCTGGGCATCCCGCAGGGTGTGCGGGATACAGGCCACGCCGCCAGTAGACGGCTGCGGCCACGGGGGATGGGGGGATCAGGAGCCCTTTCGGTTAATGCGGCGCGCACGCGTGACACGCTGCTTGGACGCGCCGGATTCGACCGGCAGCGTGCCTTTGCAGTCGGGGTAGCGACTGCACGACCAGAACGGGCCGCTCTTGCCAGTGCGCTGGCGAGTGGCCGCCCCGCAATACGGACACGCCGGGCCTTGGGTAGCCTTGATGGACAGGGACGCGTTGCCGTATTGCTCAATCAACTGCGAAATCCACGCTGCCTGTTTTGCGATGAATACGTCCAGCGTGAGCTGACCGGATTCAATCATGTCGAGCGCCTGTTCCCAGATGGCGGTCATGCCCGGGTCAGCGATCGCAGCGGGCACGGCGTCGATCAGAGTGAAGGCCGCATCCGATGCTCGGATGGCGCGCCCCTTCTTCACGATATAACCGCGTGCGATCAGGCCGCTAATAATGTTGGCTCGCGTCGCCTCGGTGCCGATGCCGACCGTATCCTTGAGCTTCTGCTTCAGGCGCGGGTCTGTCACGAGCTTGGCGACCCCCTTCATGGATTTGACCAGTTCGCCCTGCGTGTACGGTCTTGGCGGCAACGTCTTGAGCGCCTTCAGATCGACTGCAGCCACTTGGCACGCCAAGCCCTCGCGCAACGCGGGAAGCACTTGACTGCGCATCGCGGCATCGCCGTCCTCGTCAGGCTGAGGTTCCTCGAGCACCAGGCGCCAACCCTTGGCGACAACCTGCTTGCCCGTCGCCGCCAGCATCTGCTGGCCACAAGCGAACTGTGCTATGGTGCGATCGAACTCGTGATGAGGGAGGAACTGAGCCAAGTAGTGCGCCCGGACCAGCCTGTACACCGCAAGTTCCTTCTCGCTCATGGCCGAGAGGTTCACCGGTTCGAGCGTCGGAATAATGCCGTGGTGCGCCGTGACCTTACTGTCATTCCAGGCACGCGAGTGCTGGGAGCGGTCGAGCTGGTCCATGATCGGGCGCAGCGAGGGATCGGTCTTCATCAGGCTGTCGAGAACCGTGGGTGCCTCGACGAACATGCTTTCGGGCAAATAGCCGGAATCCGAACGCGGGTACGTCGTAGCCTTGTGTGCTTCGTACAGGGCCTGGGCGACCTCCAGGGTTTCCTGAACGTCCAGTCCAAGCTGTTTGGAACAAATTTCCTGCAAGGTACCCAGGTCGAACGGCAGCGGCGGACCTTCGCGCACGCGCTCAGTCTCCACCGACTCCACCTGAGCATTGCCCGCAGTTCGAATCTGCTGTGCGGCTTGCCACGCAGTAGGTTGCTGCAGGCAACGTCCGACGCCATCGGTGCAGCCATCGGGGGCAACCCACTGCGCGATGAACGCCTGACTGCCTGCGGACAAGGATATGTCGATGGCCCAGTAGGGCACCGATTTGAAAGCTTCAATCTCGCGGTCGCGATCCACGACAAGCCTAAGTGTCGGCGTCTGGACGCGCCCGACGGACAGCACGCCGTTATAACCCACCCGTCTTCCGAGTACGGTAAATAGGCGGCTGAGGTTCATACCGACGAGCCAGTCGGCTCGCGAGCGCGCCAGAGCCGAGTAGTACATCGGCAGCGTCTCGGCCGAGGGCCGCAGTTTTCCGAGCGCCGTGCGGATCGACGCATCATTGAGCGCCGACAGCCAGAGCCGCTCTATGGGGCCGCGGTAGCCGCACAGGTCGATGATCTCGCGGGCGATCAGCTCACCTTCGCGATCCGCATCGGTGGCGATGACGAGATGGGTCGCTTTCGCCAAAAGCCCTTTGACGACCTTGAACTGCGTGGCGGTCTTCGGTTTGACCTCGACCCGCCATTGCTGGGGAATGATGGGCAACTGCTCCAGCGACCAGCGCTTGAGCGCCGCGTCATAGACCTCTGGGGCTGCCACTTCTACGAGATGGCCGATGCACCAGGTGACGGTGACACCGGAGCCGCTGAGATAGCCTTCACCGCGCTGGGTCGCGCCGAGAATCCGGCCAATGTCCTTGCCCTGGGAGGGCTTCTCGCACAAGAACAGCCGCATGTCCGTCCATCCGATTTCCGTGGGTCATTGGGTTGCTGGCATTGAGGATGACAAACACCACCAGAGGCAGCAGCAAACAAGTCGCATGAGATGGCGACCACTTTCACGGGATGGCACAGCTGAAGCAGGAATGGCGTACGGCCAGGGACGTGTGGGCCAGGAGCCGCGATTTTCGGGAGCGGTTGGAGGCTGGTGGATGTTGATGGAGCTATCCCCAGGGGATAGCCCCCGGCACACATAGGGCGGTGATGAACCGCAGCCATCCCCCTGCCAGTTCACTTCTTGCGCGCTGGCTCCTTCGGTGCGGTCGGTTCCTGGGCGGCCTGGGACTTTGGTTGCGCTTCCTGCACGGTCTCCTGCTGCCTGGGGCCGAGGGCCACGGACTCAATGCGAAACGGCAAGATCCCGGCACTATGCGCATTGACCTTCCAGGTCTCGCGCGGCCGATCTTCATTGTCCGTCCAGGGTTCGCGCTCCATGCGGCCGACGACCAGCACGCGCATGCCTTTCTGGTACAAGTCCTTCCAGTGCGCGGCATCGCGGTGCCAGATTTCAACCGGCGCCCAGAAGCCACCGCGGTCCTCAAAGCCGCCATCCTTCTTGGGGATGGGGTTATCGAAGTAGACGTTCAGGCGCAGAAGACGGCTGGGTTCGTCGTTGTCGTTGGGAAACTCCCGGTACTCGGGGGGCGAGCCGATGTTGCCCTCGCCAGAAAAATGCGTGCTCATATTGCAGTCTCCGTGTGGTTGAAATACCCGTGCCTGGCTAGCGGCGGGTGTCAAGGTGCCCGACGCGATCACCGATCGCGCACTGCAGGCGGGATGAACTTGAGCCGGCGCAGGTAGGCGTCTTCCGCTGCGGCGGCCTTGCTGGCGCACCCCCTGGCCTGCCTGCCCAAGGTGTGCAACAAGCTGATCTGCATGTTCAGCGTGATGCGCTGAAGCTCGATGGCGTGTAGATCGGCCAGCAGGTTGACCGGTGTGCCGGTGTTCGCGATCAGCTCCTGCCACAGAGCCACACCCATGGCTGACCTGTCGTGCTTGCGCCAGCGCAAAAACGCCGTGCCTGCGCCAGTGGTCTGCTGGGCCAGCTCGATGGGCAGCAGGTGGAAGGGATACCCGACCGCCTGTTGCAGCACCTGTCGCTGCGCCACGTCAATCAACTCGTCACGCAGGGCGAAGCACTGGCTGGCCCAATCCTCCAGATCCCCCTTACCTTTAAAAGGTTTCAAAAGGCCCTTTTGAGAGCCTGCGTGTTCCAGCTTCATGAAGGCTGTCTGTTGCAGCGGGCGGAAGTAGCGTGTGTCACGATTCGGGTCACTCATGCCTGCTCACCCTCGCTGGAAGTTGCTTCAGGGGCCTCAATGGTGGCGGCCTCGTCGCTGGGGTCGGCTGCGGCAGAACCGTCACTGCGCGGCTGCAGGCCACGACGCACGATGGGCGGCGCAAACTTCGAGCGGCGTGTACCTTCCAGCACGTCCTGCGGCAACTCACCAAACTTCTCCAGCGCCGCGCGTGATACAGCATTCTTCGCAGCAAAGTCGTCGCGGGTGCAGCCCGAGTAGCGATACTGCTGGGCCAGGCTGAAAAGACTGCGCAACGCATGGGCACCTTCATTGAGCCAGCGCTCCAGCGTGCTGCGATCGATGAGCGCGGTGTGGTGGGCGAGGATCAGCTTGCGGGCGATGTCGTCGTAGTCTGCCAGCAGATATACAGCGGCAAAACCAAGCTGGGCATTGACGAACAGCGGCAGCTTGACGGGTTGCACGTTCAGGTTTTCGCCCAGACTGAGTGCGGCGGGCACACCAGACAGTGCCTGATCCACCTGTTCGCGCAGCGATTGCAGCGTGGCCTTGGTTTGATCGAGCTTCTCCTCAATGCGCAGCATCCACCAGTCCGAGTACGGATCGTCTTGCTCCGAGCCGCGCTTCATTTTGTTCATCACTGCGATGTAGCCATTCAGGCCGACGATGCCTGGCCGCCCCTCGGCAGCAGCGCGGCCATGCCAGATACGGGAAGCATGGTGCGTGTGAAGTGTCAGTGATATTGAGCTGCGCAAGGAGCCGAGATTCAGTTGCAGCGGTTCGTTGGTTGCCATGACGGTCGCCCTTTGTTGGAAGATGAGCAGCCAGCTTCCGCAGGAAGCGGAAGGCAGTCAGTCAACAAACCGAATCTGCTAAAGCCCAGGTTCAATGCCCCTTGCGCTCACTATCCCCAGGGGATAGCTCCGCTGAAGGCCAGAGATGTCTGCTCCATGGCCTCGCGCTCCAACGTGGTCAGGCCTTTCGTAACAGATCGCGCAAGCGCTCAATGTGCTGCCTGGCAATTTCGGATGTCACAGGCCTGCCTCGTGGCCGAGCCGATGGTGCTGGAGGTTTCTGATCGGTGAACGCTACCGACGCGGGTGTGTCTGCTTGCCGAGCCCATGCATTGAACTCTCCGCGAATGGCGCGCTGAATGATTCCGAATAGGTAGGCCGCCGGATTACGGATGCCGCGCTTGCCGCAACGTGCTGCCCACTCATCCAGCACGGCTTGACGCAGAGCGCCATCCACTTGCTGCAACGCCATCCTGACGCCTGCCTGTTGTTCCGCCTTCAGTTCGGCAAAGCGATCAGGCCAATGCAATTCGCTCAACCTGCACGCTTGCACGGTAGTATGTACTTCATTAATACGGCTACTATGTACAGTACTGTCGTTCTTCGGATTCCGAAGAGCGGCGTCCGGCGCGGGTTTCGGCCCTGCTTCGGATTCCGAAGAGAGGTGTCCGCAATTCCGAAGAAGGCCCCTCGCGCCTTCTTCAGAATTGCGGTTGGTGTTCTCCTGTGGATAACTATCAGTAGCCGCAACGCCTTGGCTGGCGAGGCGCTCAGCCAGAACCTGCAATCGTGACGGCAGTGTGCGGCCAGACAGCAACGGGTCTTCCACGATCTCCTTGAGCGTGTTCAAGCCGACCACCTGAACCGCTTTGGCCGAATGACCGAGAGACTGGCTGACTAGCGCCAGGTAGTCGGCATCAAGCTGCATGGCCTCGAACGGCGTCAGAGGTTCATCGTGCAGGACGTACAGGTTGCCAAGGATACGGCCAGTATCGAGGTCACGCCGCCGTCGTACCAAGCTCAACCATCGGGTGAGCCGCAGCAATGTCAATGCCCGAGCTACGGTCTCGTGAGAGGCTTGGCCGGAGCAAGGCATTGATGCCAACCAGGGCCGCAACTGCTCATAAGTGGGGAACGCAGTCACACCATCGTCGTTGAGCATCAACCGGAACACTTGCCAGGCATTGCGCTCCAGCGGAGTCAGGCGGCGATCGAGGAACAGCCGCCGCGGCACAATGTCATGCCGGTTGCCGCTGAACAGCATGCCATCGGCAGACGTAGGGAACGCGGATGTGGGCACCGACGCACCGGTGCCGGGCTCGGGCACAAGATCCTTCACCGCAGCATTGAGCAGATCAGTGAGGGCGGCAGGGCCTCGACATTGCGGTGACGTCCTCCCCTCGACCATCGCCTATCCCAGCCCTTGATCGACCCACGCCTTGACCGCAGTCCAAACCACCGACAGCGGCAGTGACATCCCTTCGGAAAGATCCATCGTGACTTCGAGAATCGAGGCTTCGTCCCTCAGATCTACGTCCCTGCCATCGGTGAGTGCCTTCCATTGCTGCCACAGCTCCGTATCCTGCTGCTCGTCCAGCACGGGGTGACGACCTTTGCGTTTGGGCAGGCCGAGGATGTCGCGCCGCAGGGCAACTTCCTGATGTGTAAGGCCATAGAAACGACTGACCATTTCCGTACTGGCGCCCAAGCGTAGCATCCGATCGACCGTGGCGATTTCCTTCTCCACGTCCTGTGCCTGCTTGAGCAGCCGCCGAAGCACCTCACGGTTGACCGTCACCGAGCACCATGAGACGTTGGCGTTGGCCAGGACACTGATGAGCGCGGGATGCTTGAGAGCGTCTAGCTCTTCCTCGCCAAACCCCATCAATTTGCAACGGCGCAATTGTCCGTTTCGCAGGTCATAGAGAGCCTGAGCGATGACGGCCTGGTTGAGAGGATGCGGTGTGGACATGCCAGTCTTCTCCGCTCACGTTCCAGAGCCCGCAGGCCCAGCTTCCAAGTCTAGCAAACGCCGGGCCAATCGCAGCAATCGGAACAGCTTGACCAGCGCAGCATCGCTCAGTCGCAGGGTTGCGTCGCCCTGACCGTGCAACAGCACCGGCAGGTCGTTGACGACTTGTCCGTTGTCCAGGCTGATGTCTGCAAGTTGCTGGCCGGCCAGGCAAGCCAGCAATGCGAGGACGGCGCGGCCCAGCGGGGCCAAGGCCTGGGTACGGGTATGGCATTCGAAACCGATGCCGTCTGGGCGGTCATTGATGCACTCACCCAGGCCCGCCTCGTTCGCGATCTCGTGGGCGAACTGCGCGATGTGAATGCGCAGGCGCTCGGGCGTATCCAGGCCAGGATCGATGTACCAGACATCGGAGATCGGATAGAGGCCGCCGGCCTGCACTGGAATGGACTGTAAGACACTCGCCGAGAAGTCAGGCGGCAAAGCATTGCCCAACTGGTCGGCAAGCATGCGTTGGATGGACTGTAGCCGCTCAGTCGTCGGTGCTGGCGAGACGATGTGCTCCTGAAGCAGGTTGTCCGCCATTACCGCAGCTTCGGCATTTTCATCGCTCTCGTGCATCGGAGGGGCGTCGGCGAACCCACCGACAGGTGGCGCCGGCGGTGCAGCCTTTGCAGCGTAGGGTACGGTTCGATCAAGTGGGCGTGGAATGTCCCCAGGTTTAGGCAATACGGGCGGTGATGATGGCGGCGTTGGGTCGCTGACCAAAGCGCGCTGGCGGCTTTCGGATTCTGTCAGGTCCAGGGCCAGCACATCGTAATCTATACCCAGCAGATCAGCCATCTGTCCGATCAGCTCATCTTGTACCCGTGGTGACGAGAACTCATCGCCCTGGGTATCGAACTGCGACAGCACTTCCTGGAAGAAGTCGTCAAAGCCCTGCACCAGAGGACGATCCTTGACATAGCGATCCCAGGTACGCTCACAGGCTTTACGCATGACCGACAGCCGCTCGACCTGGTGGCGGCCCAGCCCGGCATAAAGGACAGTCGGGATCGCAGGTAAAAGATAGCGCACCGCGTCAGCCATCCGACTGATATGCGACTGTTGCACGGGGTAGCCATCGGCAGCAAGGCGCCGGGCCAATTCGGATTGGCTCAGCTTGCAGCCGCTTTCCAGTTCGTAAAACTCACGCGCCTTCTCGACCCCCAGGGCACGCTCGATGAAGGTGAGACCTCCACGCAGTTCGTTTTCCGCGAGGTGCCCAGTCAACGCAACGATCTCGCCACGCTCAGGCCATGGACGAAACAGACATGATATGCGGAAATAGCGCTCGTCCTTAGTCGCCGACCACAGTTCGCGCAAAATCGCCAGCCGCGTATTGCCCCCGTTGCGGATGATATAGTGATCATCACCCGGGCGCCGCGTGATGGCTGGCGCCGCGTCAAGACCACGCTCACGGATTGAGGCCTTGATGTCCTCATAGGCCGGATTGCGCTTCTTCCTCGGATCGTGGTCATAGGGGCGTAATTGATCCAGGGTAACGACCATGGGCGTATCGGCAATGGGGTCACTCAAGGCCAAGGCTGGCGGGCCACCGCGCTCGAACCCTGCTGCGAGTAGCTTGCCAGCCATCTCCTGGGAGGTCATGTCAGCCATGATCGCCCCCACGATCGTTGGCGTGCGAGGAACCTGGTCCTCGCACGGCGTGGCGAATCTGTGCCTTCGCGTTGAGCGCCGCTCGGTGGTCACTTGCTGTCGAGCTGGTGTAGATTGAGGCGAAGCCGGGCCTGGTGAACTTGAGGTGTCCGCCGGGGGTACGTTTGACGTGCCAGCCCTCGCTCAAGGCGAACTCGATCAGAACTCTCAATCGCTTGTGGCCTCGGGCCAGTTCATGAACGTTCGCCATGGCGCCCCCCTGTATCAGCGGAGCGCGGCTGGCGACCGACCACCTGCGCAAATCGATCATGCCACTGTGGGAGCAATTCGGCGGCCAGCGCGCGCATGGTATCGAGCGCGGCTGGCGCAACTCTGCCCGGCGGCTGTCGGTACTCGACCCGATGCACCGGCAGGCCACGCGTTGCAGCGCGTGGGTAGGCTTCGATAGCCGGTACATCGGTGTCCAACACACGAACGCCTGTGTGATCCTGGAACAGATCACGCAGAGCCCGTTGAATCAATCGCGCATTGGCGGACACCGGGTGAACACGGTTGATGAGCAGGTGCAATGACGGAGGCTCAATCCCGAGATGACGATACGGTGCAATATCCTCCAACAACTGCATCGTGCCGCGTCGCAGTTCGCGGGCGGCAAGGATTTCGGGAGTCACAGGCGACAGCGCGAGGTTGGAGGCGAGCACCGCCATCTCCAGCAACACCGAGCGCGCGCCCTGAGTGTCGATCAGCACCAAGTCATAGAGCGGCGCCAGCACTGGCAGTAAGTGTCTTAGCCGCAGACGCCCGTCGGGTGCATGCAGCAGCAAGGTGTTCAACTCACTTCGGAGGTCATTGGACAGTACAAGATCGAGGCCTGGGATGATCGTGTGGGACACAAGCTGGCCAAGATCGTGCTCGTTGAAAGCCAGCAGTTCATAGATGCCGCCAGGAGCACGGCGGCCCAGCTCATAATAGGAGGACAAGGTAGGCTGCACATCGAGATCGAGCAGCAGTACGCGCAGACCCGCGTCCGCAGCGAGTCCGCCCAGATTGGCTGCGGTGGTAGTCTTGCCAACACCGCCTTTCGTTGAAATGATAGATACGACCTGCATGGCGTCTCCTTTCGAGGATGAAAAATCCGTAGGAGAACGGGTCAGGCCCGATTGTTGACGCGCTCAGCGATCCACTGGTCGATCTCGATGGAGTCCCAGCCGACAGCGCGCACGCCCAAGCGCAGTGCCTGTGGAAATTGGCGCTTCTTCATCAGGTTGTAGATGTGGGCGCGCTTGAAGCCGGACTTTGCCTCAACTTCTTCGAGGCGAAGGATACGACGCTCATTCGCTGGCAGTATCGGGGTTTGCGACATGACAGTCACTCCTGAACGCTCAGTGGCGTTTGTTGGCGTGACCTCTATTCAATAGACACTGCCGCAGAAAATCATTGCAAATGCAATATCCGCGACTGCACATACAAGCTGGCCGACTTCAAAGGGAGACGTTATGCAGTCGGCGCCTTGCCGTTGCGAATTTGCCGTTCAACGTCCTTTCCGTGATGCCCATGACGCCATCGTGATGTGCCACCAATGCACTTACGATAGCTTCTTGGGTCTTGAAGTTTGAGTACGGCATGCCAGACGGTGATTGTCCTAGCATCAATGCCAACATGCTGCCAATGATGTGCAAATAGGTAGCTTCAGCTCGATCACTAATGGCACCCTGCTCGGACGATAGCAATGCCGCGGACTTCTCAAGCAAGGATTTATATTTTTCCTGCAATTCGAGAAAATCACGTTGATTCTGCCCCAACGCGGCCCTCAAAGCCAAGCGCTCGGTCAATATCGCTTGAACCGTATCTACAGTGATAAAGGGATGCGTCATGCGTTCACCACGGCTAAAGAGAAAACCGGGCCGGTGCTCTGGATAGTAAGTTCGCATCCAACGTTTCAGATTAATGTGACGGATAGTCAATTCTGGAGAAGTGAGCAGAGCATCGTCGTTGAGTGTAATTCCATTCTTACCAAACGGCAGCTCACTATTGACGATGCCATCATAGATGCGTTCCGCATATAGACGACATTCACCCCAACGAGGGCAATCCATTGACCGAGGTAGACACTGAAGTGATCTGACTGATTTCATAATCAGCGATTCATACCGTAATAACCCCGCCCAGCGAACGGCTGCCTCAAGAGGATGATAAAACACCTTCGATCGCGGGGGACCCTCGTTATGCATGTCCCTTCTCCCCACGGAAGCGTCACCCCATTGACGGTTCCGTTGCCAACCAAAGGCTATTCTCTCCCCCCGACTAGAGCGACAGAGACGGGAAGAAACGGACATGCAAGATTATTAGCATCCGCAACATCTAGCCTTCGTTCGTTCAATATGCAAAAATTAACATTTGCCAGTAATCGAGCAAAGACAGAAAATTAGCTCAGCATTAGCGCTCATGCCATCAGCGTCGCAATCGGAGCCGTTCTAATCAAGACCAAACGTGTATAGTCTGATATCTGCATGGCATAACCAAGAGTCCTAAGGACTCAACTTGTGTGTGGTGAATTCGCTGCACCATAGTGGGGCATCCTACGACGGTAATACCTGATCGGTATCCTGATAGACCTAAATAGCATCTAAAAGCGTGGCGCCCAGAACCATTGAAAGAGCACGCAACCTCTGCGAACTGCAGCTGACACCCACATCACTACAACGCTAAAATGCGCCGTAACTTATTGAAACTCCCCTCGTTCGAGCATGGATGGAGACTCAGAAGATGCGCTTGGACATGCCTGGACATCGATGGAACGGCTCCATTGCCGACGTCGATAAACAAGGCTAAAATCAAGTCACCATCTGCTTATACAGATGGAAAAAGCGTTTATGAAACAGCGCCTTAGATTGCTAATGTGCGTCTCGTTTCCCGCTCCAGAATCTAAAAAGGCCCAGACTCCGGTTTGGGCTTTTTTGCGTCTGGCGGTGCAATCTAGGTGCCCGACACGGCACTCTCCGATCCAACTTCCCGCCACGCGGCGCGCAAGGCGGGCGCCAGCGACTCCGGCTGGCAATGCGCCAGCCGGATCTGCGGCGTGCCGTGCCAACGCGCGCAGCGCGCAATGGCCGCAGCCAGCTCCTGCACCAGCCTCGGCGCGGGCGCCACGCCATCCTCCAGGTACAACGCCTTGATCTCGAATACCCCTTCCGCGCGGTGCGCCTTGGCATCCAGCCGCCCCACCAGCGCGCCGCGATGCAGGATGGGCAGCACATAATAGCCGTAGCGTCGCTTGGCCGCCGGCACATAGCACTCGATGCGATAGTCGAAACCGAACATCGCCAGAGCGCGGGCGCGGTCCCACACCAGCGGATCGAACGGCGACAGCAAGGCGGTGTGCGTGGCGCGCAGGCGGCCGGCACGAGCCTTGGCAAGAGCATCGGCGTGCGCCGGATGCACGTAGCCCGGCGCCGGCCAGCCAGCCACCGTCACCTCCAGCAGCTCGCCCGCCGCCACCAGCGGCGCCAGTTCGCGCGCGCTCACGGAGGGTTTCAGGCGGTGGTAGTCGGCGATCCAACGCGCCTGCGCGATGCCCAGGGCCTGCACGCTGTCCAGGATGAAGCGCCGGCGCAGGCGCGCCGCATCCGGGGCGCAAGGCACGAACGGCGGGTCGAAGCCGGCCAGCACCCGCTCGGCCACGTCGTACACGCGCTGGAATCGCTCGCGCCGCAGCACCATCAGCTCGCCCAACGTGAACCAGGCCTCCAGCGCGCGCTTCTCCGGCTTCCACTCCCACCAGCCCGCGCCGTTGCCGCCGTCCGTGCGCGAAAAATCCGCCGCGCGCGCCGGCCCATGCTCGCGGACATGCCCCAGCACGTCCGCCATCACTTCGCGCTGTTCGAGCCGCATACGTTCGGCATGGCGGTGCGCCCAGTGCCCGGCGCGCTCGCGCCAGGCGCGGTGGGCGGCGAAGTCGCGCGCGCCGACGAAGCAAGCCTCGTGCGCCCAGCATTCGGCGATGCGGCCGGCCGCCAGCGCCTCGTCCAGCCAGTCCATCGGGTAATCGCCCAACCGCGACTGCAGCACCAAGTAGGGGCTGCGCGCCACCACATGGATGGAATCGATCTGCAGCAGGCGCATGCGCTCGATGGCGGCCACCACGTCGTCCCGGCGCGCGCGGCGGCGCGGCGCCTGCAGCAGACCCTGCGCATGCAGTTGCAGCGCACGCGCCTGCGCCAGGCTCACGCACGCTGAGGCTTCGTTCAATACGGGCACGCTTTCACTCCAAGGCTACGAACATGTTGCGGCGGCATCCAGGGATATTCCGATCCATGGGGCATTATCGCCTTTGGCAAGCGCCTCCATGCATACAACGGTCGCACATGAGGCCCCGGCACGTTGCGCCAGAACCTCCTGGCTCAAGCCGCTTCCCGACACACGCTATGCTGCCCAGCAGCTAGACTTTTCCCGCAACGCGCGTCCCGGCGAGCGGGGCCGGATTGCTTGCCAAGTGTAAGAATGGAAGAAAATGATTATAATTCTCAATACCATTCCACAAATTCACTGCTCCGCATCCTGATCGTCCCAGCCCACTCCTCCTCTTCCCTGCGCCAGCTGTCCGTCGCGGATCTGCAAGGCTTCGGTGAACGCTTCGGCATCGACTTCCAGTTCCCCAGACTGGCGGCCGGCGCCGGATCGGCGAACCCGGTCGTGTCGCGCGGCCGCGTGGACGAACTGACGCTGGCGTCGGGCTTGCACCTCACGCACTCCAGCCTGGACATCCTGCAGCCTTATGAATCCCTGTCCACGCGCAATACCTCATTCTTCCTGCTGGCGATCATGGAAGGCAGCGTCGCAATCAGCATCGCCGGTCAACAGCACATCGTGCCGGCGGGCATGGCCCTCACCACCCGTCTGGCCGTCGGCAGCAGGCTCCGCGCCGCGCACCGCTGCAACCAGCACCTGAAGACCCTGACATTGGCGCTGGACAGCGTGCGCACGTCAGGCGACATGCCGCTTCCATGGTCGCCGGACAGCTTTCCGCACCTCCCCGAGCCAATCACCCGCCTCTGGCGCATTCCGCCGCATCTGCATCAAGCACTGCGACAGCTGCACACCTGGCAACGCATGAACGCGCTGCAACGACGCCTGCTGCTGGAAGGGCTGGCGCTGCAGCTGCTTGCCCACGGCATCGGCGACAGCGCGGAGCCGGCGCGAACCGCGGCGCTGTCCCCCGACGAACGCGGCCGCCTGGAAAAAGTCCGCCTGCAGATCGACGGCGCGCCCGGCCTGGACTACGCCGTAAGTCAGCTCGCCGGATTGGCCGCGATGAGCCCGAGCAGCTTTCGCGGCAAGTTCCGCCAGATGTTCGGCATGCCCGTTTTCGACTACCTGCGCGACAGGCGCCTCGCGCTTGCCCGCCAATACCTGCAACAGGGCTACTCGGTCCAGCAAGCCGCGCACCTCAGCGGCTATCGCCACGCCACCAACTTCGCCACCGCCTTCCGCAAGCATTACGGCGCCACGCCCAGCAGCCTGAATTAGCGACGCAGGCCGCCATGTCCCCGCATCTCGTCAGCGCGCATACGCAAGCAGTCATCATGCATACCCGTCCAAAATCGTGAATGATAATAATTCTGAATCATGTTTACCTGGACCCAGCACATCATGTTCATCCGGACGCAAGACACCAAGCCCCTGTTCCGACGAATCCGGCCGTCCCTGGCCGTCGCGCTGCTGGCCGCCGGGCTGGGCGGCACGGCCCAGGCGCAGGAAGGCGCCACGCCGGTCAACGAACCTGATGCCGGAGTCCAGCCACAAGCGCTGGACGCCATCACCGTGGGCGCCCAACAAAGCGCCACGAAACTGCTGACGCCCATCCTGGAAACGCCGCAATCGGTTTCCGTCATTTCCCAGGAGCGGATGCAGGAACAAGGCGCCACCAGCGTGCAGCGCGCGGCTTCGTACACGGCGGGCGTGTTCAGCAATCAGGTCGGCGCTTCGAACCGTTTCGACTACCTGGTGCTGCGCGGTTTTTCCGATGGCAGCCTGGGCAATACATACCTGAACGGCCTGAAGATACTGGGCGACACGAATTCGCACAGTTCGCTGGTGATCGACCCCTGGTTCCTGGAGAGCATGGAAGTGGTGCGCGGCCCGGCCTCGGTGCTCTACGGCCAATCGTCGCCCGGGGGTATCGTCGCGCTGCAAACGCGCAGGCCGCGGTTCGACTCCTTCGGCGAAGTGGAACTCGGCGCCGGCAGTCACAAGCAGGCCCATGCCGCCTTCGATCTCAACGAGACAGCGGCCGACGGAGCGGTCGCCTGGCGCTTGACGGGCAAGACGCGCCGCACCGACACCCAGGTCGACCAAGTCAAGGAGGAACGCTACGCCTTGATGCCGTCGCTGACCTGGCGCATCACCCCGGATACGACGCTGGACCTGACCGCCTACCTGCAGCGCGAGCCGGAGGGCGGCTACCACTCGGGCCTGCCGTACGAGGGCACCGTCGTCCCGCACGCGGGCAGGACGATCTCGCGCTCGTTCTTCGAAGGCGAGGACGATTACGAGAAATACCGCCGCAACCAGACCATGCTGGGCTACGCCCTGGAGCACAACTTCAACGACACGGCGACCTTCCGCCAGAATGCGCAATACCTGAAATCGGACGTTACGCTCGATCAGGTCTACGCCTACGGCTGGGCCTCCCCCACCGAACTGTACCGATACTACGCCGGCAGCGAAGAGGATCTGCACGCCTTCGCCATCGACAACCAGCTCGAATTCAATTTCCGGACCGGCGCACTGGAGCACCGCCTGCTGACGGGCCTGGACTATCAACAGCGCGAGAACGACGTCAGCTGGCCTTCCGGCGCCTTCCCCAACATCGACGCGTTCAACCCGACCTATGGCGCATCGCCCACCGCCATGTACGACCCGTTGCGCGAGCGGCACGAACTGAAGCAGACCGGCGTCTACCTGCAGGATCTGATGTCCTGGCGGCAATGGCGCCTGACCCTGGGCGCCCGCCATGACCGGGTCGATATCTCCAGCACCAACCTCGACACGGGCTACGCCAGCACGCTCAAGGACAATCAGTTCAGCGGCCGCGCCGCGCTGATGTACGTCTTCGAACAGGGTTTCGCTCCGTATGTCAGCTATTCCACCGCGTTCACACCGACCAACTTCGTGGACGCCAGGGGCGACCTCCTCAAGCCCATGGAAGGCGAGCAATGGGAAACCGGCCTGAAGTTCCAGGCCCCCGGCAGCCGGGACCTGTACACGATTTCATTGTTCCAGATCGACCAGACGAACGTCGCCACCAAGGAACAACCCACCGACCCCTACCGCGCCGTCGGCAAGATCCGCTCGCGAGGCGTCGAACTGGAAGCCAACACCTGGCTGACGGACCAGCTGCGCGTCCAGGCGAGCTACAGCTTCAACGACATCCGCTACGCCCGGAGCGACGACGGCAACGAAGGTAATCGCGCGGTGTACGCGCCCAGGCACATGGCCAGCCTCTGGGCCGACTACCGCTACGGCGGCAGCCTGCGCGGCCTGAACACCGCGCTGGGCGTGCGCCACATCGCCGGCATCCAGTCCGATCGAGCCAATACGCATACCCTGCCGTCCTACACGCTGTTCGACCTGGCCGTCGGCTACGATTTCTCCGCGCTGGGCGCCAAAGGCCTGAGCGCACGGCTGAACGTCCTGAATCTGCTCGACAAGAAATACGTCGCCGCCTGCAACTCGCTGGAGTTCTGCTACTACGGCGCGGAGCGCAGCATCAACCTGACCGCGAGCTACCGATTCTGATGCTGGCCAGCGATCTGATCCGGAAATTGCAGCGCGACGAGACCCTCGCTCCCCTGCTACCCGCCCTGGAGACACGCCTCCAGGGCGACGGCTGGTCGCGCTGCGCGACACTGCGCCAACCGGACCGGATCGCCACGCTGCTGGAGGCCTTTGCCCTGGAGGCTGGCCATCCCGGCGGCGACCCGCGCGCCATCGCGTCGCTCTGGTCGCGCTGGTACTTCCATACGGTCATGACCCCGCTGGTCGCCGCCCTGGTGCTGGAACGCGCCTGTCCGGTTCCGCACGCGGTCCGCATCACGGCCGGCCACGGAGTCTGCGGCCTGCACTGGGCGGAAGAAGCGCCGACCGTGCATGCCCTGGACGAACGCTCGGCGAGCGAATACCCGATCAGGCTGGCCGGGCCCGTCATCCAGGCCCTGGCCCTGGCGTCCGGAACCGCCCCCAGGGTGTTCTGGAACAACCTGGGCAATCTGCTGGAATACCTGGCGGGCAGGATGCGCCCGCATCCGCGCGCCGACACGTCCTTGCAACAGGCCCTGGACGCCATGCTGGATGCGCCCGCACTGGCCGACGGCAGCCCCAATCCCGTCCGCGGGCCGGTGCGCTATCAGGCCGATACGCAGGCCGGCACGATACGCGTGCGCCGGCTGTGCTGCCTGTACTACCTGCTGCCGGGCACCGAACTGTGCGGCGATTGCCCGCGCCTGCACCCTCATTGCGCACATCGCCATGTTTCAACTTGACCAGGCGGGCTACCGGCTCCCCGACAAAACCCTGCTGCACCCCACCAGCATCCGGTTCAACGCCGCCTGCATCTACGGGCTGATCGGCCACAACGGCTCGGGCAAGTCCACTTTGCTGAAACTGCTGGCCGGGCAACTGAAAGCCAGTTCCGGCCGCGTGGACTTCGACGGCCGCCCCGTCGCCAGCTGGCCGCAACGCCGCTTCGCTCGCGAAATCGCCTACCTGCCCCAGCACCTGCCGCCGTCGGAACATCTGACGGCGCTGGAACTGATCCAGTTCGGCCGCTACCCCTGGCAAGGCCTGCTGGGCCGCGCAAACGCGCAGGACAAAGCCGAAGTCGACCGCGCCATCGAACTGACGCAGACCCAGGCCTACCGCGACCAACGCGTCGATACGCTGTCGGGCGGTGAACGCCAGCGGGTATGGCTGGCCATGCTGCTGGCGCAGAACAGCCGCTTCCTGCTGCTGGATGAGCCTCTGGCCGCGCTGGACATCGCGCACCAGGCCGAAGTTCTGGAGCTGATCCATCGCCTGAGCCGCGAGCTCGGCCTGGGCGTCATCCTGGTCCTGCACGACATCAATCAGGCGGCACGCTACTGCGACCGGCTCGTCGCCCTGAGCGGCGGCCGCGTCATCGCCAGCGGCGGACCCGCGGAGCTCATGACACCCGAGCAGCTGCAATACATCTACGGCGTGGACATGAGCATCGTGAACCACCCGCTGCTCGGCATTCCGGTCGCGTTGGCGAACTAGCATGCGCACCCTGCTGCTGAGCCTCTGTCTGCTCGTCCCGCTGTCGGCGCCGCCGCCCGCCGGCGCGCAGCGGATCCTCACCCTGGACTGGACGCTGGCCGAGACGCTCACCGCGCTGGGCCAGGCCCCGGACGGCGTCGCCCAGATCGGCGACTATCACGGCTGGGTCGGCGCGCCCGAGCTGCCGGAAGACACGATAGACCTCGGCCTGCGCAACCAGCCGTCCATGGAGCTCATGGCCGCTCTGGAACCCGACCTCATCCTGACGACCCCCATGTTCGCGGGCATGGAAGAGCGCCTGTCCGGCATCGGCCCGATACGCAGCCTGCCGCTTTACGACCCCGCAGTCGATACCTGGCGCGCCATCGAAGACATGACACGCAGCCTGGGCGAGCTGACCGGGCGAGCCCAAGCCGCCGAACGCCTGATCGAGGACACACGGGCCATGCTGAGCGACGCCAGGTCGCGGCTTGCGGGTTGCGATCCCCTGCTGATCGTCCAGATCGCCGACGAACGGCACCTCCGGATCTACGGCGGCAGCAGCCTGTACCAGGCGGTGCTGGACAAACTGGGTCTGCGTAACGCCTGGACCGGCCCCGTGAACGACTGGGGCTACCGCCTGGCCGGCTGGCACGAACTGGCCGGCATCGAAGGCCGCCTGGTCATCATCCGACCCGCGCCGCTGGGCGCGCTGCAGCGCATCCAGGAGAACGCTCTCTGGCGGCAACTGCCGGTCGCCAGCCGCCGGCCGCCCATCGTGCTGCCCCCGGTCTGGAGCCTGGGCGGCCTGTCGTCCGCGCAGCGGTTCGCGCGGCTGCTGGAACAAGGGCTGCGCACGCCATGACGGCGACACCACGCACCGCCATCCTCATCTGCGCAGGCCTGGCGTTCCTGCTGGCAATGCTTGCCGCCGTCAGCCTGCAGCCGCTGGGCGGCATGTCCGCCGCCCTGGCCGCCCTGCGCGCCGCCTCTCCCGCGAACGCCGCCGTCGCGGAACTGCTGCTGTCGCAAAGCTGGTGGCCGCGCCTGGTCCTTGCGCTGCTTGCGGGCGGCGGACTGGCGCTGGCGGGAGAACTGCTGCAGTTGCTGCTGCGCAACCCGCTCGCATCGGCGGCGACGCTGGGCATTTCCAGCGGCGCCAGCGTGGCCCTGATGCTGGCCACCTTGTTCGCGCCCAGCCTGCTGGCGCAAGGGCGGGAATGGGCGGCGATGCTGGGCGCGGGCCTGACGCTGGCATTGGTCTTCCGCCTCAGCTGGCGCCATGGCCTGGATCCGCTGGTGCTGATCGTGGTGGGGATGACGCTGAATCTGCTGCTGGGCGGCCTCTCCATCGTGCTGCTGCTGTTCAACCACGAGGCGCTCTCGGGACTGCTGATATGGGGCGCGGGTTCGCTGGCGCAGCAGGGTTGGGACGGCGTGCGCTTCCTGGCCCCGCGCCTGTTGATCTGCGTCCTCTGCCTGCTGCCGCTGCTGCGCCCGCTGCGACTGGCGACTCTGGACGACGTCACGCTGCACGGCCTCGGACTGCCGGTGCGCCACCTCCGGCTGATCGGGCTGGGCATCGCCGTATTCCTGGCGGGCAGCCTCGTCAGCGGCGTCGGCGTGATCGGCTTCGTGGGCCTGGCGGCGCCGAACATCATGAAGCTCGCGGGCGCCCCCCGGCTGGCGTCGCGCCTGCCGCTCTCGATGCTGTTCGGCGCGCTGCTGCTGGCCTGCGCCGACCAGCTGGTACAGGCGTACGCCTCGGAGGTCAGCGCCTTCGTGCCCACGGGCGCCGTCACGGCGGCGCTTGGCGTGCCGCTGCTGCTGTGGCTCCTGACCCGCCTGCGCCTGCCGACGGCGCCAGGCGCCGCCGGCGACGCCCGCATGCCCTTCCAGCACGGCGCCGCGCGCGGCATGGCGTGGCTCGGCGTCCTGCTCCTGCTGGCGCTCCTGCTGGCATTGTCATTCGGACAATTGCTGCACGGCTGGCATTGGCAAGCGCCATTCGGCTCCAACAGCCTGCAATGGCGGCTGCCGCGCGTGATCGCGGCAGGCTGCGGCGGCGTTCTCCTGGCGTTGTCCGGCACGATTCTTCAACGCCTGACGGGCAATCCGCTGGCCAGTCCCGAACTGCTCGGGGTCAGCAGCGGCAGCGCCATCGCCCTGTTGCTGGGCGTGTTCCTGCTGCGGCAGCCCGGCTACCTCGCGCTCTCCGGCATGGCGCTGCTGGGCGCTGGCGCCGCGCTGCTGCTGATACTCGCATCAAACCGGCGCAATCGTTATTCCCCGCAAGGGATACTGCTCACGGGCATCGCGCTCGGCGCGCTCTACGAGGCCCTGCGCAGCCTGCTGCTGGCCGACGGAGATCCGCGCGGCCAGCAGGTCACCGCCTGGCTGTCCGGCTCGACCTATTACGCCTCGGCGTCGATGAGCTGGCTGCTGCTGGCCCTGGTCGCGGCCGCCCTGCCGCTGGCGGCCGCGACCAGCCGCTGGCAGGACCTGTTCCCCCTGGGGCAGCCCACGGTCCACGCCCTGGGGGTGCCTGTGCACAAGGCCCGCGTCGCCATGCTGCTGATCGCCGCCGCCTCGAGCGCCCTGGCGACGCTGGTGGTCGGCCCCCTGTCATTCGTCGGACTGATCGCTCCGCACATGGCGCGCGCGCTGGGCTTTCGGCGGGCGCGGGAGCAGTTGACGGCAGCCGCCCTGATGGGCGCCATCGTGATGATCCTGGCCGACTGGATGGGACGCCAGATCCTGTTTCCCCAGGAAGTCCCGGCCGGCCTGATGGCCTCGCTGGCGGGCGGCTCGTACTTCCTCTGGCAGATCAGGCGCTGGCGCTGAGCCGTCATGGCCCGGCGGAAGCCGCTCAGGCGAGGCGGCCGGGAACAGGCATGCGCCGTCACGGTATCCTATCGCCTCGCCCGAAAACACGCCGCGCGGATCCTGGGCGAACAGACTCCCGATCAAATAGAGAACACCCGTGACCACCGCCCCGAACCCAGCCAGCCCCATCGGCATCATCGCCGCCCTGCACCAGGAACTGAGCGGCCTGCTCGCGCTGATGCGGGGCGGGCAATGCGTCCACCTCGGCAGCCGCGAATTCTGGATCGGCGACCTGGACGGCCGCCCGGTCGTCCTGGTGCTGTCCCGCGTGGGCAAAGTGGCGGCGGCGGCGACGGCCGCCGCGCTGGCGTCGCGGTTCGGCGTCCGCGCCATGATCTTCACCGGCGTGGCGGGCGCTTTGTCGCCGCAGGTGGCCATCGGCGACGTGGTCGTATCGACCGAGTTCCTGCAGCACGACGTCGACGCGTCACCCCTGTTTCCCCGATGGGAAATCCCCTTGACGGGCATCGCCCGATTCGAGGCCGACGCGGCGCTGGCCGACGGCCTGAGCCGCAGCGCGCGCGACGTGCTGGCGGATCCATCGTCCCTGGTGGGGGACGCGGTCATGCACGCCTTCGGCCTGACGGCGCCCCGCGTCCACTCGGGCCTGATCGTCAGCGGCGACCGGTTCGTATCGACGGCGGCGGAAAGCACGGCGCTGCGCGGCGCCCTGCCCGATGCGCTGGCCGTGGAGATGGAAGGCGCGGCAGTGGCCCAGGTCTGCCACGAATGGGGTATCCCGTTCGCGGCCGTGCGCATCATGTCCGACCGGGCGGACGATTCAGCCAGCGTGGACTTCCCCCGGTTCATCACCGAAGTGGAGTCGCGCTACAGCGTGGCGATCATCCGGCGCTGGCTAAGCGGGTCTCAGGCCGCCGCGGACTCCAGGGCGGGATAATCGGTCAGGCCGCGCTCGCCGCCGCCGAACAGCGTTTCGCGCTCCGGCAGGGCAAGCGGCGCCCCGAGGCGCAGGCGCTCGGGCAGATCGGGATTGGCGACGAAGGGGCGGCCGAAGCCGATCAGGTCGGCCCAACCCTCTTCCAAGGCCTGACGGGCGCGCTCGGCGGTATAGGCGCCGGCATAGATCATGGCGCCGGGGAATGACTCGCGCAAACGCCGCTTGAACGAGACAGGCATGTGCGGGGCCTGCTCCCAGTCGGCCTCGGCGATGTGGATGTAGCCCACGCCGAGGCGGGCAAGCAGCCTGGCCGCCCCCAGGTAAGTGGTTTCAGGGTCCGCATCCTCGCAGCCGTTGAGCGTGGTCAGCGGCGCCAGGCGGATGCCGACGCGGCCTGCGGCGCCGGCGCCTTCGATCAGCGCGTCCGCCACCTCGCCCAGGAAGCGCAGGCGGTTCTCCAGCGAACCGCCGTATGCGTCCGTGCGGTCGTTGGCGTTGGAATCGATGAACTGGTTGACCAGATAGCCGTTGGCGGCATGCAGCTCGACGCCGTCGAAGCCGGCCGCCATCGCATTGCGCGCGGCCTGGCGATAGTCGCCCACAATGGCGCGGATCTCGTCGACGCTCAAGGCGCGCGGCATGGAAGCCTGGACAAACCCGGGCTTGCCGTCGTCATCCGCCACGAACACGTTCACGCCCCGGGCCTGGATGGCCGAGGAGGAGACGGGCGACTGTCCGTCCAGCAGGCTGGTGTGGCTCAGGCGGCCCACGTGCCACAACTGCGCGAAGATGCGCCCGCCGGCGGCGTGAACGGCCTCGGTCACCAGCCGCCAGCCGGCGATCTGCTCGGGGGTATGGATGCCAGGCGTCCAGGCGTAGCCCTTGCCCAGCGGCGAAATCCAGGCGCCCTCGCTGATGATCAGGCCGGCGCTGGCGCGCTGGGCATAGTATTCGGCCATCAGCGCGTTGGGCACGTCGCCGGGCTGGCTGGCGCGCGAGCGCGTCATCGGCGGCATCACGATGCGGTTGGGGAGTTCGAGGGCGCCCAGAGCATGCGGTTTGAACAGGGGATCTTGAATATCAGACATTGCAGGTCTCTTTGGGGATCGAGGTCGGGGCCTCCATGAATTCGGGCAGCGCCACGCCATCCATTGACCGGCGCGGGCCGGTGAGGCGGAAGGCGCCGACGCCGAGAGAAGGAATGTTGCTCATGGAGGCGCCCGAGTCGTTGAGGAATGGAGGCAGTATGCTAGATTTACATTTGCGGATTAAGCCCGCCATAAAACAAACTCTATTGACTTAAATTCAAAGATGAAGACCATCCTGGCCTCGGTGGATCAGGCCGAGGGGCAGATGGGAACCCACGCGCCGCCGGGCTTCACCCAGCCCGAGACCCTGAACGACTGGCCGCTGCGCAACGCCGCGAGCGACGTCCTGCGCATCCGGCCGACGATCGCGTCCTCCAGCGCCGAAACGCTGCGGCACACGGCGCTGGCGGCGCGCATCACCTGCTTTGTCGACTACGTGGCCGAGGCCGTGGGCAAGCAGCCCTTCGACGCCTGAACCGCGCGCAAGCCGCCCTGGCCGAACGGCCGAATCAAACGATCAGAGAACCCGAACAATGGATATCGCCTTAACCCTATTGGCCGTCATCGTGACATGGCGGCTGCTGTGCCTGCGCTGCCAGCGCGCCCGCATCGCGCTGCTGGGACGCCACCTGGCCGATCTGCAGCTCGAACGCCACATGGAAACGCTGACGCAGGGCTACACCCGCGCCATCCACGAAAAAGAGGAAAGCCGCCAGCTCCAGGTGCTGGAGACCTTCGCCCAGGCCGAAAACAGCGTGGCGGCGCAGATGCGCGCGCTGGCCGATTCCATGCAAAAAGAGGATGCTCAGGCCACCCGCATGGGCGTGCTGCCCTTCTGCGTGCCCTACATCGAGCGCCTGCTGCCCGCATCGACCCGGGATTTCCGCGAACTGCTGCGCATCCACGCCGCCGGGCTGCGCCGCGTCGTGGACAATGAAGACCGCCTGAACCCGAAAGACCGCGCCTACCACCTGTCGGCGGAGCTCTACCTGTTCCAGCACAGCTGCCACTGGTTCTGCAAATCCCGCGCCGTGGCCGACGCGCGGCTGGCGCTGCGGCACCAGGTCAAGCACCAGAAAGCGCTGGAATCCGTCTCCGCCGCCACCCGCGCGGCCTACCTGACATGGCTGCGGGGCGGCGACCTGCGCTAGGGAACACGCCGCCGATCAGAAGCGCCGCGCGCCATACGGGGCCAGGTCGATCTCCGAGGGCCGCTCCAACACCAGATCCGCCACGGCCCGGGCGGTCGCCGGCGCCTGCGTCAGGCCCAGATGGCCGTGGCCGAACGCATAGACCACCCGCCTGGAATCGCGCGCATGGTCGATGACCGGCAACGAATCGGGGAAGCAGGGCCGATTCCCCATCCATTCGACCCGGTCCTCCGGCGCGCCGACATCCAGTTGCGGAAAGAGCTTCCGGCTGTTGCGCAGCAGGGCCTGGGCGCGGCGCGGGTTGGGCGGGGTTTCCAGGCTGCCGAATTCCACCGTGCCCGCCACCCGCAGGCCCATCTCCATGGGCGTCGCGAAGATCTTGGCTTCGGCGAAGACCACCGGCCGCCGCAGCGCGACCCCGGGATTGCGCATCAGGACGTGATAACCCCGCTGCGACTCCAGCGGCAGCCGGTCGCCCAGGCCGCCCGCCAGGCGATGCGACCAGGCGCCCGCGGCGATGACGGCCTTGGCCGCCTCGCGGATGCCGCGATCCGTGCGCACGGCGACCCGATCGCTGCCGACCGGCGTCACGGAATCCACGCGCGCCTGGACGATGTCGCCACCCGCCGCCGCGAACATCGCGCGCGAAGCTTCGAGCAACCGCCCGGGATTCACGATCATGCCCTCGTCTGGCAGGAAGACGCCCCGGGTGAACTGGGGGCCGACGCCGGGCTCGAGTTCGTGCAGCTCCGCGGAATCCACATCGCGCACGTCGACCCCGTGTTCACGCCTCATGCGCCAGCCGCGGGCGTCCTTTTCGACGGCCTGCGCGCTTTGATAGACCTGCAACTGCCCGGTCGCCCGCAGCAGTTCCGGCGCGCCGATCCGGCGCGTCCATTCACGGTACAGGGCGACGGAAGGCGCGTTCAGCGCGTGCAGGGCCGAGGCGGCGCGTTCGACCCGGGCCGGCGCCGACGCGCGCAGGAATCGGATCAGCCACGGCGCGACGCGCAATGCGTAATCCGCGCGGACGCTGAGCGGCCCGTCCCGGTCCAGCAGCATGGCGGGCACCTGCTTCCAGACGCCGGGCATGCCCAGGGGGGCCACCGAGCCCGCGCTGAGGCTCCCCGCATTGCCGGTCGAGCAGCACAGCCCCTCCGGATCGGCCTCGATCAGGGTGACGGACAGGCCGGACTCCAGCAGACGGCAGGCGGCCAGCGTGCCGATGATCCCGCCGCCGATGACGATGACGCCGGAGGCCGCGCCTTGCGAGTTGGACATGTCGGATGGATGCGCGATGATGGTCGATCGCCGCACGATAACACGCGCCGCCGGCCCCGCAGCGGCTCCCCGCGCGCTGGCCGGCGGAAGCGTCTCGGCGCGGGGAGCCGCTGAATTTACCGGGCCCGGACCTTCGTGTTAAAAGCAAGGCACTCCATTCGCAAACCGGATCATGCAATGGAAGCCCACATGACACCGAATCGGCCGCTCTTCGACCTGGACCTGCTGAAAGCCCTCGTCACGGTCGTGGACTGCGGCGGCTTCACGGCCGCGGCCGCGCGGCTCCACTCCACCCAATCCACGATCAGCCAGAAAATTCGCCGCCTCGAAGACATGGCCGGCCACCGGCTGCTGGACCGGGGCAACCGCGAGGTCCTGCCGACCGAAGCCGGCCAGGCGCTGCTGAGCCATGCCCGCCATCTGCTGGCCCTGAACGACCAGCTCCTGGACGTGCTGGCCGGCGCGGCCGTCGCCACCACCGTGCGGCTGGGCGTGCCCGAGGACTTCGTCGCCAGCCGCACGACGCAGGTGCTGGCGGCCTTCAGCCGGGACCATCCCCAGGTCAAGCTGGAGATCACCAGCGGACTCTGCGCCGGCCTGACCGCCAGCTTCGATCGCGGGGAACTGGACCTGATCCTGACCAAGCAGCGCCGCCACAGCCGCGCTGCCGTCGCCTGCCAGGCCGAATCCCTGGCCTGGATCGACAGCGCGACACACCCCTGCCTGCACCTCGACCCGGTGCCCCTGGTGACGTTTCCGCCTCGCGGCCTGTACCGGGACGACATCATCCGCGGCATCGAGGCCATGGGCCGCAACTGGCGCATCGCCTACACCTGTTCCAGCCTGAACGGCATCCAGAGCGCCGTGGCCGCCGGCCTGGGCATCAGCCTGCTGCCGCGGCGCACCGTCACCGCCGATCACGCCGTCCTCGGCGCCAGGGACGGCCTGCCGCCCGTCGACGGATACGAAATCGGGCTGTTCCACCGGCCCACGGCCAACGCCACGGTCCTGGCCCTTGCGCAGGCCCTGGCCGGCATGCTCGCCGGCGAGACCCCGCTGCTGCCCTGACGCCTGGCAGGCGACGCAAGCCACGCAGGCCTGGAACGCGAAAAGGGCATCCTTCATGCGAAGGACGCCCTTTTCAAAGGCTTTCGGAAAAAGCGCGATCAGCCGCCCAGACCGCCCAGGGTCAGAGCTGCGTGGCGGTTGACGTCCTTGTACAGCAGGTAGCGGAAGGGCTTCGGGCCGCCGGCATAGCAGGCCTGCGGGCAGAAAGCGCGCAGCCACATGAAATCGCCCGCCTGGACTTCGACCCAGTCCTGGTTCAGGCGGTAGACCGCCTGGCCTTCCAGCACGTACAGACCGTGTTCCATCACGTGGGTTTCGGCAAACGGGATGATGCCGCCGGGCTGGAAGGTGACGATGTTCACGTGCATGTCGTGGCGCATGTCGGCCATGTCCACGAAGCGCGTCGTCACCCAGCGGCCTTCGGTATCCGGCATGGCGATGGGCTCGATGTCCTGCTCGTTGGTGAAGAAGGCTTCGGGCGCGGCCAGGCCTTCCACGGCCTGGTAGCGCTTGCGGATCCAGTGGAACCGGGCCGCCGACGCGCTGCGATTGCGCAGGGTCCAGTTCGACGCGGGCGGGATGAAGGCGTAGCCGCCCGGCTTCAGGGTGTGAGCCGCGCCGTCCAGCGTAACCTCGATTTCCCCCTCGACCACGAACAGCACGCCTTCGGCCCCGGCATCCAGTTCCGGCCGGTCGCTGCCGCCGCCGGCGCCGACCTCGACGATGTACTGGGAAAAGGTCTCGGCGAAGCCCGTCAGCGGGCGGGCCAGCACCCACAGGCGGGTGTTGTCCCAGAACGGCAGGTGGCTGGTGACGATGTCACGCACCACCCCTTTGGGGATGACGGCGTACGCCTCGGTGAACATGGCGCGATCGGTCAGCAGGTCGGTCTGGGGGGGATGGCCGCCATGCGGCGCATAGTAGGTCGTGGACATGGGGAATTCCTCGGGGGTCATGTGAAGCTGCGGCGCATGCGCGCCGCAGCCCCGGAAGCGGGAATCCACACCATATCGGAGGCCCCCTATATTTACAAATTAAATATCAAAATTCCGACATTCAACTTATGAATGGATCAGCACAGGCGGCCGGCTCCATCCGTTCCTGCCCGGATCTTGCCGGCCAATCCTTCCAGGGCGCTACAGCGTCACCTTGCCTTCGATGCAGGTGACGACCTCGCCGCCGATCCAGATGTCCGCGCCGGATTTCCGGACGTGCACGCGCCCCGCCCGGCCCAGCGCCGTGCCCTGGGACGCGACATAGGCATCCGGCGCGCGGCCGCTGCCGATCAGCCATTGGGCCACGCCGGCATTCAGGCTGCCGGTCACCGGGTCCTCCAGGATGCCCGCGCCGGACACGAACGCCCGGACCTCGAACTGCGCCTCCGCGCCGTCGACGGCCGGATCCCAGGGGGCGACCACCCCCACTTTCAGGCTGCCGAGCGCGGCCGGATCGGGCCGCAACGCCAGCACCTGGCGGCGCGAGGCCAGCAGCACCGCCAGCCAGCCGGGACCGTTGTCCACCCAGCGCGCTTCCAGGAGGTCGCCGGCATCCAGGCCCAGGCCGGCGGCAATGCGCGGCAGCAGTTCCGGTCCGACCGGCTCCGACCGCAGCAGGGGCGGCGCGGCGAACGCCACCAGCGGGCCGTCGCGGCGCAGCGTGATCAGGCCCGCCGCGCATTCCTGGACGATCCGGTCGCCGCGCGCCCGGCCTCCGCCTGCCAGCCAGACGGCGCAGGCGCCCAGCGTGGGGTGTCCGGCAAAGGGCAGTTCGCCCCGCGGCGTGAAGATCCGGACGCGGTAGTCCGCCTGCGGCGTCGTGGGCCGAAGCAGAAAGATGGTTTCGCTCAGGTTGGTCCAGTTGGCGAATGCCGCCATCCGCGCATCCGCCAATCCGTCGGCGGCCACGACCACCGCCAGCGGATTGCCCTTCAGGGGCTGGCTGGCGAACACATCCACTTGCTTGAAATCGAAGGTCGGCATGATCGGAACGGTCCTTGAAAAACGGAAGCCCCGATTGTCGCATCAGGCGGCCCGGGTATAATCCCCGTGCATTTCGCTCATGGGTTCCCTCACCCCATCCACCAAAAAGGTCCGTCATGACACCCACGCTCGTCCCGCCGTCGCGGACATCCCGCCATCTGGCCCTGCTGGTCGCCTTCCACATCGCCATCATCATCGCCAGCAACTACCTGGTGCAGCTGCCGATCGACCTGTTCGGCTTTCACAGCACCTGGGGCGCCTTCAGCTTCCCATTCATTTTCCTGGCCACCGACCTGACCGTGCGGCTGATCGGCAAGGCGCAGGCCCGCCGGGTGATCGCGCGCGTGATGGTGCCCGCGCTGATCGCGTCCTACATCGTGTCGGTGCTGTTCCACGAGGGCCGTTTCAACGGGGCCGGCGCCCTGGCCGTCTTCGACGGCTTCGTGTTCCGCATCGCGCTGGCCAGCTTCGCGGCCTACGTCTTCGGTCAGTTGCTGGACGTGCAGGTCTTCGACCGCATCCGCCGCAGCAGCATGCCCTGGTGGGTGGCGCCCTCCGCATCCGCCGTGCTGGGACAGGCGCTGGACACGGCGATCTTCTTCGCCGTGGCCTTCTGGCACAGCAGCAATCCCTTCATGGCGGAACACTGGGTCGAAATCGCCCTGGTGGACTACGCGATCAAGCTTACCGTCAGCCTGTTGCTGTTCGTGCCTTTGTACGGCATTGTCCTCAATGCCGTGCTCCGGGTCCTGGGCCGGCGCCCCCTGACCGAGGCATCGCCGGCGTGAACACCGGCCGCGCCCTGGTCCTCTTCTCCGGAGGCCAGGATTCCACCACCTGCCTGGCCTGGGCGCTGACGCGCTTCGATCGCGTCGAAACCCTGGGCTTCGACTACGGCCAGCGTCACGATGCGGAACTGGACTGCCGCATGACGGTGCGCAGCCGCATCACGGCGCTGCAGCCGGACTGGGCGCGTCGCCTGGGCGACGACCACCTGCTGGACGCGGGCGTGCTCAAGCGCCTGGGCGCGTCCGCCATGACGGACGACGTCGCCATCGCCCTGCAGGAAGACGGCGTGCCCAATACCTTCGTGCCGGGCCGCAACCTGCTGTTCTTCACCCTGGCGGCCGCGCTGGCATACCGCCGGGGCCTGGACGTGCTGGTGGGAGGCATGTCCCAGACCGACTATTCCGGCTACCCGGACTGCCGCGACAATACCCTCAAAGCGCTGCAGGTGGCGCTCAGCCTGGGAACGGACCGCCCGCTGAGGATCGAAACCCCGCTGATGTGGCTGGACAAGGCCGACACCTGGGATCTGGCCCGGCAGCTGGGCGGCGCGGCATTGGTGGATCTGGTGCGCGCCGAGACGCATACCTGCTACCTGAACCAGCGGGACCGGTTGCACGACTGGGGCTACGGCTGCGGTCGATGCCCGGCCTGCGAGCTGCGCGCGCGGGGCTACCGGCAATGGGCCGCGCGGCGAGCGCCGGCCTAGGCCTCGCTCGCGCAGCGCCTCGTCCGCGCAACAACCGGCCTCGATTTTGTCAGAAGACTCTACAAGGGGTTTTCGCGCCCTTCCCGCTCTAAAACCCCGGCATGCGGCCGATTGCGCAGGCGACCCGCCGGAGCCTGCTGTCGAACCCGCTTACATTACCGTCCGGAAGACCTTGATATGGTGTTTATGAGACCCTCGTTTTCAGGAGATACTCATGTCAAAGAAGATTCCCGGACTCCTCGCCGTTCTGGCCGGCAGCTTCATTCTGGCCGCCTGCTCCACTCCGTCCACCGTCACGACGAACGACGGACGGACGGATTACACGGCCGACGCGCCGCAGACGGATGCGGACGACGGCTTCGTCCGCTATGAAAAGGACGGCCACGAAGTCAAGGTCAACAAATCCGACGTCCAGCGAATCGAGGAAGTGAAATAAGGCGGCCGCTCCCCGCCCGCGGCGCGCCGCGGCGAAACGGCTCGATGCGGCCCTGCGGGACATGCTCCCGCAGGGCCGCATCAACCATAGGTGCGCAGGAAAAACATCACGGTGATGAAGACGGTCAGGGCCAGGGTGCCGAAGCGGATGATCGGAGCCGGGATGCGCTTGCCCAGCACCGCCCCCAGATAGCCGCCCAGGCTGGCCGTCACCAGCATCACCACGGTTTCCCGCCACTGGACGGCGCCCGCGCCGATGAAGATGATCACGGCCATGGTGTTGGCCACCGTGACCATCAGCACGCGGGGCCCGCTCATGCGCTTGAGATCGTGCGAACCCAGCAGCCCCCAGACGGCCACCATCATGATGCCGACCGCGCCGCCGAAATAGCCGCCATAGATGCCCAGGAAGAACTGCAGGACCATCACGACGGCCGGATGCACCCGGCAATGGGCCCGCACCCACTCGCCGATCCGGCGGCCGAAGCCCAGCGCGACGGTCGCCGCCAGCAACAGCCAGGGCAGCGCGAAATCGAAGGCCCGCGACGGCGTCAGCAACAGCAGCAGGGCGCCCGCGCTGCCCCCCAGCAGGGTGACGAAGAACAGCTTGCGCAAAGGCACGTCGCCCACGCCGCCCAGGCTGTCGCGATACGCCCAGGCGCTGGCCGCGCTGCCGGGATAGAGCGCCACGGTGCTGGACGTATTGGCCAGCACCGGCGGCACGCCCGCCGCGATCAGGGCCGGCAGGCTGACGAAGGAGCCGCCGCCCGCCAGGGCATTCATGGCGCCCGCCACCGCGCCGGCGCCGCCGACCCATATCAAAGAGTCCATCCACGATGCTCCTCGGTCCGGGGGACCTCATGGCCGGTACGCGGGCCCGCTGCGATGCGGACCCGGGTTCCCGCCGCCGCGGGCGTCATTTCGCCCGCAGCACGATCTGCGTGATCTCGGAAGGCCGCCCCAGGCGGAGCGCCAGGCCATTCCACAAGCCGGTGCCGTTGCTGACATACAAGGTCATGGGCCCGACCCGGTACAAGCCCGAGACGAAACCATTGTTGGCCCACCGGGTGATGAAGTGCAGCCCCAGGATCTGGCCGCCATGCGTATGCCCCGACAGCTGCAGCGCCACGCCCGCGTCGGCATTGGCGGGCGCGTCGCCCGGCCGGTGTTCCAGCAGGATCACCGGCGTGCCCGCCGGAATCCCCTGCAAGGCGGCCTTCAGGTCGGGACGCGGCAGGCCGAAGGTCCCCGCCTGCCGGTCCGTCACCCCCGCCACCGCCAGCGATGCCCCATCCCGGCGGATCAGCACATGACTGTTTTCCATCATGTTCAGACCCATGGCGCGATAGGCCTGCATCCAGCGGACGTAGTCGCTGTAGTATTCGTGATTGCCCGGGATCGCCAGCACGCCGTCCTTCGCCCTCAGGTCCCGCAAGGGCCGGACATCGGCCGCCCGGAGCTCGGGCGTGCCGTCGGCCAGATCCCCCGTGATGACGATCAGGTCCGGATCCAGCCGGTCGGCGCGCGCCACCACGGCCGCCTGCCAGGACTGCGGCAGAAGGCGGCTGGCGTGCAGGTCCGTCAGTTGCACGATGCGATAGCCGTCAAACGCCGCGGGCAGACCGGGGATCGTCACCGCCACGGTGCGGATGCCGGGAATCTTGACCGCCTGCCAGACGCCGACGGCCGACAGGACCAGCGCCAGCGCCCCGATGGACAGCCCCACGGCCCGTCCCTGCAGGACCACCCGTCCCGCCCCGCGCGCCGGCAGCCACACCAGCATGCCGACGACATCCCGGAGCAGCAACAGCAGCGCCAGCAGCAGCACCACGCCAAAGGCCCAGGCCAGGCACATCAGGATCCACTGAGGCAGTTCCGGAGAACCCAGGGTGCCGAAAAACCGCCCCGTGATCTGGTGATATTCGGCCGCCAGCAGCAGCGCCACCGCCAGCGCCGCCCGGCAGGCGAACCCGCAGGGCAAGGGCCAGACGAAACGCCACACCACATACAGCCAGATGGTGCCGGTGACAAACGGCAGCAGGGTCCCCATGAGACGATCCAGATACAGTAAAAATGACAGAATACACAGATAAGTCGCAGCATCTTACCAAGACCGGCCGCCGCCGCTCCTGGGCGGCACCGCCCCCGCCCCTTGCATGAACCCCGGCTGAACGGCCGCTTCACGCGCGATTCAGACACCGGACTCCATACTGCCCTCATCGCCGATACCCATCGGCCCGCATCTGGAAGTCCGCATGAAAACACGCACCATTCTGCTCTCCTTCCTGGGGATCCTGGCCCTGGCCTGGGCCTGGGACGCCTTCGTCCTGAATCCCATGCCCGGCGACGCCGTCTGGGTCGCCCGCAAGCAAGGCATCTACTTGACCGGCATCTGGGCCATGGGCCTGATGTCCCTGACCATGATCCTGGCCACCCGCCCCGCCTGGCTGGAACCCGCCCTGGGCGGCATGGACCGCATCTACCGCCTGCACAAATGGGCGGGCATCCTGGCGATCAGCCTGGGCGTCGCCCACTGGCTGCTGGAACTCGGCGGGGGCGCACTGCGCGCGCTGGTCGGCGCCGCCGTGGACAAACCGCCCCGCGTGGCCGTGGCCGATTTCCTGCAATCCAGCCACGGCCTGGCCAAGGACGTGGGCGAATGGGTCATCTACGCGCTGATCGTCTCCCTGCTGATCAGCCTGTGGAAGGCGTTCCCCTATAAATCCTGGCGCATCCTGCACCGGGTCATGCCGCTGCTGTACCTGGCCCTGGTCTTTCACTCCGCAGCCCTGACTCCGGCCGCCTGGTGGCTGCAGCCCCTGGGCCTGATCATGGGCGCCCTGATGCTGGGCGGCAGCCTGTCGGCCATCCCCGCCTTGCGCCAGCGCATCGGACACAGCCGCCGGCATGCCGGGCGCATCGAGTCCGTGCGCCAGCTGGAAGGCGGCGTCACGGAAGTGAACTGCGCGATGGGCGGCGACTGGCCGGGCCACCGGGCGGGGCAATTCGCCTTCGTGACCTTCGACGCCGGAGAAGGCGCCCACCCCTACACGATCGCCAGCGCCGACCGGGCGGGCCGGCTGACCTTCCAGATCAAGGCCCTGGGGGACTACACCCGCACGCTGGCGCGGCGTCTGCATGCCGGCCAGGCGATCCAGGTCGAAGGCCCCTACGGCCGCTTCGATCACCATCGGGGCGAAGACCGCCAGGCCTGGGTGGCCGGCGGCATCGGCATCACGCCGTTCCTGGCCTGGCTGGAATCGCTGCAGGGCCGACCGGACGCCGCCCCCTGCGCGCAGCTGCACTACTGCGTGCGCGACGCGGCCCGGGATCCCTTCGTCGGCCGCCTGCGCGCGCTGTGCGCCGCCCTGCCCGGCATCACCCTGCACGTCCACGATGCCGGCGCCGGCCAGCGGCTGGACGCGGACATCCTGCGCAGGGAAAGCGGGGCGCAGCCCGGCGAAGCGCTGGACGTCTGGTTCTGCGGCCCCGCCGGCCTGGCCCGCCAGCTGGAAGCCGGCCTGCGGTCCCTGGGTTTCAAGGACGCGCCGGTGCATCGGGAGGCGTTCGAGATGCGCTGAAAAATATCGTATAATGCTGGACTTGGCTGGATCACCCCAGCCCATCACAGGCGCAATGGCAGAGTGGTGATGCAGCGGACTGCAAATCCGTGTACGTCGGTTCGATTCCGGCTTGCGCCTCCAAATGAATCAAGGGCTTATGCTTTCGGCACAAGCCCTTTTTTCATCGCCGGGCCGCCCCAAGATGAAAACGCCCCCTTGGGGGGGGGGCAGCAAGCCGCAGGCGCAGCGTGGGGGCCATTTTTCATGCCGGCGCCATCAGCGGCGCGGCAGCAGCGCCACCGGGCCGCGACGCGGATCGGACGCCGCGTCGCCAGCCCCCTGATCGTCTACCCGGAACGTGCCCACCAGTTCGGACAGGGTGTTGGCCTGATCCTGCAGGCTGGCAGCCGCCGCGGCGGATTCCTCGACCAGGCTGGCGTTCTGGTGCGTCACGTCGTCCATCTGCGTCACCGCCGTATTGATCTGCTCGATCCCGGTGGTCTGTTCGCGGTTGGCGGCGCTGATTTCGCGCATGATGTCGGTCACGCGGCGGATGCCCTCCAGGATTTCCTGGGTGGCCTTGCTGGCGCTGGCGGCCTGCTGGTTGCCCTTGGCCGTGGTTTGCACGGACAGTTCGATCAGGCTGCGGATTTCCTTGGCCGACGCGGCGCTGCGCTGGGCCAGGGCGCGGACTTCGGCCGCCACCACGGCGAAGCCCCGGCCCTGTTCGCCGGCGCGGGCGGCTTCGACGGCGGCATTCAGCGCCAGGATGTTGGTCTGGAAGGCGATGCTGTCGATCACCCCGATGATTTCGGCCACCTGCTGGGATTTGGCGTTGATTTCGTTCATGGTGGTGACCAGTTCACCCACGGTCACGTTTCCGGCGGCGGTGGTCTCGGCCGCGGTCGCCGCCAAGGCGTTGGCTTCCTGGACGTGATCGCCGTTCTGCCGCACCGTGGCGGTGATCTCTTCCATGGTGGCGGCGGTTTCCGCCAGCGAGCTGGCCTGCTCCTCGGTCCGCGCGGACAGATCCTGGCTGCCGCTGGCGATTTCCGTGGCGGCCGTCTGCACGGAATCGGAGGCCGCGCGGATGCGCACGAGCACGGAGGAAATCTTGTCGGCGAACAGATTGAAGGCGCTGGCGATCTGCGTCAGTTCGTCCTTGCCGGACTCGCCGAGGCGCCGGGTCAGGTCGCCGTCGCCCGAGGCGATGTCCTGCAGGGCGTCGCGCACCTGGACCAGCCGGCCCAGCTGCTGGCGCACGAATCCGGCCATCAGCAGGCCCGCCACCAGCACGCAGGCCACGGCGATGACGATGGCCAGCAACAGCAGGCGATGCAGGGCCGCCGTGGCTTCGGCCTGGTCGATGCTGATGCCCAGCAGCCAATGCGTGCCGGTGACGCCGGCGGCATACAGCATCTGCGGCGCCCCGCCGATCGAGACCACCTGATGCCCGCCCTGCTTCGCCAGTTCCGACACCAGGCCGATGTCGAGATCCGGGGACAGGTTCGTCATCGGCTTGAGCGTGAGCGCGGGGTCCGGGTGCGCCAGGATCACGCCCGTATTGCCATCGATCAGGAAGGCGAAGCTTTTTTCATAAGGCCGGATGCCGGCGACTTTCTGGATGACCGACTTCATGGTCATGTCCGAGGCCACCACGGCGACGGTCTTGCCGTTTTCCACCACCGGCTCGGCGAAGCTGAGGGTCAGGTCGCCCGTCGCCGCGTCGGCATAAATCGGCGTGTAGACGGGTTTCCCCGCGGCGGCGGCCTGCTTGTACCAGTCGCGCTGCGTGCCGTCGTAGCCATCGGGCTGCTTGCGGGTGAAGGCATACGATTTGTCGGCCCGCACGAAATAGGCCAGATCCAGGCCGGCCTTCTCGGCGGCCTTCAGGAAGGGCACGGGGTCCTGCTGCGGCAGCGCCAGCTTGATGGAGCCGGTGATCTGCTGCTTGTCCTTCACCCACTGGGAGAGTTCGTCCGCATAGGTGCGGGCCAGCCGGCCCGTGCTGGCGTCCAGGGAATCCAGCACGATGGACCGCACCACCAGGAAGACGGCAACCGTCAGCACGATCAGGGACAGAGAAACGATCAGGACGCTGACGCCGGTCAGCCGGGCGCGCAAACTGTTGAACATGGAGGGCTGCCTTGAAAGGTTTTGAAAAGAATCAAAACCATTCTAGCGGGCAGCCCCAGGGCAGGATCAGTCAAACTGCTGCCTTATCCCCCAGCAATACACGGCTTTCGCCGCCATCAGGCCGGCAACGCCGCCATGGCCTGGGCGACGGCGGCCGTCAGGCGCCTGGCATAGGGCACGTGCAGGAATTCATTGGGGCCATGGGCATTGGATTTCGGCCCCAGCACCCCGCAGACCATGAACTGCGACGTCGGGAAGCCCTGCAGCAGCAGGTTCATGAGCGGAATCGTGCCGCCCTGCCCGATATAACCGCAAGGCGCCCCGTAATACTGCTGCGACGCCGCTTCCAGCGCATCCAGCAGCCAGGGGGCGGACGCGGGCGCGTTCCAGCCGCTGGCCGCCCCGGGATCGGGATGGAACAGCACCCGCGCCTGATAGGGGGCGTCCTGTTCCAGCAGGTCTTTCAGCGTGCCGGCCGCCGCGACCGCGTCCACCAGGGGCGGCAGGCGCAGGGACAGCTTGAACGCCGTGCGCGGCCGCAGCACGTTGCCGGCGCTGGCCAGGGGCGGCAGGCCCTCGGCCCCGGTGACGGACAGGGCGGGCCGCCAGGTGCGGTTCAGCAGCGCCTGCTGGGGATCCCGGGTCATGGGCAGGACAAAGCCCTGGTCGGCGCCGCAGGCCCAGGGGAAGCGCTTCCAGACCTCGTCTCCGAGGATGCGGGCCGCTTCCTGCGCCTGGTCCCGGCGTTCCACGGGGATGTCGCAATGGAAGCTGTCCGGCAGCACCCTGCCGGTGCCGCTGTCCTCCAGGCGGTCCAGCAGATGGCGCAGCACCCGGAAACTGGATGGCACCACGCCGCTGGCATCGCCTGAATGCACGCCTTCGTCCAGCACCTGGACTTCCAGCACCCCGGAAACCAGCCCGCGCAGCGAAGTCGTCATCCAGAGCTGGTCGTAATTGCCGGCCCCCGAATCCAGGCAGACCACCAGCGCCACGCGCCCCAGGCGGTCGCGCAGCGCATCGACGTAAGGCAGCAGATCGTAGCTGCCGGATTCCTCGCAGGTTTCGATCAGCCCCACGCAGCGCGGGCGGGGCACGCCCTGGCGATCCAGGGCCTCGATGGCCGTCAGGGAGGCATAGACGGCATAGCCGTCGTCGGCGCCGCCGCGTCCGTAGAGCTTGCCGTCCTGCATGACCGGCTGCCAGGGGCCCAGGCCCGCGCGCCAGCCGGAAAATTCGGGCTGCTTGTCCAGGTGACCGTACATCAGCACGGCATCGCCCTGGTCCCGGCGCGTGGCCGGCGCCTCGAAGAACAGGACGGGGGTGCGGCCCGGCAGCCGCAGGATCTCGACCTTCAGGCCCGTGACCGGCCGGGATTCCAGCCACTGGGCCGCATCGCGTACGACCTGCTCGATATGGCCATGCTGCGCCCAGTCCGGGTCGAAGGCCGGGCTTTTGGCGGGGATGGCGATGTAGCGCTTCAAGGCGGGGACGATTTCCCGGTCCCACTGCGCATCGACGAAATCCTGCAGGGCGACGGGATCCAGCCCCTGGCTGACGGGAGCATCCATGACGGCTTCCTGATGATCTTGGCAAACCTTCATTCTACGCCGCCGATCCGCGAGAACACGCGCGCGCCGGGGCGCTGCAAAGCGGCGGTTTTCATGTCATCCTTGATGGACATCACCATCGGAGGACGAGCGCATATGGACGAGCAGGTACTGGCCGCCATGGCCCGCTGGCCCAACGTGCCGGCAGCCTACGGCTGGCTGTCCCTGTCCCGGCGGGGGCAGTGGCTGCTGCACCCGCACGGCCGGGGCTGGGGCGCGCCGGACGAGGAGCCGGGCGAAGCCATCGCCAACCCGCAGATCACGGCCTTCATGAACCGCAATTATCAGTCCGACGGGCAGGGCCGCTGGTTCTTCCAGAACGGTCCGCAGCGCGTCTACGTGCGCCTGGACGGCGCCCCCTGGATCCTGCATACGCCGCCGGACACCCGGGGACCGCTGCAGCTGCGCACCCATGCGGGCCAGCCCTACGGTCCCGTCACCCGCTGGTGGCTGGACGACGAAGGCTGCCTGTACGCCCAATCGGACCAGGGCGCGGGACTGGTCGCGGACCGGGATCTCGCCCAGGTGATCGATGCCCTGCGCACGGCGGACGGGCAGCCGGTCGGCGCCTGGCTGGAAGCCGGCCCGGGCGCGGACGACATCACGCAGGTCCGCCCGGCCGACCCGGGCGCGCGGGACCCGGCCGGCGCGGGTCCGGACGCTGGCGCATCCCCGCCGGCGCACGCGCCGTTCGGGCGCCTGCGGACGGCGGACGCGGAGGCGGTCCTGGGTTTCGTCCGACGGCCGGCCGCCGCGCCGGCCGATACCGCGGGCTGACGCATTTTCGGCATCCCGCGCCCCTGACCGTCACGCTAAAATCAGCGCATGAACCCGTCCGACCCCGCCTTTTACCATCCCGCGCCCCGCACCCAGCAATACTGCTCGCAATGCGGCCACGCGCTGACCCGCGACATCCCGCCGGACGACAACCGCATCCGCGATCTCTGCACCCATTGCGGTGCGGTGCACTATCAAAACCCGCGCAACGTGGTCGGAGTGGTGCCGATCCTGGGCGACCAGGTCCTGCTGTGCCGCCGCGCCATCGAACCGAGGCATGGCAAATGGACGCTGCCGGCCGGCTTCATGGAACTGGGCGAAACCACCGAACAAGGCGCCGCCCGCGAAAACCAGGAAGAATCCGGCGCGCGGATCCGCATCGAATCCCTGTACACGGTGATCGACGTGCCCTCGGTCAATCAGGTCCACCTGTTCTATCTGGCCCAGGCCCTGGACGCCCATCTGGCCCCCGGCCCGGAAACGCTGGAAGCCGCCTTCTTCGATCTGGACCGCATCCCCTGGCACGACCTGGCGTTCCGCACGGTCAGCACGACGCTGGAACACTACCTGAAGGACCGCGAACAGGGCCGGTTTCCCACCCGGCACTACGCCATCGACCTGCGGTTCCCGGACTGAGCCGTCCCCGCCAGCCGAAGCCATGCCGATCGCCTGGGTCGAACCGGATGCGCCCCTGCCCGACATCAGCCGGACGTCTCCGGACGGTCTGGTGGCCGCCGGCCTGGACCTGTCGCCCGCACGGCTGCAGGAAGCCTACCGCAAAAGCCTGTTTCCCTGGTACAGCCCCGGCGACCCCGTGCTCTGGTGGAGCCCGGATCCTCGCATGGTGCTGCGCTGCCAGGACCTGCGCATCAGCCATTCCCTGGCCAAGCGCATCCGCCAGTTCGGCCGCGCGCAGGACGCGGGACAGCGGGCCGATGACCCGGACGGCGCACTGCGCGTCACCCTGAATCTGGCCTTTCCCGACGTCATGGCGCACTGCGCCCGGCGGGGCGCGCCCCGCATCGGCCTGGGCCGGGCGCGAGCGGGCGGACAATGGGCGGCGCCCGAGCACCCGACGGGCCGGGACGCCACCTGGATCACGCCGGACATCATCCAGGTCTATACCGCCTGGCATCGGATGGGGCGCGTCCACAGCGTCGAAACCTGGGTGGACGGCCGGCTGGCGGGCGGACTGTACGGCGTCAGCCTGGGACGGTGCTTCTTCGGCGAATCGATGTTCAGCCTGGCCGCCGACGCCAGCAAGGTGGCCCTGGCCTATCTGGTGCGCTATCTGCTGTCCCAGGGAGTCCCCTGGATCGACTGCCAGCAGGAAACCCCGCACCTGGCCAGTTTGGGCGCGCGGCCGATCGCTCGCGCGGAATTCCTGGGCCTGCTGGCCGACGGGCGGGACGCCCCGCCCCCGGCCTGGGGACGGGGCCGCCTGCTGGCCGACGGCCGCCTGATTCCCGCCTGATTCCCGCCTGGGCGCCCGCTCCCTGCATGACCTCCGGCGGCGGGCGCCTTCGCGCCCGCGCAGACATCAGACAACCGGCGTCAGCAGGCGCTGCTCGTCCTGCCAGGCATTCAGGTTGTCGATCACCAACTGCGACATCCTGCCGGCGGTTTCCCGGGTGCCGCTGGCCGCATGCGGCATCAGCGCCACATGGTCGATCGCGGCGAGTTCGGCGGGCACGCCCGGCTCATGTTCGAACACGTCCAGGCCCGCTCCGCCCACGGCTCCCGAGCGCAGCATGGGAATCAGCGCGGATTCGTCCACCACCGAACCCCGGGCGATGTTGACCAGCAGGCCCTGCGGCCCCAGGGCCTGCAGGACTGGAGCGTCCACCAGATGCCGGGTCGCCTCGCCGCCCGGGCAGGCGACCACCAGGAAGTCCGCCCACCGCGCCAGTTCGATCAGGGACGGCTCGTAGCCGTAGTCCGGCAGGTCCGCGCGCGGCCGGCGGTTGTGGTAGCGCGTCGTCATGCCGAACCCCTGCCCGCGCCGGGCGATGGCCTCGCCGATCCGGCCCATCCCCAGGATGCCCAGGCGCTTGCCCCAGACCTGGGTGCCGAGCGGGAACTTCCCCTGCTTCACCCAGCGCCCCGAGCGCGCGTACCGGTCGCCCGCCGGAATCTGGCGGGCGCCGGCCAGCAGCAGGCCCCAGGCCATGTCCGCCACGCACTCGCTCAACACGTCGGGCGTGTTGCTGACGACGATCCCCCGCGCCCGGGCGGATTCCAGCGGCAGGGCGTCGCAACCCACGCCCCAGCTGCAGATGGCCCGCAGGTCGGGCAAGGCCCGCAGCGCCTCGTCGCTCAGGCCCACGCGGGCGGACGTGACCAGCAGGCGGACGCCGGGCGCCAGGGCCTTGAGCCGCGCCTCGGGCGCATCTTCCTGGAACAGGGGCAGCACCCGCCAGCGGGCCGCCAGCTGCGCGTTGTATTCCGCCCCCAGGGACACCAGTTGCGCCAGTTCCGCGCCCGTCTCCGTCATACCGTCCTCCGACATCCGATTTTTCTCAGACCTATGTTGTACGACAACTAGGCAGGACAATTCAAGCAGGCCGCGCCGGCTGGCCTTCGCCGATGGCTGGTGTCACAATGAACCGACAGAAGTCCCCGGCCTTCGCCATGAGCAAACCCAGTGAATCGATTTTCCGCCGCCTGCAGTTCTATACCACGGCAGCCTACCCCTGCAGCTATCTGCCGGGGCGCATGGCCCGATCCGAAGTCGCCGCCCCCGCCCACCTGGTGGACGACGCCGCCTATTCGCGCCTGATCGAACAGGGCTTCCGCCGCAGCGGGCTGTTCACCTACCGGCCCGCCTGCGACGGCTGCCAGGCCTGCATCCCCCTGCGCGTCGACGCGCGGCGCTTCCAGCGCGACCGCACCCAGCGCAAGCTCTGGAACCGCATGCAGGAAACGCTGACGGCGCAGCTGGCGCCGCTGCACTGGGATGCCCGGCACTTCGACCTGTACCTGCGCTACCAGCAGCAGCGCCACCCGGGCGCCGGCATGGATCAGGACGACCAGGCGCAGTACACGCAGTTCCTGCTGACCAGCCGCGTGCACACCGAAATGGCGGAATTCCGCGACACGCAGGGCGTCCTGCGCATGGTGTCCATCATGGACCGCGTCGATCACGGCATCTCGGCCGTCTATACCTTCTATGATCCGGACTGGCGCGGCAGCCTGGGCACCTACGGGATCCTGTGGCAGCTGGACTATTGCCGGCGCCTGGGCCTGCCCTGGCTGTATCTGGGCTACTGGATCGACGAAAGCCGTAAAATGGCCTACAAATCGCGGTTCCATCCGCATCAGATTCTACGGGGCGGCGTCTGGATCGAAGCCGCCGCGCACTGATCCCCTCACTGTCCGAAACGCCCATGTCCCTCCTGTTCAACGCCTATCCCCTGGCCCGTGCCGCGCTGTTTTCCATGGACCCCGAACAGGCGCACGAACAGACGCTGCGGTTGCTGCAGCGCAGCCACGACTGCGCCGCGACGCGGCTGCTGACGGCTTCCGCGCAGCCCATCCTGCCGCGCACCGTCATGGGACTGCCGCTGCGCAACCCGGTCGGCCTGGCCGCGGGACTGGACAAGAACGGCGCCCATATCGACGCGCTGGCGGCCCTGGGATTCGGCTTCATCGAAGTCGGCACCGTCACCCCCCGCGCCCAGCCGGGCAATCCGAAACCGCGCATGTTCCGCCTGCCCCGCGCCCGCTGCCTGATCAACCGCATGGGGTTCAACAACGACGGCCTGGACACCTTCATCGCCAACGTGCAGCGCAGCCAATGGCGCCGCCAGGGCGGCATCCTGGGGCTGAACATCGGCAAGAACGCCGCCACCCCCATCGAACACGCCGTGGACGACTACCTGCGCTGCCTGGACGGCGTCTACCCGCATGCCGATTACGTCACGGTGAACATTTCCTCGCCCAACACGAAAAACCTGCGCAGCCTGCAAAGCCACGACGCGCTGGACGCCCTGCTGGCCGCCCTGCAGGCGCGCCGCCTGGCCCTGGCCGACCAGTACGGGCGCCGCACTCCGCTGGCGGTGAAAATCGCCCCGGATCTGCAGCCCGAGGAAATCGACGCCATCGCCGACCTGGTCCCGCGCCACGGCATCGACGGCATCATCGCCACCAACACCACCCTGTCGCGCGACGCCGTGCGCGGCCTGCCCCACGAAGACGAAGCCGGCGGCCTGTCCGGCCCCCCCGTGCATGCCCTGTCGCTGGCCGTGATCCGTCGCCTGCGCGAACGCCTGGGCGCGGACACGGCCATCATCGGCGTGGGCGGCATCGAATCAGGCCGGCAGGCCCTGGAAAAGATCCAGGCGGGCGCCAACGCCGTCCAGCTCTACACCGGCCTGATCTACCGGGGCCCCGCGCTGGTCCGGGAATGCGTCCAGGCGCTGGAATGAAGCGCGCGGACGGCGCCGCGCCCGCCCGGGACCCGCAATCCGCCAAGGCCGTCACGGCCAGCCAGACGCTGGTCCGGGGCCTGGACGTCATCGACGCCGTCGCGCAGGGCGGCGCGGCCGACATCGGCGTGATCTCCGAGCGCACGGGCATGACTTACAGCACGGCGCATCGCATCGTCTCGGTGCTGCTGCAGCGCCAGTACCTGAAGCGGGTGCCCGGAAAGGGCCTGCTCCTGGGCCGCAAGCTGCTGTCCCTGGGTTTCCAGGCGCACAGCCAGGTCGAACTGACGGCCATCGCGCGTCCCATCCTGGAACGGCTGGCCACGCAGACCAGCGACACCGTGCACCTAGCCTGCGAAGAACTGGGCGCCGTCTTCTACCTGGACAAGATCGCCAGCCGGCGGCCCGTGGAAATCAGTTCCCGCATCGGCGGCGTCAAGCCGCTGATGTCCACCGGCGTGGGCAAGGCCCTGCTGCTGGACGGCAGCGTGGATTCCTGGGGCGCCCTGTACGACCGGGACGCGGCCGCATTGCAGGTGTCCATGACGCGTGACCAGTGGCTGGACCTCATGCAGGGCTACGCGCGCGGCGGCTACGCTTACGACCTGGGCGAAGACGCGCCCTCCATCCGCTGCGTGGCGGCCCCCGTCCGGGACGGCCGCCGCGCCATCGTGGCCGCCATCAGCGTCACCAGCACCAGCGCCTACATGCCGCCCAAGCGCATGCGCGACCTGGTCCCCGTCGTGCTGGACGCCGCCCGGCGGATCAGCGCGGAACTGGGCGGCTGACGCCCGGCCGGGCTCGACCCGATCCTGCCCGACCTGCCCGACCCGCACGGCCCCCAGCCGAGCGCCCCGCCGCCCCAGCCCCCTTCGCATCCGGCCCCCTTCGCATCCGGCCCCACCGCCGCCCGGCGCAGTACCGAGCGCCGTCCTTCCCTCGATCCGATCGCCCCTCCGTATTCAATTATTCTCAATATATGAGACTAAATCTCATCTGTTGAAAAATTATCGATGCCCATCTAGAATCTCCCAACGGCTCCGACGAACGGGCCGGACCGCACACCATGGCTGCACCATCCGCAGACCAGGGCGCGACAACGGAGAAGACATGAAGACAATCCCCACCCGCATCGGACGCCTGGCGCGCGGCACGTTTCTGGCGCCCGGCCTGGTTGCGCTGGCGCTCGGCCTGGGCGCCCCCGCCGCGACCACAGCCCAGACCGTGCTGAAAGCCGCTCACTCGTCATCCACCACCAGCACCGGGCACCAGGCGCTGGAACACATGGCCCGGCAACTGAAGGAAAAGACCGACGGCCGCCTGACCATCCAGATCTTCCCGAACTCGCAACTGGGCAGCGAACGGGAACAGATCGAAAGCGTCCAGCTGGGCAACCTGGACATGACCTTCATCTCCTCGGCGGTGCTGGGCGCGTTCAATCCCCAGTTCTTCGCCCTGGACATCCCCTTCATGTTCAAGGACCGCGCCGGCGTCTACCGGGTCCTGGACGGCGACATCGGCACGCGGCTGCTGGCCAGCCTGGACAAGGTCGGCATCAAGGGCCTGGCGTACTGGGAAAACGGCTTTCGCCAGCTGACCAACAACGTGCGCCCGATCCGCAGCCCCAAGGATCTGGAAGGCATGAAGATGCGCACCATGGAAAACGAGGTCCACATCGCCGCCTGGAAGGCGGAAGGCGCCAACCCGGCGCCGCTGGCCTTCGGCGAACTGTTCACCGCCCTGCAGCAGGGCACGTTCGATGCCCAGGAAGGCCCCATCAACCTGTTCTACGACATGAAGTTCTACGAGGTGCAGAAGTACATCACCCGCACCAACCACGTCTATTCGCCGTGGCCGCTCCTGATCAATCCGGACGTCTACAACAGCTTCTCGCCGGAAGACCGCGCCATCTTCGACCAGGCCGTCAAGGACGCCACCAGCTTCCAGCGCGACCTGGCCCGGAAGGCCGACGACAAGGCCGCCGCCGCCATGCCGCAGGTGCAGATCATCGACCTGACGCCGGAAGAGCACGCGGCCTTCGCCAGCCGCATGGGCCCCATCCAGGACTCGGTGAAAAAGAAGGTCGGCGCGGAAGTCGTGGAAGCGATCGTCGCTGAAGTCAACCGCTAAACCCATCCCGGAACGCGGGCGCCCGCGTTCCGCCTGATGCCCCGGCCCGGCCGACGCCGGCGCCGGGGCATGCGGGACCCACGCCCTGGAACACTACGATGATCAAGCTGATCGACGATCACTTCGAGGAAGCCCTGCTCGTCTTCCTGCTGTCGGCCATGTCCCTCCTGATCGGCGCCCAGGTCTTCATGCGCTACGTCATGCTGAATTCCCTGACCTGGTCCGAAGAGCTGGCCCGCTACTGCTTCATCTGGGCCACCTACATCGGCGTCAGCTACGGCGTGAAGCGCAAGGCCCACATCTGCGTCACCGCGCTCAGCGAACGCCTGTCGGGCAACAGCCAGCGCTATCTGCACATCTTCGCCTACGCGGTCTTCGGCCTGTTCGCCTTCATGGTCATGAAAGAAGGCTGGGCGCTGGCCATGAAGATCTTCCGCTTCGGACAGAAATCCTCGTCCCTGGGCATCTACATGGGCTGGATCTACCTGGCGCCCACGCTGAGCTTCGGCCTGGTGGTGCTGCGCCTGCTGCAGGCCGTCAGCGGCGAAATCCGCGCCATCCGCCAAGGAGCCTGAGCATGGTATCCCTGCTCCTCTTCGGCACCTTCGTCGCCTTCCTGGCGGCCGCGGTCCCGGTCGCGATCTCCCTGGGGCTGGCCTCGGCCTTCGCCCTGCTCTACAGCGGCAAGGTCAGCAGCAGCTTCATCGCGCAGGGTCTGGTGACCTCGATCGACTCCTTCCCCCTGATGGCCGTGCCCTTCTTCATCCTGGCCGGCGAACTGATGGGCCAGGGCGGGCTGTCGCGCCGCCTGCTGAACGTCGGCGCGGTCTTCTTCGGCCGCTACACCGGCGGACTGGCCATCATCGCGGTCGTGACCTGCATGTTCTTCGCCGCCATTTCGGGCTCGGGCCCCGCCACCGTGGCCGCCATCGGCGGCATCATGCTGCCGGCCATGAACAAGGCGGGATACGCCCGGGGCTGGTCGGTCGGCCTGATCGCCTCGGCCGGCAGCATCGGCATCATCATCCCCCCCAGCATCCCCATGATCATCTACGCGGTCTCGGCCAACGTCTCGATCACGCAGATGTTCATCGCCGGCATCATCCCGGGCCTGCTGATCGGCATCGGCCTGATCGCCGTGGCCTGGCTCAGCGCCCGCAGGCGCGGCTACAGGGGGGACGAGCGCCGCTACACATTCCGGGAAATTTCCGCCACGATCTGGGACGCCAAATGGGCGCTGCTCGTGCCCCTGATCATCCTGGGCGGCATCTACGGGGGCGTGTTCACGCCCACCGAGGCGGCCGCCGTCGGCGTCCTCTACGGTTTCATCGTCGGCGTCTTCGTGCACCGGGAACTGCAATGGAAGGACCTGTACCGCGTCATCGCGGAATCGGCGCTGACGTCGGCCACGGTCATTCTCATCGTCGGCACCGCCACGATCTTCGGCCGGGTCCTGACCATCGAACGCATTCCGGTGATGATCGCCGAAGCCATGGTCAGCCTGACCAGCAGCCACATCCTGATCCTGCTGCTGATCAACGTCCTGCTGCTGTTCGTCGGCATGTTCATGGAAACCCTGGCGGCCATCATCATCCTGACCCCCATCCTGCTGCCCGTCGTGCTGGCGGTCGGCGTCGATCCCGTGCATTTCGGCATCGTGGTCATCGCCAACCTGGCCATCGGCATGGTGACGCCGCCGGTCGGAGTCAACCTTTTCGTCGGCGCCCGCATCGGCGGCACCAGTCTGGAGAAAGCGTCCTCCGGGGCGCTGATCTTCATCGCCTCGATGCTGACCGTCCTGATGCTGATCACCTACGTGCCAGCCCTGTCGCTGGCGCCCCTGAGTCTCATGGGCAAGTGAGCGCGCCCCCCATGACCCTATTTCGCGCTCGGATACTGAGGAACTCGCCATGACAAAGAAACTACGGGCCGCCATCATCGGCCCCGGCAACATCGGCACGGATCTGCTGGCCAAGCTGATGCGCAGCGACTGGATCGAGCCGGCCTGGATGGTCGGCATCGATCCGCAGTCCGACGGCCTGAAACGCGCCCGCGAACTGGGCCTGAAGACCACCGACCAGGGCGTGGACGGCCTGCTGCCCCACGTGCGGGAAGACGACATCCGCTTCGCCTTCGACGCCACCAGCGCCTACGTGCACCGGGCCAATTCGGACAAGCTGACCGCCCTGGGCGTGCGCATGATCGACCTGACGCCGGCGGCCATCGGCCCCTACTGCGTGCCCCCCGTCAACCTGGCGGTCCTGGCAGAACAGGACCAGGCCAACGTCAATATGGTGACCTGCGGCGGCCAGGCCACGATTCCCATGGTCCACGCCGTCTCGCGCGTGCAGCCCGTGGCCTACGGGGAAATCGTCGCCACCGTGTCGTCCCGCTCGGCCGGCCCCGGCACGCGCAAGAACATCGACGAATTCACCCGCACCACCGCCGGCGCGGTCGAGAAGATCGGCGGCGCCAAGCAGGGCAAGGCGATCATCATCCTGAACCCCGCCGAGCCCCCTATGATCATGCGCGACACCGTGCATTGCCTGACGGAAACGGACCCCGACGAAGCCGCCATCACTGACTCCATTCACCGGATGCTGGAACAGGTGCGCAAATACGTGCCGGGCTACCGCATCGTCAACGGCCCGGTCTTCGACGGCAAGCGGGTCTCGATCTACCTGGAGATCGAAGGCCTGGGCGACTACCTGCCGACCTATTCCGGCAACCTGGACATCATGACGGCCGCCGCCGCCCGGACCGCCGAACTGATGGCCGAACACATGCTGCGGCGCGCGGCCCCCACCGAATCGACCGCCAGCTAAGGACACGAACATGACACAGACACCGCGGAAAATCACCCTGCACGACATGACGCTGCGCGACGGCATGCACCCCAAGCAGCACCGGATCACCCTGGAGCAGATGCGGGCCGTCGCCCAGGGCCTGGACGAGGCTGGCATGCCCCTGATCGAAGTCACCCACGGCGACGGCCTGGGCGGCGCATCGGTCAACTACGGCTTTCCCGCCCACTCGGACGAGGACTACCTGAAGGCCGTCCTGCCCGTGGTCAAGCACAGCCGGGTCTCGGCCCTGCTGCTGCCCGGCATCGGCACGACGGACCACCTGCGCATGGCGCACGATCTCGGCGTGCACTCCATCCGTGTAGCCACCCACTGCACCGAAGCCGACGTGTCGGAACAGCACATCACCGAAGGCCGCCGCCTGGGCATGGACACGGTCGGCTTCCTGATGATGAGCCACATGAACAGCCCCGAAGGCCTGGCCGGACAGGCCAGGCTGATGGAAAGCTACGGCGCCAACTGCATCTACGTGACGGACTCCGCCGGCCACCTGCTGCCCGCCACCGTGCGCGAACGCCTGCGGGCGGTGCGGGACGCCCTGAAGCCGGAAACGGAACTGGGATTCCACGGCCACCACAACCTGGCCATGGGAGTCGCCAACAGCATCGCCGCCATCGAGGCCGGCGCTACCCGCATCGACGCCGCCTGCGCGGGGCTGGGCGCCGGCGCCGGCAACACGCCCATGGAAGTCCTGGTCGCCGTCCTGGACCTGATGGGCATCGACACGGGCGTCGACGTCTTCAAGATCCAGGACGTGGCCGAAGACCTGGTCGTGCCCATGATGGACTTCCCCATCCGCATCGACCGGGACGCCCTGACGCTGGGATACGCCGGGGTCTACGGATCCTTCCTGCTGTTCGCCAAGCGGGCCGAGAAGAAATACGGCATCCCCGCCCGGGAGATCCTGGTGGAGATGGGACGGCGCGGCATGGTCGGCGGCCAGGAGGACATGATCGAAGACACGGCGCTGTCCCTGCTGGGCCGGCGGACGAAACAGACCGCCGCCGTCTGAACCGCTTTCGCCCCGGCATCCGGCCTGACGGTCCGCCCGTCCGGCCGGATGCCGGCCAGAGGGCGCGAAACACCAGGGGTTTACCCGCGTTCACCTCATCCGATCCTGTAAACCCGCGTTACACTGAACTACGATTTCATCGTGCGTGACGCGCCAGGTAGCACGCGACCGCTACGCAGCTGCATATCCATCTGTTCTGGGTAGCGCCGCCGCCAGTGAATCCGGTCTGACGACCTGCCCTTTTCTAGGAGGCAGGTCATGTCGTCCGTACGCTCCACCCTTTCCCGGGGGCATTCGCCCCTGGCCCGCTCCGCATCCCCCCTATCCCCCGCCCGGCGCCGCATCCTGCAGGCCGGCGGCCTGGCGGTCCTGGGCGTTCCCTTCCTGCCGGCCCGCGCCTTGGCCGCCGGCAAGACCCTGAAGATCCTGCAATGGAGTCATTTCGTCCCCAGCTACGACAAATGGTTCGACGCCTTCGCCAAGGCCTGGGGCGAAGCCCACGGCGTGCAGGTCACGGTCGACCACATCAACATCGGCGACCTGGTCACGGCCACCACGTCCGAACTGTCCGCCAATTCGGGCCACGACATCATCGAGCTCGGACCGGAAGCCGCCCAGTTCACCCCCAACGTGCTGGACATGGCCGACGTCAACCAGCAGGCCGCCAAGCAGTTCGGCGACATCTTCCCCATCACCAGGCGCGTGTCCTACAACCCGGTGGTCAAGACCTGGTATGCCTTCTGCCACGGCTGGACCATCGACTGCGGCGACTACCGCAAATCGCTCTGGGACAAGGCCGGCCTGGCCAATGGCCCGGACACCTGGCGGCAATTGCTGGACACGGGCGAGAAGATCCGCAAGGAACAAGGCGTGCAGGTGGGCATCGGCATGTCCCAGGAACTGGATTCGAACATGGTGGCGCGTTCCGTGCTGTGGTCCTGGGGGGCGTCGGTGCAGGACGCGGACGACAACGTGATCCTGGGCCGGGGCAACAACCGCGCCCTGGCCATCGAAGCCGTGAAATACATGGTCGACCTGTATCACCGCACCATGACGCCGGCCATCTTTTCCTGGAATGCGGCATCCAACAACCAGGACCTGATCGCGGGCAAGGCGTCCTACATCGTCAATTCGATCTCGGCCTACCGGTCCGCCCAGGAAGCCAAGCCCGACATCGCCAAGGACGTGTTCTTCACCGGCCCGCTGGCCGGGCCCAAGGGAGACCGCTGGGCCAACGTGCACGTGCTCTACAACTACATCATCCCGAAATTCGCCAAGGCCCGCGAAGACCTGGCCAAGCAGTTCATCCTGCACCTGGCGGCCAACTACGATCAGGCCATGTACCAGAGCAAGCTCTACAACTCGCCCAGCTTCTTCGGCACGCCCGTGCCCGGCGGCGACCGAGGCTATGCGGCGGTCCAGGGCGCCAAGACGCTGAAGAACCTGAACGACGCCTGGTTCGCCCACGATCCGTTCAAGCTGGACGGCGAGGCCGACGGCAAGCTGGCCCCCCTGGTGCCGGCCCCGGACTGGACCACCAACCTGGGCCACCCCGGCTATTCCAACCCGGCCGTGGGCGAGGTCTTCAACACCTTCATCCTGCCCAACATGATGGCCAAGGCGGCGCGAGGCGACCTGACGCCGGAACAGGCGGTGGACGAAGCCGCCAAGCAATGCGAAAGCATCTATGCCCAATGGCGCGGCCGCGGCCTGATCGGCGGCAAGAAGGCCTGAACCCGCGACAAGGAAACTCTCATGGCCAGCCTGAGCATCGAGCACCTGAGCACCACCTACGACCATGGCCGAGTCAAGGCGGTCGACGACGTCAGCCTGGATGTTCCCGACGGGGAGTTCCTGGTGCTGCTGGGCGCTTCGGGCTCGGGGAAATCCACCCTGATGCGCACCATCGCCGGGCTGGAGCACCCCAGCGGCGGCGTCATCCGCATCGACGGGCGCGAGGCCAACGAGGAGCCGCCGCGCCTGCGCAACATCGCCATGGTGTTTCAAAGCTACGCCCTCTACCCGCACAAGACGGTCGCCCGCAACATCGCCTTTCCGCTGGAGGCCATCAAGATGCCGTCCGCGCAGATCCAGGAGAAAGTCCGATGGGCGGCCGAGCTGTTCGGCATCGGCCAGCTCCTGGGCCGCAAGCCCCGCGAACTGTCCGGGGGCGAGCGTCAGCGGGTCGCGCTGGCCCGCGCCCTGGTCAGGACGCCCCGCCTGTTCCTGATGGACGAGCCCCTGTCCAACCTGGACGCGAAGCTGCGCCACTCGGCCCGCCGGGAATTCAAGCGCCTGCATCAGCAGACCGGCATCACCACCCTGTACGTGACTCACGACCAGGTCGAGGCCATGGGGCTGGGGCAGCGCATCGCCGTCATGAACCACGGCAAGATCCAGCAGATCGGCACTCCCTACGAGATCTACCACGAACCCGCCAACACCTTCGTGGCGCAGTTCATGGGCTCGCCCCCCATGAACCTGATTCCATCGGGCGACCAGCTGCTGGGCTTCCACCCGGAAGATGCCCGCCTGACCGAGCAGGCGGACCTGCCGCAGCACCACATGCTGCCGGTCGAGATCCAGCAGGTGGAGAACCTGGGGGCCGACGCGCTGGTCTACGGCACGTTCACGCCCAATCGCAGCGACGTCATCCTGAAGCTGCCCGAGCGGCTGGCCGAAGGCCTGGCGGCCGGACAGTCCCGCACCTTCTGCGTGCCCGACGCGCTGATGCGCCGCTTCGATCCCCGCACCGGCCTGCGGGTCCGGGACTGAGGCCATGGCTCGCCGCGCCTCGACCCTGACCCTGCACCAGCGCGACACGCTGCTGGCCATGGGCATGGTGCTGCCCGCCATCCTGTACATCACCCTGCTGCTCGGCATTCCCATCGTGCTGGCCGTGATCTACAGCCTCAACGACGTCACCACCGGCAGCCCGGTGATGCGCTTCATCGGCCTGGACAACTTCCAGGCGCTGCTGGACACCCCCGATTTCCTGCGGGCCGTCAGCAATACGTTCGTCATCACGATCTCCACCCTGATCGGCGTGCTGGTGCTGGGCACCGTCCAGGCCGAACTGCTGATCCGCCCCATCCGGGGCAAGTGGCTGATCCGCTTCCTGATCCTGCTGCCCTGGACGGCGCCGGCGTCCCTGAGCGCCATCGCCTGGCTGTGGATGCTGGACTCGACGTTCAGTCCGCTGGACTGGATCCTGCGCGGGCTGGGCCTGCTGGGCCATCCCGGCGCCCTGTTCGGGGATTTCGACAATACCTTCTGGCTGGGGCGCAGCGGCCTGGCGCTGTTCTCCATCATCCTGGTCAACGTCTGGCGCCTGCTGCCGCTGGCCACCGTCATCATCCTCGCCGGCCTGAACGGGGTGCCGCGCGACATCCTGGAACAATCCGAGATCGATGGCGCGGGCTATTTCCGGCGCCTGTTCCACATCATCCTGCCCATGCTGATTCCCGTGTTCGGGGTGACGATCCTGTTCACCTTCGTCTTCGTGTTCACGGACATCGTCACCGTCTTCATCCTGACGCGCGGCGGTCCGGCCAACGCCACCCAGGTCCTGCCCACCCTGGCCTTCTTCACCGGGGTCCAGGGCGGATCGCTCGGGCGCGGCGCGGCGACGGCGCTGTTCCTGCTGCCGGTGCTGGCCGCCGTGTCGATCGTGATCCTGTCCATCATCCGCCGCCGGGAGATCTAGCCATGCACACCGGATCCCGATCCCCCGCCCGCGCCGGCGGCCTCTATGTCGCCACGCTGCTGTTCGTGGTGTTTTCCGCCCTGCCGTTCTACGTGATGCTGATCACCAGCTTCAAGACCCAGGGCGACATCTTTTCACCGGCGGCCAACCCCTTCTGGTTTTCCGCGCCGCCGACCCTGGCGAACATCAAGCTGCTGTTCTTCCAGACGCAGTTCGTCCAGTGGCTGATCAACACGGTCTGGGTGGGGCTGGCGGTGGTCGTCATCACGCTGGCGCTGTCGGTGCCGGCGGCCTACGGGCTGGCCCGCATCGCGGGCGGCTGGGGCGAGACCCTGGGCATCGGCATCTTCCTGAGCTACCTGGTGCCGCCCACCCTGCTGTTCATCCCCTTTTCCAAGGTCATCGCATTCCTGGGCCTGCAGAATTCGCTCTGGGCGCTGATCGTGGCCTACCCGACCTTCACCGTGCCGTTCTGCACCTGGCTGCTGATGGGGTTCTTCAAGGGCATCCCGCGCGACATCGAGGAACAGGCGATGATCGACGGCCACAACCGCTTCAGCGCCTTCATCCACGTGGTATTGCCCCTGGCCCTGCCGGGCCTGATGACGGTGGTGGTCTTCGCCTTCACCCTGTCCACCAGCGAATTCATCTACGCCCTGGCCTTCGTCACGCACACGGCCGACAAGACCATCAGCATCGCGGTGCCCACCGAACTGATCCGGGGCGACGTCTATCATTGGGGGCCGCTGCTGGCGGGGGCGCTGATCGCCAGCATCCCGATCGCCGTGCTGTACACCTTCTTCATCGACCAGCTGGTGGCGGGGTTGACGTCGGTGGCGCGGAACTGAGCGGCTGCGGCCGCGAAAGCGGCGGCCGGGGCGCCCGACGCCGCCGCCCGGCCGGACGCCGGGCGGGCCGGATCACCGGCCCGGCTGGCCCGCCGCGCGGGCGGCCACCCGGCGGCTGCGCAGCCGCCGGGCCTGTTTCAGCGCGCGTCCACGCACGTAATGATGATGCACGCGGTCCAGGTACAGATAGACGACCGGCGTCGTGTACAGCGTCAGGGCCTGCGACAGGATCAGTCCGCCCACCATGGTGTAGCCCAGGGGCTGGCGCAGTTCCGAACCGGCGCCCGTGCCCAGCATCAGCGGCAGCCCCGCGAACAGGGCGCACAGGGTCGTCATCAGGATCGGGCGAAAACGCAGCAGACAGGCCTGGTAGATGGCTTCGCGCGAGGACAGCCCCTGTTCGCGTTCGGCCACGATGGCGAAATCGATCAGCAGAATGCCGTTCTTCTTCACGATGCCGATCAGCAGCAGGATGCCGATCAGGGCGATCACGCTGAAGTCCATGCCGCTGACCATCAGGATCAGCAGCGCGCCCACTCCCGCCGCCGGCAGCGTGGACAGGATGGTCAGCGGGTGGATGTAGCTTTCGTACAGCAGGCCCAGCACGATGTAGACCGCCACCAGGGCGGCCGTGATCAGATAGGGCTGCGTGGCCAGCGATTCCTGGAAGGCCTGGGCCGTGCCCTGGAAAGACCCCTGCACCGAAATCGGCACCGCCATTTCGGCCTGGGCCCGCTGGATGGCGTCCACCGCCTGGCCCAGCGAATACCCGTGCGCCAGGTTGAAGGAAATCGTCACCGCCGGGAACTGCCCCTGGTGATTGATGGACAGATAGCCGGTCCTGGAGGTGTCCACCTTCACCAGGCTGGACAGGGGCACCTGCTGCCCCGTCAGCGGCGAGGTGACGTACAGGTGCGAGAACACGTCCGGGTCGCGCTGCCATTCGGGCGTGACTTCCAGCACGACGTTGTAGCTGTTGATCTGGGTGAAATACTGGGCGACCTGGCGCTGACCCAGCGCGTCGTAGATGGTGTTGTCGATCATGGCCGGAGAAATGCCGAACATCGCGGCCCGCGCCCGGTCGATGGTCACCACCGCCGTATTGGCGCTGTTCTGCTGGTCGGTGGCCAGATCGGTCAGGGGCGCCAGGGTGCGAAAGCGATCCAGCAGCCGGGGCGCCCAGACGTTGAGCTCGTCCAGATCGGCGCTGGTCAGGGTGTACTGGTACTGCGTGCGCGACATCCGTCCGCCAACGTTGATGTCCTGCCCCGCCTGCATGAACAGGCGCACGCCGGGCACCTTCGCCAGTTGCGGATTCAGCCGCCGGATCACGGCGTCGGCCGAGGCCGTGCGCCCCTGGTCGCGGGGCCTCAGGCTGATGAAGAAGCGGCCCGTGTTGAAGGTCGGCGCATTGCTGGTCATGCCGAAGGAAGCGATGTCGGGATCCTGGCGCAGCACGTCGGCCAGGGCCATCATGCGGCCGTTCATGGCTTCGAAGGAGCTGTCCTGGGCGGTTTCCGCCAGGCCGAAGATCGCGCCGGTATCCTGCTGCGGGAAAAACCCCTTGGGAATGACCACCAGCAGGGCCGCCGAGGCGGCCAGCGTGGCCAGGAACACGCACAGGGTCAGGAAGGAGTGGTTCAGGACCACGTCCAGGCTGCGCCGGTACGCGCCCAGCAGGATATCGAAGCCGCGTTCGAAGGCCTGGTAGACGCGCCCGTGCCGCACGTGCTGCAGGTCGCGCAGGAACTTCGAACAGAGCATGGGCGTGAGCGTCAGCGTGACCAGCACCGAGAGCCCGATGGTCATGACGACCGTCACGGCGAATTCCCGGAACAGGCGGCCCACGATGCCGCCCATCAGCAGCAAGGGAATGAACACGGCCATCAGCGACACGGAAATCGACACGATGGTGAAGCCGATTTCACGCGCCCCGCGCAAGGCGGCTTCCAGGGGCTTCATGCCTTCTTCGACGTGGCGCCAGATGTTTTCCAGCATCACGACGGCGTCGTCGACGATGAAGCCGACTGAAATCGTCAGGGCCATGAGCGACAGATTGTCCAGGCTGTAGCCCGCCAGGTACATCAGGGCGAAGGTTCCCATCAGGGCCAGCGGCACCGTGACGCTGGCAATGAGGGTGCCGGCCAGGCTGCGCAGGAACATGAAGATGACCAGGACCACCAGCACGATGGACAGGATCAGCGTGAATTCGACCTCGTGCACGGACGCCTGGATGTTCTGGGTGCGGTCCATCAGGGTGCTGACGTGCACGCTGGCCGGCATGGCCGCCATCAGCTTGGGCATCTCGGCGCGGATGCGCGCCACCGTGTCGATGACGTTGGCCCCCGGCTGCTTGGTGACGCCGACCACCAGGGAACGGCCGTCGATGGCCACGTCGTTGGGGCCGGCGCCGCGCCCGGCGAAGGCCCAGGCGGCCTGCTTGGCGTCTTCCGGTCCCGGCACCGCCTGGCCGATGTCGCGCACCCGCACCGGCGCCCCCTTGCGCCAGGCGACGATCGCGTCGTTCCACTGGTCCGCGTCCGTCAGCTGGTCGTTGGTGTAGACGGTGTAGCTCTGCCGGGTGCCGTCCACCGAGCCCTTGGGCTGGCTGACGGTGGTGGTGGCGATCACCCCCCGGATCGATTCCAGGTCCAGCCCCAGCGCGGCGATCTTGCGTGGATCGACCTGGACCCGGATGGCGGGCTTCTGCTGACCGAAGATATTCACCTGCCCCACGCCGTCCACCCGCGACAGCTGCTGCGCCAGGATGTTGTCGGCGTAGTCGTTCACGACGGTGATCGGCAGGACGTCGGACTGCACGGACAGCAGCAGGATCGAGAAATCGGCGGGATTGATCTTGCGGAAGGTCGGCGGGCTGGGCATGTTCGACGGCAGCTGGCGGGCGGCCGCGGCAATCGAGGTCTGCACGTCCAGCGCGGCGCCGTCGATATTGCGGTCCAGATCGAACTGCAGCGTGATGCGCGAGGCGCCCAGCGTGTTTTCCGAACTCATCTGCGCCAGGCCGGGGATGGTGGAAAACTGCCGCTCCAGCGGCTGGGCCACGCTGGTGGCCATGGTTTCCGGGCTGCCGCCGGGCAGTTTGGCGGTGACCTGGATGGTGGGGAAATCCACCTGCGGCAAAGGCGCCACCGGCAGCAGAGGAAACACCGCCAGCCCCACCAGGAAGAGCGCCAGGGCCAACAGCGACGTGCCGATGGGCCGCTGGATGAAAAGCGAGGAGATGTTCAAGATTCAGCCCTGCTCAGGATGCGGCGTTCGCGGCCGGGACGGCGACGGGTTTGGCCCCCGCCGAGGTCTTGGCGCCATCGCCCGCCTGGGGCTGGATTTCGGCGACCTTCACGCCGGGCCGCAAGCGGTATTGCCCGTCCACCACGACGCGATCGCCCGCGGCCAGGCCCTGGGCGATCACGCTGAGCCCGTCCTGCGAGGCCAATACCCGCACCGTCCGGGGCTGGGCGACGTCGTCCTTGCCAACCACATAAACGAACAGGCCCTGCGCCCCGCGCTGCACGGCGGGATCGGGCACCACCAGCGCGTCATGCCGCACCCCCAGAATCAGGCGCACATCCACGGTCTGGCCCGGCCACAGCCGCTGGCCTGGATTGGCCAGCCGGGCCTTCAGGCGCAGCGTGCCGCTGGCGGCATCGATCTGATTGTCCACCAGCACCAGCTTGCCCTGGCCCAGCACCTGGGACTGCCCCTGGGACAACACCTGAACCTGGATCGCATCCGGCGCAGCGTCGGCGCCCTGGCCCGCCGCCAGCAAGGCGTCGCGGATCTGCCCGTAAGCGATATCCGGCACGGTAAAGCTGACAGCGATGGGATCGACCTGATTGATGACCACCAGCCCCTGGGCGTCGGCGGCCCGCACCAAGTTGCCGGGGTCCACCAGCCGCGCGCCGGTCCGTCCCGCGAAGGGCGCCACGATCCGGGTGTAGGCCAGCTGCACCTGCGCGGCCTGGACTTGGGCCTCGTCGGCCTGCACCGTGGCCTGCAGCGCCGCCACCTGGGCGCGCTGCGTGTCGAGCGTCTGGCGATCGATGGCCGCATGGCGCGCCAGCTCGACGTAGCGCTTTAGGTCCTGGCGGGCGTTGTCGAGCTGCGCCTGATCGCGGCTGCGCTGAGCGACGGCCTGCGCCAGCTGCGCCTTCTGCGCCCGATCATCCAGCTGCGCGATCAACTGCCCCTGGCGCACCGTGTCGCCTTCCTTGAAGCCGACGGATTCCAGCTGGCCATCGATGCGGGAACGCACCGTGACGCTTTCCCAGGCCTGGACAGCGCCCAGCCCCGGCAGGCGGATCGGCATGTCCTGGGCCCGGACCTCGGTCGTGCGCACCAGCACGGGCCCGCTGCCGGCCTTGGGCGCCGGCGCGGCCGCCGGACGGCTGAACCACCAGATGGCGGCTCCCAGCACCGCCAGGGCCGGCAAGCCAAACAGCAACAGGGAGCGGCGCACAGCGGACATGCTTCGGGATCCTGGACAAATTGTGACGGATTGGAACAAACGCCCGCAGGCGCCCTGTGCGAGTATACGGTCAAGCCCGCCCGGAAAGATGAAGGAATCTTGAAAAAAGGGACGAAAAAAAGCCAGGCGGATGCCTGGCTTTTCAAGACGGCATCGGCCGGCTACGGAACCGGCCGATGCCGCTGCTGCGATCAGTTGGCCGAGCGGCGGGCGCGGGCGGGCTTGGAAGCCTTGGACGCGTCGGAGGCGGCCTTCAGGGTGGCGTTGGTCGCGGCGGCGAAGTTGGATTCAGCGGCGCTGGCGGCCTGGCGGGCAGCCTTGGCAGCGGATTCGTAGGCGTTCGTCGCGGTGGCCAGCGAGGACTTCAGCAGCGCCACGGCGCCTTCGGAGCCGGTGGGAGCGTTGCGGGAGAACTGTTCCACGGCGTCGACGACGCGTTCCTGGTTCTGGGTCAGCTGGGCTTCAGCCAGCTTGCTCAGTTCGCCTTGCACGTCGGCCAGGATTTCGTAGACGTCCTTGCCGTAGGCCACGGCCTGTTCCGGGCGCACCAGCGCCGAGGTGAAGGCCAGCAGTTCCTGGGCGTCCTTCAGTTCGGCGGCTTCCTGGGATTTCTGGGCGACGTCTTCCAGAGCGGCCTTCGTGGCCTTCAGGTTCAGGTCGACCAGCTTTTCAAAGCCGCTGAAGAAAGTGCCCTGGACGGCCAGGACGTTGTCGATGACGGCCTTTTGCGTGGCCAGCAGGGCTTGGGGGTTTGCGCTCATGATGACTCCTTGTCAATAAGTAGAAGGCTTCCTCAGAGGCATCATGCCCGGCACCTTCTCGACTGCAACCACAATGTTGCAGCGCACAAATGAAATTCTAAAGGAATCACCAGGGAAGTCAAGAATTTTTTGCTGCAACGCAACAAAATAATTGGATGGGGCCGGGACGGCGCCGCGCAAGGCCCGTTTTCAGCCTTGGGATTCGTATCCGAGCGCCTCGGAAATGCTGGTGGTGGCCGACAGCAGCAGCGGAATCCAGTCGTCGCGCATGCGCTCCGCGGGCGCGGACAGGGACAGGCCCGCGAGCAGCGTGCCGGTATCGTCGTAGACCCCGGCGGCGATGCAGCGCACGCCCAGTTCCAGTTCTTCGTTGTCGCGCGAATAGCCATGGCGCCGCACCAGGGCCAGCTCGCGTTCCAGCTGTTCCAGCTGCGTGATGCTGTTGCGCGTGTTGCCGGCCAGGCCGGTGCGCATGGCATAGCTGCGCACGCTGCGCGCGTCCCAGGTGGCCAGGAACAGCTTGCCGGTGGACGTCAGGTGCAAGGGCGCCCGCCCGCCGATGGCCCGCACGACCTGCATGCCGGAGCGTTCGCTCCAGGCGCGCTCGATGTAGACGATCTCGTCGCCCTGCGCCAGGGACAGATTGACGGTCTGCCCCGTCTGGCGATGCAGCTCGCGCATCGGCCCCATGGAGGCGGCGCGCACGTCCAGGCGCCCCTTGACCAGGGACCCCAGCTCCAGCAGGCGCATGCCCAGGCGGTACAGGCCGCTGTCCACCCGCTCGACGTAGCGCCCGACGGCCAGGTCGGCCAGGATGCGATGGGTGGTCGAGGCGTGCAGCCCGGTGGCGGCGGCCAGATCCTTCAGGGCCACAGGATCGCGCTGCCCCGCCAGCACGTCCAGGATGCGCATGGCGCGGTCCAGCACCTGGATCGTGACGGAGCTGTGTTCGGTCACCGTATCCCGCAGCGGAGGCTGGGGGGACGGCAGCAGGGAGGGAGAACTGGAGGAACGCGCCATAAAAGGGATTTGTTGCAATGCCACAATTCCATACTATGAAAAATCATTCCATCTGGCAAGCCCTAAATATCCTGTCCGGCCGATCTTCGGGGATGGGTCGGGCAGGATGCCGGACGCCGCGCGACGGCGATCCGGCGCCTGGAACGTTCAGATCGGCGGATTCAGGCTGCCCCCCAGGGACTGGACTTCCGTGCGTAGCCAGGCCAGGGCTTCGGCCGCGGCGCCCGGTTCGCCCTTCACGCCCAGTTCGATGTGCGGATGGCCGCCGGAATCCCCGACATTGGGCAGGCTGAAGGCCCGGATGCCGGGCCAGCGCTGCTCCAGGGATTCCAGAGCGGGCGTGATGCGAGACTCGGGCAGGCCGAAGACCAGGAAGGAATGCTCGACCCGGGCTTCCTGGTGATGCCAGCGGGCGTAGCGGGTATCCAGGGTCCAGGCCATCATGGGATGGGCCATGACGGGGAAGCCCGGCATGAAGCTGTGGTTGCGGATGAAGAAACCCGGGATCCGGTTGTAGCTGTTGGGAATGATGTCCGCGCCCACCGGGAACACCCCCATCTGCAGGCGCTGCTGGTTTTCCGGCGTGGACATGTCGGCGCTGCCCTGCCCCTTGGCCGCCATCTCCGCGCAGCGTTCGCCGATCAGCCGGGCCGCCTCGGGATGCAGGGCCAGGCCCACGCCCAGGGCGCGGGCGGCCGCCTGCCGGGTGCGGTCGTCGGGCGTGGCCCCGATGCCGCCGCAGCAGAAGACCAGGTCCCCGGTCGCGAAACTGCGCCGCAGGCACGCGACGATGTCGTCCTCGTCGTCGGAAATGAATTCCGCCGCCTTCAGCCGCATGCCCCGGGCCTGCAGCAGATCGATCAGGGTGGAGAAGTGCTTGTCCTGGCGGCGGCCCGACAGGATTTCGTCGCCGATCGCGATCAGGCGCACCGACGGCACGGGTTCGTGCGCCGCCTGGGACGCAGCCGGAGGAATGCTCGGGGAGGATGTCATCGAAGAAGTTCCGTGTGAGGATCAGGAATCAGGGGCCGGGCGCCGCGGCTAGCGCGCCGGCATGTCGATCACGGTTTCCGCCCGCAGGCGCCCGATGGCGTCCAGGCAGAAATGGGCGTAGACCAGCGCCGAGAATACCGGCATCACCAGCCAGAACAAGGGCACCAGATTGATCACGGCCAGGACGGCGGCCAGCAGCCACAGCTGCCGGTTATGGCGGCGCCACAGCAGGCGCCGCTCGGCCGGGCTGGCGTGTTCGATCATGGCGTCGACCCGCAGCATGCGGTTCAGCGCGAAGGCCCACCAGAAGATGGGCAGGATCAGCGCCATGGGCGGCAGCAGCCACAGCGGCATGGTCAGCAGCCAGCCCAGGCAGAACAGCACGCCCACCCAGACGGCATTCCAGGTCCCGAGCACGGTCGCATGCTGCCCCTGGCGGCCCAGCCCCGGATAATCGCGTTTTTCCAGGTGCTGCAGCACCAGCGGCATGACGAAGACGGCGGCGATGCCCAGGCCCAGGATCCCCGCCATCGGCAGCAGCAGGCCGGCGGCCATCAGGGGCACCAGCCAGAGCTTGAGCGAGAACAGGCCCACGGCCACCATCCAGCCGTCCACCGTATTGAACACCCCCCAGGACGAGGCCTCCTGGTCCAGCCAGCCCGTCAGGGGCGACCAGAAGAACCACAGCAGGACGATGGCGCCCAGCACCGCGATCACGAAAGGCAGGAACAGCGCGGCGATCATGCGAGGATGAAGCTGGCTGACCAGGGCGCGGCGAAACGCCTGCCCGACCAGCGACAGCCCGCGGGAAGACTGCGACCCGCGCAGGGCAAGATTCTGATGCGTCATACGGCACACGAGGTGTGAAAACAAGGAGGAATTTTCATACTATATTGCCCTCATGAAAGTATTCAACCCCCACACCGATCTACCCGCCCTGCGCGGGCGCCTGGCCCGGGACGACGGGCGCCGCGTCGTCTGCTACTGCGCCGCCTGGTGCCGCACCTGCGACGGCTACCAACCCGCCCTGGAAGCGTTGGCCGAGCGATATCCCGGCTGGACGTTCATCTGGGTGGATGTGGAGGACAGCCCCGACTGGCTGGGCGACGAAGACATCGAAAACTTCCCCACTGTGCTGGTGCAGGATCGCGCCGGCACGCGCTTCTGGGGAGTGCAGCTGCCCTATGCCGAACATCTGCAGCGCCTGCTGGACGGCGCGGACGAACTGCCGGTGCTGGCCGGCGGCCCGGGCCTGATCGGCGAGCTGGCGGGCGCCTGAAGCGCCCCGAACCCGCCGGCCAGGCGGATCAGTCGGACTTGCGGGCGCCGCCCAGCAGCACCCCGACGGGACGCCGCGCGGGCGTGACCGCGGGACGCACGTCCGGCGCGGCGGGCTGGTCGCTGACGGCCGCCGGAACGTACGGTTTGGAGAAGAAGTCATCCAGGGGGGCTTGCGGGGCATGCCAGCCCGGCCCGGAGGCGCGGTGCGACCCCACCGGCCGGCGGCGGGGTTCGCGCGGCAGTTCCAGTTCCCCGCGCGGGATCTTGGTCTTGATGAGTTTCTCGATGTCCAGCAGATAGCGCTCTTCATCCGGGGCGAACAACGCGATGGCTTCGCCCTCCGCGCCGGCGCGGCCCGTGCGGCCGATGCGGTGCACGTAGTCCTCGGGATTGCGCGGCAGGTCGTAATTGATGACGCAGGGAATCCCGGCCACGTCCAGCCCCCGGGCGGCCACGTCCGTGGCGACCAGGACTTCCAGCGTGCCGGCCTTGAAGGCGTCCAGGGCCTTCATGCGTTCGATCTGGGACTTGTTGCCATGGATGGATTCCGCGCGGATGCCGTCCTGTTCCAGCTGCCGCGCCAGGCGGCTGCAGCCGATCTTCGTGTTGGAGAACACGATGACCTGGCTGAGCTGGCGGGATTTCACCAGATGCACCACGGCGCGGCGCTTGGCGTCGCCTTCCAGGGGATAGGCAATTTGCGTGACGGTGTCGGCCGTGGCATTGGGCCGGGCCACTTCGACTTCCACAGGAGTGCGCAGGAAGCTGCGGCCCAGCTTGCGGATTTCAGGGCTGAACGTGGCGGAGAACAGCAGCCCCTGCCGCCCCGGGGGCAGCAGGCGCATGATGCGGTCCAGGTCGGGCAGGAAGCCCATGTCCAGCATGCGGTCGGCCTCGTCCAGCACCAGGATGCCGACCTGGCCGAGATTCACGTTGCGCTGTTCCACGTGATCCAGCAGCCGCCCGGGGGTGGCGATCAGGATCTCGCAGCCCCGGCGCAGCTGTTCTTTCTGCGGGCGGATGTCCACGCCGCCGAAGACCACGGCCGCGCGCAAGGGCACGAACTGGCTGTAGCGCTGCACGTTTTCATGGATCTGGTCGGCCAGTTCGCGGGTGGGGGTCAGGATCAGCGCCCGCACCGGATGCCGCGCGGGCGATGCGCTGTTGCTGGCGAACGGCATCAGGCGATGCAGGATCGGCAGGGAAAACGCGGCGGTCTTCCCGGTGCCGGTCTGGGCCGCCCCCATCACGTCGCGCCCCGTCAGGGCGATCGGGATGGCCTTGGCCTGAATCGGCGTGGCGGACGTGTAGCCCGTGGCCTCGATGGCCTGCATGATGCCTGGATGCAGGCCGAACTGGCCAAACGCGACGGGTTGTTCGGCAATGGGATCGGTGGGGGTGGATTCGGTCATTCGTAGCTAGAGGAACACAGGCGCCGGAATCGGCCCTGCGTGTTCATGAACAGCGTATTTTAACGTGCATCGCCGCAGGGCGGGCAATTGGTACAATAAAGCCCTATTCATCTGGGGAGACGGCAATGTCCATGGCTGACCGCGATGGGGTGATCTGGTATGACGGCAAGCTCGTGCCCTGGCGCGACGCCACCACCCACGTCCTGACACATTCGCTGCATTACGGCCTGTCCGTTTTCGAAGGCGTGCGCGCCTACAAGACCGACCACGGCACCGCCATCTTCCGCCTGGAAGACCACACCCGGCGCCTGTTCAATTCGGCGCACATCTACCAGATGAAGATCCCCTACACCCGCGAGGCGATCTCCGAAGCCCAGATCGAAGTCGTGCGCCGCAACGAACTGGAATCCTGCTACATCCGGCCCATCGTGTTCTACGGTTCCGAAAAAATGGGCGTCTCGCCCAAGGGCGCGCAGGTGCACGTCGCCATCGCCGCCTGGTCCTGGGGCGCCTACCTGGGCGAAGAAGCCCTGAAGCAGGGCATCCGCGTCAAGATCTCGTCCTACGCCCGCCAGCATGTGAACGTCACCATGCCCCGGGCGAAGATCGCCAGCACCTACGCCAATTCCATCCTGGCCAACACCGAAGCCCTGGAACACGGCTACGACGAAGCCATCCTGCTGGACACCAACGGCTTCGTGGCCGAAGGCTCGGGCGAAAATCTCTTCATCGTGCGCGACGGCGTGATTTACGAACCGGACATCGCCTGCGCCCTGACCGGCATCACGCGCGCCTCCATCCACCAGATCGCCGCCGACCTGGGCCTGCAGGTCGTGTCCCGCCGCCTGACGCGCGACGATCTGTACATCGCCGACGAGGCCTTCTTCACCGGCACGGCCGCCGAAGTCACGCCCATCCGCGAAATCGACGGCCGCCAGATCGGCGCCGGGGAACGCGGCCCCATCACCGCCCAATTGCAAAAAGCATTCTTCGAAGCCGTCTCGGGCAAAACCCCGAAATACCATCACTGGCTCTCGAAAGTCTGACAGGAACCTCCATGAGCAGCACGCCCGCTTCATCCCCGAAACCGGAACCCATCGCCGTCGGCGCCGAAGACCTGCCGGTCTACTGCCCCGGCCCGAAGTCACCGCTCTGGTCCATGCATCCCCGCACCTACATCGAAGTCGTGAAGAACGGGGTTGCCAGATGCCAGTACTGTGGCACTGAATACATCCTGCGCGACGGCGACCACCCGCATGGCCACGAACAGGCCGGCATCCGTCCCTGACCCGTCCGCCCGCCTCGATCTCAGCCGCTGTCCGGTGCCGGCCTGGCTGCCGGGCGGGCACACGCAGACGCTGTACGGCGCCTTCTGCGCGCAGCACCCCGCGATCCGCTTCGTCCGCGAACGGGTCGACACGCCCGACGGCGATTTCGTGGACCTGGACTGGTGCAGTCCGGGCCTGGATCCGCACGTCCGGCCCGACGGCCAGCCTACGCCCCACGAATCCAGCCTGGTCGGCACGGCCGCCAGCCGCTGGATGGAGCCGGCCGACTGGTCCAGGCTGCCCGCGAACGCCCCCGCCCTGATCCTGTTCCACGGTCTGGAAGGCAGCAGCCTGAGCCCTTACATGCAGGCCGCCGCCCATGCCTTCCGCAACCGGGGCTGGACCGTGGCGGCCGCTCATTTCCGCAGCTGCTCGGGCGTGCCCAACCGCATGGCGCGGGCCTACTACAGCGGTGATTCCGCTGAAATCGCCTTCATGCTGGACCATGCCCGCTCGCGTCTGCCGCAGGCCGCCTGGCATGCCGCGGGCATTTCCCTGGGGGGCAACGCGCTGCTGAAGCACCTGGGCGAAACCGGCCACGGCGTGCGGGGCCTGCGCGCCGCCGCCGCCGTTTCCGTGCCCATGGACCTGGCCGCCTGCGGGCGCCGGCTGTCGGATACCGTATGGGGACGGCAGTTGTATTCACGTCACTTTCTGCGCAGCATCCGCCGCAAGATCTTCGACAAGGCGCAGGAATTCCCGGGCTCGGTGGACGTGCTGCGCACCCAGCGCATGCGCAGCCTGCGCGAGTTCGACGATCTGTACACCGCCCCCATGCACGGCTACCGGAACGCGCTGGACTACTGGACCCGGGCGGCCAGCCTGCCGCTGCTGTCCGGCATCCGCGTGCCCACGCTGATCCTGAACGCCCGCAACGACCCCTTCGTGCCCGAGGCATCCCTGCCCGGCAGCCGCGATGTGTCCCCGGACGTCCTGCTGCACCAGCCCGGCCAGGGGGGACACGCCAGTTTCGTCACCGGCATGTTCCCCGGCCACCTGGGCTGGCTGCCCGCCCGCCTGCTGCAGTTCTTCGACAGCGGGCGCTAGTCTCCCGCCCGCGCGGCGCGCTATTTCTTCTTGTAGGGTTCCAGCAGCGCCCGCTGGTTTTCCAGGCTGTCGCGCAGGGCGCGGATGCGCATGTCCAGACGCGACTGCTCGTAGAAGTCCTTGGACAGGCGACGCGCCTGCTGCAGGTGCTCCATGGCCGTCGGCAGGGCGCCCGTCTGCTCGAAGTAGGACGCCATGGCTTCGTGCGCCTGGACCTTGTCGCCCAGGCGTTCCAGGCTGTTGGACAGCAGTTGCTGGAATTCCGGCGTGTCGGGCCATTGCCGGACGGCGGCCTTCAGGAAATCCACCGCCGCCTGATCCTGGCCCGCCGCCTGCAGGGCGCGCGCGCGCTCGTCCGCGACCCCCTGGCTCTGCGGCCAGCGTTTCCAGGCCTGGGCGGACGCATCCGCCGCGGCGCTCGGGCTGCGCGCCCGCGCCAGGCGGACGTCCAGCATGTCCAGCTGCGGCGCGGTCTGCACCGCCCGGGCGGCCTCCAGCTGCTGCCGGGCGGCCTCGGCCTGCCCCGCCTTCCAGTCCAGCCAGGCCAGGCCGTACAGGGCGGCGGCCTTGCGGCTGCCCTGCCGGTCGCGGGCCTCGCTCTTGAAGGTCTGCCGCAGACGCTCATCGGCGCCGCCGCGCGCCTGGAGCAGCGCCAGGCGCGCCCGCACGAACCAGAATTCGGGATCGGGGTGCGCGGCGGCGGGGGGCAGTTCGGCCAGCCGGTTCTCGATGTCGGACAGGCGCTGGATGGACAGGGGGTGGGTCGAGGCATAGCCGCCGCCCGTGCCCTCGTTCAGGCGCGACGCGTTCATCAGGCGCCGGAACATGTCCAGCATGCCCCGGGGGTCGAACCCCGCCTGGCGCATCATCTGGAATCCGGCGCGGTCGGCTTCCTGTTCGGCGCTGCGGGAAAAGCCCAACTGGCGATCGATCGTGGCGGCCTGGCCGAACGTCGCCACCCCCATGGCCAGATCCCCCTGCCCCGCCAGAGCGGCCAGCAGGGCGCCGACCAGGGTGGCCACCATCAGGCCGGTGCCCTGCGATTGCTGGGCGATGCCCCGGGCGATGTGGCGCTGCATGACGTGGCCGATCTCGTGCGCCAGGACCCCCGCCAGCTCGGATTCGCTCTGGGCGGCCACGACCAGGCCGCTGTTGATGCCGATGTAGCCGCCCGGCAGGGCGAAGGCGTTGATGGCCGGATCGCGCACCGCGAAAACGGTGATGGTCTGGGACAGCGCCTGCGGCGCGTGCGCGGCCAGCTTGCGTCCCAGGGCGGTCAGGTACTGGTTGATGTCCAGATCCGCGATGTAGGTCGGGTCATGGCGGCCCTGTTCCATGATGGCCTGGCCCAGGGTGTGCTCCACCAGGGGCGACAGTTCCGACGCCGACGCCGCACCCATGGAGGGCAGCCCCATGGGCTGGCTCCAGGCGGGAAAGGCGCAGGCCAGCGCCGCCGACAGGCACAGGGTTTGTCCGATCCGGCGCAGGCAGGGATTCATGGGCATCCTACGAAACCGCGCGGGCCGAGGGGCGCGGAACCCGGCGTCTGGGCGGCGGCAGGCGGCCGCGCGAGGACAGGCGCATCAGGGTGCCCAGGGCGTACAGCAGGCCGAAGGTTTCGATCAGCCCCGCCGGCACCCACATGATCAGCCCGCCGATCACCTGGTCGTCCAGCGCGCTGAACCCGGGCAGCGCCCGGCCGCAGAGATCGAAGACCGGATACAGATCATGCCCCGTGAAAGCGATGATCGCCCCGGCCAGCATCTGCGGCGCCATGGTGAAGATCGGGGAAAAGATGCGGCCGCCCGCGGACAGGGCGGCGGGCGGATGGGGCCGCCGGTCCAGGATCAAATTCCAGTAAAGCAGGCCGCTGATGACCACCGACCAGTTCATGAAGCGGTAGATGCGCCAGTCCAGCATGGAATAGAACTGCACCGTGGGTTCCAGCCAGATCAGCACCAGCAGGACGAACAGGAAGGGAATCAGAAAACGATGGGTGGCCAGGGCTTCCAGGCGCCGCACCGGGCCGCGCCGCCGCGCATCCGCCAGCCACACGCGCCAGCGCAGGGGCAGGCCCGCCCGCATGACCTGGCCGGGATACGCGCCCATGATCAGCAAGGGCCCCAGATGGTGCAGCACCAGATGCTGCACGCGATGGATGAAGAACATGCGCTCGGCGTAGTAATCCAGCCGGGTATGCAGGGACAGGTACAGCAGCACCCAGCCGATCCAGAACAAGGTCTGGCGCACGCGACCCACATGGTGGACACGCAGTCCGCGCAGGAACAGCCATGCCGAGGCCAGGAAGGCCAGTACCAGAGTGGGAGAAAATTCCCAGGGCTGCAGCCAGGCAAGCAGATCCATGAGACGGGCAGAAGGCTTGGAAAAACGCGATCCGCTTAGTTTAAAGCATTCTAAAATGGTCGTTTTTCCCGATCATCCGCCCTGCCCATGTCCGATCCGACCTACGACATCGTGATTCTCGGCTCCGGCCCGGTCGGCTGCGTGCTGGCCCTGGACCTGGCCCGCAGCGCGCCGCGCCCGGACCGCATCGCCCTGATGGGCCCCGATCCGGCTCCGCGCGCGCCCGACCAGGCCATCGATCCCCGCGCCCTGGCCCTGAACCACGGCAGCCGCCAGCTGCTGCAGCACCTGGGAGCCTGGCCGGCCCGCGCCGCCGACATCCTGACCGTGCACGTATCCCAGGCGGGACACCTGGGCCGCACCCTGATCGACCAGGCGGAACTGGGCGTGCCCCGCCTGGGCTGCGTCGTGGCCTACGACGCTCTGCTGGAATCCCTGCATGCGGCGGTGGGGCGCAGCGGCGTGCGGCGGATCGCGGAACGCCCGGCCCGGCCCCGGCCCGGCCAGCCCGTCACCCTGCGACTGGCCGACGGCCCCGCCACCAGCCGCCTGGCGCTGATGTCCGACGGCGCCCGGCCCCAGGGGCTGCATCGCGAATACGGCCAGACCGCCGTGCTGGCCACGGTCCGGGCCGTCCGGCCCGTCGCCGGGCGCGCGTTCGAACGCTTCACCCGCACCGGCCCGCTGGCCCTGCTGCCCCACCCCGCCGGGCAGGATCTGTACAGCCTGGTCTGGTGCGTCCGGCCCGACCAGGCCCGCGCCCTGGCCGACCTGCCGCCGGCCGCCTTCGACCAGGCCCTGCAGGACGCCTTCGGCCAGCGGCTCGGGGCCCTGGAACGGACGGGCGGCGTCCACACATTCCCCCTGTCCCTGCATGCGGGCCCCAGCCTGCAGGGACAGGGCATCGTCGCCGTGGGCAACGCGGCCCAGACCCTGCACCCGGTCGCGGGCCAGGGACTGAACCTGGGCCTGCGCGATGCCGCCCAACTGGCGCATGCCCTGCAGCCCTGGCTGGCGGATCCCGAACAGCCGCTGCAGCCCCTGCTGGAACGGCACGCCCGCCGCCGCCGCCTGGATCGCGGGCTGACCCTGGGCATCACCGACTTGCTGCCGCGCGCCTTCGCCACGCCCAACCCGGTGATGCGCCACCTGGGCGGCCTGGGCCTGGCGGCGCTGGACCTGCTGCCGGCCCTGCGCAAGCCCCTGGCCCGCCATCTGCTGCAGGGCCAGCGGCTGTAGCCCCCCTGCTTCTACAATACCGGCCATGCGTATCGGAACCTGGACCCTCCCCCACCCCGTCTGCGCGGCCCCCATGGCGGGGGTCACGGACCGCCCCTACCGGCGCCTGTGCAAGGCGCTGGGCGCGGCCTATGCCGTCTCCGAGATGGCCGCCAGCAACCCGCGCCTGTGGGACAGCGTGAAGACGTCCCGCCGCCTGAATCACGAAGGCGAACCCGACCCGATCGCGGTGCAGATCGCCGGCGCCGACCCGGACATGCTGGCCGAGGCCGCCCTGTTCAACATCCGCAAGGGCGCCCGCATCATCGACATCAACATGGGCTGCCCGGTGAAGAAGGTCTGCCACGCGGCGTCCGGCTCGGCGCTGCTGCGCGACGAAGCCCTGGTGGCCCGCATCCTCCAAAGCGTGGTGGCGGCCTGCGCCCCGCTGGACATTCCCGTGACCCTGAAGACCCGCACGGGCTGGGATCGCGACAGCCGCAACGCCGTGCGCATCGCCCGCCTGGCGGAAGACTGCGGCATCGCCGCCCTGACCCTGCACGGCCGCACGCGCTGCGACCTGTATGCCGGCCAGGCCGAATACGACACCATCCGCGAAGTCCGCCAGGCCATCCGCATCCCCCTGATCGCCAACGGCGATATCGACAGCCCTGAAAAAGCCCGCGCCGTTCTGGACTACACTGGGGCCGATGCGATCATGGTCGGACGCGCCGCGCAGGGTCGCCCCTGGATCTTTCGCGAGATCGCCCACTACCTGGAACACGGCACCCATCTGGCGCCGCCCACGTACGGCGAACTGCGCGAACACCTGCTCGGCCATCTCGAAGACCACTACACGTTTTACGGCGAAACCACCGGGGTGCGAACTGCCCGCAAGCACATCGGCTGGTATCTGGCGGATCTGCCGGGGGCCGACGCCCTGCTGCCCGCCATCATGGCGCTCGACAGCACGGCGCGGCAGTCCCAGGCGCTGCGGCGCTGGCTGGACGATCAGCCCGCCGGCGCGTTCGCCGTCCCGGCCCCGGCCATATTGCACTGACGATTTCCACTCAAGACACTTTCCTGATTCCCTCCATCCCATGCCTACCACGACGCCCCTGGAACAAGCCGTTCGCGACCAGTTGGATCGCTACTTCGAAGATCTCGGGGATTCCGCGCCCAACGACATGCTCGCCATGGTGAACCTGTGCGTCGAACGCGCCGTGCTGCAGGTCGCGCTGGAACGCACCGAAGGCAACCAGACGCGCGCCGCCGACATGCTGGGCATCACCCGCGGCACCCTGCGCAAGAAACTCCAGGTCCACCAACTGACCGCCTGATCTCCTTCCCGTCCTTTCCCCGCTGCCATGACCATACAGACTGCTTTGATCTCCGTGTCCGATAAATCGGGCGTCGTCGAATTCGCCCAGGCGCTGGCCCAGCGCGGCGTGGCCCTGCTGTCCACCGGCGGCACCGCCCGCCTGCTGCGCGACGCCGGCCTGTCCGTGACCGAAGTCGCCACCCACACCGGCTCCCCTGAAATCCTGGACGGCCGGGTCAAGACCCTGCACCCGCGCATCCACGGCGGCCTGCTGGCCCGGCGCGACGATCCGCAGCACATGCAGACCCTGAAGGACCAGAACATCCCGACCATCGACCTGCTGGTGGTCAATCTGTATCCCTTCCAGCAGACGGTCAGCAAGCCCGACTGCATCCTGGCCGACGCCATCGAGAACATCGACATCGGCGGCCCCGCCATGCTGCGTTCCGCCGCCAAGAACCACGGCTCGGACCAGGGCGGCGTCACGGTGGTCATCGACCCCGTCGATTACCCCCGCGTGCTGGCCGACATGGACGGCCCGGCGCGCCAGCCTTCCTACGGCCTGCGCCTGGAACTGGCCGCCAAGGTCTACGCCCACACGGCCGCCTACGACGGCGCCATCGCGGCCTACCTCAGCAGCCTGGCGGACCGCGAGCCCGCGCCCGCGCAGGTGCCGGCCCGCGAATCCTGGCCGCGCGTGCTGACCGTGCAGATGGAACGCCAGCAGGCCCTGCGCTACGGCGAAAATCCCCATCAGGGCGCGGCCTTCTACCACGACAAGCCCATCGGCGAAGGCCTGCTGGCCGGCTACCGCCAGATTCAAGGCAAGGAACTGTCCTACAACAACATCGCCGATGCCGACGCCGCCTGGGAATGCGTGCGCAGCTTCGCCACCGGCGCCTGCGTCATCGTCAAGCACGCCAACCCCTGCGGCGTGGCCCTGGGCGCGGACGCGCTGGCCGCCTACCAGCAGGCCTTCAAGACCGACCCGACCTCCGCCTTCGGCGGCATCATCGCCTTCAACACCACGGTGGACGACGCCGCCGCCCGCGCAGTCAGCGAACAGTTCCTGGAAGTCCTGATCGCTCCGGCCTACACCGGCGCGGCGCTGGCCGTCCTGTCGGCGAAAAAGAACGTGCGGGTGCTGGAAGTCCCGCCGGGCGCCGCCCGCAACCCCTTCGACGTCAAACGCGTCGGCGGCGGCTGGCTGGTGCAGGATCCGGACGGCCACCCGGCCGACGAATCCGACGTCAAGGTCGTCACCCGCCTGGCGCCCACCGCCGCCCAGATGCAGGACCTGCTGTTCGCCTGGAACGTGGCCCAGTACGTGAAATCCAACGCCATCGTCTTTTGCGGCCAGAGCATGACCCTGGGCGTGGGCGCCGGCCAGATGAGCCGCATCGACTCGGCCCGCATCGCGTCGATCAAGGCGGAAAAGGCCGGCCTGTCGCTGCAGGGCTCGGCCGTGGCCTCGGACGCCTTCTTCCCGTTCCGGGACGGCCTGGACGTGGTGGCCGACGCTGGCGCGACCTGCGTGATCCAGCCCGGCGGCAGCATCCGCGACGACGAAGTCATCGCCGCCGCCGACGAGCGCGGCATCGCCATGGTCTTCACCGGCACCCGGCACTTCCGCCACTGATGCGCATCCTGGGGGTCGATCCGGGCTTGCGCCGCACGGGCTTCGGCGTCATCGAGGCCCACGGCGTCCAGCTGCGCTACGTCGCCAGCGGCACCATCGTGGTGCCGGCCGACCTGCCGCTGCACGCCCGCCTGAAAGTCATCCTGGACAATCTGCGGGAAGTCGCCCGGGACGCCCAGGCCGACCAGGCCGCCCTGGAAAAGGTCTTCCTGAACGCCAACCCGGCCTCGACCCTGCTGCTGGGCCAGGCGCGGGGCGCGGCCCTGTGCGCCCTGGCCGACAGCGGCCTGGCCGTGCAGGAATACACCGCGCTGCAGATCAAGAAAGCCGTGGTCGGCACCGGCCGCGCCAGCAAGGAACAGATCCAGGTCATGGTGCGCCACCTGCTGACGCTGGACGGCGAGCCCGCGCCGGACGCCGCCGACGCCCTGGCCTGCGCCATCTGCCACGCGCATTGCGCGCCACTGGCGGGCCGGCTGCAGGCCCTGGCCCCCGAGACACTGTCGCCCCGCACGCGGCGCCTGCGCACCGGCCGTCTGGTATCCTGAAGGCCACCCGCGGCCCGCCCTCTCCGCACCCCCCGCATTCCAGGAATCCATCACCATGATCGGCCGCATCACCGGCACCCTCATCGAACTGAGCCCCCCCACCGTCTGCATCCAGACCGGCGGCCTGGGCTACGAAATCGACGTGCCCATGAGCACCCTCTACAAGCTGCCCCCGGTGGGCCAGACCGTCAGCCTGCACACGCACCTGGCGATCCGGGAAGACGCGCACGTGCTCTACGGCTTCGCCAGCGCCGCCGAACGCAGCGCCTTCCGGGCCCTGATCAAGGTCACCGGGATCGGCGCCCGCACCGCGCTGGCCGTCCTCTCGGGGCTCAGCGTCGAGGACCTGGCCGACGCCGTCGAGCGCCAGGAATCCGGCCGGCTGGTCAAAGTGCCCGGGATCGGCAAGAAGACCGCCGAACGCCTGCTGCTGGAATTGCGCGACAAGCTCGCCCCGCTGGCGGGCGCGCCGCGCACGGACGGCGCCGCGCCCGCCGGCGCGCGCGACAGCGACGTGCTCAACGCCCTGCAGGCCCTGGGCTATTCCAGCGCCGAGGCGCGCCGCGCGATCGGCGCGCTGCCGGAAGGCCTGACCGTGTCCGACGGCATCCGCCAGGCCCTGAAGGCGCTTTCCAGAGGCTGAGGACTGCATGGAAGAAGACGGCATCCCCCTGTGGGACGAGGACGGCGAACCCGTGCAGGCCCTGACCCGCGACGACACTCCCCCGCACGCCCGCTACGGCTCGGCCCTGGACGCGCTGCGCGAAGTCTTCGGCTACGACGCCTTCCGGGGGGAACAGCAGGCCATCATCGAGCACATCATCGCCGGCGGCGACGCCCTGGTGCTGATGCCCACCGGCGGCGGCAAATCGCTGTGCTACCAGATTCCATCCCTGGTGCGGCCCGGCGCCGGCGTGGTGATTTCCCCCCTGATCGCGCTGATGCAGGACCAGGTCGACGCGCTGCAGGAACTGGGGGTGCGGGCGGCCTTCCTGAATTCCACCCAGACGCCTGGCCAGGCCCGCGAGGTCGAGCGCGCCTTCCTGCGCGGCGAACTGGATCTGCTGTACGTGGCCCCCGAACGGCTGCTGACGCCCCGTTGCCTGGACTTCCTGGCCCGGGGCCGCATCGCCCTGTTCGCCATCGACGAGGCCCACTGCGTCTCGCAATGGGGGCACGACTTCCGTCCGGAATACCAGGGCCTGAGCCTGCTGGCGGAACGCTGGCCCGACATCCCCCGCGTGGCACTGACGGCCACCGCCACGGCGGCCACCCGCAGCGACATCGTCACCTGCCTGTCGCTGGATGGGGCCCCGCAATTCGTCGCCAGCTTCGACCGGCCCAACATCCGCTACAGCATCATCGAGAAGCAGGAGGTCCGCCGGCAGTTGCTGGACTTCATCCGCGCGGAACACGCCGGGGAATGCGGCATCGTCTATGCGCTGTCGCGCACCCGCGTGGAACAGACGGCGGAATTCCTGTCCCGCAACGGCATCGCGGCCCTGCCCTACCACGCGGGGCTGGACGCCCGGACGCGCGCCGATCACCAGGCCCGATTCCTGCGCGAGGACGGCATCGTCATGGTCGCCACCATCGCCTTCGGCATGGGCGTGAACAAGCCCGACGTGCGCTTCGTGGCCCACATCGACCTGCCGAAATCCATCGAGGGCTACTACCAGGAGACAGGCCGCGCCGGGCGCGACGGCCTGCCGGCCGACGCCTGGCTGGCCTACGGCCTGCAAGACGTGGTGCAGCAGCGGCGCATGATCGACGACTCGGACGGAGATTCCCTGCACCAGCGCCGCCAGGTGCGGCAACTGGACGCCATGCTGGGCCTGTGCGAAACCGTCACCTGCCGCCGCCAGGATCTGCTGGCCTATTTCGGCCAGACCATCCAGCCCTGCGGCAATTGCGACACCTGCCTTGAACCGCCCGCCGCCTGGGACGGCACGGTGGCGGTGCAGAAACTGCTGTCGACCGTCTACCGGCTATGGCGCGAACGCGGCCAGCGCTTCGGCGGCGGCCACCTGATCGACATCCTGCGCGGCCAGATGACCGACCGCGTGAAGCAGCAGGGGCACGACACGCTCAGCGTCTTCGGCGTGGGGGAAAACCTGTCGGTGGATGCCTGGCGCGGCGTCCTGCGCCAGGCGCTGGCGCTGGGCCTGCTGACGGTGGACCTGGAAGGCTACGGCACCCTGGCCCTGACCGAGGCCAGCCGCGCGGTGCTGAAGGGGGAACGCACCCTGATGCTGCGCCCGGTGGCCGTCAAGCGCGCCAAGGCCAGCCGCCAGCGCACCACCACCGACGCCCAGCTGGACGCCCTGCCGCCCGACGCCCAGGCGCGCTTCGAACACCTGCGGGCCTGGCGCGCGCGCACGGCGCGCGAGCACAATGTGCCCGCCTACGTGATCTTCCATGACGCCACGCTGCGCGAAATCGCCCTGCGCAACCCCGACAGCCTGGACTCCCTGGCCGGCGTCAGCGGCGTGGGCGCCCGCAAGCTGGAAACCTACGGCGCCGACGTGGTGGCCTGCGTGGCGCAGGTCCAGAGCTAGCGCACCGGGCGCCCTTCCATCCCATCTGAAGGACGCGACGAGACGGCCTGCGGCGATCAGCGATGCTGCCAGAGCGTGCCTTGCACGTAGGTCGGCGCCTGCGAATAAGGCGCGGGCGGCTCCCAATCCACGGCCGCATACCAGGCGGACCAGGCCACGATCACCAAAGACAACACCCAGAGCCAGACGGGAATGGGCGACGGCGACTCGGCCCGGCGCGGTTCGAACGGCTCCTCGGCTCCAAAGGCATTGACCGTGAAATGCAGATTGCCATGCACGATCGCCTCGGCCCGAATCCCGGTGAGCGTGATGCCCGGGCCGTTGCGAACCTGGAATGGCACCTCGCGCACACCCACCTGGCCGTCGTGGCTGCGCGCCTCGATCCGCAGACGATGCGGGCCGTCCGGCAAGGTCCGCGTGTCCAGGTTCACCGCCACCGGAGGCGCATACTCCGCGATGGGTTCGGGTTGCTCGTCGAGATAGATGCGGATGCGCGATTCGTCTCCCATGGCACTGACTCCTTTACCGATCATCACGCAAGATCCGGTACTTGGGATGATGCGCTTCCCGTTCGCCCGGATGGATCAGCATGCGCAACGCGACCGCGAAGCACGCGACGGTTCCCAAGCCGAACACCACCAGAATCACCAGATTGCCCACCCAATGGTCAGCCCAGGCTTCCATCATCATGGCTGCTCTCCCTTCGCCCGGATCGCCGCCACCTCCCCGGCTGTCACCGCAGGCGCATGATTGCCCCACGATGTTCGTTCATGGTCGATGATGTCGGCGATCTGGGCATCGCTCAGTTGCGCCGCAAAGGACGGCATTTGCGCGGCATAGGCCGTGCCGCCGATGGTCCGGCCGTGCAGGCCGTGCAGCACCACCCGGACGTGCTCGCCGGGATCCTTGTCGTTCACCACGGGATTACCGGCCAGCGGCGGAAACACGCCCGGGACCCCGGCCCCCTGGGCGCCATGACAGGCCGCGCAGGTCGACGCAAAGAGCCGGGCGCCATCCGCCGCATCGAACGCAACCGCGGCTCCTGCCGCAGTCGCGCCGCCGCCCGGCGACGACGATGCGGCCGGTTGCGCGGCGGCCGGCGCCGCCATCGCCGAGCTTCCGGATTCCCCCTTGGGCAAAGCCGGCTGTTTCAGCGACAGCAGATAAGCCACGAGAGCCTTGGCATCGGCGGTCGGCACCACCACGCCGTGCGCGGGGGCGTAGGACTTGGGGACCGGCACAGCCTGCTCGCCCGCAGGCGCCTGGTCCCGGACCTCGAACAAGGCCCTGAACGGGGGCATAACCGACTGCGGTACCACCGCGCGCGGATCGTACAGGTGGATGTACTGCCAGATAGCGCTGGACTGGCGCTGACCCACATTGGTCAGGTCGGGTCCGGTCCGTTCCGACCCCAGCAGTTCGGGTGTCTGGTAGGCAAAGTCCCCAGGCGCGGAAGGGTGCCCGAAGATCCGATCCACCGGCAAAGGCCGGACCTGCTGCGTGTGGCAGTAAGCGCACCCTTCACTGACATAGACATCCCGGCCGTGCTGCTGCAGCAGGGTCAACTGATCCACCCCGGAACCGGGCGGCACGGCCGCCAGCTCGAAACCGGGCAATATCGCCATCATGAACGACCAGACGGCATACAACAGGGCGGAACCCCCGGCGATCGCCAGCAACTTGAACATGAATCACACTCCCGTCCCGACCGCCGCAGGCATCCGAACCACGCCCGGCGCACGACGATAGCTCATGTCCCATACGTTCCAGGCGAATACCAGATGACTCAGGAACATCAGCAAGCCGCCCACGGACCGCCACAACCAGTAGGGGGCCATGTCCGCCACCGACTGGATGAAGGGCTTCCCAGCCACCCAGTCCAAGCCCTGAACCGTGCCGCCGATGGACAGCGCCATCACATAGACCACGATGCCCACCGTGGCCAGCCAGAAATGGATGCCCAACAGCAGATTGTCGGGCTTGCGGCCCGTCGCGCGCGGCAACAACTCATAGATGCCTCCCCAGATGGCGAAGGTCACGAAACCGTACATCGTCAGATGCGAGTGCCCCACCGCGTAATTGGTGAAGTGCCAGATCGCCTGCATGGAGCGAAAGGCCTCGAGCGTGCCCTGAGTGGAGCCGATCAGGTAGCCCAGCACGCCCACGAGGATGAACATGGCCGGCGCCCGATACAGGCGCTCCGGCTGCCCGCGCATGGTGAGCAGATAATTGGCGCTGCCGCCCCACACAGGGACGAGCATGGCCACGCTCGCGATGATGGCTGTGGTCTGCAGCCACCAGGGAAGCGGACTGAACAGGAAATGATGCGCCCCCAGCAGCGGATAGAACGCCAGATTGGTCCAGAACGCGAAAATGCCCAGCGAATATGAATAGATAGGCCGGTTCATCGCCTTGGGCAGCGCATAGTAGAAAATCCCCAGGCACAGCGGCGTGAACCACATGCCCACGGCATTGTGCATGTAATAGCCCTGCACGGCGACCTGCCCCAGGCCACGCTGGTACCAGGGCGCCAGCGTGATGAGCACGATGATGATGGTCCACAATGTCCCGCCGATGGTGTACCAGTTGGACAGATAGATGTCCTTTCCCGCCCGGCGGGCCACCGTGCCGATGAGATTCCACGCGGTCAGCACCAGCCCCGCCCCCAGGATCACGCGGATCCACCACAGCCATTCACGGTATTCCTGAGCGCCGTTGTTGAAGCCCAGGTCCAGCGCCACCGTGCCAGCCACCGCCGCAACGTTCAGCAGGATCAGAGTGATCCAGGCGAGTCGCGCGCTATAGAGCCGCGCCCCGGAGCTTTTTGCCGCGATGTAAAGCGCCAGCCCGATCATCGCCGGACTGGCCCATGCGTAGAAGGTGTCATTGGTATGGATCGGCCTCAGGCGCCCGAACGTCAGCGGCAGGGCGGTGCCGGCGAATTCCGGGTAGACCAGCTTGACGGCCAGGAGCATGCCGATCGCCGTTGCAAACACCAGCCAGATCGTCGCACAGACTGTATAGGCGCTGAAGATGCGCGTGAGCTCCGCATCCGGCCCGACAGGCGCCGCCCGCGACGCCCCGGCGAGATTTTCTTCAGTCACTGTGTACCTCCGGCAGAAAATCGCTTTCATGGTACGTCGCCGAAAAGAGTCGGAACCCCAATTCATGCGAAGCAATCAGTGTTTAAAGAAAAATGTCAAGTACTTTTAAGATATGTGTAAGTCGCGCCTCATACACTGGAAAGCGTCTGCCTTTCGCGACAGGCACGGCGCTTGCTCGATCCGAACCCGCCAGGCCCCTGACGGAGGGAATGGCAAATTCATCGTCGTTGTGCATAGCCTCGACACGACGATAGACGACAGGATCACACTGCCATTCTTTTGAGATGACGCGGCTCAAGAACCAGCGATGCTCCACTTCTCGTCATTCGGGGCGTGGGGCGCCGGGGTGGACCGTTGGAGCTTACTCGTCCATACGCGGCCGTGATGCCTCTAGGCAGCCAAACGGACAATGACCATTCCTGACAGGAGCAAGCTCTAAAACAGCTGGTCTCCGTCCCCGCCGCCGGGGGCCGTCAGGCCCAGATGCTGCCAGCAGCGGCGCGTGGCCATGCGGCCCCGGGGCGTGCGTTGCAGGTAGCCATGCTGGATCAGGTAGGGTTCGATGACGTCTTCGATGGTGTCGCGTTCCTCGCCGATGGCGGCCGCCAGGCTGTCTACCCCCACCGGGCCGCCGTCGAATTTGTGGACGATGGCTTCCAGCAGTTTGCGGTCCATCAGGTCCAGCCCCTGGGGATCGACTTCCAGCATGGCCAGGGCCGCCTGCGCGGTGGCCGTGTCGATGCGCCCCTGGGCGCGGACTTCGGCGTAGTCGCGCACGCGGCGCAGCAGGCGGTTGGCGATGCGCGGCGTGCCCCGCGAGCGGCGGGCGATTTCCGCCGCGCCGTCGGCGGTGGCGTCCGCCCCCAGCAGGCCGGCGCTGCGCTGCACGATGTGGGTCAGGTCTTCGGCCGAATAGAATTCCAACCGCGACACGATGCCGAAGCGGTCGCGCAGCGGATTGGTCAGCATGCCCGCGCGGGTCGTCGCCCCCACCAGGGTGAAGGGCTGAAGATCGATCTTCACGCTGCGGGCGGCCGGGCCTTCGCCGATCAGGATGTCGATCTGGAAGTCTTCCAGAGCGGGGTAGAGGATTTCCTCCACCACGGGCGACAGGCGGTGGATTTCGTCGATGAACAGGACGTCGTTGCGTTCCAGATTGGTCAACATGGCGGCCAGGTCGCCGGGGCGTTCCAGCACCGGACCGGAGGTCTGGCGTAGCTGCACCCCCATTTCGTGGGCCACGATATGCGCCAGGGTGGTCTTGCCCAGCCCCGGCGGGCCGAACAGCAGCACGTGATCCAGGGATTCGCCGCGCTGCCGGGCGGCGGCGATGAAGATGTCGAGCTGGTCGCGCACCCGCTGCTGGCCGACGTAGTCGCCCAGGGATTTGGGCCGCAGGGCGCGTTCGATGGAGTCTTCGGCGTGCGACGCCACGTCGGGGGCCACCAGCCGGGGCTCGGGGGCCCCGGAAGACAGGGAATCGGGTTGTATCGCCATGGAATGCCGTGCCGCAAAAAGGCCTGCGCTGGACAGACGGTTGACTGTGCAAAAGCACAGTATATCGTAAGGACCGCCGGACCAGCGCCCGCGTCCGCCGCCGAAGCCCGCGGCCGGCGCCTCAGCGCCGCCGGGGAGACAGCACGAAGGCGTCTTCGCTATCCACGGCCCGCTTCAACTGCGAATAGCGTTCCAGTAGATCCGATTTGTAGACCACCCCCAGCAGGCGCGCCGGCCGGTCGCGGCTGACGACGGGCAGGCGTTCGCCCTGGAAGGCGCTGAACTGGGCCTGGGCCTCGTCCAGGCTCAGGTCGGGATACAGAGGCTTGACAAAATCCAGGCGCAGGACCTCGCCGCAGGTCTTGGCCGCGACGTCGATTTCCCCCAGCATCATGCGGGTCAGGTCCTGCTGGGCGATCACGCCCTGCCAACTGCTTTCCTCGTCCACCACATACAGATACTTGACCGGGTAATCCAGGAACATTTCCTGAGCCTGGCGCACCGGCATGGTGGTCCGCACCACGGTTTCCGCCGGCCGCAGCAGGCTGTCCAGCCGCGCCTGGCGCAGGCGCTGGCGCAGGGCCTGATTGTCCTCGTGGTGCAGCGTGACCTCGTACATGACGGCCTGGGCCAGCCCGCGCGAGACGAAATAGGCCACGACGCAGGCCAGCACCAGCGGCAGCACCATCTGGTAGCTAAGCGTCATTTCGAAGATCATCAGGATCGCCATGAAGGGCGCGCTGGTGGCGGCCGCCAGGAACGCGCCCATGCCCACCAGGGCGAAGACCGCGCCGTGCCCGGCCAGCATCGGCCAGGCGTCGCCCAGCACCTGTCCGAACAGCACCCCCAGCGCGCCGCCCACGAACAGGGTCGGGGTGAACACCCCGCCCACCGCGCCCGAGCCGGCCGTCAGGGCGGTGGCCAGCACCTTGCACAGCAGCATCAGCAGCACGGTCTGCCAGGCCCAATCGTCATGCAGCAGGGACAGCACCACCCGATTGCCGTTGCCGGCCATGTCGGGCAGCTGGGTCAGCAAGGCGCCCAGCAGCAGCCCGCCCAGCGCCAGGCGCCACGGCAGGCCCAGCCCAGTGCGGTCGAACAGCGTCTTGACCCCGTGGATGCAGCGCAGGAACTGGGCCGCCCCCACCCCGGCCAGGACTCCCAGGGCCAGGCAGGGCAGCAGCAGCTCGACCGGCGCGGCCTGCAGATCCGGCAGCGGATAGCGGGGCTCGTAGTGGCCGGTCAGATGCATGACCAGGCTGGAGACCGCCGCCGCCACCAGCAAAGGACCGAAATTCTGGAAGGACATCGACCCCAGGATGATCTCGCCGACGAACACGGCGCCCGCCAGCGGAGCGCCGTAGGCGGCCGATACGCCCGCGGCCGCGCCGCAGGCCGCCAGCAGCCGCAGGTGCGCCGTATCGACCCGCAGCAGCCGCCCCAGGCCGGACGACCAGAGGGCGGCCAGGTGCACCATCGCGCCCTCGCGGCCGATCGAGCCGCCCGACGCCACCGTGCACAGGGACGACAGGGAGCGCAGCACCCCCTGCCCCAGGGACATGCGGCCGTCGCCGATGGCCACGGCTTCCATGTAGCTGGAATGCTTGTCGCGCGACACCCGCCGGGCCGCCACCAGCAAAATGCCCGCGCACAGGCCGCCCAACGTCGGCACCAGCAGGCGCAAGGGCCAGGACAGGCTGCCCATGACCTGGGTGATCAGGCCCGGCTGTTCGGCGAACAGGCGCTGGATGGCGTGGATGCCGGCGTGAAAGGCGATCGTGACGAGCGCGCCGCCGAGCCCGGCGATAGCGGCCCAGCACAACATGGCCGCCACGCCATCCGCCTGAATGCGCAGATCAGGTCCCCGCATGATTCAACCGCGAAAATCCGGTGGACTGGGGGGACGCGAGCGCCCCAGCATGCGCCAGTACACCCAGAGATTGAAGATCAGCGCCACCGGGAACGCAATCACCGTGGCCGACAGGACCAGCCGCAGCGTCGCCACCGGCGCGGCGGCGTCCCAGAGCGTGACTTCGTCGAGCACCACGTAAGGGAAGAAGCTGTAGGCCAGCCCGCCCAGCAGCAGCAGCACGATCACCAGCACCAGCGCATACGGCAGGGCCGAGGCCCGGTAGCTGTGCGCGATCATGCGCTGCAGCGTCATTTCCGTGAGCACGAAACATAGCAGCAGAGCGCCCCACACCAGGCCGACGGCCAGCCAATGCTGGCCATCGCCCCATTTCAGGAAGACGCCGGCATTGGAAAAATCCAGCACCACCGAGACGCCGACCGCGCCCACGGCGCTCCAGCGCAAGGTGCGCCGCGCCCAGCCGACCGCGCGGACCCGGAGTTCCCCCGCCTCGCGCATCATCAGCCAGGCCGCCCCCAGCAGGCCGTAGACGGCCACCGCGCACACCCCCATCAATACGGCGAAGCCGGTATAGCCGGCCCCCGTCTGATAGGCGACCGCCACCCGGGCCAGCAGATAGCCGTGCGAAAACGCGACCAGGACCGCCCCCGCCCCGAAACCGAACTGCCACGGCCCCTGCCGTTCCGCCGGCGCGCGCAAGCGCCATTCGAAGCAGACTGAGCGCAGCAAGGTCCCCAGCCCCAGCAGGGACAGGGGCAGATACAGGCGCCCCAGGGTCTGCGACCAGGCGTAGGGAAAGGCGGCGGCCAGCAGGCCGATGCCCAGGAACATCCAGAACTCATTGGCATCCCGCCAGGGTCCCAGCAAAGAGAGCATGCGGGGCCGCAGGGCGGCCGGCGCCACCAGGGAGACGCAGCCCACGCCGATGTCGAAGCCGTCGAGCAGCACGCCGGCCACGAGCACGGCGAAGAAGATGCCCATCAGGGCCAGCGGCATCCAGAAGGCGGGGTCCTGCGCCCCCAGGCCCACCAGGGCGGCCAGAGAATCGATCATGCGCGCCCCCGATGACGAGCGACCGGCACCACGCCGTAGCGCAGGGTATGGCCCAGCAGCTGGCGGAACCCCAGGGCCAGGGCGCCATACACCAGGATCTGCAGCCCGAGGACCAGCCAGAGGCTGTCCGGCGACTGCACCGTGCCGATTTCCCTGAGGGTGACGGTGCCGTAGATGGCATACGGCAGGCTGCCCACCAGCAAATGCCCCCATCCGGCCGCCTGCACCCCCAGCGCCACCCAGGCCATGACGCGCAGCCCGGCGCGGCCGGAATCGCTCAGACTGTCGGGCTCGAAGCCCAGACGGCGCCCCCGCCACCAGGCGATCAGGGCCATCACGGCCAGCGCTCCCGTCAGCAGGACGGCCAGGCGCGAACTGGCATAAGTCAGCCAGACGGGAGGCCGCATGCCCATCAGGTCATCCAGCCCCTGGACCTTGTCCATCACGCCGCCATCCACCGCCGTCGCCCCGGGCAGCCAGTCCGGCGGAACGGCGGGACCGGTCAGCACCCAGGCATTGCGGCCGGCCGGCACATCCAGCCAGGCCAGCAGGGACAGACGTTCGGCCGGCCCGCTCTGCCACTGCGGCACGACCGCGGCCACCCGGGCCGGCTGGACCGGCAGCAATTGACGCCCCAGCCAACCCGCCAGGGCGACCTGCAGGATCAGCGCGACCAGCAGCAGCCAGGCCCCGCCCGCAAACACCGCCCGGTCGCCTTCGTCGCTGGGCCGCGAGCGCGTGCGCTGGGCCGTGATCGACAGCATCAGCGTGGCCGCCAGCATCAGGCCGCCCGACACCAGCACCCCGAACAGGGCCGGCGCGGCCCCGCCCAGCAGGTCGGGCCAGCTGGTGATCTGGTAATGGTTGTCCGCCAGCGTCGTGCCCACCGGCCACTGCAGCCAGGCCAGCAGCACCACGATCCACCAGGCCGTCAGGGACGTGCCCAGCGCCACCATACCGACGACCGCCGTATGCGCCCGGTCGGACAGCGAGCGCTGGCCGTACAGCATGGCCCCCAGGAAGCAGGACTTGAAGATGAAGGCGGTGAGGATGGCCATGGCCAGCAGCGGTCCGGCCACTTCGCCGGCGCGATCCATGAAATCGGGCCAGAGCGTGCCCAGCTGCAGCAACAGGGGCAGGCTGGCCGCGAAGCCGATGATCAGGGCCAGCGCGTAGATGCGCACCCAGAAGCGGTAGGCCAGCAGCGCGGCGCCCCCATGGCGGGCGCGCAGGCGCAGGACGAACAGCACCCACGCCAGGCCGAGTTCCAGCGCCAGGAAGAACAGCATGAAACCCAGCCCCAAATAGAACTGGGTCAGCGACAGAACCCATGCGGTTTGAGTCATAATGTGCGCTAGTTTATTATGCACCGGACAGTATGACCACCGACGCCGCGCCTGTTTCCAATTTTCTGCGCACCATCATCGACAACGACCTGAAGTCGGGTCGCTATCAGGGTCGGCGCTGGGCGCTGCCGCCCAGCCCGGCCGGCGCGCGCCTCGCCGGGGCGATCGATCCCGCCCGCATCCGCACCCGCTTTCCGCCCGAACCCAACGGCTACCTGCACATCGGCCACGCCAAAAGCATCTGCCTGAACTTCGGGCTGGCGCGCGACTACCAGGGCATCTGCCACCTGCGTTTCGACGACACCAATCCGGAAAAGGAAGAAGACGAATACGTCCAGGCCATCATCGACATGGTCCACTGGCTGGGCTTCGACTGGACGGCCAACGGCACGGAACACTGCTTCTACGCCAGCGACTACTTCGAAACGCTCTACCAGTTCGCCGAGGCCCTGGTCGGGGCCGGGCATGCCTACGTCGACCAGCAATCGGCCGACGAGATGCGCGCGACCCGCGGCACCCTGACCGAGCCGGGCGTGAATTCCCCCTGGCGCGACCGGCCAGCGGACGAATCCCTGGCCCTGCTGCGCGACATGCGGGACGGCAAGTATCCGGACGGCGCCATGGCCCTGCGGGCCCGCATCGACATGGCCTCGCCCAACATCAATCTGCGCGACCCGGTGCTCTACCGCATCCGCCATGCCAGCCACCACCGCACGGGGGACGCCTGGTGCATCTACCCCATGTACACCTGGGCGCACCCGGTGGAAGACGCCCTGGAAGGCATCACGCACAGCATCTGCACCCTGGAATTCGAGGACCAGCGCCCGTTCTACGACTGGATCCTGGAACGCCTGGCCGAACTGGGACAACTGGCCGCGCCGCTGCCGCGCCAGCATGAATTCGCCCGGCTGCACCTCAGCTACGTCGTGACCAGCAAGCGCAAGCTGCGCCAGCTGGTCTTCGACGGCCACGTGCAGGGCTGGGACGATCCGCGCATGCCCACCCTGGCGGGCCTGCGCCGCCGCGGCTACACGCCCAGCTCCATCCGCCTGTTCTGCGACCGGCTCGGCGTCTCGAAGGCCGATTCCCGCATCGACTACAGCGTGCTGGAACAGGCCCTGCGCGACGACCTGGACCCGACCGCCGCGCGCGCCGTCGCGGTGCTGGATCCGGTGAAGCTCGTCATCACGAACTTCCCGGCCGACCTCACCGAACCCTGCACCGCCCCCGTGAACCCCCACGACCCGGACGGCGCGCGGCGCGAATTCCCGCTGACCCGCGAACTCTGGATCGAACGCGACGATTTCCGCGAAGATCCCCCGAAGAAATACTTCCGCCTGTTCCCCGGCAATCTGGTGCGTCTGAAATACGGCTACGTCGTGCGCTGCACCGGCTGCGTCAAGAACGAGCAGGGCGACATCGTCGAAGTCCATTGCGAATACCTGCCCGACACGCGCAGCGGCACCCCGGGCGCCGATTCCGTCAAGGTCAAGGGCGCCATCACCTGGGTCAGCGCGGCCCACGCCGTTCCGGCGGAAATCCGCCTGTACGACCGGCTGTTCCGCGAGCCTCACCCCGACCGGGGCGACCAGGACTTCCTGCAAGCCATCAACCCGGACTCCTGCCGCGTCGTCCAGGCCTGGCTGGAACCGGGCACCCGGGCCGAACCCGGCGCCTGCTGGCAATTCGAGCGGCTGGGCTATTTCGTCGCCGACCGGCACGATTCCAGCCCCGACCATCCCGTGATCAACCGCGCCGTGACCCTGCGCGACACCTGGGCCTGACGTGCGCCATGGCTAGCCGATCCGACACCCTGGACTTCAAGAGCGCGACGCTCTATACCTTGCGCGCCGTGCTGCACACGGCCGACACCGGCGCCCTGCTGAAGGCGCTGGACGAGCGCATGCGCGAAGCCGGCTCCTTCTACGAAAACGAACCCGTCATCCTGGACGCCCTGGGCCTGGACGACGCGCCCGACTGGAAGGTCCTGACCGCCGCCCTGCGCAAGCACCACCTGCATCCCATCGGGGTCCAGATCGACTCCGACCTGCAGACGTCGGCCCTGAAGGCCGGCCTGGCCCCGCTGGACGCTTCGGCCAGCCGGCCCGCCACAGGCGCCACGGACGCCGCCGGCGCGCGGGAAGAGGCGCCCGCCGCCACCCTGGCTCCGGCTCCGGTCCCGGCCCCGGCCGCAGCCGCGCCGGCGCTGCCGGAAGTGCCCAAGACCACGGAAGCCGGCTCCAGCCAGACCCTGGTCATCCGCCACCCGCTCCGGTCGGGCCAGCGCATCTACGCCAAGGGCGGCGACCTGATCGTCATGGGTCAGGTCAGCCAGGGCGCCGAAGTCATCGCCGACGGCCACATCCACGTCTACGGCCCTCTGCGCGGCAAGGCCATGGCCGGCGCCCAGGGGCGCGCCGACGCCATGATCCTGACCACCCAGCTGGACCCGGAACTGCTGGCCATCGCGGGCGTCTACCGGGTGGTCGAAACCCGTTTGCCCGAAACACTGCATAATCAGCCAGCCCAGATCACGCTGGACGGCGAAACGCTGCGGATCCGGGCGCTCTAAAAAATCGTCAAATACGGATACGTTCGGCCACGACACACCCGATGTATCACGGTATTTTGCTTTACGATGTCATGAACTTTGAAAACAGGGGAATACCAACACCATGGCGCGCATCGTTGTAGTCACTTCCGGCAAGGGGGGCGTGGGCAAGACCACCACCAGCGCGAGCTTTTCGGCCGGCCTGGCCATGCGCGGCCACAAGACCGCCGTCATCGACTTTGACGTCGGCCTGCGCAACCTGGACCTGATCATGGGTTGCGAACGGCGTGTCGTATACGACTTCGTCAACGTCATCCAGGGCGAAGCCACGCTGAACCAGGCGCTGATCCGCGACAAGCAGCTTGAAAACCTCTACATCCTGCCGGCCTCGCAGACCCGCGACAAGGAAGCCCTGACCCGCGAAGGCGTGGAAAAGGTCCTGAACGACCTGCAGGCCATGGATTTCGAATATATCGTCTGCGACTCGCCCGCCGGGATCGAAACCGGCGCCCTCATGGCCTCGTATTTCGCCGACGACGCCCTGGTCGTCACCAACCCGGAAGTCTCCTCCGTGCGCGACTCCGACCGCATCCTGGGGATCCTGTCCGCTAAATCGCGCCGCGCCGAGAAAGGCGAAGACCCCATCAAGGAACACCTGCTGCTCACCCGCTACAACGCCAAGCGGGTGGCCGACGGCGAAATGCTGTCGCTGGGCGACATCGAGGACATCCTGCGCATCCGCCTGATCGGCGTGATCCCGGAATCCGAAACCGTCCTGCAGGCCTCCAACGAAGGCGTCCCCGCCATCCACAAAGACGACACCGACGTGGCCCAGGCGTATCGGGACGTGATCGACCGCTACCTGGGCGAGGAAAAACCGATGCGTTTCGTCGACTACGAGAAGCCGGGCCTGTTCAAACGGCTTTTCGGGGGTAAATAAGCATGTCGTTCCTGGACTTTCTGCGCGGCGGATCAAAGAAGAACTCGGCCAGCATCGCCAAAGACCGCCTGCAACTCATTCTGATCAACGAACGCAGCAGCGGCAACAGCCCGGACTTCCTGCAGCAGATGCAGCAGGAACTGATCGCGGTCATCTCGAAATACGTGAAGATCAACCCGGATGACATCAAGGTCAACCTGGACCGCCAGGATTCCCTGGAAGTCCTGGAAGTGAAGATCGAGATGCCGCAGGATGAGGCCGGACGTACATCAGCCCCTGCGGGCTGATGTACGCCTGCCGAATCGGAGCGGCCTGCAGGCCGCGACGTGGGGGGCTGCCACAAGCCGAGACAAAGCCCCTGCGAACTGATCCGGATCCGCGCCTGCCGGTTCGGATCCCGGATCGGGATATCCGTCCGCCTCGCCGCTTGCAAGCGGCTCGGATCTGACAGGCGCAGATCAGCCCGCAAGGGCTGTTTCGCGTCCAGTCAGATCCAGCTCAGGGTCGCCCAGACCACCAGCGGGATCACCCCCACGGACAGCAGATTGCCCAGCAGCACCACGCTGGCCACCGTCTTCGGCTCCACCTTGTATTGTTCCGACAGCAGGTAGTTCAGCACGGCCGGCGGCAGCATCGCCGACAGGATGATCAGCCGCGACCATTCGGGGGTCAGCGGCAGCAGCCACAGCACGAACGGCAGCGTCAGCAGTCCCGCCAGCAAATACAGCACGTTGATGCGCAGCGCCAGGCCCAGCTGCTCGATCCGGTCCTGCGACAGCCGCACCCCCAGGGCGAACAGCATCAGGGGAATGGCGATCTGCCCGGTCAGATCGATGGACGTCGTCACGAAGTCCGGGATCCAGTGCCGGTACGGGGCCATCCCGACCCCCAGGACGGCCGCCCAGACATTCGGATTGCGCAGCCACAGCCAGCGGTTGCGGCCCCGCGACAGCAGATACAGCCCCAGGGAAAAATGCAGCAGGTTCGACAGCACGAACACCATGACGATGTCGCCCAGCAGGTCCTTGCCGTAGGCCAGCATCATCAGGGGAATGCCGATATTGCCGGTGTTGCGGAACATGCCCGGCACCAGAAAGGCCGGGCGCGACACCCCCGGACGGCGCACGCAGAGCAGCAGCAGCCCCGGCACGATGACGATCAGCGCGGTCGCCGCCATCAGCGGCCAGCCCCGGCTCAGATCCACCGGATTGGCCAGCAGGGCGGAAAACACCAGCGCCGGGCAAAACACCATCACATTGGCGTGATTGACGAAACCCATGTCCGGCGCCCGGGCCTGGCGCCGCCCGAAGACATAGCCCAGGGCAGCCACGGCAAACACGGGCAGGACGATGTTCAGCAGGGTCAACAGCATGTCGGGGTCGCAGGCGAGGCAAAGCGGCCAGTGTACCGCTGTCGCGGGATCGACCCCGGCCCAGCGGTCAATAGCCCAGGGCGAAATCCTCGGCCGGCAGGTCCAGCAGCACGTCGGGCCCCGCCTTCATGGCTTCCGCATGCGCCAGGGTGCGCGGCAGGATGCGGGTGAAGTAGAAGCGGGCCGTGTGCAGCTTGGCCTGATAGAAGGCCTTGTCGCCCTCGCCCGCCTTCAGTTTCTCGGCGGCGACCCGCGCCATGTCGGCCCAGAAATACGCCAGGGTCACGTAGCCGGAATACATCAGGTAATCGACCGAGGCCGCGCCCACGGCTTCGCGGTTGGTCATGGCGGACATGCCGATCTTCATGGTCAGGCTGCCCCATTCCTTGTTCAGCTCGGCCAGCGGCTTGACGAATTCCGAGATCGCCCGGTTGCCGCTTTGCGCCTTGCAGAACTGGTGCACGATCTTGGTGAAGGCCCGCAGGGTTTCGCCCTGGGTCATCAGCACCTTGCGGCCCAGCAGATCCAGCGCCTGCACGCCGGTGGTGCCTTCGTACAGCATGGAAATACGGCTGTCGCGCACGTTCTGCTCCATCCCGTGCTCGGCGATATAGCCGTGGCCGCCGAACACCTGAACCCCCAGGTTGGCGGCCTCGAAGCCGGTTTCCGTCATGAAGGCCTTGGCGATCGGCGTCAGGAAGCTGAGCAGCTTGTCCGCCAGTTCGCGTTGTTCGGCATCCTGGCTGTAATGGGCGATGTCCACCTGCTGCGCGGCGTAGTACAGCAACGCGCGATTGCCTTCGGCGAAGGCCTTGATGGTCAGCAGCATGCGGCGCACGTCGGGGTGCACGATGATGGGGTCGGCCGGCTGCTCCGGGAATTTCGGGCCGCTGAGCGCCCGCATCTGCAGGCGCTCACGGGCGTACCGGTTCGCCCCCTGGAAGGCGACCTCGGCGTGCGCCAGGCCCTGGATGGCCGTGCCCAGCCGCGCCGTGTTCATGAAGGTGAACATGCAGTTCAGGCCCTTGTTGGCCGCGCCGATCAGAAAGCCCGTGGCTTCGTCGAAATTCATGACGCAGGTGGCATTGCCGTGGATGCCCATCTTGTGCTCGATGGACCCGCAGCTGACGGCATTGCGCTCGCCAGGGCCGCCCTGCCCGTCCGGCAGGAATTTCGGCACGATGAACAGGGAAATGCCCTTGGTTCCCGCCGGGGCGTCCGGCAGGCGGGCCAGCACGATGTGCACGATGTTTTCCGCCATGTCGTGTTCGCCAGCGGAAATGAAGATCTTGGTCCCGCTGATCCGGTAGCTGCCGTCGGCCTGGGGCTCTGCACGGGTGCGCAGCATGCCCAGGTCGGTCCCGCAATGCGGCTCGGTCAGGCACATGGTACCCGTCCATTTCCCGGATACCAGGGGCTCCAGATAGGTCTTCTGCTGTTCCGGCGTGCCATGCGCCTGCAAGGTGTTCATGGCGCCATGCGACAGGCCGGGATACATGCCCCAGGCCCAGTTGGCCTCGCCCATCAGTTCGCTGATGGCCATGCCCAGCGATTCGGGCAGGCCCTGGCCGCCATGGGCGGGATCGTGCGACAGCGCCGGCCAGCCGCCTTCCACGTACCGGGCGTAGGCTTCCTTGAAGCCCTTGGGGGTGGCGACGCCCTCCGGCGACCAGGTGCAGCCCTCGCGATCGCCGACCGGGTTCAGGGGCGCCAGCACGTCCTGACAGAATTTCGCGCCTTCTTCCAGGATGGCATTGACCATGTCCGGCGTGGCTTCTTCGCAGCCCGGCAGGGACTGATAGTGGTCGGGATAATTCAGAACCTCGTCGCGCACGAAACGGATCTCGCGCAAGGGGGCTTTAAAGTCGGGCATCTCCAGGTCTCCGGATGGTTGGCCGTCCGGCTGGCTCGGCGCCAGAGCCGGACGGCCGGGTCTCATATAAATTCAAACGATCGTTTGAATTTAAGCCGGGATCACTCTGAAAGTCAAGATCCGGAACAGGAGACGCAAAGAAAAAGGCCCTCGCAGCCTTGCTGCAGGGCCTTTTTCTTGACCGGGATGAATCCCGGCAGGAGGTGATGAGCTGTTCAGCTATCCAATCAGCGGTTCTTCCCGACCTGATCACCGATCACGCCACCGATGGCGGCGCCGCCGACCGTACCCAGGATACCGCCGCCCGTGATCACGGCCCCCGCCACACCGCCCAGACCGGCACCGGTCACGGCGGATTTCTGACGATGGCTCATGTTGTCCCAGGAGGAGCAGCCTGCCATGGCGGTCGCCAACACCAGCACTGCGCTGAATTTCCCAAGGGTACGAATAGTCATAGGGAGTTCCTTCTTTGAATACCTTGATTTCTTTATAACCCGGCCCCGTGCCGGAAACTGTGAGCCGAGGCTACATTTGTTTCGAGCCCGGCTGTCCGCAAGCCGGAAAACCCTTATTTCACCAGGGCCAACACGTCGCGGAAGGCGGGATGCGCCGGGGTTTCCAGCCACTCGTAGAGGGCCATTTCGGACGTGACGGCCTCCAACCCGTAGCGGCGCCAGCGTTCGCAGGCCGCCGCCCGGTCGGAGGCGCGCCGCGATCCGATGCCGTCCGTGACCAGCACCGGCTCGTAGCCGGCCTGCGCCAGGCCCAGGCCAGTTTGTAACACGCAGATGTGGGCTTCCGTGCCTGTCAACAACACCCGGGTGCGGCCCGCCGGCCACTGCCTCAGGAAAGCGGCTTCGCGGCAGGCGTTGAAATGGGTCTTGGAGACGACCCGGTCGACATGGGGCGCCAGCTCGGCATGGGTCGGGCCGATCTTCTGAGGCCAGTGCTCCGTGGCCCAGACGGGGACGGACAGCAGGCGGGCCGCCTGGGCCAGCCGCGCCACCCGCCCCCGCAGGGCGTCGGCATCCTGGATCGCGGGCAGCAGTTTTTCCTGCATGTCCACGATCAGCAGCAGGCTGGCGCCGGACGTCAGCAGGGCCTGGTTCACATCCACGAATTTCATGACACGCTCCATCGTCGGCGGGCCGGCCTCGGCGACCGGCCCGCCGGGTTCATTTCAGGGCCTTGTAGCGGATCCGGCGCGGCCGGGCGGCTTCTTCGCCCAGGCGCTGGCGCTTGTCGGCCTCGTATTCCTGATAGTTTCCATCGAAGAACACCACCTGGGAATCCCCCTCGAAGGCCAGGATGTGCGTGGCGATCCGGTCCAGGAACCAGCGGTCGTGGCTGATGACCATCACGCTGCCGGCGAATTCCAGCAGGGCGTCTTCCAGCGCCCGCAGGGTTTCGACGTCCAGGTCGTTGGAGGGCTCGTCCAGCAGCAGTACGTTGCCGCCCGCGATCAGGGTTTTGGCCAGGTGCAGGCGGCCGCGTTCGCCGCCCGACAGCTTGCCGACCTGCTTGCCCTGGTCCGCGCCCTTGAAATTGAAGCGGCCCAGATAGGCGCGCGCCGGCATCTCGAAACGTCCCACGGTCAGCAGATCGGCGCCGTCGGAAATGGCGTCGAACACGGTCTTGTCGTCGGGCAGGGAATCGCGGGACTGGTCCACGTAGGCCAGCTTGACGGTCTGGCCCGGCACGACCTCGCCGGAATCCGGGGTTTCCTGGCCGGCGATCATGCGGAACAGCGTGGATTTCCCCGCGCCGTTGGGGCCGATGATGCCGACGATGGCCCCGGCGGGAACCTTGAAGCTGAGATCGTCGATCAGCAGGCGGTCGCCGAACGACTTCGAGACATTGCGGAATTCGATGACTTCGTTGCCCAGGCGCTCGGACACGGGAATGAAGATTTCCTGGGTCTCGTTGCGCTTCTGGTATTCGTGCGAAGACAGTTCCTCGAACCGGGCCAGGCGGGCCTTGGCCTTGGCCTGGCGGCCCTTGGGATTCTGCCGCACCCATTCCAGCTCTTTCTTGATCGTGCGCTGGCGGGCGGATTCGGCGGCTTCCTCGTGCTTCAGGCGGTCTTCCTTCTGTTCCAGCCAGGAACTGTAGTTGCCCTTCCAGGGGATGCCGTGCCCGCGGTCCAGTTCCAGGATCCATTCGGCGGCATTGTCCAGGAAGTAGCGGTCGTGGGTCACGGCCACGACTGTGCCCGGGAACTGGCGCAGGAAGACTTCCAGCCATTCCACCGATTCGGCGTCCAGGTGGTTGGTGGGCTCGTCCAGCAGCAGCATGTCGGGTTTGGACAGCAGCAGGCGGCACAGGGCCACCCGGCGCTTCTCGCCCCCGGACAGCTTGCCGACCACGGCGTCCCAGGGCGGCAGGCGCAAGGCGTCCGCGGCGATTTCCATCTGGGTTTCGATATCGTCGCTGCCGCTGGTGGCGGCCGCCGCGATGACGGCTTCCAGTTCGGCCTGTTCGGCGGCCAGCGCGTCGAAATCGGCGTCGGGCTCGGCATAGGCGGCATAGACCTCGTCCAGCCGCTTGCGGGCCTCGAACACCTGGCCCAGCCCGGCTTCGACGGACTGGCGCACGGTATGTTCGGGATCCAGCTGGGGTTCCTGAGGCAGGTAGCCGATCCGCAGGCCGGCCATGGGGACGGCTTCGCCTTCGATGTCCTTGTCCACCCCGGCCATGATCTTCAGCAGGGTGGATTTGCCGGAACCGTTCAGGCCCAGCACGCCGATCTTGGCGCCCGGAAAGAAGGACAGGGAAATGTCGCGCAGGATCTGGCGCTTGGGGGGCACGATCTTGCCCACCCGGTTCATGGAATACACGTACTGTGCCATGGCGTCACCGTCAAAGCTCGGGCCGAGGGATTCGGCCGCATAAAGGGTCGATTGTAGGCCGGACGCCCTGCAGTCATGCAAGCGCGCAGACCGTACAATGAGCGAAGACCGACTTACTGGATTCCCGGACACCGCCATGCTGACCTTCACCGCCGCCGAGGCCGACCTGCTGGGCCGCACGGCCGACGCCCTGTGCGCCTACATGGGCAAGCCCGTCATCGCCGAAATCGTCACGGAACCCGACGAAGGCTTCGAATGGGCGCTGTTCGCCCTGCCCCTGGGCCCCGACGACGAGGCCGAAGACCGCCCGCACGTCCAGGCCGGCGGCCACGGGGCCCGCTTCCTGGGCAACGGCGGCGGGCTGGACCTGAGCGACGGCCAGCCGATCGATTGCGAATTCCTGTGGGCCATCCAGCTGTCCGAACTGGAAGGCTGCCGCTACATCAAGGTCGACGCGCAGGGCGAGGAAGCCGGCTGGTCGGACACCCTGTCCGAACTGCTGCCCTTCGAACTGTCGGAAACCAGCCAGCCCGACGACGAGGACGACACCGCCGACATCGACGAGCCCGACGATGACGAGGACGATGGCGACCTTCCAGGGGCAGGGCGCACCCTGCACTGACCGACGCGGCGCCCCGGCGCCCGATCCGGCGTTCAGGTCGCCACGGGATGTTTGCTGCGGGCGATGGCTTCGCGCACGCGATCCCGCGCGTACAGGACCACCCCGGCCGGCCACATGACCACCACCAGCAGGCGGGACAGCGGATGGGTCAGGCGCCGTCCCTGGGGCCGGGCCACGCGGCGGGCGCGCAAATGCAGGGCGAAACGGGTATACCGCACGGCTGCCGCCAGAAAGGACGAGGGCTGGTAGCGCAGCCACGGCAGACAGCATTCCACCGTATCGTAGGACAGCAGCCACAGGCCCAGCGCGTGGCGGCTGCTGTCCGCCGCCTGCCGCTGGCGCGACAGGCCGTCGCCGCTGTCGTGGTAGACCCGGAACACCTGATTGACGAAGCGCGTCAGATAGCCGGCGCGGGCGATGGACCGCCACACCAGGCTTTCCGGCACGAAGCCGGGAATGTCTTCCGGAAAGGGAAACTGGCGCAGGACATCGGTGCGCAGGCAGCCGAATTTTTCCCCCCGCACGTGGTAGCGGAAAGTCATGTCCAGCGAAGTGATGTCCATGACGTCGTCGGGATACATGTCCCCCACCACCTGGCCGTCCGGCCGGGCGCACAGCCCGGTGATCGCCACGTAGCGGCTGCGCTGCGCCGGGGGCACCTGCTCCCAGACCTGGGCCATCTGGTAGAGCGCGTTGGGGTCCAGTTCGTCGTCGCTGTCGATGGCGACCAGCCATTCCCCCCTGGCCTGGCGCACGCCGTTGTTGAAGGCTGTTTTCTTGTGTTGATTGGGTTGCCAGATGTAACGAATCGGAAAACTGGCTTCTTGTTGCCATTCCTGCACCTGGGTGCGGGTCCGGTCGGTAGACCCGTCGTCCACCACCACCCATTCAAAGTCCTGGAACGACTGTTCCTGCAGAGACCGGTAGACGCGTTCCAGCGTGTGCGCCCGGTTGAAAGTGGGGGTGACGACGGAAAACAAATGACGCCAGCAAGCCATGCCGGTGAACTCCTCCTGTCCTCAGGGCTTCATGATAGCGGCAAAAAAAAACCACGGACGGCGGTGTCCGTGGTTTCCCCGATGCCGAATTGTATGTAAACAATACGGCGGGTCCGGCGTGTGTTTTAGACGCGTTTGACCTTTTCCAGCATCTTGAAGACGCCTTTGGGGGCGCGCACGAAAAGGCGCTTGAACGCTTTGCCAAGGCAACGGCGTTCGAGCGTATTGCGCCGCGTGCGTTTGATTTCGGCCATGAGAATCTCCTGGGTGTAGGGCGGGCTTGAATGCAAAACACGCTATTTTAGCAAAGTTCCCCACCCATGACCCCGGAGCCATATCCCGCCCCCCGGCGGGTCTCGTAACATATGCATCCGATCTGTTGCCGGAACCGGCCGGAATCGCCCGCGCCGCGGCCGGCCTGGCGATCCCCGGACGCCCGTCCGGCGGCGCTCACCGCCCGGCCCGGGCGCAGATTATGATGATGCCATGAACGCACCCATCCGCATTTTCGGCGCCCGCCAGAACAACCTGAAGAACCTGGACGTCACCGTCCGCACCGGCGAACTGCTGGTGGTGACCGGCGTCTCCGGTTCGGGCAAATCGTCGCTCGCCTTCGACACCCTCTACGCGGAAGGCCAGCGCCGCTATGTCGAAACCTTCTCGCCCTACGCCCGCCAGTTCCTGGACCGCATGGACAAGCCCCAGGTGGACCGCATCGAAGGCATCCTGCCGGCCATCGCCATCGACCAGGTGAATCCCGTGCGCAATTCGCGCAGCACCGTCGGCACCATGACGGAGCTGAACGATCACCTGAAACTGCTGTACGCCCGCGCCGGCCACCTGCACTGCGCCGGCTGCGCCCGCCCGGTCATGCGCGACAACCCGACCAGCATTCGGCGGCAGCTGGACGTCCTGTGCGCGGCCGCCGACCCCCGCCTGGTGATCACCTTTCCCATCACGGTGCCGGGCAATTTCACCGAGGACGAGGTCCGCGGCTTCCTGGAGCAGCAGGGCTACACGCGCGTGCACGAGCCGGCCGCCGGCGCGCCGGTCGCGGCGGACGCCGCGCAGGCCCCGGCAAGCGGAGAACCGGCGGCCAAGGCCTCCCGCGCGGCCAAAGGCAAGGCGGCCGGGATCTCCCGCCGCCTGCACGTCATCCAGGATCGCTTCCGCCTGGGCAACGCCGAGGCCGCCCGGGTCGACGAGGCCCTGGAGACCGCCCTGCGCCAGGGCAACGGCCGGCTGACGGTCTACGCGCTGTTCGACGACCGCGAAGAAGCCTGGCGCTTCAGTTCCGGGCTGCACTGCGCCCAGTGCGACATCGAATACGGCACCCCGCTGCCCAGCACCTTCTCGTTCAATTCGCCGCTGGGCGCCTGCGAGGCCTGCAAGGGCTTCGGCCGGGTCATGGGCATCGATTACGGCCTGGTGATTCCGGATGAGACGCGCAGCCTGCGCGACGGCGCCGTCAAGCCCTGGCAGACCGCCAGCTACAAGGAATGCCAGCAGGAAATGGAGCACTATGCCGCCCGGATCGGCATCCGCCTGGACGCCCCCTGGCGCGACCTGACGGCGGCGGAGAAAGACTGGGTGATCCACGGCGCCCCCGACTGGAAGGGCGGGCCTTCGGCCTGGAAGCACCAGTGGTACGGCATCCAGCGCTTCTTCGACTGGCTGGAAACCAAGGCCTATCGCATGCACGTGCGCGTGCTGCTGTCCAAATACCGCAGCTACACGCCCTGCCCGGTGTGCCTGGGCGCCCGCCTGAAGGCCGACGCCACCCTGTGGCGGCTGGGCCGCGACACGGATGCCATCCCCGGCTACCCGCGCTTCAAGCCCGCGCACGCCCGCTGGACGGACCGGCAGCTGGCCAGCCTGCCGGGCCTGGGCCTGCACGACCTGATGCGACTGCCCATCGAGCGCGTGCGCGACTGGTTCGAACACATCGAGCTGGGCCAGGCCCTGGACGAGGCCCTGACCGAACTGCTGGACGAAGTCCGCACCCGGCTGCGCTTCCTGTGCGACGTCGGCCTGGGCTATCTGTCGCTGGACCGCCAGAGCCGCACCCTGTCGGGCGGCGAGGTCCAGCGCATCAACCTGACCACGGCCCTGGGCACCTCCCTGGTCAACACGCTGTTCGTGCTGGACGAACCGTCCATCGGCCTGCACCCCCGCGACATCCACCGCATCGTGCAGGTCATGCAGCGGCTGCGCGATCACGGCAACACCCTGGTCGTGGTGGAACACGACCCGCAGGTCATGGTGGCGGCCGACCGCATCCTGGACATCGGCCCCGGCCCGGGCGAGCGCGGCGGACACATCGTCTTCGACGGCACCCCGGCGCAACTGGCGGCGGCCGACACGCTGACGGGCCGCTATTTCGGCGGCCGGGAGCGCATCGAGGCCCCCCGCCCCATGCCCGTGGCGGACAAGACTCCGCGCCTGTTGCTGCAAGGCGTGCGGGCCAACAATCTGAAGGGCATCGACTTTTCCCTGCCGCTGGGGCGGCTGGTCTGCCTGACCGGGGTCTCCGGGTCCGGCAAATCCACGCTGGTGCAGGACGTGCTGTATCCGGCGCTGCTCAAGCGCATGGGCCGGCCGACCGAGGCGCCCGGGGAACACGACGCCCTGCTGGGCGCCGAGCAGATCGCCGACGTCGTCCTGGTGGACCAGACGCCCATCGGCAAGACCGCGCGGTCCAACCCGGCCAGCTACGTCGGCGCCTTCGACGCCATCCGCAAGCTGTTCGCGGCGGCCCCGCTGTCCCAGGAACGCGGCTACACCGCCGGCACCTTCAGCTTCAACACCGGCGACGGGCGCTGCCCGGGCTGCGGCGGCACCGGCTTCGAGCACGTCGAAATGCAGTTCCTGTCGGACGTCTACCTGCGCTGCCCGGATTGCAACGGCCGCCGCTTCCGCCCGCAGATCCTGGAAGTGCGCATCGAACACCTGGGCCGCACCGCGTCCATCGACGAAGTCCTGGACATGACGATCAGCGAGGCCGCGGACTTCTTCAAGGGCCTGCGCGACGTGCAATGGGGCCTGGCGCCGCTGGTCGACGTGGGCCTGGAATACGTGCGCCTGGGCCAGCCCGTGCCCACCTTGTCGGGGGGCGAGGCCCAGCGCCTGAAACTGGCCGGGCATCTGGCGCAAGCCGCCAAATCCCGCGCGCCCCAGGGGATGCTCAAAGGCAGCCTGCTGCTGTTCGACGAGCCGACCACCGGCCTGCACTTCGACGACATCGCCCGGCTGATGCGGGCCTTCCGCAAGTTGCTGGCCGCCGGCCATTCGCTGCTGATCATCGAGCACAACCTGGACGTGATCCGCGCGGCGGACTGGATCGTCGACCTGGGGCCGGAAGGCGGCGACCAGGGCGGCCGCATCATGGCGCAGGGCTCGCCCGAGCAGCTGATGCGGCAGGTCGAATCCCACACCGGCCAGGCCCTGGCCGACTATGCCCGCCAGCTGGACAGCCCGGCGCTGCTGCTGCAGGAACCCGCGCCTCGGCCGCCGGCCGCGTCCGCCAGCGCCGACATCCACATCGTCAACGCCCGCGAACACAACCTGAAGGGCATCGAGGTCCACATCCCGCGCAACGCCTTCACCGTGGTCACGGGGGTGTCCGGCTCGGGCAAATCCACGCTGGCCTTCGACATCCTGTTCAACGAGGGACAGCGCCGCTATCTGGAATCCCTGAACGCCTACGCCCGCGCCATCGTGCAGCCGGCCGGCAAGCCCGACGTGGACGCCATCTACGGCATCCCGCCGACCGTGGCCATCGAACAGCGCACCAGCCGGGGCGGACGCAAGTCCACCGTGGCGACCATGACGGAAATCCACCACTTCCTGCGCCTGCTGTACGTGCGCCTGGGCACGCAGATGTGTCCGGACTGCCAGGTGCCGGTGGCGCCCCAGACACCCGAGCAGATCGTCGCCCAGCTGCTGCGCGACCACGCCGGCGAGCACATCGGGCTGCTGGCCCCGCTGGTCGTGGCCCGCAAAGGCTATTACACGGACCTGGCGAAATGGGCGGCCTCGCACGGGCACACCCACCTGCGCGTGGACGGCGAATTCATTCCGGTCGCCCCCTGGCCGCGCCTGGACCGCTACCAGGAACACACCATCGAACTGCCGGTGCGCGACCTGATCGTGGACGTCCGCGACGAGGCCGGGCTGCGGGATGCCGTGCGCGCGGCGCTGGCGCTGGGTCACGGCAGCTTCCGCGTCCTGACCGGGCTGACGGCCGCCGGCCCCGCCACGATCGAGGCCCGCCGCGCGGCGGGCCTGGCCCCGCAACCGCTGCTGCAGACCTTCTCCATCAAGCGGGCCTGCCCGAACTGCGGCACCAGCTTCCCCGAACCCGACCCGCGCCTGTTTTCCTACAACTCGCGCCACGGCTGGTGCCCTGGGTGCTTCGGCACCGGCCTGTCCCTGGCGGGTTTCACGGAAGAACAGACGGGCGAGGAGTCCGCCTGGCTGGAAAGCGGGCCGGACGACGTGCTGTCGGTCTGCCCGCAATGCCATGGCCAGCGGCTCAACCGCGTGGCGCTGGCCTTCCGCTGGCACGACCGTTCCATCGCCGAACTGGCCGCCCTGCCCGTCAGCGACGCCCAGCGCTTCTTCCTGGGCCTGGGCACGCAGGGGCGCGAGGCCGAGATCGCCCGCGACATCCTGACGGAAATCCGCGGCCGCCTGAACTTCATGATGGACGTGGGGCTGGGCTACTTGGCCCTGGACCGGGCCGCCCCCACGCTGTCGGGCGGCGAGGCCCAGCGCATCCGCCTCGCGGCCCAGCTGGGATCGAACCTGCAGGGCGTGTGCTATGTGCTGGACGAGCCCACCATCGGCCTGCATCCGCGCGACAACCGCATCCTGCTGGACGCCCTGGGCCGTCTGGAAGGCAACGGCAACACGCTGGTCGTCGTCGAACACGACGAGGACACCATCCGCCGCGCCGAGCACGTGATCGACATCGGTCCCGGCGCCGGGACCCGCGGCGGCATGGTGGTCGCCCAGGGCACGGTGGCCGACATCGCCCGCCATCCGGCGTCGCTGACCGGCCGCTACCTGCGCGAACCGCTGCGCCACCCCATGAACGGCCGGCGGACCGTGGACGACCGGACGCCGGCCATCGAGATCATCGATGCCAGCCTGCACAACCTGCATCAGGCCCGGGCGCGCGTCCCGCTGGGCCGCCTGACGGTCGTGACGGGGGTATCCGGCTCGGGCAAATCCACGCTGGCCCGCGAGGTGCTGCTGGACAATCTCAGCCGCCGGGTGAACAGCCGCCTGTCCGTCCCCTGGCAGGGCTGCCGCGACATCCGCGGCTGGGAGGCCGTCGACCGGGTGCTGGAAGTCGACCAGACGCCCATCGGCAAGACGCCCCGATCCTGCCCGGCCACCTACGTCGGCTTCTGGGACGACATCCGCAAACTCTACGCCAGCACGCGCGAATCGCGCCTGCGAGGCTGGACGGGCTCGCGCTTTTCCTTCAACACCGGCGACGGCCGCTGCCCGGAATGCGAGGGCCAGGGCATGCGCACCATCGAGATGAGCTTCCTGCCGGACGTCAAAGTGCCCTGCGAAGCCTGCCACGGCGCGCGCTTCAACCAGGAAACCCTGGGCGTGGAATGGAACGGCCGCAGCGCCGGCGACGTGCTGCGCATGGAAGTCGACGACGCCATCGGCCACTTCGCCGCGCATCGCAAGATCTCCCGCGCCCTGCAGCTGATGCAGGACGTCGGCCTGGGCTACCTCACGCTGGGCCAGCCGTCCCCCACGCTGTCGGGCGGCGAGGCCCAGCGCATCAAGCTGGTCACGGAACTGACCAAGGCCCACCTGGACGAGGGCGTGCTGCGCACCGGCCGCGCATCCCGCGCGCCCCACACCCTGTACGTGCTGGACGAGCCCACGGTGGGCCTGTCCACCGCCGACGTGGAAAAGCTGATCGGGGTGCTGCACCGGCTGGTCGAGGCCGGCCATACCGTCGTGGTCATCGAACACAATCTGGACGTCATGGCCGAAGCCGACTGGATCATCGACCTGGGTCCGGAAGGCGGCGACCAGGGCGGCCGGGTCGTGGCCCAGGGCAGTCCGGAACAGCTGTGCGCGACGCCCACCCACACGGGCCGCATCCTGGCGGAATTCCTGCAGCGGGCGCCCGCCCCGGCATGAATTCCTCCGTCGGCTGCCTGTTCGAGAACCGCCTGAGCGGCTGGTCGCTGCGCCTGGACGACCCGGTCGGCCGGATCGCTGTCCACCGTCGCGCCGATCTGCCCGCGGCCTGGGACGCCATCGAAGCCGCCCGGCGGGCCGGCCGCTGGGTGGCCCTGATGCTGGATTACGAGCTGGGGGCATGGCTGGATGACGCCCCCGGCCTGTCCGGCCCGGACGCCCGGGACCCGGACGCCCTGCCCCGGCTGACCGCGCTGGTGTACGCGCGGGCGCATGAAGAAGGCGCATGGGATCCCGCCGGAGACCCGGCCGGGCGCCCGTCCTTGCCGGCGCCCGGCGCGGCGCCGGCCCCATCCCCGCATCCCGCCGCACAGGGCCCGCGCCTGCGCAGCGGCCGATCCCGGACCGAGCATGCCCGCGCCATCGCGGCGATCCGCCACGGCATCGCGCGCGGCGACTTCTACCAGGTGAACTACACGATCCCCCTGGAACTGGACTGGCCCGCCGCGCTGGAACCCGCGCAGGTCTACCAGGACCTGATCGCCCGCCATCCCGTGTCCCAGGCGGCCTGCCTGCGCGACGGCGACCGTTGGGTGCTGTCGCTCTCGCCCGAGCTGTTCGTCGCGCGCCAGGGCAGCCGCCTGCTGACCCGGCCGATGAAGGGCACGGCGCCCCGCCACCCCGATCCTGCGATGGACCGGCACGCGGCGGACGCGCTGCTGCGCAGCGAAAAGAACCGCGCCGAGAACCTGATGATCGTCGATCTGCTGCGCAACGATCTGGGACGCATCGCCACGCCGGGCACCGTCCGCGTGCCGGCCCTCTTCAGCCTGGAAGGCTATCCCTCCGTCTGGACCCTGACCTCCTCGGTGCAGGCCGAGGCGCCCGACGCGCCCCTGTCCCGGGTGCTGCAGGCCCTGTTTCCTTGCGGATCGGTGACGGGCGCCCCGAAGATCGCCGCCATGCGGGCCATCCGGGCGCTGGAAGACCGGCGCCGGGGAATCTACTGCGGCAGCGTGGGCTGGCTGGCGCCCAGCGGCGACTTTTCCCTGAACGTCGCCATCCGGACCATCGAGGTGCGCGACGGCCAGGCCCGCTTCGGCGTCGGCGGTGGTATCGTCTCCGATTCCAAGGCCGAGGAAGAATGGCAGGAATGCCTGTGGAAGGCCAGAATCCTGAACCGCTGGACCCTGCATGACGACGCCCCCCTCCCTGATTGAGACCATGCGCCTGGAACAGGGCCGGGTCGCGCTGTGGCCCGGCCACCGGGCGCGGCTGCTGGCCTCGGCCGCCGCGCTGGCCTATCCCCTGGACCCGGCCGCGCTCGACGCCCGGGTGTCGGAGGGCATCCGCGCCGCCACCCGGGATGCGCCGCCGGACGGCCCCGGAACCGCCTGGCGCCTACGATTGCTGCTGGCGGCCGACGGCGGAATCTCCCTGACGGCGGCGCCGCTGCCGGACACCCCGGTCCCGGTCCGCCTGGCCATCGCCGCGGACGTGCTGCGTGGCCCGTCCACGGACGCCGCGGCCGGACGCCCCGTCCCGACTCCGACGGACGCCCGCTTTCCGGATGCCTTCTGGCGGCGGCACAAGACCACCCACCGCCCCTGGTTCGCCGCCGCGCAGGACTGGCTGCAGGCCCGCCCCGACCACTTCGACCTGGTGTTCGGCGACGCATCGGGCCGCCTGTGCGAAGGCAGCCGCTGCAATCTCTATGTCCGCGACCTTCAAGGCCGCTGGCTGACGCCGCCGGCGGACGGCGGCCTGCTGCCCGGCGTGCAGCGCCAATGGCTGCTGGACCAGGGCCTGGTCCGCGAAGCGGACCTGAGCCTGAACGATCTGCGCGCAGCGCCCGCCCTGCGGGTCTCGAACGCCCTGCGGGGCTGGCTGGACGCCCGCCTGGACTAGCGGCCCGCCCGATGTCCGCCCGCGAGACGCCGGGCGCCCCGCACTGGGCGGAAACACAGACTGGTTACATGCACAGCTTTACCCCACGCGCACGATCCTTTAGAATCGGACGGTTGCCCCGCAGGGTGGGCGACTTTTTTCAACCGCCAGGCGTTCACTGGTCTTCCCGGACCGCACGCCGAAGACAGAATTCAAGCACCCATGCCACCGCCACATTCCGCCCGCGCACTCTCCTTTCAGCCCACGCCATTCGTGGCGCGTCTCTTGAAGCTGGTTCTGTGCGCCAGCGCGGTGGCCCTGGCGGGATGCGCCACCCAGCCCCGCCAGACGGCGGATGCCAATTCCAATCACCTGCTGCGCGACAGCTACCTGCTCAGCACCCAGTCCGATCCCCTCGGCGCCTGGCTGGACAGCAAAGACCAGCTGGCCATCGACTACCCGCAGTCCGACGCCCCCTCCAATCAGATCCCCAAGACCATGGCCGCCACGGCCCTGAAGTTCCTGGGTGTCAAATACCGCTACGGCGGGGACGCTCCGGGCGAAGGTTTCGATTGCAGCGGCCTGGTGGCCTACGCGGCCGAGAAATCCCTGGGCTTGAAACTGCCCCGCACCGCCAGCAGCCAGGCCCAGGAAGGCATCTCGATCGACCGCAGCGAACTGCGCCGGGGCGACCTGGTGTTTTTCAATACCCTGGGCCGCCGCTTTTCACACGTCGGCATCTATCTGGGCAACCACCAGTTCGTGCACGCGCCGCGCACCGGCGCCGCCATCCGCGTCGAAAGCATGGACATGGCCTACTGGCGCAAGCGCTACAACGGCGCCCGCCGCCTGAAACCCCAGCCCCAGACCGCCCAGCGCTGACGGCGTCCCCTGCCGCAGGCAGGGCCGCCCGCCAGCCGGCGCACTCAGTTCAGACGCACCCCGACCGATGCCGCCGTTCCGGCATCCGCCCGCAAGGGACATGCCTTGCAATAGCCGCACTGGTCCAGGGCCTGCTGCATGCTGCAGACCGACCGCCGGCAGGTCAGCACGCGCACTCCGGCCCGCTGGGCCGCCGCCCGGAACGTCTTCATGACGTTATGCCCCAGGAAATCCGTCAGCAGGATCACCAGATCCGTACCCGTCGGCAGGGCCGGCGCTTTTTTCTGATGAGAAGGATCCCGGCCGCTGATGTGATGCCGGATGGCGATATTGTGGTCACGCAGCAGATCCGGGATGTTGCCCAGCCGGTCCGCGCCGACGATCAATGCACTGACTTGAGATTGCGCCATGAAAGTGGCTCCTGGAAATGGAACGGGAAGAAATCGGCCTCTCCCCATGAACATAAATAATAATCATTCTTATTCATGAATGCAATTTTCATGTGACGCAAACTCGCGCGGCCGATCGGCCCCGCCGCCAGGGTTTGCCCTCTATTTGCGGACATGTTCCGGTCTGTTTCAGCCAGGCGTCAGCGCTCGTTCAGAGGATTGTTACGTTACAAAGCGCACAATGGAACGCAAAACAACCCCTTAGGAGACTGTTCCATGCATACGCTATTTCGGCACGCCCTGCCCTGCGCGGCCGTCGCGCTGGCCCTGGGTCTGGCCAGCGGCGCCAGCCAGGCGGCGGACGACCAGATTCTGCTGGGCGCATCCGTCCAGCTGACGGGCCCGGTGGCCAACACCGGCCGGTACTACAACGACGCCTACAAGCTGGCCGTCGACCAGATCAACCGCAAGGGCGGCGTCACGGTCGGCGGCAAGAAATACACTCTGGCCCTGAAAATCTACGACAACCAGTCCGACGTCAACCTGAGCGTGCGCCAATACACGCAGCTGGTGTCCCAGGACAAGGTCAACTTCCTGTTGGGACCGTTCGCCAGCAACTTCGCCCTGGCCGACTCGGCCGTCTCGGAAAAATACCAGATCCCCATGGTCCAGGGCGGCGGCGCCTCCGACCAGATCTTCTCGCGGGGCTTCAAGTACGTCTTCGGCACCCTGGCGCCGGCCAGCGACTATTTCGGCAGCACGATCAAGATGTTCAAGCAGCTGAAGCCCGCCCCCGCCAAGGTCGCCCTGCTGTACGCGGATGACTCCTTCGATGTGTCCGTCGCCAAGGGCACCCGGCCGCTGCTGAAGGACGCGGGCGCCGACACCGTGCTGGACGAGCGCTACAGTTCCAACGCCAGCGACTTCAACACCCTGCTCTCGCAGATCAAATCCAAGCAGGCGGACGCCGTGCTGGTCGCGGGCCACGAAACCGAGATCCTGAACTTCATCCGCCAGGCCAAGAGCCTGGACGTTTCGCCGAAGTTCTATTCCTTCACCGTGGGCGTGCCCAGCGAGGACTTCCGCAAGGCCCTGGGCAAGGATGCCGAATATGCCTTCGGCATGACGGCCTGGCTGCCCAGCGAGACCCTGAAGGACGACTGGTTCGGCGACGCCGCCCAGTTCGCCAAATCCTGGGGCGCGCAATACCGCTATGAGCCGGACTATCACGCGGCATCGGGCGTCGCCGACGTCGAAGCGCTGGTCAAGGCCATCGAGAAAGCGGGCTCGCTGGATCCGAAGGCCGTCCGCGGCGCGCTGGCCGCCAGCGATTTCAACAGCCTGTACGGCCACATCAAGTTCGCCGACAACGGCCAGATCCACCTGGATCAGACCGTGATCCAGGTGCAGAACGGCAAGCCGGTGGCGGTGTTCGACGGGGACAAGTTCATGACCCAGCCGAAATACCCCATGCCCGACTGGTCGAAGCGCTGATCCCTCCTGAATCCCCGGAGCACCCGCCTTGGACCTTCTGCTGCAAGTCCTCATCAACGGCATCCTGCAGGGCGGGCTGTACGCCATCGTGGCGCTCGGCCTGGCCCTGGTCTGGGGGGTGCTCAATATCGTCAACCTGTCGCATGGCGCCTTCATCATGCTGGGCGCCTACATTTCCTGGTACAGCTTCCAATGGCTGCACCTGGACCCTTTCCTGGGACTGCCGCTGACGGCGGTCCTGATGTTCTTCGTGGGCTACGCCGTCCAGCGCGGCATCCTGAACCTGATCGTGCGCTCGCCCATGTTCAACACGCTGCTGATCACCTTCGGCCTGGAAGTCGTGCTGACCTACCTCGCCCAGCTGGTGTTCTCCGCTGACTTCCGCACCATCAATCCTTCCTATTCCGGCCAGAACATCACCCTGGCGGGCCTCACCATCCCGCTGGTGCGGCTGGCGGCCTGCATCATGGCCATCGCCCTGACCCTGATCATGTGGTATTTCCTGCTGCGAACCCGGCTTGGCCGGGCCATCCGGGCCACGGCGCAGAACCTGTCCGCGGCGCGCTTGTATGGCGTCGAGCCGCGCCATCTTTACGCCGTCACCTTCGGCCTGGGCCTGGCGCTGGCCGGCGCGGCCGGCGGCCTGTACGGCACGGTCTCGCAGATCAACCCCTACATCGGCGCCACCCTGACGGCCAAATCCTTCGCCATCGCCATCATCGGCGGCCTGGACACGCCGCTGGGCGTGATCGCCGGCGGCCTGATCCTGGGCCTGATCGAGTCCCTGGCCACGCTGTATATCGGCCCCACCTACGCGGACGTCGCCAGCTTCGGCGTGCTGGTCCTGGTGCTGATCGTGCGGCCCACCGGCCTGCTGGGGAGAACCGCATGAAAACCTGGCGTCCCCTCCTGATCGTCGCGGCGCTGATCGCCCTGGCCCTGCTGCCCTGGTATGGTTCCGACACTCTGATCCAGTTCGGCATCAGCACCCTGCTGCTGGCCGTGCTGGCGCAGGGCTGGAACATCATCGGCGGCTACACCGGCTACCCGTCCTTCGGCAATTCCGTGTTCTACGGCCTGGGCGCCTACGGCGTGGGCATCGCCATGGTGCAGTGGCAGCTGCCCTTCGCCGTGGGCATGGCCTTCGGCGTGGCGCTGGCCGTGGTCTTCGCCCTGCTGCTGGGCATCCCGGTGCTGCGCCTGAAAGGCCATTATTTCGCTATCGCCACCCTGGCCCTGGCGCAGATCATGGCCGCCATCGTCTCCAACGTGCCCCTGGCCGGGCAGAACATCGGCCTGGTGCTGCCGCCGCTGAACGACGACCGCCTGTTCTACGAACTGTCGCTCATCCTGCTGGTGGCCGCCACCCTGACGGTCTGGTGGCTGACGCGCAGCCGTTTCGGCTTCGGCCTGATCGCCATCCGCGAGAACGAGGAAGGCGCCGTCGTCATGGGCGTGGACACCACGCGCTACAAGGTCCTGGCCTTCGCCCTGGCCGGGGTGTTCAGCGCCCTGGCCGGCGGCATCCAGGCCTACTGGATCACCTTCCTGGATCCGGGCAGCGCGTTCGACATCACGCTGAACGTCAAGATGATCATCATGGCGGTGTTCGGCGGCCCCGGCACGATCCTGGGGCCGATCGTCGGATCCTTCATCCTGTCGGCCATCTCCGAGCTGCTGTCCAGCGAAGTCACCAGCATCGCGGGCCTGTTCTTCGGCATCGTCATCGTCGTCGCCGTCGTGCTGATGCCGCGCGGGCTGGCCGACGTGGTGCGGCGCTTCCACCGCCTGGGATGGCGCTATTTCATCGACAACATCCGGACGAACCGCATATGAGCCCGATCCTGGAAGCCCGACAGCTCACGCGCCGTTTCTCGGGGCTGGTAGCGGTCCATGACGTCAGCTTTTCCCTGGCGCCCGGCGAAATACTGGGCTTCATCGGCCCCAACGGCGCGGGCAAGACCACGCTCATCAGCCTGCTCAGCGGCACGCTGAATCCCACCGAAGGCGAAGTCTGGTTCGACGGGCGGCGCATCGATCGCATGGCCGCCTTCCGGCGGGCGCGCCTGGGGATCGGGCGCACGTTCCAGATCATGCAGCCGTTTCCGGGTCTGTCGGTGCTGGACAATGTCGCCGTCGGCGCCCTGTTCGGGCGCGGCCGCGGCGAAGCGAAACTGGCCAGGGCCCGCGACAGCGCCCGCGAATGCCTGCAGTTCGTGGGCCTGGGCAAGCACGTGGACCAGCGGGCCGAAGACCTGGGCGGGCCGGACCGCAAGCGCCTGGAACTGGCCAAGGCCCTGGCCATGCAGCCGCGCGTGCTGCTGTGCGACGAAGTCATGGCCGGCCTGAACCTGGTGGAAATCGACGAAGTCATCGACATCATCCGCAAAGTGCGCGACACCGGCATCAGCATCATCGTCATCGAGCACGTGATCAAGGCCATCCGCAATCTGTCGGACCGCATCATGGTGCTGCACCACGGCGAAAAGATCGCCGACGGCGCGCCCGACAGCGTCCTGAGCGACCCGCGCGTGGTCGAAGCCTACCTGGGAAAGAAACGCACATGAGCTCCACCCCTTCGACACGCACGCCGCTGCTGCGGATCCACGATCTGTCGGCCGGCTACGGCCTGGTGCAGGTGCTGCACGACATCAACCTGGAAGTGCGCGAGGCCGAATTCCTGGCCCTGGTCGGCAGCAACGGCGCGGGCAAGACCACGCTGCTGCGGGTCCTGTCCGGCCTGCTGCCCAGCCAGTCGGGCCGCATCAGCTGGGCCGGCTCGGACATCCAGGGCAGCACGCCCGATCAGATCTTCCGCCAGGGGATCGTCCAGGTTCCGGAAGGCCGCCAGCTCTTTCCCCGCATGTCGGTGCAGGACAATCTGCTGATGGGCGCGTACCGGCGCTCGGACACGGCGGCCATCCGCGCCGATCTGGAACAGGTATACGCCCAGTTCCCGCGCATGGCCGAGCGGCGGCGCCAGCTGGCCGGCAGCATGTCGGGCGGCGAACAGCAGATGTGCGCCATGGCCCGCGCCCTGATGGCGCGCCCGCGGCTGCTGCTGGTGGATGAAATGAGTCTGGGCCTGGCGCCCATCATCGTCGACCAGCTGATGGACAGCCTGTCGGCCATCCGCGACCAGGGGGTCACGGTGCTGCTGGTCGAGCAGGACATCCACCTGGCCCTGGCGGCGGCCGACCGCGCCTACGTGCTGGAAACCGGCAACATCGTGCAGGAAGGCCCGGCCCGCGAGCTGATCGAGGATCCGGAACTGAAGCGCGCCTATCTGGGCGTGTAGCGCCCCGCCGCTCAGGCGACTTCGCGCACGACCGGAGCCGGCTGGGAGATGGCCTCGGACACCCGGTCCCGGGTCAGTTCCGAGGCCAGCATCTCCATCAGCACGTACACGTAATCGCGCAGGAAGACGCCGCGCTTGATGGCGACGCTGGTGGTGTGCTTGCCGAACAGATGGCCCGCCGGCAGCCCCACCAGGCCTTTGTCGCGTCGCGGGTCGAAGGCCACGCCGGCGATGATGCCGATGCCCAGGCCGATGTCCGCGTATGTCTTGACCACGTCGGCGTCGATGGCTTCCAGCACGATGTCGGGCGTGATGCCCGCCTGCTCGAAGGCGGCGTCGATGGCGCGGCGCCCCGAGAAAGCCCGGTCGTAGGTGACGATGGGGTACTGGGCCAGATGTTCCAGCGACAGGTTGCGGGCCGCGCTGGACGTCAGGCTGGTCAGGGGGTGGTCGGGCGGCACCACCAGCGTGTGTTCCCACGAATATACCGGCAGGGCCACCAGGCCCGGCGTATCGGCCAGGGTCTCGGTGGCGATGGCCAGATCGGCCTGCTCGTGCAGCACCAGACGGGCCAGGTGTTCGGGATTGCCCTCGGCCAGCGAGACGTGCACCTTCGGGAACTGCGCCCGGAAGGCCGGAATCACGCGCGGCAGCAGATAGCGGGCCTGTGTGTGCGTGCAGGCGATCACCAGGGCGCCTTCGTCGCGCTGGGCGAATTCATCGCTGACTTTCTTCAGATTGTCCACTTCGCGCATGATGCGGTCGATGACCGTGGACACGGCCTGCCCCGGCTTGGTCAGGCCCTTCAGGCGCTTTCCATGGCGTTCGAAGATCTTGATGCCCAGCTCGTCCTCGAATTCGATGATGGCCTTCGACACCCCAGGCTGCGAGGTATACAGCGCCCGGGCGGCTTCAGTCAGATTGAAGTTGCGGCGGATGGTTTCGCGGACAAAACGGAATTGCTGAAGGTTCATATGCCATGGCCCTATAGGAAAAGCCATTATATGGAATATGAAACGCCTTTTATATGATTTTTTGTTATTTGTTTAGTCTGCGGAGCAGAGACGCCGCAGGGCGCCGGACGGTCCTGGAACCGCGCCGGCGCCCTGCTTTTCACATCCGGCGATCCGCCGGCCTCACCGCATGGCGATGGTGGTGTTCACATCCGTGGGATGCGCCTGCCAGCGGGCCGTGATGGTCTTGGTCTGCGTCCAGAAATAGATGGACTGGCGGCCGTTGGGACCCAGGTCGCCGAGCTTCGATGCGCGCGAGCCCGTGAAGCTGAACCAGGCCACCGGCACCGGGATGGGGATGTTGATGCCCACTTGGCCGACGTCGATGTTGTTCTGGAAATACCGGGCATGCCCGCCATCCTGTGTGAAGATCGACGTGCCGTTGCCGTTGGGGTTGGCGTTGACGAACTCGACGGCTTCTTCCAGGGTGTCGACCAGGACCACGGACAGCACCGGCCCGAAGATCTCCTCTTCGTAGATGCTCATGCCGGCCTTGACCTTGCTGAACACGGTGGGGCCGACGAAATTGCCCTGCTCGTAGCCCGGGACCTTGATCCCGCGCCCGTCGAGCACCAGTTCGGCGCCTTCGTCCACGCCCTTCTGGATGAAGCCTTCGACCCGCTTCTTGGCGGCGGGCGAAATCAGGGGGCCCAGGTCCGCCTGGCGGTCGGTGCCGATGTTGACCTTCAGCTTCCTGGCCCGCTCGACGAAGTCCGGCAGCCATTTCTGCGCCTCGCCGACCAGCACCAGCACGGAAATCGCCATGCAGCGTTCGCCGGCGGCGCCGAAGGCGGCGCCCAGCATGGAATTCAGGGCGGCCTCGCGATCGGCATCGGGCATGATGATGCTGTGATTCTTGGCCCCCATCATGGCCTGGCAGCGTTTGCCGGCATTGGACGAGCGGCGGTAGATTTCCGTGCCCACCCGCGTGGAGCCGATGAAGGACACGGCCTTGATGTCCGGGTGGTCGCACAGGGTGTTGGCCACGTCCGGGCCGCCGTGCACGACGTTCAGCACCCCCGGGGGCAGGCCGGCTTCCAGGGCCAGCTGCGCCACCATCAGCGAGGCGGTCGGGTCCTGTTCGGACGGCTTGTAGACGAAGGTATTGCCCATGGTGACGGCGATCGGGAACATCCAGCAGGGCAGCATCACCGGGAAATTGAAGGCCGTGATGCCGGCGCAGACGCCCAGCGGCTGCAGGATGTTGTAGACGTCGATGCCGGTGGCGGCGTTTTCGGCGTAATCGCCCAGCTGCAGCACATTGGCCGAGACCGCGTGTTCCACGCCTTCGAGCCCGCGGGCGACCTCGCCCTCGGCGTCGGGGATGGTCTTGCCGTGTTCGCGGGACAGGACTTCCGCGATCTTGCCGGTGTTCTCCCGCAGCAGGCGGGCCAGGTCGGTCATGATCTGACGGCGCTTGGCCTGGCTGACGTTGCGCCAGGTCTTGAACGCTTCCTTCGAATTGGCGATGGCGCGTTCGACCTCGGCCGGCGTGGCGAAAGGCACCCGCGCCACCACTTCCTGGGTGGCCGGATTGATGATGTCCCGCCATTCCTTGGTTTCGGACTGGACCAGTTTCCCGTCGATCAGTAACGGGACGCGTGGAATATCGCTCATGCAAGTCTCCTTGTTGAAATCGGGTGGATTCCTGTGGACGGGCTGCCCGCGCCCTGTTCGGTCGATCCGAAGAGGACACTCGCGGCGCGCCGCCTCATGTCATGCCCCAGTGTAGTTGTGTAAAAAACTTATTACCATGAAAATATTTGCACATTGGTTGACGATATTTGCACAAGCCATGAGCGACTGGGATGCCATCCGCTACTTTCTGGAAGTCGCCCGCACGCAGCGGGCCAGCGCCGCCGCCCAGCGGCTGGGGGTGCGGCACAGCACCGTCACGCGGCGCATCCGGAGCCTGGAACTGGACCTGGGCATCACGCTGTTCGAGAAATCCCGCGCCAGCGGCTTCACCCTGACGGAAGAAGGCCAGCGTTTCTTCGCCTACGCCGAACAGGTGGAAAGCGCCCTGCTCGCCGCCCGCGAGGCCCTGTCGGGAGCCGCCCAGGGGCCTTCCGGCCACCTGCGCATCGGCTCGACCGAAGGCTTCGGCAGCACCATCCTGACGCCGCTGATGATCGACTTCCAGCGCCGCCATCCCGGCATGACCCTGGACATCATGCCGGTGCCGCGCTACATCAGCCTGTCCAAGCGCGAGGCCGACATCGCCATCGCCCTGGAACGCCCCCAGCGCGGCCCCTATCTGTGCACCAAGCTCGGGGACTACGTCCTGCAGCTGTACGGCACGCGGGAATACCTGGATCGCCAGCCGCCCATCCGCCACCGGCACGACCTGGAACGGCACCGCTTCATCGGTTACGTGGACGAACTGCTGTTCAGCGACCGCCTGCGCTATCTGGACGACCTGGCGCCGGCGGCGAACGTCGTGTTCCGCAGCACCAGCGTGCTGGCCCAGTACCAGGCGGCCCTGGGCGGCCAGGCCCTGGCGATCCTGCCGTGCTTCCTGGCGGCGCAGGACACGCGTCTGGCGCCGGTCCTGCCGCACGACATCCACGTCACCCGCAGCTTCTGGATGTACTGCCACGAAGACCTGCGCCAGACGCGGCGCGTCATGGCCCTATGGGACTATCTGAAGCATGCCATCGACCTGAACCGCGAACTGCTGCAAGGCGGCAGCCGCACCCTGCGCACGCCCGCCGAGGACTGGGCGCCATCCTACGGGACGGACGCGCCCGCGGCATGAAGCGCCCCGCGCCGGATCAGCCGGCGGCGGGCGCCGCCGCCCGGCCGCGCGGCCTGGGCATGCGGATGCGCCGCCACAGCAGCCCCAGCCCCAGGGCCAGGAACAGGCCATGGACCAGCCAGACCCCCAGCCCGAACGACAGCACCCCGTTGCTGATCCAGCCGCGCGACAGATTGATCAGGTTCATGTAGAGCAGCGCCAGCAGCCCGGCGAGCAGCAGGTCGCCGGAACGCCCCAGGCGCGGATTGACCGCGCCCAGCGGCAGAGCGATCAGCGCCAGATTCAGCACGGCGATCGGCAGGGCCAGGCGCCACATCAGCTGGGACAGGGATTCGTTATCCCCGCGCACCAGCAGATCCAGCGTCGGGCGCGCCTTGATTTCCTGCAGCGCCTTCTGGCGGGCGGCTTCCAGCGCCCCGGGATCCGTGCGGCTTTCGATCCGCACGCCATACCGCTGGAAATCCAGCAGCCGCAATTCGGGAGTGCCCGGCTTCAGGTCATAGCGGTGTCCCGGCCCCAGCACCAGGAAGCGGTCGCCGTTGGCCTCCGTGCGGATGGCGGCGCTGTCTGCGGTGACGACGCTCAGCCAGTCGGGTTCGATGATGCGCGCCACGACGCGGCCCAGTTCGTCCTCGGGACGCGAGGGCGACTCGGCGAAGAACACCCGCTGCCCGTCGTCGGTCTCGATGAACTGGCCCGCCGTGACCTTGGACAGATCGGACCGCTGCTCGAAGCGCTGGCGGTATTCGGCGATCTGCCCGTACGCCCAGGGCGATGCCGACAGCGTCAGCACCGCCACCACGGCGGCGACCGGCAAGGCGAACATCATGACCGGACGCAGCCAGTCGGCCAGCGACAGGCCGCTGGCGAACCAGACGGGCATTTCCGATTCACGGTAGCTGCGCGTGATGGTCGTCAGCACCGCCACGAACAGGGCCACCGACAGAATGACCGGCAATGCCGTGATGCTGGAAAAGGCCGCCAGCCCCAGCACGACGTTGGCGCCGATGTCGCCATTGGCGGCTTCGCCCAGCAGACGCACGATCAGCACGCTGAGCCAGACCACCAATAAAGTGGAGAACACGATGCCGGCATGGCTGGTGATCTCGGAAAAGACGGCGCGCTTGAACAATGACATGGGAAAATGCGGAATAATGAACCATCAATCCTGAACAAAGGCGGTGGTCGGCAGACTGGCCGCACACACCCCGAAAGCTGCTGGATCAAAGGAAAGACGAATGGAATTTAGCACAAGCACCGCGACCTCTCTGCACACATTGAAAGCCCAGGCGCTGGCCATCGGCGTTTTCCAGGACGGCATCCTGAGCCCCGCCGCCGACGCGCTGGACCAGGCATCCGGCGGTGCGATCCGCGCCGTCGTCCAGTCGGAATTCGATGCCGCCCCCGGCAGCTGCCTGACCTTGCACGCGCCGGCCGGCATCACCGCCGACCGGGTCATTCTACTCGGCCTGGGCCGCCAGGACAGCCTGACGGCGGCCATCCTGGCCAAGGCGCACCAGGCATTCGCGGGCTACTGCGTGAGCGCGGGCGTCGGCACGGCGGTCTCCACGCTGTGCGCCCTGAACGCCGGCGACGCATCCCCGACGGACTGCGCGCGCACGGCGGCCCGCCTGGTCGCCGCAGCGACCTACCGCTACGATCAGACATTCAGCCGGGCCAAGCCCGCCGTCAAGCTGCGCAGCTTCACCCTGCACCTGCCCCGGTCCAAGGCCGCCCAGGCCAAGACCGGCCTGGAACAAGGCGCGGCCATCGGCGCCGGCGTCAACCTGGCCCGCCTGCTGGGCGACCTGCCGCCCAATGTCTGCACCCCCACCTACCTGGGCCAGACCGCCCGGGGCCTGGCCAAGCAGTTCAAGACCCTGAAGGCCGAAGTCCTGGACCGGAAGAAGATCGAAGCCCTGAAGATGGGTTCCTTCCTGTCCGTGGCGAAGGGATCGGTCGAACCGCCGGCCTTCATCGTGCTGCGCCACACGCCCAGCAAGCCCGCGGCCCGCAAGGCCGCCCCGATCGTGCTGGTCGGCAAGGGCATCACGTTCGATGCCGGCGGAATCTCCCTGAAGCCCGGTCCGGCCATGGACGAAATGAAGTTCGACATGTGCGGCGCGGCCAGCGTCCTGGGCACGATGCGCGCCGTGGCCGAACTCGACCTGCCGCGCGAAGTCATCGGCATCGTGCCCAGCTGCGAGAACCTGCCCAGCGGCTCGGCCGTCAAGCCGGGCGACATCATCACCAGCATGTCGGGCCAGACCATCGAGGTCCTGAACACCGACGCCGAAGGCCGCCTGATCCTGTGCGACGCCCTGACCTACGCCGAACGCTTCAAGCCGGCCGCCGTCGTCGACGTGGCCACCCTGACCGGCGCCTGCGTCATCGCCCTGGGCCACGTCAACAGCGGCCTGTTCACCCAGGACGACGTCCTGGCCGGCGAACTGCTGGCGGCGAGCCGCCAGGCCCAGGACCCCGCCTGGCGCATGCCCCTGGAAGACGCCTACCAGGATCAGCTGAAATCGAACTTCGCCGACATGGCCAACATCGGCGGACGCCCGGCCGGAGCCATCACCGCCGCCTGCTTCCTGTCGCGCTTCACCGGCAAATACCGCTGGGCGCACCTGGACATCGCCGGCACCGCCTGGCTGGAAGGCAAGCAGAAAGGCGCCACCGGCCGCCCGGTGCCCCTGCTGACGCAGTATCTGCTGGGGCAATGCGGCGCATGAGCCGCGTGGATTTCGCCTATGGCGCCGCCCACCGCCTGCGGGCGGCCTGCCGCACCACGGCCCGCCATGTGCAGGCGGGCCACCGCCTGCTGGTCTACTGCACCGATCCCCGGCGCCTGCGGCGCTTCGACGGGCTGCTCTGGGATTTCGACCCCGCCAGCTTCATCCCCCACGCCTACGCGCACGACCCCCTGGCGGACCAGGCCGACGTCATCCTGGTGGCCGATGCCCAGGCCCTGGCGGCGGCGCCGGCCACCGGCTGGCTGCTGAACCTGGATCTCGCCTGCCCGCCGGATGCCGGCCAGTTCGCCCGCATCCTGGAAATCGTGTCCGGGCACGAAGCCGACCGGGAAGCCGCCCGCAGCCGCTGGGCGCAGTACCGGGACGCGGGCCACGACGTGCGAGGTCATCAGCTGTCGGCGGGAACTTGGGAATCCTGAACCGGTCCAAGCCATGACGATCTGGACGATTTCGTTCAGCTTAATGTAAGATTACTGCATCAACCATGCTATCAGCGTTAGACTGATCAGACGCACGACAGGAAACCACCATGTCCGACTTTCGCAATACCCTACCTCGCGCCGGCGCCTATGACGCGTCGGTCACGGCGCGCAACCGCGTGCTGCGCAACACCTACTGGCTGCTGGCGCTGTCCCTGATCCCCACCGTGCTGGGCGCGGCCGTCGGCCTGCATTTCGGCACGGGCCAGGCCATGGCCGCCAACCCCGGCATCAGCACCCTGGTCTTCCTGGTCGGGGCCTTCGGCCTGATGTTCATGATCGAACGCAACAAGAACTCCTCGCTGGGCGTGGCCCTGCTGCTGGGCTTCACGTTCTTCATGGGGGTGATGCTGTCCAACCTGCTCAGCTTCGTCCTGGGCATGGGCAACGGCGCGCAGCTGATCATGCTGGCCTTCGGCGGCACGGCGGCCGTGTTCGGCGCCATGGCCACGGTGGCCACCACCACCAAGCGCGACTTCACCCACCTGCAGAAATTCCTGTTCGTGGGCGTGGTGCTGCTGATCGTGGCCATGGTGGCCAACATCTTCCTGCAGATCCCGGCCCTGATGCTGACCCTGTCGGTGCTGGCCATCGGCATCTTTTCCGCCTTCCTGCTGGTCGACCTGCAGCGCGTGGTCCAGGGCGGCGAAACGAACTACATCAGCGCCACGCTGGCGGTCTACCTGGACCTGTACAACATCTTCACCAACCTGCTGATGCTGCTGGGCGTCCTGGGCGGCAACCGCGACTGATCCCCGGTCCCGGCGACGGACACCATGGCGGGCCTTTCGGCCCGCCATTTTTTTGCCTTGGAGACGCACGACAAGCAGGCGTCAGCCTGCGCCGCGCGGGGGCAGCTTCTTCACGCCCTCGGCGGCGATCAGGAGGACGGCCAGCCAGATCGGCCCGTAGGTCAGCCACTGGGCCGGAGCCACCGGCTCGCCCATCAGCAGGAACGCCACCCAGAACAGCAGCACCGGCTCCACGTAGCTGAGCAGGCCGAACAGACCCATGGGCAGCAGCCGGCTGGCCGCCAGATACATGGACAGCGAGACGGCGCTCAGCAGCCCCAGCAACGGCACCTGCAGCAGCAGGCGCGGATGGGCCTGGAAAATGCGGGCGGCTTCGGTCGCCTGGGACTGCAAGACCAGGATCGCGACGGGCAGCAGGAACAGCATGTCGAACCACAGGCTGCTCAGCGCATCCACCTGCAGGCGGCGCCGCAGCATGAAATACGGCGGATAGCCCAGCGCCACCAGGGCGGTCGCCCACGACACCGTCCCCAGCCGCCACCATTCGTGGCCGACTCCCAGCAGCGCGAACGCCACCGCCCAGGCCTGCCAACGGCTGAGCCGCTCGCCATAGACCAGCCGGCCGGCCAGCACCATCACCAGCGGCAGCAGGAAATACCCCATGGACACGTCCAGGGCATAGCCGTGCAGGGGCGCCCAGACGAACAGCCAGAGCTGGACCCCCAGGAGCACGGAACACAAGGCCATCGCCGCCAGGAACCGGCCGTGCGAGAACCGCCGGGCCGTGGCGCGCAAGGCGCCCCAGCCCCGCGCCCGATGGACCACCAGGGCCATCATCGGCAGACCCATCAGGATGCGCCAGGCGAACACGATGTCGCCATCGAAGGGCTGCATCAGCGTCGCATAGAAATACATGGTGGCGAACAGGGCCGAGGAAGCGACCGACAGGACGATGCCATGCTTCATGGGGACGGTTCCGAAAAAGAGTCAGTAGCGCTGCAGATCCATCAGCACCTGGCGCGTGCGCAAAGGCGCTTCCAGCAACAGGTCCAGACGTTCCCGCAGGGCCTGGCGCAGGCCCGGCTCAGCGCCCGCGTCGGCGAAATCGGGCATGGGTTCGTCCACGCCGTAGCCCGCCTGTTCCAGCAGCAGCCATTCGAAGCGCCGCAGGGCGCCGGCATGCGAACGGGCCTGGGGATCGGCCAGGGCGTCCAGCGCCGCTTCGTAGGCGTCATAGACGCCGGGATGCGGGTCTTCGCGGGCCAGCAGGCGCAGGACCAATTCGTTCAGATACCAGGCCGACATCATGGCCCGGCCGTTCAGAAGGCGCACGGGACCGGATTCCGCGCGCGTCAGGGTATGGACTTCGGCCGACCCCGACCACGACAGCCACAGCGGCTGGAACGCGACCAGCACCGGCCGCAGCGCGGAATACGGGCGCTTGGCGCCTTTCGCCGCCAGCGCGACGCAGCCGTGGTCTCGGGTGAAGCACTGGACGATCAGCGAGGTTTCCCGCCATGGGCTGGCATGCAGCACATAGCCTTGCGCATCCTGGATGCGCAAGCCGCGTCTAGTCATATCCCAGTTCCCGCAGGGTGGCCTCGCGTCCGGACCAGCCCTTGCGGGTCTTGACGTAGACGTCGAGGAACACCGGCTTGTCGAGCAGCTTGACCATGTCCTGGCGGGCTTCGGTGGCGATGCGCTTCATGTGCTGCCCCCCCGACCCCAGCAGGATCGGCCGGTGGCTGTCGCGCTCGATGACGACGCAGGCGGAGACCCGCGCCCCGCTGTCATCCTCTTCCCACTGCTCGATCACCACGGTGCAGCCATAGGGGAGCTCGTCGCCCACCAGGCGGAAGATCTTTTCCCGGATCAGCTCGGCCGCCAGGAAGCGGACCGGCCGGTCGGTGAAGGTGTCGGCGTCGAAAAGGTGTTCGCCTTCGGGCAGGTACTGGGCGATCTCGCCCACCAGCACGTCCAGCTGCACCGAACGCGCGGCGCTGACGGGCACGACCGCCGCGTAGGGGAATTCCTGGCTCAGGCGCGCCACGTAGGCGAACAGGGCGTTCTTGTCCTTCAGAGCGTCGATCTTGTTGACGGCCAGGATCACGGGCCGCTGGCGGGGCAGCAGCGGCACCACGGCCGCGTCGCCCGCCGACCACTTGCCGGCCTCGACGACGTGCACCACGACGTCGACCTCGGCCAGCGCCTGGGTGACGACCCGGTTCATCATGCGGTTCATGGTCCCGCCGTGGCGGGTCTGGAAACCGGGGGTGTCGACGAAGACGAACTGGTCCGCATCCCGGGTCAGCACCCCGTGGATGCGGTGGCGGGTGGTCTGCGCCTTGCGCGACACGATGGACAATTTGGCGCCGATCAGGGCGTTGCCCAGCGTCGACTTGCCGACGTTGGGCCGCCCCACCAGGGCGACGAAGCCGCAGCGGCTGGGCGGTCCGCCGGCGGCGCCCGCGTCGGGCGATGGATTCAGGGCGTCATCATTCATGTCTTTTCCTGGGAAACCGCCACCGGAAGGGACAGCTGGGCGGATTTGCGGTGGCGGCGCCCCGAGCGGCGCGCCGGCCCCAGCGCCTCCACCGCCGCGATGACCTGGCCCGCGGCGGCCTGTTCAGCCGCCCGCCGGCTGCTGCCCGAGGCCTGGACCTGGATGTCGAGCTGCGCCACCGAGCACACCACGTCGAAGGTCTGATTATGCGCCGCCCCCCGGGTGGAGACGACCTCGTAGTGCGGCAGGTCCAGCCCGCGCCCCTGCATGATCTCCTGCAGCAGGGTCTTGGGGTCCTTGCCGAACGTGCGCACGTCGATGTGCGACAGGATGGGGCGGTACAGCCGTTCGATGACCCGGCTGACCTGATCATACCCGCCGTCGAGCAGCAGGGCGCCGAAAATGGCTTCGAGGGCGTCGGCCAGGATGGACGGGCGCCGGAAGCCGCCGCTCTTCAGCTCGCCCTCGCCCAGGCGCAGATAGGTGGACAGGGACAGCTTCTGCGCGATGTCGGCCAGGGCCGACTGCTTGACCAGGTTCGCCCGCACGCGCGACAGGTCGCCTTCGTCCATTTCCGCGTGCTCGGTGAACAGCAGCGCCGAGACGACGAAATTCAGCACCGAGTCCCCCAGGAACTCCAGGCGCTCGTTGTGCGGCATGCCGTGGCTGCGGTGCGTCAGGGCCTGCTCCAGCAGAGCCTGATCACGGTAGCGGTAATCCAGCGCCGCCTGCAGCGCGTCGAGCCCGGCCATCAGCGGAACCCGCCGATCCGGCTGGGCGAACTGAAATTCATCCAGACGAAGAACGCCCGCCCGACGATGTTGCGATCGGGCACGAAGCCCCAGTAGCGGCTGTCCAGGCTGTTGTCGCGATTATCGCCCATCATGAAGTAATGGCCGGCCGGCACCGTGCAGCGCACGCCGCCATCCTGGTAGGCACAGGCCTTGAAATCCGGAAAGCGCGTGATCGGCATGAAATCCTGGGGCGCGTTGACGTTCAGCAGGATGCGGTGCGAGACCTGCCCCAGCTGTTCGCGGTATTGGCCCACGTACACGGCGCGGTCGGGCTCGAAATAATCGCCGTCGCGCTCGCGCCGCACCTGCTGCCCGTTGATGAACAGGGTCTTGTCGCGGTATTCGATGACGTCGCCCGGCACCCCCACCACGCGCTTGATGTAGTCCACGGACGGATCCACCGGGTAGCGGAACACCACCACGTCGCCCCGGCTGGGCGAGCCGACGTCGATGATCTTGCGGTCGATGACCGGCAGGCGGATGCCGTACTGGAATTTGTTCACCAGGATCAGGTCGCCGTTTTCCAGCGTCGGCAGCATGGAGCCCGACGGGATGCGGAAGGGTTCGACCACGAAGGACCGCAGCACGAACACGAACAGGATCACCGGAAAGAAGCTGACGCAGTATTCGATCCACCACGGGGCCTGGAAGGCGCGTTCATAGGCCTGCTGGCATTCAGCCTGCAGGGCGGCCGGGTCCAGGCCGGCCGCGTTGTTGCGGCAGGCCTGGGCGGCGGCCTCGGCCCGTTCCCGGCGCCGGCCGCGCAAACGGACCCGGTCGAGCAGCCAGACCAGTCCGGTCACGACCAGGGCGACAAACAGCAGCAATGCAAAATCCCAGCTCATGGGTGATCCTTACTTGTCCTCGACCTGCAGGACGGCCAGGAAGGCTTCCTGCGGGATTTCCACGTTTCCGACCTGCTTCATGCGTTTCTTGCCGGCTTTCTGTTTTTCCAGCAGCTTCTTTTTACGCGTGATGTCGCCGCCATAGCACTTCGCCAGCACGTTCTTGCGCAGCGCCTTGACGTTTTCCCGCGCCACGACCTCCGCCCCGATGGCCGCCTGGATGGCGATGTCGAACATCTGGCGGGGAATCAGGCCGCGCATCCGGGTGACGACGTCCCGGCCGCGATGCCGCGCGTTGGCGCGGTGCACGATCATCGACAGGGCGTCGACCCGGTCGCCGTTGATCAGCAGGTCCACGCGCACCACGTCCGCCACCCGGTATTCCTTGAATTCATAATCCATGGAGGCATAGCCGCGCGATACGGACTTCAGGCGGTCGAAGAAATCCAGGACGATTTCGGCCAGGGGGATTTCGTAGCTGAGGTGCACCTGGCGGCCGTGGTAGCTCATGTTCAGCTGCACGCCGCGCTTGGACGTGCACAGCGACATCACCGGCCCCACGTATTCCTGCGGCATGAACAGCGTCACCGTCATGATGGGTTCGCGGATTTCCTGGATGTGGCCGACTTCGGGCATGCGGGCGGGGCTGTCGACCATCAGCAGCGTGCCGTCGCGGTGCAGGACTTCGTACACCACCGACGGCGCGGTGGTGATGATGTCCATGTCGAATTCGCGTTCCAGGCGCTCCTGCACGATGTCCATGTGCAGCAGGCCAAGGAAGCCGCAGCGAAAGCCGAAGCCCAGCGCCTGGGAGACTTCCGGCTCGAACATCAGGGACGAATCGTTGAGCTTGAGTTTTTCCAGGGAATCGCGCAACTGGTCGTATTCGCTGGATTCCACCGGATAGACGCCCGCGAACACCTGCGGCTTGACTTCCTTGAAGCCGGGCAGCGGGCCGGCGGCGGGCTTGCCCGCCAGCGTGACGGTGTCGCCGACCTTGGCGTGTTCGAGTTCCTTGATGCCGGCGATGATGAAGCCGACCTCGCCGGCCGACAGGACGTCCCGAGGCTGGGACTTGGGGGTGAACACCCCCAGCTGTTCGCACAGGTGCGTGGCGCCGGTGGCCATCAGCAGGATCTTGTCTTTCGGGCGCAGCACCCCGTTGACGATGCGCACCAGCATCACCACGCCCACGTAATTGTCGAACCAGGAATCGATGATCAGGGCCTGCAGGGGGGCGGCGGGGTCGCCCTTGGGCGGCGGCACGCGCGCCACGACGGCTTCCAGGATCTCGTCGATGCCCAGGCCCGTTTTCGCGCTGGCCTGGATGGCGTCGGTGGCGTCGATGCCGATGACGTCCTCGATTTCGGCGGCGGCGGCGTCCGGATCGGCGGACGGCAGGTCCATTTTGTTCAGGACCGGCAGGACCTCGACGCCGAGTTCGATGGCGGTATAGCAGTTGGCCACCGTCTGGGCTTCGACCCCCTGGGTGGAATCGACCACCAGCAAGGCGCCTTCGCACGCCGACAGGGAACGGCTGACTTCATAGGAAAAGTCCACGTGGCCCGGCGTGTCGATCAAGTTCAGGGCATAGACGCGGCCATCGGCGGCGGTATAGCGCAAGGCGGCCGTCTGCGCCTTGATGGTGATGCCGCGCTCGCGTTCGATGTCCATGGAATCCAGCACCTGCGCCGCCATCTCGCGGTCCTGAAGACCGCCGCAGCGCTGGATCAGGCGGTCGGCCAGGGTCGATTTGCCATGATCGATGTGCGCGATGATGGAGAAGTTGCGAATGTGGTCCATAGACTGCGTGCGGAAATCGGGAAGGTCGGAAAGGATGGAGGAAGGCGAACCGGTATGCCGTCAAGAAAAGGGGGCGCCGCAAGGCGCCCCCTTCCGTACAGGCGGTATTTTAGCTTTTTCCCGCCGGGGAATCCCCTGGTGCCCTGTTCAAGGTCATTGCAGCTTGATGATCACCCACTGGGATTGCTGGTCCCGGCTGACCAGCAGCACGACCGGCTTGGACTTGTCCAGGCCCTTGACGGCCTTTTCATACTGCGCCGGGCTGCTGACGTCGGTGTTATTGACCCGCAGGATGATGTCGCCCGCTTCGATCCCTACATCCGCCGCCGGACCTTCGGACTGGCTGACCAGCACCCCCTGGTCCAGGCCCGAATCCGCCGGCAGGGCCTTGACGCTGAGCCCCAGGCGGTCGGTGCCGTCATTGGGAGGCGCTTCCGGGCTGGACGCCGCGGCCGCCTTCTGGTCCAGTTCCGCGACCTTGGCCTTCAGGTCCAGCGACTTGCCCTTGCGCCAGACCTGGATCGTGGCCTCGGTGCCCGGCTTGGTCGCCCCGACCAGGCGCGGCAGGTCCGTCATGTGCTTGATGGCATGGCCGTCGAAGGCCGTGATCACGTCGCCGGCATGCACGCCCGCCTTGGCGGCCGGGCCGTCGGGCTCGACGCTGCTGACCAGGGCGCCCTGCGACGTTTCCAGCCCCAGGGCCTTGGCGACGTCGTCCTGGACTTCCGTGATCTGCACCCCGATACGGCCGCGCGTGACCTTGCCGTGCGCCTTGAGCTGATCCACCACCCGCATCACCTCATCGATCGGGATGGCCAGGGAAATCCCCATGAAGCCGCCGCTGCGCGAGATGATCTGGGAATTGATCCCCACCACCTGGCCCTGCAGGTTGATCAGCGGACCGCCGGAATTGCCCGGGTTCACCGCCACGTCGGTCTGGATGAAGGGCAGATAGTCCCCGGTGTCCCGGTTGATGGCGCTGACGATGCCGGCCGTCACGGTCGAATCCAGGCCGAACGGCGAACCGATGGCCAGCACCCACTGGCCTTTCTTCAGCTTGTCGGAATCCCCGATCGCCAGGGGCTTGAGCCCGGTGGCGTCGATCTTCAGCAGGGCGATGTCGGTGCGGGCGTCCGTGCCGACGACCTTGGCCTTGTATTCCTTGCCATTGGTCATGGTGACGAAGATGCCATTGGAATTATCCACGACGTGGTTGTTCGTCAGGACGTAGCCATCGCTGGACAGGATGAAGCCGGACCCGATCCCGCGCGGCACGGTGCGTTCCTTGGGCGTCGGCTGGTCGGGCTGGGCATGCGGCCGCTGGGGCTGCTGCTGGGGCCCGTATCCGGGCGGCATGAAATCCGGCCCGAAGAACCACCGGAACAGGTCGGAGGGATCCCCGCCGCCGGGCCCGGTGGGCGAGCGGCGCACGGGGACGGCTTCGGTCGTGCGGATGTTGACGACGGAACCCTCGGTTTCAGAGACGATCTGCGTGAAATCCGGCAGCGCCGCCGATGTCGACACGGCCGGTCCGGCCTGGGCGACGCTCATGGGCGCCGCCGAGATCAGCAGCAGGCCGGCCGCGGCGCCGGCAAGGGCCCGCTTCACACCCGGCGCTCGGGGCAATTGGAAAGCCATGGAGTTCTCCTTGGAAGAATGATTTAGCGGGCCGCCTGCGGCACATATTGCACGGCACGGGCCAGATCGCGAACCGTCTGGGCGGGTGCTTCGCCAACGGCAGTCAACCAATAGGACGCCAGACGCATCCGATAGATGTTGACTGCACCTTGCCGCAGGTCTCCCTGTCTGATGTTTTGATCGCGTTTCGGGTCAAAGGTTTCAATAAACACCGAAATGGCGGCCAGGCCGTCGGAAACCACGAGCTGGTTCACGGCATGGCCCGGCCCGATCTGGCGCGAGAGTTCCGCCACGGGCTGGAAACCGGGCGGCAGCGTGAAGCGCCAGCCCTGGGCCTGCAGGTCCGTGGGTTCGCTGGATTCCGTGATCAGCTGCCAGCTTCGAGTGTCCCAGTGCGTCGTCAGGGACGCGGGCTGCACGTCGGCGCCCACGCGGATGCTGCTGAACGCGACCTGGTCCACCAGATGTCCGGTAGCATCCAGCGTCTGGGATTTCAGGAGCAGATGCGTCTTGGCGTCGGTGCAGATGCGATAGCTGTAGCGCAGGTGGTCGCGCGCCTTGAGTTCGGACATCGCGCATTCCCGCCCGGCGATCCGGTAGACGCGGGACGAGGCGCGCCATTCATAGTGCGTGGCGATGGCCTGGGCGTTGCCCAGCAGCAGGCCCGGGAAATGGTCGCTGCGCGCGGGTTGGATGATCACGACCTTGTGGTCCGGCCTCAGGCATTGCTCGACGCCGTTCTGGCGCAGGCATTCGCGGGGGGCGCCGTCCAGCACTTCCAGGCGCTCGCGTTCGCCGGTGCCGTCGACCAGGTGCACCAGCCGGGACGCCTGCAGAATGTGCCCCTGCTGATAGACGTAGATCCCCGAATAATCCAGCGACCGGGCGGCTTGCTGGACCTGTTGCAAAAAAGCCAGGGCGTCGCTGCCGGCCGCAGCCGCGGACTGGGCAGCCCCGGCGCCCGAGCACAGCATCAGGCCCGCCAGCAGGCCGCAGGCCCAGCGGGCAGACCGGGCGCCGCCCCGCTGCGTCATCATCAGCGGGACCCCATGCTGTCATAGGACACCTGGCGCACCGGGCCCGCGCCGGCCATGTCCTGGTGCGCCGCCATGTAATCCGCCAGAGTGGGATCATTGGCGTCCGATTCGGCGGCCTGGGCCAGCACCGGCCGGGCGGCCGGCGCGGCATCCGGCTCGGCCAGGAACGGTTTGGCCATCCAGACCACCGACGCCACGGCCGCCGCCACCGCCAGGCCGGACAGGCCGAAGCGCCAGGCGTGATGCCGCGCCAGCGGCGCCGGCGCGACGATGGCGGGTTCGGCGTCCAGGGCGGCCGACACCCGGGCATAGAAACGTTCGGACGGCTGAATGGCCAGGTCCTGGCTGCGCATGACGTCGCCGATCAGGTGATAGGTATCCCAGATCTGCCGGCCGTAGGGGCTGTCGAGTTCCTCGGCCCGCAGATCGGCTTCGCCGTCCACCCAGGACGACACCGAGGCTTCCCATTCATGGCCTGCGACGTCCGGTTCATGCTTGATATTCATGAGGGCTCCTTACCAGCGGCGCGCCGGGTCATGTTCCATGACCGGCCGCAGGCGGCTGGCGATGGCCTCCCGCGCCCGGAAGATCCGGGAACGGACCGTCCCGATCGGGCACTGCATGGTGCTGGCAATATCTTCATAACTCATCCCTTCGATCTCCCGCAACACGATCGCCGTCCGCAGGTCTTCCGGCAGCGCCTCGATCGCCTCGTTCACCGTCTGGGCGATCTGGCGGCTGGCCATCATCGATTCGGGCGTACTCTGATCACTTAGGCCATCGATCTGGTCAAAAGTTTCACCCTCTTCGTTTTCCAGTACGGATACGGTGGTCGGCCGGCGGAAATTGGCGGCCTGCCAGTTGCGGGCCGTGTTGATGGCGATGCGATACAGCCAGGTGTAGAAGGCGCTGTCGCCCCGGAATTGCGGCAAGGCGCGGTAGGCCTTGACGAACGCTTCCTGGGCGACGTCCTCGATGTCGGCGGGATCGTGAATCATGCGCGACAGCAGGCGCATGATCTTGCGCTGGTATTTGATCACCAGCAGGTCGAAGGCATGCCGGTCGCCGCGCCGCACGCGTTCGACCAGCGCGAGGTCGACCTCGCGCTCGCTCATGCCGGGCCTCCGACGAAGGTCAGATACGCCTCACGATCATGGAACCGTTGGTGCCGCCAAACCCGAAGGAATTGGACAAGGCGACGTCGATTTTCATATCGCGAGCCTGGTTGGCACAGTAATCCAGGTCGCATTCCGGGTCCTGGTTGAACAGATTGATAGTCGGGGGCGAGATCTGGCGGTAGACCGCCAGGGTCGTGAAGACCGCCTCGATCCCGCCGGCGGCCCCCAGCAGGTGGCCCGTCATGGACTTGGTGGAATTGACGACCAGCTTGCGCGCGTGATCCCCGAAGGCCAGTTTCAGGGCCTCGGTCTCGTTCTTGTCGCCCAGCGGGGTGGACGTGCCGTGCGCATTGACGTAGCTGATTTCATCCGCGTTCACGCCGCTGTTGCGCAGGGCATGCAGGATGCCCCGGCGCGGACCGTCCTGGTCGGGACTGGTGATGTGATGCGCGTCGGAACTCATGCCGAAGCCCAGGAATTCGCCGTAGATGCGGGCGCCCCGGCGCTTGGCGTGTTCGTATTCTTCCAGCACCAGCACCCCGGCGCCCTCGCCCAGGACGAAGCCGTCGCGGTCGCGATCCCAGGGACGCGAGGCCGTGGCGGGATCGTCGTTGCGGGTGGACAGGGCGCGCATGGCGGCAAAGCCCCCCATGCCCAGCGGCGAGACTGAGCTTTCCGCGCCGCCGGCGACCATCACGTCGGCATCGCCGTATTCGATCAGGCGGGCCGCGTCGCCGATGGAGTGCAGGCCGGTGGTGCAGGCCGAGACCACCGCGTAGCTGGGGCCCTTCAGGCCCAGCATGATGGACAGCTGGCCCGAAATCAGGTTGATCAGGGAAGCCGGCACGAAAAACGGCGAGATCCGCCGCGCGCCGCGCTGCAGGAATTCGATCTGGGTTTCCTCGATGCGCGGCAGGCCGCCGATGCCCGAACCGATGATGGTGCCGATGCGGTCGGCGTTTTCTTCCGTGATTTCAAGGCCGGAATCGCGCCATGCCTGGATGCCGGCCGCCACGCCATAATGGATGAAGTGATCCATCTGCTTGGCTTCCTTGGCGCCCATGTAGTCCGTGACTTCGAAGCCCTTGACCTCGCCCGCAATCTGGCTGTTGAGCACGGAGGCGTCGAATCGCGTCACCCGCCCGATACCGGAGCGGCCATGGATGAGGTTGTCCCAGGCGGTATCGACATCATTTCCCACAGGCGACACGATGCCCAATCCGGTTATGACGACTCGTCGTTTCACATACGGCTCCTGAAAAGAAAAAGGCAGTTCATGGCAGATCATCAGGTCGGACATGCAGACCTGCCTGCCCGATGATCACCCGTCACGAACTGCCATGGCCCGGACGCGGCGGACTGCGCCTGCGTCGGGTCGGAATGGGATTACTGTTTGCTATGCGAGGTGATGTAATCGACCGCCTGCTGCACCGTCGTGATTTTCTCGGCTTCCTCGTCGGGGATTTCCGTTTCGAATTCGTCTTCGAGGGCCATCACGAGCTCGACCATATCGAGCGAATCGGCACCGAGGTCGTCAAGGAAGGAAGATTCGTTTTTGATCTCGGCTTCGTTGACGCCGAGCTGTTCAGCGACGATCTTCTTGACGCGCTGTTCGATGCTTTCCATGCATATCTCCAGTTAGGAAAAATCCCGCGAATTATAGCCAAACGAGGACAGCTGGGCTGCGGGTCTTAGTCAAAAAAAAGCAGCTCGGGACCAGACGAAACGCACTGGACGATTGAAGCACCGAGACTTGCCTACTGAGTTTGAACGGATTTTACCTTAGACGGGTATCGTCCGTTCTCTTTACCCTACATGTACATACCACCATTGACGTGCAAGGTCGTGCCTGTTACGTAGCCGGCCTGCGGGCTGGCCAGATAAGCGACAGCGCTCGCGATTTCCGCGGCGGAGCCCAGGCGTCCCAAGGGGATCTGCTGCAGGATCGCCGCCGTCTGGGTCTCGTTGAGCGCCCGCGTCATGTCCGTGTCGATGAAGCCGGGCGCCACGCAATTGACCGTGATGCCGCGGCTGCCGAGTTCCTGGGCCAGCGCGCGCGACATGCCGGCCACGCCGGCCTTGGCCGCCGCGTAGTTCGCCTGCCCCGGGTTGCCGCTGTAGCCGACCACCGAAGTGATGTTGACGATGCGACCCCAGCGGGCCTTCATCATGGTCTTGGCCACGCCGCGCGACAGGCGGAACACGGCCGACAGATTGGTGTTCAGCACGGCGGCCCAGTCTTCGTCCTTCATGCGCAGGATCAGCCCGTCGCGGGTGATGCCGGCATTGTTGACCAGAATGTGGGGTCCGCCCTGCCCTGCCAGTTCCGCCAGCAGCGCATCGCAGCCCGCGGCGTCGTCGACGTTCAGGACCACGCCCCGACCGCCCTGGGCAGCCAGGGCTTCGGTGATGCCGTCCGCCCCGGCCTGCGAGGTGGCGGTGCCCACCACCGTGGCGCCGGCGGCGGCGAGTTCCAGGGCGACCGCGCGGCCGATGCCGCGCGAAGCGCCGGTAACCAGGGCGATCTTGCCCGTCAGGATGGGTTCTGCCATATCAGCCTCTCAAGGCGTCCAGCGTCTGCTGCAGCGATGCCGGATCGGTAATGTTGAAGGTTGTCAGATCGCGATCGATGCGCTTGACCAGGCCGGTCAGGACCTTGCCCGGACCGCATTCGACCAGATGGGTGACGCCGTCGCGCTTCATCGCCTGGATCGTTTCCACCCAGCGCACCGGATGCCAGGCCTGGCGCACCAGCGCATCGCGGATGGCGGCGGGATCGGCCGGCCGGGCCACATCCACATTATTGATCAGGGGAACGGCGGGCGCACGCACGGCGATCCCGGCCAGGGCCTGTTCGAGCACGACCGCGGCCGGTTTCAACAGGCGGGAATGGAAAGGCGCGGACACCGGCAGCGTGACGGCGCGCTTGGCGCCCGCCGCCTTGGCCAGTTCGCAGGCGCGTTCCACCGCGGCCGCATGGCCGGCGATCACGACCTGGGCCGGCGCGTTGTAATTGACGGCCTCGACGATCTGGTCGCCGCAGGCCTGGGCGCAGGCCTGGCGCACGGCGTCGTCGTCCAGCCCCAGGATGGCGGCCATGCCGCCCTCGCCCACGGGAACCGCCGACTGCATGGCCTGGGCGCGGACGCGCACGGTACGCACGGCGTCGCCCAGGTCCAGGGCGCCGGCGGCCACCAGCGCGGAGTATTCCCCCAGGCTGTGTCCGGCCACGACGGCCGGCGCGGCGCCGCCCGCCTGCTGCCAGGCGCGATACATGGCGACCGAGCACAGCAGCATGGCGGGCTGGGTGTTGGCGGTCAGGTTCAGGGATTCGGCGGGCCCCCGGGCGATCAGGCCCGTCAGGTCTTCGCCCAGGGCCTCATCGCCCTCGCGCAGGACGGCCTGCACGCCGGCATGGTCGGCCCAGGCGTCCATCATGCCGACGGTCTGGGAACCCTGGCCCGGAAATACGAATGCGATCTTCATGTGCGTGCGCCTTACAGTCGGACGAGGACGGAGCCCCAGGTAAAGCCGCCGCCGACGCCTTGCAGCAGCGCCAGCTGCCCGGCGTGGATGCGGCCGTCGCGCCAGGCCACGTCGAAGGCCAGCGGCACGCTGGCCGCCGAGGTATTGGCGTGCTTGTCGAGCGTGACGATGAGTTTTTCTTCGGGAAGGCCGAGCTTGCGGCTGATGAAATTGAGGATGCGGACGTTGGCCTGGTGCGGCACCATCCAGTCCAGGTCGGACAATTCGACGCCGGCCTCTTCGCAGACTTCGCGCGCCGAATGCGTCAGGGAATTGACCGCCAGCTTGAACACAGCCTGGCCGTCCATGCGCAGGAAGGGGTCGCCCGTGACCTGGCCGCCGACGACGTTGCCCGCCGCGCAGAGGATGTGCTGCTGGCGGCCGTCGGCATTGAGCTTGGCCGCGAGGATGCCGGGTTCGTCGGCAGCGCTGAGCACCATGGCCCCCGCTCCGTCGCCGAACAGCACGCAGGTGCGGCGGTCGTTCCAGTCGAGGATGCTCGAAAAGACTTCGGCGCCGATCACCAGGGCATGGCGGGCGCGGCCGGCGCGGATCATCGCATCGGCGGTCGCCAGGGCGTAGACGAAGCCGCTGCACACGGCCTGCACGTCGAAGGCGGCGGCGCCGCCGACGCCCAGATTGGCCTGCACGAGACAGGCCGTGCTGGGGAAGATGAAATCGGGCGTGGAGGTCGCCACGATGATCAGGTCCAGTTCGCCGGCCTGCACGCCGGCGTTTTCCAGCGCGGCGCGCGCGGCTTCCGTGGCCAGGGTGCTGGTCTTGGTGCCGGGATCGGCGATATGGCGCTGGCGGATGCCGGTGCGTTCCACGATCCAGGCGTCGGACGTTTCGACGCCTCGCGTGGCCAGGTCGGCAGCCAGATCATCGTTGGTGACGACACGGGGGGGCAGATAGCCGCCCGTTCCGGTAATCCTGGCGTAAGGCATATCGATTCCGAAAAAGAGACTAGACAGCCTGGGCGGCGTCGCCCTGCGAGGGCGAAGGCGCGCGGCTGCGCAAGGCATCCAGGCGCTGGATGGTGCCCTGGAGAAGGCCGTTCAGGACGGCCTCGCGGGCACGCTGCAGCGCCTGTCCGTAGGCATAGATATCGGCCGAGCCGTGGCTTTTGATGACGATGCCGCGCAGGCCCAGCAGCGCTGCGCCATTGTAGCGGCGATTGTCCACCCGGTCGCGGAAGCGGCGCAGCACGGGCGTGGCCACCAGGCCGGACGCCATGGTGAACGGCGTGCGGCGGAATTCCTCGCGCATCATGGTGCTGATCATCCGCGCCAGGCCTTCGACCGACTTCAGGACGACGTTGCCGACGAAGCCGTCGCAGACGACCACGTCCACCGTGCCCTTGAAGATGTCGTCGCCTTCGACGTTGCCGTAGAAATTCAGCCCGCTGGCCCGCAGCAGTTCGGCCGCCTGTTTGACGACTTCGTTGCCCTTGATGACTTCTTCGCCGATGTTGAGCAGGCCCACCGAAGGCTGGGTCCGGCGGTCCACCGCCGATACCAGGGCCGCCCCCATCAGGCCGAACTGCAGCAGATGCTCGGCCGAGCAATCGACGTTGGCGCCCAAGTCCAGCACCGTGGTGGCCCCGCCCTTCTGGTTGGGCAAGGCGGTGGCGATGGCCGGGCGGTCGATGCCGTCCAGCGTCTTCAGGACATAGCGGGAAATCGCCATCCAGGCGCCGGTGTTGCCGGCGGAGACGGCTGCGTCGGCGCGGCCGTCCTTGACGGCCTGGGCCGCCACCCGCATGGACGAATCCTTCTTGCGGCGCAGGGCGACTTCGACCGAGTCGTGCATGGCGACGACTTCGGAGGCGTGCAGGATGTCGAACTGCCCGGCGGACACCACGTGCTGAGCCAGCATGGAGCGAATCTGGGATTCGTCCCCCACCAGCAGGCAGCGGGTGTCAGGATGCGCCTGGGCGAACGTCACCGCCGCCGGCACCGTGACGGGCAGGCCGTGGTCGCCGCCCATGCAATCGATGGCGACGGTAAGAGAATGATCGGGCATTGGGCGCGATGGAAACCGAGGCGCCGGATTACTCGTCGTTCTTGGTCTTCAGGACCTTGCGGCCACGATACACGCCGTTGGGGCTGATGTGGTGGCGCAGATGCTGTTCGCCGGTGGTGGGCTCGATAGCCGTGGCCGGCGCCGTCAGGAAATCGTGCGAGCGATGCATGCCGCGCTTGGACGGGCTCTTTTTGTTTTGCTGGACAGCCATGATGACTCCTGTGATCGGGGCCGCCTATTTTAAGGTAAGCGCGAGCCCGCGTGTTAAATGATGGTTCAGTGTTTCCTGAGCTGTTCGAGAACGGCAAAGGGCGAGGGTTTGGTCACATCCTGGTGTCCTGGCTCATCCTCCGCGCCGGGGCAGACATCGTGCCGGGGAGCATAGGGCAAAGCCAGAATCAGTTCGTCTTCGATCAGCGCCAGGATGTCCAGCTGCCGGTCGGCAACCAGATATTCGACGTCGGAGCCTTCACCGGTGGATTCCAGCGCGTCCAGGGCATCCAGCTGGGCCTGATTCTTTACCAGCCCGACCGTATTGTCCACCTGCACGGGCAGCGCCAAAGGCCCCAGGCACCGCTGACAAACCAGCGTCACAGCCCCCTGGGCATGGATGTCCAGCCACAGGCGACCGGTGCCGGCATCCTGCCGGCCGGCCACGCGCCAGGCGATTTCAGCATCCTGAGGCGCCGGCAGGCCCTGGCAAAGACGCGCAAATTCACTGGCTTTCCGGCTGCCTTCCAGCACCCGGCCTGCCTGCGAGAACGCCAAGGCATCGACGACCATGAATTCTGACTTCCAGGAAAACTCTAGATTTTACTTGTCAACAGCAATCGAAGTCAATTTCCGGGGAGATCATCGAGCGCTGTACACTGCCGGTTCTCTCCGCACGGCTTCCGTCATGATCCTCATCCTGGCCTCCAGCTCCGTTTACCGGCGCGAACTGCTGCAACGGCTGCGGCTGCCCTTCGAATGCCATTCGCCGGACATCGACGAGCGCCCGCTGCCGGGCGAGTCCCCCCGCGACCTGGCCTGCCGGCTGGCCCGCGAAAAGGCGGACCGGGTGCTGGCGGATCATCCCGGCGCCCTGGTGATCGGGTCGGACCAGGTAGCCGCCTGCGAGGGCCGGGCCATCGGCAAGCCCGGCGACCACGAATCGGCCCGGGCCCAGCTGCAAAGCTTCAGCGGCCGGGAAGTCCTGTTCCACACGGCCGTATGCGTGACCGACGGGCGATCGCGCCTGCTGGACGAGGTCCCGACCCGCTGCGAATTCCTGGCCCTGGACCCCGCCCAGATCGAACACTACCTGCGCGCCGAACGACCGTACGACACGGCGGGCAGCGCCAAGGCCGAAGCCCTGGGCATCGCCCTGATGGCCCGCATGAACAGCGACGACCCGACGGCCCTGATCGGCCTGCCCCTGATCGCGGTGTGCCGCATGCTCCGCGCCTTCGGCCTGGATCCCCTGCAACCCTCCCTCCGCGCCTGACTCCCATGACCACTTTGCACCTCATCCCCGTCGGACTGGGCGAGTCCGCCCCCGACCGCTGGCTGCCCCTGGCCGCCCGGGAAATCACGGCGCAGCTGCGCTATTTCATCGCCGAGAACGCGAAATCGGCGCGGGCGTTCCTGAAACTGATCGGCACGCAGATCCCGCTGCAGGAGATCACGATCCACACGCTGAAGGCGGACAGCACGCCGCAGGACATCCGCGGCTGGCTGGATGCCGTGCCCGCCGGCCAGGATCTGGGACTGGTGTCCGAGGCGGGCTGCCCGGCGGTCGCGGATCCCGGGGCGCTGGTGGTGGCGCAGGCGCACGAGCGCGGCCTGCGGGTACTGCCCTGGACGGGACCGTCGTCGATCATGCTGGGACTGATGGCCAGCGGGCTGCAAGGCCAGCGTTTCGCTTTTCACGGCTACGCGCCGGTGAAGGCGCACGAACGGGATGCGCAGTTGCGCGCCTGGGAATCGGCATCCCACAAGCAGCAGCAGACGCAGATCCTGATCGAGACGCCCTACCGGAATGGCGCGATGTTCGAGGCCCTGACGCACACGCTGCGCGATACGACGCGGATATGCATCGCGAGTTCGCTGACGTGCGCGGACGAGTCGATCCAGACGCGGACGGTGGCGCAGTGGCGCAAGGCCGGGGCGCCGGATTTCGAAAAGAAACCGACGCTGTTTCTGTTCCTGGCCAGCTGAGCCGTCTCAGGAATTGACGACTTCCCGGGCCGGGCCGCCGGGGACGACGCGGGCCCGAATCCAGGCCTGCATGTCCGGCACCGTGCCAACCAGGGCCGTGGGCTGGGCGGATTCCAGCAGGGAGGCCCGGTGCGCCCCGTAGGACACGGCCAGGCTGTCGATGCCGGCGGCCTTGGCCATCAGCACGTCGTGCGTGGTGTCGCCCACCATCAGGACGGCCCCGGGAGCCAGGTCCAGTTCGACCAGCAGCTGCTCCAGCATGTCGGGGTCGGGCTTGCCCCGGGCCTCGTCCACCGTGCGGGTGGCCCGGAACAGATCCTGCAGCCCCAGGCGTTCCATGGAAGTATCCAGGCCCAGGCGGCTTTTGCCGGTCGCCACGGCCAGCGCCACGCCCTGGGCGTGCAGATCGCGCAGCAGCTGCGCCTGCCCGTCGAATAGATGCATGTCGGCCAGCAGGCGCCTGAAATGGGTCTTGTAGCGTTCCGCGAAGGCGTCGACCTGGTCGGCCCGCAGTTCGGGAACCAGCTGGTACAAGGCCGTCTGCAGCGACAGGCCGATCACCCAGCCCGCCTGTTCCCGGGTGGGTTCGCGCAGCCTCAGGTCGCGGCAGGCGCCGATCAGGGCGCCGACGATGTGGTGGGTGGAATCCAGCAGGGTGCCGTCCCAGTCGAAGATCACGGCCTGGTAGGCCGCGCGTCCGGAATCGGCGATCGGGCCGGCGGCGGCCGGCGCCGCCAGGGGGGCGTTCTGTGTCATGTCGTCCATAGAGGTCATTGTTTCGACTCCAGCCAGTCCAGCACCGCCTGGCAGGCGGGCGGCAGGGGCGCTTCCAGCGCCAGGGGTTCGCCCGTCACGGGATGGGGGATGTCCAGCCGGTGGGCATGCAGGAACATGCGCCGGAAGCCCTGGGCGAAGAGGGCCGCGCGGATCTCGTCCGGCCCGTATTTCTCGTCGCCCGCGATGGGATGGCCCTGGGACGCCAGATGCACCCGGATCTGGTGGGTGCGCCCGGTGCGCAGCTCGGCGCCCACCAGGGAATAGGCGCCGCCATAGCGGCGCTTCAGGGTGACGATGGTGTGCGCGGGCTTGCCCAGGGGATCGACCCGCACGCGGCGCTCGCCGCCCGGGGTCAGATATTTCAGCAGCGGCAGGCGGATATGCTGGCGATCATTGACCCAGTCGCCCACCGCCAGGGCCAGATAGTGCTTGCGGCCCAGGCTGTTGCGCATCATGTCGTGCAGGGCCACCAGGGCCTTGCGGCTGCGGGCCACCATCAGCACGCCGGAGGTTTCCCGGTCCAGCCGGTGGGCCAGTTCCAGCAGGCGTTCGTCGGGGCGGGCGGCGCGCAGTTGTTCGATCACCCCGAAGGACACGCCGCTGCCGCCGTGCACGGCCACGCCGGCGGGCTTGTCGATGACCAGCAGGTGGGCGTCTTCGTACAGGACGGGAAACGTCGCCGGCGGCGCGGCCGGCCGGGCGGCGGGATCGGGCAGGCGCAGCGGCGGGATGCGCACCAGGTCGCCGGCCTGCACCCGGGTATCGGCGCGGCAGCGGCCCTTGTTGATGCGCACCTGGCCGTCGCGGATGGCCTTGTACAGGTGGCTTTTGGGCACGCCCTTGTTCAGGCGCAGCAGAAAGTTGTCCAGCCGCTGACCCGCCGATTCACTGTCCACCACCACCTGGCGCACGGCCGGTTGGCGCTCGGGTGACATATCTATTTTGCGCATAGGGAAAAGCGGCATATAATCGCAACAGCCTATAGAGGCCGAAAACCGCCAGACGTAGAGACGCAAGGCATGCGCTCCGCCGGGCTGCAGGGACATCATTGTACTGCCTGGATTTCGGTCTCTGGGTCCTTGGTCGCCGGTTCTGTCCCGGTTTCTCCGCCCGCCACATCGGGCAGGGAAATCGACAAGCCGCGTGCGACGCCGCAGATTTCTGCTCGCTCTTCCGCACCGGACGCCGTGTTTCGCGCGTCCGCCGTTCCCAGCAACCTTTCGTCAACCACGACCGTGCCCTTGACCTCCCTGCTGCCAGAACCTCGCGCTCACCAGCGCGCCGTGCCACTCTTACCGGAGACTGGCGCGGCCTGATTTCGTCCGCAGCCACCTCCACCGCAGACTGCCGCTATGCACACCGAGTGACCCGTGGTCGTGCGCCGAATCCGGCGCGCCCTGACAACGGAGAAACCCACTCATGAAACGCATGCTGTTCAATGCGACGCACCAAGAAGAACTACGCGTCGCCATTGTCGATGGCCAGAAGCTCATCGACCTGGACATTGAAACCGCCGGGCGCGAACAGCGCAAAGGCAATATCTACAAAGGCGTCATCACCCGCATCGAACCGGGTCTGGAAGCCTGCTTCGTCAGCTACGGCGAAGAACGCCACGGCTTCCTGCCCTTCAAGGAAGTCGCCCGCACCTACTTCAAGGAAGGCGTGGACGTGCGCACGGCGCGCATCCAGGATGCGCTGACCGAAGGCCAGGAGCTCATCATCCAGGTCGAAAAGGAAGAGCGCGGCAATAAAGGCGCGGCCCTGACGACCTTCATCTCCCTGGCGGGCCGGTACCTGGTCCTGATGCCCAACAACCCGCGCGGCGGCGGCGTCTCGCGCCGCGTGGAAGGCGAAGACCGCCAGGAACTGCGCGACACCATGGACCAGCTGGAAATCCCGGCCGGCATGAGCATGATCGCCCGCACGGCCGGCATCGGCCGCAGCGTGGAAGAACTGCAATGGGACCTGAACTACCTGCTGCAGCTGTGGACCGCCATCGACGGCGCCGCCCGCGAAAACAAGGCTCCGATCCTGATCTATCTGGAATCCAGCCTGGTCATCCGCGCCATCCGCGACTATTTTTCGCCTGAAATCGGTGAAATCCTGATCGACACGGACGACATCCACGATCAGGCCACGGCCTTCATGAGCGTGGTCATGCCCGACAACGTCAATCGCGTGAAGCGCTACCGCGACGACGTGCCGCTGTTTTCCCGCTTCCAGATCGAACACCAGATCGAAACCGCCTATTCGCGCACGGTGACGCTGCCCTCGGGCGGCGCCATCGTCATCGATCACACCGAAGCCCTGGTGGCCGTGGACGTCAACTCGGCCCGTTCCACCCGGGGCGCCGACATCGAGGAAACCGCCCTGCGCACCAACGTGGAAGCGGCCGACGAAGTCGCCCGCCAGCTGCGCCTGCGCGACCTGGGCGGCCTGATCGTGATCGACTTCATCGACATGGAAGAAGGCAAGAACCAGCGCGCCGTCGAACAGCGCCTGCGCGACGCCCTGCACTTCGACCGGGCCCGCGTCCAGATGGGCAAGATTTCCCGCTTCGGCCTGATGGAACTGTCCCGCCAGCGCCTGCGCCCCGCCCTGAACGAAGGTTCGCACGTCACCTGCCCGCGCTGCACCGGCACCGGCGTCATCCGCGATGCCGAATCCAGCGCCCTGCACGTGCTGCGCCTGCTGCAGGAAGAAGCCATGAAGGAAGGCACCGCCGCCCTGCACGCCCAGGTGCCGGTGGACGTCGCCACCTTCCTGCTGAACGAGAAGCGCCACGACATCAGCCAGATCGAATCGCGCCTGAAGGTCAATCTGGTCCTGATCCCCAACAAGTCCCTGGAAACGCCGCATCACCACATCGAGCGGCTGCGCCACGACGATCCCCGCCTGGACGACAACAAGACCAGCTTCGAACTGGTCCAGGAACCCGAAGACAAGGTCGTCTGGCAGCCCAACAAGGACCAGGAAGCCAAGTCGCGTCCGGAAGCCCTCGTCAAGGGCATCCAGCCGGCCCAGCCGGCGCCGCACCACGTCGAGCGTCCGGCCAAGGCCGCTGCCGCCGCCCCCGCGCCGGCGCCCGCCGCCGACGCCTCGCGCGGCCTGTTCAAGCGCATCCTGTCCTGGTTCAGCGGCTCCGCCGAACCGGCGGCCGCGCCTGCGGAATCCGCGCCGGCCGCCCCGACCCGCCGGGAAGATGACAGCCGCCGCCGCAACGGCGCCGGCCGCCACAATGGCCGCCGTCCGGAATCCCGCGCCAATGGCCGCGGCGACCGCAACGGCCGCGCCGACAAGACGGAATCCCCCGACCGCGCCGAACGCGCGGAGAAGTCCTCGGACAGCCGCCCCGCCCAGCGCCGCGAGCGCGCCTCCGAAGACCGCGCGCCCCAGACGGCCAGACCCGCCGTCGCCACGGCGGATGCCGCGCAGGACACGGCCGAGCCGCGTCGCGGCCGCAGCCGCCGGGGCCGCGGCCGCAGCCGCGCCGAAGACGCGCAGGACCAGGCCGCAAGCGACGTCGTGGAACTGACCACGGCCGCCGCCGTGGCCGCTCCGGCCGTCGAAACCCTCCCCGCCCCGGCCGCCGCTCAGGACGACACGCAATTCGCCCCGACGCCCGCCGACACCGACGCCGACCTGGTGGCCGGCCCCGCCGTCGATACGGACGGGGACGCCGGCCTGGACAGCCCGGATCCGGAACGCAAGCGCCGCCGCCGTCGCGGCCGTCGCGGTCGCCGCACCGGCGAAGGCGCGGAATCCGCCGTCGGCACGGAATCTCCGGATACGGCTGAAGCCGCCGCCGGCGATCTCGAAACGCACGAAACGCCGCGCTTCGACCCGGAAGCCCTGAACGCGGAAGAAACGGACACGCAGGATACCGCTCCCGTCGCCGCCGACGAGCCGTCCACCCGGGAAGTCGAGGAGCCCGTCCGGAAAGTCGAGGAACCCGCCGCCCCGGTCATCGCCCAGGCGGAAGAAACGGTCGCCATCCCGACTGAAGAAGCCGAGACCCCCCCGGCCGCCGTCGCGACGGCGCCCGAAGTCGTGACGCAGGACACCGCCACTCCCGAAGCGCCGGCCCCGGTTCTCACTTCGACGCCGGAACCTGAAGCGGCCCCCGCCGAGCCGGCCGACCTGCCCGAAACCGCCGCCAAGGCCCCCGCAGCCCCGGCGTTCGGGCTGCCGCCCGCGGCGCCGGTGCCCGAATCGGCCGATGACAGCGATCACCCGATCGTCCTGCCTTCGATCGACGAATCCCTGCGCTCCGCCGGGATGCAGCTCATCGAAACCCGGGCGGGAACCGCCCCGGCCGAACCGGTCGCGGCGCCCAAGCCCCTGGGCCGCGCCCGCAAGACCGTCGCCAAGACGCAGGAAGAACCCCTGCAGCAGGTGGAAACCTCGCATTGATGGCGTGATCCGGGCCGCCCCCTGACGGGGGCGGCCTGCGACAAAAAGGCCCGGGATCTTCACAGATCCTGGGCCTTTTTCATGCGTCGGACGGAACGATCAGGCGGGCGCCGGAGCGCCCGCTCCCGGCATCAGGCCGCCTTGGAAACGACTTCGATCGGCTGGCGGGTGAACAGGGCCAGGATGTGGGCCAGTTCGGCCTGCATCTCGCGGCGATCGACGACGCAATCGATGGCGCCCTTGGTCAGCAGGAACTCGGCCCGCTGGAAGCCTTCCGGCAGTTTCTCGCGCACGGTCTGCTCGATCACGCGCGGACCGGCGAAGCCGATCAGGGCATTGGGTTCGGCCATGACGACGTCGCCCATGAAGGCGAAGGACGCGGACACGCCGCCCATGGTGGGATCCGTGAGAATGCTGATGAACGGCAGGCCGGCTTCGGACAGCTGATGCAGCATGGCCGTGGTCTTGGCCATCTGCATCAGGGAAAACAGCGATTCCTGCATGCGGGCGCCGCCCGAGGACGACACGCAGATGAAGGGCATGCGGTGGTCGATGGCCGCCTGGACGCCCCGGGCGAAGCGTTCGCCCACCACCGAGCCCATCGAACCGCCCATGAACGAGAATTCAAAGCAGGCCAGCACGGCGGGCACCGACAGGATCGTGCCGCTCATGACGACCATGGCTTCGGATTCGCCGGTCTGCTTGGTCGCTTCGGACACGCGTTCCGGGTATTTGCGCGAATCCTTGAACTTCAGGGGATCCATGGGGCGCGTCTGGCCGCCGATCTCGACCCGGCCTTCCGGGTCCAGCAGCGCGTCGATCCGCGCCCGGGCCCCGATGCGCATGTGATGACTGCATTTCGGGCAGACGTTCAGGGTCGCCAGCAGGTCTTCTTTATACAGGACGGATTCGCACGAGGGGCATTTGACCCACAGGCCTTCCGGGACCCGCTTGGACCCCGAATCATGTTGGCGATTGATGCGCGGGGGCAGGATTTTTTCGAACCAGCTCATGCTTGACCTTTTTGGACGTGATCGAGGGCCTGGCGGACGTCGGCCAGCCATGCGGCGGCAGCGCCCACCGCGGCCTGGGGACCCTCGCTGCGCGAGGCTTCCTCGATGATTTGAATCAGTTTGCTGCCGATGACGACGGCATCGGCATGAGGCGCCAGCCGGGCGGCGCTGGCCGCATCCCGGATGCCGAACCCGACGCCCACGGGAATCGTGATGTGGCGGCGGATGGCGGCCAGATGCCGGGCCACGTCGTCGGTATCCAGGTGGCCGGCGCCGGTGACGCCCTTCAGGGACACATAGTACACATAACCCCGGGCCAGGCGCGCGACATCGGCCATCCGGGACTCGGTGGAGGTCGGCGCCAGCAGGTAGATGGGATCGATGCCGGCCGCCGACAGGCCGGCGGCGAAATCGGCGGATTCCTCGGGGGTGTAGTCCACGACCAGGACTCCGTCCACGCCCGCCTGGGCCGCGCGCCGCACGAATTCGTCCCGGCCCATGCATTCGATGGGATTGGCGTAGCCCATCAGCACGACCGGCGTGCGGTCGTCCTGGCGGCGGAACTCGGCCACCAGGTCCAGCACCCGAGTCAGGCTGACGCCGGCCGCGATGGCGCGTTCCCCGGCCTGCTGGATGACCGGGCCGTCGGCCATGGGATCGGAAAACGGCACGCCCAGTTCGATGACATTGGCGCCCGCCGCCACCAGCGCCTGCATCAGCGCAGGCGTGGACGTGACCAGCGGGTCTCCGGCCGTGATGTAGGGGATCAGGGCCGTGCCCCCCGACAGGCCGGAGAAGGCAGCCGCCAGGCGGTGATTGGATGCAGTCAAGAGAGGCTCCTAAAGCGCGATGCCGCTGGTTTCGGCCACGGTATGCATGTCCTTGTCGCCGCGTCCCGACAGATTGACCAGGATGATCTGGTCCTTGGGCAGCGTGGGCGCGAGTTTGGCGGCGTAGGCGATGGCATGGGCGGATTCCAGCGCCGGCATGATGCCTTCGATGCGGCAGCAATTGTGAAAGGCGGCCAGGGCTTCCTGGTCCGTGATGCCCACATACTGGGCCCGCCCCGAATCCTTCAGCCAGGCGTGTTCCGGCCCGACGCCCGGATAGTCCAGGCCGGCGGAAATCGAATGGGTCTCGGTGATCTGGCCGTTGGCATCCTGCAGCAGGTACGTGCGGTTGCCGTGCAGCACGCCCACCACCCCGCGATTCAGGGAGGCGGCATGGTGGCCGCTGTCCAGGCCTTCGCCGGCGGCCTCGACGCCGATCAGGCGCACGGACTCATGTTCGATGTAGGGATGGAAGATGCCGATGGCGTTGGATCCCCCGCCCACGGAAGCCACCACGTAGTCGGGCTGGCGTCCCGCGTCGCGCGGCATCTGTTCCAGGCATTCGCGCCCGATGATGGTCTGGAAATCGCGCACCATCAGCGGATACGGGTGCGGACCCGCCACCGTGCCGATGATGTAGAAGGTGTTTTCGACGTTGGTGACCCAGTCGCGCATGGCCTCGTTCAGGGCGTCCTTCAGGGTGCGCGAGCCGGATTCCACCGGGACCACCGTAGCGCCCAGCAGCTTCATGCGGTAGACGTTGGATGCCTGGCGGCGCACGTCCTCGCTGCCCATGTAGACCACGCACTCCAGGCCGTAGCGGGCGGCCACCGTGGCGGTCGCCACGCCGTGCTGGCCGGCGCCGGTTTCGGCGATCACGCGCGGCTTGCCCATGCGGCGGGCGAGCAGGGCCTGTCCGATGCAATTGTTGACCTTGTGGGCGCCGGTGTGGTTCAGGTCTTCGCGCTTGAACCAGATCTGGGCTCCGCCCAGCTGCTGCGACCAGCGCCGCGCATGGTAGACCGGGCTGGGGCGCCCGACGAAGTGTTCCAGTTCGTCGGCGAATTCGCGCAGGAATTCAGGATCGTCCCGGTAGTGCTCATAGGCTTTCTGCAGGGCGTCCAGGGCGTGCACCAGGGTTTCGGCCACGAACGAACCGCCAAACTGGCCAAAATGCCCCTGGGCATCCGGCAAATGATAGGGTTTCAAATCCAGACTCGCTTCAAAGGTGCCCGAACCGGGCGGGGCGGGCCACAGCGGCCAGCCAAACGACCATTTTAGCAGCGCGGGCCGATGGGCAGCCGCCGCTGCCGCATCCGGCCCGCCCCGCCCGGCTATTGCCGGCTGGCCTGGACGCCCGGCAGCTCATTGACGGCATCCAGCGCCTGGCGGATCTGCGCGCCGTCGCGCACTTCGATCGTGAACACCATGTGCGCCAGGGACCGCCGGCTGTGGGTCGTCACCCGCACCACCCGCAGCCGCAGGCGGGCGAAGATCTCGGACAGATCCCGCAGGAGATTGGGCCGGTCCTGGGCATGGATGCTGAGGTCCACCGGATAGAGGGCCTGACCGGTTTCTCCCCAGGCGACCTCGATGCAGCGTTCCGGATGCCGCTGGGCCAGCGCCGCCCAGGACGCGCAGTCCCGCCGGTGGATGGACACCCCGCGGCCCCGCGTCACGAAGCCTTCGATGGCGTCCGGCGGCGCCGGACGGCAGCAGCGGGCCAGCTGCGTGAGCAGGGAATCCACCCCCACCACCAGCACCCCGCTTTTGCCGGTGCGCGCCACGCTGCCGGCATCGCTGGCATAGACGCGGGCCTCGTCCGGCATCGCCGGCTCGGCTTCCGGTTCGCGGAAGGCCTGGTCGATCTGCCGCAGGCTGAATTCTTCCTTGGCGGCCGCCACGTACAGATCATCCGCCCGGGCGAACCCCAGCTGCTGGGCCAGGTGTTCCTGGTTGACGGCGGTCCTGCCCAGGCGCTGCAGTTCCTTTTCGACCATCGTCTGGCCCTGGGCGATGCGCTGCTGCAGTTCCACCGCATTGAACCAGGCCCGGACCTTGGACCGGGCGCGCGGGCTGGCCAGATAGGCCAACTGCGGATTGAGCCAGTCCCGGGACGGCCCGCCCGACTTGGCGGCGATGATCTCCACGGTCTGGCCGGTGCGCAGCGGCGTGGACAGGGGCACCATCTGGCCGTCGACCCGGGCGCCGCGGCAGCGGTGCCCCAGATCGGTATGCAGCAGATAGGCGAAATCGACGGGGGTGGCGCCCTCGGGCAATTCCAGCACGCGGGCCTGCGGCGTCATCACGTAGATGTGCCGCTCGCTGCGCGGCGCCTCGGGCGCGGGCGCCGGGCCGCCGTCTTCCTTCCAGGCCAGCAGCTGGCGCATCCAGGCGATCTTCTGGTCGTATTCCCCCGACGCCGCCACCTGCCCGCCCCGGGCCCCGGCTTCCTTGTAGCGCCAGTGCGCCGCCATGCCGAATTCGGCGAACTGGTGCATGTCCCGCGTGCGGATCTGCACCTCGAAGGCCCGCCCCTGGCCGTCCGCCACCACCGTGTGCAGGGACCGGTAGCCGTTGGGCTTGGGCCGCGCGATGTAATCGTCGAATTCCTCCGGCACCGGGGTCCACAGGGCATGCACCAGCGCCAGCACCGCATAGCAGGTGCGCTCGTCGGCCACGATCACGCGCAGGGCCCGCAGGTCGAACAGCTGGTGGAATTCCAGGTGCTTGATGCGCATCTTGTTCCAGATGCTGTAGATGTGCTTGGGGCGGCCGCTGATCTCCGCCTGGATGCGGGCGTCGTCCAGCGCGGCCTGCAGGCGAGCCACCACGCCGTCGATGAACGCCTCGCGCTCGACGCGCTTTTCCTCGAGCTGGCGGGCGATGGTCTTGTAGGTATCGGGCTGCAGGAAGCGGAAGGACAGGTCCTCCATTTCCCATTTCAGCTGCCAGATCCCCAGCCGGTTGGCCAGCGGCGTGTAGAGCGCCATGGTTTCCCGCGCGAATTCCGCGGGACAGGGCGTGCGGGTCGCGGCGAACCAGCGCAGCGACTGCAGGCGCGAGGCCAGGCGCATCAGCACGATGCGCAGGTCGGCCGCCATGGCCAGCAGCATCTTGCGCTGCATCTCCTTCTGGTCGGCCCCGGATTCGTCCCCTGCCCGCCCGGCCACGGCCCCCAGGTGCAGCAGGGCGCGCGCGCCCTGCACCAGCGTGGCGACTTCGGGGCCGAAGGCCTTGCGCAAGGGGTCCGCGCGGGAGAGTTCGCCCGCCGGCACCGGCTGCACCGCCAGCAAGGCGCCCGCCCGCGTCGCGGCATCCGAGCCCAGGTCCCGCAGGATCAGGGCCACGGCCGCGCAGTGCGCGTCCAGGGGCTCGCCGGTGCTGGCCCGCGTCTGGCGCAGGGGTTCGCGCACCCAGTCCACCGCCTGCCGCAGCAGTTCGACTCCATCGGCATCCAGGTCCTGGGTAGCCGCCCGGAACCAGTCCGGATCAAACGGGTCGGTCGATGCTGTCTGCGAAGGAAGGCTCATGGCAAGGAAACGCAAGGAAAGACGGCCGCAACAGGCCACCCCTCTATACTACTTGAGTCCTTGGGCGAGGGTCGCCGCCGCCCGCCGAAAGCCCCGGGATATCGTTCGCGCGGCCCCATCCCTATCCCCATATCGGGCTCTGCGGGTTGACCCGGATAAATTCGGTAAAATCCCTCTTGGCCGTCACCAGCCTCTGTTTGCCTGCCCCGGAGTTCCCCTCATGACCCACGTCGTCACCGAAAACTGCATCAAATGTAAATACACCGACTGCGTCGATGTCTGTCCGGTGGACTGTTTTCGCGAAGGGCCCAACTTCCTGGTCATCGACCCCGAAGAATGCATCGACTGCGCCGTCTGCGTGCCGGAATGCCCCGCCAACGCCATCTTCGCCGAAGAAGACGTGCCTCAGGACCAGGTCGATTACATCCCCTTGAACGCCGAACTGTCCCCCATCTTCGGGCCCATCAACCGTTCCATCCAGGCCCTGGACGGCGCCGACGAATGGAACGGCGTCGCCGACAAGCTCAAATACCTGGAACGTCCCTGACCGTTCCGGCGCCCCGCCGTCCGCCGGCGCGGCCGCGCCGCGCCTGTCTGCAAAATCCCACACCCACGGCAGGGAATCCGCCCTTCTGGGGTAATTCCGGTAGCGCATCGTAACGATTACCGGTACTTTAAATCCAGACTATCGATATGAGGGCGCATGATCTGCGCCGTCGACGACCACTGGAACAACCATCCATGCTGTACGATCTCCACGAGCTGCAACGCTCTCTTCTGGCCCCCTTCACCGCCTTCACCGAAACGGGGTCCCAGCTGTTCTCCAATCCCTACAGCCCGCTGGCCTACACGCCCCTGTCCCGGCAATTCGCCGCGACGTACGAACTGGCGCACCGCATGGGCAAGGACTACGAGAAACCCGACTGGAACCTCCCCGTCACGACCATCAACGGCCGGGACGTCGCCGTCGCCGAGGACATCGCCCTGGCCCAGCCTTTCTGCCGCCTGGTGCACTTCCGCCGCGACGTCCGGCGCCAGGATCCCCGCGTCCTGCTGGTGGCGCCGCTCTCGGGCCACCACGCCACGCTGCTGCGCGACACCGTCCGGGCGCTGCTGCCCGACCACGACATCTACGTCACCGACTGGATCGACGCGCGCATGGTGCCGGCCGCCGAAGGCACCTTCGGGCTGGACGACTATGTGCACTACATCCAGACCTTCCTGCGCCACCTGGGGCCCGACGCGCACGTGATGTCGGTCTGCCAGCCCACGGTGCCCGTGCTGGCCGCCGTCTCCCTGCTGGCCAGCGCCGACGATCCCTGTCAGCCGCGCAGCATGATCATGATGGGCGGCCCGATCGACACCCGCAAATCCCCCACCCAGGTCAACCGCCTGGCCACGACCAAGCCCTACGCCTGGTTCGAGGACAACCTGATCCATCGCGTGCCGGCCCGCTATCCCGGCGCGGGGCGCTTGGTGTATCCCGGCTTCCTGCAGCACGCGGGCTTCGTCGCCATGAATCCCGACCGCCACCTGAAGTCCCACTACGACTTCTACCTGCACCTGCTGCGCGGCGACGACAACGACGCGGAAGCCCACCGCCGCTTCTACGACGAATACAACGCCGTGCTGGACATGCCGGCCCGCTTCTACCTGGACACCATCCGCACCGTCTTCCAGGAATTCCGCCTGCCCATGGGCACCTGGACCATCGACGGCGCCCTGGTGGAACCCGCCGCCATCCGCAAGACCGCGCTGCTGACCATCGAAGGCGAACTCGACGACATCTCGGGTTCCGGCCAGACCCACGCGGCCCATCATCTGTGCGCCAACCTGTCGCCCTCGATGCGGGAAATCCACACGGCGAAGGACTGCGGCCACTACGGGATCTTCTCCGGTCGGCGCTGGCGTTCCCAGATCTGTCCTAAAATCTCGGCGTTCATCCGCGCCCACGCCTGATCCATCGCACGCGTCAGCGGTCCGGGCGTCGCATCGCCCGGACGGCGGCGCGCCCCGCCCTGGACACGGCACGGCGCGGTGTTTCAGCGCAACCCGTTTCCCCCATGGCTTCTCTCACCGACGAACTGGACGCCCTGCTGCCGCAGACGCAGTGCGGGCAATGCGGCTTTGACGGCTGCCGGCCCTATGCGCAGGCCATGGCCGAGGGCAAGGCCGACACCAATCGCTGCCCGCCCGGCGGGCCGCAGACCATCGCCGCCCTGTCGCGGCGGCTGGACCGGCCGGCCAGGCCGCTGGACCCCGACTGCGGCGTCCACCAGCCGTTCCGCGTCGCGCTGATCGACGAAGAGCACTGCATCGGCTGCACCCTGTGCATCCAGGCCTGCCCCGTGGACGCCATCCTGGGCGCCGCCCAGAGCATGCACACCGTCATCGAGGCCGACTGCACCGGTTGCGAACTGTGCGTGGCCCCCTGCCCGGTCGACTGCATCACCATGGCGCCCGCCGGCCGCGCCTGGACCTCGCAGGACGCCCGGGCGGCCCGCGAACGCTACCAGTCGCGCACGGCGCGGCTGCTGGCCCGCCATGCGGAATCCGCCGGGCCGGCCGCCCGCACCCTGGCCAACAAGCCGGCGCTGGCCGCCGCCTCCACCGACCACGACAAACAGGACCGCATCGCCCAGGCTCTGGCCCGGGCGCGCGCACGACGCTCATGAAACGCGCCGCCATCGAAGAATGCTTCCGCCGCCTGCGCGAAGCCAACCCCCATCCCAAGACCGAACTGGAATACGGCAGCACCTTCCAGCTGCTGATCGCCGTGATGCTGTCGGCGCAGGCCACCGACCGATCGGTGAATCTGGCCACGCGCCGCTTCTTTCCCGAACACGGCACGCCCGCAGGCCTGCTGGCCATGGGAGAGGAGGGCCTGACGGACGCCATCCGCACCATCGGCCTGTACAAGACCAAGGCCCGCAACGTGATCCGCACCTGCGAACTGCTGCTGGAGCGCCACGGCGGCGAAGTGCCGCAAAACCGCGAGGCCCTGGAGGCCCTGCCCGGCGTCGGCCGCAAGACGGCCAACGTGGTGCTGAACACGGCATTCCGGCAGGCCGCCATGGCGGTGGACACGCACATCTTCCGCGTCGCCAACCGCACCGGCATCGCGCCGGGGAAAACCGTGCTGGCCGTCGAGCGGGCGCTCCTGAAGCGCGTCCCGAAAGACTATCTGCTGGACGCCCACCATTGGCTGATCCTGCACGGGCGCTACGTCTGCGTGGCCCGCAAGCCCAAATGCCCGCAATGCCCGATCAGCGACCTGTGCGATTACCCGGACAAGACCCGCCCGGCCTAGGTCGCCGCACCGCAGCATTTCTATTCGACGTCAGGGAAACTCTGAAAAACCCCTATGGAGACCTGCGCCGATCCGTCCCATACTTGCAACATTCCGCCAAACGGCGCTGCACTGCGACAGGACAAATGGGCTCTATGGGCACGGACCAATCCACCATCCTCGAAACCCGCGATCTGACCAAAACCTTCCTGGGATTCGTCGCCGTCGATGCCGTCAACCTGCAGGTCCAGCGCGGCCACATCCACGCGCTGATCGGCCCCAACGGGGCCGGCAAGACCACCTGCTTCAATCTGCTCACCAAATTCCTGACGCCCACCAGGGGCCAGATCTTCTTCGACGGCCAGGAGATCACGCGCGACAATCCCGCTGAGATCGCCCGCAAGGGCGTCATCCGGTCCTTCCAGATCTCAGCCGTGTTCCCGCAGTTGTCCGTGCTGGACAACGTGCGCATCGCCTTGCAGCGCAACACCGGCCTGTCCTTTCATTTCTGGCGCAGCGAAACCAGCCTGAACCACCTGAACTCCCGGGCCCTGGAACTGCTGGCCGAAGTCGGCCTGGCGGACTTCGCCGGCGAACTCACCGTCAACCTGCCCTACGGCCGCAAGCGCGCCCTGGAAATCGCCACCACCCTGGCCATGGAACCCAGCCTGATGCTGCTGGACGAACCCACCCAGGGCATGGGCCACGAAGACGTGGACCGCGTCACCCAACTCATCAAGCAGGTCAGCGCCGGGCGCACCATCCTGATGGTCGAACACAACATGAAGGTCGTCTCTTCCATCGCCGACCGCATCACCGTGCTGGCGCGCGGGTCGGTGCTGGCCGAAGGCGACTACGCCGCCGTCTCGAACAACCCCGCCGTCATGGAAGCCTACATGGGCACCACCCAAGGCGAACTCGAAGGAGCAAGTGCATGAGCACGCAGGGCCGCCCCAAGTGCGAATTCCCCCTCGGGGGGATAAGACCGGACGCAGGGCAGTCCCCGCGGACTGACTTGCGCCTGACGAATCGGAGCGGCATGCAGGCCGCGACGTGGGAAGCGCATAGCGCCAAGGGGGCGATATGACCGCGCCCGCCCTGGAGATCTCCAACCTGCAAGCGTGGTATGGGGAATCCCACGTGCTGCACGGGGTCGACATGCGCGTCGAGCCCGGCCAGGTCGTCACCCTGCTGGGACGCAACGGCGCCGGGCGCACCACCACGCTGCGGGCGCTGCTCGGGCTTACCAGCCGGCGCACGGGCTCCATCCGCATCCAGGGCACCGAATCCATCCACCTGCCCACCTACCGCATCGCCCACCTAGGCATCGGCTACTGCCCGGAAGAACGCGGCATCTTCGCCTCCCTGTCCTGCGAAGAAAACCTGCTGCTGCCCCCGACCGTGGGCAACACCCTGGGCGGGGGCATGTCGCTGGCCGAAATCTACGACATGTTCCCCAATCTGCTCGAACGCCGCCACTCGCCGGGCACCCGCCTGTCCGGCGGCGAACAGCAGATGCTGGCCGTCGCGCGCATCCTGCGCACCGGCGCCAATCTGCTGCTGCTCGACGAAATTTCCGAAGGCCTGGCGCCCGTCATCGTGCAGGCCCTGGCCCGCATGATCACCGCCCTGAAAGCCAAGGGCTACACCATCGTCATGGTCGAGCAGAACTTCCGCTTCGCCGCGCCGCTGGCTGACCACTTCTACATCATGGAACACGGTCAGATCGTCGAGGAATTCCCCGCCGCCCAGCTGCAGGAAAAACAATCCACGCTCGACAGCCTGTTGGGCGTCTGACACGAATCCATCATGACATCTACCGGCACAACCGGTTTCCTCAGGAGACTTCCCATGAAATTGCGTACCCTATCCGCCGCACTCGCCGTAGCCGGCCTGGGATTTGGCCTTTCCGCTCACGCCGCCGGGATGTCCGACGACGTCATCCGCATTGGCTTCATCACCGACATGTCCGGGGTCTACGCCGACGTCGACGGCAATGGTGGGGCCGACGCCATCCGCATGGCCATCGCCGACATGGGGGGCGAGATCAATGGGAAAAAGATCGAACTGCTGACCGCCGACCACCAGAACAAGGCCGACATCGCCTCGGCCCGCGCCCGCGACTGGTTCGACACCCAGCACATGGACATGCTGATCGGCGGCACCAATTCCGCCACGGCCCTGGCCATGGCCGGCGTAGCCGCTGAAAAGAAAAAACCCTTCATCGCCATCGGCGCAGGCTCGTCCCAGCTGACCAATGAAAAATGCACGCCCTACACCGTGCACTACGCCTACAACACGATGGCGCTGGCCAACGGCACCGGTTCCGCCGTGGTGCGCGAAGGCGGCAAGACCTGGTTCTTCCTGACGGCCGACTACGCCTTCGGCCATTCCCTGGAACAGGACACCGCCAAGGTCGTGAAGAAGGACGGCGGCAAGGTCCTGGGCGAAGTCCGCGCCCCCTTGTCCACCACCGACTTCTCGTCCTTCCTGCTGCAGGCGCAAAGCTCGGGCGCCCAGGTGCTGGGCCTGGCCAACGCGGGCGGCGACTTCATCAATTCCGTCAAGGCCGCCAAGGAATTCGGCATCACCAAGACCATGAAACTGGCCGGCCTGCTGGTGTTCATCAACGATGTCCATTCCCTGGGCCTGGACAACACCGCGGGGCTGTACCTGACCACGCCCTGGTACTGGAACCAGTCCGACGCTTCCCGCACCTGGTCCAAGCGCTTCTTCGACAAGCTGAACCGGGCGCCGTCCTTCGTCCAGGCGGCCGACTACTCCGCCGCCCTGAACTACCTGCAGGCCGTCAAGGCCACGGGCACCGACGATGGCGACGCCATCATGCAGTACCTGAAGTCCCACAAGATCAACGACATGTTCGCGAAGGACGGCTACGTGCGCAAGGACGGCCTGTTCATGCACGACATGTACCTGGCCCAGGTGAAGCGCCCCGACCAGTCCAAGGCTCCCTGGGACTACTACAACATCATCCGCGACCTGCCCGCCGAATCGGTCTACGGCGCGGAATCCACGTCCACCTGCCCCCTGCTCAAGGGCTAATCTCGACGCCTGAGCCGCATGGCCCAGCCTCGACGGCCGGGCCATGCGCTCATCCAGCGTTCCAGTCATCCCCCTTCGCTGCAGCCCTATGACAGAACTCTTCGGTGTTCCTATCCAGGCCCTGCTCGGGCAATTGCTGCTCGGCCTGGTCAACGGCTCCTTCTACGCCGTGCTCTCGCTCGGGCTGGCCATCATTTTCGGCCTGCTCAACATCATCAATTTCACCCACGGCGCGCTCTACATGCTGGGGGCTTTCGTCGCCTGGCTGGGCCTGCAGTACCTAGGTCTGAACTACTGGGTGATGCTGGCGCTCTCGCCCATCGTCGTGGGGCTGTTCGGCATCCTGCTCGAACGCCTGCTGCTGCGCCACCTGTACAAGCTCGACCCCCTGTACGGCCTGCTGCTCACCTTCGGCCTGGCGCTCATCATCGAAGGCCTGTTCCGCAGCATCTACGGGGTCTCGGGACAGCCCTATTCCACCCCCGCGCTGCTGCAGGGCGGCGTGAACCTGGGCTTCATGTATCTGCCGATCTATCGCGCCTGGGTGGTCGTGGCGTCCGTCCTGGCCTGCCTGCTGACCTGGTTCCTGATCGAAAAGACCCACCTGGGCGCCCTGCTGCGGGCCGGCACTGAAAACGCCAAACTCGTCGAGGCCTTCGGGGTCAACGTGCCGCTGATGATCTCGCTCACCTTCGGGCTGGGCGTGGGCCTGGCGGCCTTCGCCGGCGTGCTGGCGGCCCCCATCCTGCAGGTGTCCCCCCTGATGGGATCCAACCTGATCATCGTGGTGTTCGCCGTGGTCGTCATCGGCGGCATGGGCTCGATCCTGGGGTCCATCGTCACCGGCCTGGGGCTGGGCGTCATCGAAGGCTTCACCAAGGTCTTCTGGCCGGAGGCCTCCAGCACCGTGGTCTTCATCATCATGGTGATCGTGCTGCTGCTGCGCCCGGCGGGGCTGTTCGGGAAAGAATCATGAATCGACAACTGCTTGCCTACCTGGTCGCCTTCGTGGTGATCGCGGCGCTGCCCGCGCTGGGCGCCTACCCGATCTTCATCATGAAGGTCATGTGCTATGCCCTGTTCGCCTGCGCCTTCAACCTGCTGCTGGGCTACACCGGCCTGCTGTCCTTCGGCCATGCCGCCTTCCTCGGGCTGGCCGGCTACGCCTGCGGCCAGGCCCTGACCGTCTGGGGCTGGCCCACCTTCAGCGGCCTGCTGTTCGGCACGGCCAGCGCCGCGCTGCTGGGCCTGATCTTCGGCATCCTGTCCATCCGGCGCAGCGGAATCTATTTCGCCATGATCACCCTGGCCCTGGCGCAGATGCTGTTCTTCTACTTCCTGCAGGCGCCCTTCACGGGCGGCGAGGACGGTCTGCAGGGCATTCCGCGCGGCAGCATCCTGGGGCTGGATCTCACCCGGGACATCAATCTGTACTACGTGGTGATGGCGATCTTCGTGCTGGGCTATGCGCTCATCTGGCGCACGGTGCATTCGCCCTTCGGCCAGGCGCTGAAGGCCATCCGCGAAAACGAGGCCCGCATGGTGTCCCTGGGCTACCACGTCGACCGCTTCAAGCTGCTGGCCTTCGTGCTGTCGGCGGCCCTGTCGGGGCTGGCGGGCGCCACCAAATCGGTGGTGTTCGTCTCGGCCACCCTGTCGGACGCGACCTGGCAGATGTCCGGCATGGTGATCCTGATGACGCTCATCGGCGGCATGGGCACACTGACCGGCCCGGTGCTGGGCGCCGTCATCGTCGTCGCGCTGGAAAACAAGGTCGGCGACATCGGGCGCTTCCTGATGCAGGAAACCGGCATCCAGTGGTTCCGGGTGCTGGGCGAATCCGTCACCATCGTCATCGGGCTGATCTTCGTCATCTGCGTGCTGACCTTCCGCCGCGGCATCATCGGCGAATGGCTGCACCGGCACGCGCTGCGCAAGGCGCGCGGCTGATCGGTTCGGGCGACCCGCCCGCGGTACGCAAAAAACTCCGGCCCATCATCGACGGGCCGGAGTTTTTCATATCATGCCCCTTCGGGCCGGAGCATCTCCGGCCCGGCCCGATCAGCTCTTCTTGACCAGGGGGCAGGCGCTTTCCGACAAGGGCACCGACACCAGATCGGCCGGCAGGGTGCGCAGGATCTTGTAGTAGTCCCAGGGGCCCTTGGATTCGGCCGGAGTCTTCACCTGGATCAGGTACATGTCGTGGGCCATCCAGCCGTCCTTGCGGACGACGCCGTTGTGGGCGAAGAAGTCGTTGACCGGCAATTCACGCATTTTTTCGGCCACGGCCTTGCCGTCGGTCGTCCCGGCGGCCTTGACGGCCTTCAGGTAATGCAGGGTGGACGAATACACGCCGGCCTGCACCATGCCGGGTTCGCGCTGGGTCAGCTTTTCGAAGCGCGCGGAGAACTTCCGGCTGGCATCGTCGCGATCCCAGTAGAACGGCGTGGTCGCCACCAGCCCCTGCGCCTTTTCCAGGCCCAGCGCATGCACGTCGCTGATCACGATGCCCAGGGCCACCAGTTTCTGGCCGGCCTTGGTCAGGCCGAATTCGGCGGCCTGCTTGATGCTGTTGCTGGTATCGGCGCCGGCGTTGGCCAGCGCCACGGCCTGCGCCTTGGAGGACTGAGCCTGCAGCAGGAAGGACGCGAAGTCGGACGTGCCCACCGGGTGGAAGACCTCGCCGACGACCTTGCCGCCGTTCTTGTCCACGACCTTGGTCAGGTCGGCCGCCAGCTGCTTCCCATAAGCGTAATCGGCCCCCAGGATGAACCAGTTCTTGGCGCCTTCCTTGACCAGGCCGGTGGCCGTCCCCACCGACGAGGCGTAGGTGTCAAACGCCCAATGGAAGCCCGTGGGCGAGCAGGCCTTGCCCGTCAGGGCCGCGGAGAAAGGACCGGATGCGATGGTGATCTTGCCCTTTTCCTGCGCCAGGCCCTGCACGGCCAGGGCCACCGCCGAATTGGTCAGGTCGCCGATCATTTCGACGTGATCCACGTCGAACCACTTGCGGGCGATGGAAGTCGCGATGTCGGTCTTGTTCTGGTGGTCCGCGGACACCACTTCGATCTTGCGGCCCAGGACTTCCCCGCCGAAGTCCTTCACGGCCATCTGGGCCGCCGTCACCGACGTCACCCCGCCGAAATCGGAATACAGGCCCGACTGATCGTTCAGGATCCCGATGCGCAAGGGTTCGGCCGCACCGGCGAACTGGGGGATCGCCGCAGAAATCGCCAGGCACAGCAACAACTTCTTCATCTTCATGGAATGTCTCCGTTGATTATGCTTTGTGTTGCGAAGCCCCGCGCGAAACGCCAAGGCCCCCGCGCGGGCTGCCTTTCGAGGTTATCGTCGGGCCGCGGGGGTGTCAATGCGATGGAACCCTGCATGGGGGCGGTAGGGGCGTCTCAAGCCGATAAAGCCCCCCACGGCGCGGCCTGCAGGCCGCTTCGATTCGCCTGGCGTAGGACAGTCCGCAGGGACTGTCCTACGTCCCGGCGAATCCAAGGTAGCTTTCGACGACCCGGGGATGGGTGGCCAGCATGGACGCCTCGCCCTGCAGGACGACGGAGCCGGTTTCCAGCACGTAGCCGGTGTCGGCCACATGCAGGGCCGCGCGGGCGTTCTGCTCGACCAGCAGAATGGACACGCCCGTGCTGCGCAGCTGGGCAATGGTCTGGAAGATTTCCCGCACCACGCGGGGCGCCAGCCCCAGGCTGGGCTCGTCCAGCATCAGCAGGGACGGGCGGGCCATCAGGGCGCGGCCCACCGCCAGCATCTGGCGCTCGCCGCCCGACAGGGTGCCGGCCGCCTGGTCTGCCCGCTCGCGCAGGCGCGGGAACAGGGCGTAGACCTGATCCAGGGTATCGCGCCAGCCGCGCACCCCGGCGCGGTACAGGCGGAACCCGCCCAGCAGCAGGTTGTCGTGCACCGACATGCTGGCAAAGAGTTCGCGCCGCTCGGGCACCAGCGTCAGGCCCAGCCCGACCCGGCGCTCGATGTCCCAGTCCTGGATCTCCCGGCCCTGGAACAGGACGCGGCCCTGGCTGTGGCCGCGCTGCGGCAAGGCGCCCATCAGGGCGTTGAGCAGCGTGGATTTGCCGGCGCCGTTGGCGCCGATCACCGTCACGATCCGGCCCTGCCCCACCGTCAGGTCCAAGGGATCCAGGGCGGCGACCTTGCCGTAATGGGCCGACAGACCCCGGACCGACAGCACCGCGTCCGCGGCCGCCGTCATGATGCCGCTCCTGGATGCAGGCCAGGCGCACCGGCCGCCGCCGGGGCCGGCGCGACCGGATCCCAGTCATCGTCCAGACCGCCCAGATAGGCCTCCAGCACGGCGGGGTTGGCCTGGATGTCGGCCGGCACGCCTTCGGCCAGGGGGGTGCCGAAATCCATGACCAGCAGGTGATCGGTGAGCTTCATGACGAAATCCATGTCGTGTTCCACCAGCAGCAGGCTCATGCCCTCGCGGCGCAGCTGGTCCAGCACGGCCGCCAGGGCCTGTTTTTCCTGATAGCGCAGGCCGGCGGCGGGCTCGTCGAGCAGCAGCAGGACAGGGTCCCCGCACAGGGCGCGGGCGATTTCCACGATGCGCTGGCGGCCCAGCGGCAGGCTGCCGGCGGGCTGGTCCATGACGTCGCCCAGCCCCACCCGCTCCAGCTGGCGGGCGGCTTCCTGCAGCAGGGACGCCTCGCTGGCGCGGTCCAGCCGCAGCGCCGCCGCGACCACGCCGGCGCGGCTGCGCAGGTGCGCGCCCAGGGCGGCGTTGTCCAGCACCGTCATGTCCGGCAGCAGCTGCACGTGCTGGAAGCTGCGCACCAGGCCCCGGCGGGCGATGTCGTGGGCCGGGCGGCCGTCGATGCGGTCCCCCATGAACCGCACCTGGCCGCCGCTGAGCGGCAGGACGCCGCTGATCAGATTGAAGGTCGTGCTCTTGCCCGCGCCGTTGGGGCCGATCAGCCCCATGATCTCCCCGGCTCGCAACTGGAAGCTGATGTCGTTCACCGCCACCAGTCCGCCGAATTCCTTGCGGACGCGGTCGACTTCCAGCACCACCTGCCCGGCGGGCGGCAAGGGCCGATGCGGCAGGTCCGCCGCCGCTGCCGGCCGCGAACGGGCCGGCGCGCCGTCGGACGCACGCCCGCCCAGCCACTGGCCGATCCGGGCCAGCACCGGCCACAGGCCGTCGCGGGCGTACTGCAGCACCAGGATCATCAGCACCCCGAATGCCAGCAATTCCAGGTTGACGCCGTTGCCGACCAGCTTGGGCAGCAGATTCTGCAGCTGGTCCTTGACGATCAGGATGGCGGCGGCGCCGGCCACCGCGCCCCAGACGCTGCCGGCGCCGCCCACCACCGCCATGAACAAGTATTCGATGCCATACCCCAGGCCGAAGGGGCTGGGGCTGACGGCCCGCTGCATGTGCGCATACAGCCAGCCCGACACGCTGCCCAGCAGGGCCGCATAGACGAAGATCACGACTTTGTAGTGCGCCAGATCGACGCCGAACGATTCCGCCATGGATCCGCTGCGCAAGGCGCGGATCGCGCGCCCCGCGCGGGAATCCAGCAGGTTGTGCGTGGCCCACAGGGCCAGCAGCAGCACCAGCCAGATCAGCAGGTACATGGATTGGCCGGCCGCCAGCGACCAGCCGCCCAGCCTCAGGGGCGGAATGCCGGCGATGCCGTCGTAGCGCCCGAGGAAATCCAGATTGCCATACAGGTAATACAAGGCCAGGCACCAGGCCAGGGTGCACAGGGGCAGATAGTGGCCGGACAGGCGCAGGGTGATGACGCCCAACCCGTAGGCCACCAGGCAGGTCAGCGCCAGGCCCGCCAGCAGGCCCAGCCAGGGCGACACCCCCATGGCCGTCGTCAGCCAGGCGGTGGAATACGCGCCCAGCCCGACGAAGGCGGACTGGCCGAACGAGGTCAGCCCGCCGACGCCCGTCAGCAGCACCAGTCCCAGGACCACCAGGCTGTACAGGCCGATGTAATTCATCTGCGTGATCCAGAACGCCGGCACGCCCGGTATCCAGGGCAGCAATGCCAGCACGGCCAGGGCCGGGATCTTGATCCAGAGGAGGTGCATCGCGTCAGTCCTCCTCATCCAGATGCACGCTGCCGAACGAGCGCCACAGCAGCACCGGGATGATCAGGGTGAACACGATCGCTTCCTTGAAGGGGCTGGCCCAGAACGAGGAAAAGGCTTCGAGGATGCCGACGAACAGGGCGCCCGCCGCCGCGATCGGGTAGCTGACCAGGCCGCCGAAGATGGCGGCGACGAAGCCTTTCAGCCCGATCAGGAAGCCGGTGTCATAGTAGATGGTGGTGATGGCGGCGATCAGCATGCCCGACAGGGCGCCGATGGCCGCGGCCAGGGTGAAGGTCAGGCTGCCCGCGACCCGCGTGCTGATGCCCACCAACCGGGCGCCCCGGCGATTGACAGCGGTCGCCCGCAGGGCACGGCCATACAGGGTGCGGCTGAAGAACAGCCACAGCGCGGCGATCAGGACGACGCACAGGCCCAGCACGGCGAAGGTCTGGGCCGTCCATTGCACAGGACCGATCTGCACGCTGCCCTCGACCAGCGCCGGCGTGCGCCAGCCCTCGGCGCCGAAGAACAGCAGTCCCAGGCCCGTCAAGGCGAAATGCACGGCCACCGAGATGATCAGCAGGACCAGCACGCTGGCCTGCTCGACCGGCTGGTACACCAGGCGATAGATCATCGGCCCCATGGGGATGACCAGCGCCAGGGCGAACAGCACCTGCAGCGGCACGGGCGTCCCCGGCGCCGCCACGCGCGGCGCCAGCATCCACAGGACCAGGGGCAGGACCAGCGCCCAGAGCAGCGTGCGGCCGTAACCGCGCCACTGATGCCCGCGCCAGGCGGACACGGCTTCGAACAGGCAGACCAGGCCGCCCATCAGCACCAGCAGGAGCGCCGTGCCCGGCACCTTGCCGTTGGCCAGGAAAGCCAGCGACAGGGCGCCGAAGGTGACGAATTCACCCTGCGGGATCAGGATGACCCGGGTCACCAGGAACACCAGCACCAGCGCCAGGCCCAGCAGGGCGTAGATGGCCCCGTTCAGGATGCCGTCCTGCAGCAGGATCAGTACGATCGTCAGATCCATGCTCGCCCCGCCCCGTGAATGCGCCCCTGCCTTGCGGCGCGGCCAGAACCGCCTTGCGTCATGAGCTTACAGGTCCGGCTGGTAGGTCCACTTGCCATTGACGACCTTGACCATCACGCGGCCGCGCGTGTCCAGGCCGGCATGGTCCGTCGGGCTCATGGTGAAGATTCCCTGGGAAGCCGGCAATTCCTTGACCTGCTCCAGGGCGTCGCGCAGCGCCGAACGGAATTCCGGCGTGCCCGGCTTGGCGCCGGTCTTCAGCGCGCGCGGGATCGCATCGTTGATCAGCCGGCCGGCGTCCCACATGTGGCCGCCGAAGGTGTTGGTCGTCCCGGCGCCGTACTTGCCTTCGTAGGCCTGCACATAGACCAGGGCGCTCTTTTTCACCGGATTGCTGTCGGGCAGCTGCGCGGCCACCAGCAAGGGCCCGGCGGGCAGGATCATGCCTTCGCAGGCCTTGCCGCAGACCCGCAGCACGTCGTTGTTGGCCGCGCCGTGGGTCTGGTAGATCTGGCCCTTGTAGCCGCGCTCGACCAGTTCACGCTGCGGCAGCGCCACCGGCGTGCCCGACGCCGCGATCAGGATGCCGTCCGGCTTGGCGGCCAGCAGCTTCAGCACCTGGCCCGTGACGCTGGTGTCGGGGCGGGCGAAACGTTCGGCGGCCACGACCTTGATGCCCTTGGCCTGGGCGGCGGCCTTCATTTCCTGCAGCCAGCCGTCGCCGTAGGCGTCGCTGAAGCCGATGAAGCCCAGGGTCTTCACCTTCTGCTTGACCATGGCGTCGGCCAGCGCGCCGGCCATCAGGGCGTCGTTCTGGGGCGTCTTGAAGATCCATTTGCGCGGACCGTCCACCGGCTCGACCAGCTTGGCGTTGGCGGCCACGCTGATCATGGGCGTGCCGGTCTCGGCCGCCACGTCCGACATGGCCAGGGACGCGGGCGTCACCGACGTGCCCAGCACCACGTCCACATGATCGTCGGCCGTGAACTTGCGGATGTTCTTGACCGCCTGCGTGGTGTCGGTGGCGTCGTCCAGCACGATGTACTGGACCTGCTCGCCGCCGATCTGCGTCGGCAGCAGCGCGACCGTATCGCGCTCAGGGATGCCCAGCGAGGCGGCCGGCCCGGTGGCCGACACGGTCACGCCGACCTTGATCTGGGCCGAGACGGCCAGGGGCAAGGCGGCCAGCAGGGCGGCAGCGCCCAGGGTCAGGCGGAAGGAACGTGCAAATGTCATGGTTGTCTCCGTAGGTTTTTATTCGCCGCGCTTGCGCATCGGGGCCCCAGGCGGACGGGCGGACCCGCGCATCTGTGCAATTCCCGATGACAAATCAGCCCGTTTTCAGCATGAATCGTGATCGGGCGTCATATTATCGCAGGCTGACGCAATTTGCTGCTGAATACGTCCATCCGAGACCCCGGCCGCCGAAATGAAACCCGAGGTGACAGCCCGGGGACAGGGGAGGAAAAGTCGTTTAAGATAAACGAGTTACTGATTCAGAGACCCGATACTGGTTTTTTTGTGGACAAGGTCAATCGCACCGACGCCCAATGGCGCGCGCAGCTGTCGCCGGATGAATTCGCCGTCACCCGCCTGAAACACACCGAACGCCCTTTCACCGGCCGCTACTGGGACAACACCCAGGCCGGCACCTACGTGTGCGTGTGCTGCGGCACGCCGCTGTTCGTCTCCGACACCAAATTCGACGCCGGCTGCGGCTGGCCCAGCTACTTCGAACCGATCCGCCCGGACGCCATCCGCGAAGAACGCGACACCAGCCACGGCATGGTCCGCATCGAAACGCTGTGCGCCGCCTGCGGCGCCCATCTGGGCCACGTCTTTCCCGACGGCCCCGCGCCGACCGGCCTGCGCTACTGCATCAATTCCCTTTCCCTCAAATTCATCCCGGCCGAATGAAAAAATTTCTTTTCGACCTGTTCCCCCTGATCCTGTTTTTCGTGGCTTTCCGCTTTGCCGACATCTATGTCGCGACGGGCGTCGCCATGGCGGCGGCCATCGCCCAGATCGTCTGGCTGCGGCTGACGCACCGCGCCATCGAAGGCACCCACTGGATCAATCTGACCGTGATCGTGGTGTTCGGCGGGGCCACGCTGCTGTTCCACGACGATACCTTCATCAAGTGGAAGCCGACCGTCCTGTACTGGCTGTTCGCGGCCATCCTGCTGGGCTCCCGCGTCCTGACGGGCCGCAATCTGATGCGCCGGCTGATGGGCGAGAAGATCGCCCTGCCCGACCGCGCCTGGGCCCGCCTGAACGACAGCTGGGCGGCGTTCTTCGTCGCATCCGGGGCGCTGAACCTGTACGTGGCGTTTTCCGGCCGGTTCACCGAATCGCAGTGGGTGAATTTCAAGGTCTTCGGCCTGATGATCCTGCTGCTGCTGTTCGTCGTCGTGCAGTCGGTGTGGCTGGGCCGGCACATCCAGGCCGACGCGCAGGCGGATTCCGCGCCCGCCAAGGACACGGACGCCTCATGACGACAGCCTCGGCGCCCGCTTCAGCGGAAGATCTGCGCCAGCAGCTGCAGGCGCGGCTGCAGGTCCTGGATCCGGACACGCTGGACCTCATCGACGAATCCCACCTCCACGCCGGACATGCGGGCGCCCGGGGCGGCGCGCGGCACTTTCGGGTCCGGATCGCGTCCAAACAGTTCGAGGGGCTCGGAACTCTCGCACGCCATCGCCTTGTGTATGATTGCGTGCGGGATCTGATGCCTCATCCGATTCACGCATTGGCCATCGAGGCCAGCATTTCCCCCAACCAAGGACTTTCATGAAACGTATTGCTGTTGTGGCCCTGGCCTGCTCTCTGGCTCTGCCGGTCTACGCCAAGGATCTCGTCACGGTCAACGGCCAGGGGATTTCCCAGGCCAAGTTCGACCAGTTCGTCAGCCTGCTCGTCAGCCAGGGCGCTCAAGATTCCCCGCAGCTGCGCGATCAGGTCAAGCAGGAAATGATCAACCGCCTGGTCGCCGTCCAGGCCGCCGAAAAGGCCGGACTGCAGAAGGATCCCGCCGTCCAGCAGGAAACCGAGCTGGCGTCGCAAAGCATCCTGGTGCGCGCCCTGATGGCGAAGTACCTGAAGGATCATCCCGTCACCGACGCGGACATGAAGAAGGAATACGACACCCTCAAGGCCGAACAGGCCGACCGCAAGGAATACAAGCTGCGTCACATCCTGGTCAAGGAAGAAGACCAGGCCAAGTCCCTGATCAAGTCCATCAAGGCCAAGAAGACCACCTTCGAAGCCGCCGCGAAGAAAGACTCCATCGACACCGGCAGCGGCAAGAACGGCGGCGAGCTGGGCTGGGGCCCGACCAGCAACTACGTGCCCGAATTCGCCAAGGCCGTGGAAAGCATGAAGAAGGGCGAGATCAGCAGCGAACCCGTCAAGACCCAGTTCGGCTGGCACGTGATCCAGGTCGAGGACGAGCGCCCCGTCGCTTTCCCGTCCTTCGAGGAAGCCAAGCCCCAGCTGGAAGAAATGATGCGCCAGCAGGCTCTGGGCGACTACCAGAAAGGCCTGATGAAGGACGCCAAGATCGTGGACAACACCGCAGCCAAGTAATCCGCCATCGGCAGGTAAAAACGGGGCGGTCTTCCTGGGGAAGACCGCCCCGCTGCTTTTTTGCGCGGCCCATACCGGCCCGCCGCGCGTCAATGCTCCAGCAATTTCAGCAGGCCGGCTTCGTCCAGGACGGCGACGCCCAATTCTTCCGCCTTGGCGAGCTTGCTGCCGGCTTCCTCGCCGGCCACCACCCAGGCGGTCTTGCGCGACACCGAACCGCTGACCTTGCCGCCCGCCGCGAGGATCCGGCGGGTGGCCTCGTCGCGCGTCAGCGCGGGCAGCGTGCCGGTCAGCACCAGCGTCTTGCCGGCCAGGGGCTTCGCGCCGGCCGGAGCGGCATCGGCCTGCGGCTCCACACCCGCCGCCTGCAGCGCGGCGACGACCTCGCGGTTATGCGCTTCGGCAAAGAAGCGGCGAATGGAAGCCGCCACCACCGGCCCCACGTCGGGCACCTGCAGCAGCTGATCCTCGGAAGCGTCCATGATGGCCTGCATGGAGCCGAAATGGCGCGCCACGTCGCGCGCCGTCGTTTCGCCCACGTGGCGGATGCCCAGGGCATACAGCAGCCGCGACAGCGGCGGGCGGCGGCTCTGATCGATGGCCTGCACCAGGTTCTGAGCCGATTTCCGCCCCATGCGCGGATACGTGGACAGTTCCAGCTCGGTCAGGCCGTACAGGTCGGCCAGGGTGCGCACCCGGCCGCCATCGACCAGTTGTTCGATCAGCTTGTCTCCCAGGCCGTCGATGTCCAGGGCCTTGCGGCTGGCAGCATGCCACAGGGTCTGCTTGCGCTGGGCGGGGCAGAACAGGCCGCCCGTGCAGCGGGTGATGGCCTCGCCCTCGGGCCGTTCCACCGCGGACCCGCAGACCGGACAGACCGGGCAGGCGGCCAGCAGATCGAACGGCAGGGCGTCCGCCGGCCGCAAGTCCAGCACCGGCCCGACCACTTCGGGAATCACGTCTCCGGCGCGGCGCACGACCACCGTGTCGCCGATGCGGATGTCCTTGCGGTGGATCTCGTCCTCGTTGTGCAAGGTCGCATTCGTGACGGTGACGCCGCCCACGAAGACCGGCTGCAGCCGCGCCACGGGCGTCAGCGCCCCGGTGCGCCCGACCTGGACCTCGATGCCGACCAGGCGGGTGGTTTCCTCCTGGGCCGGGAATTTGTGCGCGATCGCAAAGCGCGGCGCCCGCGCCACGAAGCCCAGCACTTCCTGGGCGCGCAGGTCATTGACCTTGTAGACCACCCCGTCGATATCGTAGGGTAGCCCGGACCGTTCCGAACCGACCGAAGCATAGAAACGCAGCAGTTGCGCCGCGCCCCGGCAACGCCGGCGCCCCGGGCTGACGGCGAAGCCGAACGCCGCCAGCCAATCCAGCATGGCGGCATGGGTGGCCTGCGGCTGCAGATCGCGCCCCGCGGCGTCCCGGATCTGCCCCCAGCCATAGGCGTAGAAGCGCAGCGGCCGCGCCGCCGTCACGCGCGGATCCAGCTGGCGCAGGCTGCCGGCGGCCGCGTTGCGCGGATTGACGAAGGGCTTGTCCCCCCGGGACAGCTGCTGTTCGTTCAGGCGGGCGAAATCCGCCCGCGTCATCAGGACCTCGCCCCGCACTTCCAGCACGGCGGGCGCGGCGTCGCCGCGCAGGCGCAGCGGCACGGAACGCAGGGTGCGGATGTTCGCGGTGATGTCCTCGCCCTCGGAGCCGTCGCCCCGGGTGGCGGCCTGGACCAGATGGCCCTGCTCGTACCGCAGGTTGACGGCCAGGCCGTCGAACTTGTATTCCGCCACGTAGTCCACGCCCGGGATCGGCGCTTTGCGGCGCAGCTCGTCCGCGTCGCCGCTTGCGGGCGGTTCGGGTTCGTCAGGCACGAGGCAGTCCGCGGTGACCGCCCCGTGTCCGGGCTCATTCAACAGCCCGGATTCGGCCAGGATGGCCGTCACCCGGTCGTCGAAGGCCTGGATGTCCTGGTCTTCGAAGGCATTGCCCAGGGACAGCATGCGCACCGCATGACGCACCGGCGCGAAATGCCCCGAGGGAGAAGCCCCGACCCGCTGGGTGGGGGAGTCCGGCGTCACCCAGTCGGGGTGTTCCTGTTCGATCTCCTGAAGCCGGTTCATCAGCCGGTCGTACTGCGCGTCGGACACGGCCGGCTCGTCCAGCACGTAATAGCGGTGATTATGGGCTTCGATTTCGGCCCGCAGGTCCAGCAGTTCCCGGCGCAGGGAGTCGTCGGTCACGAAAACACCCGGGCGGTGCGCTCGGTGCCGGCCAGGAAGCCGGCCTGATCCAGCTGGTCGTACAGGGCGCTGATCTGCTTGTCGATCGCGGGCGCCGAGGCGTCCTGGAAGGTGCGGCCCTGATCGTCCAGCACGTGGGCTTCCAGGCGCTGGGCCAGATCGCGCCCCACCGCCACCATCCGGCTGAAGGCCTGGTCATCGGGAATGCTGTTGGGCACATCCAGGATCAGGTCCGCCCGGTGGGACGGGCCTTCCGACTGCTGATCGACCTGCAGGACGAAACGCGGCAGGCCATTTTCGGCCATCCAGGCCCATTGCCCGCGCGACTGCACGAAACCGGCCTCGGCGGCGGCCTCCGCGATGGCGGCGGCGGACCGCGGGGCCGCCAGCTGCAGGATCAGGCCGACCTGCGCATCCATGGCGGCGCAGCGCGCATCCAGTTCGGCCGCCTGTTTCAGGACCACGTCCTGTTCGGGGGCCTCGATCTGTCCGTCGAAGCGTTCGGCCAGATTCTGCGCCAGGGTCCAGAGATTGGACCATTCGATGGCCGTCAGCGCCCCGCCCCGATTGGCCATCACCACGGCCAGCTGCAGCGACACGTAGGATTCGTCGGCCCGCAGCCGGGTGCGATGGCCGCCGCCTTCCCGTTCGGCGAAGACGCGCACGGGTTTCTTGCCCACCCGGGCGATGGACTGCACGGCCTCCGACAGCGCCTCGCCCGATGCCGGATGCGCCAGGGCGATGTCGATCACGGCCTCGCAGGCGGGATCGATTTCGGGGGACTCGTCGGCCACGGCGGCGCGATCGGGTTCCCAGAGGCTGGGCTCGCGCCGGGGCGCGACGTCCTGCATGAGCGCATCCTGCTCGGATTCGGGCATGGTCGCCCGCATGCTGCGCCGCGCGCGCCATTCCTGCCAACCGTTATACAGCAGCACGACGACGATCAGCGCCGCCCCAATCGAAATCAGCAAAATCTGCAAATCGCTCATAAAGACCTCGTTACCCCGTTCAGGCTGCGCCCGCAACCCACTGCAAGGCTGAATCCATATCCACGGCCACGATCCGGGACACACCCTGCTCCTGCATGGTGACCCCGACCAGCTGCCGCGCCATCTGCATGGCAATTTTATTATGTGAGATGAAGAGAAACTGTGTCTGATCGCTCATGCCCCGCACCAGATTGGCATAGCGCTCCGTGTTGGCGTCGTCCAGCGGCGCATCGACCTCGTCGAGCAGGCAGAACGGCGCCGGATTGAGCTTGAACAGCGCGAACACCAGCGCCGTCGCGGTCAGGGCCTTTTCGCCCCCCGACAGCAGGTGGATCGTGCTGTTGCGCTTGCCCGGCGGCTGCGCCATGACCTGCACCCCGGCGTCCAGGATTTCATCGCCCGTCATGCTCAGCCGCGCCTCGCCGCCGCCGAACAGCTGCGGGAACAGCTGCCCGAAATGCTGATTGACCGTATCGAAGGTCTGGGACAGCAGTTCGCGGGTTTCCCGGTCGATCTTGCGAATGGCGTTTTCCAGCGTGTCGATGGCCGACAGCACGTCGTCGCGCTGGCGATCCAGGAATTCCTTGCGGTCCCGCGCGGCGGCCAGTTCCTCGAGCGCGGCCAGATTGACGGCGCCCAGCGACTCGACGCGTCGGGAAATCCGCTGGACCTCGGACTGCAGCCAGTCCAGCCGCTGCCACTGCGGCGGCTGTTCGGCCAGGTGGCGCTGCAAAGCGGCGCGATCCACCTGCCGGGCATCCAGCTGTTCGGCGAACTGTTCGACCGACAGGCGCGAGGCCTGCTCCTTCAACTGCAATTCGGTGATCCGGGCCCGCAGGGGATCCAGATTGCGCTCCAGCGTCAGGCGGCCTTCATCGGCTTCGCGCAGCGCGGCGGCGGCCTGGTCCTGCCGGGCGCGCGCCTGGCGCAGGGCTTCTTCGGCCTCGGCGCGCGCTTCCAGGGCGTCCTGCAGGCCGGTCTGCGCCACGGATTCGTCCAGTTCGAACAGTTCGCCCTGCAGGGATTCGAGCTCGGCTCCCGAGCGGCGGCTCTGTTCGGCCGCCAGTTGCAGGGTGCGGCGCAGTTCGTCCAGGCGGTTGCGCAGCGAGCGCACCGCGTAGTCGGCCTCCTGGGCGGCGCGTTCCTGGTCGCGACCCTGCTGGCGGGCCTGCTCGGCCTGGGCGGCCAGTTCCTCGACCTGCATGTCCAGCGCCGCCTGCCGTTCCTGCTGTTCGGCCAGCACAGCATCCAGGGATTCGAAGCGCGCCTCGGCCTCGTCGCGCCGGGCGGCCAGCTCCGCCTGCTGCGCGCCGATGTCCCGCAGGTCGCCGTCCAGGCGACGGGCCTGATCGTCGGAGCGGGCCATCTGCTGGCTGATCTGGTGGTGCTGAATCCGGGCGTCGTGCTGGGCCTGCATGCGCTCGGCGATCTGCAGCCGCGCCGGCTGCAGGGCCTGTTCCAGGGCGCGGCGTTCGGCATCGGCCCGCGCATGGGCGTCCAGGGCCTGATCGGCGATCAGCTGGGCCGCCTTGATTTCGCGGGCCAGATTGTCGATCTGCTGCTGGCGGGCCAGCAAACCGGCCTGTTCGGAATCCGCCGCGTAGAAGCGCGCGCTGCAGGCATCCACGCGATGCCCGGCCTGAACGACCCATAGCCCGCCAGGGGGCAGTTCGGCGCGGCGCGACAGGGCCTGGCCCAGGTCGTCGGCCACGTACACCCCCTGCAGCCAGCCGGCCAGCAAGGGCCGCAGCGCGGCGTCCCGCGCCCGCACCCGGTCCAGCAGCGGGACGGCCCCCGCCGGCGCCGGAACGGGATCCGGGGCCTGGGCGGGAGCCTGATAAAAGGCCAGGCGCGCGGGCGGCGCATCCTGGGCGAAGGCCCGCACATGGTCCAGCGTGCGCAGTCCCAGCGCGTTCATGCGCTCGTGCAGGACGGCCTCCAGGGCGGTTTCCCACCCGGCGTCGACTTGCAGCTGCTGCCAAAGACGGCCCAGGCCGTGCAGTTCCTGACGCTGCAGCCAGGGTTCCAGAGCGTCTTCGGACTGGATCTTCTCCTGCAGGGCGATCAGGGCCTGGCGGCGGGCGTCCAGCCGTTCCAGGTCGAGCCGCGCCGCCTGACTGGCCTGCCGCGCCTGCTCCAGGGCGGACTCCAGATCGGGCTGGCGGGATTCCAGTTCCAGGAGCCGGGCCTGGGCTTCTTCCAGGCGCGCTTCCGCCATCGCGCATTCGCCCTCCCAACGCTGCAATTCCGCCGGATCGGGCATGCCCAGCGCCTGGCGTTCGTCCTGCAGGCGCTGTCGGCGGTCGTCCAGGCTGCGCCACTGATGATCGGCATCGCGCTGCGATTGCGCCGCCAGGGCCAGGTCCTGTTCCGTGCGGGCCAGGCCGCGGCGCCATTCGTCGCGCTGCAGGTTCAAGGCCCGCAGCCGCGCGTCCAGATCCGGCAGGCCGTCCTGCGCCGACTGGGCCTGGATGGACAGGGTCTCGGCCCGGGCCACGGCCTCGTCGATCTGCTCCTGGACTTCCTCGATGGCGCTCTGGCTATGGGTCTGCTGGTCGCCCCATTCCTGCATCTGGGATTGCAGCTGGGCGCGTCGCGCCTGCAGGCGATGGCGGGAATCCACCACGTGGCGGATCTCGGCTTCCAGGCGGCTGACCTGGGCGCCCGCCTCGAACAGGCGCCCCTGAGTCTGGTGCACCGCCTCGCTGGCGGAAAAATGGCCCTCGCGCCGGGCCTCCAGATCGGCTTCCAGCGACCGCAGGCCCGCCACGGCCGACTCCAGTTCGGCCTGGGCGCGCTCCGTATCCGCCGCCAGGGTCTGCCGGCTTTCGCGGGCGGCCTGTTCGCGCAGCAGCCACAAAGCATGCTGCTTGAGCTCGCCTTCGGTCTGCAAGGCCCGGTAATCCGCCGCCACCCGGGCCTGGGATTCGAGTTTCTCCAGCTGCGCAGCCAGTTCGCGCAGGATGTCGTCCAGCCGGGTCAGGTTTTCCCGGGTGTCCTGCAGGCGGTTTTCCGTTTCGCGGCGGCGTTCCTTGTAGCGGGACACGCCGGCGGCCTCTTCGAGATAGACGCGCAATTCCTCGGGGCGCGCCTCGATCAGGCGGTTGATCATGCCCTGGCCGATGATGGCGTAGCCCCGCGTGCCCAGGCCGGTGCCCAGAAAGATGTCGTGGATGTCGCGCCGGCGCACCGGCTGGTTGTTGACGAAGTAGCTGCTGGCGCCATCGCGCGTCAGGATGCGGCGCACCGCGATTTCCGCGAAGGCGGACCACTGCCCGGCGGCGCGGCCCTGGCTGTTGTCGAAGACCAGTTCGACCGACGCGCGGGCGGCGGGCTTGCGCTGCCCCGAGCCGTTGAAGATCACGTCCTGCATCGAGGCGCCGCGCAATTCGGAAGCCTTGGTTTCCCCCAGCACCCAGCGCACGGCATCGATGATGTTGGACTTGCCGCAGCCGTTGGGACCCACCACGCCGACCAGCTCACTGGGCGTGGGAATCACGGTCGGATCCACAAAGGACTTGAATCCGGCAAGTTTGATCTGCGTGAGGCGCACGGAAGTCTGGCGGGCAAAATGCGGACGAATCGCAACAGCGTATGATAACGCACCAGAATGAGCCCCTCGGCAGGGCAACCCCGTTCAGGCCCAGTAACCCGCTATACTGCAACTCCATTTTACAGTCGCGCATTCTGTGCCGACCTGTCACCACTCACTTCGGGGTCCGCGATTGAACAAGGGCTTTTTCATGGTCATGGCCGCGCAGGCGCTGTCGTCCATCGCGGACAACGCCTTGCTGATCGCCGCCATCGGGCTGATCGCCGATCTCAGCGGACCGGACTGGATGGCCCCCATGATGAAGTGGTGGTTCGCCCTGGCCTACGTGGTGCTGGCGGCCTTCGTCGGCGCCTTCGCCGACTCCTTCCCCAAGGGCCGGGTCATGTTCGCCACCAACGCGCTCAAGACCTGCGGCTGCCTGCTGATGTTCAGCTACGGGGCCTTCGGCTTCAGCCATGATCACCAGCTGATGCTGATCTTCGTCGCCTATACCATCGTCGGGGTCGGCGCGGCCGCCTATTCCCCGGCAAAATACGGCATCGTCACCGAAATGCTGGCCCCCGAACTGCTGGTCAAGGGCAACAGCTGGATCGAAGGCCTGACCGTCCTGTCCGTCATCATCGGCACCGTGCTGGGCGGGGTGCTGATCAGCCCGTCGGTATCGGCCTGGCTCATGTCCTTCGACTGGGTGGACGCGCTGGTCGACAACACGGCGCAATCCGCCATCCTGATGATCGGCCTGGTGTACGTGGCCGCCGCCATCTGCAACCTGCTGATTCCGGATACCCATGCCTTCTACCCGCGCCAGCAGACCCGCCCGATCGCGCTGATCCGCAATTTCAACGCCTACGTGCGCATCCTCTGGTCCGACAAGCTTGGCCAGATCTCCCTGGCGGTCACGACCCTGTTCTGGGGGGCGGGCGCCACCCTGCAGTTCATCGTCATCGAATGGGGCGCCCAGCACCTGGGCTACCGCCTGGACCAGGCCTCCGTGCTGATGGGGGTCGCCGCCTTCGGCACGGTCATCGGCGCCATGCTGGCCGGCCGCGTCCCTCTGCGCCGCGCCCTGTCGGTGCTGCCCGTGGGCGTGGTGATGGGCCTGGTCGTGCTGCTGATGCCCCTGGTCTACCAGCCCTTCACCGTCTACTGCCTGCTGCTGCTGATCGGCGGCCTGTCGGGCTACTTCGTCGTGCCCATGAACGCCCTGCTGCAGCATCGGGGCCACGTGCTGCTGTCGGCGGGCCATTCGATCGCCGTGCAGAATTTCAACGAGCAGCTGAACATCCTGCTGATGCTGGCCATCTACAGCCTGATGCTGTGGCTGGGCCTGCCCATCAATGCCATCATCGCGCTCTTTGGCGTGCTGGTCGCCTGCCTGATGCTGGTCTTCATCCATTGGAACCGCCTGAATCACCGCGCCCACCCCGAACTGGAACAGCAGATCGGGCAGACGGGCCATGGAACGGCCCTGCACTGACCCGGTACGCAGTCCGCAGGGACCGCGCCGCGTCCGGATTCATTCCGCCGGATCGGCCGCCCGCACCGCCTGAGCCAGGCCCGCCAGATCGCGCCAGGCCTCGGCCTTCAGGGCCGACCGCACCAGAAGGGACGCCGGCTGGTGCGTCACCCAGACCGGAATTTCGCGGCCGTCTTCCTGCCGATAGCGCTGCGGCGCGCCGCGTAGCGCGTCCAGGTCCGCCGCATCGCCCAGCACCGCCTGGGCGGCCACGCGCCCCAGGGCCAGGATCCAGCGCGGCTGCAGCAGGGCGATTTCACGGTGCAGATACGGCGCGCACGCGGCGATTTCGGCCGCGTCGGGTTCGCGCCCGCCCAGCGCCCGGCATTTCATCACGTAGGTGCCGTAGCGGGAATCCGCCTGCGGCAGGCGGACGGCGGCCAGCATGGCGGACAGCAGGCGGCCGGAATCGCCCTGGAAGGGCTGGCCCGCGACCTCGTCGTCGATGCCGGGCTGTTCCGCCACGATCAGGTAATAGGGATGGTCGGCCTGCCCGGCCCCGGGCACGGCCCGCAGCCGCTGCTGATGCCGGACGCATTGCCGGCAGGCATCGGCCATGCCGGCCAACGCCGCCAGATCGGCATCCCGCAAGGGCAGGCCCGGCGCAATGGCGGGCGCGGGCGCCTGGTCGGAGGAAGGCGCGGGCGAACGCGCCGCCGGCCGGACGGAAGCGTCGGCGAGGGCCGGAGCCGCCGGCGCGGAAGGCCGATCGGCCGCCCCGCCCCGGACCGCCGGATCGCCCCCCTGCGCGGCCGCAGGCTGCGGCGCGCCCCCGGCATCCCCCGCGGCCGACGCGATCGGCCGCACATCCAGCCAATGCAGGTCCAGACCGATTTCCGCCAGCCAGGCGGCCTGCGCGGGACGCAGCTGGGGCTTCATGCCGGAGTTTCCTGGAAGGTCAGGGTCATGATCCAGGCGTCCTCACGGGCGCCGCGGGCCGCCGGATAATAGCCGCGCCGCAGCCCCAGCTGCTGAAAACCGTGCTGTTGGTAGAAAGCGATGGCCTGGGCGTTGCTGGGGCGCACTTCCAGCGTCAGCGCCGGCAGGCCGGCCTGATGGCAATGCGCCGTGCAATATCGTAGCAATTCGGCCCCCACGCCTCGCCGCTGGCTGTCCGGGCGCACCCCGATGACCAGCAGATGGGCCATGTCCGGCGTATCCATGACCAGCGCGAACCCCAGCATGGCGCCCAGGCGGCGCACGACCCAGCCGCGATATCCGGCGGCCAGGCCGTCGGCGAAATTCTGCCGCGTCCAGGGAAAGGACTGGACCTGCCGTTCGATCGCGGCGACCTCGTCCAGATCGCTCATGCCCATGTCGTGGATCGACCAGCGCGCCGCGTCGGCCTGGGGATTGCCGCCCAGGCCGCGCGAACGCTCGACCGTGGTGTAGGCGACCTTGTCGCGCACGTACGCCGGCGCCGCCAGGGCCGCATCCAGAGCCTGCCCCCGCTGCCAGGCGCGGGCGGCCAGGCGGGCCACCGTGGCGGCATGGGCGCAGACCCGCTCGCCGCTTCCGGCCGCCACGACGGCCCCCAGGGCCCGCAATTCGTCCGCCAGGCCGGGGAAGGCGTCCAGGGCGTCCCCATGGGCCGCCCAGCCGCCCCCCGCCCGCATGGCCCAGGCCGCCGATTCATCGGCCACCCAGGCCGTCACGTCGGCCCGGGCGATCAGGGCCGGGGCCTGCAGGGTCGTCCATTCGTCGCCGACGCATTCATAGGCGGCCGCATAGATTTCGTTCATGCGGGCATCCTGCAGGACGAGGTGGACGCCCGAGGCGTCCGCCCCCGCCTGCTGCAAGGCGAGCGCGCACAGGGAGTCCACCGGCAGCACCGGAATGTCCAGAGCGACCGCCAGGCCCTGAGCGACGCCGCACGCCACCCGCAGGCCGGTGAAGCCGCCCGGCCCCTGGCCGAAGGCCACCGCCGACAGATCGGCGCGCTTCAGGCCGGCATCCGCCAGCAATTGCCATGCCAGCGGCAAAATGCGCTCGGCATGTTCCTGTCGGCCTTCGTGCTGCGCGGCGCGCAGGCGCACGCGCCCGGCCGTCTGCGACAGCAGGGCGACGCTGCATAGAGAACTTGATGTCTCAAACGCTAGAATGTGAAAATCGTCCATGGCGCTGTTATTTTAATGGAGGAGCGACCCATCCCGGATCCGGCCGAGCATTCCGCCCTGACGCCGGCCCCGACCACGACACAACCAAACGCTTATTGTGTAATTTGTTGTGATAAGCGCTGGTGCTGTTTTCCCGACCCTGTTACATTTTCCCCATGAATACACATAACCAGACCCTCACCCGCAAGATCCTGATCGTCGACGACGATCCTCGCTTGCGCGACCTGTTGCGGCGTTATCTGTCCGAGCAGGGGTTCAACGTCTACGTGGCCGAAGACGCAAAAGAAATGGCCAAGCTCTGGCAGCGGGAACATTTCGACCTGCTGGTGCTCGATCTGATGCTGCCAGGCGAAGACGGCCTGTCGATCTGCCGCCGCCTGCGGGGCAATCACGACAACACGCCCATCATCATGCTGACCGCGAAGGCCGAGGAAATCGACCGCATCGTGGGTCTGGAAATGGGGGCCGACGACTACCTGACCAAGCCCTTCAATCCCCGCGAACTGCTGGCCCGCGTCAATGCGATCCTGCGCCGCCGGGGCACCGAGGAACACCCGGGCGCGCCCAGCCAGGAAAACGAGTCCGTCGAATTCGGACCGTACGTGTTGAATCTATCCACCCGCACCCTGATGAAAAGCGGCGAATCCGTGCCCATCACGACCGGCGAATTTTCGGTGCTGAAGGTCTTCGCCCGTCACCCCAAGGTCCCGCTCTCGCGCGACAAGCTGATGGAACTGGCCCGGGGCCGCGAATACGAGGCCTTCGACCGCAGCCTGGACGTCCAGATCTCGCGCCTGCGCAAACTCATCGAACCCAATCCTTCCAAACCGGTGTTCATCCAGACGGTCTGGGGGCTGGGCTATGTCTTCGTCCCCGACGGCGGACAATAATCGTTGCACGGTCCGCGGGGCATCCCCTCGCGGGCCATTCCTCTCATGACGCTCGTCAAACGGCTCCGGCGCGCCATCCTGTCCCGGTTGCGCCTGGGATTGTTCACCCGATCCTTTCTGCTGATCGCCTTCCTGATGCTGGTCAGCCTGGGCGCGTGGCTGCAGATCGTCTTCAACATCGAAGAAGGCCCCCGCGCCATGCAGCTGGCCCAGCGCATCGCCACCACGGTCAGCATCACGCGCTCCGCCCTGGTCTACGCGCCCACCGAGGTCCGGCCGGCCCTGCTGCTGGACCTGGCCACCCAGGAAAGCCTGCGGGTGCAGCCCCGCGAACCCACGGACGTCCTGGAACCGCTGCCGCACACCGCCTATTGGGACAACGTCTCCGCGGAGATCCGCAACCGCCTGGGCGGGCAGACGGCCATGATGTGGGCCGTCAACCAGGTGCCCGGCATCTGGATCAGCTTCCAGATCGACGGCACGCTCTACTGGCTGGTGTTCGACCGGGACCAGCTGCGGCTGACCACGGGCCGCGAATGGCTGGGCTGGGTGGCCGCATCCCTGATGCTGGCGCTGCTGGGGGCCGCCGTCAGCGTGCGCTTCATCAATCACCCGCTGGCGCAACTGGCCAAGGTCGCCCAGCAGCTGGCGCGGGGGGCGACGCCCACGCCCCTGCCCGAAAAGGGGCCCGTCGAAATCCGCGACATGAACATCGCCTTCAACCGCATGGCCCGGGACTTGCGGCAGAACGAGGCCGACCGGGAGATCATGCTGGCGGGCATTTCGCACGACCTGCGCACGCCGCTGGCCCGCATCCGCCTGGAAATCGAGATGAGCCACATGAGCGACGAGGCGCGCCAGGCGATCGACGACGACCTGGCGCAGATCAATCACAGTATCGGGCAGCTCATGGAATACGCCCGCCCCGCCGGCCAGGTGCCCGAGACCGGCATCGACGTCTCGCGGGTGCTGAAAGACCTGCTGGAACGCGAACGCAGTCATACCGAGTCCCTGGGGGGCGACCTGCAGGCCAGCATCGAGCCCGGACTGCAGGCGCGGATCAGCGCCAACGACCTGAAGCGCATCGTCAGCAACCTGATCGAAAACGCCCGGCGCTATGGCCGCAGCGTCAGCGACGACCGCGCCCACATCATGCTGCGAGCCTACCAGAGCGGCAATCTGCTGCGCATCGAAGTGCAGGACCGCGGCGTGGGCATTCCGCACGCCGACGTCCAGCGCCTGCTGCGCCCCTTCGCGCGGGGCGAGTCCGCGCGCACCGGCGTCAGCGGCGCCGGCCTGGGCCTGTCCATCGTCGAGCGGCTGCTGGGCCAGGTGGGCGGGAAATTCGAACTGATTTCCCAGCCGACGCAGGGGCTGCTGGCGCGCATCGAAATGCCCAAGGCCAAGGCGCGGCAGGCCGACAAGGCCATGGCGTAGAATGACAAGGCGGCCCGATTGGCCGTCCTTCACTCAGGAGCCCCGATGAAAACCATAGGCGACAAGCTCGAGGCCTTCCGCGTCACCGGCGTCAAACCCGGATTCAATCAGCACGAGGAAAACGGCGTTTCAGCCTTCGAGGACATCACTGAATCTTCCTTCCCCGGCAAATGGAAGGTGATCTATTTCTATCCCAAGGACTTCACCCAGGTCTGCCCCACCGAAATCATCGGCTTCAACGCCCTGGCCGATGCCTTCGAAGAACGCGACGCCGTGCTGATGGGCGGATCGACCGACAACGAATACGTCAAACTGGCCTGGCGGCGCGAGAACCCGGAACTCAGCAAACTGAACCACTATCAGTTCGGGGACACCAACGGCGCCCTGATCGACCAACTGGGCATCCGCGACAAATCCGAAGGCGTCGCCCTGCGGGCCACCTTCATCATCGACCCGGACAACCTCATCCAGCACGTCTCGGTGAACAACTTCAAGGTCGGCCGCAATCCGGAAGAAACCCTGCGCATCCTGGACGGTCTGCTGACCGACGGGCTGTGCGCCTGCAACCGCGCCATCGGCGGCGCCACGCTGTAAGCAGGCCCCGGCGCGACGCCCGGACATTCCGCTCAGGCGTCCGGCCGGTCTTCCGCCGGGCAGGCCGCCAGCAGCACGGCGGCGCTGGCGGCGATGGCCTCGCCGCGCCCCAGATACCCCAGACCCTCGTTGGTCTTGGCCTTGATGTTGACGTCCGCCGCCGCGATCCCCAGGTCCTGGGCGATGCAGGCGGCCATCGCCGCCGCGTGCGGGCCGATCTTCGGCGCCTGGGCATGCACAGTGGCATCCACATTGACCGTCTCCCACCCGGCCTCGCGGGCCAGGCGGGCGGCCTCGCGCAGGAACAGGCGGCTGTCGGCCCCCGACCAGCGCGGATCCCGGTCGGAAAAATGGCGTCCGATGTCCCCCAGGCCCGCCGCCCCCAGGACGGCGTCCGTGACGGCATGCAGCAGCACGTCGGCATCCGAATGGCCGTCCAGGCCCCGGTCGAAGGGAATCGTCACCCCGCCGATGATCAGGGGACGGCCGGGAACCAGCACGTGCAGATCATGGCCCTGCCCCACACGGAACGGAAAGCGTTGCTTCATGGTCATCTCTGTGGACTGTCGAGAGGCGATTTTAGCCGGGGCGCGGCGACGCGCCGTCAGGACGCGTCCGGCCGGCCGCGCAGCCACGCCTCGAACCAGTCGAAATCCTCCGGCCAGGTGAGCTTGTCGTTGCGGCGGCTGCCCGGCACCAGCAAAGGCGCCCGCCCGCCGGACAGCTCCACCGCCGAGGCCTCGTCCGTCACGCGCGGATCGGCCGCGCAGGCATCCAGGGCGGCCGCCAGTTCCCCCGCGCGAAACATCTGCGGCGTCTGCGCCAGCCACAGATGATCGCGCGGCAGCGTCCGGGCGACGGCATCCGCCGGCGCGTCCCCTTCTTCCGGTCCGGATGAGGACGCCGGCACGGCCTGCTTGACCGTGTCGGCCACCGGCAGGGCCAGCAGGCCGCCCCGGTCCCGCAGCAGGCAGGTATCGATCAGCCGCGCCAGGGCCTGCGCCGGCAGGCCGGGACGCGCCGCGTCATGCACCAGCACCCAGGCATCCGGCATCAGGCCGGCATCCCGCAGCGCGGCCCTGACGGTGGCGGCCCGCGTAGGGCCGCCGCACGGGCGCCAGACCGTGCGCGGCAGCCCCGCCAGGGCCTGCGCCGCCCAGGGATCCTCCGCCGCCACGGCGACCCGCACCTGGGCGATGCGCGGATCGGCCAGCAGGGCGCGGACGGCGCGGCGCAACATGGGCTCGCCATGCAGGACGCGATATTGCTTGGGCACGCCATCGGCGCGGCCGGCCCGGGCACCGATCCCGGCGGCTGGCACGATGGCAATCAGAGGGTTCTCCATAGAGGCGGATTTTAGCCGAGCGAACCGGTCCGCCGGCACGCGCCGCATCCGGCGCCCGCTCCCGGGTATCCGCCGCCAGGCCCGCAGCCCGCCCCACGCATCAATAAGTAGCCCAATGATAAAAATCATTGGTCATTCCATAATATTCTTCGATTATGTAGAATAACTACATCATTCCGGCCATCCATGGCCGGCTCATCGACTTCGTCCCGACAGCCACGCATGAACGCCCTGGAACTTCTCTCTCACAGCCCGGTCATGCCGGTGATCGTCATCCAGGACACGGCATCCGCCGTGGACCTGGCCCGAGCGCTGGTGGCCGGCGGCATCCGCTCCCTGGAAGTCACGCTGCGCTCGGCCGCCGCGCTGGACGCCATCCGCGCCATCCGCGATCAGGTCCCGGACGCGCTGGTCGGCGTGGGCACGGTCCGCACTCCCAGGCAGCTGGACGACGCCCTGCGGGCCGGCGCCTGCTTCGGCGTCAGCCCGGGCCTGACGCCCAACCTGGCGCGGGCGGCCCGGTCCGCAGGCATCCCCTTCCTGCCCGGCGTGGCCACCGCATCGGAAGCCATGCAGGCCGCAGACTGGGGATTCACCGCCCAGAAGCTGTTTCCCGCCGAGGCCGTCGGCGGCGCGGCGCTGCTGAAGGCCTGGCACGGCCCCCTGCCCGACCTGATGTTCTGTCCCACGGGCGGCATCCATGCCGGCAACGCCGCCGGCTACCTGGCCCTGCCCAATGTGGGCTGCGTCGGGGGTTCCTGGCTGACGCCGTCCCAGGCCGTGGCCGGGCGCGACTGGAATGCGATCACGCAACTGGCCCTGCAGGCCTGCGCGCTGGCGAAGTAAACGGCTCCTTCAGCCCGCCGCCGGCAGCGGAAAGGCCGCCAGCGGGGCCTCGCCCCGCAGCACCCGCAATAGATTGCTGACGGCCATGTCCGCCATGGCCAGGCGCGTCTCGTGGGTGGCCGATCCGATATGGGGCAAGGCCAGGATGCCGGGATGGCCGCGCAGCGGCGAATCCGCCGGCAGGGGCTCCACGTCGAACACGTCCAGCCCCGCCGCCCGCAGGCGGCCGCTGTCCAGCGCATCCAGCAGGGCGCGTTCCTGGACGATCGGCCCGCGCGCGCCATTGATCAGAATGGCGCCGGGCTTCATGCGGGCGAAGGCCTGCGGCCCGATCAAGCCCCGCGTCTGGTCCGTCAGGGGCAGGACCAGCACGATGAAATCGGCGCTGGCCAGCACCTCGTCCAGGCCGGCCGCCCTGGCCCTGCCGTCAGGCAGGCCGCTGTCGACCGGATGGCGGCTGTGGTAGAGCACCGGCATGTCGAACCCCAGCGCCGCCCGGCGGGCCAGCGCCCGGCCGATGCGGCCATAGCCGAGGATGCCCAGGGTCTTGCCATGCACATCCCAGCCATATTGATCGGCGCCGACATTGCGCTGCCAGCGGCCCTCGCGGACCATGGCCGCCATCTCGCAGACGCGGCGGCTGGTCGCCAGCACCATGGCGAACAGCAGGTCGGCCACCGATTCCGTCAGCACGCCGGGGGTATGGCACAGGACGATGCCCCGATCCCGCAGCGCCGCCAGCGGATAGGCGTCCACGCCCACGGAGATGCTGGACACCACCCGCAACCGGGGCGCCTGATCCAGCATGGCCGCATCCAGGCGGACGCTGGACCCGATCATGCCTTCGACCCGCGGCAGGGCCTCGAAGAACGCGGCCCGCTGATCCTCGCGCCGAGGATCGGCCTGGATGACGTCGTGTTCCTGCCGGATCCTGTCCAGCTGGGGCCGAGGCAGGTCGCGATAGACGAGGACGGACCGGCGGCTCATAGCCCGGCCTGCCGCAGGATCGCGCGGGTCGGCAGGCCTTCGGTGTCGCCCCGGACCTGCACGGCGCGCGCGCCGATCCAGGCGCCCCGGCCCACCGCGCCGCGGACATCCATGCCTTCCAGCAGGGCGCTGATCACCCCGACGGCGAAACCGTCGCCCGCGCCGACGGTATCGATCACCCGATCCACCGGGCAGGCCGGAACGTAGCCCTGCTGCGCTCCATCGTCGTAATAGGCGCCCTCGGGGCCCAGCTTGATCACGACCAGCCGCGCGCCCAGATCCCGGTAGAACCGCGCGATCGCCTCGGGCTGCCGTTCCCCCGTCAGCAGGCGGCCTTCCTCCAGGCCGGGCAGGACCCAGTCCGCCCGGGCGGCCAACTGATGGATGCCGGAGCGCATGGCGTCCTCCGAGGCCCACAGCGTGGGCCGCAGATTCGTATCGAAGGACACGGTCCGGCCGGCTTCGCGCATCAGCCGCATGGTCTGCAGCGAGGCCTGGAAACTGCCGGCGGACACGGCGGCGAACACGCCCGTGGCATGCAGGTGGCGCGCCCTCAGCAGCCAGTTCCGATCCACGTCGGCCGGCGACATGCGGCTGGCGGCGGAACCCGCCCGGTGATATTCCACCAGCGGGTCGCTGCCGTCTTCGACCAGGCCCTTGAACAGCATGCCCGTCCGCTCGCCGGCGACCAGGGCCACATGGGAACAGTCCACGCCTTCGCTGCGGATGCTGGCCAGCAGATACCGGCCCATCGAATCCTGTCCGAGGCGGCTGCCCCAGCCCACTTTCAGGCCCAGCCGGGCCAGGCCGATGGCCACATTGGTTTCCGCGCCCGCCGTGCGCTTGTGGAACACGTCCACCTGCTCCAGCGGCCCGGGCTGGCCAGCCACCAGCATCATCATCGCCTCACCCAGGGTGACGACGTCCAAGGCTTCATTCATCAGAGAGTTGCTCCAGTCGACGCAGCGAGTCCAGGGCCTGCCGCGTCACGTGTTCAAGATCGGCGCCCGTCAGGGGATATTCGATCGCCCGGAAGGCGGCGGCGGGCAGCGCCCGCAGCACGGCGCGCCAGGGCGCGGCGGACGCCTGCAGGGGAACGGCGACCCAGCGGTCCGGGCGCCGCAGCACGCCCTTGCAATGGACGTAGCGCACCCGGGAAGCGAAGGCGTGCGCCGCCTGCAGCGGACATTCTCCCACCCAGTGCCAATTGCCGACGTCGAACGTCATGCCCAGCGGCGCGCCCGCCGCATCGGCGGCGCGGAAAAAGGATTCCAGGGCCGGGACGCTGCCCGCCGATTCCGTCTGGTCGTTTTCCACCAGCAAGGTCACGGAACCGCCGGTCAGCAGATCGCGCAAATCGCACAGGCCGGCGGCATCGCCCGGCCGGCGGCCGCCGATGGACATTTTCAGGACGCCCGCGCCCAGCCGGCCGGCGCGCGCCAGGCCGTCCCGGACGGCGGCGGCGTCGAAGCGGCCTTCGGCATCCCACATGCCCTGCGCGCTGGAATACACGCACGCCATCCCCGAATCCGCCACCAGGGCCGCCAGATCGTCGAGTTCGGCGGCATCGCCGCGCAGCAGTTCGCTGCGGATCTCGACGCCGTCGGCGCCCGCCGCGCGCGCCAGGCGCGCGTACCAGGCCTGGCCATGGCGGCGCACCTCGTCGGCGCCGTAGGCCGTCAGGGAAACGAGCGCGCTTCCCGGGGAAATCGTGCCTGCCATGCCCGCTTCCTTCAGTGATTCAGAATCTGGCCCAGAAAGCCGCGGGTCTTCTCGTGTCGGGGACGATTGAAAAATTCATCCGGCGGCGCCTGCTCGACGATCGCGCCATCGGCCATGAAGATCACGCGGTCGGCCACGCGGCGCGCGAACCCCATTTCATGGGTGACGCACAGCATGGTCATGCCATCGCCCGCCAGACTGATCATGGTATCCAGCACTTCCTTGACCATTTCCGGATCCAGAGCCGACGTCGGCTCGTCGAACAGCATCACTTTCGGCGTCATGCACAGCGCCCGGGCGATCGCCACCCGCTGCTGCTGTCCGCCGGACAGCTGGCTGGGGTATTTGTGCGCCTGCTCGGCAATGCGCACGCGCGACAGATATTCCATCGCCTGGGCCTCGGCCTGATCCGCCGTGAGCCCGCGCGACCGCATCGGCGCCAGCATGCAGTTGCGCAATACCGTCATGTGCGGAAACAGATTGAACTGCTGGAACACCATGCCGACTTCCTGCCGGATGGTCTCCACCCCGCGCCCGTCGGGGCCCAGGGTGGTGCCATTGACCACGATCCGCCCGTCCCGGATGGTTTCCAGGCCGTTGATGCAGCGGATGAGCGTCGATTTCCCCGAACCCGAAGGCCCGCAGATCACGATGCGCTCGCCCGCCGCCACGGCCAGGTCGATATCCGTCAGCGCATGGAACTGGCCATACCATTTGTTGATCTTCTCGATCCGGATGATCGGACCGGCGGTTTCATGGGGCTGGGTCGTAGTCATGTCGGGCGTGCGGTCTTCAATATCAGGATTTCTTCAGTTCCGGCAGCGGGGAGCCCAGCCATTTCTGGTAGAACTTGCTGAACTGGCCGTTCTCGATGTTGCGCTTGATCACTTCGTTGACGGCCTTCAGGGTTTCGGGCTCGCCCGGGCGGATCGCCACGGCCATTTCCTGCTGCAGCAGCACGAACTTGTTGTCGAAGCGGTCCGGCGCGCGCTTGGCGATCCCGGCGGCGACCGTGGTGGAGCACCCGATGGCGTCCACCTGCCCGGACAGCAGGGCCTGCATGGCGGATGCGTCGTCATCGAAACGGCGGATCTCCGCGTCCTTCGGGGCGATCTTGGTCACGGCAATGTCCTGGGTGCTGGCGCGCGCCACGCCGATCCGCTTGCCCGACAGGCCTTCGGGACCGGAGATCTTCAGGTCCTTGCCGCCGAACACCACGATCTGGGCGGCGGAATACGGCTGCGAGAACTGCACCTGCTTGGCGCGTTCCGGCGTGATGGCCAGCGAAGCCACCAGCATGTCGACCTTGTTGGTCAGCAGGTAGGGAATGCGGTTGGGCCCGGTGACGGGCACGATCTTGACCTTGACGCCCAGGTCCTTGGCCAGGGTCTTGGCGACGTCGGCGTCATAGCCGTCCGGCTTGTTTTCGCTGTTCATGATGCCGTAGGGCGGGAAGTCGACCAGCATGCCGACCGTCAGTTCGCCCTTCTGCTTGACCTGATCGATGGTTTCGGCGGATGCCGTCGGCGCCAGGCCGACCGCCAGGCTCGTGCAGGCGGCCAGCAGGGTGGCCCCCAGGATGCCGCGCAAGGTATGACGCTTGAACATAGGATGTCTCCATGAAATTGCTGGCCGAAGCCAGAGTGGGGCGCGATGCGCCCCGAAATCGTTATCCCCGCGCCAGGGAAATCGCCAGGCGGCGTTCCATCCGCCCCGCCAGCAGCGACAGGGGCCAGCACAGCAGGAAATACAGGATCGCCACGATCGAGAACACCATCATGGGCTCGAAGGTGGCGTTGTTGACGATCTGCCCCGCCCGGGTCAGCTCGGTGAAGCCGATGATGGCCGCCAGCGAGGTGCCCTTGATGACCTGCACCAGATAGCCCACGGTGGGCGGGATGGCGATCTTCAGGGCCTGCGGCAGGATCACGTCGCGCAGCAGGTAGCGGTATTTCATACCCAGCGCGGCGGCGGCTTCCCATTGCCCCCGGGGCACGGCCTGTATGCAGCCGCGCCAGATCTCGCCCAGGAACGCCCCCGCATTCAGCGCCAGCGCCACGGCGGCGGCCGTCCAGGGATCCACCTCGAAGCCGATCACAGGGGCGCCGAAGAACACCAGGAACAGCTGCAGCAGCAGGGGCGTACCGCGGAATATCTGGATGAAGCCCATGGCCAGCGCACGGCCCGCGCGGCTGGTCCCGGTGCGCGCCAGCGCGACCGCCAGCCCGACCAGCCCGCCGCCGGCGAACGCCGTGATCGACAGCAGCACCGTCCATTGGGCGGCGTACAGGATGTACCAGAAATCAGAAAGTCCGAATGTTCTCATCAGCGGCCGTCCGGATAGTGAAGGTAGCGCTGGTGGATCCTGTGGAACACGAAGGAGAAGAACAGGGTCAGCAGCAGATAGATCACCGTGATGACGATGTAGATCTCGAAACTGCGGAAGGTTTCGGACTGCAGCGTCGCCGCCACCGAGGTCAGGTCGTCGGCCGAGATCACCGACACCACGCTGGAGGCCAGCATCAGCAGGATGAACTGGCTGGTCAGCGCCGGATAGATGGCGCGCAGGGCGGGCTTGAGGATGACGAAGCGGAAGATCTCGACGCGCGACAGATTCAGGGCGAGGCCGGCTTCGATCTGGCCCCGGGGGATGGCCTCGATGCCGGCGCGGACGATTTCCGTGGCATAGGCGCCCAGGTTGACCGTCATGGCCACCAGCGCCGCCATGTAGGGCGACCAGCGCACGCCGATGGCCGGCAGCGCGAAAAAGAAGAAGAACAGCTGCACCAGGAACGGCGTGTTGCGGATCAGTTCGATGTAGACCTGGATCAGCGCCCGGACCGGCGACGGGCCGGAGGTCTTGCCCCAGGCGCACAGGACCGCCACCACGCCCCCGAACAGCATGGCCAGCGCGGACAGCTGGATCGTCATCCAGGTGCCGCGAAGCAGCAAGGGCCAGGCCTCGAACACGGGGCCGAACTGAAAGGTGTAATTCATAGGCTGCCGGAGAATAATGAATGTCCGGGCGTCATTGAAACCGGTTTCATAATATTAGGCAAGCCCGATGTCGAGGAAAATCAGTAATTACCCTGATCCGTTTCGGCGCGGAACGGGCGTCAGGCCAGCCGGGTGGACCCTCGCGCCACCAGGGTGCCCGGCAGGCGGATGGCGCGGGCGGCCGTGTCCAGCCCCTCCATGCGCTCGATCAGGCACTGCGCCGCCAGGGCGCCCAGGGCATCCGTCGGCTGCGCGACGGCGCTGATGCCCGGGCCGACATAAGGGGCCCAGAGCGTGTCGTCGATCCCGACCAGGCCGATGTCCCGCCCCAGCTGCCAGCCCAGTTCCGCCGCCGCCGCGACGATCCGCATGGTGACCACCGCATTGCCGGCGATCAGCGCCGGCGGGCGCCGGGCCTGGCGGCGCAGCGCACGCAAGGCGTCGACCAGTCCGGCATGATCGTCCGGACGGGTTTCCATCCACTTCCCCCGGACGCCCTGCAGCGCTTCGAAGGCGGCCACCCGCTCCTGCCGAGAGCTGATCCCGTCCAGCGGCTCGGTCACCAGCAGGAATTCGCCATAGCCGGATTCCGTCAGATGCCGGACGCACATGCCGATGGCCTGCTGATTGTCCAGGGACACGAAATCGACGTCCATCCCCTGCCGCAGGCGATCCACCAGCACCACCGGACGCCCCTGCAAGGCCTGCGTCACCACCGCCTCGCGTTCCAGGCCCATCGTGTTCAGGATGAAGCCTTCCACCTGATAGCTGGACAGAATCCGCAGGCCGACGCTCTCGCGTTCGCGGTCATTGCCCAGGTTGAACAGCATCATCAGGAACCCCGCCCGGCGGCAGGCCTGCTCCGCGCCGCTCAGGACGGCGACGGAGTACGGATTGGTGATGTCGGCGACGACCAGCCCCACCAGCCGGGACCGCCCCCGCTTCAGGGCCTGCGCCATGGGGCTGGGGGTATACGACAGGGCCTCGACCGCGGCGGCGACCCGCTCCGAGATCTCGGGCGACAGCAGCGTGTCGCGGTGGTTCAGGAACCGGGACACGGTCGCCTTCGAGACCCCGGCATGGCGGGCGACGTCGGCGATCGTGACCCGGGGCGCGGCATTCTTGCGGATGATATCGGCCATTGAAAAGAGGATTCCCGGTAAGGCGGACAGCGTCAGGCGGCATCCCGCCCGGCGGCGCCGGACACCCCGGCTCGGGCAGGACGCGATGGCTTGCGGGATCATATCAGCCCCCCGGGGCGGCCGCCACGCGCCCCGCGCGGCCTTTATACTAAGCCCTTCATGAACACCCCCATCCTGCCCGAGCTGCGCAGCCGCCTGCCGCACCTGAGCCGCGCCGCCGCCCGCGTCGCCCGTCTGGTCATTGCCCGGCCCGGCGAAACCTCCCGCATGGCGATCGGCGACGTCGCCCAAGCGGCGGAAGTCAGCGAGCCCACCGTGATCCGGCTGTGCCGCGCCCTGGGCTATGCCGGCTGGCCGGATTTCAAGGTCCAGCTGGCGGCCAGCCAGATCAGCGGCGTGCCCTACGTCCACTCGGCGCTCATGCCCGGCGACGGCGTGCCCGCGCTGACGGGCAAGGTCTTCGACAACGCGGTCTCCGCCCTGCTGCGCGTGCGCAACGGCCTGGACCCCGCCCAGGTCGAAGCCGCCATCGACCGGCTGGCGGCGGCCCGGCGCATCGAGTTCTACGGCATCGGCAATTCGGGCATCGTCGCCGCCGACGCCCAATACAAATTCTTCCGCTTCGACCTGGCGGTGGCCGCCTACGCCGACAGCCACACGCAAAGCATGGCGGCCTCGCTGCTGGGTCCCCGGGACGCGCTGGTGGCGATCTCGCATTCCGGGCGCTCGCGCGAACTGCTGGATGCGGTCGCCCTGGCCCGCGACAACGGCTGTCCCGTCATCGCCATCACCGCCTCGGGTTCACCCCTGGCCGGACTGGCCGCCATCCTGCTGCGGGCCGATACCCAGGAAGACACCGATCTCTACAGCCCGATGATCTCGCGCCTGGCGCACCTGGCCATCATCGACGTGCTGGCGCTGGGAGTCGCCCTGCGCCAGGGCAGCCAGGCCAGCCAGGCGCTGGCCAGAACCAAACACAGCCTGAAGAACAAACGAAAGCCCTGATGCCCGATTCATCCGCCCGCCCCGCTTCCCCCGCCCTGCCCACCCTGCCGGCGACCCTGGCCGCCCTCAGGCCCGGCCAGCGCTATGCGCAGCCGCGCCCACCGGGCTCCGGCGATGCGCTGTGGCTGGCCGCCCTGGCCCGGCAGGCCGGCCGCCCGCTGGCGGCCTTCTGCGCCGACCCCCTGGCGGCCCAGCGCCTGGCCGAGGAAATCACCCTGTTCGACCCCGACCTGCGGGTCCGCTTCCTGCCGGATTGGGAAACCCTGCCCTACGACAGCTTTTCCCCGCACCAGGATCTGATTTCGGAACGGCTGCGCACCCTGCATGCGCTGGGGCAGAACACCGTGGACGTGCTGGTCGTGCCGGTCACGACGGCCCTGACGCGCCTGGCGCCCCCCGAGTTCCTGGCCGCCTACACCTTCCAGTTCCACCAGGGCGACACCCTGGACGAAGAGCGGCTGCGGGCGCAGCTGACTCTGGCCAACTACAGCCACGTCACCCAGGTCGGCGCGCCCGGCGAATTCTGCATCCGGGGCGGCCTGATCGATCTGTTTCCCATGGGCTCGGCCCTGCCCTACCGCATCGACCTGTTCGACCGGGAAATCGAATCCATCCGCAGCTTCGACATCGACACCCAGCGCAGCCTGTATCCGGTGCGCGAGATCGAACTGCTGCCCGGCCGCGAGTTCCCCATGGACGAGGCCGCCCGCAACCGCTTCCGGGCCCGCTTCCGGGAACTCTTCGAAGGCGACCCGTCCCGGGCCCTGCCCTACAAGGACATCGGCAACGGCATGGCCTTCGCCGGGATCGAATACTACCTGCCGCTGTTCTTCGAGCACACCGCGACCCTGTTCGACTACCTGCCCGCCGACACCCTGGCCGTGACGCTGGGCGACGCCTCCGCCGCCATCGGCCGCTTCACCCAGGACGCGCATAACCGCTGGCAGTTCCTGAAGTCCGATCCCGAGCGTCCCGTGCTGCCCCTGGACATGCTGTTCCTGGACGACGAGGGCTTCCACGCCCGGCTGCGCGAGCTGGCCCGCCTGGCGCTGGTCCACGACCAGGTCCATCCGGATTTCGCCGCCTGCCCGGACGTCGCCGTCAACCGCCGGGCCGACGACCCGCTGGCCGGACTACGCCACCACCTGGACGCCAGCCCGCTGCGCACCGCCATCTGCGTGGATTCCGCCGGCCGGCGCGAAACCATCACCGAACTGCTGGGCGACTACCGCATCAAGCCCGACGCGGCCTTCGACACCTGGCAGGACTACCTGGACAGCGACGCCCGCTTCGCCCTGATCGTCGCGCCCCTGACCGGCGGCTTCCTGATGCCCCCGGCCGGCCTGGCCATCCTGACCGAAAACGACCTGTACCCCGCCCAGGCCGCCCGTCCCGCCCGCAGCCGCCGGCGGCGCTTCGAGCAGCACAGCGACATCGACGCCATGGTGCGCGATCTGGCCGAGCTGCACGTGGGCGACCCGGTGGTGCACGTGCAGCACGGCATCGGCCGCTACCGGGGGCTGGTCAGCATGGACCTGGGCGACGGCCCCATCGAACTGCTGCACCTGGAATACGCCCGCGACGCCACCCTGTACGTGCCGGTGTCGCAGCTGCATCTGATCGCCCGCTACAGCGGCGCCGATCCGGACCAGGCCCCGCTGCATCCGCTGGGCTCCGGGCAATGGGAGAAGGCCCGCCGCAAGGCCGCCCGCCAGGCCCGCGACACGGCCGCCGAACTGCTGGCCCTGTACGCCAAGCGCGCGGCCCGCGAGGGCCTGCGCTTCCAGTTCCCCGCCCGCGACTACCAGGCCTTCGCCGAAGGTTTCGGCTTCGAGGAAACCCCCGACCAGGCGGCCGCCATCACGGCGGTGATCCAGGACATGACGTCCGGGCGTCCCATGGACCGGCTGGTCTGCGGCGACGTGGGCTTCGGCAAGACCGAAGTCGCGCTGCGGGCGGCCTTCCTGGCCGTGCTGAACGGACGCCAGGTCGCCCTGCTGTGCCCCACCACGCTGCTGGCCGAACAGCATGCGCAGAATTTCGCCACGCGCTTCGCCGACTGGCCGGTGCGCATCGCCGAACTCTCGCGCTTTCGCACCGGCAAGGAAACCGCCAAGGCCATCGAAGGGCTGGCCGACGGCTCGGTGGACATCGTCATCGGCACCCACAAGATCCTGTCCAAGGACATCCGCTACAAGCAACTGGGCCTGGTCATCATCGACGAGGAACACCGCTTCGGCGTGCGCCAGAAGGAAGCCTTGAAGGCGCTGCGGGCCGAAGTGGACGTGCTGACGCTGACAGCCACCCCGATCCCGCGCACCCTGGGCATGTCGCTGGAAGGCATCCGCGATTTTTCCGTCATCGCCACCGCGCCGCAGAAGCGCCTGGCGATCAAGACCTTCGTGCGCCGCGAGGACGGCAGCACCATCCGCGAAGCCATCCTGCGCGAACTCAAGCGCGGCGGCCAGGTGTATTTCCTGCACAACGAAGTCGAGACCATCCACAACCGCCGCGCCCGGCTGGAGGAACTGGTGCCGGAAGCCCGCATCGCCGTGGCCCACGGCCAGATGGGCGAACGCGAGCTGGAAGACGTGATGAAAGGCTTCTACCAGCAGCGCAGCAACGTGCTGCTGTGCACCACCATCATCGAGACCGGCATCGACATCCCCTCGGCCAACACCATCATCATCCACCGCGCCGACAAGCTCGGCCTGGCCCAGCTGCACCAGCTGCGCGGCCGGGTGGGCCGGTCCCACCACCAGGCCTACGCCTACCTGCTGACCCCGGGCGAGGACGCCATCACCGCCAACGCCAAGAAGCGCCTGGAAGCCATTCAGTCCATGGAGGAACTGGGCGCGGGCTTTTTCCTGGCCATGCACGACCTGGAGATCCGCGGCAGCGGCGAAGTGCTGGGCGAATCGCAGTCCGGCAACATCCAGGAAATCGGCTACACCCTGTACAACGACATGCTGGCCGCCGCCGTGCGGGCGCTGAAATCCGGCGAGGAACCCGACCTGGACGCGCCCTTCGGCTCGCAATGCGAGATCAATCTGCACGCCCCCGCCCTGCTGCCTTCGGACTACTGCGCCGACGTGCAGGCCCGCCTGGGGCTGTACAAGCGCCTGGCGCACGCCGCCGACGCCGACACCCTGACGCTGATCCAGGAAGAACTGATCGACCGCTACGGCAAACTGCCCGAAGCCGGCCAGACGCTGCTGTCCCTGCACCGCCTGCGCCTGCTGGCGCAATCCCTGGACGTCGTCAAGATCGACGCCGGGGAATCCCAGGCCGCCATCCAGTTCGCCCCCCAGCCCAAGGTCGACCCCCTGCGCATCATCGAACTGGTGCAGCAGGACCGCCAGGTGCGCCTGAACGGCCCCGACCGGCTGAAGATCGCCTTCGGCGGCGCGGTGGACGTGCCCGGCCGGGTGCAGAAGCTGCGCGGCCTGCTGCAGCGCCTGGGCGGCGCCGCGGCGTAAACCTCCGCAGGCAAAAGCGCCGGACTCCCCGCAAAATCGTCTCTCGGTTTGAATTGTTAACGATTCTTGTTTAGAATTATTAAGACAACTGATAATCATTTGCATATCGAGACAATCCCGGGAACGTAGCCGACAGGAAAGAAGCCTGCGCATCCACAGCATGCTTCCCGGGAACTTCCCGCCGTTTTCACTCCTCTCTCACCGCCGATAAAAAGACATGCGGAAACCGACTCATACCCCTATCGCCCGCGCCATCCTCGCCATGACCGGGCTGCTGGCGCTGGCCTCCACGCCCCTTCACGCGCAGACAGCCGACACGGCGGGCGAAAACGCCTCCCCTCGATCCGGCGTGGCCGCCCCGGCCGGCGAGAACGCGGGGCCCCCGACCGTGGGAGAACTCGACGCCGTGACGGTGACCGGCTCCGTCGGCGACCTGCAGAGCCTGGACTTCTACGCCCCCAACTCCAGCGCCGTGATCAGCGCCCGGGACATCGAGAATCAAGGCGCCCGCAAGCTCGACGAAGCCCTGCAATATCAGGCGGGCGTTCTCAGCGAACCCTTCGGCGCGGACAACAAGGTCGAATGGTTCAAGATCCGCGGCTTCGACGCTTCCACCTCGCTGGACGGCACGCCGACGACTCCGAACGGATTCTTCGTCTGGAAGCCCGAGATCTTCGGCGTCGAATCGGTCGAAGTGCTGAAGGGACCGAACTCCCTGGAATTCGGGGCGTCCAACACGGGCGGCGTAGTCAACCTGGTGACCAAGCGCCCCCGCAAGGAAGAATCCCTGCTGATGAACCTGGAGGCGGGTCATCGCAAGCGCCTGGGCCTGGGCATCGACTACAACGGGATCGCCAACGACGCGGGCAACGTCTATTACCGCATCGTCGCCCAGACCCGCCGCGCCGACAGCATGCAGCGGGAAACGGACATGAAGAACTACTACCTGGCGCCCAGCCTGACGGTCGACTTCAATGAGCGCACCTCCCTGACGCTGCTGACCAGCATCCAGCGCGAGGACGGCCGCCCGACCAACGGCTTTCTGCCCGGCTACGGCACCATCATCGACACCCCCTACGGCAAGATCGACCGGCGCCTGAACGCGGGCGAACCCGATTTCGACCACCTCAAGCGCACTCAGGTCAGCGCCGGCTGGCTGCTCACCCACAAGCTGAATCCGGACTGGACCTTCACCCAGAACTACCGGTATTCCTACCTGGACATCGACCAGCGCAACGTGTTCGCCTACGGCTCGGACAACAATCGGGAATTGCTGCGCGGCTATTCGCTCACCGACGGCAGCACCCGCAACCACTACATCGACCACCGCCTCAAGGGCCGCGTGCGCCTGGGCGACTCGGTGGAGATCCTGCCTGTCGTCGGCGTCGACTACCTGAAGTCCGACACATCCGGCCGCAACAACGGCTTCGGCATGGCGCCGAACCTGGACATGTTCGACCCGGTCTACGGCCGGCCCTTCACGGCGACGGCCGATCCCTACGATCTCGACACCCGGCAGCTGGGCCTGTACGCCGCCGCTCAGGCGCGCGTCGGATCGCACTGGAACTTCAACGCCGGCATCCGCCACGACCGCGCCAGGAGCGACGGCCGGATCGCCGGAACCCGATCCGACTACGACATCAGCCACAACAGCGTGAACGTCGGCGCCATGTACATCAGCGACTACGGCGTCTCGCCCTACGTGAGCTATTCCGAGTCGTTCAGGCCGCAGGCCGGCGTCGACAGCCGCGGCAACACCTACCGGCCCTACGTGGGCAAGCAGAAGGAAGCCGGGATCAAGTTCGACCCGGACTGGCTGCAAGGCACCCTGACGCTCGCCTACTTCGACATCGAGGAACGGAACGCCCTGATCGCGGATGCGTCCAACATCCAGTCGCAAAGCGGCAAGCGCACCAACAGGGGCATGGAGCTGGAGGGCGATTTCCGGATCACGCCGCGCACCGGCATGAAGGTCGCCTACACCTACAACCACTCCCGCCAGGACATCGACGGCGGGCTGACCATCCGGACTCCGCTGATTCCCCGCCACCAGGTGAGCCTCTGGGTCGATCATCGCTTCGACCTGCCCCAGGGCGGCGCGCTGACGGTCGGAGCCGGCGCGCGCTACAACGGCCCGACCGAAGACCAGCGCTACTATCGCGGCGTGACCGTTCCCGGCTATACCCTGTTCGACCTGATGGCGCGCTACCAGATCGACCGCAGCTGGTCCCTGCAGCTGAACGCGCGCAACCTGGCGGACAAGACCTACGTCAGCGGCTGCGACTTCTACTGCTACTACGGCGGCGAACGGACCATCGACATGCAGCTTCAGTATCAATGGCGCTGACCCCGGACTCGGCGCTCCCATGCCCCGCGCAATCCGCCGGCTGGACGCCGCGGGGCATGTTCACGGTCGCCTTCCTGGGCATCGCGGCCGGCCTGCAGATGGCCGACATGGGGCTTCAGGCCGTCTCCCTGGCCGCCATCCAGACAAGCTTCGGCGTCAGCGACGCCACCCTGGGCGCGCTGCAGGGCCTGGCGGGCATTCTGATCGCCAGCGCGCTGGCCATCCCGCTGTCGCGTTTCGCGGACCGCTACTCGCGCAAGCGGGTGCTGCTGTGGCTGATCGCGGTCTCGTCCGTCCTGATGGCGCTCAGCGGGCTCGCGCATGAATTCCCGCTCTTTTTCATCGGCCGTTCGGCGGCGGGCATCACAGAATTCGCCATGGTGCCGCTGGTCTACTCGATGATTCCCGATTTGGCGCCGGAACGGCACCGGGTCGCCGCCAACCTGGGTTTCGCGGCCCTGATGGCGGCCGGGGCCAGCGGCGGCTTCTATTTCAGCGGCGCCATACTGTCCGCCGCGCAGGACCTGTTTCCCTGGGGCGCGGAGCCCTGGCGCAAGGCCTTCCTGCTGCTCGGCATGGCCGGCCTGCCCCTGCTGCTGCTCGGCGCCCTGACGGCGGACCCCGCCCGGCGCATCGAAGCCGCCGACGCCGCGTCGTCCGCGTCGCTGCGGGCCTTCCTGCTGCGCCGCTGGCGGGCCATCGGCCTGTTCGCCGGCGTGGCCGGCTGCCTGATCGTCGCCGTGCAGGCCCTGAACCAGCTGGTCGCCCTGGCGCTGGAACGCAGGTTCAACGCCGCGCCGGGCGAGATCGGCCATGCCATGGGCCTGATCATCCTGATCACGAGCGTCGGCTGCCTGCCCGTCGCCGGACTCCTGGATCGCGCCATGGTCCGCCGGGTCGGCCAGGCGGTGCGCCCCCTGATCATGGGCCTGTCGGCGGTCATGGCGATCCCCGTGCTCCTGCTGCTGACCGCCGCGCAGGCGCTCGATCACGCCTTCGTCGCCGTCGGCCTGTTCCTGTTCATGACCTGCACCGCCAACGCCCTGGTGCCCACCATGCTGCAGGACCTGGCGCCGGCGTCCCTGAGGGCGCGCTGCTTCGCCATCTGGAGTTTCGTCGTCTCGCTGTTCGGCGCTTCCGGCCCCCTGCTGGCGGGCACGCTCTCGGACTGGCTGTTCCAGCGGCACATGCTGAACGCCGTCGCCGCCGTCGCCGTTCCTGCGTTGGCGATCTCGGCCGCCTGCGCCCTGCGGTCCTTTCTGCGGACGCTCAAGGAACAGGGGCTGGCGGCGCGCCCCGCCTAGGAACCTCCGACGCCGTCCGGGGGAACCGGCAGCCCCACGCAGCGGCAGGCGAAGGCCCAGAACAGCGCGGCCTGCGCAAACGCGCTGTCGCGGTCGTCGCTTTGCTGATGGCCGCTGTCCGGGTCCAGCACGAGCACCGCCGGCTTGCCGCCGATGCCCCGATGCCGGATGTTCGCCAGCAGCTTGGCCGGCTCCCAGTACGGCACGCGATCGTCCTTCAGGCCGGCCGTGCACAGGACGGGCGGATAGTCCGCCCGGGCGACGTTCTCGTACGGCGAGATTCCGGCGATATAGTCGTAGGCCTGGGGATCGGAGAGCGGATCGCCCCAATCGGGACGCAACAGCGGCACCAGGGGGTGATCCGCATCGCTCATGGTGTTGAGCATGTCGACGAACGGCACCTGCGCGATCACGCCCGCCCAGAGCGACGGTTCGATGTTCATGGCGCCGCACACCAGCAGCCCGCCGGCCGATACCCCCTGGGCCACGATCCGGCCCGGCGCGGCATGGCCGATGTCCAGCAGGTGGCGGGCGCACGCGATGAAATCGGTCATCGAATTGCGCTTCCTGTCGCGGCAGCCGTCCCGGTACCAGCGCCCGCCCTTTTCCGACCCGCCGCGCACGTGCGCGATGGCGTAGCGGAACCCCGCGTCGACCAGCACGGTCGCCGGCAGGGAAAAGATCGGCTCGCTGGCAATGCCATAGGCCCCATAGCCGGTCAGCAGCAAAGGTCCCGGCTCGCCCGCGCGCGCGTCCCGGCGCGACAGCACGGTGAGGGGAATGGCTTCCCCGTCGGACGCCCGCGCCTCCAGGCGCTCGACACGGTAGGCGGCTGGGTCGAAGCCGGGCGGCTCGAGCCGCCCGGCCACGCTGCGCCGTCCGCTTGAAAACTCGACGTCCACCCAGCGCGGCGGACGGGCCGGCGTCTGGTGCACGAGACGCACCTGACGGGCCCCATATGGCTGGGATGGCGTCAGATCGATGGCATAGGCGGGATCGTCGAAACCGACCGTCATCTCCCGCCCGTCCGGATACGTCAGCACCAGGCGGCGCAGGCCTTGCTGGCGTTCCACCCGCACGAGCGCACCGGCGAAAGGCCGCACGGCGATGATGGGAACCCCGGCGCGATGCGGCGCCAGATCGCCCCGGACCGCGAAGGTTCCGGGATCCAGGCGCAGCAGCTTGCGGTCGACGGCGCCGTCGGCATCGGTCAGCATCAGCAGGTCTCCGTTCCATTCGTCCACTTCGTAGCGCACGCCGCGCCGGCGCGGCCGCACCAGCCGGGGCGGATCGGTCTCGGCCCCGGCGGCGATCAGCCGCACCTCGCCGATGTCCGGGCCGGCCAGCGTCAGCGCGACGAAGCCGCCGGCCGCCGTACGCGCCACCTGCATGAAGATCGAAGGATCCCGCTCTTCATGGATCAGCACCGCCTCGCCGCCTTCGACCGCGCTGCGGTACAGGCGCGTCGGCCGGCTGTGCGCGTCTCGCCGGATCCAGAACAGATACCGGGACGAGGGCGAGAACACGAGGCCGCCATAGCCGAAGGCGTCGGCTGGCACGAGAATGCGGACGACGCCGCTGTCCATGTCCAGCAGGCAGATGCGGTGGCGGTCGTCTCCGATTACGTCTTCCGCCCAGGCGAAGTAGCGGCCGTCGGGGCTGGGCTGATGATCCGTGGCGCGATAGTAGGCGTGCGCCCGGGCGCGTTCGGCCTCGTCCAGGAGCGCCTGCTTGCGCCCGTCGGCCCGGACGCGGGAAAAGACGCGCCGCGAACCGCCCGCCGGCACCCCGGACTCATAGCGCCATCCCGCGCACGCCGCCGGCGCCGGCTCGCGCAGCTCGGGCGCGCGGGCCGCCATCCGGGCATGGAACCGCGCGGCATCGTCCGCCAGAGGCCGCAGGACGGCATCCGCGTACCGCATCTCCGCGTCCAGGTGTTCCCGCAACCGCGACGGCAGCCCTTCCAGCGCGCGGGCGCCCGACGAGGGAACGAATTTCATCCAGGCATAGGGGTCGTCGCGCCGACGCCCGAGTTGCCGGATGATGCGCTCCTCGCGCAGCGCCACGGGAGGAGGAACGTCGGGCCAGGAGGCCGGGGAGCCTGGCAGCGATTCGGAAGAGGCGGTGGAGGTGTCGCAAGACATGGCGGACGGACGGGACCCTATCGAATGAGCGGATGAATGGATGAGCGGACAACCGGACGGCGCGGTGGCATCGGCTCGCCGCCGGGATCGGACGGCCCGCCCCGATCCGCATCATTCTTTCATAATTCCTGCACAATTTGAATTGTGAACGATTCTTGTTTAGAATCCATTTTCTAATTGAGAATGATTTTCATGATATTTATCATTTAAGGGAGAATGTGCGTGGAAGATACCCTAGAGTCCCGGACGGGCAAGCTGGCCGGCGGCCTGGCCACGGCGCTGGCCACCCCCGGTCTGTTCCTGCTGCCGCAGGCTGCCCAGGCCCAGAACACCGATCCGGCTCAGCTCAGCCCCATCAAGGTCCAGGGCGAGAACCCCGCGCCCTTCCTGGTGAAGGAATCCGCTTCCGACAAATTCACCGCGCCGGTGCTCGACACCGCCAAATCCCTGCAGATCATCCCGAAGGAGCTGATCCAGAGCCAGGCCGCCACCACCCTGACCGACGTGCTGCGCAACTCGCCGGGCATCACCTTCGGCGCGGGCGAAGGCGGCAACCCGCTGGGCGACCGCCCCTTCATCCGCGGCTACGACGCCCAATCCAGCACCTTCATCGACGGCATGCGCGACATCGGCGCGACGTCCCGCGAAGTCTTCAACCTGGAACAGGTGGAAGTCATCAAGGGCGCGGACGGCGCCTACGCGGGCCGGGGCGGCGCGGGCGGCAGCATCGACCTGATCAGCAAGACCGCCAAGCTGCGCGACTTCACCGACGTGTCCGCCGGATTCGGCACGTCCAAGTACTTCCGCCAGACCGTGGACAGCAACTGGCAGCTGGGCGACACCACCGCCTTCCGCCTGAATGCCATGAACCACAGCCAGGACGTCGACGGCCGCGACGCCGTGGACTACAAGCGCTGGGGCGTGGCGCCGACGATCTCCTTCGGCCTGGGCACCCCCACGCGGGTCACGCTGAGCTACTTCCACATGGAAGCGGACGACACGCCGGACAGCGGCATTCCGTACACGATTTCGAGGAATGGCTCCAACGACCCGCGGTTCCACCGGACGCCCGTCGACGTGGACCGCGACAACTTCTACGGCCTGGACAGCGACTACCGCCGCACCCGCAACGACATGGGCACGCTGCGCGTCGAGCACGATTTCAGCGACCGCCTGACCCTGCGCAACCAGACCCGCTACACGCGGGGAACGCAACGCTACATCGTGACGCAGCCCGATGACAGCAAGGGCAACGTCAACGACGGCCTGGTCTGGCGCCGCGCCAACACCCGCGACAGCCGCGTCAGCACCTGGGCCAACCAGACGGAGCTGCTGGGCGAGTTCCGCACGGGGCAGCTGAAGCACCGATTCCTGACGGGGATCGAACTGTCGGTGGAAGACGGGCGCAAGGACAGCCTGGACATCGACCGGGGCAAGAGCAGCTGCCCGGCGGGCGTCGGTGCCGCGGGCAACTACACGTGCACCAGCCTCTACAATCCGAACCCCGGCGATCCCTGGGTCAATTCCGGCAGCGGCGGCCCCATCGGGGAACCGACCTACACGCGCACCCTGACGAAATCGATCTACGGCTTCGACACCATCGAACTCAACGAACGCTGGCAGACGACGCTCGGCCTGCGCCTGGACAACTACGCCACGCGGGTCGACCAGTTCTCCGGCAACCGGGTCGATCGCCAGGACACGCTGCTCAACTATCAACTGGGACTGGTGTACAAGCCCGCGGAGAACGGCAGCATCTACCTTTCCTACGGCACTTCCTCCACGCCCGCGGGTGCGGGCCTGAACGAAGGCAGCGGGAATTCCGTCACCCCGGGCGGACGCACGCCCCTGAACGCCGCCGACACCGCTCCGGAAAAGAATCGCACGATGGAGCTGGGCACCAAATGGGACGTGCTCGACGGGCTTCTGGGCCTGACCGCCGCCGTCTTCCGGGTCGAAACGACCAATGCCCGGATCACCGACGCGAACGGCCTGTACTCCATGGCCGGCGACAAGCACGTCGATGGCTTCGAACTGGGCTTTTCGGGCAGCATAACGCCTCAGTGGCAGGTCTACGGCGGCTACACCTACCTGAAGAGCCGCATCGGAAACGACGGCAAGACCGGCGCGGCATCGAACGAAGGCAAGGTCTTCCCCAACACGCCGGAGAGCAGCTTCAGCCTGTGGAACACCTACGCTTTCACGCCCAAGTTCACGGCCGGCGTCGGCGCCTATTACGTGGACAAGCAGTACGGCAACGAGGCCAACACCATCACCATCCCGTCCTACTGGCGTTTCGACGCCATGGCCGGCTACCAGTTCAACAAGACCGTCGACCTGCAGATCAACGTGAACAATCTGTTCAACAAGACCTACTACGACAAGGCCTACGCCTCGCACTATGCCTCGATCGCTCCGGGACGCTCGGCGGTCGCCACGCTGAACCTGCACTTCTGATGAGGAACGGCGCGCCTTCGGCTGTCGCGCTGGACAGCCACGCCATCAACAGGGCTGATCCGGCCGCCCTGGCCGCCGAGCTGCAACGCATCCTGGCCGGTCCGCCGGAACAGGCGGCGGCCACCCTGAAAGCCGCCGCCGAAGGCGGCGTCGTCCAGGCGCAACTGGTCTACGGCCAGTGGCTGCTGGACGGCCGGGGCGTGGACTGCGATCCCGCCCAGGCCGTGCAGTGGTTCGAGCATGCCAGCCGCGACGGCGACCCCATGGCCCTGAACATGCTGGGCCAATGCCACGCCCACGGCTGGGGCGTGCCCCGGAACGCCTTCATGGCGGCCTACTGGTTCCGGCTGGCGGCCATCGGCGGCCTGGACTGGGGCATGTACAACTACGCCACCGCGCTGTCCCTGGGCCAGGGCATCGCCATCGACCGCGGCGCCGCGCTGGACTGGTTTCGCAAGGCCGCCGCGCTGGGCCACGCCAAATCCATGAACATGATCGGCAGTTTTCACGAAGACGGCTGGGTGGTGGACCGGGACGAAGGCCGTGCCCTGGACTGGTACCGGCAGGCGGGCGCCGCCGGCGACTTCCGGGGGCAGTTCAACTGCGCCCGTCTGATGCTGGCGCTGGGCGACACGGAGACCGCGCTGGCATGGCTGCGCAAAGTCCCCGAAACCGCCACCCCGGCATTCCTGGACAAGGCCGGGGCCTGGCTGCGCACCCACCTGGATCCGGGCTGGAACTGGACGTCCTCATGCTGATCACGATTCCCGACTTGCTGAACGCCGAACAGACGCGCCAATGCCGGCAAGCGCTGGAATCCGCCGCCTGGACGGACGGCCGCCAGACCGCCGGCCATGTCGCCACGCACCTCAAGACCAACCGCCAGCTGGCGCTGGACGATCCCATCGGACTTCGGATCGGCGAACTGCTCGCCCAGACGCTGCGGCGGCATCCGGTGTTCCAGTCCGCCGCCCTGCCCGCCCGCATCCTGCCGCCCCGATTCAACCGCTACGAAGGCGGCGAGCATTACGGCTTTCACATCGACAACGCGCTCTTTCGCGCGCCGGGCGCGGAAGCGCCCGCTTCGGGCCTGTTGCGCACCGACATCTCCACCACCGTGTTCTTCAGCGACCCCGACGAGTACGAAGGCGGCGAACTGATCATCCAGGACACCTACGGCGAGCAGCGCGTGAAGCTGCCCGCCGGCCACGCCGTGGTCTATCCCGGCTCCAGCCTGCACCGCGTCACCCCGGTCACCCGGGGCGTGCGCTACGGATCGTTCTTCTGGACCCAGAGCCTGGTGCGCGACGACGGGCGCCGAACCCTGCTGCTGCAGCAGGACGTCGCCATCCAGCGCCTGATCCAGGTCGGCGCAGACCCGGAAATCGTCGCCCAGCTCACCGGCGTCTACCACAACCTGCTGCGCATGTGGTCCGAACCGTGACCGGATGCCCGGCGCGGCGGGTTCGCGGCTACGCGGGCCGCCCCGACAGGACGTAGCGATCGCGCCCGGCCATGAGGGCCGCCCAGAGCACGATCAGGCCGATGGCGCCGAACAGCAGCGCGGTGCTGTGCCAGCCGCCGCTGCCGTCATACAGCAGCCCGACGAGGAAGGGGCCCGCCGCCGCGATGGTGTAGCCCACGCCCTGCGACATGCTGGACAGGGCGGTGGCATGCGCCGACGTGCGCGTGCGCAACACGACGAACGACAAACCCATGCTGAACGCGCCGCCCATGCCCAGTCCGCACAGGACGACCCACAGCCAGAGGCTGGCCACGGGCGCGTACAGCAGGCCCAGGGTCCCGACCACATAGAACGCGACGATCAGACCGGCCAGAGCGCGCTGGTCGCGGGCGCGCGCGGCCATCCAGGGCACGACCAGGTTGGGAAGCAGTTGCGCCAGCAGCGTGCCCGACAGGGCCATGCCGGCCTGGACCGCGCTCAGGCCCCGATCGATCAGCATCACGGGCATCCAGCCGACCAGGCTCTGGCCCAGCCCCGATTGCAGGCCCATGAACAGGGTCACCTGCCAGGCCAGCGGATCGCGCCACAAGGCGCGGGCGGGTATCGAGGGCGCCGCGCCGACGGCCTCCGGCCGATCGGACAAGGCCACGGACCGCGTGCCGAGCCACCACAGGGCGCCCAGCAGCGCGGGCGCCGCCCAGGCGGCCAGCCCCAGCCGCCAGTCGCCGCCGAACCAATGGGCCATGGGCGCGGTCAGGCCCGCCCCCATGGACGCGCCCAGGCAGAAGCTCGTGGTGTACGCCCCCATGACGAAGCCGATGCGCTGGGGAAACGCCTGCTTGGCGACGGCCGGGGCGAGGACGGCGACGAAGCTGATGCCGACGCTGGCGATGAACATCCCGGCGAACAGCCCCGCGCTGCCCAGGGTGGCGCGCAATGCGCTGCCCAGCGCCAGCAGAAGCATGCTGGATACGATCACGGCGCGCACGTCCATGAAGCGAAGCAACAGGGGCGTGACCATGCTGAAGATGCCGAAGAACAACGTGGGCAGCGCCACCAGCGAGCCGGCCAGCGTCGCCGACAGGCCCAGCGCCGACTGCAGATCCAGCAGCAGCGCGGACACGCTGGTCAGCAGCGGCCGCATGTTCAGGCCGGCCAGGAAAACGGCGACCATCAGGACCGCGCCCGCGGGAACGCGTTTCACGCCCGCCATGCGGCGCCCCGCGCTCGGTCCGGGCGGGCGCGCCGATGGTCGGCGTCCCGGGTCAATGGCCTTCCATCGCGTTGAACCGCTGGATCAGATCATCGACGGCCGCGGCATGCTGCATGCGCAGAATGGCCTCGGCCTGCTGCAGATCGTGCCGGCTCAACGCCTGGATCAGCATCTTCTTTTCGGTGGCCAGGCCCTGCTGCCGCGTCGGTCCGTAGCCGTAATGGCGGCGGAACGCGCCGATGAGCTCCCAGCCCCGTTCGAAGACGCGCAACGCTTCCATATTGCCGCCGATTTCCATCAGCTTCCCGTGGAACTGGCGGTTCAGCCGGATGGACGCATCCAGGTCCCCCTGGGAGACGGCCTGCGCGAACGCATCGGCGATGCCGGAGAGCATCTCCAGCTTTTCCGTGGTCATGTACCGCATCCCGCGGCGGATGGCGAAGATGCGCAGCTCGGTGTTGAGTTCGAACAGGTCCTCGATGAAGCGCCGGTCCAGACGCCGCACGGTCGCGCCGCGATTGGGCGTGATTTCCACCAGCCCCTCGCCTTCCAGGGTGCGCAAGGCCTCGCGCACGGGCATGGCGCTGAAGTTGAAACGCTTGGACAGGGCCGAGATCTTCAGCCGTTCCTGGGGAAAATAGGCGCCGGACAGAATGGCCTCGCGGATCGTCTTCACGACCAGGTCCACGAGCGTGGTCGAGACTTCGTCGGACGCGGACGATTCGCCCTCGACCGATACGGCCGGACCACGCTTTCTTCTTGTTGTCGGGATGTTGCTCATGATTGGATTCGGGATGTGTCAGCCGCGCGGTGGGCTATTATCGCCCCTTGTACACGGGTTTGCGTTTTTCGGTGAAGGCGGCGATGCCCTCGTCATGGTCTTCGGTCTGCCAGAGCAACAGCTTGCGCTCCAGGCTGAGGCTCTCATCCAGCGGCTTGCCGTAGGTCATCAGGACCTCTTCCTTGATCATTCCGATGGCGATGGGCGACATCTGCGTGATGTCGCGCGCGATGTCGACGGCCCGCGCCAGCGCCCGGCCCGCCGGGACCCGTTCGGTCGCCAGCCCCCATTCGGCGGCCGTGCGCGCGTCGATCGTGTTGCCCGTCATCATCATCCACAAGGCCCGGGATTTCCCGATGGCGCGCGGCAGGCGCTGGGTGCCGCCATCGCCCGGGAACGCGCCGATGCGGATTTCCGGCTGGCCGAAGCGGGCCGTGTCGCTGGCGATGACCATGTCGCACAGCAGGCACAGCTCGCAGCCGCCTCCCAGCGCGAAGCCTTCGACGGCGGCGAGCAGCGGCTTGGGAAACCGCTCGATGGTCTTCCAGGCCAGCAAGCGGTCGCGCTGCCCCCACATCGGAATGCCGCCCGAGGGCATTTCCTTGATGTCGGCGCCGGCCGAGAACGCGGTCTCGTCGCCGCTCAGGACCACGGCGCGCACCGAGTCGTCGTCCCGCGCCGCATCGAGCGCCGCCCGGATCTCGCCCAACAGGCCGATGCTCAAGGCATTGCGCGCTTTCGGCCGATTCAGCCGCAGCGCCAGCACGCCGTCCTCGGGCCGCGAAATCAGCAGATCCGTCATGACGACGCGCCCCGCCCGCGCGCGGGAACCGGCTCGGCGCCGGGCGCCAGCTTGTCGCGCCGATAGAGCAGCGTGGCATGCTGGGCCTCGATGGCGACGGTGCCGTCGTCCTTGACCAGCTCGGTCTGCTCGATCACGATGCCGTGCGGGCCGCTGCGGCTTTCCCGCTTGTCGAGGAACGAAACCCGGACGTGCACGGTGTCGCCGGCGAACAGCGGCTGACGGAAGCGGACCTTGTCCCAGCCCAGGGACGCGACCGAGGTGTGCTGGTACAGCTCCAGTTCGGACTTCAGGCCCTCGATCAGCGACAGGCCGAACAGGCCGTGCGCGATCGGCTTGCCGAATTCCGTATGTTCGCGGCAGTAGTCCTCGTCCGTATGCAGGGGGTGGTGGTCCCGGGTCGTATCGGCGAACTGCAGGATGCCTTCGGTGGTGATGGTGTGGCTGTCGCTCAGGATTTCATCGCCGATGACCACATCTTCGTAGTAGAGGTCGACGAAGGCATCGCGTGGTTTGCTGGACATGGTGGTGGCTCCGGTGGGCGGGGACGCTGCCCCGCGGCATGGATGGAAAATCAGCGGACATGCGAGCGCAGGCCCGCCTGGTCGACGACCTGCTCGATGCGCGCGCGGACATCGCGCGGCACGGGCAGCAGCGGCGGACGCGGCACCGGATCGTCGATGACGCCCAGATGCGCCAGCCCCGCCTTCAGGCGGGTATGCATGTCGATCAGGGGCGGCGCGCCGTAGATCGTGCGCACGATCGGGTAGAGCCGGTCGTTGACCGCCTGCATGGCCTTCAGGTCGCCCGCCTGCGTGGCCGCCCACAGATCGCACAGATCGTCGGGAATCATGCTGGCCATGCCGGACAGGATCCCGTCGGCGCCCAGCGCGACCTGCGCGAACAGCCAGTGGTAGTTGGACGGCAGGATCGCCACCCGCGGCGCCCGGGCCCGCAGCATGCGCAGATTGTCCTCGTACAGCCGAATGTCCCCGCTGCCTTCCTTCACCGCGATGACCCGGTCATAGGCGACCAGTTCCGACAGCACGGCGGTGGAGAATCCGGTCCCCGAGCGCACGTCCTGCTGGAAGATGGACACCGGCAGGCTGCAGGCTTCCAGCACGGCTTCCAGGTAGCGGCAGGCATAGCGCGCATCGTCGGATGCGCCGGCCGCGAACTGCGGCATGGGAAACAGGACGGCGACATCGGCGCCGGCCTGCTCGGCATCCCGGGCCTGCTGGATCGCATCGGCCGTGGAATAAGGAATGATGCCGGCCAGCAGCGGCGTGCCGGCGCCGATGAAGGCGCGCGTGCGCCTTATGACCTCGACGCGCTCCTGCGCGGTGAGCGTGGCGCCCTCGCCCGCATGGCCATTGACGAAGACGGCGCCCATGCCCTCGGGGCGGGTGCAATAGGCCAGCAGCCGGTCATAGCTGCCCCAGTCGATGCTCAGGTCGGCATGAAAGGGCAGGACGGTGGCGACGGTGACGCCATCCAGCGAAACGGAATCAGACATGGGTGAGCTCCTGTGTCGGTTCGGGCGCGGCCGCGTTCCGGGACAGGCCCATCGGCCCGTCCCGGAACAGGCGGGCGTCCATGAGCTTGAGATCGGGCGAAACGCGCGGCTCGAACGCCATCTGGTCGAGCACGTCCTTGCGCAGATCCACGCCCGGCGCGATCTCGGTCAGAATCAGGCCGTCGGCATCCAGCCGGAACACAGCCCGCTCGGAAATGAACAGCACGTCCTGGCCACGCTCGCGGGCGAGCTTGCCGTTGAAGCTGATCTGCCCGACCTCGGGCACGAACTTCTTCAACTGCCCCTCGCGCCGGATCAGCAGGCGGCCGTCCTCGACCTGCGCGTCCAGGCTGCCGCCGGTCAGGCTGCCGCTGAACACCAGCCGCTTGGCGCCCTGGGTGATGTTGATGAAACCGCCGGACCCGTCATAGCGGTCTCCGAAGCGGGTGACGTTCACGTTGCCGTGCGCATCGACTTCGGCGAACGACAGGAAGGCGCAATCCAGTCCGCCGCCATCGTAGAAATCGAACTGATAGGGCTGATCCAGGATGGCGCGCGGGTTGTAGGCGGTGCCGAATTCCCGGGCATAGCCGGGCACGCCGCCGACCACGCCCGATTCCACGGTCAGCGTGATCTGTTCGTCGATGCCTTCTTCGGCCGCCACATTGGGAATCATGGCGGAAATGCCCACGCCCAGATTGACCACGTCGCCGGTATGCAGTTCCAGCGCGGCGCGGCGGGCGATGACGCGGCGCAGAGTGAGCGGGTCCGGCCGCAGCGTGGAGATGGGCACGCGGACTTCGCCGCACCGGCTGGGGTCGTATTGCGTGGTGTAGGTCTGCTTCTGCTCGGGTTCCAGCACCACGTGATCGATCAGGAAGCCGGGGATCTTCACCATCTGCGGATGCTGAGTGCCCCTGCGCACCAGCCGCTTGACCTGGCAGACGACGATGCCGCCGGCATTGTGCACGGCCTGCGCCAGGGACAGGTCTTCCCGGGTCGTGGCCTCGTGCTCCATGGAAATGTAGCCGTCCTCGTCGGCGCTGGTGCCGCGCAGAAAGGCGATGTTGGGCGTGGGCGCCTGATAGAGCAGGTATTCGCGGCCGTCGATCTCCATGAGCCGGATGCGTTCCCCGGTCGTGGACTCGTTCATCCGCCCGCCTTCCTGGCGCGGATCCATATAGGTGTGCAGCCCCACGTGCGTCAGCACGCCGGGCTGCTTGCCGGCCATGGCCCGGCACAGCTGCGCCATCACGCCCTGGGGAAAGTTGTAGCCCTGGATCCGGTTTTCACGGATCAGCTTCATGAAGGGGATCTGCAGGCCGAAGTTCCCCCCGTACACGCAGGACACGAGGCCCGGGTAGGCCAGCCGGCACAGGCCCTGTTCCGTGGCCGCGCCCACGCCGGTGACGTGGAACAGCGTGAGCCCCGCGGGTTTCTCGGTTTCCCGGAAGCGCTGTTCCAGGGCGACCAGCAGGGATTCGGGCACGCCCGTGCCCCCGTTCCCCCCCACGGTGAGGATATCTCCGTCCTTGACCAGATGTGCGGCATCCCTGGCCGTGATCAGGCTGATCATTTCTCTTCCTCTCAAGTCAGTTCTTTCTGCAGCTGGCGGGCGATGATCAGACGCTGGATCTGATTGGTGCCCTCGTAGATCTGCGCCAGGCGCACGTCGCGGAATATCCGCTCGATCCGGTATTCACGCGAATAACCGTTGCCGCCATGGATCTGCAGCGCGTTGGAGACATGCTTCATGGCCATGTCGGTGGTGAAGAGCTTGGCGTGGGCGGCCTCCTTCGCGATGGAGCGGCCGGCGTCGTGCAGCGTGGCCGCATGGTGGATCAGCAGGCGCGCGGCGGCGATGTCCGTGGACATGTCGGCCAGCATGAACTGCACGGCCTGGAATTCCGCGATCTTCTGCCCGAACTGGCGACGCGTGCCGGCGTACGCCACCGCGTCTTCCATGGCGGCCTGCGCCATGCCCAGCGCCATGGAAGACATCATCAGGCGGGAAAAATTGAAATTGCTCATGGCCATCTTGAAGGCCTGGTGTTCCGGCCCGATGCGATGGCCGACCGGCACCCGCACGTCCTCGAAGACGATCTGGCAGTCCTCCAGGCCATGCATGCCCAGCAGTTCCTCGTTCTTGCCGCGCGACACGCCGGGCCTGTCGGCCTCGACCAGGATGCAGCTGATGCCCTTGTGCCCGGCGGACGGGTCGGTCTTGGCGAAGACCATGATGAAATCGGCCACGCCGCCGAAAGTGACCCAGGCCTTGGTGCCGTTGATCACGTAATCGTCGCCGTCGCGCCGCGCGGTCGTGCGCATGGCGGCCACGTCCGAGCCGTGGTCGGGTTCGGTGACGGCGGTCGCCGGCAGCACAGAGCCGTCCAGCAGGCCGGGAATGAAGCGCCGGTGCTGCGCGTCGCCATGCGCGTGCAGGAACAGGGCGGCCTCCACCGGCAAGGCATAGGCATTGCCCACGGCACCGGATGCGCGCGCGACTTCCTCCATCGCGATGCAGGTGCTGACCGTTCCCATGTCGCTGCCCCCCGCCGATTCCGGCAGGCCGATGCCGAACAGGCCCAGATCCGCCAGCCCCTGGTAGGTTTCCCTGGGGAAGACGTCCTTGCGGTCGATCTCCGCGGCCACGGGCATGATGGCCTCGGTGGCGTAGCGCCGCACGGTGTCGCGCAGCTGGCGCTGGTCCTCGGTATACAAGCTGTCCATGTGTCTCCCTACATCCAAAAAAGAGTCTTATTGGTTAAATCAGATCAAATTCATGTCTGCTTCAGGCTTTCCAGCACGCCGCCGTGAGCGGCTTCGTCCGGCGCGCGATCCAGGAAATAGACCACCACCGCCTTCGGCGCCACGCCATAGGCCCGCACCGCGGCGCCGGTCAGCCGTTCGGCCGCTTCGCACCGCGCCTCATGGGATCTGGAGAAGGCGTGCAGCTTGATGAAGATGCGCCGGATGGCGGCTTTTTCGTGGAACTTGCCACCATGTCCGTAGCCGTGATCGCCCACATCGAAGAAATAGGCGGAAACGATCTCCGGCGAGATGCCGTAGGCGCCGCACAGCGCGTCGGTCAGCAGGTGGTTGGCGGTCTCGCGCTGGGCGGGCGTGGCATCGAAGTCGAATACCTCAATGAACGGCATGGTCTCCCCCTTGGTCTCGGATGCTTGACAGCATAATCAAATAGATGATCAAATGTCAACTCAAAACAATTAAAGTTGATCAAATCCATATCGATCATCATATTTCAAGGAGGTCAGGACATGGCAGGCTTCAGAGGCAGCTACACCGTCATGGTCACGCCGTTCGACGCACAGGGAGCCCTGGACGAGGACGGTCTGCGGGGTTTCGTCGAATGGCAGATCCGTGAAGGCTCGCACGGACTGATACCGCTGGGCAGCACCGGCGAATTCCTGTCCATGACGCGCGACGAACGCGCACGCACGGCCTCGGCCGTGATCAGCCAGGCGGCCGGCCGGGTGCCGGTGCTGGTGGGAACAGCGGCGGAATGGACGGACGAAGCCGTCGACCTGTCCCGGGAAGCGGAGCAACTGGGCGCCGACGGCGTCATGGTGGTGCCGCCGTACTATTCCTCGCCCACGGACGACGAGATCTTCCACCACTACCGGCGGATCGCCGAGGCCATCTCCATTCCGGTCATGGTCTACAACAATCCCAACACCTCGAACGTGGATTTGAGCGCGGCGCTGGTCGCCCGTCTGGCCGACATCGACAATGTGTCCTACATCAAGGAATCCAGCGGCAGCATTCCCAGGATCAACGACATCCAGCGGCGCTGCGGCGACAAGATGACGGTGTTCGCCGGTTACCATCCGTGGGAATCCTATTGCGTGGGCGCCTCGGGTTATGTTTCTGTCTTTGCCAACATCGCGCCGGCGCTGTCGGCGCGGCTGTTCTCGCTGACGGTGGATCAGGGCGATCGGGAAGCCGGGCGCGCCCTGTACAACCGGGTCCTGCCGCTGCTGGACGCGCTGGCGGGCGATCTGTATGTGTCGGCCACCAAGGCGGCCATGACCCATATCGGCCGCCCGGTGGGCCAGCCGCGCGCCCCGCGCCTGCCCCTGCCCGACGACCGGCACCCCGCCCTGCTCCAGGTCCTGAAGGATCTGGCGCTTTGCTGAACCGGATCCTGCGCGGCCGCAGGCCGCGCGGTCCGGACAATACCCAGAGAGGAGTACAGGAGATGAAAATGAAAATCCAACGACACGGACTGTTGGCGGCCATCCCGGCGGCCTGCGCCGCGCTCATGATGGCCGCGGCGCCGGCGCTCGCCGCCGACATCGTGCTGAAGGCCAGCCACAATGCCAACCCCGACGAGCCCTACCACACGGGCATGCAGGCCATGAGCAAGCTGCTCAAGGAAAAGACGAACGGCAAGGCCGAGATCAAGGTCTTCTCCAACGCGCAGCTGGGTGACGAGACCGAAAGCATCCAGGGCACCAAGCTGGGCACGGTGGACATCGCCGTCACGGCCAATGAAGTGCTGGTGGACTCCGTGCCCGGCATGAGCGTGTTCAGCCTGCCCTACCTGTTCAAGGACGCGGAGCAGATGGAACGGGCCGCGCAGTCGCAAGCCGTGCTCGACGACGTGAACCGGATCCTGGCGCAGAAAGGCTATCAGTTGCTGGGCCTGTTCTTCGCGGGCACGCGCAACCTGATGACCAAGGAGCCGATCCAGTCGATCGACGACATGAAGGGCCGCAAGCTGCGCACGCTGACCAACAAGATCCACATCGACGCCTTCAAGGCATTCGGCGCCAACCCGACTCCCATGCCGTACACCGAACTGTACGGCGCGCTGGAAACCGGGGTGGTGGACGGTGCGGAGGCGGCCAACACCAACTACCTGTCGCGCAAATTCTACGAAGTGGCGCCCAATTGGGCGATGATCGGCTGGACCGAGATGATGGCGCCGGTCATCATGGGCAAGGCGCGGTTCGAGGCCCTGCCGAAGGACGTGCAGACCGCCTTGCTGGAAGCCGGAAAGGAGGCGGCCATCGCCGAGCGCAAGGCCTACATGGAAAGCGACAAGAAGGCCTACGCGGCGCTGGAAAAACTGCCGGTGAAGATCACCCACCCGGACAAGGAGCCCTTCCGCCAGGCCGTCAAGAAAACATACGACAAGTTCTTGCAGACGGACGACCAGAAGCACCTGTTCGAACTGATCCGCTCCGTCAACTGACGCGATCCGCGATTCCCCGGGGGGCCGGAACGCCCCCATCCGGATGAACCGAAGAAGGAGACGAAATGCCACAGTATCCGGGAATGTGCTGGCGCGTGATCGACGGGACCAGGCGGCTGATGTCCGGCCTGGTGATCGTCCTGTTCGCCATGATGATGGCGATGGTGCTGATCCAGGTCGGCAGCCGGTATCTGATGAACTATCCGACCGCCTGGGCGACCGAGCTGTCGACGTACTGCCAGGTCTGGCTGGTGCTGCTGGGCGCGGGGGTCGCCATGGCGCGCAACCAGCACATGGCCATCGACATGGTGCCCGCCATGCTGCCCCTGAACGCGCGGCGGGTCGCCAGCATCCTGGTGGCCCTGGTGACCCTGGGATTCCTGATCGTGCTGGCCTACAGCAGCTTTCCGCTGATCGAGCTCGGCGCGCAGCAGTCTTCTCCGGCGCTGGGCATGCCGCTCTGGATCGCCTACGCCTGCCTGCCGCTGGGGGCGTTCTATATCGCGCTGGAACTGATCGTATCCGTGGTCCGGCACTGGGATGACCCGTTCGACACGGCGCTGCAGCAGTCCGAACAGGCGCCGGGAGACGTGTCATGAGCGTGATTCTGCTGAGCTTCCTGGTATTCCTGACCCTGGGCGTGCCACTGGTCTTCGTGCTGGGCGTATCGGCCCTGCTGACGCTGCTGCTGACCACCGACGTGCCCGTGACCCTGGTCAGCCAGCGGGTATTCGCCGGGCTGAACTCGTTCACCCTGATGGCCATCCCGTTCTTCATTTTCGCGGGCGTGATCATGGACGCGGGCGGAATTTCACGGCGCATCGTGAATTTTTCCTCCGCCCTGATCGGCTGGGTCACGGGCAGCCTGCTGCACGTGGCGTGCATGACCTCGGCCGGCCTTGCCGCCATCTCCGGATCGGGCTCGGCGGACGTGGCGGCCGTGTCCTCCATCATGCAGCCGCAGCTCAAGGCGCGCCGCTACGACGTGGACTTTTCCGCCGCCATGATCGCGTGCGCGGGGGCCATGGCCCAGGTCATTCCGCCCAGCCTGACCATGGTGGTGATCGCCATCATCGGGAACATGTCCATCGGGGCCCTGTTCATCGCCGGCATCGTGCCGGGCCTGCTGTGCATCTCCCTGCTGCTGACGGTGTCCTATTTCTTCGCACGCAAGAGCGGGCCGCAATACCGCTCGTCGCAGCCGTTCTCCATGCGGGAACTGATCCGCACCGGCTACGCGGCGCTGCCGGCCTTCGGCATGCCCGTGGTCATCGTCGGCGGGATCATCGGCGGCGTCTTCACGCCCACGGAAGCCGCCGGCGTCGCCGGATTCTACGGCGTGCTAGTCAGCCTGTTCGTCTACCGGGAACTGAGGTTCAACCAATTGCCGCAGCTGATCCTGCGGGCGGCCTCGCTATCGGCCGCGGTGATGCTGATCATCGGGACGGCATCCGTGTTCGCCTGGCTGATCGCCAACGCCGACGTGCCCGACATGCTGGCCGACTGGCTGAATCGCGTGTCCAGCAGCCCGCTGGTGTTCCTGCTGTTCGTCAACATCCTGTTCCTGTTCATCGGCATGTTCATGGAGACGATCGCTGCCATCCTGATCGTCGCGCCGGTCCTGATTCCGGTAGCGGCCAGCTTCGGCGTGGACCCGATCCACTTCGCCCTGGTCGTGGTGTTCAACTGCGCCATCGGCACGGTGACGCCGCCGTACGGAATCTGCCTGCTGGTGGCGGCCAACGTGGCCGAACGCCCGCCGGTGCGCGTGTGGCGCAAGTCGCTCGCGCCCATCAGCGTGATGGTCCTGGTGCTGGTCCTGGTGACCTTCTTCCCCGACCTGTCGCTGTGGCTGCCCCGGGCCACGAACCTCATCCGCTGAGCCGGGCCGGCTCAGTGCTGGCGCCGGAACCAGTTCAACACCGCGTCCAGGGGGCTCACGTCCAGCGCGAAGCGCGCCTGGGCGCGCACCACGGGCTTGGCGCGGTAGGCGACGGAATAATGCGCCTGCGCCATCATCAGCAGGTCGTTGGATCCGTCGCCCATCACGATGATCTGTTCCGGCGTCGCACCCAGCGACTGCGCCAGGGCCTGGACGTGGCGGGCCTTGGCGGCGCCGTCCACGATGTCGCCCAGCACCCGCCCCGTCAGCACGCCATCGACGACTTCCAGGGTGTTGGCATGGGCCTGGTCCAGCATCAGGCCCCGGCGCAGGCGCTCGGAGAAAAAGGTGAAGCCGCCCGACACCAGCAGGGTCTTCAGGCCGTGCGAACGCGCGGTCTCAATCAGCTTCTCCGCGCCCGGATTCAGGCGCAGGCGCTGCGCGAAGACGTCTTCCAGGGCCGATTCCGGCACGCCCTTCAGCAGTGCCACCCGGCGCCGCAGGCTCTCGGCGAAGTCCTTGAGTTCGCCGCGCATGCTGGCCTCGGTGATCGCCGCGACTTCCGCCTTGCGGCCCACGGCGTCGGCGACTTCGTCGATGCACTCGATGTTGATCAGCGTGGAATCCATGTCCATCGCCAGCAGCTTGCAGTCGGCCAGCCGGTGGATGGCATCCAGCCAGGCCGCGTCCATGTGCGCCGCCTGCGCCATGGGCAGAACCTCGTCGCGCGCGGACGGATCCACGTTCAGCAGGCGGATGGCCGTGGGGCCCAGTTCCTGCACGCCTTCCGCGCAGGCGACCGCCGCCAGCCGTTCGACGTCCGCCGCCAGCAGGCGCGGCGCCTGCAAGATAATATGTGCCATGAATCCGGTCTCCCAATAGTGCGCGGCCATTTTACCCGTCAGACGGGGCGGCGCGCGCCACGACAGCCGGCCATGACCCACGCTTCCGCGCCCGCCGGACATCGAGCGCCCTACCCACATGAATCGCCGTACACAGCCCGCTTCCATGAACGCCCTGTCTCTCTCGTCTCCCCTCTGCGCCCAGGACTATGCCGACCTTGCCCGCGAACGGCTGGACCCGGCCGTCTGGACCTGGCTGGAATCGGGGGGCGCGGACGAAATCACCGTCCGGGCCAACCGGGACGCCTACGCCGGCGTCCGCCTGCGCAGCCGCGCGCTGCGGCCGCTGGCCGGGGCGCACACCCGGCTGGAACTGAACGGCCAGGCCCTGGCGCACCCCATCCTGATCGCGCCCATGGCCTGGCACGGCCTAGTCCACCCGGACGCCGAACAGGCCACGGCCCTGGCCGCCGCGGCCACGCATACGCCCTTCATCGTCAGCGCCCAGTCGGGCACGCCCATCGAAACCCTGGCCGCCCTGCCCGGCCCGCCGCCGCTGTGGTTCCAGCTCTATGCCCAGGCGCGCCGGGACGACACGCTGGCGCTGGCCCGCCGCGCCGCGGGCGCCGGCGCCCGGACTCTGGTGCTGACCGTCGACGCCCCCGTCAACGGAGTGCGCAATGCCGAACAGCGCAGCGGCTTTCACCTGCCCGGCCATATTCGTTCCGTCCACCTGGACGGCCTGTCGCCCCCGGCGGCGCGGCCGACGCCGCCCGGCGGCAGCCCGCTGTTCGACAGCGGACTGCTGGACGCCGCCCCGACCTGGGACGACGTCGCCTGGCTGCGTGCGCAACTGCCCGGCACGGCGCTGTGGCTGAAGGGCATCCTGGACCCGGACGACGCCCGTGCGGCGCTGGCGCACGGCATCGACGGCCTGATCGTCTCCAACCACGGCGGCCGCTGCCTGGACACGCTGCCGTCCACCCTGGATGCGCTGCCCGGCATCGCGCAGGCGGCCGAAGGCCGCCTCCCCATCCTGATGGACGGGGGCATCCGCCGGGGCACCGACATTCTGAAAGCCCTGGCGCTGGGCGCCCGGGGCGTGCTGATCGGACGGCCCGTGCTGCACGCGCTGGCTGTGGGGGGCGCGCCTGCGGCGGCCCACCTGATTCAGGTGCTGAGAGGAGAGCTGGAAGTGGCGATGGCGCTGACCGGCTGCCGGATGCTGGCCGACATCGGGCCGGAGACGCTGTGGGATCGATAGCGCCGGCGGCTCCCAGGCCACTGCCAGGCGCAGGATGCGCGGCGCCTTAACGCCGGCGGCGCTGCAGCAGGTAGCGCCAGACGAAGCCCGGGTAGCCCAGCACCAGGAACAGGGCCAGGGTCACGGCATAGAATTCCCAGCCCTGGGGAAAGGCATTGCCCAGGTCCAGTTCCATCGTGAACCCCAAGGTGCCGACCAGCACATAACCGACCAGGGCTTCCAGGAAGCGGTCGATGAAGGGCTTGCCCGTTGACTGGCCCGCCGCCTTGGCCGCGGCGCCTTCACGGCCCGAGGCCGATCCCTGCGGGGCCTGGCCGGCGCCTTGCGCCATCCACCCCGGCGCATAGAGCAGCAATGCCGCCAGGGCGATGCTGATCAGCAGCTTCACCACGAACAGGGGGCCGCCCACGCCGCCGAAGGCGCCGCCCACCAGGTTCAGCGTGCCCCAGGCCCAGACGGCCAGCAGGATCAGGAACCCCAGCGCGACGATCCAGCGAGACAGCCCGCCGTAGGAGCGGCAGGCGCGCCCCCAGGGCCAGGGGACCAGGGGACGTTCGACCAGGAACGGCAGATTGGCCAGCGCCAGGGCGCCCAGGATCACCAGCCAGACCGCGAGCGTCAGGGTCATGAAGCCAGCACCCTCAGAAGCGCAGCGATTGCTGGATGACGTTGATGCACAGGGCCATCAGGCCGCCCGGTAGAATACCCAGGCCGATCACCAGCAGGCCGTTCAGCGACATCACGCCGCGCGTGACCGTCGTGCCCGAACTGAGGGTGACGCCGTCGTCCGGCTCGTCGAAATAGGCCATCTTGACCACGCGCAGGTAGTAGAAGGCGCCGATCACCGACATCAGCACGGCGAACACCGCCAGGGGCACGTGGCCCGCGCCCACCAGGGCCTGCAGCACCACGAGCTTGGCGTAGAAGCCGGACAGCGGCGGAATCCCCGCCAGCGAGAACATGGACAGCAGCAGTACGCCGGCCAGCAGCGGATTGCGGCGGTTCAGGCCCTTCAGGTCGGCGATTTCCTCGCACTCGAAGCCCTGGCGCGACATCAGCATGATCAGGCCGAAGGTGGACAGCGTCGTCAGCACGTAGATGACGATGTAGAACAGCGACGAACCGTAGGCCGCCGCGCTGGCGCCGGCCTGGCCCTGGTACACGCCCGACAGCAGGCCCAGGAAGACGAAGCCCATGTGCGAGATGGTCGAATACGCCAGCATGCGCTTGAAGTTGGACTGGGCGATGGCCACGATGTTGCCGATGGCCAGCGACAGGGCCGCCATAATCAGCAGCATGGGCTGCCAGTCGATGGCGATGCCGTGCAGGGCTTCGATCAGCAGGCGCAGGGTGATGGCGAAGGCGGCGAATTTCGGCGCGGCCCCGACCAGCAGCGTGACCGTGGTCGGCGCACCCTGGTAGACGTCCGGCGTCCACATGTGGAAGGGAGCGGCGGTCAGCTTGAACGCCAGGCCCGAGACGATGAACACCACGCCGAACACCAGCGGCAGGCGCTGCGCGCCGCCGTCGCGGATGACCTGGGCGATTTCCGCCAGGCCCAGCTGGCCGGTGGCGCCGTAGATCATGGACATGCCGTAGAGCAGAATGCCGGAGGCCAGGCAGCCCAGCACGTAGTACTTCATGGCCGCTTCCGTGGCCGGCAGGTGGTCGCGGCGCAGGGCCACCAGCGCATACAGGGCGAAGGACATCAGTTCCACGCCCAGGTACACCGTCAGCATGCTGCCGGCCGAGATCATGACGAATTCACCCAGCAGCATCAGCAGCGCCAGGGAATAGAGTTCCCCGCCGCGCGCCATCATGTCGCGTTTTTCCGCGTAGGCGCGGCCGTAGATCAGCGTGACCGCCACGGCGATGGCCGACAGGATCTTCAGGAAATGGGCCAGGGAATCGGTCACGTACAGGCCGCTGAAGGTGCGGCCCTGGACGCCCTCTCCCCACTGCCCCCAGGACACCAGCACCGCCACCAGCAAAGTGCCCATGGTCAGGATGAAGGTCATGCGCCGCTGGGGCTCGTTGCCGAAGGCATCGATCAGCAGCACGGCCCCGGTCAGTACCAGCAGCACGATCTCGGGGGTCGCCAGCGCGAAGTCGAAAAGATTTTGCATCGTGATTCCGGTCTACAGTTTCGATTGAGCGACGTGATCCAGCAACGCCTGCACGGAAGGGTGCATCAGATCGGTGAAGAAACTGGGGTAGATCCCCATGAACAGCGTGAAGATCGCCAGCAGGCCCAGGATCAGGAATTCCCGGCGGTTGATGTCCTTCATGCCGTCCACCTGTTCGTTGGCCACCGGGCCGAAAGCGACCCGCTTGACCATCCACAGGGAATAGCCCGCGCCCCAGATCAGGGCGGATGCCGCCAGCAGGCCGATCCAGAAGTTGTACTGCACGGCCCCCAGGATCACGGTGAATTCACCCACGAAACCGCTGGTGCCGGGCAGGCCGGCGTTGGCCATGGAAAACAGCACGAAATAGGTCACGAAGCGCGGCATGCGGTTGATGATGCCGCCGTAGGCGTCGATGCGGCGCGTGTGCAGGCGGTCGTACATGACGCCGATGCACATGAACATGGCGCCCGACACGAAGCCGTGCGAGATCATCTGGATGATGGCGCCTTCCAGGCCCGTGATGTTGAAGACGAAGAAGCCCAGGGTGACGAAGCCCATGTGCGCCACGGACGAATAGGCCACCAGCTTCTTCATGTCGTCCTGGACGATGGCGACCAGGCCGATGTAGATCACGGCCACCAGCGACAGGGCGATCATCATCCCCGCCAGGCTGTGGGAGGCGTCCGGCGCGATCGGCAGCGAGAAGCGCAGGAAGGCGTAGGCGCCCAGCTTCAGCATGATGGCGGCCAGCACGATGGACCCGCCCGTGGGGGCTTCCACGTGGGCGTCCGGCAGCCAGGTGTGGATCGGCCACATCGGGATCTTCACGGCGAACGCGGCGAACAGCGCGATGAAGACGAACATCTGCTCGGTGTAGCTGAGAGGCAGCTTGTGCCAGGTGGCGATGTCGAACGAGCCGCCGGCCGCGTGCCACAGGTAGATGAAGGCGATCAGGGTCAGCAGCGAGCCCAGCAGCGTGTACAGGAAGAACTTGAACGCGGCATAGACCCGGTTGGGACCGCCCCAGGCGCCGATGATGATGTACATCGGGATCAGGGTGGCCTCGAAGAACACGTAGAACAGCATGCCGTCCAGCGCGCTGAAGACGCCGATCATCAGACCCGACAGGATCAGGAAGGCGGCGTTGTACTGCGCCACGCGGGACTTGATGACTTCCCAGCCGGCCAGGATCACGAGGATGGTGATGAAGGCCGTCAGCAGCACGAACCAGACCGAGATCCCGTCGATGCCCAGGTGGTAGTTCAGGTTGAAGGCCTCGATCCACGGGGTGTTCTCGACGAACTGCATGTCCGCCGTCTTCGGATTGAAGCCCGTGTACAGGGGAATCGTCACCAGCAGGCCGACGATGGACCCCGCCAGCGACAGCACCCGGGCGGTGCGCGGATTGTCGTCCCGGCCGGTCAGCAGCACCAACAGCCCGAAGATGATCGGGACGAAGATCGACAGGGTCAGCCAGGGGAGTGTAGAAGACGCCATTTCGCTAGCCATCAATGAACCATCAGGACGAAGAATGTGAGAAACACCATGATGCCGATGATCATGGCGAAGGCGTAGTGGTAGATATAGCCGGACTGCAGCAGGCGCGTCGTCGCGGCCGCGGCCCCCACCAGGCGGGCGCTGCCGTTGACGACCAGGCCGTCGATGATGCCGCGGTCGCCGCCCTGCCACAGGCCGCGCCCCAGATTGCGGACAAAGCGAGCCAGGACCTGTTCATTGAACCAGTCGAAGTAGTACTTGTTGTCCAGCAGGCGGTACACCGGCGCCAGGGCGCGGGCGATCGCCGCCGGTACGGCCGGGTTGATCAGCCAGCAGTACCAGGCCACCACGAAGCCGGCCAGCAACAGCAGGAAGGGCACGGACGTCAGGCCATGCAGGCCGAAGCCCACCCAGCCGTGCCATTCCTCGGCCAGCGCCGCCATCGCCGGGTGCTGCGCCAGCACCGTGATGGACTTGCCGAAATAGCCGTCGAACAGCAGCGGGTCGACGAACCAGACGCCCGCCACGACCGACATGAAGGCCAGGATGGACAGCGGCAGCGTGACCACCCAGGGCGACTCCTTGGGCTTGGCGCCATGCAGGGCATGGATGCTGGGGCCGTCGCCGTGGCTGACCCAATGGCCTTCGCCATGGGCGTGATCGTGATCGTGGTCGTGGCCATGATCGCCGTGATCTTCATAGCGTTCCTTGCCGTGGAAGACCAGGAAGTACAGGCGGAAGGAATACAGCGAGGTCACGAACACGCCCGTCAGGGTCAGGGCGTAGGCGAAGCCCGCGCCCGGGATGTTGGCGGCCTCGGCGGCGGCGATGATGCTTTCCTTCGAGTAGAAGCCCGAGAAGAACGGCGTGCCCACCAGGGCCAGCGTGCCGATCAGCATGGTGATCCAGGTGATCGGCATGCGCTTCCACAGGCCGCCCATGTGGCGCATGTCCTGATCGTGCAGCATGCCCATGATGACCGAGCCCGAGCCCAGGAACAGCAGGGCCTTGAAGAAGGCGTGCGTCATCAGGTGGAAGATCGCCACCGAATAGGCGGACGCGCCCAGCGCCACGACCATGTAGCCCAGCTGCGACAGCGTGGAATAGGCCACGACGCGCTTGATGTCGTTCTGCACCACGCCCAGGATGCCCAGGAACAGGGCCCCGAAGGCGCCGATCACCATGATGACCGACAGCGCGGTTTCGCTCAGTTCATAGACCGGCGAGAAGCGCGCCACCATGAAGATGCCCGCCGTCACCATGGTGGCGGCGTGGATCAGGGCGGAAATGGGGGTCGGGCCTTCCATGGAATCGGGCAGCCAGACGTGCAGCGGGGCCTGGGCGGATTTGCCCATGGCGCCCACGAACAGGCACAGGCAGGCGACGGTCAGCATCTGCCAGTCGGTGCCCGGGAAGACGATGGCGCCGAGCTTGTCGGCCTGCGCGAAGACTTCCGCGTAGTTCAGGCTGCCGGCGTAGGCGTACAGCAGGCCGATGCCCAGCACGAAGCCGAAATCCCCCACCCGGTTGACCATGAAGGCCTTCAGGTTGGCGAAGATGGCGGACGGCTTGGAATAATAGAAGCCGATCAGCAGGTAGGACACCAGGCCGACCGCTTCCCAGCCGAAGAACAGCTGCAGCATGTTGTTCGACATCACCAGCATCAGCATGGAGAACGTGAACAGCGAGATGTAGGAGAAGAAGCGGTTGTAGCCGGGGTCTTCGGCCATGTAGCCGATGGTGTAGATGTGCACCATCAGCGACACGCCGGTGACGACCACCATCATCAGGGCCGTCAGGGAATCGATCAGGAAGCCGATCTCGAACTTGAACGGCCCGATCATGGACCAGGTGTAGATCGTGCCGTCGAAGGTCTGGCCGCCCAGCACCTGCTGCAGCACGACCAGCGATCCGACGAAGGACACCGCCACCCCCAGGACAGCGAGCGTATGCGTCGCCCGGCGGCCCAGCCATGAACCCATGAAGCCGGTGGCGAAAAACCCGATCAGCACGGCCGTCGCCAGAGGCGCCAGGGCGATCAACAAATAAAGACTTTGCGCGGTCATGACGCCCTTACCCCTTCAGCTGGTCGAGCTTGTCGACATTGATGGTGCTGAGATTGCGGAACAGCAGCACCAGAATGGCCAGCCCGATGGCGGCCTCGGCAGCCGCCACCGTCAGCACGAAGAACACGAAGACCTGCCCGGCGGGATTGCCCGACCAGACGGAAAAGGCCACGAAGTTCATGTTGGCCGCCAGCAGGATCAATTCGATCGACATCAGCAGCACGATCAGGTTGCGCCGGTTCAGAAAAAAGCCGAACACGCCGATGGCGAACAGGATGGCGCCGACGATCAGATAATGGCTCAGTCCGATTTGCATCATTTTTCGGCTCCTTCGGATTCGGGGGCGGCGGGCGTATCTACCACGGAAGACATCTTCACGATGCGGATCCGATCGGAAGCCCTCACGCGCACCTGCTTGCCGGGGTTGGTGCGCTTGTAGTCGCTGCGCTTGCGCATGGTCAGCGCGATGGCGGCGATCATGCCCACCAGCAGGATCAGGCCGCCCACCTGCACGGCGTAGCTGAAGTCCGTGTACATGGCCGTGCCCAGGGCCAGGGTGTTGTCGAAATTGTCGGCCGGCTGCGGCAGCGCCGGGGCGTCGCCCCAGGAACGCAGCACCACGAAGGCCATTTCCAGCACCATGATGCCGCCCACGGTCAGCCCCAGGGGCAGGTAGACCTTCAGGCCGCTCTTCAGGCCTTCCGAGCGCATGTCCAGCATCATGACGACGAACAGGAACAGCACCATCACGGCGCCCACGTAGACGATCATCAGCGCCAGCGCCAGGAATTCCGCCTGGATCAGCATCCACATCATGGACGCCGTGAAAAAGGCCAGGATCAGGTGCAGCACCCCGGTGACGGGGCTGTTGGCGGTGATGACGCGGAACGCCGCCACGACCAGCACGATGGCCAGCAGATAGAACAGGATTGAATCAAAACTCATGGTCGGTCTTCCGGCATCAACGATAGGGCGCGTCGGCGGCGCGACGGGCGGCGATTTCCGATTCGTAGCGGTCGCCCACGGCCAGCAGCATGTCCTTGGTGAAATACAGATCACCGCGCTTTTCGGCGTGATATTCGTGCAGGTGCGTTTCGACGATGGCATCGGTCGGACAGGCTTCCTCGCAGAAGCCGCAGAAGATGCACTTCGCCAGGTCGATGTCGTAGCGCGTGGTGCGGCGGGTGCCGTCCTCGCGCTGAGTGGATTCGATGGTGATGGCCAGGGCCGGGCAGACGGCTTCGCACAGCTTGCAGGCGATGCAGCGTTCCTCGCCGTTCGCGTAGCGACGCTGGGCGTGCAGCCCCCGGAAACGCGGCGACGCCGGCGTTTTTTCGACCGGATAGCGCAGGGTGACCTTGCGCTTGAAGAAATATTTGCCCGTCAGGCGCATGCCTTCGAACATTTCCTTCAGCATCAGACTGCCGAAGAAGTCCTTGATTGCTTCCATGATGTACCCCTTACTGCCAGATGTTCCAGGGCGTCTGCATCCAGACCGCCACGACCACCAGCCAGACCCCCGTCAGGGGGATGAAGACCTTCCAGCCCAGACGCATGATCTGGTCATAGCGGTAGCGCGGGAAGGTGGCGCGGAACCAGATGAACATGGACACGACGAAGAAGGTCTTGATGCCCAGCCACAGCCAGCCCGGCACCCAGGTGAACGGCGCGATGTCCAGCGGCGGCAGCCAGCCTCCCAGGAACATGACCGCCGCCATGGCGGACAACAGGATCATGTTGGCGTATTCACCCAGGAAGAACAGGGCGAAGCCCATGCCCGAATATTCCACCATGTGACCGGCCACGATTTCGGATTCGCATTCCGCCATGTCGAAGGGGTGGCGGTTGGTTTCCGCCACCGACGCGATCACGTAGATGATGAACAGCGGCAGGAGCGGCAGCCAGTTCCAGGACATGAAGCTGATGCCGCGTTCCGCGAACCAGCCTGTCCCCTGCCCCACCACGATGCCCGACAGGTTCAGCGTGCCGGAGACCAGCAGCACCGTGACCAGCACGAAGCCGACCGCCAGTTCGTAGGACACCATCTGGGCGGACGCGCGCAGCGCCGACAGCAGGGCGTATTTGGAGTTGGACGCCCAGCCCGCCACGATCACGCCGTACACCCCGATCGAGGTGATGGCCATGATGAACAGCAGCCCGGCATTGATGTTGGCCAGAACGACGTCGGGCTGGAACGGAATCACCGCCCAGGCCGCCAGCGCCGGCATCAGCGTGACCACCGGAGCCAGGATGTACAGCACCGGATTGGCCTTGCTCGGCACAATCAGTTCTTTGGTCAGCAGCTTGAAGACGTCGGCGAAAGGCTGCAGCAGGCCTCGGTAGCCCACGCGGTTGGGCCCCAGGCGCACGTGCATGAAGCCGATCATCTTGCGTTCCCAGTACGTCAGGTAGGCCACGCACAGGATGATGGGCACCGCGATGACGACGATCTTGACCAGCGTCCAGACGACCAGCCAGGACGTTTCGCCGATCAGGCTCGCGCCGTAGGCGTTCAGGATATTCAACCAGTCCATTAGCGTCGCTCCAGCTGGATGGCGCCCGAGCCCATGCCCAGGGCGGCGGTCTGTTCAAAGGCGCCGGCGATCCGCACGGCGCCGTCGGCCACGGTATCGTCCAGGGCGGCGGTCAGCTCGGCCGAGCCGTGGACGGTGGACGCGCGCACGGCATCCCCCGCCGACAGCCCCAGGGACTGCAGGGTGGCGGCATTGGCCGCTGCCTGCGGCGGCGCGGAACTGACGTGTTCCTGCAGCGGCTGGGAACGGCGCACCAGCGCATCGGTGCGGTAGATGGGCAGTTCCGCGACCCGTTCCAGGCCGTCGGCGGGCGCCACCGTGCCGGGAGCCAGGCGGATCTCGTTGGACAGTCGGCCATCGACGCCGCCCACCATCACCGTGTCGCGCACGGATTCGGAGGTTTCGTCATCGAAGCCCTGCAGCCCGAGCAGATTGCCCAGGACGCGCAGGACCTTCCAGGCCGGGCGGGTGTCGCCCACCGGGGCGGCCACGCCCTTGAAGCTCTGCACCCGGCCTTCGGCATTGACGAAGGAGCCGGACGTTTCCGTGAACGGCGCGATGGGCAACATCACGTCGGCCCAGTCCTCGGCGGCGGAGCGGAAGGCCGTGAAGGCCACCGCCATCGCGGAGCCCTGCAGGGCGCGCGCGGCGCGCTCGCCCAGTTCGCTGTCCAGACGCGGTTCGGCGTGCAGGACCAGATAGGCCTTCAGCGGATCGCCGCCCAGCATGCGCCGGGCGTCCAGGCCGCCGTCGGACGGCACGGCGCCGGCCAGGTAGCCGCCCACCGTGTTGCCGCCCGGGGTCAGGAAGCCGAAGCGGCCGCCGGCCAGTTGCGCAATCGCCTGGGCATTGGCCGCCAGCAGGGCGACCTGGTCGTCGGAGACGGCCAGATTGCCCAGGAAGACCGCCACGCGTTCGCCGGAAGCCAGGCTGTCGGCGATCGCCTGGGCGGCTTCGCCCGGCTGCACGCCGGCCAGGCCGTCGGGCGCGGGCCGGGATTTCAGCGCAGCCAGGGCTACGGCGATTTCGCCCAGCGCCTGGACCATGCCGGACGGCTTGACCGTGATGCGGCCCGCGACCGGCACCAGCGGATCGGCCGCCACGCTGTCCACCAGGGACAGCTGCATGCCGTGTTTCGCCGCCTGGCGCAGGCGCTGCGCCATCAGGGGGTGATCTTTACGCAGGAAGGAACCCACGACCAGCGTGCGGTCCAGGGTGTTCAGATCGGCGATCGGCATGCCCAGCCAGGGGGCGCCGCCGCGCACGGCATCCAGGGCCGCGCCGTCGCCGCGCAGGCGGAAGTCGATGTTGTCCGACCCCAGGGCGCGGGTCAGGCGCGCCAGCAGGGTCAGTTCTTCCAGGGTGGCCGTATCGGTGGCCAGGGCGCCGATCTGCGCGCCGCCGCCGTCCTCGCGCACCTGGTTCAGGCCGGTGACGACCGACTGCAGGGCATCCGTCCAGGAGGCTTCGTGCCACTGGCCGTCGCAGCCGCGCACCATGGGGTGCTGCAGGCGGTCTTCGACGTACAGGCCCGCGTAGGAGAAGCGGTCGCGGTCGCTGATCCAGCATTCGTTGACGGGCTCATTCTCGAACGGCACCACGCGCAGCACGCGGTCCATCTTGGTCTGCACGACCAGGTTGGCGCCCACGCTGTCGTGCGGGCTGACCGAGCGGCGGCGGGCCAGTTCCCAGGTCCGGGCGCCCATCATGAAGGGCTTGGACAGCAGGGCCCCCACCGGGCAGACGTCGATCATGTTGCCGGAGAGTTCGGATTCGACGGCTTCGCCCACGAAGGTGGTGATCTCGGAGAATTCACCCCGGTTGAGCATGCCGATTTCCATGATGCCGCCGATTTCCTGGCCGACCCGCACGCAGCGGGTGCAGTGGATGCAGCGCTGCATCTGTTCGGCGGAAATCAGCGGGCCCATGGGCTTGTGGAAGACCACGCGCTTGGTTTCCTTGTAGCGCGAGGCGGATTCGCCGTAGCCCATGGCCAGGTCCTGCAGCTGGCATTCGCCGCCCTGGTCGCACACGGGGCAGTCCAGGGGGTGATTGATCAGCAGGAATTCCATGACCGCGCGCTGGGCCTCGACGGCCTTGGGCGAGCGGGTGTGCACCACCATGCCGTTGGTGACGGGCGTGGCACAGGCCGGCAGTTGTTTCGGGGCCTTTTCGACCTCGACCAGGCACATGCGGCAGTTGGCCGCGATGCTGAGCTTCTTGTGATAGCAGAAATGCGGGATGTACAGCCCCGCCGCGTGGGCAGCCTGGATGACCATGCTGCCTTCTTCGGCTTGAACCTTCAGCCCGTCGATGGTGAGTTCTACCATGGCGTGTCCTGACCCTACAGATACTTGGCGACCACACATTCCTTGTGGTCGACGTGGTGGACGAATTCGTCGCGGAAATGCTTGATGAAGCTGCGTACCGGCATGGCGGCGGCGTCGGCCAGCGCGCAGATCGTGCGGCCCATCATGTTGTGCGCCACCGAATCCAGGGTCTCGATGTCTTCCATCGTGCCCTGGCCGTGTTCCATGCGCTGCATCATGCGATACAGCCAGCCCGTGCCCTCGCGGCAGGGCGTGCACTGGCCGCAGGATTCTTCCATGTAGAAGTACGACAGGCGCATCAGCGATTTGACCATGCAGCGGGTCTCGTCCATGACGATGACCGCGCCCGAGCCCAGCATGGACCCGGCCTTGGCGATCGAGTCGTAATCCATGTTGGTGTTCATCATGATGTCGGCGGGCAGCACCGGCGAGGACGAGCCGCCGGGGATGACGGCTTTGAGCTTGCGCCCGCCCTTCATGCCGCCGGCCAGTTCCAGCAGCTTGGGAAACGGCGTGCCCAGCGGGATTTCGTAGTTGCCGGGCAGTTCGACGTCGCCCGAGATCGAGAAGATCTTGGTGCCGCCGGCCTTTTCGATGCCCAGTTCCAGGTAGGCCTGAGCGCCCATCTGGAACACGAACGGCACGGCCGCGAAGGTTTCGGTGTTGTTGATGGTGGTGGGCTTGCCGTACAGGCCGAAGCTGGCCGGGAACGGCGGCTTGAAGCGCGGCTGTCCTTTTTTGCCTTCCAGGGATTCCAGCAGCGCGGTTTCCTCGCCGCAGATGTAGGCGCCGAAGCCGTGGTGCCCGTGCAGCTGAAAGGAAAATCCCGTGCCCAGGATGTTGTCGCCCAGGAAGCCGGCCTGGCGGGCCTGTTCCAGGGCCTCTTCAAAGCGGCTGTAGACGTCGAAGATCTCGCCGTGGATGTAGTTGTAGCCCACGGACGCGCCCATCGCGAACCCGCCGATGATCATGCCTTCGATCACGGAATGCGGGTTGTAGCGCAGGATGTCGCGGTCCTTGAAAGTGCCGGGTTCGCCTTCGTCGGAATTGCAGACCACGTACTTCTGGCCGGGCAGGTTGCGCGGCATGAAGGACCATTTCAGGCCCGTGGGGAACCCGGCGCCGCCGCGCCCGCGCAGGCTGGACGCCTTCAGTTCGGCGATCACGTCGTCGGGCGTCATGCCGGTGGTCAGGATCTTCTTCAGGGATTCATAGCCGCCCCGGGCGATGTAATCCTGGATCCCCCAGTTGTCGCCATCCAGGCCCGCCAGGATCTGCGGCTGAATGTGGCGGCCGTGAAAGATCATGCTGCGGGAGACGTCGTCGCCCAGGTTCGGATTCAGCGCATCCGTGCCGTATTTCTGCAAAACATCCAGGGCGCTCATGCCGACTCCTTCAGGTCACGGATCAGGGCGTCGATTTTCTCGGGCTGCATGCGGCAGCACATGTGCTTGCCGTTGGCCAGCACCACCGGCGCATCGCCGCAGGCTCCCATGCACTCGCCTTCGGCCAGGGTGAACAGGCCGTCGGGCGTGGTCTCATGGAAACCGATGCCCAGCTTTTCCTTCAGGTATTCGGCCGCCTGGGCGCTGCCTTGCAGGGCACAGGGCAGGTTCGTGCAGATGGTCAGGGTGTAGCGGCCCACCGGGTGGGTGTGGTACATGGAATAGAAGGTCGCGACTTCCTGGACCGCGATCGGCGGCATGCCCAGGTAGCCGGCCACGTCGCGGATGACTTCCGGCGACACCCAGCCCTTTTCGGTCTGGGCGATGGTCAGCGCGGCCATCACGGCGGATTGTTTCTGGTCCGCCGGGTATTTGGAGATTTCCCGGTCGATGTCCCGGTAGGCTTGTTCGGAAAGCAGCATCGTCATAGTCCTGTGGTGTCCGGGCGGCTAGCGGTCGATTTCGCCAAACACGATGTCCTGGGTGCCGATGATGGTCACCACGTCGGAAATCATGTGCCCCTTGGACATTTCTTCCAGAGAATGCAGGTGGGCGAAGCCCGGCGCGCGGATCTTCAGGCGGTAGGGCTTGTTGGCCCCGTCGGACACCAGGTAGATGCCGAACTCGCCCTTCGGGTGTTCCACGGCGGCGTAGGCTTCGCCTTCGGGCACGTGCATGCCTTCCGTGAAGAGCTTGAAGTGGTGGATCAGGTCTTCCATGCCGGTCTTCATGCGCTCGCGCGTGGGCGGGGCGACCTTGTGGTTGCCGGTGATCACGGGGCCGGGATTGTTGCGCAGCCATTCGACGCACTGGCGGATGATGCGGTTGGATTCGCGCATTTCGGCGATCCGGCACAGGTAGCGGTCGTAGCAGTCGCCGTTCTTGCCCACGGGGATGTCGAATTCCAGCTTGTCGTAGACTTCGTAGGGCTGCTTCCTGCGCAGGTCCCATTCGATGCCGGAACCGCGCAGCATGGGGCCGGTGAAGCCCAGCGCCAGGGCGCGTTCGGGCGACACGACGCCGATGTCCACCAGGCGCTGCTTCCAGATGCGGTTTTCGGTCAGCAGGACTTCGTATTCGTCCACACAGGCGGGGAAGCGGTTGGTGAAGTCCTCGATGAAATCCAGCAGCGAGCCGGAACGCGATTCGTTCATGGCCCGCGTTTCCTTGTCGGAACGGTACTTCGAGCCCTTGTACTGCGGCATTGTGTCGGGCAGGTCGCGGTACACGCCGCCGGGCCGGTAGTAGGCCGCGTGCATGCGGGCGCCGGACACGGCTTCGTAGCAGTCCATCAGGTCTTCGCGTTCGCGGAAGGCGTACAGGAACACCGCCATGGCGCCCACGTCCAGCGCGTGCGAACCCAGCGACATCAGGTGGTTCAGGATGCGGGTGATTTCATCGAACATCACGCGGATGTACTGCGCCCGCAGCGGCACCTGGATGCCCAGCAGGCGTTCGACCGCCATGCAGTAGGCGTGCTCGTTGCACATCATGGACACGTAGTCCAGACGGTCCATATAGGGCAGCGTCTGCAGGAAGGTGCGCGTTTCCGCCAGCTTTTCGGTGGCGCGGTGCAGCAGGCCGATGTGCGGGTCGGCGCGCTGGACGACTTCGCCGTCCAGTTCGAGCACCAGGCGCAGCACCCCGTGCGCAGCCGGGTGCTGCGGGCCGAAGTTCAGGTTGTAGTTCTGGATCTCTGCCATATCAGTACCGTTCGATTCCGTAGTGATCCTCGCGCACCACGCGGGGGGTGATTTCGCGGGGCTCGATCGTGACGGGTTGGTAAATGACGCGCTTCTGTTCGGCGTCGTAGCGCATTTCCACGTGTCCGGAGATCGGGAAGTCCTTGCGGAAGGGATGGCCGATGAAACCGTAGTCCGTCAGGATGCGGCGCAGGTCGGGGTGGCCTTCGAAGACGATGCCGTACAGGTCGAAGGCTTCCCGTTCGTACCAGTTGACCGAGGGCCAGACGTCCACCAGCGAGGCCACCACCGGGAATTCATCGTGTTCGGCGTACACGCGCACCCGCAGGCGCCAGTTGTGCGTGACCGACAGCAGGTGGATGACGACCGCGAAACGGTGCGGGTGGGTGCCGGTATGGTCGGCCGCGTAGGTGGGGGCTTTCCAGGCGGAATAATCCAGGCCGCACAGGTCCATGCAGGACTCGAAGCGCAGGCTGGCGTTGTCGCGCAGCACGCGGCACGTATCCGCCCAGGCGGACTGGGGCAATTGCAGCGTCAGTTCGCCCCGGGATTCGGTCAGGTCGACCGAGGCCCCCAGGACATCGCGCAGATTGGTTTCTAAGGTCTGTAGCCGTGTCATATGCAGATCGTCAAATTCGGATCGGTTCGGATGTGCGCCGGGCAGGCCGGTGCCGTCGCCGGCAGGCCGTTCCGGGCGCCCCTGCTAGCGGGCGATGGTGTTGGTCAGGCGGATCTTGTTCTGCATCTGCAGCAAGCCGTAGACCAGGGCTTCCGCCGTGGGCGGGCAGCCCGGCACGTAGACGTCCACCGGCACGATGCGGTCGCAGCCGCGCACCACCGAATAGGAGTAGTGGTAATAACCACCGCCGTTGGCACAGGAGCCCATCGACACGACCCAGCGCGGTTCCGGCATCTGGTCGTAGACTTTCCGCAGGGCCGGAGCCATCTTGTTGCACAGCGTGCCGGCCACGATCATCAGGTCGGACTGACGGGGACTGGGCCGGAAGATGATGCCGAACTGGTCCAGGTCGTAGCGCGCCGCGCCGGCGTGCATCATTTCGACCGCGCAACAGGCCAGGCCGAACGTCATCGGCCAGAGGGAACCCGTCTTCGCCCAGTTGAGGAATTTATCCGCACTGGTGGTCATGAAGCCTTTTTCCATGACGCCTTCAACTGCCATTTTGCTCACCCCCAATTATTCCCAGTCCAGGGCGCCGCGGCGCCATTCGTAGATGAAGCCCACCGTCAGGATGCCCAGGAAGATCGCTACCGCCCAGAAGCCCACCATGCCCACGGCGCCGTTGGCCATGGCCCAGGGGAACAAAAAGGCGATTTCCAGATCGAACATGATGAACAGGATCGCCACCAGGTAATAGCGCACGTCGAATTTCATGCGCGAATCGCCAAAGGATTCGAAGCCGCATTCGTAGACGGACAGCTTTTCGGCGTCGGGCACGTTACGGCCCAGCAAACGCCCCGCTGCCAGCAGGGCCGCGCCAATCAAGGTGGCGACGATGATGAAAAGCAGCACGGGAAAGTACTGTTCCAGATTCATGGATGGCCCCTGCCTCAGAAGATCAAACTACGGGATTGTATCATTTCGACAAGCCCCATCGCCGGGAAAACCCGAGGCTGAAACACATTTGATGGAGGTCAATTCAGCTAAGCACAGATCGGCTTTCAGCCGCCTGAAATGACGCGCGGGATAGTCCACCATGCCAGGCACAGATGCGAAAAAGCCTGCCGCGCCACGAGCGCGGCAGGCTTTCCGGCCTGGCACCGTAATTGCGATGCTCAAGAAGGATGCACTGCGGTGTTGTCGACGATGACCTGGCCGGCGATCTCGGCTTGCCTGAGTTGAGCCAGCACTTGGGCGCGGCTCAGCGCCGGGCCGCCGGCCTGCAGCCGGGGATAATCGGTCCGTTCACGCTCGGTGACCAGGCCCTGGGACTGCGCCACGCGCAGTTCATGAACGACTTCCGCACGGGTCTGGGTGCTGGGCGTCACGACTTCCGGGTAATTGCTCTGATCGGCTTGTGCGATACCCGCGGAGGCAAGGCCCAGAGACAGGACGGCGATAGAAGCAGCGGTAACGGTTCTCATGATGAACTCCTTCACATTCAAGTGCATGCGAAAGCAGGACGTCACAGGCTTTCCGCTGGTGAATCATGCCCTGCTCCACAGGAACCAGTGTGCGCTTTCGCTGCGCCGCAATAAACCGCGCCAAGGAAAATTCAGTTTTCCATTTCTGATGACAATCAGATGTGGTCCGGCACGTTGGACGCACACGCAAGAAAGCCACCCGAAGGTGGCTTTCTTGTTGCCGGGAGCCGAAGCCCCTGGCGGCGTTCGTGACGGCCCGGCAAGCCGGGCCGCATCGCAAGCGTGGACAAGCCACGCGAGGCGATTAGAACTTGTGGTTCAGGCCAACGCCAGCTTCCGTACCCTTCAGGTCACGCACGTAACCCAGGTTCTTGCCGTAGGTCGCGTAGGTGTAGACACCGGTGCGCTTGGACAGGGGGTAGAAGTAGTTGACTTGGTAGGTGCTGATGTTGCCAGCTTCCAGACCACCGATCGTGTCCAGGTTGGAGGCACGGGAGTAGTTCCAGCCAGCGTACAGGGTACCGCCAGCGATCGGGGCGCTCAGGCCAACGTGGTAGTTGTTGGACTTGAAATCGTCGCCCAGGGACAGGGGGCCGACGGCGTCGATGTAGTTGCCGGCGGCACCAGCCCAGCCCAGCTTGCCATGACGGTCTTGGCCGTAGGCCAGGTTCAGCTTCACGACTTCGAAGTCGTAGGCGGCGTTGACGGTCCAGTTGGTGATCGCGTCAGCAACACCGGTTTCGCCACGACGATCGTAGCTGGCGCCGGCGCTGATCGGGCCATTGGCGTAGGTGGCGCCCAGGGACACGCGAGACGTACGCTCGGCGCTGCCGGGGAACGCTTCGCCATTGATGCGCTCGATCGTGTCATTGCCTTCGGAGCCGTACAAGGCGATAACCTTGAAGCCGGCCATGTCAGGCGTGACGTACTTGAAGGAGTTGTCGATACGGTTGGCATAGCCATACGCACCGAAGACCTTATCCACGTCGCCCAGGTTCCAGCCGTTGACGTTCAGGTTGCCGACTTCAACGCCAGCGGAGTACTGACGGCCCATCGTGAAGGTACCCCAGTTGTCGCTGGACAGGCCCACGAAGGCTTGACGGTGGAATTGACGGGTGGTGGAAGGCTGACCGTTACCCAGGTCGAAACCTTGTTCCAGTTGGAAGATGGCGCGCAGGCCGTCGCCCAGGTCTTCGGCGCCCTTCAGGCCGAAGCGGTTGCCGTTCACGGTACCGCTGCGCAGACCGGAAGTACGAGCGCGGGCTTCAACGCCGTTGTTGTCGAACTTGTAGTTTTGGTAGCCGTAGCCGGTATCCAGGATACCGTACAGCGTCACGGACGTTTCTGCTTGAGCAACGCCAGCGGTAGCGAAACCGGCCAGCAGAGCAGCAGCGAGCAGAGTCTTTTTCATGTAAGAAATCTCCGTAGATTTGTGTGAATCAGAGCAGGCCAACAACATCCTGTGCTGCTGCTCCTTCTAACTCCGCGAAGGGAAGTTGTTGGTATTGCATCAAAAATCCGGGATGAACGCCATGTTGAACTGCGGAAACCCGGTAGTTTTCCGAAAAAGGCGTTGCGGATCCACAACAAGGCATCCCGCCGCGCCCTACAATGCATCTGATTCCAGCCGGCGCGCCGGCGGCCTCCGATACGCACCACCATAGTAGCCCCGGCAAAGCCTCCATGTCCGTCATCCTGCTGATCCTCCCCGACTTCCTGCTGATCGCCCTGGGGTGGCTGTTGCTGCATCGCTTCAAGTTCGATCGCCTGTTTTTCGCCCAGGCGGAGAAGCTGGTGTATTTCGTACTGTTTCCCGCTCTCCTGTTTCATTCGATCACGCGGGCGCCCATGGCGCTGGGCAGCACGACGGTGCTGCTGGCGGCCACCGTGGGGGTGATGCTGGGCGGGATCGCCCTGGCCTGGCTGGGGCGGCTGGCGGTGCGCCCCGACCCGGCGGCGCACGCGGCGACGGCGCAGTGCGCGTTCCGCTTCAACAGTTATCTGGCGCTGTCGCTGGCGGCCGGCCTAGGCTGGGCCGACGCCCAGGCGACCATGGCCGTGATCCTGGGGTTCGCCGTGCCCATCAGCAATGTGGGGGCGGTGCACGCCCTGGCCAGTCGCAACGGCGGCCGCGCGCTGGGCGAGATGGCGCGCAATCCCTTCATCCTGGCGACGCTGGCGGCCCTGGCCTTCAATTTCCTGCAGGCGCCGATCCCGCACGTGGCCGAAGTGGCCCTGGGCAGGCTGGGATCCTGCGCCATCGCCCTGGGCCTGCTGTGCGTGGGCGCCACGCTGTCGCTGGAAGGCGGGCGCCGGCATGCGCCGCTGATGGCCTGGATGATTGCGGCCAAGCTGGTCCTGCTGCCGGTCTGGACTCTGGCGCTGACCGGGATGCTGGGCCTGTCCGCGCGGGAAAGCACGGTCTTGCTGCTGTTCTCGGCGGTGCCGACCTCGTCGGCTGCGCATGTCCTGGCCGCCCGCATGGGCGGCGACGGCCGCCTGGTGGCGGTCACGATGTCGCTGGGGACGCTGCTGTCGGCCATCACGCTGCCGATATGGCTGGGAATCGCGGGCTGAGGGCGGCATACAATGCCCCACGGACTGAAACGCCTGGACATCATGACATTTCCCCTGCCCCCCGTTGAATGGCCCTTGCCGGACGAAGAGGCCACCGTGGCCCTGGCGCAACGCCTGGCGGCCCTGGTCTGCGGCCATGCCCCGGAATCGCTGCCGGCCGGAGGGCGCATTCACCTGAGAGGAGAGCTGGGCGCGGGCAAAACCAGCCTGGCCCGAGCGCTGTTGCGGGCGGGCGGCGTGACCGGCCGCATCAAAAGTCCCAGCTACGCGCTGCTTGAAAGCTATAATGTTTCTAACTTATACTTCTATCACTTTGATTTCTATAGATTTAGCGATGCGCACGAATGGCGGGACGCGGGGTTTGGCGAACTGTTGGCCGACCATGCGGTCGTCCTGATCGAATGGCCTGAACAGGCTGGCACCCGCCTACCCCCTCCGGATCTGGATATTTTGCTGGAATATGCCGGGGCCGGCAGACGCGCATGGCTAAGCGCCTGCAGCGAAAAAGGACAGCTATGGCTGACTCACCTGACCTCATCGCGCCGATGAATCCCGCCCCCATCCCCTTGCGGCGCAAACTGATCGCGGGCGGCTGCACGCTGTTGCTGCTGCCCGTCATTCCCCGCCTGGCGCAGGCCGCCACGATCCTGGCGGTGCGGACCTGGCCGGCCGACGAGTACACCCGCGTCACGCTGGAAATGGACACCGAGCTGAAGGCCGAACAGTTCACCCTGGACCATCCCCACCGGCTGGTGGTGGACATCGAAGGCCTGCACATGGACGCCGCCATCAGCAATCTGGTGTCCAAGATCAAGCCCAACGATCCCTACATCAGCAGCGTGCGCGTGGGCCAGAACCGGCCCAACGTGGTGCGCCTGGTGTTCGACCTGAAGCAGGACGTCGCGCCCCAGGTCTTCACGCTCAAGCCCATCGGCGAATACAAGTACCGCCTGGTGCTGGACCTGTATCCCAAGGTCGCCCAGGATCCGCTGATGGCTCTGCTGAAGGACGCCAAGAACGATCCCCTGGCCGGCATCCTGGAAGACCTGGCGCAGAACAGCCCCAGCGAGGCCCCGGTGCCGGCGGTCAAGGGCCAGGAACTGCCGCCCCCCATGACGCCCCCGCCCGAGCCGCCTCTCGCGGTCACCCCCAAGCCGTCGCCCGGCAGGCGGCTGGACCGCCCCATCCTGATCGCGCTCGATCCGGGACATGGCGGGGAAGACCCCGGCGCCACCGGCCGGCGCGGCACCCACGAAAAGGACATCGTGCTGCAGATCGCCCAGCGCCTGAAGAAGCTGATCGACGCGCAGCCCAACATGCGGGCCTACATGACCCGCGACCGGGACTACTTCGTGCCCCTGAACGTGCGGGTGCAGAAGGCCCGCCGGGTGCAGGCGGACCTGTTCATTTCCATCCACGCGGACGCCTGGATCAAGCCGTCGGCCCGCGGGTCGTCGGTCTGGGCGCTGTCGGAACACGGGGCGACCAGTTCGGCCGCCCGCTGGCTGGCCAAGAAGGAAAACGACGCCGACCTGATCGGCGGCGTGAACCTGGGCGCCCACAACGCCCAGGTCGCGAAAGTGCTGCTGGACCTGTCCACCGGGGCGCAGATCAACGATTCGATCAAGGTCGGCACCCAGGTGCTGCAGGAAATCGGCAAGATCAACGAGCTGCACAAGAACCGCATCGAACGCGCCGGTTTCGCCGTGCTGAAGGCGCCCGACATCCCGTCCATCCTGATCGAAACGGCGTTCATCAGCAATCCCCAGGAAGAAGCCCTGCTGCGCACCCCCGCGCACCAGCAGAAGATCGCCTCGGCCGTGCTGAGCGGCGTGCGCGACTACTTCGCCGCCAACCCGGCCCTGGCACGGCGGGCGTAAGCTCGATCGCACGACCCGCCGCTCGACCCGGCTCCTCCCGCAAAGCCGCCCCTTGGGGTGGCTTTGCGCTTCCGGGCCTCCGATTCCAGCCACGACCTTTTTATCCCTCAGGGATTGCCGCGCTGCCCAAGCGCATCCCGGAGGCCGACGATGATTCCGCGCGCCTTGGCGCCAGCGAACTGGGGCTTGGCCAAAGCGAGGCCGCCAGGATTTTCGGCGGCGGCGTCAACGCCTTTTCCCGCTATGAAAGCGGCAAGGCCAGGCCGCCGCTGGCTCTGGTGCAGCTATTCAAATTGCTGGACCGGCACCCCGGCCTGCTGGACGAAATCCGGGCCGCCTGATCAGGCCCGATCCGGATTCTTGCGCCGCAGCAGCTTCCACAGGACGCCGGCCAGGGCCGGGATGGCGGCGGCGCCGACGCCGATCAGGACGATGGTGTTCAGATGTTCCCTGACGATGGGGACATTGCCGAAGAAATAGCCCAGGGTGATCAGGCCCGCGATCCAGGCGATGGCGCCGATGGCGTTGTACAGCTGGAACATGAACAGCCGCATGCCGGCCACCCCGGCCACGAAAGGCGCGAAGGTGCGAAACAGCGGCAGGAAGCGCGACAGCACGATGGTCTTGCCGCCGTGCTTTTCATAGAAGGCGTGGGTCTTCAGCAAGGCCTTGCGGTCCAGGAAGCGGTAGTCGTGGGAAAAGACCTTGGGGCCGATGAAGCGGCCCACGGAATAATTGACCGTGTTGCCCAGGATGGCGGCGACGATCAGGATGCCGCCCATCAGCACGGGATCGAGCTGGCCGGTGGCGCCGAACGCGCCCGCGATGAACAGCAGGGAATCGCCCGGCAAAAAAGGCAGGACGACCAGGCCGGTCTCGCCGAAGATGATCAGCGCCAGGATCAGATAGATCCAGGCGCCGTACTGGGCGACCCAGACGCCCAGGGATTGGTCGATATTGAGCACCAGATGAAAGAATTCGGCCATGACCGCCTGAAACCTCGTTGAGAATGATGCGACAGCCCGCACCGGGCACCGGCAAGGGCCGATGTCATGCGGAAAGCATCCGCGCCGACCTGTGGGCGCGCGCATTCCGCTTCGCTCGATTGCGAGCCGACGCTTACTATAATCGCTTTCATGACCCGACCCATTTCCGCCCTGCCCGACACCCTGATCAGCCAGATCGCCGCCGGCGAAGTCATCGAACGGCCGGCTTCTGTCCTGAAGGAATTGCTGGAGAACGCCCTGGACGCCGGCGCCCGGGCCATCGAAGTCCGGCTGGACGGCGGCGGCATTCGGCGCATCCTGGTGGCCGACGACGGCTCCGGCATCCCTCGCGACCAGCTGACGCTGGCCCTGCAGCGGCACGCCACCAGCAAGATCGCGTCCCTGGCGGAACTGGAATCGGTCGCCACCATGGGATTTCGCGGCGAAGCGCTGGCCTCGATCGCCTCCGTGGCGCAGCTGACCATCAGTTCGCGCACGGCGGACGCGGACCAGGCCTGGCAGATCGGTCCCGGACAGCGGGAACCCGTACCCGCCGCCGGGCCCGCCGGCACCCGGGTCGACATGCGCCAATTGTTCGACCACATCCCCGCCCGCCGCAAGTTCCTGCGGTCCGAGGCCACCGAATACGGCCACTGCCTGGACGCCATCGAACGCATCGCCCTGGCGCATCCGGAAGTCGCCCTGCGGGTCTTTCACAACGACAAACCCCAGCGCAACTGGCCGGTCACCGACATCCAGGGCCGGATCCGCGACGTCCTGGGGGTGGAATTCCAGGCCCAGAGCCTGCCGGTTTCGGCCGAACAGGGCCTGATCACCCTGGAAGGCTGCATCACCCGCCCGACCTTCGCCCGCAACCGCGCCGACCGCCAGTATCTGTACGTCAACGGCCGCCACGTGCGCGACCGGACCGTGTCGCACGCCGTGCGCCAGGCCTATGCCGACGTGCTGCACGGCGACCGGCAGCCGGCCTACGTGCTGTTCCTGGGGCTGGATCCGGCCGGGGTGGACGTGAACGTGCACCCCGCCAAGAGCGAAGTCCGCTTCCGCGACAGCGGGGCGGTGCACCGCTACGTGGCGCAATCGCTGGGGCAGGCCCTGGCGCAACGGGGCGGCGCGGCCGGCGAGACGGCCGACACGCCGCCGGATCCGACCAACGGCGACGTTCCGCAATCCACCGGGGCCACGCCAGGCAATTCTTCGCAGGATGCCGGACGGCATGATGCCTGGGGTTCCGCCCCCATGCCCGGCGCCGGCCGCGGGCAGTCCGTTCTCGCGCCCGCCGCCCCGCAGGGACGCGGCCCCGCCCGCTATCCGGGCCAGGTCCCGGTGCAGCAGCGCTTCGCCCTGCACGACTCGGGCCCTAGCCAGGATTGGCGCACGCTGTACCGGCCCCTGGACCCCGCCGACTCCCCGGCGTCCTCAAACGGCGGCGCGCCCGGGACCTTCCCCATCGCGGACAGGACGCCGGCGGCCGCGACCGCGAGCCTGCCCCCGGCGGCGCAACCCGCAGGCGACCTGCCCCTGGGCCTGGCCCTGGGCCAGCTGCATGGCATCTATATCCTGGCGCAGAACGCGCGCGGCCTGATCCTGGTGGACATGCACGCCGCCCACGAACGGGTGGTGTACGAACGGCTGAAGGGGGCGCTGGACGAAGCCCCCCTGCCCGCCCAGGACCTGCTGGTGCCGGTGGTGTTCACGGCGACGGAAACCCAGGTGGCCATCGCCCAGGATCACCAGGACACGCTGGACGGGCTGGGGCTGCGCATCCGTCCCACCGGCCCCGCATCGCTGGCCGTACGGGCCGTGCCCGCTCTGCTCGCCCAGGGCGATATCGAATCCCTGGCGCGCGGCGTGCTGGCCGACGTGGAACGGTTCGGTCAATCGGCCCGCCTGACCGAACAGCGCAACGAACTGCTGTCCACCATGGCCTGCCACGGCGCGATCCGCGCCAACCGCCGCCTGACGCTGGACGAAATGAACGCTCTGCTGCGCCAGATGGAACGCACCGAACGCGCCGACCAATGCAACCACGGCCGCCCGACCTGGTTCCAATGGAGCCTGTCCGATCTGGACAAGCTGTTCATGCGAGGGCAGTAAACCGTCATCCCGACACCGCGCCAGCCATCGGTGTTACTCTAGTAGCACCCAAGCTTCTTCCCGGGCTTCCATCATGACCACCACCTCGCTCAAACTGTCCGAAGCGCTCAAGGCCCGCGCCATCCATGCCGCCCGCGAACTGGGCATGACGCCGCACGCTTTCATGGTGTCCGCCATCGAACAGGCCGCCGTCTCGACCGAGCAACGGGCGCAATTCCTGGAACAAGCCAAAGCCGCCCGCCAGCAGATGCTGGATACCGGGCTGGGCTACGCCGCCGACGACGTCCACGCCTATCTGCGGGAACGCGCGGCAGGCGCCCCCGCCAAGCGCCCCAAGGCTCACCCGTGGCGACCCTGAACTACGCCGATCGGGCCCTGCAAGATCTGGAACGCCTGACGGACTTTCTGCAGGACATCGACCCCCCGGCAGCCCGCGACACGGTGGATCTGATCATCGAGGCGATTTCGATTTTGCGGCGCCATCCATTGATCGGCCGCACCGTGGATTCCGATCTTCGGGAACTGGTCATTTCCCGGGGAAAAACCGGCTACGTCGCCCTATACAGTTATGAATATCCCGCCGATGCCGTCCTGATCCTGACCGTCCGCCATCAACGCGAAGCCGGCTATCCCGCTTCCTGACAGCGGACGGCCTGAACAGTCCGGCCTCCCCTCCATCACGAACCGTCACATCCTCATCCCGTGAACCCAAGTCTTCCTCCTTTGCTGATCTGCCTGGCCGGGCCGACGGCCTCGGGCAAGTCGGCAGCCTCGATGGCGCTGGCGCGGCGCTGGCCGATCGAACTCATTGTCATGGATTCGGCCACCATCTACCGGGGCATGGACATCGGCACGGCCAAGCCCGGCGTCCAGGAACAGGCGCAGATGCCTCACCACCTGCTGGACATCCGCGATCCCGCGCAATCGTATTCGGCGGCGGAATTCGCGCGCGACGCGGCGGAGCTGGCGCAGGACATCCGCCGGCGGGGACGCATCCCGATCCTGTGCGGCGGCACCATGCTGTATTACAAGGCGCTGCGGGAAGGACTGAACGAACTGCCCGGCGCGGACCCGGCGATCCGCCAGGCGCTGGACGCAGAGGCCCGGGAACGCGGCTGGCCGGCGCTGCACGCCGAACTGGCCCGGGTCGATCCGGCCACCGCCGCCCGGCTGGCGCCCAACGACAGCCAGCGCCTGCAGCGCGCCCTGGAGATCTGGCGCGGCAGCGGGCGCGCCATGAGCGACTGGCTGGCCCGGCCGCCGCAGCCTGTCCTGCCGGGCTGGAGATTCCTGACGATCAGCCTGGAGCCATCCGACCGGTCCGTGCTGCATGCCCGCATCGCGCAGCGCTACCAGGCCATGATCGGCGCCGGACTGCTGGACGAGGTCCGCGCCCTGCATGCCCGGCCCGACCTGCATCCCGGCCTGCCGTCCATCCGCTGCGTGGGCTACCGGCAGCTCTGGGATCATCTGGACGGGCGCGTGTCTCTGGACCAGGCCATCGAGCAGGCCATCGCCGCCACCCGGCAGCTCGCCAAGCGCCAGATCACCTGGCTGCGGTCGCTGCCGCAGCGAACCAGCGTGGATTGCCTGTCGGATCAGGCCGCAGCGGAAGTGGCGCGGCATTGCGCCCGGGCGCTGGACGCCTGATCCGGACGGAAGCGCGCTGGAAGGCGGCGGCGCAGCCGATGGCTGCCCGCCGTTCCCGATCAGTCGACGATGGTCTGGGCGCCGCCTTCGGCCTGGGCTTCGATCCGCCCCAGCGTGTAGACGGTTTCGCCCTGGGCCTGCAGCGTGGCCGTGACCGCAGCGGCCTGGGCGGGATCGACCACCAGCACCATGCCGATGCCGCAGTTGAAAACGCGGGCCATTTCCTGGTCGGCCACGCCGCCCTGGGCCTGCAGCCACTGAAACAGCGCCGGCCATTGCCAGGCATCGCGGTGCAGATGGGCGCACAGCCCGGCGCGCAGGATGCGCGGCACGTTTTCCAGCAGACCGCCGCCGGTGATGTGCGCCAGGCCCTTGAGGGACCGCCCGTGCGCGGCCAGGGCGGCCAGAACGGACTTGACGTAGATGCGGGTGGGTTCCATGACCACGTCGCCCAGAGGGCGGCCGTCCAGGTCCTGGTCCGGACGGGCGCCGGCATGCTGCAGAATCTTGCGCACCAGGGAGTAGCCGTTGGAATGCGCTCCGCTGGAGGCCAGCCCCAGCACGGTGTCGCCCACTCGGATGTCGCCGCCGTCGATGATGGCGGATTTTTCCACCGCCCCCACGGCAAAGCCGGCCAGGTCGTATTCGCCATCCGGATACATGCCCGGCATTTCAGCGGTTTCGCCGCCGATCAGGGCGCAGCCCGCCAGTTCGCAGCCCCGGGCGATGCCGCCGACGACCTGGGCGGCGGTATCCACGGACAGCTTGCCGCAGGCGAAGTAATCCAGGAAGTACAGGGGTTCGGCGCCCTGCACCAGGATGTCGTTGACGCTCATGGCCACCAGATCGATGCCCACGGTGTCGTGGCGCTGCCATTCGAAGGCCAGCCGCAGCTTGGTGCCCACCCCGTCGGTGCCCGACACCAGCACGGGTTCGCGCAGGTGCTTCGGGATTTCGAACAGCGCCCCGAAACCGCCGATGCCGGCCATGACGCCGGGCCGCATGGTCCGGGCCGCCAGGGGTTTGATGCGGTCGACCAGGGCATCGCCCGCGTCGATATCGACGCCCGCGTCGCGATAGGTCATGGAGGGGGTGGTGCCAGATGTCATGAGAAAAGCCGTCGAATGTGCAAGAATTGCAAGTTTGGACAATATAGTGGCCTGATTTTACGATGAACTCCGGCCCGGTGAGCATGACACAGCAACTGTTACTGGACATCCTGCCCGGGGCCTTGCCCACCCTGGAGGGTTTCATCGCCGGCGCCAACCAGGCCGCCGTCGACGCCGTCGGCGCTTTGTCTCCCGGCCACGCCCTGTATCTGTGGGGCGGCCCCGGGTCCGGGCGCAGCCACCTGCTGCGGGCCCGCGCCCAGGCGCAGGGCGGACATTATCTGGACGCCCGCACCCCGGCGCGCTGGCTGCAGGCCCTGGCCACGGACGAGGACCGCGCCCTGACGCTGGTGGCCGTGGACGACGTGAACGACCTGAACGACGCCGCTCAAGCGGCCCTGTTCGCCCTGTTCAACCGCTGGCGGGCCGCCGCCAGCACCCCGGACGCCTTCGCCCTGCTGACGGCCGGCGACCGCGCGCCCCTGACCATGCCGCTGCGCGAGGACCTGCGCACCCGCCTGGGCTGGGATCTGGTCTTTCGCATCGAACAGCTGTCCGACGAGGACCGCGCCCAGGCGCTGCGCGACCGCGCCCTGCAGCGCGGCCTGAAGCTGCCCGACGACGTGCTGCACTGGATCCTGATCCACCACGACCGCGACATGGGGCGCCTGACGGCCCTGATCGACGCGCTGGACCAATATTCCCTGGCCCGCCACCGCCCCGTCACCCTGCCGCTGCTCAAGGACCTGCTGGCGGGATCGCCGGCCGGCGGCAAACCGCTGCCGGACGAGCCGGCCGCCGAATGACCCGGAACCGGCCGCACGCCCCCTCACCGACCCGCGCCTCGCGCCCCCCGCCCACCGACCGATTGACGACATGCCCATGACCGCTCCCTCCCACCTGGCTCTGTTCGACCTGGACCACACCCTGCTGCCCTTCGACAGCGACTATCAATGGGCGGAATTCCTGGCCCGCACCGGCCGCGCCGGCGACCCGGCCCTGGCGCGCCAGCGCAATGACGATCTGATGCGCCGCTACAACGAAGGCACGCTGTCCGCGGAAGAAGCCGCCGATTTCATGCTGGGCCTGCTGCGCCTGGGCGAACCCGCCGAACTCGCTGTGTGGCATCAGGACTACATGCGCGAAGTCATCCTCCCCGGCCTGCTGCCCGCCGCCCGGGCCCTGGTGACCGACCACCAGGCGCGCGGCGGCCTGTGCGCCGTCGTCACCGCCACCAACGCCTTCGTGACCGCGCCCATCGCGCTGGCGCTGGGCATCGACCACCTGATCGCCACCGTCCCGCAACGCGACGCCGACGGCCGCTACACGGGCCGCATCGAAGGCACGCCCAGTTTCAAGGCGGGCAAGGTGCTGCGCGTGCGCGACTGGCTGCAGGCCCAGGGCCTGCAGATGGAAGACTTCGCCGAATCCTGGTTCTACAGCGATTCGATGAACGATCTGCCCCTGCTGGAAGCCGTCACCCACCCCGTGGCGACCAACCCCAGCCCGGCGTTGCGGGAACTGGCCCAGGGTCGCGGCTGGCGCATTCTGGATCTGTTTGCGGACATGCAGGATACAAAGTCTTAAAATACGCGCCATGCTCAAGCAGACCATCAAACATTTCGTCTCGCGCCTGTTTGCCACGCCGCCCAGCGGTCCGGCGCGCCTGTCCCGCGACAAACACGGTATCGACCGGCGGCTGGTGTCGCGCCACGCGATCAAGGTCTGCGAGGTCCTGAACCAGCAGGGCTTCGACGCCTACATCGTCGGCGGCGCCGTGCGCGACCTGATCGTGGGCCTGCAGCCCAAGGATTTCGACGTCGCCACCAACGCGACGCCCAACCAGATCCGCCCGCTGTTCCGCCGCGCCCGCATCATCGGCAAACGCTTCCAGCTGGTGCATGTGGTGTTCGGCCAGGAAATCATCGAAACCTCCACGTTCCGCGCCCCTGCGTCCGGCGAAACCGACCAGCATGGCCGCATCCTGCGCGACAATGAATTCGGCTCCCACGAAGAAGACGCCGCCCGGCGCGACTTCACCATCAACGCGCTGTACTACGATCCCCTGAAGGAAGAAGTCATCGACTTCCACCAGGGCGTGGCGGACCTGAAGAACCGCGTGGTGCGCATGATCGGCGACCCGGAAACCCGCTTCCGCGAAGACCCGGTGCGCATGCTGCGGGCGCTGCGCTTCCAGGCCAAGCTGGGGGCCCGCATCGACCCGGCCACCGAGGCCCCGATCATGCGGCTGGCGTCCCTGGTCGAACACGTGCCGGCCTCGCGCCTGTTCGACGAAACGCTCAAACTGCTGACCTGCGGCCACGCCATGGATTGCCTGCGCGAACTGCGCCGCTCCGGCCTGACCAAAAGCCTGATCCCGCTGATCGACCGCATCTTCGAAGAAGAAGGCGGCGAAGCCTTCGTGGAAATCGCCCTGTCGCGCACCGACGCGCGCGTGCGGGCGGGCAAGCCCATCAGCCCCAGCTTCCTGTTCGCCGCCCTGCTGTGGCGGCTGGTGCAGAAGCGCTGGACCACGCTGCTGGCCCAGGACGTGCAGCGTAACGAAGCCCTGATCCGCGCCGCCGACTCGGTGATCGACGAACAGATGGACAAGCTGGCCATCCAGCGCCGCCACCAGGCGGACATGCGGGAGATCTGGCTGATGCAGGCGCGTTTCGAACGCGCCACGGTGCGGTCCATCTGGCGCATGATGGAACAGCCCCGTTTCCGGGCTTCCGTGGATTTCCTGCAGCTGCGCGCCGAAGCCCGCGAGGTCGACAGCGTGCTGGCGCAATGGTGGATGGACCTGGCCGACAGCGGCGACGAGCGCCGCAGCCAGATGATCGACACCTGGCAGGCCGGCCACGCCGGCGCCCGGCGCGTGGGCGCGACGCGCAAGCGCCGGCGGCGGCGCAAGCCGGGCGACGCCTCATCCGACGCGACCCCGTCCCGCGACGGGGCGCCCGATCAGACTGCCTGACGTCCCGCCGGACCGACCCCGGCAGGCGGGCGCCCGCCCGCCTGCCATTCACCCGCCTTCGCGAATCCCCATGAACGGACACACCCCAGATCCCGGTCGGGACCAGCCCGATGCCGTCGTGGCCTATATCGGTCTGGGGGCGAACCTGGGCGACGCCGCCGGCGCGGTGCGCCAGGCGGCGGCCGAACTGGCGGCCACGCCCGGCATCATCCGCCTGAGGCTTTCGCCCCTGTACGGCACCGCGCCGATGGATTCCTCCGGCCCCGATTACGTCAACGCCGTGGCGGAAATCCGGACCCGGCTGGATGCGCGGCATTTGCTGACCGCCCTGCAGGCCATCGAACAGGCCCATGGGCGCGAACGCCCCTACCGCAACGCGCCGCGCACGCTGGACCTGGACCTGCTGTGGCATGATGGCCGGACGATCGAGGAATCCGACCTGATCGTGCCGCATCCGCGCATGCACGAACGGGCGTTCGTGCTGCGTCCCCTGATGGATCTGGCGCCCGGCCTGGTTCTGCCCCAGGGCGATCTGCCGGCCTTGCTGGCGCGCTGCGCTGACCAGGTGATCCGGCCCTTGTCCGTCCCCACCATCTCCAGGAAATCCGCAATGTCCGCCCTGCCCCCCATCCGCCTGGTCGTCGCCTACACGGACAACCGCGTCATCGGGCGCGACGGCGGCATGCCCTGGCACCTGCCGGGCGATCTGGCGCATTTCAAACGCAGCACCCTGGGCCATCCGATCCTGATGGGGCGCAAGACCTGGCTGTCGCTGGGGCGCCCCCTGCCGGGACGGCGCAATCTGGTGCTGACCCGGGATGCCTCGTTCGAGGCGGCCGGAGCCGAATGTTTCGCGTCGCTGGATGCCGCCCTGGCGGCCTGCCGGGACGCGGAGCGCATCTGCGTGATCGGCGGCGAGCAGATCTTCCGCCTGGCCCTGCCGCTGGCCGACGAACTGATCGCCACGGAAATCCACGCCCGGATCGACGGCGACACCTGGTTCCCGGAACTGCCCGCCGGGCAATGGCGGGAAACGGAACGCCTGCCCCAGCCGGCCGGCGACGGCGGGCTGAGCTACGATTTCGTCACGTACCGGCGCATCCCGGCCACGGAAGCCGCCGCCTGAAGCAGCGGCCACCTCGCGGCCTGCATACCGCTCGGATTCGCCAGGCACGAATCAGTCCGCAGAGACTGGCCCGTGCCCGGGTTCATGCACCCGCTTTGGCCCGGGCACGGATGGCGGTGACGGGCTCGCCCGCGATGCCCCAGTTGTCGGTGTCGATTTCCTCGATGACCACGAACGTGGTCTTGGGATTCTTCCCCAGCACGTCCACCAGCAGCTGGGTGGCCCCTTCCATCAGGCGGGCCTTCTGTTCGGCCGTGACCCCTTCCCGGGTGATCTTGATGTTCACATACGGCATGGTCTGTCTTCCTCGATCTGTAAGGATTATCCGGGCGATAGCTTAAGTCAATTTTCGATCACCGTGCGGCGCCCGCGAAGGGAGCCCGAACGCTGGCCGCAGGGGCCGAGGCCTCATCGGGCGGTGTAGCCGCCGTCAATGGCATGCACGCTGCCCGTCATGAACGAGGCCCGATCGCTGAGGAGATACGCAACCAGGTCGGCCACTTCCTCGCGGGTGGCGAGGCGTTTGACCGGATGCGCGCCGGCCATCCAGTCCGTGACTTCTTTTCCGGAACGCTCGATTTTCGGCGTGGCCACGTAGCCGGGAGCAACCGCGCAGACCCGGACATTCGATTCCGCCAATTCCAGTGCGGCCGATCTGGTGAGCCCGATGATCGCATGCTTGGCGGCCGTGTACGCGGACATCCCCGCCAAGCCGACCAGACCGTTGGCGGAAGACATGTTCACGATGGCGCCCCCGCCGTTTCTCAACATGGCGGGTATCTCGTATTTCATGCTGTGGAACACGCCCGTCAGATCGGTTTCCAGCACCGTCCGCCACGTTTCAACGTCCAGTTCCTGAAGCGGCACGCCGGCCGGCCCCGGAATGCCGGCGCAGTTGGCCGCCAGATCCAGCCGGCCATACCGTTCCACGATACGCTCCACCGCCAATTCGACGGCGGCGGGGTCGCGCACATCGGCTTCGATGCCGAGAACGCGCTCTCCCGACGGGTCGATCCGGCGGCAGACCGCGGCCACCGGACCCATGCGCCGGCTGAGCAGCGCAACCGAAGCGCCCCCGGCCAGAAGCCGGGCGGCGACGGATTCGCCGATCCCGTCTCCGGCGCCGGTGACCAAGGCGACTTTTGCTTGCAGATCCATGAGTTCCTCCCACAGCAGACTCCGGGGCATCGCCAAAGATCGACGCGCCCGACACCTGCCATGCTAGGAGGCTTCACTGTCAATTCATGGCAGTGGCGTGATGCGGCCGCCCGACTCTGTCAGGGCGCTGCGGGGATGCCTTCCTGTTCCCGCCACTGCCGCAGCAGAACCGGCCGGGGCACGGGATAGCGCTCATCCAGAACGCTCAGAGCCATGATCCTGTCCACGCGAAAGTGCCGCAGCGCCTGGCGCTGCTCGCACCATGCGGCCAGCATGCGGACATGGTCGAAGAAGCCCAGCGCGAAAGGCCAGACGATGCGCCGGCTTTCGTTCCCTTTCAGATCCCGGTAGCCGATGAGCAGCTTCCGCTGCTGCCGCATCGCCTTGCGCAGTATCGGCAAGCGGGCCTGCTCGTCCGAAGGCGCATATTCTGGCCCGACCAGCAGCGCCTCGTCGTCCAGCGATCGACGCAGGTCCGCGGGCAAGACCGCGGCGATTTTCGCCAGGGCATTCTGAGCGTCGCGCGCCAGTTCCCGGTCCGTGCGCTGCGATACCCAGCGAGCCCCCAGCATGAGCGCGTCCAGTTCCTGCGCGGAGAACATCAGCGGCGGCAGCAGGAAGCCGGGACGCAGCACATAGCCGATGCCGGGTTCTCCCTCGATGTGCGCCCCCTGCGCCCGCAGACTGGCGATGTCGCGGTAGAGCGTGCGCAAGCTGATGCGCAGCTCCGCCGCCAGCGCCGCGCCAGTGACGGGAAAGCGATGGCGGCGCAGGCACTGCATCAGTTCCAGCAGACGTTCCGAGCGAGACATGACGAGCCCGCAATAAAAAAGGCCCCACCGGATCGGTGGGGCCGCGGTCGAGACCTATTCTAGGCCGATTCGACCTTCATGCCCATCAGGCGACGGCCGGGGCCTGGGAGGCGTAGGACTCCACCGGCGGGCAGGCGCAGCTGAGGTTGCGATCCCCCCAGGCATTGTCCACGCGGGACACGGGCGGCCAGTACTTGCGGGCCGCCATGCCGGGCAGCGGATAGGCCGCCTGTTCGCGCGTGTAGGGGTGGGTCCAGTCCTGCGCCAGCAGCACGGCCGCCGGGTGCGGGGCGTTGACCAGCACATTGTCTTCCAGGGGCTGCTCGCCGCGTTCGACGGCGGCGATTTCCTGGCGGATGGCGATCATCGCATCGATGAAGCGGTCGAGCTCTTCCACCCCTTCGGATTCGGTCGGTTCGACCATCAGGGTGCCGGCCACCGGGAAGCTCATGGTGGGGGCGTGGAAGCCGTAGTCCATCAGGCGCTTGGCGATGTCCTCGGCGCCGATGCCGCTGGCGTCCTTGATCGGGCGGATGTCCAGAATGCATTCGTGCGCCACCCGGCCCTTGGGGCCGGCCGCGTACAGGATGGGATAGTGCGGCGCCAGCCGGGACGCCAGGTAATTGGCGTTCAGGATGGCCACCTGGGTGGCGCGGCGCAGGCCGGCCGCCCCCATCATCATGATGTACATGGTGGAAATCGGCAGGATGCTGGCGGACCCGAACGGCGCGGCCGAGACCGGGCCGGACTGGCCGGCCGGCAGGCGGCCGTCTTCGCCCACGATGCCCGGCAGGTACGGCGCCAGGTGCGCGCGCACCGCCACGGGGCCCACGCCCGGGCCGCCGCCGCCGTGCGGAATGCAGAAGGTCTTGTGCAGGTTCAGGTGGGACACGTCGGAGCCGAAGCGCCCCGGACGGGCCACGCCCACCATGGCGTTCATGTTGGCGCCGTCCAGGTAGACCTGGCCGCCGGCTTCATGGATCAGATCGCAGATTTCGGCGACCGTGGTCTCGAACACGCCATGGGTGGACGGATACGTGATCATCAAGGCGGCCAGGCGGTCGCCCACCTGGGCGATCTTCGCCCGCAGGTCCGTCATGTCGATGTTGCCGTTGTCGTCGGACGCCACCACCACCACGTCCATGCCGGCCAGATGGGCCGACGCCGGATTGGTGCCGTGCGCCGAGGCGGGGATCAGGCAGACGTTGCGCTGATGTTCGCCATTGGCCTGGTGATAGCCGCGAATCGCCAGCAGGCCGGCGTATTCGCCCTGGGCGCCGGAATTGGGCTGCAGGCTGACGCGGTCATAGCCCGTGATTTCGCACAGGGCCGAGGACAGGCGCTCGATCATGTCCTGGTAGCCCTGGGCCTGGCCGGCCGGGGCGAAGGGATGCATGTGCGCGAATTCGGGCCAGGTGACGGGAATCATTTCCGCCGTGGCGTTGAGCTTCATGGTGCACGACCCCAGCGGGATCATGGTGCGGTCCAGGGCCAGGTCCTTGTCCGCCAGCGCGCGCAGGTAGCGCAGCATGTCGGTTTCGGACTTCACCCGGGAAAACGCCGGATGCGCCAGGATCGGACCCTGGCGGCGCAGAGCCGCCGGGACGCCGTCGCCCTCGGCGGCGAAATCGGGCGCCACGCGGGCGGCGCCGGTGCCGGCCGCCAGCACGCCCAGCAGGATCTCGATGTCGTTCTGGCCGACGGTCTCATCCAGGGACAGGGCGACGCAGTGTTCGTCGACCCGGCGCAGGTTGATGCCGCCATCGACGGCCGCATCCAGCACCGCCTGGGTGCGGGCGCCGGTCTTCAGGCACAGCGTGTCGAACCAGCTGTCGTTGCAGACGGTGATGCCCATGCCGCGCAGCGCCGCCGCCAGCTGGGTGGTATGCGTGGCCACGCGCTGGGCGATGCGGCGGATGCCGTCCGGGCCGTGCCAGACGGCGTACATGGAAGCCATCACGGCCAGCAGCACCTGCGCGGTGCAGATGTTGGACGTGGCCTTTTCGCGGCGGATGTGCTGCTCGCGGGTCTGCAGGGCCAGGCGCAGGGCGGATTCGCCCTGCGCGTCCTGCGACACCCCGACCAAGCGGCCGGGCAGGTTGCGCTTGTAGGCGTCCTTGCAGGCCATGAAGCCGGCGTGCGGGCCGCCATAGCCCATGGGCACGCCGAAACGCTGGGCGGAGCCCACGGCGATGTCGGCTCCCCATTCGCCCGGCGGCGTCAGCAGCGCCAGGGCCAGCAGGTCGGTGGCCACGGCCACGATGGCGCCCGCATCGTGCGCCTGCTTGGTCAGCGCCCGGTAGTCGGCCACGCCGCCCAGGCTGTGCGGATACTGCAGCAGCACGCCGAAGCAGTCCGGCAGGCCGTCGGCTTCGTCGCCGACCACCACGTCGATGCCGATGCCGGCCGCGCGGGTGCGCACGACTTCAAGCGTCTGCGGATGCACGTGGACGGACACGAAGAACTGGCTGGACTTGGAACGCGACACGCGACGGGCCAGAGTCATGGCTTCGGCGGCGGCGGTGGCTTCGTCCAGCAGCGAGGAATTGGCGATGTCCAGGCCGGTCAGGTCGGTGACCAGGGTCTGGAAGATCAGCAGGGCTTCCAGGCGCCCCTGGGAGATTTCCGGCTGGTACGGGGTATAGGCCGTGTACCAGGCCGGATTTTCCAGGATGTTGCGCAGGATGACGTGCGGCACGTAGGTGCCGTAGTAGCCCTGGCCGATGTAGCTGCGCAGGACCTGGTTGCGCGACGCAATCGTCTTCAGATCGGCCAGCGCCTCGACCTCGCCCAGCGGACCGGGCAGGTTCAGGTACGGGGCATCGGACAGAATGTTTTCAGGGACGACTTCGCGGATCAGGGCATCCAGGCTGGGCGCCCCGATGGCCGCCAGCATGGCCTGCTGATCGGTCTCGGACGGCCCGATGTGGCGGGCGATGAATTCGGAATGCGTGGCGGGGTCGCGCAGCATGGGGGTGTTCTCCGGTTAAACCTGGGCCTGGTAGGCGGCGGCGTCCATCAGGGCATCGGCGTCGGCCGCATTGTCGGGACGGATCTTGAAGATCCACTGGTCGTAGGCGGCCTCGTTGATCAGGGCCGGCTGGTCGTTCAGGGCTTCGTTGAAAGCCACGACTTCGCCCGCCACCGGCGCGTAGATGTCGGAGGCGGCCTTGACGGACTCGACCACGGCGGCGGTGTCGCCCGCCGCCAGTTTGGCGCCGACTTGCACGTCGCCGACGAAGACCAGATCGCCCAGTTGGTCCTGGGCATCGTCGGTGATGCCGACCAGGAAGCAATCGCCATCGGCCTTGACCCATTCATGGGAAGCCGTGTATTTGCGGTCGTTGGGAATGGACATGATGTACCCCGTGAATGTGATGGTGTGTCAGGAAAAAAATGATGCGGCGGACCGGCGGCCCGCACTCGTCAGGCTAACTCGCCGGATGCGTTCAGACCAGCGCCTTGCCGTTGCGCACGAAGGGCGGGCGCACGATTTCCGCCGGCAGCCATTTGCCGCGGATCTCGACTTCGGCGCGATCGCCCGGCGCGGAGCCGACAGGCACCCGGGCCAGGCCGATGGAAAAGCCCAGCGTCGGCGCCATGGTGCCGCTGGTCACTTCGCCTTCGCCCCGCGCCGTGCGCACCTTCATGTGGCTGCGCATGATGCCGCGTTCCAGCAGCTTCAGGCCGACCAGTTCGCGGACCTTCGCAGCGGATTCCAGGACGTCGCGGCCGATGAAGTCGCGGGTCTCGTCCTTGAACGACACGGTCCAGGCCAGGCCGGATTCCAGCGGATGGACGGTCTCGTCCATGTCCTGGCCGTAGAGGTTCATGCCGGCTTCCAGGCGCAGCGTGTCGCGCGCGCCCAGACCGCAGGGATGCACGCCGGCGGCCGCCAGCGCATCCCAGAACGCCTTGACGGCCGTGGCCGGCAGGACGATCTCGAAACCGTCCTCGCCGGTATAGCCGGTGCGGGCCACCAGGGTGTTCTCGTCCACCATCGTGCCGTTGAAGGGCTTGAGTTCCTGGGTGGCCGCCTGCCATTCGGGATGGACGGCCCAGACGATCTCGCGGGCCTTGGGGCCCTGCACGGCCACCATGGCCAGATCGCGCCGGGGCGTGATCGTGACGCCGAAGGGTTCGGCCTGCTCGCGCATCCAGGCGACGTCCTTGTCGGCCGTGCCGGCATTGACGACGATGCGCCAGCGGTCGGAGGCGAAGAAATAGACGATCAGGTCGTCGATGACGCCGCCTTCGGGGCGCAGCATGCAGGAATACAGGGCCTTGCCGGGCACGCCCGCGATCTTGGCGACGTCGTTGGCCAGCAGATGGCGCAGGAAATCGGGGGCGGACGCGCCCGCGACGTCGACGTTCAGCATATGCGAGACGTCGAACATGCCCACGGCCTGGCGCACGGCATGGTGCTCTTCCAGCTGGGAACCATAGGCCAGGGGCATGTCCCAGCCCCCGAAGTCGACGATTTTCGCGCCCAGGGCGACATGGGTATCAAAGAGGGGAGTCTGCGCAGACATGGGAGGGCTCCAAAACAATAGGGCGGCACACGTGCCGGCAGCGCCCTTCTGTCCTTTTGCCTGAGAGTTGCCCCACATCGCAGGGGTTCACCTTCGGCGCCCGCGCCCGCTGAAACGGGGGGCGGATCTCTCCAGAATGCTGCGATGCGCGTGCGGCATCATGCGAATGGTACGGGGTGCCTGAGCGATTCCGGGCGAATTGCGCCTTCGGCGGCCGTCTGGAACACGGACGGCGCTCTCCCACCCGCATCGGGTGACAGCAAGGGCAAAATATACCCTGAAATGGGGGTGTTCAACAATCGGCGCGCCGCCGGCCCGTTTCAGATCCAGCCCTGCCCGCGCCAGCGGGCGCGGGTGCCCGCATCCACGCCCAGGCGGTCCAGGATGGCCTCGGTATGCTGGCCCAGGGCCGGCGCCGGCGCATCGATGCCGCCCGGGGTCGCCGACAGCTTCGGCACGATGCCCGGCACCTGGCAGGGCGTGCCGTCGGGCAGCGGCTGGTCCAGGATCATGTCGCGGGCGCGGTAATGCGGGTCGGCGGCGATGTCGGCGATGTCGTAGATGCGCCCGGCGGGAATGCGGGCGGCATTCAGGATGTCCAGGACCTCGTCCTGGCTGCGGGCGGCGGCCCAGTCGCCGATGGCGCCATCGATCCGGGCGACCTGCGCCACCCGGCCGGGGTTGTGGGCCAGATCTGGATCGTTGCCCAGGTCGTCGCGGCCGATGGCCTGCATCAGACGGCGAAAGATGCTGTCGCCGTTGCCCGCGATCAGCACGTAGCCGTCGCGGCAGGCATAGGCATTGCTGGGGGCGATGCCCGGCAGGCTGCTGCCGGCGGGCTGGCGGACTTCGCCGAACGCCGCGTATTCGGGCAACAGGCTTTCCATCATGTTGAAGACGGATTCATACAGGGCCACGTCGATCATCTGGCCGACGCCATGCTGATCCCGGGCCCGCAGGGCCAGCAGCACGCCGATGACGCCGTGCAGGGCCGACAGGGAATCGCCGATGGACACGCCCACGCGCACCGGCGCGCGGCCGGGTTCGCCGCTTAAATGGCGCAGGCCGCCCATGGCCTCGGCCACCACGCCGAAGCCGGGGCGGTCCCGGTACGGGCCGGTCTGGCCGTAGCCCGACACCCGCAGCATGATCAGGCGCGGATTCAGGGCATGCAGATCGTCCCAGCCCAGCCCCCAGGATTCCAGGGTGCCGGGCTTGAAGTTTTCCACCACCACGTCGCATTCCGCCGCCAGGCGGCGCACCAGGTCCTGGATGTCCGGCTGGCGCAGGTCCAGCGTGACGGACTGCTTGTTGCGCGACTGCACCTGCCACCAGACGGACGTGCCCTGGTGCATCAGGCGCCAGTTGCGCAGCGGATCGCCCTGCCCTGGCGGTTCGATCTTGATGATTTCCGCGCCGAATTCACCCAGCATCTTGGCGGCGAAGGGGCCGGCGATCAGCTGGCCCATTTCGAGCACCCGGATGCCGCTCAGGGGCTTGGTCCCTTGCGGAATGGCTGGCTGGGCGTCTGCGCTGGTCGTCATGGCGGTCCTCGGGTGATGGTCGGAATGATTCTATCCCCACCCGGCGGGGTTTGCCGCGCGGGCCGCCGTCAGCGCCCGCCCGCAGGCCGCGCCCGAGGCCCAGGCCCACTGGAAGTTGTAGCCTCCCAGCCAGCCGGTGACGTCCACGGCCTCGCCCACGATATACAGGCCGGGACAGCGATGCGACTGCAGGCTGCGCTGGTCCAGTTCGTCGGTATCCACGCCGCCGCGCATGACTTCGGCCTTCTTGTAGCCGGCCGTGCCGGTGGGCCACAGAGTCCAGCCGTGGATGCCCTCGCCCAGCGCGCGCAAATGGCGGTCGGGCACATCGGCCAGACGCAGGCCGCCCAGGCCGCCCGCCGCGCCTTGCCCGCTTGCGTGGCGGGCGGACCCCGCCGCCGAGGCCCCCGCAGCGTCCTCTTGCGCCAGCCAGGCCTCGGCGAGGCGCCGGGGCCAGATGCCGGACAAAGCGGTCAGCAGCGTCTGGCGGCTGCCCGACTTGGCGGCCACCAGGGCATCGCCCATGGCCTGGCCCGGCGCCAGATCGATGCGGATCGGGTCGCCCGGCTGCCAATAGCTGGAGATCTGCAGGATGCCCGGACCGGACAGGCCCCGATGCGTGAACAGCAGGTCTTCGAGAAATTCGGCGCGGCCGGCCCCGCGCCGCGGCTTGCGGCCGGCGCGAGCCGGGCGCGCCGCCGCACCGCCATCCGGGGACGCGGGCAGCCCGCCCGGGCTATCCGGCGCCGACTCGCTACCCGGCAGGCCCGGCGCGGCGGCCCGATCCTCCGGCGCCCGCTGTTCGTGGGACAGACGCACTTCCAGGGCGACCCCGGAAAGCGCCGCATAGGGCTGCCAATGCCCGGCATCGAAGGTCAGCGGCACCAGCGCCGGGCGCGGCTCGACGATGCGCAGGCCGAACTGGCGGGCGATCCGCAGGCTGAAATCCGTGGCGCCCATCTGCGGGATGGCCATGCCGCCGGTCGCCAGCACCAGTTGCGCGGCCCGGATCGGCCCGACATCGGTGGACAGGGCGAAGCCGCCCCCCTCACGCGCCACGGATTGCACCCCGCACGGCATGCGCCAGGCCACGCCGCCCGCATCGCATTCCCGGCGCAGGACCTGGATGACGGATTCGCTGGAATCGTCGCAGAACAGCTGCCCGCGATGTTTTTCATGCCAGGACACGCCGTGCGCGCGCAGGAGATCCAGGAAATCCTGCGGCCCATAGGCCCGCAGCGCCGAGCGGCAGAAATCCGGATTGCGCGACAGGAACTGGGCGGGGCTGGCGCCCAGGTTGGTGAAATTGCAGCGCCCGCCGCCCGAAATGCGGATTTTTTCCGCCAGGCGCTCGGCGTGGTCGATCAGCACCACGCGCAGGCCGCGCTGGCCGGCGACGGCGGCCGCCATCATGCCGGCCGCCCCCGCCCCGATGACGGCGACGTCGAAACGGTCGCGGCTCACCCGGTCGTCCCCGCCATCGCGGCGCCCGATTCAGACGTGCGCATCAGGCCGGCGGGACGCTAGGCGTTCTCGTGGATGCAATCCACGTAGTAGTGGCGATGGCCGTGATCGTCGGTTTCATAGGCCAGGCCGTGCACGTCGGTCTCGAAGCCCGGGAACTGCTGATTGAATTCCTGGGTGAACTTCAGGTAATCGACGATGTCGCGGTTGAAGCGCTCGCCCGGAATCAGCAGGGGAATGCCCGGCGGATACGGGGTCAGCAGCACGCCGGTGACGCGGCCTTCCAGCTGTTCCACCGGCACGCGCTCGACCTCGCGGTGCGCCATGCGGGCGTAGGCATCGGCCGGGCGCATGGCGGGCACCATGTCGCTGAGATACACGCGCGTGGTCAGACGGGCGAAATCGTAATGGCGATAGGCCTCGTGGATTTCCTGGCACAGGTCGCGCAGGCCCATGCGCTCGTAGCGCTTGTGCGCCCGGCTGAATTCGGGCAGCACGCGCCACAGCGGCTGGTTGCGGTCGTAGTCGTCCTTGAACTGCTGCAGGGCGGTCAGCAGGGTGTTCCAGCGGCCTTTCGTGATGCCGATGGTGAACAGGATGAAGAAGGAATACAGGCCGGTCTTTTCGACCACCACGCCGTGTTCGACCAGATAGCGCGACACCAGCGCCGCCGGGATGCCGGTATCGGCGAAGGTCCCGGAAATGTCCAGCCCCGGCGTGACCACCGTGGCCTTGATCGGGTCCAGCATGTTGAAGCCGTCGGCCAGGTCGCCGAAGCCGTGCCATTCGTCGCCCGAACCCAGCATCCAGTCTTCGCGGTTGCCGATGCCCTCGGCCACCAGGCGGTTGGGGCCCCAGACCTTGAACCACCAGTCGTTCTTGCCGAACTCGGATTCGACCTTGCGCATGGCGCGGCGGAAATCCAGGGCCTCGCGGATGGACTCTTCGACCAGGGCGGTGCCGCCGGGGGGTTCCATCATGGCCGCGGCCACGTCGCAGGACGCGATGATGGCGTACTGCGGCGAGGTGGAGGTGTGCATCAGGAACGCTTCATTGAAGATGTTGCGGTCCAGCTTGCGGGTCTCGGAATCCTGCACCACGATCTGCGACGCCTGCGACAGGCCGGCCAGCAGCTTGTGCGTGGAGTGCGTGGCGTAGATCATGGTGTCGTGGCTGCGCGGGCGGTTGGGCCCGATGGCGTGCATGTCTTCGTAGAATTCATGGAACGCCGCGTGCGGCAGCCAGGCCTCGTCGAAATGCAGGGTGTCGATTTCCGAACCCAGCTTTTCCTTGATCATTTCCACGTTGTAGATGACGCCGTCATAGGTGCTTTGCGTCAGCGACAGGATGCGCGGGCGCTTGTTGGCGGCCTCGCGGGCGAAGGGATTGGCCTCGATCTTCTTGCGGATGTTCTCCGGATCGAATTCCTCCAGGGGAATCGGCCCGATGATGCCCAGGTGGTTGCGCGTCGGGCGCAGGAACACCGGGATGGCGCCCGTCATGGTGATGGCGTGCAGAATGGACTTGTGGCAGTTGCGGTCCACCACCACCACGTCGCCCGCCGCCACATTGGCGTGCCAGACGATCTTGTTGGACGTGGACGTGCCGTTGGTGACGAAGAAGCAGTGGTCCGCATGGAAGATCCGGGCGGCGTTGCGCTCGGATTCGGCCACCGGCCCGGTGTGGTCCAGCAGCTGGCCCAATTCGTCCACAGCGTTGCAGACGTCGGCGCGCAGCATGTTTTCGCCGAAGAACTGGTGGAACATCTGGCCGACGGGGCTTTTCAGGAAGGCCACGCCCCCCGAGTGCCCCGGGCAATGCCAGGAATACGAACCATCGGAAGCGTAATCCAGCAATTCGCGGAAGAACGGCGGCGCGAGGCTGTCCAGGTAGGCGCGGGCTTCGCGGATGATGTGGCGCGCCACGAATTCCGGCGTGTCCTCGAACATGTGGATGAAGCCGTGCAGCTCGCGCAGGATGTCGTTGGGGATGTGCTGCGAAGTGCGCGTCTCGCCATACAGGTAGATGGGGATGTCTTCGTTGCGGAAACGCAGTTCGCCGATGAAGGTGCGCAGGTTCTTGATGGCGTTGGCCACGTCTTCAGGGGAATCCTCGTCGAATTCCTCGTCGTCGATGGACAGGATGAAGGCGCTGGCGCGGCTTTGCTGCTGCGCGAAGGAACTGAGGTCGCCGTAGCTGGTGACGCCCAGGACCTCGACGCCCTCGGCCTCGATGGCCGACGCCAGCGCGCGGATGCCGAACCCGGAGGCGTTCTCGGAACGGTAGTCTTCGTCGATGATGACGATGGGAAAGCGGAATTTCATGGCAATCACCGTAAGGACCGCCTGCGCGGCCCGATATGCCCCCGTCCTGCCCCGGACCGGGAGCTTTCAGCGTTTGGAAATCAGGTGCGCGGCAGCGTCACCCCGTGTTGTCCCTGGTATTTGCCGCCCCGGTCGGCATACGAGGTCTCGCAGACCTCGTCGCTCTCGAAGAACAGCATCTGGGCGCAGCCTTCGCCGGCGTAGATCTTGGCCGGCAAGGGCGTGGTGTTGGAGAATTCCAGCGTCACGTGGCCTTCCCATTCGGGTTCCAGCGGCGTGACGTTGACGATGATGCCGCAGCGGGCGTAGGTGCTCTTGCCCAGGCAGACCGTCAGCACCGACCGCGGGATGCGGAAATATTCGACCGTGCGGGCCAGGGCGAAGGAATTGGGGGGGATGATGCAGACATCGCCCTCGAAATCCACGAAGGAACGCGCGTCGAAGGCCTTGGGGTCCACGATCGACGAATTGATGTTCGTGAAGATCTTGAATTCACGGGCGCAGCGCACGTCGTAGCCATAGCTGCTGGTGCCATAGCTGACGATCTTCTGGCCGTTCACCGCACGCACCTGCCCGGGTTCGAAAGGATCGATCATCCCGGCCTGCGCCGCGCGGCGGATCCAGCGGTCGTTCTTGATGCTCATGGACACCCTCAATGCAATATTGCCGTATTTTAAGAGAAAACCCCGGCCCGTCGACCCCGGCCTCGCCGAAGCCCGTTCAGTCCATGGAAAACCAGCGGTAGACCAGCGCCAGGCCGCTGACCGTGCCCGCCGTCATCTCGGCGCGCAGGCGCCGCGTCAGGCGGTAGCTCAGGCGTCCGACCGTGCCGGTCTGCGCCAGGGCCTGTTCCAGGCTGACGGTCAGGTCCTTGCTGAGTTTCTTGCTGGCCATGACAAAGCGCTGTTCGATGGGACTGGCGCCGCTGTCCAGGCCGCTGACGACGCTTTCCACGGGCAGGATGCTGCCGGTGCTGCCCAGCTCGCCCGAACGCATGCTCAGCTCGTCCAGGCCGAAGCGCTTATAGAAAGGCTCGCCGCCCGACAGGAAGGAGCTGCCCACCGAAAACAGCAGCGACATGTCGCCGCCGGCGTCGTCGGGGCCATGGCCCAGCAACAGCCAGGTCAGTTTCTCGGTTTCGCTGACGTCGGGAATCGACACCAGATCGATGCGCGGGCGCCGCGCGGTCCCGGCCACCTGCACGCCGGCCTGCACGGCCACGTCGGTGCGCAGCGCCTGGATGTCCAGCACGGGGTTGCCGATGTCGCCCTGGAAGGTGACGGTGCCGCGACGCAGCTGCAGGTGCTGGCCATAGGCGTCGATGGCCCCGCCCCGGGTGCGCAAGGCCCCCAGCGCGGTCAGCTTGCCCTGGTCCAGACGCAGGTTCAGGCTGCCCACCAGGCCGGAATCCAGGCCGTAGCCCGTCAGGTAGAAGCGCGGCCCCAGGTCGATGGTCAGATCGGCCCGCATGTCCAGCGGCGGGCTTTGCGCCGGCGCCGGCGCCGTCTCGCCGGGCTTGAGCACCACCACGTCGCCATCCAGCGAGGGGATGTTGTTCAGCATGTCCAGGTCGAACCAGCCCGCGTCGGCGGTGATCTTGCCGCTCAGGCCGATGCTCGGCAGGCTTGCGTCGATCAGCACGTCGCCCGAGATCATGGCGTAGCGGTCGGAACGCTGCAGGATGGGGTAGCGGGAAAAGGCGATCCGCACCTGTCCGGCATTGCCGTCCAGGTCCCATTGTCCGGACACGTCCAGCTGCCCGTTCTGGGCGTCCGGGTTCTCGGCGACCCAGGTCGCCGTGCGCCATTCCTTCGGGGCGACGCGGCGCACGGCGGGGAACCGCAGATGATCCAGCACCAGCCGCATGCCGTCGAAATGCGCCTGCAGGGTGCCGTCCAGCAGGCGCACCCCCTGGTCCGCGACCAGCAGCCGCATGTCCTCGCCCCGCAGGGGACCGCTCAGGGCCCAGCCGCCCCGCGCCAGGCTGCGACCGGTGATGTCGGCATGAATGGTGCCGCCGACCTCGGCCGCCCCGCCCAGCAGCAGGTTCACCCAGGCCAGGTCCTCGGATTCGGCCTGCAGGCGGACATGCTTTTCATCCTGGGGCCGGATGCCGATCCCCCCGCCCGGCGTGGCATGCAGCGGCGTGTCGGCCTGCAGGCGCATCCGGCCCATGTCGCGGGTGTCGATCCGCAGATCCAGGGCCGCGCGGCTGGCCGTGTCCGACGTCGGGCGGATGGCCACATCCAGCCTGGCGTTTTCCAGCCCCAACTGGATGGGCACGTCGCCCGGCACGATCAGGTCGCCGTCGGTGCGCGCCAGGTGGACGTCGCCCTGCAGCGTCCCCGCGAACTTCAGATGCCAGTCCAGGGCCAGCTGCAGGCGGCTGCGCCGCGCCTGTTCGGACAACGCGGTCTGCACGCCGCCCAGGCGGGAATCGGACGCGCCCAGCCAGGTCTGCAGCCGGGCGATGCGTTCCGGCGTGACGATCAGAGGGTCGATCCGGCCCTGGGTTTCCCACTGGCCCGGCTGGCCCGAGGACGCTTCATGCTGCAGCTGCAGGAGCGACTGGCCGTCCAGCAGGACATCCAGCGCCGCGCGACCCACCCGCCATCGGCCGGCGGAATCGTAGGCCAGGTCCACCGCGTTCAGGCTGCGCACCTGGGCGCCCGCATGGCGCAGCTGCAAGGCGGACAGGCGGCCCTGCCACCCGCTTTCCTGCGACCAGCCGCCCTCCAGCGCCAGCCGCGCATCCAGCGGCGAACGCCCGGGGACGCCGGCCTGGGGATGGGCCGGCGTGTAGTGGCCTTGCGCGGTCAGGCGATGCTGGCCCAGCGAGCCCTCCGTGTCCAGCTTCAGTTCGGCGGCGCCGGGGATCCCCGGCCACAGGGCGGTCAGGGCCGGCAGCGCGGCCTGCAAGGACAGGCGGGTCTGATTGGCGGACACTTCCCCGGCCAGCCGCAGGCGATCCGGCCCCAGGTTCAGCGCCACGTCCACCCCTTGCGCCCGCAGTCCCAACAGATCCAGCGGCGCCGTCCCGCCGACGCCCAGCAAGGGCCCTTCGGCCCGCGCCAGGCGGGCGACGCGGGCATGGCCGCCCAGGGCCTGGCCGTTCCAGCGGCTGGCGGGATCGATCTGCAGCGTCAGGCCCAGGTCCTGCATCTGTTGCGCGGCCGTCAGCCGCAACTGCAATTCGCCGCTCAGGTCCAGGCGGGTGGCGCCCAGTTCGCGGGGCAGCCACGGCGTCAGGACCAGGCCCCGGGCATTCAGCCTGGCCTGCACGGGGCGCAGGCCGTCCGCGTCCGGCTGGCCCGGCTGCACCTGCAGATCCAGCCCCGCCTGGCCCGGCAAGGTCAGCGCCAGCCGGGTCCGGCCCAGCGGAAAGGCCTGGGACGGAAAGACTTCGGCATCGGCCTGCAGGTCGGCGCCTTCGCCCCGCCCCCGGGCCTCGAGGTGAAACGCGTCCAGCGTCCCGCTCAGGCGCACGTCCAGGTCCACCCGGCACGGCGTCTCGTCCGAGGCATTGGCTGGCGCCGCCCGATCATCGCGCGCCGGGGGCGGCCCCTGCAGCAGGCGCCTGACGCAGACCGGCGACTGCGCGCTGCGGTCCTGGGCGGAGCCATGCAGATTCAGTTCGAAAGGCCAGGGGGCGGCCAGGCCGCGCAGGGCCAGATTGCCATTGGCCGACACCAGGGTGTCGCCATGCGCCAGCTGCAGCTGATCCAGCGTCACGGCCGCCGTATCGGCATCCAGCGTCAGCGCCGTGGAAACCGACAGCACTTCCACCGGCAGCTGCCCGGTCCCCAGTCTCAGCCCCAGCCCTCCCAGCGACAGGCGATCGACCCGCAGCCCCAGGGGCAAGGCCGGCATCCGGAAGGGCTCGGACGGCTCCTCCGCCGGACCGGCGGACGGCCGCACGGTCACGTCCACCCGCACCGCCGACAAGTCGTTGATGTGCAGGCGGCGGTCCAGCAGTTCGGGCCACAGGGCCTTCAGGTGCAGGCCCAGCACGCGCACGTCGGCATCCGGCAGGGACAGGCTCAGGCCTTCGACGTACAGACCGTGGCGGATGGACCCGCGCACCCCCTGGACCTGTCCGTCGAACTGGGCCGCGACCGTGCGCAGCAGCCAGCGGGTGCCGGTCGGGCTGGAGACGCACCACCAGGCGAAGCCGACGCCCAGGACGAGCACGGTCACCAGCGGCGGCAGGATCCACAGCCAGAAGATCCTGAGGCCGCGCCGCAGCCGTTCGCGCAGTCGGGCCAGCCGGGTCAAAACGCGATCCCCAGCGAGAACTGCAGGCGCAGGCGGCGGTCTTTCTGCGCCCAGGCCAGATCGACGTTGAACGGCCCGGCCGGGGTGCGCACCGCCACGCCGGCGCCGTAGCCCAGGTGCCAGTCGAACTGGCCAAAGGAAGGCGCCGCATCGCCGGCATCGACAAAGACATTGGCGCCCAGGATATCGGTGAAATAGTGGGTGTATTCGATGCTGGCGACGCCCAGGACGGGCGCCCCGATGACCGCATCGCCAAGCTGCAGGCCGATGCTCTGGTAGCGATAGCCGCGGATGCTGCGCGAACCGCCCGTGCGCCAGGAAAAGTCCTGCGGCAGCCTGTCGGTCTGCGACCAGACCTTGCCGATTTCGCCGCGCACGGTGAGCACGTCGCGGTCGCTGAGCGACCACCATTGCTGGGCGCGCAGGCTGCTGCGGTAGAACGGCTTGCCGTCATCCAGCGTCGTGCCCACCCCCAGGCCGAATTCGATCAGATTGCCCTCGCGGGGATCGTATTTGGCATTCACGTCGCGCCGCAGCCACTGCCAGGTCGCCGCCCAGCTGGGGACTTCGTAGTCGTAGGCCCCCGAGATCCGCGTCTTGTCGTAGGCGATCAGGGCGTTCCAGGTGGTTTCATATTCCACGCGGCTGTCGCCCGCGGCCTTGCGCTCCTGGGTGCGCTTCCAGCCCACGCCGGTGCGGCTGGTTTCCAGGCCCTCGATGTCCGAATGATCGTAGAGCAGCCCGAAGCTGTCCTTGTAGCCGTTCAGCGTGGGGGGCAGGTGCACGTCGAAGAACGCCCGCTGGCGCTTCATGTCCACCCCCGCCCCGGTCTCGATCCAGACCGGCAGGCCGTAGACGACGTTCTGCCGGTACAGGCCCTCGACCCGCACCCCGTGATCGCTGTCCGCCCCCAGGGACCCGCTGGCGTAGCGGGCGGGGGCTTCCGTCACCTGGACGCGCACGGGCAGGGTCACGGGATCGTCTCCCGCCGGGTGCGCCGCCATTGCCGCCTTGCGCTCATCGGGGTCGCGGCGCTCCGCGGCCTTTTCCTCCGGCGCCGCCCGGCTGCCGTCGACCAGGGTGACGAACGCCCCCCGGAAAAACGAGGTGGACTGCAGGGCCTGCTGCCAGTCTTCCAGCTTGGTCTGGTCGTAGGGATCGCCCGGGTCGTAGCGCACGTAGCGGCGGATCAGGGATTCCGGGACCCGCTTCAGGCCGATCACCTGCAGCTGTCCCAGGCGCACCGGCGGGCCGCTGTCGACGGTCACGTCCAGATCCGCCTTGGAGGCCTGGGGATCGACCACGGCCCGCGTCGGATCCAGGCGGGCGAAATAGAAATCCCGCTGCGCCACGGCGTCCAGCAGGCCGGACTTGGCGGTGTGCCAATCGTCGTTGATGAAGGGCATGCCCGGCTTCAGCAGCCAATTGGCCTTCAGGACGTCCCGGCGGCTGGTGTAGGCGGATCCCGCCAACGCCCCCTGGAACGACAGGCCCAGCTGGCGCACGCGGGTCCGGGTGCCCGGATCGATGGTGATGTCCCAGAACTCGCCGCCGTTCGGGGCGCCGTCGGAGACGTCCAGCGTGACCTTGGCGGAGAAATACCCCTGGGTCTGCAAGGCGGCCTGGGCCGCGTCCCAGGCCCGGCGGCGCAGGCGCGAGACTTCGCGGACGTCCTGGTCTTCCGCCAGGCGCGTGATGGCGCCGACGGCTTCGGTGATGGCCTGCAGGACTTTGGGGGGCGAGGAGCCGGGGTCGATGATGACCTCGGGGCGAGCCGCCTGGGCGGGCCTGCCGTTGGGCAGGGCCAGCAGCAGACAGACGGAACCGCAGACGGCCAGGCGCCGGGCCGATCGGCCCGTGACCCCGAAAGCAGTCCCTCCCCCCGGCATCAGGTCTTGCGGGCCACGACCCGGGGGCGCTCGCCAGAATCATCCAGCGGCTGACCCGCCACGTGGACCGCCAATTGATGGGCGATCTGGTGATACAGCGCCGCCGCCCGGCCCTCGGGCGAGGCTACCACGCTGGGCCGGCCCGAATCGGTCTCCTGACGGATGTCGAGCTGCAGCGGCAGAGACCCCAGCCACGGCAGGTGGTACGTGGCGGCCAGTTGGCGGCCGCCATCCTGCCCGAAAATGGGTTCGACGTGCCCGCAATTCGAGCATACGTGCACGGACATGTTTTCCACGATCCCCAACACCGGGACATCCACCTTTTGAAACATGATCAGGCCCTTGCGGGCATCGGCCAAGGCCAGGTCCTGCGGCGTGGTGACGATGACCGCCCCCGTCAGCGGAACCTTTTGCGCCATGGTCAAGGCAATATCGCCGGTTCCCGGCGGCATGTCCACAATCAGGTAATCCAGATCGTTCCAATTCGTAAGCGATAGCAACTGCGTCAGCGCCTGGGTGACCATGGGGCCGCGCCAGATGGCCGGACCGTCGTCATCCATCAGGAAGCCGATGGAATTGGCCTGCAGGCCGTGGCCCATCATGGGTTCCATGCTCTTGCCGTCGGGGCTTTTGGGCTTGCCCGACAAGCCCAGCATGATGGGCACGCTGGGGCCGTAGATGTCGGCGTCCAGCAGGCCCACCCGGGCGCCCTGGGCCTGCAGCGCCAGCGCCAGGTTCACGGCGGTGGTGCTCTTGCCCACGCCGCCCTTGCCGGAAGCCACGGCGATGATGTTGCGCACGGAATCCAGCGGCCGCAGGCCGCGCTGCACGGCATGCGTGGCGATCCGCGAACGGAAGCTCAGGGCGCCCAGCGGCGCCCCGGCGGCGGCCAGCGCCGTCCGGATGGCTTCGCCCAGGGCCTGTTCGCCATTGAATACGGGATAGCCCAGGGTTACAGTGATATCAAAGGCGTCGCCCGACGCGACGATCTGCAATTCGGATTCCGTCACGGCCAGGGATTTGCGGGTATCGGGATTGATGACCCGCGACAAGGCCGAACGGATGTCCTGGGGGGTGATGCTCATGGAAGATCCGGATGAAGACTATCGAAACCACAAGCATAGCGGATTCCCCTGGAAATCCACGGATTGACCCCAATATGCATGTGATCGCGCCCCTGCCCGGATCGAGCCGGGCGGCCCCGCCTCACGGCATGCAACTTTTTCCGGCCCTACAGGTCTCATTCTCATGAATCTCATTCAACAAATCCTGCGCGCCGCCCTGTTTCTGATCCTGGCCTTCTTCGGCCTGATCATGGCCATGGTCTTCATGGCCTCGACGGTCCTCGCCATCGGCATCCTCTACATCGTGGCCCGCCTGCAGGGCCGCCCCTTCGGGGTCAAGGCCTACTGGGCCGAACGCCGCCGTCCGCCGATGCCGCAGCGCCCGGGCGCCTGGCAGCGCACCGACACCCAGGCGCGCCGCCACGACGTCACGGACATCGAAATGCGTGAAATTCCCTGACGGGCTCCATCCACTAAAGGGCCGGCCGGGCGTCCGGCCCTTCGCCACGGCTCTGAGGGCGGGCTGATAGAATCAACACTTTTCGACCTTCCGCCCGCCCGCCATGTCGCGCACGATCTTCGTCACCACCGCCCTGCCCTACGCCAATGGGTCCTTCCACATCGGCCACATCATGGAATACATCCAGGCCGACACCTGGGTGCGCGCCATGCGCATGGCGGGCCACACGGTGCATTTCGTGGGCGCGGACGACGCGCACGGCGCCCCCATCATGCTCAAGGCCCAGGCCGAAGGCATCACCCCGCAGGCGCTGGTCGCCCGCTATGCCGGCGAACGGCCGAAGTACCTGAACGGCTTCCACATCCGTTTCGACCACTGGCACAGCACCGACACGCCCGAAAACGTGGAACTGTCCCAGGACATCTACCGCGCCCTGAAGGCGGCCGGCTTCATCGACACCCGGGAAATCGAGCAGTTCTACGATCCGGTCAAGGGCATGTTCCTGCCGGACCGCTACATCAAGGGCGAATGCCCGCGCTGCCACGCCAAGGACCAGTACGGCGATTCCTGCGAAGTCTGCGGCGCCGTCTACAGCCCGACCGAACTGATCGAGCCGTATTCGACCCTGACCAAGGCGCGGCCGGTGCTGCGCACGTCCGAACACTTCTTCTTCCGCCTGTCCGACCCGCGCTGCGTGGCCTTCCTGCAGGAATGGACCAACGGCCGGCGATCCGACGGCGCCGCCCGGCTGCAGTCCGAGGTCCTGGCCAAGACCCGCGAATGGCTGGGCACGGCCGAAGGCGCCGAGGCCAACCTGGCCGACTGGGACATTTCGCGCGACGAGCCCTATTTCGGCATCCCGATCCCGGACGCGCCCGGCAAATACTTCTACGTCTGGCTGGACGCGCCCGTGGGTTACCTGGCGTCCCTGAAGGCCTACTGCCGCAAGCAGGGGCTGGACTACGACGCCCTGCTGGCGCCGGACGGCGACACCGAGCAGGTGCACTTCATCGGCAAGGACATCGTCTACTTCCACGCCCTGTTCTGGCCCGCCACGCTGAAGTTCTCCGGCCGGAAAGTCCCCGACATGCTGCACGTGCACGGCTTCATCACCGTCAGCGGCGAAAAGATGTCCAAGAGCCGGGGCACGGGCATTTCCCCGCTGCGTTACCTGGACATCGGCATGGATGCCGAATGGCTGCGCTACTACATCGCGGCGAAACTGAACGCGCACGTGGAAGACCTGGACTTCAACCCGGACGACTTCATCGCGCGGGTCAACAGCGACCTGATCGGCAAATACGTCAACATCGCCAGCCGGGCGGCCACCTTCATCACCCGCCATTTCGACGGCGCCCTGGCCTATGCCGGCGACACGGACGCCCTGCGCGCCGAACTGCGCGCCTGCGCCGCCGAAGTCCAGGCCGATTTCGAGGCCCGCGAATACGGCCGCGCCATCCGCCGCATCATGGCGCAGGCCGACAAGATCAACCAGGCCTTCGACGCCGCCCAGCCCTGGGTGCTGGCCAAGGGCTTCGCCCAGGCCGAACCCGCGCAGAAGGCCGCGCTGCAGGACATCTGTTCCCGCGCCCTGGCGGGGTTCCAGGCCCTGTCGGTCATGCTGGCGCCGGTCCTGCCCGCGCTGACGGACCGCGTCGCCCGCGAACTGTTCGGCCGCGAACAGGCTTACGTCTGGACCGATGCCGACAGCCTGCCCACGCGCATCGCCGCCTTCAAGCACCTGATGCAGCGCGTCGACCCGGCGCAGCTGGACGCCCTGTTCGAGCCGCCCCAGGCGCCCGCCGCCGTCCCGGGCGGCGAGCCGATCGCCGACACCATCGACATCAAGGATTTCGCCCGCATCGACCTGCGCATCGCCCGCGTCGTCGAATGCGCGGAAGTGGAAGGCTCGGACAAGCTGCTGCGCCTGTCGCTGGACGTGGGCGAAGGCCGCCTGCGCCAGGTCTTTTCCGGCATCAAGTCCATGTACAAGCCCGAAGACCTGGCCGGCAAGCTGACCGTGATGGTCGCCAACCTGGCGCCGCGCAAGATGCGCTTCGGCGTCTCGGAAGGCATGGTGCTGGCCGCCAGCCACGCCGACGAAAAAGAAAATCCCGGCATCTACGTGCTGGAACCCTGGGAAGGCGCGCAGCCGGGCATGCGGATCCACTGATCCGGCCGGATCGGGCGTCCCGGCCCGCACAGGCCAGGATCAGCCCGGATCGGGCGTCTTTTCCCCGAACAGCAAGCGGGTGATCAGGGCTTCGTCGATGGCCTCTCCGCTGAGCGTGCGCGCCAGGATCTCGCTGCCCAGCGCCTGCAGGGAAATCACGATGTCGGGATTGACGCGGCGGATCTTGCTGAGGTGCATGGGCGAATTCACCAGGGCCACCAGCCTGGTGTCGGATCCCCCGGCTTCGCGGCCCGCCATGACGATGAAGGCGTTTTCCGAATCGTCCTGGCGCAGCGCCAGGATGTAGCGGGCATGGGTCGCGCCCGCCTGCTGCAGGACAGCGGTCTCCGAGGCGTCGCCTTCCAGCAGGTCGGCGTCCGCGGGATACGGATGGCCGTCCATGGACGGCACGATCACCGTCACGTCGTGGCCACGCTGGCGCAAGGCGGCGTGCAGGCTTTGGGCCAAAGGACTGACCCCCGCCAGAATGATGTGATTTTTACGCATGCTGTGTGAAACCCTTCCGCGCATCAGCCGCCGGATGTTGCCCCCGATCAAAGGTCCGACCACGGCGCTGATGGAAGTGGCGAAGACCGTGATCCCCAGAATGATGATGGAAATCGTGAACAGCCGCGCCGCATCGGTGTGCGGGCTGATGTCCCCGTAGCCCACGGTGGACATGGACACGATGGAAAAATACAGGGCCGTGACGGGATCGTGCACCGGCGGGGAGAACTCGTCGCCCAGGTACAGGACGCCGAAGACCGCATAGACCAGCAGGCTGGCGACGCTGAGCACGGCGAACAGACTGCCGGCCGTCAGGCTGGCTCGGTCGAAATGGCGCCAGTAGCCGATCAGCACCACCACCAGCACGACGGTGTAGACCAGCAGCCCCAGGTGCCCCTGGCCGCGCCACAGCGAATACGTGCCCACCACCGCCAACAGCAGCAGGCTCATGGCCCAGGCGATGCGGGCCCGATACAGCAGGCCGACGGCCATCACCTGCACGCCCAGGCCGAGCATCAGGCGCGACATCTGGGCGATGCCGCCGGAATCCAGGAATGCCGTCACGCTGGCGCTGTCGCGCACCTGCAGCGCCTGCATCAGGCCCTGGCTGCCGATCACCTGCCACAGCGGCTGCAGGAACAGATAGCCGTCGACGGCGACCAGCGCGGCGATCAGCCAGTGCCACGGGAACTGGCGCATCAGGCGCATGCCGCGCTCCACCACGGAAGGAACATGAAACCGCATGCAGGGGGCAATCCCGATCGACCGACACGGAATCCAGTGTACTGCACCGTCCCGCCCGGGCCGACCGTATACTGACGGCCATGTCACTCCTGTCCAATGCCCACACCGAGACGCCCGAACGCCAGGCGGCGGCCCGCCGCAGCACCTGGGTCAGCGTCTGGGTCAATCTGCTGCTGACCGGCGCCCAGCTGGCGATCGGCCTGTTCGCGCAATCCCAGGCGCTGGTGGCCGACGCCATCCATTCCCTGTCGGACCTGGTGTCCGACGGCATCGTGCTGTTCGCCAACAAGCACAGCGCCAAAGGCCCGGACGCCGACCATCCCTACGGACACCTGCGCTTCGAAACCGCCGCCACCCTGGGCATCGGCCTGCTGCTGGCCATCGTCGGCCTGGGCATGCTGTGGCGCAGCTTCGAACGCCTGCAGGCCCCCGATCTGATCCCCGTGGTCCACACGGCGGCCTTCTACGTGGCCCTGCTGGCCCTGCTGTCCAAGGAACTGCTGTTCCGCTACCTGCTGCGCGTGGCGCATCGGGTGCGGTCCACCCTGCTGGTGGCCAATGCCTGGCATGCGCGCTCGGACGCCGCCTCGTCCCTGGTGGTCGCCCTGGGGGTCGGAGCCAACCTGGCCGGCCTGCCGCTGGCCGACCCGCTGGCCGCCCTGATCGTGGGCCTGATGATCATCCGCATGGGCTGGAAGTTTTCCTGGCAGGCCTTCAACGACCTGGTGGACCGCGCCGCCGACCGGGACACTGAACAGGCCATCCGCGAACGCATCCTGGCCACGCCGGGCGTGCGCGGCATCCACGACCTGCGCACCCGGAAGATGGGCGACATGATCTGGGTGGAAGTGGACATCGAAATGGACGGCCGGCTGACCATCGTCGAGGGCCATGCGATCGCGGTCGCCGCGCGCGAACGGGTCATGGCGGACCTGCCGGTCCTGGACGTGATGACGCACTTCGACCCGGTATAGGGTTCCTTCCGATCGACGACCGGGTCCCGGCAAGACGCTTCGGTCACAGGTGCGTGGCGTGCGGCGGCTTTTCCGCGGTTTCCATGCTCGCCAGCCCCTGGACGATGCCGCAGGCGTCCACGGCCTGCTCGGCCTGGCACTGCGCGCGCAGGCCCGTCAGCTGGCGGCGCAGGTCCTGCAATTCGCGCAGGCGCACCTGCACGTGGGCGATGTGCTCGTCCAGCAGATGATTGATGGCGCCGCAGTTCCGCGCCGGATGATCGACCATGCCCAGCAGGGCCCGGATTTCCTCATGGGCCATGTCCAGTCCCCGGCAATTGCGGATGAAGCGCAGGCGTTCCAGATGCGCCGGGCCGTACTGCCGGTAATTGCCCTGGCTGCGCTGGGGCGCCGGCAGCAGGCCCGCCTTTTCATAGAAGCGGACGGTTTCCGGAGAACAGCGGGCGGCACTGGCCAATTCACCGATTTTCATGATGCGGAACTCCTCGCGGCGGGTGGCTTGACCTTGTAGCGACTACAAGGTGTCTACTGCCATCATAGAACGTATCACGAGCCATTGCCATGCCGCACACCCCGCATTCCGACACGCCGCCGCCCCGCCCGCAGGCCGCGCCGGGCCACGTCCATGAACACGAACACGGGCACGGGCACGCGCACGGTCACGACGGCCAGCCCCACGCGCACCCGGCGGCGCCCGGGACCGGCGCGGACGCCTGCTGCAACGGCGCGTCCGGCCCGGCCCCCGCGCTGGCCGCGCTGGCGCCCTCGACGGCCGAGGGCGCCGATCTGCGCACCCAGTTGCGCATCCTGCAGATGGACTGCCCGACCGAGGAAGCCCTGATCCGGCAGGCCCTGGGCCGCCGCCCCGACGTCCGGCACCTGGAATTCAATCTGATGCAGCGGGTGCTGACGGTGGTCCACGCGCCGGACGCCCTGGACGCCATCCTGCAGACGATCCGCGCGCTGGGCTTCACCCCCGAACAGGCCGCCGATTCCGCGGCGCCCGTCAAGGACGCCCCCGCCCCCTGGTGGCCGCTGGCGGCCGCCGGCGCCGCCGCGCTGGCCGCCGAAGCCGCGCACTGGATGGACGCCCCCTGGCCCGTGCCCGCCGCGCTGGCGATCCTGGCCGTCCTGGGCTGCGGCCTGGGCACCTATCGCAAAGGCTGGACCGCCATCCGCCACGGGCAGATGAACATCAACGCCCTGATGAGCATCGCCGTGACCGGCGCCCTGTTCCTGGGCCAATGGGCGGAAGCCGCCATGGTCATGGTGCTGTACGAACTGGCCGAACGCATCGAGGCCCTGTCCCTGGACCGGGCGCGCAACGCCATCCAGGGACTGATGCAGCTGACCCCGGACCAGGCCAGCGTCCTGCAGCCCGACGGAAGCTGGCGGGACGTGGCGGCCGCGTCGGTGCCTGTTGGCGCCCGGGTGCGGGCGCGGCCGGGCGAGCGCATCGCCCTGGACGGCCGGATCCTGTCGGGCCGCTCCGCCATCGACCAGTCGCCCATCACGGGGGAAAGCCTGCCCATCGACAAGGCCCCCGGCGACCCGGTCTACGCCGGGACCATCAACGGATCGGGCGCCCTGGAATACCAGGTGCTGTCGGCCGCGGGGGAATCCACCCTGGCGCGCATCATCCGCGCCATCGAGTCGGCCCAGTCCGCCCGCGCGCCCACCCAGCGCTTCGTGGACCGCTTCGCCCGCGTCTACACGCCGCTGGTGGTGCTGCTGGCGCTGGCGATCGCCGTGACGCCCCCGCTGCTGGGCCTGGGCGGCTGGCACGAATGGATCTACAAGGCCCTGGTGCTGCTGGTCATCGCCTGCCCCTGCGCCCTGGTGATCTCCACGCCGGTCTCCATCGTCAGCGGCCTGGCCGCCGCCGCCCGCCACGGCGTGCTGATCAAGGGCGGCGTTCACCTGGAACAAGGCCGGCTGCTGCGCTGGATCGCGCTGGACAAGACCGGCACCCTGACCCACGGCCGCCCGGTGCTGACCGACAGCCAGACCCTGGGAGACCAGGACGCCGCCCGCGTCCACGCGCTGGCCGCCGGCCTGGCCGGGCATTCCGACCATCCGGTCTCCCGCGCCGTCGCCCAAGGCCTGGCCGCATCCCCGGATGGCGCACCCGGTCTGGCGCCGGCCGGCGAAGCGCAGGCCATCACGGACTTCGAAGCCCTGCCCGGACGCGGCACGCAGGGGCGGGTCGACCAGGTCCGCTATCAGCTGGGCAATCACCGGCTGATCCACGAGCAGGGCCTGTGCTCCCCGGCGCTGGAAACGCGGCTGGAAGCCCTGGAACGGCAAGGCAAGACCGTCGTGATGCTGGCCGACGCCGGCCAGGTGCTGTCCCTGTACGCCGTGGCCGACACCGTCAAACCCGACAGCGCGGCCGCCATCCGCGCCCTGCACGACCAGGGGGTCAGCACCGCCATGCTGTCGGGCGACAATCCGCACACGGCGGCGGCCATCGCGGCCCAGGTCGGCATCGACCGCGCCGAAGGGAATCTTCTGCCCGAGGACAAGCTGCAGGCGGTCGCCCGGCTGACGGACGGCGGCGCGGCGGTCGGCATGGTGGGGGACGGGATCAACGATGCGCCGGCGCTGGCGCGCGCCGACATCGGTTTCGCCATGGGCGCCATGGGCACGGACGCCGCCATCGAAACGGCGGACGTCGCCCTGATGGACGACGATCTGCGCAAGATCCCCTGGTTCATCGGCCTGTCGCGGGCCACGCACCGCATCCTGATCCAGAACATCGCTCTGGCCCTGCTGATCAAGGCGGTCTTCCTGGTCCTGACGGTCGCCGGACTGGGCACCATGTGGATGGCGGTATTCGCCGACGTGGGCGCCAGCCTGCTGGTGGTGGGCAACGGCCTGCGGCTGCTGCGGCATCGCGGGGTGCCGCCGTCCGCCGCGGCCCGCGCGGCTGCCGCTCCGGCCGCCGCCTGAATCAACAGGCCTGCGCGACCCCCCGGGACACCTCGGGCCGCGCGAAGGCATCCACCAGGAAATCCAGGAACCGGCGCATCAGCACGGACTGGTGTTCCCGGCTGGCATAGACGGCATGGATGCCCAGGCTCTGGGGCTCGGCCTCGGGCAGCAGGATTTCCAGTTCGCCCCGCGCCACCGGAGCCTTGGCGGCGGGCCAGGGCATCAGGCTGATGCCCGCCCCCGCCTGGGTGGCGCTCAGCAGGGTCATGCTGTCATTGGCGCTGAGATTGCCGCTGACCGGCACCTCCACGATTTCGCCCCCCAGGGTGAAACGCCACAGGCTGCGGCCGAAATAGGTGTAGGTCAGGCAGTTGTGGTCCACCAGGTCTCCCAGGCCGGCCGGGCGCCCGCGCCGGGCCAGGTAGGCGGGCGCCGCGCACAGGACGAAACCGCACACCCCCAGCGGACGGGCGATCAGGACGGGATCCAGGGAATTGCTGACGCGAACAGCCATGTCGATGCCCTCGGCCACCAGGTCCATCGTGCTTTCGGCCACCAGCAATTCGATGGCGGATTCGGGATGCAGCGCCAGGAACCGGCTGACCAGCCCCGCCAGCAGCGTCTGCGCCAGGGCCTGGGGACAGGCCACGCGCAGGACGCCCTGCATCTGCGCGTCCTCATCCACCGACCGCCAGGGCAGCTGGTCGGCCAGCGTCAGCAATCCCAGGCTGCGGTCCAGCATCTGCTGGCCGATCAGGGTCAGCCCCAGATGGCGGGTATTGCGGTGGAACAGGCGCGCCCCGGCCCAATTTTCCATCTCGGCCAGGTACCGGGTCACCATGGCCCGCGACATCTGCAGGGTGGAGGCCGCAGCCGTCAGGCTGCCGCGTTGTGCAATGGTGACGAATACCCGAGCGGCCATCAAGCGGTCCATGATATGCGCATCCCATGCAACAAAGATGCTCACATTATGCCGTTTATCACCGCGCTCAAATATCAGAGAATACGGCACCGCCGCACCAGCGCGCCGGCGGCCCGATACCCGGATTCACGCCCCCCATGTCCGCCGCACCCACGCACGCCGCCTCTTCCGCCTCCGACGGCACCACCCTGCACTACGTCTTCGACCCCTTGTGCGGCTGGTGCTATGCCGTGGCGCCCTTGGTCCAGGCCGCCAGCCGGGTGCGGGGCATCCGCGTCGAACTGCATGCGGGCGGCATGCTCAGCGGCTCCATGCGCCGGCGCATCACGCCCGACTGGCGCGAACACGTCATTCCCATGGACCGCCGCATCGCCCAGCTGTCGGGCCAGCCTTTCGGGGACGCCTATTTCAACGGACTGCTGCGCGACGACGCGGTCTGGCTGGATTCCGCGCCCCCCACCGCCGCCATCCTGGCGGCGGAATCGCTGGACGGCCAGGGCCTGCGCATGCTGCATCGCATCCAGCAAGGCCACTACGTCGAAGGCGCCGCCGTGGCCGACGAAGCCGTCCTGCAGCGCCTGGCCCAGGACATCGGCCTGCCCGGCGACGCATTCAAGGCGCGTTTCCAGTCCATGTCCGGAGACGCCTGCGAAGCCCACGTCGCCGACACCCGCGCGCTGATGCACGCGTTCGGAATCACCGGCTTTCCCGCCGTGCTGATGCACCGGGACGGCACCTGGGGCGCCCTGCCGATCCAGCGGTACCTGGGCCGGCCCACCCTGTGGCGCGACGCCCTGGAACCGCCCGAGGCCTGACGGCCCCGCCGTCGTCCGGGCCGCTCAGCGCCCCTGCTGCACGACCAGATCCAGCACGTACAGCACCGACGACGCGTCCGCCGGCGGGTTCTTCCAGTCATAGCGCTTGACCCGCAGGATGGCGGCGACGCCGTCCTGGTGCGTGTACCCTTGGATGGTGTCATACAGCGGATGCCAGGGCCCAGCCGCCGGCAGCAGCATGCCCGCGTCGCTGTATCGGCGTTCACGCACGCTCAGGCAGCGGTGATCCGGAATCAGGGGATGATTGCAGGCGACCGTCCGCGGGGCGACTTCCAGGAACTCGACGACGCCCCGGCTGCCGGTCAGGGTCTCGGGAGTGGGCTTGCCGGCGAAACGCAGCACGTCGCCGGCCTGCGTCGTCAGCGCCAGGGACGGATCTCCCGGCTGGCCGCCGATGCGCGCCGCCAGGGAACCCTTCAGCAGACCGGCCAGCGCCTGGTCCCGCCGCATCAGATCGGGCGCGCAGGCCTTCATGGTGCTCGCCAGCCCCTGGATCCGCAGACTGTCCGATTTCAGGGCATAGCCGCCAAATTGCGTATTGCAGCCGCCCAGCACCCGGATGGCCTGGTCGGAAAACGCCAGACGCGCGGGGCTGTCGGCGCCCGCCCCCAGCGCCGCGATGTCGCGCCCCTGGGCATCCCGGCCATCCACCAGGCGCCAATCGTAGGCGGCGAGGGTCCGGGCATCGAGGCGCAAGGGAGTGGTGATCGTCATGGCGGGGGAATCCGGCGCGGAAGGAGCGGTCGACGGCGTCTGGGCGCATGCGCCCAGCATCAGGACCAGGGAGCAGATGGCAAGAGTCTTTTTCATGAAGCGTCTTTCAGGTGGAACAGCCGCCATGATATCAATGCCTGTTACGAGTTGCGCGCAACAGGCATGTTTCGACGGTGAATTTATTGCAAAAACACTTTACTGCCGCTATTTCGAAGATTTCCCCCATGCTATGGTGACTCATCGCCACCCCAGCGGGAGAGTGCCATGTCACGCATCAACGCCGGCGCCCGGTCCGTAACCGGACGCTATCTGATTCTCTTGGGCCAGGACGATCTGCAGGCCAGCATCCAGCACCTGAGCAGCCTCGCCCAGGTTTCCATCCGCCACCGATCCAGCGCCGCGACCGAGGCGCTGGACGACGCCTGCGCCCTGGTGTTCGACCATATCGGCGTAGCCTTCGTGCGCTGCACGGAACAGGCCCAGGCGCGCCTGGCCGAGGCGGCCGGCGGCAACACCATCCTGGCCGTCGAGCCCGAACGCACCGTATACGCCATCGCGGACACCGGGCGCCGGGCCGGCGCGGCGGCCGAAGCCACGTGGGGCGTGCGCGCGGTCGGCGCCGATGCGACCGGGCAGACGGGCAAGGGCGTCCGCATCGCCATCCTGGACACCGGGCTCGATCTGACGCATCCCGATTTCGCCGGCCGCACCATCGAAAGCCGCTCTTTCGTGCCGGGCCAGCCCGTGCAGGACGGCAACGGCCATGGCACCCATTGCGCGGGCATCGCCGCAGGGCCCGCGCAACCGAAAGGACAGCCCCGCTACGGGGTGGCCGGAGAGGCGGATCTGTATATCGGCAAGGTCCTGGGAGACGATGGAAGCGGCGCCGACGGCGGGATCCTGGAGGGCATCGACTGGGCCGTCGAGCAAGGCTGCGCCATCGTGTCCATGTCGCTGGGCAGCCCGGTCGAGCCGGGACAGGGTTACTCCGCCGTCTTCGAGGGCGTCGCCCGCCGGGCCCTGGCCGCCGGCACGCTCATCGTCGCCGCCGCCGGCAACGAGAGCGAGCGCCCCGGGCGGATCGCGCCCGTGGGCCACCCGGCCAACTGCCCGTCCATCGCGGCCATCGGCGCCCTTGCGGAAGACCTGTCCGTGGCGCCTTTCTCGGACGGCGGCCTGCAGGGCGACGGCGGTGAAATCAATCTGGCGGCCCCGGGGGTCGACATCCTGTCTTCCTGGCCGGCCCCCGAACTGCACCAGACGCTGAGCGGCACCAGCATGGCGACGCCCTTCGTCGCGGGCGTCGCGGCGCTCCATGCGCAAGCCGATCCCGATGCCCGCGCCGACCGGCTGCTGAAACGCCTGACGGAGGCCGCCGGAAAGCTGCAGGCGCCGCCGCGCGACGTGGGCGCCGGCCTGGTGAAGGCGCCCGGCGCCGCCTCGCAATCCAGGGGCTGACATCATGTCCCGGATCCACCTGACCGTCCTGATCCACGAAGACTGGCGCGATCGCTACCGGCTCGTCGTCGAGCGCTGTCGGCAGGCGGGCCTGGACGTGGAGCGGGAACTCGCGACGATCGGAGCCATCGCCGGCAGCATCGAGGAAGACCATCTGACGGAACTCTCGACCGTGGAGGGGGTCTGCGCGGTGGAGCCGGAACGCACGAACGTCGCGCTGCAGCGGGAACCCCGCGGGCCCGGGGATGAAAAGGGCGGCCGCTGAACGCGGCGGCCGCGCCGCCGGCATTTCGCGTCCGACCCTCCTCCAGTCCCGCTCCCCGGACCCGCGCGCTCCGCCGCTTCCGGCACGGCATGGTTTATGATGGCGGCCGGCCCCGACGCCACAATGGCGCCGCACGGTCCCCTTCATTGCCCGCCTTCCGACCATGCCTGAACGATCCCCCTCGACGACAACGCGTCCTTCCGCACGCGCTGTTTCCCCTCGCGCCCGCCTTCCCCGTCCCGGGAGCCCGCGATGACCGGCCGCCCCTCCGCCCCGCACGCGCGGCATCCTCTCTGGGGGCTCTGCGTCTTCGCCCTGATCGCGCTCGTCGGCCTGTATTACGTGAAATGGTCGCCCTACTACGACCGGATCTTCGTCGCGGAGCAGACCCGCTCCATCGGCGGCTCCATCCTGAACGGCAGCGACGGCATGCTCCCCGCGCCCTCGCTGCAGGCCGCCCTGGACTACGCCCTGGCCTATGGGCGTGCGATCTGGAAGGCGCTGATCCTGGGGCTGCTGCTGGGATCCGCCCTGCAGGCCCTGCTGCCGCCCCGATGGATCCGGCGCTGGCTGGGGGGTTCCGGCGCGGGCAGCGTCCTGACGGGCAGCCTGCTCTCCATTCCCAGCATGATGTGCACCTGCTGCTCCGCCCCCGTGGTGAACGGGCTGCGGCAGTGCCGCGCGGCCCCTGGCGCCACCGCGGCCTACTGGCTGGGCAACACCATGCTCAATCCGGCCACGCTGGTGTTCATGGGCTTCGTGCTCGGCTGGCAATGGGCCGGGCTGCGGCTGGCCGCGGGCCTGGCGATGGTGCTGGGGCTAGGCTGGCTGGTGAACCGCCTGAACCGTTCCAGCGCTCCGCTGGCGTCGACCCCCGCAGGCATGGACACGGACGCCTGCGATGCCGACGCGCCCATGGATGTCCACTCCATGCTGCGACGCTGGGCGCGGGCCTTCACGGGCATGGCGCTGCGCCTGCTGCCCGAATACCTGATCCTGGTGCTGCTGCTGGGCGCCGCCCGCGCCTGGCTGTTCCCGGTGCTGGACATGAGCATCGACAACAGCCTGCTGTGGATCGCGGGTGCCGCCATTGCCGGACTCCTCTTCGTCATCCCGACCGCCGGCGAAGTCCCCATCGTCCAGGCCATGCTGGCGCTGGGCGTCGCGGCCGGCCCGGCCGCCGCGCTGCTCGTCACGCTGCCGCCCGTGAGCCTGCCTTCGCTGGCCATGGTGGCCAAATCATTCCGCCGCGCGGACCTGGCGGTCATGATCGCCGGCATCGTGTTCCTGGGCATGCTGGCGGGCGGCGCGGCGGTCCTGTTGGGGTTCTGAGCCGGAATCAGTTCGCCTCAAGCGGATTGCGGCCGGCGGACGGCCCGTATCTTGCCGCTGTCGCCGCCGCCGCAGAAGAATCGGCCGGCCGCGTCGGCTTCCAGGCCCGACACGCCGGCGCCCGCGGGCATCCCGATCCGTTCCATGACCTCGCCCGTCTCGGGGTCGATCCGCCTCACGTCGCTCTCGTCGCCCTCCCAGGTGCCGTGCCAGAGCTGCCCGCCGACCCAGGTGACGCCGGTGACGAGGCGGTCGGACTCGATCGTGCGCAGGACATCGCCCGTCTCCGGATCGACCTGATGGATCTTGCGGCCGCGGGCCTGGCCGACCCAGAGCGAACCTTCGGCCCAGGCCAGACCGGAATCGCCGCCATGGCCCGGCGTCGGAATGGCGGCGAGCACCCGCCCGCTTTGCAGATCGATCTTCAGGATGCGGTCGTCGACGATCTGGAACAGATGCGTGCCGTCGAAGGCAGTCCCCGCATCTCCGGCGACATCGATCACGCGCACGACCTTGCCGGTCTCGGGATCGAGGGCATTGAGCCGGTCGCCGCTGGCGAACCAGACGTGCCGGCCGTCGAAGGTGAGGCCATGGACCTGGCTGGCGCCGGGAAAAGGACCATATTCGCGAAGGATGTCGGCTTGGGAGTGTTTCATGGCGATCGCCCGGTCGGGTTGCTGATGCCCATAGTCTAGGCGCCCGGCAAAGGGCCTGGGAGTAACAATATTGTCGGGAAGCCGGGCACGGACGGCGCCGTCCAGCGCCGCGCCCGGCCGCCGCCGAAGGATTGCGCCTTCCCGGCTGCCGAGAGCCGTTCGAGCGCCCGCTGCACGGTGCGGGGGCTCGAACCCAGCGCGACCGCCAGCGCGGAACTGGACCACGCCTCGCCATCGGCCAGGAAGGCGAGCACGTCCGCATCCGGTTCATCGACGGGCGGCGCCAGCGTGACCACCCTTGCCGCATGGCGCGGGGCCAGCGCGAAACCGTCCGCCGTCGCCGAAATCTCCGCGACCTGGCCTAGTTCCGCGCGCAACCGCGCGATCTCGACCCGCAGCCGGACCCGATGCGACTCGTCGGCGTGCCGGGCGCGAAAGGCGCGCTCGATGAGGATATCCCTCGGCGCGCCGGCGGGCCATGCCTCGCCCAGAATGCGGACCAGGGTGAACAGGACCGGACGCGACGCGAGCGACACCACCGCGCGACGATCGCGCACCACGTTCCGGCAGGCATCAACGACCAGGACATCGGATCCCAGCAGCGTCTCCACGTCCCCGAGACGGACAAGGCGTTCCTCGCCGCCCGCGATCAGGCGAGCCGCCGGCGCATCGAGAACACGGGCCGCGCCGGCGACTTCGGCCGTCAAGGCAGGAATGTCGGCTCGCCGCGCGGCCTCGGCAGCCCGGGAAAAGGCGGCGCGCGCTTCACGCGTCTCGATACGGCGGATGGCGGCCCCGGCCACGGTCAGCTCGTACGCGGCGCGCGACGCGGGCGGGAGCAGCGAAGGATCGAGCCCGGCCAGCAGGCGCTCCGCCTCGTCCAGGCGGCCGATCAGCAAATGGCGGCGCGCGGAAAGATTGCGGGCATGCGCAGCATTGGCGACGTCGCCCTGCGCGTCCAGCGTCGCCCATGCCGCATCCAGCGCTTTTTCCGGCCATCCCAGGTCTCGCGAGACCAGCGCGATCTCGGCCTCGGCCACGACGCAGCGCGCCCGGCCGACCGATTCCTTCGGGCCGAAGGCGCGGGCGGCGCGCTTGAGCAGCGCCTTGGCAAGCCCGAAGTCGCCGAGCTGCGCCATGATGATGCCGCGCAGCGCCAGCGCGGGCGGATCGTCCCTGAGCGCGACCCGATTGAGCGCGCCGAGCAGATCGCCCCGGGCTAGGGCCCGCGCCGCCGCGGTGATCAGAGAGTCCATCGGATTCCCGCCAAACTTGTCACTCCCCTGGGGTCGCCGAGAGGCACTACGCTTCAATGACCTGATGACATTGAAGGAGCGAAACGATGATCGCACATGAAACCGTAACACGCGAGGAATGGATCGCGGCGCGCGTCAGATTGCTGGCGGCCGAGAAGGATCTCACGCGCAGGAGCGACGAACTGGCGCGGCAGCGGCGGGCGCTGCCCTGGGTCCGCATCGACAAGGACTACGTCTTCGACACGCCCGCCGGTCCGCGTTCGCTCGCCGATCTGTTCGAGGGCCGCCACCAGCTGCTCATCCAGCATTTCATGTTCGCCCCCGGCTGGGAACAGGGGTGTCCGAGCTGCTCCTTCATGGCCGACCACAACGACGGCATGATCGTGCACCTGGCCCATCGAGACATCACCTTCGCGGCCGTCTCCCGCGCGCCGCTTTCCGAGATCGAGCGCTTCCGCCGGCGGATGGGATGGCGATTCACCTGGGCGTCTTCGCACGGCACAGACTTCAACTACGACTTCAAAGTCAGTTTCACGCCCGAGGAAGTGGCCAGCGGCCACGTCGACTACAACTACGGCGGCTGGCCCTACGCGTACGAGGAGTGGCCGGGCATCAGCGTCTTCTTCAGGGACGACGCGGGCGAGGTCTTCCACACCTATTCGCGCTATGGCCGCGGCGTGGAAGACATGATGGGCGCCTACCGGATGCTCGACCTCACCCCCAAAGGCCGCGACGAAAGGGATGTGGAATACAAGATGGAATGGGTCCGCCATCACGACCGCTACGAGCCGGAAGCGGAGGCCCCTACGGAGTCCGGCTCGATCGACGGCCTGTTGGACGCCGTCAAGCACGGGTGCTGCGGCTGACGCCGCCCAGGAGAAACGGGATGATCGGGATCCATCGCAAGGGCCAGGCCGGCGAGGCAAGCCCGCCGGACGACCGCAGGCCGGGCCTGCCGGAGTGGCTGCATCTCGCCGCGACGCCGACATTCGCGCTGATGGCGCTGCTGACGGCGATTCCGGGCGGCGCGGAGCCGATCACCTGCCTGGGCATGACGGGCGCATCGCCCCTGAGCGGCATGAGCTTCATGTACCTGCTGATGGGCGTCTTCCATGCCGCCCCCTGGGTCAAGCTGGCGTGTCGCGCCCGGCGACCGTAGGACGGCGGATCCAGGCCAGGCGCCGGGATTCCGGACCTTGCCGATACAGGCGCATGCTAAGATCCTTCAGGGTTAAAACGTTCTGGCCATCCCTTTCGACAAGCCCCAGGGTATGGCTCGACGTCATCAGAAGCAGGTCCCTCGCATGCCGTCACGGCCTCCACAGGGACGGATAAAAGAGAGCATTTGAATGCACAATGAAACCCAGGGGCATCGCCGCCTCACCGCGGTCCTGATCACGGCCGCCTTAAGCTGTAGCTTCAGCGCCTTCGCCGGCAGCGGATACATCCCGTCGGACCATGATGCATACCCTTCGGGCGTGACGTCCATTCCGGCGGTTGCCGCCCAGTGCTTCGCATGCCATGGCCCCAACGGACAAGCGGTTTATGACGACTGGCCCAGCCTGGCCGGCCAGAAGCAGGCTTACCTGCTGAAACAGCTCGAGGATTTCAAATCGGGCGCCCGCAAGCACCCGATGATGGCGCCCATCGTCGCGAATCTCAGCGATGCCGACATCAAGACCCTGGCCGCCTACATGAGCGCGCAAGCGCCTGCCCAGCCCCGTCCGGAGTCCGGCGCCGGCCAGACCGCCAAGGCGCCCGCTTCCGCCGCCGCCTGCATGGCATGCCACGACAACGCGGCCCTGCCCGACGCGCCTTTCCTGCACGGGCAAAGACCCGTGTATCTGGCCGCCCAGATACACGCATTCAAGACCGGCGCACGCAAGAACCCGACCATGCAGGCGATGGTCCAATCCCTCAGCGACCAGGACATCGACGCGCTGGCCCGGTATTTCAGTTCATTGCCCCCTCTCGCGCCGGGCAAAAAATAAGAACTCCGGCCGTCTTCAGACGGCCGTCGATATCCACGGCATCCCTCGGGCGGATGCCGCCAAGCGGACATGATGCATGAGGCACAAGGCATGAAAAACACCCCGTTCCTTCGACGTTCATTTCTCAAGCTCGCCGGTCTTGCGGCCGCCGCGCCCTTCCAGATCGGCACGGCCCTGGCAAAAGCGGGGGCCGGCCAGGTTTCGTCCACGGCCCGTCCCGCCGCGCTGGCCGGGTTCAAGGGGGAGATCGTCACGCGCAGCGACTCGGGCTATCTGGGCTGGCTCTGGTCCATGACCTGGTACCGCATCAAGCCCAAGGATGTATTTCCGGCGATGTTCGCCCGCCCCACCAGCAAGGAAGACGTCGTCCTGCTGATGGACTACGCCAACAAGCACGGCATCCAGGTGGTGGCCCGCAGTTCCGGGCACAACATTTCCAACACCGTGCTGGCGCAGGATGCCATCACCGTGGACATGGCGCTGTTCGACACCATCGAAGACATCGACGAAGCCAACAAGACGGTCTGGGCCGGCCCCGGCGTCCTGAGCGAGCCGCTGAACAAGAAGACCTATGCCAAGGGCCTGGCCTTTCCTTCGGCGCACACGGGATTCGTGACCATCGGCGGCTATCTGCTGGGCGGCGGCATGGGGTGGAACATGCCCGCGTGGGGCATGGGCTGCGCATCGGTCCTGGCCGCCGAAGTCGTGCTGGCCAGCGGACAGGTCGTCACCATCTCCCCCACAGAACACACCGATCTGTATGCGGCAATGCGCGGCGTGGGCCCGGGCTTCTTCGGCATCGTCCTGCGCTACAAGCTGCAGCTGCATCAGGCCCCCAAGATCGTGAAGAACACCTATTTCTTCACGCTGGACACCCTGGACAAGGCGGTGCCCGAGTTTCTCAAGCTCCTGCCCGCCAGCAAGAACCGCTCCGAAGTGCTGGGCGCCCTGGGCCGCTTCAATCCGCCCGGAACGCCGCCCGACAAACAGGGATGGCACTGGGCCGTCAACATCTTTTCCTATGGCGCGACCGAAGCCGACGCGCAGGACGCCGCCAAGGTCTTCACCGAAAGCGGCGTGGGCAAGCTGGCGGTCTCCAACCCCGTCAAGAACCAGCCCCTGGACTACCTGGATCTCTACAGCCAGCTTTCCACGGACTTTTACAGCGAATACCGGACCAGCGAAGTCGCGCTGTTCACCGACACGCCGGACAAGGCCCTGCGGATCCTCGGCGAGAAACTGGCGGCCAAGTCGCTGGACCCGCGCTCGTTCGGCTTCTCGGTGCTGGGCTGCAACCCGACCGTGCCGGAACCCTGCAGCTTCACCTACAAAGCCGACCACTACGTGTCCTGGTACCTGATCGGCACGACCAACGAGGACGTCCAGAAGAACTACGCCCTGATGGACGAACTCTACGAAGACCTCAAACCCTTCATCAAGGGCTACTACATCAACGAGATCGACCTCACGCATTTCCCCCATATGGCGAAGGAATGCTTCTCCGACGAGAAGTGGGCGAAGCTGCAGTCCGTGCACGCGCAATACGATCCGAAGAAGCGCTTCGCCTCCTACCTGAACGGTCAGTAGCGGGGCCCGGGTCCAGCGCTCGTCGCCGTCGACCCGCGGCAATGCGCACGCCCTACCCCGCGACGGCCTGGGCGAGCATCTGGATGGAGAGCGGCGCGCAGCCCTCGGCATCGTTGCTGACGGTCACATAGGCCGGCTGGCCCGCGCCCGCGATGCCGCGGATCGTGCGCGCCAGCACGGCGCGGGTGTGGGGATCCTCGCTGAGAATCGCATTGAAGGGGTCGTGCTTTTTCTGCGCATCGGCGTAGCCGTACGCGCCGAAGACGCGATTCAGGCTCCACCGGCAGACCAGCGGCCCCGGCCACAAGGCGCGCAGCAGGGGCAACTGGTCCTGGATCGGCGGCATCTTGCCGTGCAGGCCCAGGCAGAAGGTGGCGCCCTGGGCCTTGAGCGTGTCCACCAGCGCCTGACCCAGGAGCTCCGGATCCCGGACTTCCACCGCGACGATCACGGAGGTCCGCCCGGACAAGGCGTCCCGGACGGCGGCCAGCATCAGTCCCAGTCTTTCCAGCAGCGCCTGGGGGCGACCGAGCCAGGCCCAGGGCAGCGGACTCAACTGGAAGACGAGCACGCCCAGCTTGACGCCCAGGCCATCCAGGGTCGGCCGCACGAAGTGTTCGACCGCCAGACGCGGATCGAGAAAGTCCGGATTGGGCTTGAGCGCCTTGCCCTCGTCGCCGCGCACCTGGGCATCGGTGACGCCGGCCGGGCATTTGACGACGAAGCGGAAGTCCTCGTCGACCTGGGCCGCGTAGGCGGCATACTGGCCCGCCGTCAGCGGACGCCAGAAGCTGCGATCCACGCAGATCGTGCGCAACAGCGGATGCCGGTGGTAGGCGCCCAGCCCGTGCTTCGACAGGACGCTCGGGTCGTATTCCCCGTCCCAGACCAGGCCCTCCCAGCCCGGGTAGGACCAGGTGGAGGCGCCGAAACGCACCTGCGCCGGAAGCTGCCGCGCCAGTTCGCGCCAGGCTTCGGCGGCGAGCGCGGGGCGCACCTTGGCCGCGCGCCGGCTGGCGGGGGATGGGGAATCCGCAGGGGATGTCGCATCGGACGGAGGCGGAGAAACTACGTCTCCGAAAAGATCGCCTTGCATGCGTGTCGTACGAGTCTTGAGACAGGCTACAGGGTACTTCAATGCGAGAAGGCCGGACGGACAACCGCGTCACCCGGCATTGGCTTGGTCCGGGGCGGGACCGACGAACAGGTACACCGTTCACGGCAACAGCGGCCAGATCTCCGCAAAGGCGGATCGCCTAGGCCGCCACCGCCATGACAGGAAGACGCAAAATCATGATCGCACCCCCTTCCGCGCCGTTGCAGGGAACGATCGAGCCTTTATGTTCGTCGACAATGCGTTGCACGATGGCCAGTCCCAAACCGGTGCCCTTGCTGCGCCGCGTGAAAAACGGATCGAAGACGAGGGGCAGTTCCTGCGGCACGAAGCCCACGCCACAATCTTTGATGCGGCACTCGACCCACGACTGTCCGTCTTCATCCGGCGCCCGCTCCGCCGTGATGAGCACCTCGGTGCCGGCGGGTGTATGTTGAACCGCATTTTCGATCAGATTCACAAATACCTGCAGCAAGCGGCCGTGGTTCATCTGCATCATGCCGTTATAGGCAACCGCTTCGTTTACGATGGCGACTCCCGCGGCTTGCGCGGCCGGCCGGCAGACGCGCACGGCCTCGGCAATGACCTTGCTGAGCCGCCCCGCCGTGAATTCCTCTGTCGGCGGCCTGCCGTATTCCAACAGATCGGTCATCAGTTGGTTCAGCCTGTTCACTTCGCGGCGCAGCACTTCCCGGTAGCGGCCGCTCACCTTGCCTTCGGCCGGGCTGATCTCCATCGCGTCCAACGTCGAGGAAATGCCGAACAGCGGATTTCGTACTTCGTGGGCGACACCAGCGATCAGACTTCCCATCGCCGCCATGGCTTCGCTGCGCCGCAGTTTGGCCCGCAGTTTCTCTCTTTCCCGTTCAGACAGCTCATGCTCCGAGATTTCTTTGCGCAATTGAGAAACCGTCACGCGCAGCTTCCGCTCACTGTCTTCCAGCAGCGCCCTGGATACGGTGCTTTCCTGCAATTGCGCCACCATCCGGTTGAACTGCCGCGCCAGTTCGTCGAACTCGTCCTTGCCATGCTCCGCGATGCGGTACTCGAGATCGCCTGCGCCGATGGCCTTGGTTCCCAGTGCCAGTTTCTTCAAGGGTCGAACGATCGAAAGGATGAGCAGTCCGCTCACAGTCAACGCAATCAGGATGTAGCCGGGAACCGCATACCGCAGCATAGTGAGCACCCGCACTGCAGTCTGGTCCGCCTCCTGCTGCGGTTTAGTCAGGCCCTTGGCCGCGAGCGGCTCGATCTCCTCGTCGGAGATGGCGTCCATATGAACCTGCAACCTCGTGAACTCTTTGACGAGCGAACTGATGGCGGCTTCTCCTGAATTCAGTTCGTCGATGCCGGTTTCGATTCTCGTGCGCAGCGCTTCCGCCGTTTCGCCGAGTTCTCGTTCCTGCGCGTCCAACGGCAGGGCGCGGTATGCGGCTATCGCATCTTCAAGCTCGACCAGTTTTTCGAACACGCGCTGCTCCGCAACTTCCGTCCGCCTCAGCTGAAATGCGGACAGCCAGAATCCCACCTCGGCTGCTTCCGCCTCTATGTTCGCAATGGCCGCCAAGGTCTGGCTTCGCACGGGCTCATGGTTCGGCGCCGCCGGCAGCATCTGGTGGTCGGCGATGTTGTCGATCTGCTCCAGCTGTCCGTTGATGTGATCGAAAGCGGCGTTCAGCATGTCCCGCTTGTCCATCAGCGCCGTGCCGATTCTCTTGAGACGGCGGTAGTCCTCGGCGAGATGGTGTCCCAGTTCCAGTTCCCTTTCGCTTTTCCCCAGGCGCATGTAGCTGGCGTGATACCTGACGAAATCGTCGCTGTCCTTTTGAGTCTCGGCACGAATGTCCGCAAGCGGCTGAACGATGTATTGCAGCACGCCCAATGCGTATTCTCCGGCATTCTTTTCCATCTCGATGGCCGCGATGCTGAACGGCGCATCGATCCGTTCGAGCTTGGTCAGATGTCTCACGACCTCGTCCAGGCCGCTATAGACATACAGCATCGACAGCACACCGAAGACAACGATGACTGCTATCCCAGCGTAGATCTTTACCTTGACCATGATGTATCGCCTTGCGTAGTACCGGGGCGTTGTGCTGCGGAAGGCGGCCACCAAGGAGGCCAACTCAGCCCATGTCGTTCTGCGCCACAACAATGCCGTGCGTTTTGATCTTTTGATAGAGCGTGCTGCGCGGAACTCCGAGCCGCAACGACGCCTGTTCGACCTTGCCTCCCAATTCGCGCAAAACGTTTTCGATATGCAGGCGCTCGACTTGCTGCAAGGTGAGGTTCGTGGCATGTCCTCCCATGGGGACCGGCGCGGGCTCGAATCGCAGATCGCGACGTGTAATGGTGTCGCCATTGCATAACAGCACGGCACGCTCGAGCACGTTGCGCAACTCCCGGATGTTTCCGGGCCACGCGTACTCGCGCAACGCCTGCAGCGCGTCCACCGTCAGCCGCATATCCCGCCCCTTGTTCGAGGCCAGGCGAGCCAGGAGCGCGCCGGCCAGCAGCGGGATGTCGTCCTTGCGCTCCCGCAATGCCGGCATCCTGAGCGGGATGCTACTGATCCGGAAGTAAAGATCGCTACGGAACGAGCCCTCCTTCACCCGGCCGCCGAGATCCTGATGCGTGGCCGCGATCAGCGCGATATCGACATCGCGTTCACGCACGGCGCCCAGGCGCCTGAAGCGCTTTTCCTCCAACACCTTGAGCAGCTTGGGTTGCACCCGTGGATCGACGTCACCAATCTCGTCGAGAAAGACGGTTCCGCCGTCGGCGATCTCCAGCAAGCCCTGCTTCGTGGCGCTTGCTCCGGTAAAGGCGCCTTTCTCATGACCGAACAGTTCCGTTTCGAGAAATTCGGACGATAAGCCAGCGCAGTTGAGGTCCACGAAGGGCTCATCGGCACGCGGCCCGTGATGGTGCAGCCATTTCGCCAGCAGGCTCTTGCCCGTACCGGTTTCTCCCAGGATAAGGATCGGACTGTCGGCAGCCGCGATCTTGTGCAGTTGGGCGGCCAGATCCCTCATGGCCGGGCTCTCGCCCGCCAGCGGGTCCACCCGCTCGCGGTTTTCGCGCGTCGTCACGACTTGCTGTTGCCGCTGCAATCGCCGGTTCACCAGAATCCGTTTGAGGATGACATGCAGCGCCGGCATTTCGATCGGCTTGGTCAGGAATTGCTCCGCCCCTTCCTTGACCGCCTGCACAGCCAAGTCGATCGATCCATAGGCCGTCAGCACGATGAGAGGCACGTCGGGATCGATCTGCTTGAAATCCCGTAGCAGCTCCATTGCGCTGCCGTCATGCAAGCGATAATCCACGATCGCCACGTCCGGCGACGACGCCTCGAACAGCTCCCGGGCCTTCTGGCAGCTATCGGCATCGGCCACGCTGTATCCCCGCGCCTCCAGGAAATCGCGCATGCCGAAACGAATGCTGTCCTCGTCGTCGACAATCAGTATTCTCGTTCTAGCCAATATCGCCTCCTCAGGCCGCACCCTGCTTCCCGCTAGAACGCCAATTGCATGCGAACCAGCAAAATATCCGGAGAATCGCTCTTGCCCTTTCGCTCACTGCGCGCCTTGATGTAGTTGGCCATGATGCGCAGATGCCTGTTCACATAGTAATTGAGTCCAAGCGCGAAGTTCTCTTCGGCGCCTCCGCGCACGTCGGCATCGTCGAGATCCACATTGCTGTAACGCGTGGTCAACTCCCACGCGCCGCCCGGGCGGCCGGCGGACACGCCCTTGAACCGGCCGTTTTTGTATTCGCGCGATTCCCCCGTGAGGACCCAACTCCCCATGACATACCACCCCTGCAGGTGGGCATCGGCACGGCCATCATCACGGCCCACCGCGGCGCGCATCCACTCCGCCTGCACCGAAAACGGGCCGGACCGCCAAGCGGCTTCCAGCCCAATCCGATCGATCCGGTGGACGTCGTCCAGATCGCCGGTGCTCACGAGTCTGATATCCGATGCCTTGGACTCCGGCCTCGTGCTGAACTTCACATCCCCCCGGGGACGCTCGATCACGCCGGCCACGCCAAAATGGAGCAGACGGGCAGGCGTATTGATGGGCGCGTAGGTGAACCGCGCGGCGACGCCGTGGCCCCGATCGTCGTCGCTGAACGACTTGCCAAAGCCCATGGCCGCAACCGTATAGTGATCATGGCTGCTGTTCAGGCCGATACCGACACGCCGCGATGGCCCGAATGCATCGCTGGGCAACGCGCGCTCGATGAAGCTGATATTGTTTGAACTCGTCAGTTCCTCCAACCCGAACGGAACTTTGAACTGTCCAAACGCGAGATCGGCGAACCGCCAGCCGTCGTACTGCAGCACGATGTCGTCAAAACCGTTCCTGAACTTGTTGTCGCCCTTGTAGATGCCGTCTTCGGTGGCATCGAAAACATCGGCAAAATCGTAGGCGACTTCAAAAGACCAATCCTCGTTGAACCTGCCATCCAGACCCAGCTTTGCGCGGCGCACAAGGAAGTGCTTGTCGATCGCCCGGGCATCGGCCTGGCTCGCCGCATAATCGAGATGCAGGCGGCCGCCTAAGTTGACCTCTACGGCCCCGGCCCGCTGCGTCGCACCCAGGCATAGCGCCGCGATGAAAAACAGCAGGCCCTTCTTCATGCCGCCCCCATCCGCGTTCATGGGCGCGTGATCAGCACGAAGACCGTATCCTGCGTGACCTGGCCGCTGTTGTCGCTGACGAGCAGGACATGTTTCGGATCGATCAGCGTCATGCCTTCGAAGTTGTCCGGCCCGGCAGGAAGCTCTGTCAGGAGGTCGGCGTCGCAGGCGCCGCCTTGTGCGCAAGTCGCGAGATCCAGAAGACGCAAACTGGCCACCCGCGACTTCTTCGAACCGCCCTTGTTACGTTCCAGAACGACGAGCTTGCCATCCGGCAGCACTTCAATCCCTTTGAGGCGGCTATCTGGTGAATGACGCGCGAACGACCATTGCCGGCCGTCCGAATACAAGGTGTGCTTGTCCTCCGGTTGCCCCAACAGCGGCGACTCCGGCGCAGTGATGAGCCCATATGTCGGATGAATGGCAACCGATTCCAGCCCCCGTCCTTTCTTACGATAGTGACTGGCATCATCCGCCGGCGATGGAACGGGCAATGAACCCAGCGCCTCCCCGGCCGGACTGAAGCGCATGACCCTGGGAGGCTTGCCCTCCAGAGAAATGATCAACTCGCTATCGCCCGATTTTCCATTCGCCGCATTTTCCACGGCCAGGCCTTCCGCGTTGAAGCCCTTGCCCGGCTTGCCGCCTCCCGACGGCGAGTCCGTCAGGGCGGCCGCGCGCACCGGCTCGATCGCAACGATCGCGTCGCCATCGAGCTTGGGGCGGAACTGGAACACGTAGCCCGCGTCGGAAATCGCGTACAACAGTTTCTCATCGGCGTCCCAGGCCAGACCGGAAAGTTCGGTAATGTGAATCTCTCCCACCTTTGCGGTCGAGGCAAGATCAAACCTTGCCGGTTCGGACGCGGAGCGGGCTGCGCCTGCCTTGGCCGGCGCCTGGGCGCCGGCGGACTCCTGTGCGCCGGCGCCGCAAGTGGGTGCCAGTACGGCGCAGACAGTGACGGCGGTCGCGATGGCGGCGGTTAGCGGCAATGGGAAATGCATGTCATGTCCTCTTTAAAGCAAAGTTGATATCCGTGGGCGAGGCAACGGTTGGAACGATTGCGGGAGCATTGGGACGAATCACCCCGTTCTCCGCCGCACCATGGCCAGCGACGGGCGACGGCACGACATCGAGCTTGCGCAGCGCCACGAGAAAGTTGTTGTGCTTGGCCACCTGCCGCAACGCGGCCATCGCCACGCAATACTTTGAACATCGCCGGGTCGGGTGCTGGTGAAACGCGCGCAGAACCTTGTCGGCAATACCATTGCCGTTGGCCGACTTGGTCTCCACGATGAAGACGTCTTCGTCGACGCCGCGCGTGCCGGATGGCCCCTTGAACACCAGGGCGCAATCAATGGTCATCCGCTCATGGTCGTGTTTGGCGACCAACGTCATCCTTTGGTATTGCATGTGGATCACGGGCTCCAATGCCCGATCGAAGGCGCGCCCGTACAGGCCTTGGTAGGAGGCGCGGATATAGGCCCTCGCGCTCTCGTCCAGTACACCGTACTTGCTCGAGGAATAGACCAAGCGCCTCTTGATGGTGGCATCGCGCTTGCCTTTCAGCTTCACCTCGACAAAGCAGAGGTCGGCATCGGTGTACCTGCGGATACGGACCTTGCAACGTTGGCGACGATGCCGATGATGATCGAAGTAGTTCGTCCGCTCGATATCGTCGAAGTAGCACGTCTCATAGGTGAAGACCCGTCTGCCGTCAATCTCCAGAATGTCGAAATGACTAGCCAGTCCGACTAGCACTTGCTCGAGAACGTCCTTGCGAACCACGTATTTGTTGTCGCGCCGCCGGAGCATCTCAGCCCTGGCATTGAGCTGTCCAAGACTGATCGGCTGGAAGCGTTCCATTAGCCACTGCAGCGTGGCGACGGGAGTTGAGCCAACAATAGACATCGTGTCTCCTCAACTTTTGCGGTAGTAGACATCGATGCGCGCCAGATCATTGACGTAGTCGAACGAAATGATCCGATAGAACATCACTTCCACGCCCAGCCGCCTGGCGAGATCGGCGCGCATCTTGCCTTGGTCGCAAAGCGCGTGGGCATCGATCTTGTCCAGAGTGATCTTGATACCGTCTACCGACCGCAGGATCCTCGGATGATCCAGGACGTAGGCCCCCACGAGTACGAAAGCAACGGTGGCGGCCACGAACGGGATTTGCGTGCCATGCACTGAACAAATCACCGCGATCGCCACACTCCCGAAGAAGTAGGTGATTTCGATCTTTGTTATCTGCTCCGATCGCAGCGTGAACAAAGCGAGAATCGCGAACAAGCCGAATCCCGCAGCCACGCTGAATTCGACGCTGGACAGGATGGTCAGCACCGCGAAGACAAAGGTATTGAACAGCGAAGCAGCGGTGACAAGCTCCTTGTCGTGATGGCGCCGGTAGTACATGCCAAAGACCAGTACCAGCACTGCAACAATATCAATGCAGAACCGTGCGGCCAGTTCGAGCAAAGGAGTAAGCGTGAATGTTGGCAGCATCATTTCTCTTCCGACGCAGGCCAAGGCGGCCCAACCTGATTTCCAGAAGAAGCAAATTACATGCCAACATGTGCAGGCGTCGCCGCCTGCCGGCAAAAACTCTTATCAATCAATTCACTGGAGCGTGTCTAACGGCAAGTGCAGCATGGGGCCGCCGGCCTGCGCATGCATTCAATGGCGCGGATTCCAGAATCTGGACCCAATTCTGGATTTCATACAGGTAGGGGAAGGGTTGCCTTGATCCGGTCTCGGCTTAGCATCGCCCGGTGTGGCCTCTGCTGGAAGCCAGTGGATCAAGACTGGATAAAAATCGTCAGGCCTGGCAATGACGTACGGCGTTCCCTGGCGCCCAGCGGAAGCCCTTGGAAAGCCGAAGTGGAGCGGGTGATGGGAATCGAACCCACGACGTAAGCTTGGGAAGCTCAAGTTTTACCATTAAACTACACCCGCAATCGATGCAATCGATTGATGCACAAGGATTTGTGGGTAAAATTGAAGGCCACGGAAATCCCTGAAGCCCTGTATTTTACCTCATTTTGAACCTCCCAAAGACTCCCCCGCCCATCGTCACGGCGCAGACGCCCTCGGGCAGCACGCACATCCGCAGCTTCGTCCATCGCCGCGCCCACATCACGCCCAGCCAGGAACAGGCGATCGCCGAATGGCTGCCGCGCTGGTCGATCCGCTACCGGAACGCCCCCCTGGACCTGGCAGGCGCCTTCGGTCGCACGGCGCCCACGATCCTGGAAATCGGCTTCGGCATGGGCGAGACCACCCAGCAGATCGCCCAGGCCCGGCCGGGCGACAATTTCCTGGGCGTAGAGGTCTTCAACGCCGGCGTGGGCGCCCTGCTGAAACGCATCCACGAACACGGGCTGGACAACATCCGCATCATCCAGCATGACGCGGTCGAGGTGCTGCGCGACATGATCGAGCCGGGTTCGCTGGCCGGGGCGCACATCTACTTCCCCGACCCCTGGCCGAAGAAACGCCACCACAAGCGCCGCCTGATCCAGCCGGCGTTCATCGAACTGCTGGTCAGCCGTCTGGCGCCGGGAGCGTATCTTCACTGCGCGACCGACTGGGAACACTACGCGCAGCAGATGCTGGACGTGCTGTCCGCCGAACCGGGGCTGCGGAACACTTGCGACGGCTACGCGCCCCGCCCCGACTACCGGCCCCTGACCAAATTCGAGAATCGGGGGCTGCGGCTGGGCCACGGGGTCTGGGACCTGATCTTCACGCGGCGGACGCCAGCCGACGCCGCACACGACACAAAGGCGGATTGATGTATCCGGAAATCGAACCATACGCCCAGGGCACCCTGGACGTCGGCCACGGCCATCGCGTGTACTGGGAACTGTGCGGCAACCCGGAAGGCACCCCGGCCGTCTTCCTGCACGGCGGGCCGGGCGCGGGCTGTTCCGCCGCCCATCGGCGGGTCTTCGACCCCAGCCGCTACAACATCCTGCTGTTCGATCAGCGCGGCTGCGGCCGATCCACGCCGTCGGCCTGTCTGGAGCACAACACGACCTGGGATCTGGTGGCCGACATCGAGCGGCTGCGCACTGAAGTCCTGAAGGCCGGGCAGATGGTGGTGTTCGGCGGATCCTGGGGGTCCACGCTGGCCCTGGCCTACGCCGAGACCCACCCGGACCGGGTGCGGGCCCTGATCGTGCGCGGGATCTTCCTGCTGCGCCAGGCCGAACTGCGCTGGTTCTACCAGGAAGGCGCGTCCTGGCTGTTCCCGGACATCTGGGAAAGCTACCTGGCCCCCATCCCCGAAGCCGAACGCGGCGACCTGATCGCGGCCTACCACCGCCGCCTGACGGGCGACGATCCGCAGGCCCAGCTGCAGGCGGCGCACGCCTGGACGCAATGGGAAAGCCACACCATCAGCCTGCTGCCCAATCCCCAGCACCTGCAGGCCCATGCGGCCGACCAGGCGGCGCTGGCCTTCGCCCGCATCGAGAACCACTATTTCGTGAACAAGGGCTTCATGGAAGAAGGCCAGCTACTGCGCGACGCGCACAAGCTGGCGGACATCCCCGGCGTGATCGTGCAGGGCCGCTATGATGCCTGTACGCCGGCCAGGTCCGCCTGGGACCTGCACAAGGCCTGGCCCAAGGCGGATTTCCATTTGATCCCGGACGCCGGCCACGCCTTCGACGAACCCGGCATCCTGAAGCAGCTGCTGGCCGCCACGGACCACTTCGCCTGAAGGAGCCCACGCCATGAGCCTGACCATCCATCTGAACGGCCACGAAACCCATCTGGACCAGGTGCGCACCGTCCAGGATCTGATCGTTCACCTGGGCTACCAGGGCAAGCGCATCGCCGTGGAACGCAATGGCGACATCGTGCCGCGCAGCCAGCACGGCCAGACCGCGCTGGCCGACGGCGACCGCCTGGAAATCGTCGTGGCGGTGGGGGGCGGGTGATTCACCCATGGCATACTGTGCGCGTCCCCTCTTCCGAGACGCACCATGAAAGGCCACCCCGAAGTCCTCGCCTACCTGACGCGCCAGCTGCGCGATGAACTTGCCGCGCGGGACCAGTATTTCATCCATTCCCGCCGCTACCAGGACCTGGGCCTGGACAAGCTGTTCACGCGCAACGACCACGAAATGCAGGAAGAAACCCAGCACGCCGACAGTCTTCTGCGGCGCATCCTGATGCTGGAAGGCGAACCCGACATGCGGCCCAGCGCCTTCACGCCCGGCACGGACGTGCCCGGCATGCTGCGCGCCGACCTCGATCTGGAATATGAAGTCCGGGCGTCATTGCGCGAAGGCATCGCGCTGTGCGAAAAGCACGGCGATTTCGTCACCCGGGACCTGTTGCTGCTGCAGCTGAAGGACACCGAGTCCGATCACGCCTACTGGCTGGAACAGCAGGTCCGCCTGATCGAACAGATCGGCCTGGAAAACTACCTGCAGTCCCAGGTCTGATCAGCGGAAGCCGCCCCGGCCCATCCCGCCCAGACCTTTCAACCCACCCATGGCGCGCATCATCTTCGCCATGCCGCCCTTTTTCATCTGTTTCATCATGCTCTGCATCTGCTCGAACTGCTTGAGCATGCGGTTGACTTCCTGGACCGGCACGCCGGACCCGGCCGCGATGCGGCGCTTGCGGGACGCCTTGATCAGCTCGGGCTTGGCGCGTTCCAGCGCCGTCATGGAATTCAGGATGCCTTCGGTGCGGGCCAGCTGCTTTTCGGCCTGACCGCCCTGCACCTGGGACGCCGCCTGGGCGAACTGGGCCGGCAGTTTTTCCAGCAGGGATCCCATGTCCCCCATTTTTTTCACCTGCTGCAGCTGGTCGCGGAAATCGTTCAGGTCGAAGCGGTCGCCGGATTTCAGCCGGGCGGCCAGTTTCTGGGCCTCGGCGATGTCGATGTTCTTCTGGGCCTGCTCGACCAGCGACACGATGTCGCCCATGCCCAGGATGCGCTGGGCCATGCGTTCGGGATGGAAAGGCTCCAGCCCGTCCAGTTTTTCTGACATGCCGACGAATTTCAGCGGCTTGCCGGTGATCTGGCGCACCGACAGCGCGGCGCCGCCCCGGGCGTCGCCGTCCAGCTTGGTCATGACCACGCCCGTCAGCGGCAGGGCCTCGGAGAACGCGCGGGCCACGTTGACCGCGTCCTGCCCCTGCATGGCGTCCACCACGAACAGGGTCTCGATCGGATTCAGCAGGCCATGCAGGGCGCGGATCTCGTCCATCATGGCCTGGTCGATGCCCAGGCGGCCCGCCGTATCGACGATCAGCACGTCGTAATGCTGGCGGCGGGCGTGATCCAGGGCGTCGCGGGCGATGTCCTGGGGCTTCTGCGTGGATTCCGTGGGCAGGAAATCGACCCCCACCTGGGCCGCCACGGTCTTCAATTGATCGATGGCGGCGGGGCGATAGACGTCGGCGCTGACGACCAGCACTTTCTTGCGCCCGGTCTTGCGGCCGTGCTGGACGTGGTTGCCCTCGGACAGCCATTTGGCCAGCTTGCCGGTGGTGGTGGTCTTGCCCGCGCCCTGCAGGCCGGCCATCAGGATCACGGCCGGGGGCTGCGCCGCCAGCGACAGTTCGCCGGCGTCCGCCCCCAGATCGCCGCCCATCAGGGCGGTGAGTTCCTTGTGCACGATCCCCACCAGGGCCTGGCCGGGGTTCAGGCTGCCGGCGACTTCCTGGCCCAGGGCGGCGGATTTGACCCGGCCGACGAAATCGCGCACCACGGGCAGGGCGACGTCGGCCTCCAGCAGCGCCAGCCGGACCTCGCGCAGCATTTCCTGAGTGTTCGACTCGGTCAGGCGGGCCTCGCCGCGCATCGTCTTGACGATGCGCGACAGGCGAGAAGTCAGGTTATCGAGCATGGGGCAGGTTCCACAAAACTGGTTGATCCGTCGGCCAGCGCATAAAATGGAAGCTTTTGTGGCGCACGCCGTGCGCCGGACACCGACAGGACTATGTCAGTCAGCATTGTATTTCACTTGCTTGCCGCGCTGGCCTACGCCGTACTGGGCCTGGCCCTGTGGCGCCCGATCGCCCGCGCCCAGGACGTGCGGCCCAGCAGCACCATCGGCCGCAGCTGCCTGCTGGGGGCCATCGCCCTGCACGGCATCGGTCTGATTTCCGCCGTCGTCGTGCCCACCGGCCTGCACCTGGGCTGGGCGCTGGCCCTGTCCACCGCCATGTGGCTGGGCATGATCGTCTTCTGGATCGAAAATTTCCTGCTGCGCCTGGACAGCCTGCTGCTGTTGCTGCTGCCGGCCGCCACCCTGATCAGCCTGCTGGCGGCCATCTTCCCGCACGGCTACCTGGTGCCGCACGCCAACAACGACTGGCTGCGCGTCCACCTGCTGATCGCCATGACGGCCTACGGCCTGATCACCGTCGCCGCCCTGCACGCCATGCTGATGACCGTGCTGGACCGCCACCTGCACCGCCCCATCGAGGCCGAAGGCGAACAGGGCCTGATCGGCCGCGCCATGGGCGCCATGCCGCCCCTGCTGACCCTGGAACAGCTGCTGTTCCGCCTGATCGGCATCGGCTTCATCATCCTGACCCTCACCGTCATCACCGGCATCATCGTGTCCCTGCGCATCAGCGGCCAGGCCCTGCCCATGGACCACAAGACCGTCTTCACCCTGCTGTCCTGGGTGACCTTCGGCGTGCTGCTGGCCGGGCGCATGATCCAGGGCTGGCGCGGGCGCATCGCCCTGCGCTGGACCCTGGCCGGTTTCGCCTTCCTGCTGCTGTCCTACACCGGCAGCCGTTTCGTCCTGGAAGTCATCCTGCAAAGAGGCACACTTGGGTAAGCTCCTGCTGTGGGCGGTCATCATCCTGGCCGTCCTGTTCGTTTCACGCGTCCTCAGCCACCAGAAGGCCAACGCCCGGCAAGCCGCCGCCCGCCGCCAGGACGCCGAGTCCCGCGACGCCGCCGAATCCATGGTGCGCTGCGCCCACTGCCACATCTTCCTGCCCCGGTCCGAGGCCTACATGAGCCAGGGCAAGACCTGGTGCAGCGCGGAACATGCGCGGCTGGGGTTGCGGAAGTGATTGCGGGCCCGTCCGCCGACCCTGCGACGGGCGCCGCCGCTGCCTTGAAGGTCCAGCCGGACGGCTGGCTGCCTCTGATGGGGCCCGGCGTGTTGCGTCGCCCTTCTCCCAACCACGACCTGCGGCCCGGCGGCGAGGATCCCTACCTGCTGGTGATCCACAACATCAGCCTGCCGCCTGGCGTGTTCCAGGGCGATGCCATCATCGAATTCTTCCAGAACCGCCTGGACATCGGCGCGGACCCCTGGTTCGAGAATATCCGGGACATGCGGGTGTCCGCCCATTTCCTGATCCGCCGGGATGGCGTGATCGTGCAGTTCGTGCCGACGGTTTTGCGGGCCTGGCACGCGGGCGTATCTTCGTTTGAAGGGCGCGAACGCTGCAACGATTTTTCGATCGGGATTGAATTGGAAGGCACGGATACGCTGGCGTATACGGATGCGCAGTACGAGCGGCTGTCTGATCTGGCGGCGGCGATTCGGGCGCGGCATCCGATCCGGGCGGTGCAGGGGCACGAGCATATTGCGCCGGGCCGAAAGACCGATCCGGGGCCATCGTTTGACTGGAAAAGGTTCGAACACCATACGAGGTAGCCATGAAACCACGTATCAGTCTGATCACGCTAGGGGTGGATGATCTGGAGCGGTCGCTCCGGTTCTACCGGGACGGATTGGGGTTATCCACTGATGGCATCGTTGGCGAACAATTCGAAAATGGTGCTGTTGCCTTCTTCGACTTGCAGCCAGGGTTGAGGCTGGCTGTTTGGCCTCGCAAGAGTTTGGCCAAGGATTCCGGCTTGCCGCTGGGGGCGCCCTGCGCCACGGAGATCAGTCTTGCGCATAATGTTTCGTCTCGTGCTGGGGTGGATGAGGTTATGGCTCAGGCGAAAGCGGCTGGGGCTGTGATTGTGAAGCCGGCGCAGGATACGTTCTGGGGCGGGTATGCGGGGTACTTTCAGGATCCAGATGGGCATCTTTGGGAGGTGGCTTGGAACCCGGAGGTGCTGCTTGAGGGATGACGATTCCCTGAGGTTGTTAGTTATCAACGCTGGTTGAAAACTGACCCACTGGGGGTGCGAACAAAAACGTGGCCCCCTTTGAAGATGATCCAGGAACTTTTAGGCTTTCTTAACCGAATATAACCAGATCTCGTTCATTGAAAAGAACAACTTTCGGTCGGTTTACATAAACCCATCATGAACAGAGATTTTCGCTTATTTATGTTGAAGATCAGGGAGGACACTTGAACACAATCCAAGAAGCAACGGAAGCTTACATCACCGATCTCGACGCACTGCAAGGGATGGTCGGCCCCCTACTGCTCGTTACCGAAACCTTGGGAAAGAAATTCAGCGAAGAATACTCGAAGGCACTGGAAGAGCATGGGGAAGAAGTCGCGGTTGAGGGCACACGGCGACGATTCAAAATTCCTCCAGAGCATCTACGAAAGGTTCGCCTTGCAGATCGTAAGAAAGAACAGTATCGAACTGCAAAGACACTTTTACCACGTACGTTTTTAGTTTCATTCGTCAGCACCTACGATGCGTTCATCGGGAACCTAGTACACGCTCTATTCGAATGTAAGCCGGAAGTCCTAAATTCTAGCGGGAAGCAACTCACTTATAAGGAGCTTGTCGCTTTTAAAGACGTGGAGACCGCGAGAAAATACGTTGTGGACAGCGAAGTTGAGGCACTACTTCGAAAAAGCCACACGGAACAATTCGACTGGCTCGAGAAAGTCTTCGACATCAAGCTCAGAGAAGGGCTTGACAGTTGGCCAATCTTTATCGAACTTACTGAACGTAGGAATCTCTTCGTTCACTGCCAAGGGAAAGCCTCGTCACAATACCTTAAGGTTTGCGCAGAAAATAATGTGGACACGGCCGATGTCACCATCGGAGTCACCCTTGATGCGAAGCGCAAATATCTGACTGAATCGTATAAATGTCTATACGAAATAGGCGTTAAACTAAGTCAAGTTCTTTGGAGAAAACTGCGACCCGATGAATTAGAGATTGCAGACAGGGCGCTGATTACCGTTACATTTGAGCTAATCGTTTTAGAAAAATACGACCTAGCAAATAGACTCTTGAAATTTGCGACAAAGCTCCCTCGCCATGCATCGGAAGCCAACAAAAGAATCCTTCTCGTTAATCTTGCACAGTCATACAAGTTCATGAACAAGCAAGAACAATGCTTAAGCACCTTGAGTAAAGTTGATTGGTCCGCCTGCAGTGATGATTTTGATCTCTGTGTTACGGTGCTCAAAGACCAATTCAAGAAGGCAGCCACCATCATGCGAAATATTGGTCCAAGTGGATTAATCAAGCGGCATGATTACATCGACTGGCCTATCTTTAAAGAGTTTCGGAAAACATCAGAGTTCGAAACCACCTACACAGAGATCTTTGGTGTTGAGCCAACTGAACTTCTCACACAAGACACTACACCGGTCAGCGAACGCAACGAGTAGCTGATAGCCGGCAGGTTCCATGAGTGCTAACAACCCACTCAAGTCGCTTCACGACGAGACTTAATTCTGACGTTACTCAACCGTCTGTAATGGGTTGCGGATTCAACCGGTGGATGCAACGGTCTGGTCAAATCGTTGTGCCGGTGTTTCGTAGTTTAAGGTTTTCCTGGGACGCTCATTCAATCGTCTCACGATGGCGTTGAGCTTAGCTTGCGAGTAGTCAGACAGGTCAATTCCTTTTGGCAAATATTGCCGTATAAGGCCGTTGGTGTTCTCGTTCGTCCCACGTTGCCAGGGATTCTGAGGGTCGCAGAAAAACACCTTGATATCTGTCGCCAGGGTGAATCGCTTATGGTCGGCCATCTCCTTGCCTCGATCCCAAGTGAGCGACTTATAGAGCTCCCGTGGCAGTTGTCGAGCATGCTTGATCAACCCATTGACCACCGTTTCGATATCCTTGCCTGCCACCTTCACCAGCATGACATAGCGAGTCTGACGCTCCACCAGAGTCGCACTCTGACTGTTCTGCTGCCAAATAGCAAGCCTCCTTTCCCGTGTCGCGGGGCCGCGCGATCTTCCGTTGAAGAGAGACGTTCGCTAATCGAAACCGCATCGACAATCTGACCATGGATGTCTGTCTTTTGCGTATGGTGACGGGAGCGGCGCATGGTCCGCGTACGTTGCAAATACGCCAGCGGCTGCTTCTTCAGTGCGCCGCGTGCCTGGATAAAAAGCGTGCGATAGATGGTTTCGTACGACACCTGATGTTCCCTATTACCAGGATAGGCGCACTTCAGCTATCCAGCGATCTGCTCCGGTGACCGTACGCTTTTGACCCTGGCCTACCTTTTGACAAATGCCGTAAAGCGGCCAGTCGGGTGTAGACTACAACTTTGTAACAAATATGATAGGCTACAGGTCAATTTGTAGCTAATTCACCAAGAAGATATTCACCGCCCTAGGATAAAGGATGTTCACATCATCTCAAAAGAAGAATGCGTCCCTCTTCGTAGCAACTATTGGAGCAACAGCTGCGGTAATTGCACTCTGGCCAGCGTTTGCTAGCCTTTACAAAAAGAGTGACTCTCAAATCGCACCTCCCAGGACTGCTGTCGCGCCCGGTGGAATTGCTATTGCGGGAGGCACGATTAACGCACTTCCCACAAATAGCGATGCATCTATGCAAATCACGATCAACAATGGCACTCCTATTTCTCTTGACTTTTTCAAACAAGAGATCATTGGGCACGAGCAACAGAAACAAGTCGCAAAGACTCTAGAAGCGAAACTAGAGGACACCAAACGGTCTCTAGGGCAATGGCAGTTCTGGTACTTTCGCAGCGCACATCCAAGGGCGGTCGAAATGCTACAAGACTTGGCCGCTCTTCGACAAAATTATCTCGTCCAGAGCAGCTCCTTCAATGATCGATGGGCCAAAACAATCCCAGATCCTGAGACAAGAACTACCTACATCAACGACGTGCTTCTTCGTTACGGATGGGCGCAGGAGCAAGACGGAGTGCTACACACTACAAAGAAGGGGCTAGACCTACTAAAGCAATCTGGGCTGGATATAACACCCTACGCTGTAGAGCACGTTATCTCGCCAAGCTTCGATTGCAGAAAAGCAGATAAATGGTACGAGAAAGAAATTTGTTCAAATGCGGAACTCGCGAGGCTGGATGTCGAGATGGTTCGATTATTTAAGCAACTCAAAAATAAATTTGGCCCAAATGAAAAAATAATCAGTGCCTCACAAGTAAATTGGCGCAACAAGACAAGGAATGTGTGCCTTGATCAGAGTTGCCTAGTTGCCAGCTACAATGAGCGGATCAGACAACTCCGATCAGAGGGTGCACAGTAACCTTCATGTCAAGCACTTAGCATGATGGATAACCTTGGCAATGTGCTGCATAATCTGTACGAAATGGCCCGTGCAGGTTCCGCTGAGCTATTACACTTGGCTGTCGAGCACGGCATTGAAGTCGGCTTCAAGTCCGAGCGCTACGCAACGATTTTCGGGCTCTGAGCGCGACGGCGAACTATTTTGACCATCTCGTCGGGTCGACCGTCGCATCGAGCCGCTGGCTACCGCGCATAAACAGGATCAGTCCTCTCAGAGTCGATAGCTGACACCCTCCGCGTATTGAACAATAATAAAGCCACCACCCCCCGCCCAATCCAACCATGCCCACCCTCCTCCCAAAAGCCCAAACCTTCCACGCTCTCCACCATACCGACCGCGCCTTCATCATCCCCAACCCCTGGGACATCGGCACGGCTAGGCTGCTGGCGGGCATGGGCTTCCAAGCCCTGGCAAGCACCAGCGCCGGCTACGCCTACACCCTGGGGGTACCCGACTACCGGGTCAACCGGGACAAGATGCTGGCGCACGTCGCGGAACTGGCCGCAGCCACCGATCTGCCTGTCAGCGCGGACATGGAAGCCGGCTACGCGGATACGCTGGAAGGTGTGGCGGAGACCTACCGCCTGACGGCGCAGACAGGAGCGGTGGGCGCATCCATCGAGGACGCCACGGGGCGGGCCGACGATCCGATCTACGATCTGGCGGAAGCTGTGGATCGGGTCAGGGCAGCGGTCGAAGCGGTGCGATCCCTGCCCTACCATTTCACGCTGACAGCCCGGGCGGAAAACCATCTGCATGGGCGCACGGACCTGAAAGACACGATCCGCCGCCTGCAGGCCTATCAAGAGGCTGGGGCCGATGTGCTCTACGCGCCGGGGCTGCGGACCCGGGAAGACATCACGGCGGTCGTCAGTTCGGTGGATCTGCCGGTCAATGTGCTGATGGGGGCGCCCGGAATCAATCTCTCGGCCCACGATCTGTCGGACATCGGCGTCAAACGGATCAGCGTGGGCAGCACGCTCAGCCGGGCGGCGCTGGGCGCGTTCCTGCGCGCCAGCCGCGAGATGCTGGAACAGGGGACGTTCACCTTTGGGGAAGATGCGGTCAGCTATGTGGATATCGCACAGTTGCTAGACAAGCACTAAGACACGCGCAGCCTCGCCCTGCTGCAATACGACGGGCGAGGCCCGGAGGGTGCCCCGAACCGTCGAGGTACTCAACAACCGTTGACTACCCCTTCAACGCCGCCGCATGAAACGCCACGTGATCGCCAATGAAACTGGCGATGGAATAGTAGCTGTGATCATGCCCTTCATTCCTGCGCAGAGTCAGCGGGTATTCCGCAGCGCGGCAGGCGGCTTCCAGCAATTCAGGACGCAATTGCTCTTCCAGGAACTCATCCCCCAGGCCCTGGTCCACCAGTAGGGGCAGGCGCTCGGCATCGGCTGACAGCGAACGGATCAGTTCAGCCGCATCCCACTGCGCCCAAGCGGCAGCATCATCCCCCAGATAGGCAGTGAACGCCTTCCGCCCCCAGGGAACTTGGGAAGGCGCGACGATGGGCGCAAAAGCGGACACGCTGCGATAACGGCCAGGATTGCGCAGGGCCGTGACCAGAGCGCCATGGCCGCCCATGGAATGGCCGGAAATGCTACGCGCGCCGGAAGCGGGGAAATGCTGTTCGATCAGATCTGGCAGTTCCTGGGCCACGTAATCCTGCATGCGGTAATGCGCAGACCACGGGGCCTGGGTAGCGTTCAGGTAGAAACCAGCGCCCTGCCCCAGGTCGTAGGCGGTATCGTCGGCCACGCCTTCACCGCGCGGGCTGGTGTCGGGGGCGACCAGGATCAGATTGTGCAGGGCGGCGTAAGCCTGGGCGCCGGCCTTGGTGATGAAGTTCTGTTCCGTGCAGGTCAGGCCCGACAGCCAGTACAGCACGGGGCACGGTTCGCCGCGCACGGCGGCGGCGGGCAGGTAGGTGCCGAAGCGCATGGCGCAGTTCAGCACCTCGGAGTCATGTTGCCAGACCTCTTGGCGGCCGCCGAAGCTGGTGTGGCGCTCTACGCGCGTCAAAGTCAAAGTAGATTGTTGGGAAACTTCATTCACTAGGTTTTTTTCCTCAAAAAAGCCAAGGCCGGCAAACGCCGGCCCCAGGCAAAAGCGTTGATCAGGGCAGATCAGTAATGCACCACCGACCGGATCGACTTGCCTTCGTGCATCAGGTCGAAGGCGGTATTGATGTCGTCCAGCCCCATGGTGTGGGTGACGAAGGGTTCCAGGTCGATGTCGCCGCGCATGGCTTCCTGCACCATGCCGGGCAGCTGGGAACGGCCCTTGACGCCGCCGAACGCGGTGCCGCGCCAGGACCGGCCGGTGACCAGCTGGAACGGTCGGGTGGAAATTTCCTGCCCGGCGCCGGCCACGCCGATGATGATGGACTGGCCCCAGCCCCGGTGAGCGGACTCCAGGGCGGCGCGCATGACGTTGACGTTGCCGATGCATTCGAAACTATGGTCCACGCCCCAGCCGGTCATGCCGACGATGACTTGTTGAACGGGTTCGGTGTGGTCCTTGGGGTTGACGCAGTCGGTGGCGCCGAAAACCTTCGCCAGGGCGAATTTGTCGGGGTTGGTGTCCACCGCAATGATACGCCCTGCCCCGGCCTGGCGGGCGCCCTGGACCACGGCCAGGCCGATGCCGCCCAGGCCAAAGACCGCCACGGTGTCGCCGGGCTGGACCTTGGCGGTGTTGCGCACGGCGCCGATGCCGGTGGTGACGCCGCAGCCCAGCAGGCAGACCTGTTCGGGATTGGCCTTGGGGTCGATCTTGGCCAGGGAGACCTCCGCCACCACGGTGTATTCGCTGAAGGTCGAGCAGCCCATGTAGTGATAGATCGGCTGGCCCTGGTAGGAAAACCGGGTGGTGCCGTCGGGCATCAGGCCCTTGCCCTGGGTGGCGCGCACGGCCACACACAGATTGGTCTTGCCGGACTTGCAGAACAGGCATTCGCCGCATTCGGCGGTGTACAGGGGGATGACATGGTCGCCGGGGACCACGCTGGTGACGCCCTCGCCCACTTCCACCACCACGCCGGCGCCTTCATGGCCCAGCACGGCGGGGAAGACGCCTTCGGGGTCGTCGCCGCTCAGGGTGAAGGCATCGGTGTGGCAGACGCCCGTGTGGGTGATCTTGATCAGGACTTCGCCCTTGCGGGGCGGTTCGACGTCGATCTCGACGATCTGCAGGGGTTTGCCGGCCTCGAAGGCGACGGCGGCGCGGGATTTCATCAGCAAGACTCCAATTCGGTCTGATTCACTAGGATTCAGGGCCGATTATGGGCATAAGCGGAGCGGAAGACAAACCGGCCAGGAGCCGGGACAAGCGCCCCGATCCTGGAACACGCCGCCGCTTGCCGAAGTCAACCGATCTTCCGCACGGCGGCGAACGCATCGTCCGGTTGGCGTCCGATCGGATTGCGCAGCGGCCGCCCGAAGCCCTGCAGCGAGATCTCGAAGCGGTCATCGGCCTGGGTCCTGACGCCGTCGGCGAAGCTGAGCGTCGAGGTGCCGAAGAAATGCACGTGGACGTCGCCCGGACGGCGGAAGCCCGCGTATTTGAAGTGGTGGTGCTCCAGATTGGCCAGGGTGTGGGCCATATTGGCTTCGCCGGTGACGAAGGGCTTGGACCACAGCACCCGCCCGTCGCGCACGATGCGGGACTGGCCCCGCAGGTCGGCGGGCAGTTCGCCGATCAGGATCTCGGGGCCGAAGCTGCAGGCCCGCAGCTTGGAGTGCGCCAGCCACAGGTAGTTGTGGCGTTCGGTGACGTGATCGGAAAATTCGTTGCCCACGGCGAAGCCCACGCGCACCGGCGTGCCGTCGGGCGCGATCACGTACAGGCCGACCAGCTCGGGTTCTTCACCCGCGTCCTGGGCGCAGCCGGGCACCGGCAAGGCGGATTCCGGCGCCACGACGCAGTCGCCGTCGCCCTTGTAGAACCATTCCGGCTGCACGCCGATCTCGCCCGGCGCGGGGCGACCGCCTTCCAGGCCCATCTTGAACATGCGCATGGAATCGCTGAGGTTGGCATCGTCCGCGTCCAGCTTGGCGTGCATGGCATCGCGCGTGTCGGCGCTGCCCAGGTGGGTCAGCCCGGTGCCGGTGACCAGGCAATGGGCGGCATCCGGGTGCGTCAGCGGCGGCAGCAGGCGCCGGGAATCGATCAGCTCCTGGTAGGACAGTACGCTGTTGCCCAGGTGCTGCTGGATCAGCTCGCCGAGCGTCACGCCGTGCTGCACGGCCATCATGGCCAGGGCGTAGGTGCCGCCCACGACCTCGATGACGCTGGCCTGGTCGGTGTCGTCCACCAGGGCGGCCTTGACCCCCTGGGCATCCTTGAATTGAATCAATCGCATCATGAATCCTTGTTCTCGTCCTTGCGCCACGCGGCGCGGATCATTCGATGATCGTGAACTGATCGCGATAGCGGTCGGACAGGCTCAGGCCCAGGCCCGGCTTGTCGTCGTCCAGGTCGATGAAGCCGTTCACCGGGGCGGGATCGCCCTCGAAGATGTAATAGAACAGCTCGTTGCCGACCTCGACGTCGTGCACGGGGAAGTATTCCGACATGGGCGAGGCCAGGGTGGACATCGTCAGGTGGTAGTTGTGCATCTGGCCGGCATGCGGGATGACGGGCACGCTGTAGGCCTCGGCCAGGGCGTTGATCTTGTGCGCCGCCGTGATGCCGCCCACGCGGTTGGTGTCGTACTGGATGACGGACACGGCGCGCTTGTCCAGCAACTGCCGGAACCCGTAGGAGGTGTATTCGTGCTCGCCGCCGGAAATCGGGATCGGGCCGTGCCGGTTCAGTTCCGCGTAGCCGTCGATGTCGTCGGCGATCACGGGCTCTTCCAGCCAGCGCGGTTCGAAGGTTTCCAGCTTGGGCAGGATGCGCTTGGTGTATTCCAGGTTCCAGCCCATATAGCATTCCAGCATCAGGTCGGTGTCGTAGCCGATGACGTCGCGCACGGCCTTGACGCTGTCCAGGTTCTTGCGCACGCCGGCGGGGCCGTCTTTGGGGCCGTAGCCGAAGCGCATCTTGAAAGCGGTGAAGCCCTGGTCCACGTAGGCCTGGGCCTCGGCCTGCATGGCGTCCAGGTCGGTGCGGTACAGCTTGGACGCGTAGCAGGGAATCTTTTCCTTCGTGCGCCCGCCCAGCAGCTTGAACACGGGGCGGCCGACGGCCTTGCCCATGATGTCCCACAGGGCGATGTCGATGGCGGAAATCGCCGCCATGGCCACGCCCTTGCGCCCCCAGGCCAGGGTGGAGCGGTACATGCGCTGCCACAGGTACTCGTAGTCGAAGGGATCGTGGCCGATCACCAGCGGCGCCAGGTACTGGTCGATGATCTGCTTGGCGATGCGCGGGGCCAGGGCGACGTTGCCCAGGCCGACGATGCCGTCATCGGTCTCGACTTCCACGACCGTCCAGCCGTGAAAGCGGAAGGTGCCCATGGAATCGCCCCGGTCCCACAGGGCGTCCATGGCGTTGGTGCAGAAATGCGACTGCGGCGGCACGGTCTTGCCCTGCCATTCGAAGACGCGGGCGCGGATGTGTTTGATCTTCAATTCAAGCTCCGTCAGGAAAATGCGAATGAGGGGTCAGGCCGCGGCCTGGGCCCGGTAGGAAGCGCCCATGCGGCTGGCGATCAGGAAGGCGTTGCGCATGGCCTGCACATTGGCGCGGTTGCGGCCCGCGATGTCGTAGGCGGTGCCGTGCGCCGGCGTCGTGATCGGCACGGGCAACCCGCCCTGCACGGTGACGCCCTTTTCGAAGCCCATCAGTTTGATGGCGATCTGGCCCTGGTCGTGATACATGGTGACGATGGCGTCCAGCTGGCCGTCGCGGGCCTTCAGGAAGATGGTGTCGGCCGGGTACGGGCCCTGCATGGGTATGCCTTCGGCGTTCAGTTCGGCCACGGCCGGGACGATGATGTCGACTTCCTCGCGTCCGCAGGTGCCGCCCTCGCCGCCATGAGGATTGACGGCGGCCACCGCCACGCGCGGCTGCGCGTTGCCCGCCGCCTGCAGCGAACGGTAGATCAGGCGGCCGGCGTCCATCACGCGGTCGCGGGTGATGTACTGCGGCGCGTCCTTCAGCGGGATGTGGGACGAGACCCGGGCGGTCCACAAGCCGTCGAGCGTGTTGAATTCGCAGAAATAGCCGTCGACCTTCAGGTACTGGGCGAAGTGGTGCAGTTCGTCTTCGTGGCGCAGGCCGCCCATCTTCATGGCGTGCTTGTTCAGGGGCGCGAAGCAGATGGCGTCGATCTGGCGGGCCAGGGCCGCATCCATGCATTGGTCCAGCACGCGCAGCACGGACACGCCGCCGGCGCGATCCGCCTGGCCCACGGTCACCTCGTCCTCGCGCACGGTATCCACGGCCACGAACAGCGGCAGGTCCGAGGGCGCATGGCGCGCCTGCGCCAGGGAATCCAGCGGCCGGGTCGGCACCCGCACGCCGGCGACGGCCTGCCCCCGTTCCCACAGCCAGGAGTCGCCCACCAGCACGATCTTGGCATCGCCCAGCTCGGCGGGCTGCGCCAGCAGCTTGGCGATCAGTTCGGCGCCGATGCCGGCCGGGTCGCCCAGGGTCAGGGCCACGATGGTTTGTTCTTGCGTCATGATCTCTTCATCCGGAAAATCGATTCATCAAAAGGTGGAGCGGGCCGCCTTCCCGCGGCCGATCACGGCCCGAGCGGCCTTGGAAATCAGCGGCAGGAAGGCCATCACGAGGCCGGCCGTCGTCATGGATCCGACCAGGCCGTTGGACCAGAAGATGTCCAGGCTGCCCTGGGAGAACAGCATGGACTGGCGGAAGGCGTCCTCGGCCTTGTCGCCCAGCACGGCCGCCAGCACCAGCGGCGCGATGGGGTAGGACAGCTTCTTGAACAGGTAGCCGAACACCCCGAACACCAACATCAGCCCGACGTCGAACAGCGACTGGTTCACCGCATAGGCGCCGATGGCGCAGATGATGACGATGATGGGCGCGATGATGGAAAACGGAATGCGCAGGATGGCGGTGAACAGCGGAATGGTGGACAGCACCACGATCAGGCCGACGACGTTGCCCAGGTACATGCTGGCGATCAGGCCCCAGACGAAGTCCTTCTGTTCCACGAACAGGGTCGGCCCGGGCTGCAGGCCCCAGATCATCAGGCCGCCCAGCATGACGGCGGCGGTCGCCGAACCGGGGATTCCCAGGGTCAGCATGGGCAGCAGGGCGCTGGTGCCGGCCGAGTGGTCGGCCGTTTCGGGAGCGATGACGCCGTCCAGCGCGCCCTTGCCGAACTGCTCGGGGTGCCTGGACATGTTCTTGGCCACGCTGTAGCTCAGGAAGGAGGCCGCCGTCGGGCCGCCCGGCGTGATGCCCATCCAGCAGCCGATCACGCAGCTGCGCACCCAGGTGGCCCAGTAGCGCGGCATCTGCTTCCAGGTATTCCAGACCACGCGCAAATTGATCTTGGCGTTTTCCCCCCGGAACACCAGGCCTTCCTCGACCGTGCACAGGATCTCGCCGATGCCGAACAGGCCGATCACGGCGACCTCGAAGCTGATGCCGCGCAACAGGTCCGTCAGCCCGAAGGTCAGGCGCAGGTTCCCGGACACCGTATCCATGCCGACGCTGGCCAGGATGAAGCCCAGCATCATGGCGGCCACGGTCTTCAGGGCGGGCGTCTTGCCCAGGCCGATGAAACTGCCGAACGCCAGCACGTACACGGCGAAGAATTCAGGCGAACTGAATTCCATCGCGAAGTTCGCGATGTAGGTGGACAGGAAGGTGAGCAGCAGCACGCCGACCAGCGCCCCCAGCAGGGCCGAGGTGTAAGCGGCGGTCAGGGCTTCGCCCGCCCGCCCCTGCTTGGCCAGCGGATGGCCGTCGAAGGTGGTCGCGATCGAGGACGGCTCGCCCGGGATGTTGAAGATGACGGAGGTCACCGAGCCGCCGAACAGGGCGCCCCAGTACATGCACGACAGCAGGATGATGGCCGACACCGGCGACATGCTGAAGGTCAGCGGCAGCAGCAGCGTGACGCCGTTGGGCGCGCCCAGGCCGGGCAGCACCCCCACCAGGATGCCCAGCAGCACGCCGGCCACCATCAGCAGCAGGTGGTTCCAGGTCAGCACCACCTCCATGCCATGCATGAGCAGATCAAACTGTTCCATGAGGGATCACTCAGAAATCGGCGAAGGGGCCGGCATACAGGGAGACTTCGAACCAGACGGTGAAGATGAAGTAGGTCGCCAGCGGGACGCTGATCGAGATCAGCAGGATCTTCCAGAGCGGATGGCGCCGGCCGGGTTCCGCCAGGCGCCACATGAACCAGGCGATGAACAGGGCTCCGGAGACGTACATGCCGACGAAGAACATCAGCGCCACGTAGGCAACGATGGGCAGGAAAACATTGCGCACCCGGCGGAATTCGGATCGCGTCGTCAGGCGCCCCCGCCCTTGCGACCAGTGACGCAGCGTCCACAGCGCCGTGCCCAGGCAGGACAGCAGCAGCAGAAGGCCGATGTAGAACGGGAAATACCCGGGCTGGGGGCCGGCGACGTCCCAGCCGATGCCCTGTTCCACGCTGTCGGCCATCACCACGACCGCGATCAGCATCAGCACGCCCGAGGTGAACAGCCCGCCGCCGCGCAGGCTGATGCCGCCGCGCTCGTCGGCGCCGTCGTCCGGCGGCTGTCTCGTATCCTGATTCATGAAGTCCTTCCTTCCCGGATCCGACCGGGACCCGATCCCGGTCGATGCTGGGCCGGCCGGGGCCGGCCCGCTCTTCAGGTCATTACCAGTTGGCGGAACGGAAGATGTCCCGCGCACGCGCGCTGTCTTCCTCGATCAGCTTCTTGAAGTCGTCTCCCGCCAGGAAGGACGGCACCAATGCGCCACGGGTCAGGTAATCCTTGAATTCCTGGGTCTGGGTGACCTTGCGCAGCAGATCCACGTAGAAGGCCTGCTGGGCCGCGGTCACGCCGCCCGGCATGAAGACGGTGCGCGGGAAGCGGTATTCCTCGATCTTGATGCCCTGGGACACGCAGGTGGGGACGTCGGACCAGGATTCGGTGGCGGTCACTTTCTCGGTGTAGACCATGCGTTCCTTGCTGAAGACGCACAGGGGCCGCACCTGGCCCGCCTTCCACTGGGACAGGCTTTCCGCCGGGTTGTTGGTGTTGGACCCGATATGGCCGCCCGCCAGCTGGGTGACGGCTTCGCCGCCGCTCTTGAACGGGATGTAGGTGAACTTCGTGCCTTCGACCTTGTTGATCAGCATGGTCAGGGTCTGGTCCACGTCCTTCGACTGGCTGCCGCCCATGGGGTATTTGGACGGATCCGCCTTCACGGCGTCGATGTATTCCTTGGCCGTCTTGAAGGGCAGCTTGGTCGAGGTCCAGAGGATGAAGTCGTCCTGGGCGACCGTGGCGACCGGCGTCAGGTCCGTCCACTGGTAGCCCAGCTTGGCGACCATGGGCAGCAGGTAGGCGTTGTTGGTGCCGACGATGATCTTGTACGGGTTGCCCTTGGACAGTTTCATGTCCAGGAAACCTTCGCCGCCGTTGCCGCCGCCCTTGTTCTGCACGACGGTCGAGACTTTCAGCAGATCATGCTTGGTGATGATGGACTGGATCAGGCGGGCCAGCTGGTCCGTGCCGCCGCCGGCGCCCGCCGCCACGACGATCTCGATGTTCTTGGTGGGCTGCCAGGCATCGGCCGCCGCGGCCGCGCCGGATGCGCCCAGCGCCATGGCGGCGCCGGCGGCGATCAGCGTGCGGGCCAGCGGTTTGGAAGAAGGGATGGCCATTCTGTGTCTCCTGTCATTGGTATTTGAAGTGCTAGGCAGCTTATCAGAATAGCTATAACTGAAAATTGAAATTAAATGATAGACTGATAACCTATGTTGATACCTAACCAGACAGTTCTCTTCAACCGGCTCCGCACCCGGCAGCTGCAGTTGCTGCTGGCCATCCAGGAACACCATTCCCTGCGCAAGGCGGCGGAACACCTGGGCATGAGCCAGCCGGCCGCCACGAAAATGCTGCGGGACATGGAAGACCTGATCGGCCTGAAACTGTTCGAACGCGGCCGGCGCGGCCTGCAGGCCACCGCCTACGGAACCGTCATGACCCGCTATGCGCAGGGGGTCTCCGCCGACCTGGCGGGCGTGCGCGAAGAACTGCTGGCCATCCATTCCGGGAACATCGGCAAGATCCGGGTCGGCGCCATCATGGCCCCGGTGCCGCAACTGCTGACCAGCGCGCTGCTGAACGTCAAGCAGCAGCATCCGCGGCTGGCGATCAGCATCCAGGTCGACACCAGCGACGTGTTGATCACCGCCTTGAAAGAGGAACGGCTGGACGTCGTCATCGGCCGCATTCCGGACGCCTGGGACGGCGCCAGCCTGGTGTTCGAACCCATCCAGGAAGAAGCCCTGTCGATCGTCTGCAGCCCGCAGAACCAGGCGGCCCGCAAATACCACGTCACCCTGCGCGACCTGGCCGGCCTGCCGTGGATCCTGCAGGCGCACCCCAGCCCGATGCGCAAGGTCATCGAACTCTCTTTCGTCGAGGCCCGCCTGGCGCTGCCGCTGAACATCATGGAAACCTCGTCCATGCTGCTGACCTCGTCCCTGGTGCGCCATTCGGACATGCTGGCCGTGATGCCGACCCTGGTGGCCAACCACTACGTGGAACGCGGCACCCTGGCCATCGTGCCGCTGCCCATCCGCAAGCACCTGCCGCCCTTCGGCATCCTGATGCGCAAGACCCGCTCGCCCAGCCCGGCGATCCAGATCTTCATCGAGGAGGTCAAGGCCCGGGCCCACACGCCCCGGCACGCGGACCGGTCCGCCTAGGCCGGCAACCGGCCGGCAGGCGCCCTGGCCCCGGCCGGCGCGCCGCCGATCAGAAAATCTCGAACAGCCCCGCCGCGCCCATGCCGCCGCCGATGCACATGGTGGCGACGGCGTGCTTCACGCCGCGGCGCCGGCCTTCCAGCAAGATGTGGCCGGCCATGCGGGCGCCGGTCATGCCGAAGGGGTGGCCGATGGAAATCGCGCCGCCGTTGACGTTCAGCCGTTCATCCGGGATGCCCAGCGTGCGCTGGCAATACAGGGCCTGGGACGCGAAAGCCTCATTCAGTTCCCACAGGCCGATGTCGTCCATCTTCAGTCCGTAGCGCTGCAGCAGGCGCGGCACGGCGAAGACCGGGCCGATGCCCATTTCGTCGGGTTCGCAACCGGCGATGGCCAGACCCCGGAACGCGCCCAGGGGCTCCAGGCCCAGACGCTCGGCCTCCCGGGCCTCGACCAGCACGCAGGCGGCTGCGCCATCGGACAACTGGGACGCATTGCCCGCCGTGATGAACTGGTCCGGCCCCATGACGGGGGCGAGCTTCGCCAGATTGTCGTAGGTCGTGCCGGGGCGGTTGCAGGTGTCGTGATCGACTGTCACGGCGACCTGGGACACCGCGCCGCTTTCCTTGTCCTTGACCGCCATGGTGGTCGCGCAGGCGATGATTTCGTCCCGGAACACGCCGTTTTCCTGCGCCTGCGCGGTGCGCCGCTGGCTTTCCGCGGCGAAGCGGTCCTGGTCCTCGCGCGTGATGCCATAGCGGCGGGCGACGATGTCGGCCGTCTGGATCATGGACAGGTACAGTTCGGGCTTGTGCTCCGCGATCCAGGGGTCGATGCCCGTCGAGCCGGCGTCCGTGGCACTGCGCCCCTGGATCTGCGAGCAGCTTTCCACGCCGCCCGCGATCATGGCGGGCACGCCTTCCAGCACGATGCGCCCCGCCGCCATGGCGATGGCCTGCAGGCCGGATGCGCAGAAGCGGTTGACGGTGACGCCCGCCACCGTGACGGGCAGGCCGGCGCGGATCACCGTCTGGCGGGCGATGTTGCGCCCCGTCGTGCCTTCCGGATAGCCGCAGCCCAGGATCATGTCCTCGATCTGCGCCGGGTCGACGCCGGCGCGCTGGACCGCCGCCCGCACGGCGAAGGCGGCCAGGGTCGGGCCCGGCGTGATGTTGAATTCGCCCCGGTGCGCCTTGGTCAGCGGCGTCCGGGCCGTAGAAACGATGACGGCTTCTCGCATGGTATGTCTCCTCAGCCCTGTGCCGGCTGGTTCAGGTCTTTGAAATGTCCGCCCCGCTCGACCAGTTCGACGAGCAGCGGCGACGGTTTCCAGAAATGGGGATCTTCCGCCGCGAACGCGCGGATGTCCGCCAGGACGGCATCCAGCCCGATCTCGTCGGCGTAATGCAGGGGCCCGCCGCGATGGCGCGGGAAGCCGTAGCCATACAGCATGGCCACGTCCACATCCAGGGGCCGCAGGGCGATGCCCTGATGCACGACGTTGGCGGCTTCGTTGATCATGGCGGCCATGTAATGGCGCATGATGTCCTCTTCCGTGAAGGAACGCGAGGCCGCGCCCATCTTCAGCCGCTCTTCGGCCACGATGGCCAGGACTTCGGGATCTTCCTGCCCCGCGCGGCTGCCTTCCGGATACAGATACCAGCCCCGGCCGGTCTTCTGCCCGAACCAGCCGCGTTCGCACAGGCGGTCGGCGATCGGCACATAGCGCAGGGCCGGATCGCGGGTGGCCGCCCGGCGCTTGCGCGCCGCCCAGCTGATGTCGCCGCCGGCCAGGTCGGTGACCTGGAACGGCCCCATGGGAAAGCCGAAACGCCGCACCGCCTGGTCGATCTGGTAGGGCGACGCGCCGTCGGCCAGCAGATATTCGGCGGCCTGGCGATAGACGGCCAGGATGCGGTTGCCGATGAAGCCGTCGCACACGCCCGCCCGCACCGCGATCTTCTTCAGGCGCCGCGCCAGGGCGAAGCTGGTGGCCACGACGTCGTCGGCCACCTGCTCCGGCACGACGATTTCCAGCAGCTTCATGACGTTGGCCGGCGAAAAGAAATGCAGTCCGATCACGTCCTGAGGCCGGGAGATGGTCTTCGCCAACTGGTTGATGTCCAGATAGGATGTGTTGCTGGCCAGCACGGCGCCCGGCTTGCAGACCCGGTCCAGCTCGGCGAAGACGGCGGATTTCACCGCCATGTCCTCGAACACGGCCTCCACCACCAGATCTGCGTCCGCCAGGGCCTGATAGTCGGTGGCGCCGGACCACAGGCCCAGGCGGCGGTCGCGTTCGGCGACAACCATGCGGCCGCGCTTGACCAGACTATCGTAGACCTTGGCCACATTGGCCCGGCCGCGTTCCAGGCTGGTCTCGTCGCGTTCGACCATGACCACCGGCAGTCCCGCATCCAGCATGGCGACGGCGATCCCGGCCCCCATGGTGCCGCCGCCGACGATGCCGACCCGGTTCAGGGCCCGGGGTTGGGCGCGCCCTGCTTCCGGAACCTTGGCCGCCTCGCGTTCGGCGAAGAAGGCATGGACCAGGGCCCGGCGCTGCGGGGTGTCCAGGCACTGCAGGAAATATTCCCGCTCGAGGCGCAGGCCTTCGTCGAAAGGCCGGTCCAGCACGGCCTGGACGGCATCGACAATGCGCGCCGGGGAAAACAGGCCCCGGTATTTCTTGTTCAGCAAGGCCCGCGCGGCATCCAGCGCCTGGCTGGCGGCGGGCATGTCCGCGACGGGAATGCGCCGATCCCGTGTCGGGCGGACCGGCGCGCCGGACGCCAGCAGTTCGCGGGCATAATCCAGGCCGGCCTGCACAGGGTCCGTCCCGTCGTCCAATCGGTCCACCAGCCCCAGGGTCTGGGCCTGCCGGGCGCCGATGGGCTTGCCATCCAGCATCAGGTTCAAGGCAGCCTCGACCCCCATCAGGCGCGGGGCGCGCTGCGTGCCGCCGGCGCCCGGCAGCAGCCCCAGCGTGACTTCCGGCAAGGCGAACTTCGCGCCCAGCAGCGCGAGACGATAATGGGCCGCCAGCACCACCTCCAGGCCGCCGCCCAGGGCGGCCCCCTGGACCGCCACGACGACGGGCTTGGCGCTGGCTTCAATGCGATTGCAGACGTCCGGCAGCAGCGGGGCCTGCGGGGGCTGGCCGAATTCGCGGATATCGGCGCCCGCGATGAAATGTCGGCCCGCGCCCAGCAACAGCACCGCCCGGACCTCCGTGTCCTGATCGGCCGCGTCCAGGGCGGCCATCAGGCCCCGGCGCACCTCCACGCCCAGCGCGTTGACGGGCGGATAGTTGATCGTGACGATGGACACAGGGCCTTCACGACGGGAAGTGACGACATCCTGCGCCAGGTGGGAGTGAGAAGCGGCCATTCGGGTTCTCCATATTCCATGCGCGCGCCCGGCGGCGCGCCATCCAGAGGGCCATTCTTTCACTGTTCAACAGGCTTTACAATGACATTGACCATTGACACACTGTCAAAAACCATTTGACGCCCAATCATGAACCACAGTGCGCTGAACGCGGAATCCCTGGTATTCCTGGCCGACATCCTGGATGCGGGCAACCTCAGCGCCGCCGCCCGCCGGCTGAAAATGACCCGGGCCAATGTCAGTTATCACCTGAGCCGCCTGGAACAGGCCCTGGGGCAGCAGCTGGTGCGCCGCACGACCCGGCGCACCGAAGCCACGGAAGTCGGGCTGCGGCTCTACGAACACGGCTGCCGGATCCGCACCGAACTGGCGATCGCCCAGGACTCCGTCCGCGAACTGGGCCAGCAGCTGCGCGGGCGGCTGCGCCTGAGCATCCCCAGCGGATTCGGTCAGACCGTGATGGGCCCCTGGCTGCTGGATTTCAAACGCCAGTATCCCGGCATCGTGCTGGACGTCACCTTCGAAAATCACCTGCCGGACATGCTGCGCGACGAAACGGACATTTCCGTGCGGGTCATGTCCAATCCCCCGCAGAATCTGGTCGCCCGTTCACTGGGGCCGGTGCGCCACATCGCCTGCGCGTCGCGCGGCTACGTTGCCGAACACGGCCTGCCGGACACGCTGGAAGGCCTGCCCAGGGCGCCCATCATCACTTCCGGGGTGGCGGACCGTCAGCTGCGGCTGTCCGCCTACCGCGACCAGCGGCGCCAGGAAGTCCTGCTGGAGCCCACGCTGATGTCGGAGAACTTCCAGTTCCTGCACCAGGCCATCCTGGCCGGGCTGGGGGTCGGCATCGTCCCGGACTACCTGGTGCGGGACGAGATCGAGCGCGGCGCCATCCAGACCGCCCTGGACGGCTGGCAACTGAGCATCTTCGGCGCGGAAATGTTCATGCTCTACATGCCCAACCGCTATCACACGCGGGCCACGTCGACGTTCATTGAATATATTCTGACCCGCGCGCAGGGCAGGATGCCGGCATCATGAAAAAGGCCGCGCCGACCCATCGGATCGGCGCGGCCGGCGGAAAACACCTGAGGATCAGGCGTTCAGCAGCAGCGCGTTCATGCGCTTGACGAACGCAGCCGGGTCCTTCAGGGCCGCGCCCTCGGCCAGCATGGCCTGATCCAGCAGCAGTTCCGCCCAATCGCCGAACGCTTCGTCGGACTGGGCCTCCAGGCGCTTCACCAGGGCATGCTGCGGATTCACTTCCAGGATCGGCTTGACGTCCGGCGCGTCCTGGCCGGCGGCCTTCAGCATGCGCAGCAAGTGCGGGCTGAGCTCGTTTTCATCGACCACCACGCAAGCGGGCGAATCGACCAGGCGGGCCGTGGCGCGGACTTCCTTGACCCGGTCGCCCAGCGCCGTCTTCAGGCGCTCGATGGTCGGCTTGAAGGCTTCGGCGATCTCGGCCTGCTGCTTCTTTTCTTCCTCGTCGGCCAGCGCGTCCAGGTCCAGCCCGCCCTTGGCGACGGAGACCAGGGACTTGCCCTCGAATTCGCGCAGGTAGGACAGCATCCATTCGTCCACGCGGTCGGACAGCAGCAGGACTTCCAGGCCCTTGCGGCGGAAGACTTCCAGGTGCGGGCTGTGCGCCGCCGCCGCGTGGGAATCGGCGCTCAGGTAATAGATCTTGTCCTGGCCCTCCTTCATGCGGGCGATGTAGTCGGCCAGGGACACGGTCTGCGCCGGGCTGTCGGACTGGGTGGACGCGAAACGCAGCAGAGCGGCGATGCGGTCCTTGTTGGCGGGATCCTCGCCCACGCCTTCCTTCAGCACCTGGCCGAACTGGGACCAGAATTCCGTGAACTCTTCGGGCTTGTCCTTGGCCAGGTCTTCGATCAGGCCCAGGATGCGCTTGGCGGAACCGTCGCGGATGGCGCGCACGTCGCGGCTTTCCTGCAGGATTTCGCGCGAAACGTTCAGCGGCAGGTCGGCCGAATCCACCACGCCGCGCACGAAGCGCAGATAGGCCGGCAGCAGCTGTTCGGCGTCGTCCATGATGAAGACGCGCTTGACGTACAGCTTCACGCCCCGGCGGGCGTCGCGGTCGTACAGGTCGAAGGGCGCGCGCTTCGGGACATACAGCAGCTGGGTGTATTCGCTGCGGCCCTCGACGCGGTTGTGCGTCCAGGCCAGCGGGTCTTCGAAATCGTGGGCGACATGCTTGTAGAACTCTTTGTACTGCTCGTCCGTGATGTCGGACTTGGATCGCGTCCACAGGGCATTGGCCTGATTGACGGTTTCCCATTCGTCCTTGGTCACCTGTTCCGATTTTTCCGCGTCCCATTCCTCCTTCAGCATCTGGATGGGCAGGGAAATGTGGTCGGAATAGCGGCGCAGCACTTCGCGCAGCTTCCAGCCGGACAGGAACTCGTCTTCGTCGGCCCGCAGCGTCAGGGTGACGGAAGTCCCACGCTGTTCCTGGTCGATGGCCGAGACGGAAAACTCGCCCTGGCCGTCGGATTCCCACAGGACGCCTTCGGAGGCCGGCAGGCCGGCGCGGCGGCTGCGCACCGAAACCTTTCCCGCGACGATGAAGGACGAATAGAAGCCCACGCCGAACTGGCCGATCAGCTGGGCGTCCTTCTGCTTGTCGCCCGTCAGCTGGGAAAAGAATTCGCGCGTGCCGGACCGGGCGATGGTGCCCAGATTGGCGATGGCTTCGTCGCGCGACAGGCCGATGCCGTTGTCGCTGATGGTGATGGTGCGCGCGGCCTTGTCGAATTCGACACGGATGCGCAGTTCGCCGTCGCCTTCCAGCAGTTCGGGATGGTCGATGGCCTCGAACCGCAGCTTGTCGCAGGCGTCCGACGCATTGGACACGAGTTCGCGCAGGAAGATTTCCTTGTTGCTGTACAAGGAATGGATCATCAGATGCAGCAGCTGTTTGACTTCGGCCTGAAAGCCCAGGGTTTCGGCCGTTTGCGTATCGGTTTGGCTCATGATTCGGGTTGACTGGAAGGTTCTTCGGATTCGTGGGTCGCCCCCTCGGCATGCCGGGGGGCGGACTGCTGGAACACGTGGGGGCGGCGGACCGGGTTTTCAAGACCCGCGCCGCGCCCGGGCAATCAGCCCATCGACGGCAGGGACGGCGGCATCGGCGGCAAGCGCGCGGGATCCGCCCCCGCAGCATCGGACTGGGCATCCTGCCCGCGCAGCTGCGGCATGTCCACCGTGGACACAGGCCCCGTCATGCGGGCGCCGTGCCGGCGGATGATGTCGGCGATGCGCAGCAGCACGTCTTCCTGCACGTTCATGTAGTCGTTGTAGTCCGTGCTGACCGTGAAGGCGTACAGGGACAGCTTCAGCGAATACGCGCCGCAGCTGCTGAAATTGAACGCGAAGAAATCATGCTTGATGCCGGGATGTTCGCTGAGCAGGGCCCGGCCGTCGGCCACGATGCCGGGGACGGCGTCGATGTCGGCATAGCGGATGTGGATGTCCTCCATGATGCGCCGGCTGGTCATGCGGGTGTGGTTGATGACCGGCTGGGTGTTGAACATCGCGTTGGGCACGTAGAAGGGCTTGCAGTCGAAGCCGATCAGGCGCGTGGCGCGCCAGCCGATGTGCTCGACCCCGCCCATCAGGTCCGTGCCGGGGATGATGATGTATTCGCCGACCTTGAAGGGCCGGCTGGCGAAGATCGTCAGGCCGCCCAGCAGATTGGCGACCAGGCTTTGCGCCGCGAACCCGACGGCGATGCCGCCCATGCCGCCGAAGGCCAGCAGCCCGGCGATGGAAAAGCCCAGGGCCTGCATCATCATCAGGATGGCCGTGATGACGATCGAAGCCTTGCACAGCTTGCCGATCGCGTCGGCGGCGGTGGGATCCAGCTCCCGGCCGCGATCCCGCGCCCGGGCCAGCAGATTGATCTGGATCTGGTTGACGGCCCGCAGCAGGAACCACATCACCACCGCGATGACCATGACGTCGCGCACCGGATCCAGCCCGTGCGCCAGCAGGGAATCCTGCTGCAGCGCCCCGCCGCGCCCCACCAGCATCTTGCCAGCCAGCGCGATGCCCAGCACCCAGACCAGGATCTGCAGCGGCAGGGACGCCCCCGACAGCAGCCCATGCATCCACACGTGGCGCACCGGATGCAGCCGGCCCGCCAGACGGGCCAGGGCCACCCTTAGCACGGCGCCGATCGCCAGAGAGCCCAGCACCGTCACGAACACCAGGATGGTCGCCTGCCATTCCTCGTAGATCGACACCGCTTGCTGAAACAGAGTCTGCACCATCAATCCCACCAGCCTCGCATCAAAATCAGGTGAATTCCAGTGTAAAGGCCATGTCCGCCCGGTTTCAAACCGGTTTCCGATATTTCCAGTGACAAATAAGCTCTATTTCCTGCCCGACATTCCCCAATCGCTCCGCAACACGTACCTTTACGCTACGAAAGCAGGCTGGCGCCTCAGACGCCGGCCGATACAACAAATATCGCAGTCCGGAGACACTCCATGTTCAAGCGACGCCGCAATGCCGGGCGCATGTCCCATGCCACCCTGGCCACCCAACTGTTCGTGGCCGCCACCCTGACCACCGTACTGGTCATGGCCGCCCTGGCCTCCCTCATCACCTGGCAGAGCCGGCAGACGGCCATCGCCAACGTCGGCGCCGCCAACCGCATGGGGCTGCAGGACTACGACCGCATCCTGCAGCTGATCTACGACATCGGCAGCCACCGCAGCCAGTCCCTGTATCCGGTCCTGATCCGGTATCTGGGCGGCGTGCCGAAACCCTCCGGGCAGACGGAACAGGGCTTGCCGGTGTTCAAGACCGACGGCAAGACGCTCAACGACCAGCCGCTGAACGGCAACCAGGCCCTGATGCGCAGCGTAACCGGCATGACCGCCGAACTCTACGCCCGCACGGACAAAGGTTGGGCCGTCATCGCCAGCGCCTACCAGGACCAGCCCGGCCACGCGGTCGGCGCGGTGCTCGGCGCCCAGGATCCCATCGCCCTGGCGCTCGACCAGGCGCAGGTCGCCAGCCTGCCGGACCTGATCGACCGGAAATGGCACCTGGTCACGGTCAACCCGCTGAAGGACGCGACCGGCAAGGTCTACGGCGGGTTGGTGAACCGCCTGGACATCAGCGCCCAGATCGATCCGGTGCTCAAGGACCTGACCGCCACCAAGCTGGCCGGCCACGGCGAGCTGTTCGTCATCCGGCCGACGCCAGACCACAAGGACTGGATCCGCGTCGCCGGACTGTACGGCAAGCCCGGCGATCTGCTCAGCGCCGGCAATCCGCCGGACGACTTCGCGACGATGGATGCAAGCTTCCGCAGCGCGCCGCTAGGGGCCCACGAGGTCAACGTCACGAAGCGGTCCATCTTCCTGTCCTGGAAGACCGTGCCGAACTGGAACTGGGTGATCTACGGCTTCGGCCCGGTGGACGAGTACCTGGCTGCCAGCACCCGGCAGATGTGGATCCAGCTGGGGATCATGCTGGTCGGCACCCTGCTGATCGCCCTGGCCATCTTCTGGCTGGCGCGGCGCACGCTGGCGCCCGTGCGCGACATCGTCACCGGCATGCAGCGGCTGGGGGCCGGGGACCTGGGCCATGACGTGCCCGACAGTCCGGCCGACAGCCGCAACGAGGTCCACCAGCTGTTCCACAGCCTGAGCGGCACCCAGGGCGCCCTGCGCCGCATGATCCGCCAGGTGCGCCACAGCGTGGGCGAGATCCACATCGGCGCGCGGGAGATCGCCGCCGGCAACACCGACCTGTCCAGCCGCACCGAAGAGCAGGCGGCATCCCTGCAGGAAACCGCCGCCAGCATGGAAGAGCTAGCCTCCACCGTGCGCCAGAACGCCGACAACGCCCGCCAGGCCAATGAACTGGCCACCGGGGCCTCCGGCACCGCCCATCGGGGCGAACAGGCGGTGGAAGGCATGGTCGCCACCATGCGGCGCATCGCCGACAGTTCCGACCGCATCACCGACATCATCGGAGTGATCGACAGCATTGCCTTCCAGACCAACATCCTTGCCCTGAACGCCGCCGTCGAAGCCGCCCGCGCCGGCGAACAGGGCAAGGGCTTCGCCGTCGTCGCCTCCGAGGTCCGCGCCCTGGCGCAGCGCTCGGCCGACGCCGCCCGCGAAATCAAGGGCCTGATCGAAACGTCCTCCCGGGAAGTGCAGTCGGGCACGCAACAGGCCAGCCAGGCGGGCGCCATCATGCAGGACGTCCTGGCGGCCGTGGACCGCGTCACCCGCATCATGGGCGAAATCGCCTCGGCGTCGAACGAGCAGTCCACCGGCATCGACCAGGTCAACCTGGCCGTCACGCAGATGGACCAGGTCACGCAGCAGAACGCGGCGCTGGTGGAACAGGCGGCGGCCGCGGCCGACTCGCTCAGCGAACAGGCCGACCATCTGGCCGAGAGCGTGGCGGTGTTCCGGACGGCGACGGATGACGCGTCCGCCGATCCTTCCCGGCCGGCGCTCCTCAGTTATTCGTAAGGATAATCGTTCTTATTTGCCTTACAATCGTTCTCGAATCCTTTTTCGAGAACCCGAGCATGAAGACTTCCTCACGTCGCGATTTTCTGCGCAACGGGGCGGTGCTGGGCGCGGGCGCGTTGCTGGGCATGCCCGCCCTGCGCACCGCGCGCGCCGCAGCCCCCCAATCCCTGGTGCTGTACAACGGCCAGCATGCCAAGACCACCACCGCCCTGGTGGCGGCCTTCACCAAGGCCACGGGCATCCAGGTCGAAATCCGCAAGGGCAGCAGCACGCAGCTGGCCAACCAGATCATCGAAGAAGGCGACCGTTCCCCGGCCGACGTGTTCTACGCGGAAGAAAGCCCGCCCGTCGCGGCGCTGGCCGAAAAGGGCCTGCTGGCCCCGCTGCCCGACGGCACCCTCAGCCAGGTGCGGCCGGGCTACACCGCCCGCGACAAGACCTGGGTCGGCGTCACCGCCCGCAGCCGCGTGACCGTCTACAACAAGGACATGGTCAAGGAATCCGAGCTGCCGGCCTCCGTCATGGACATGGCCACGGCCGCCTGGAAGGACCGCGTCGGCTTCGTGCCGACCAGCGGCGCCTTTCAGGAACAGATCATCGCCATCAAGCTGCTGAAGGGCCGCGACGCCGCCCTGGCCTGGCTGAAGGGCCTGAAGGAATTCGGCCGCATCTACAACGGCAACATGGCCGCCATGCGGGCCGTGGAGCGCGGCGAAATCGCCACGGCGCTGGTCAACAACTACTACTGGTACATCGTCGCCAACGAAGTCGGCGCCGACAAGATGAAGGCCGGCCTGCACTACGCCGGCCCGAAGGATCCGGGCGGCCTGATCACCGTGTCCGCCGCGGGGGTCCTGAAGACCAGCCGCCACGCGGACGCCGCCCAGAAGCTGCTGGCCTTCATGGTCAGCCAGGCCGGCCAGGAAGCTGTCGTCGACACGGTAGCGGAATACCCGCTGCGCCCGGGCGTGAAAACGCCCTACGATCTGAAGCCTTTCGACCAACTGATGCCCCCGGACGTCTCCCCGGCCGACCTGGGCGACGCCGCCGACGCCATTGCGCTGCGCCGCGAGGCCGGCCTGGCGTGACGCGCCCGGCTTTCATGGCGGGCCGGCGGCCTGCCATGCCGCCGACCTGGATGACCCTGTCCGCCCTGCTGCCGGTGGGGCTGGTCGTCCTTCCCCTGATCTACGTCGCCCTGCGCACGGCCCAGACCGGTCTGGCCGGGGCGGCCGCCGAACTGTTCCGCGCCCGCACCCTGGAACTGCTGGGCAACACGGTCACGCTGGCGGCGGGCGTCATGATCCTGGCGTCCCTGATCGGCCTGGGCGTGGCCTGGTGCGTGGAACGCAGCGACCTGCCCGGCCGGCGCTGGTGGCGCGTGGCCGCCGGTCTGCCCCTGGCCGTACCCGCCTTCGTATCCAGCTACGCCTGGGCCTCCATCGACGTGGCCTTCCAGAACCTGGGCGGCGCCATCTTCATCCTGGCGCTGTCCACCTATCCGCTGGTCTATCTGCCCGTGGCCGCCGCCCTGCGCGGCACCGATCCGGGGCTGGAGGACGTCTGCCGTTCCCTGGGGCACGGCCCCTGGCACGCCTTCACCCATGCCTTGCTGCCGCAGCTGCTGCCCGCGCTGGGCGGAGGCGCCCTGCTGGTGCTGACGCACATGTTCGCCGAGTTCGGCGCCCTGGCCCTGCTGCGCGTGCAGACCTTCACCACCGCCATCTTCGAATCCTACGAGCTGCAGTTCGACAGCGCCTCCGCCGCCATGCAGTCCATCGTCCTGATGCTGCTCTGCATTCCCGCCGCCTGGGCGGAAATGCGGCTGCGGGCGGGGCGCCGCATCGCGCGGGTCGGACGCGGGGCGACGCGGCAGGCGCGCCCCGCCGCCCTGGGCCGCGCCGTCTGGCCCATCCTGGCGGCCTTCGGCCTGCTGGGGCTGGTGTCCTTGGGCGTGCCGCTGGCCACCCTGGCCTACTGGCTGCTGGAAGGCAGCTCCGCCGGACGCGGCTACGAACAGATCCTGCCCGCCATCCAGGGCACCCTGGCCCTGGCCGGTTCCGGCGCGGTCCTGACCAGCCTGCTGGCCATTCCGCTGGTGCTGCTGGCGGCGCGGCACCGGGGCCGCCTGGCCCAGATCGCCGAGCGCCTGCCCTACATCGTCCACGGCCTGCCCGGCGTGGTGGTGGCCCTGGCCCTGGTCTTTCTGTCGATCCGGCTGGCGCCGGCCCTGTACCAGGGGCTCAGCGTCCTGCTGATCGCCTACGCGATCCTGTTCCTGCCGCTGGCCCAGTCCTCGCTGCGCGCTTCGATCGAACTGGTGCCGCCCCAGATCGAGGCCATCGCCCGCAGCCTGGGGCGGCGCCCCTTCCACGTATTCCTCACGGTCATCCTGCCCAATATCGCGCCCGGCATCGGCGCCGCCCTGGCCCTGATGATGCTGGAGATCGTGCGCGAACTGACCGCGACGCTCATGCTGGCCCCCACGGGCACGGTCACGCTGGCCACCGAGGTCTGGACCTACACGGCCGACGCGGAATACGCGGCGGCCGCCCCCTTTGCCGCCCTCCTGGTGATCGTCTCGATCCTGCCGGTCTGGGTCTTCACTCGCCGGATGCTGCACCATGGACACTGACGCCGGAAACCCGATGATCCTCAGCCGGATCCGCAAATATTTCGGCGCGACCGAAGTGCTGTCCGGAATCGACCTGACCATCCCCCAGGGGTCCGTGCTGGCGCTGCTGGGTCCTTCGGGCTGCGGCAAGACCACCCTGCTGCGCCTGATCGCCGGCTTCGATCCGCCGGACGAGGGCCGGATCGCCTTCGGCGGGCGCGTCATGGCCTCGCCCACCGTCTTCGTCCCGCCCGAACGCCGGGGGATCGGCTACGTGCCCCAGGAAGGCACGCTGTTCCCGCACCTGACGGTGGAAGGCAACATCCGCTTCGGCCTGCCGCGCCAGGCCGGCCGCCGCGAACGCGTGGAGGAAGTCCTGGCCCTGACCGGCCTGTCCGGACTGGGCCGGCGTTATCCGCATGAACTCTCGGGCGGCCAGCAGCAGCGGGTGGCCCTGGCCCGCGCGCTGGCGCCGGGGCCCTCGCTGGTGCTGCTGGACGAACCCTTCAACGCCCTGGATCTGGACCTGCGCCGCAGCATGTGCGAAGAAGTCGCGCGCGTGCTGCGGCAGACCGGCACCACCACGGTCCTGGTCACGCACGATCCCGGCGAGGCCTTTGCTGTCTCCGACCAGTTGGCGGTCATGCAATCGGGCCGGATCATGCAATGCGCCCGCCCCGAACAGGTGTACTGGCAGCCGGCCAGCGCCGCCGTGGCCCGTCTGACCGGACCGGCGATCTTCCTGCCGGGACGAAGCCGCGCGGACGGCACGGCGTCGTGCGCCCTGGGCGAACTGCCGCGCCATCCCGACAGCCCCTGCCCCGAAGGGCCGGCCAGCGTCCTGGTGCGCCCCGAGCAGGTGCAATGGACGTCCGACGGGCCCGGCGTCCCCGCCCGGGTGGACTACCGCTCCTTTCGCGGCGACCACACCCTGATCGGGGTGGACCTGGGCAATCTATGCCTGGACCTGCGCGTGCCGTCCCTGTCGGCCCCGCAACTGGGCGCCGAAGGCCGTCTGCGCGTCCTGGGCGCCTGCATGGCTTATCCGGAACCTTGACGGCCGCCGCTACTGCCAGCCCCAGCGGCGGCGGTACAGCCCCTTCATCCACTGGGTCAGCGTCATGTAGCCCAGCAGGATCAGGGGCAGCAGCAGGAAATACAGCGGCGGCAGGGCCTGCAGGCTGAACGCCAGCGCCAGGGGCCCCATGGTCAGGAACAAGCCCAGCATCATGATGGCGGCCGTCATCAGCAACAGGGGCCAGGCGGCCCGGCTCTGCAGGAACGGGACCTTGGGCGTGCGGATCATGTGCACGATCAGGGTCTGGGTCAGCAGGCTGACCACGAACCAGCCGGACTGGAACAAGGTCTGCTGCGCCTCCGACTGGGCCGCGAACACGAACCACATCATGGCGAAAGCCAGCAGGTCGAACACGGAACTGATCGGACCGAAAAACAGCATGAAGCGGCCGATCTCGCCCGGCTCCCAGCGTTGCGGCCGCTGCAGCTGTTCTTCGTCCACCGCATCGAAGGGAATGGCCGTCTGCGAGATGTCGTACAGCAGGTTCAGCACCAGCAGATGGATGGGCAGCATGGGCAGGAACGGGATGAAGGCGCTGGCCACCAGCACGGAAAAGACGTTGCCGAAGTTGGAGCTGGCCGTCATCTTGATGTATTTGAGCATGTTGGCGAAGGTGCGGCGCCCCTCGATCACACCGGCCTCCAGCACCATCAGGCTCTTTTCCAGCAGGATGATGTCGGCCGCCTCGCGGGCGATGTCCACCGCCGAATCCACCGAAATCCCGATGTCGGCCGCGCGCAGGGCGGCGGCGTCATTGATGCCGTCGCCCAGGAAGCCCACCACATGGCCATTGGCCTTCAGCACCCGGACGATGCGGGACTTGTGCGTGGGGGTCAGGCGGGCGAAGACATCCGTGGTTTCCACGGCGCGCCCCAGCGCGGCGTCGTCCATGACGTCCACGTCCGCGCCCAGCAGCACCAGGCGCGGCGCCAGGCCGACTTCGCGGCAGACCTTCGCGGTGATGCGCTCGTTGTCCCCCGTCAGGACTTTCACCGCCACGCCGTGCGCGGCCAGCGCCGTCAGGGCTTCGCGGGTGGATTCCTTGGGCGGGTCCAGGAAGGCGATCGTGCCGGCCAGCACCAGGGCCCGCTCATCCGCCACGCCATAGGCCTGGCGCGCGGCGGGCAGCGCCCGCGACGCGACCGCCACGACCCTCAGGCCATCCTCGTTCAGGCTGGCGGCCACCGCCCGGATCCGCTCCAGCAGCGTGGGAGTCAGGGGGACCTCGGCGCCGCCATGCCGCACGCGGTCGCAGACCTGCAGCACTTCCTCGACGGCCCCCTTGGTGATCAGCAGATGCTCGTCGTCCGAATCCGCCACCACGACCGACATGCGCCGCCGCACGAAGTCGAACGGCATCTCGTCGATCTTGCGGTAGCGCCCCGCCGCCCCCGACGGCCCTTCGGCGCTCGCCTGTTCCAGCACGGCGACATCCAGCAGATTCTTCAGGCCGGTCTGATGGCGGCTGTTGAGCCAGGCCAGCTCCAGCACCCGGTCCGATGGCTCGCCCCAGGCGTCGACGTGGCGTTCCAGGAAGATCCGGTCCTGCGTCAGGGTGCCGGTCTTGTCGGTGCACAGCACGTCCATGGCGCCGAAATTCTGGATCGCATCCAGCTGCTTGACCACGACCTTGTGGCGCGCCAGGGTGACCGCCCCCTTGGCCAGGGTGGAGGTCGCGATCATCGGCAGCATCTCCGGCGTCAGGCCCACCGCCACGGACACGGCGAACAGCAGGGCCTGGCCCCAGTCGCCCTTGGTCACGCCGTTGATCAGCAGCACCAGGGGCGCCATCACCAGCATAAATCGGATCAGCAGCCAGCTGACGCGGTTGACCCCCAGCTGGAAGGACGTCGGCACCCGGTCCGCCGCCAGGACGCGGCCGGCCAGCGCCCCGAAATACGTGCGTTCGCCTGTGTGCAGCACGACGGCGCGGGCCGAGCCCGACACCACGTTCGTGCCCATGAACAGGACGCTGTCCAGTTCCAGGGGATTGCGGACGGTCTCGTCGCGCTGCAGCGCGAATTTTTCCACCGGCAGGGACTCGCCGGTCATGGCCGCCTGGGCCACGAACAGGTCCTTGGCCGACAACACCCGGCAGTCGGCGGGAATCATGTCGCCCGCCGCCAGCAGGACCACATCCCCGGGCACCAGCAGGCGCACGGCCAGCTCGGCGGGGCGGCCCAGGGCGTCCGCCAGCCGCGCGCCCGCCTCCGGCGCCGGCGCGGCGGCATCCCGGCCGGGATCCCAGGGGCGCACCACCGTCGCGGTATTGCTGACCAGGGACTTCAGCGCGTCGGCTTCCCGGTTGGAACGGGCTTCCTGCCAGAAGCGCAGCAAAGTGGACAGCACCACCATGATGCCGATGACGATCATCGCATCGTGGTCGTCCGTCAGGCCGGACACCACCGCCAGCAGCGTCAGCAGCAGGTTGAAGGGCGTGCGGTAGCAATGCCACAGGTGGCGCCACCAGGGCAGCGGCTTTTCGGGCTCGACCTCGTTCCAGCCGACTTCGGCGCGCAGGGCGTCGGCGCGGTCCTCGCTCAGGCCCGAGGCCTGGCTGCCCAGCCGGTCGAGCACGGAACCGGGGGGCGCCAGCGCGGCAGCGCGCAGCGCCTGGGCCAGCGCCGGCGGGACTTCGTGACTGGTCCTGGCCAGGGCGCCCGCATCGGGCAGGAATCGCCGTCGGAAATGGCGGGTCATGTGGCGGGCACGCAAAAAGCCCGCGAACAATTCTTTCAGAATGGTCAAACGCATCGGGTTCTCCTGCGCCGCCATTCTGTCGGGTCTTCAGAACGGCGGCGTGCGAGGCTGGGGGTCGCTGGATATTCGTGGGGGTTCCATGAAATGGGCCGTCGGGCGCACAGGCGCCGGAAATTGAAGACGCGACATCTTAATGCCGCCGCCCGGATGACCAGTCGAAAAATTAATTGCAACTTGTGAACATCACGCCACAGTTCATCTACGCAACGCCACCGGACTGGCAATACACTGTTTCACAGAGGCCCGTTTCGGGCCTCGTCACTATTTCGGCCCGCCGCACCCGCTCCTGGAAATCCCTTTCAGCCCTCTGCGCGGCCTCATCTGAGGACGACATCATGGCGCGCACACGCTCTGCCTGGACACGCACCACTTCATTCAAATTCACACTGTTCACCCTGCTGGCCATCGTCGGCATCATCGTGCTGACGGGCTCCCTGCTGTGGCTGGAACGCAGCGCCCTGCTGCACGAACGGGAAGTCGGCGCACAACAGGCCGTGCAGACCGCCTACGGCGTGGTCACGTATTTCCACGACCAGGCGAAACAGGGCAAGATCACCGAGGACCAGGCAAAGCAGCAGGCCATGGACGCCATCCGCGGCATGCGCTACAGCGGCCAGGAATATTTCTGGATCAACGACATGCAGCCGCGCATGCTGATGCACCCGTTTTCACCCAAGCTGGTCGGCCAGGACCTGTCCGGCATGAAGGATCCCAACGGCCTGCGCCTGTTCGTGGCCTTCGTGGACACGGTCAAGGCCAGTCCCACTCACGACGGTTTCGTGTTCTACCTGTGGCCCAAGCAGGGCGCCGACCGGCCCGTGGACAAGGTCTCCTACGTCAAGGGCTTCGAGCCCTGGGGCTGGATCCTGGGTTCGGGGGTGTACCTGGACACGGTCAATGCCATCGTCTGGCGCCAGGCCGGTGAATTCGCGCTGGCGGCAGGCGTCCTGGCGCTGATCCTGCTGGCCGTGGGCGTCATCCTGTCGCGCAGGCTGGTGCGCCAGCTGGGCGGGGAACCCGACACCGTCATCGGCATCGCCCACCGGATGTCGCAAGGCGACCTGCGGGTGGAGATTCCCGTGCGCGACGGCGACACGCACAGCCTGCTGCACGCCATGATGGTGATGCGCGACGGCATCGCCCAGGCGGTCTCCCAGGTGCGCCAGGGCACGGAATGGATCGCCCAGTCCGTCGGCCAGATCGTCAACGGCAATCTGGACCTGTCCGCCCGCACCGAACAGCAGGCGGCATCCCTGCAGGAAACCGCCGCCAGCATGGAAGAGATCACCAGCACGGTGGGCCACAACGCCGCCAACGCCCAGCAGGCCAACACCCTGGCGGCCACGGCGTCCGACGTCGCCACCCAGGGCGGGCAGACCGTCACCCAGGTGGTCGAGACCATGGACGACATCAATGCTTCCACGCAGAAGATGTCCGACATCATCGCGGTCATCGATTCGATCGCCTTCCAGACCAACATCCTGGCCCTGAACGCCGCCGTCGAGGCCGCCCGCGCCGGCGAACAGGGCAAGGGCTTCGCCGTCGTCGCCTCCGAGGTCCGCGCCCTGGCGCAGCGGTCCGCCAACGCCGCCCATGAAATCCGCAGCCTGATCGACACCACAGTGCAGAAGATCCGCTCCGGCGCCACCCTGGCGGTGGGCGCGGGCCAGACCATGACGGAAGTCGTCACCAGCGTGAAGCGCGTGGCCGACATCATGGGCGAGATCACCCTGGCCAGCCGCGAACAGGCGTCCGGCATCGAACAGATCAACCAGGCCATCGCCCAGATGGACCAGGTCACGCAGCAGAACGCCGGGCTGGTGGTGCAGGCGGGCGAAGCTGCCCAGTCCCTGAACGAGCAGATGAGCGGCCTGAACCGGGCCGTGGGGGTCTTCCAGCTGCAGCATCAGGCGGCCGCCCTGCCCGCTCAATAGCGCCTTCGAGGACTCCGGCGCCGACGGGCGCCGGAGCGCTTACTATACGGACTGGCGGCCCGCGTCGCGCGCGGCCGCTGGTCCGTCCATCCCGCCCAGAGGCCCCGCGTGCCCGCCCCCGACATCACCAGCGAATTCCTGCACGTCCTGTTCCTGATCGCCATCGCCGCCGAGGCCATGACCGCCGCGCTGGCGGCGGGGCGGCGCGAAATGGACTGGCTGGGCGTCTGCCTGCTGGGCTGCATCACGGCGCTGGGCGGCGGGTCGGTGCGCGACGTGCTGCTCGACCATCACCCGCTGTCGTGGATCGCCCACCCCTACTATCTGCTGATCACCGGGGGCGCGGCGCTGCTCACCATCGCCATCGCCCGTTTCGCGCATTCGCTGCGGCATCTGTTCCTGTTCCTGGACGCCGTGGGGCTGGTGGTCTTCACCATCATCGGCGTGGACATCGCCCTGGGCCTGAGCCTGCCCTGGGGCGTGGCGATCGTGTCGGGCATGATCACCGGCTGCGTGGGCGGGGTGCTGCGCGACGTGCTGTGCAACGAGATCCCCCTGCTGTTTCGCGCCGAACTGTACGCCACCGTCTCGATCGTCAGCGCCGCCCTGTACCTGGCCGGCCTGTACCTGGCCTGGAACCACAACCTGGTCGTCGCCGGATCGCTGCTGATCGGCCTGGGCCTGCGCCTGCTGGCCCTGCGCTTCGGCTGGAGCATGCCGAAATTCGTGTATACGCGGGACCTGCATTAGCGTTGGAGTCCGCGCCGGCTCAGCCTGCGGGGCACCCGCTGTGGAAGCGGAATTCAGGATCGGGGGATTCGATCAGGCCTTGTTCGACCTGACGGATTTTCTGAATCGACCGTTCCACGTCCTGGGGTTCGCCGAACCGGTATGCGAAACGCAGATAGCCCTGATAGTGGCGGCCTTCGGACTGCAGCAGGCCGGTGTAGAACGTCGCCAGTTCCTCGTCCAGATGCGGCGCCAATGCCGCGAAGCGTTCGCAGGAACGGGCCTCGATGAAGGCCCCGACGATCAGCGTGTCCACCAGCTTGGCCGGTTCATGGGTGCGCACCGCCGCCCGTAGGCCGGACGCGTAGCGGCTGGCCGTCAAAGGCCGCAGGGCGACGCCGCGCCGCTTCAGCCAGCGCAGCACCTGTTCGTGATGAACGAGTTCTTCCCGGGCTAGCTTGGATAGCGCGGCCGACAATTCGGCATCCTGTCCGTAGCGCGCAATCAGGCTCATGGCGGTGGCCGCGGCCTTCAGTTCGCAGTTGCGGTGATCCAGCAGCAGGATGTCCTGCTGCGCCAGGGCGGCCCGCACCCAGGCCTCGGGGGTCGGACAGGGCAGGAAATCGATCAGGTCGGAAGGCAGGCTCATGCCGCGCATTCTGCCAGAGATCGGCGGGCGCCGGGGCCCCCGCCCCGCGCGTCACGGCAGGGAAGACGGCGCGGCCGAGCCCGCGGACAGACACGCGCCGGGCGCCGCCTGGGGCGTCATCCGCATGGCGCGCTGGTAGCTGGCCGGAGAAACACGCCAATACAGGATGGCGACAATGACAGCGCAGCCCAGATGCAGCAGCCAGCCCATCGTGAAGCTGCCGGTGAGGTCCCGCAGCACCGCCACGATCCACGGCGGGAACGCGGTCAGCAAAAATCCGCCGCCCTGCATGAGCGCGGACAGCGCGCCGGCCTGGGCCGGGTCGGACAGATGGTCAAGCGCCACGATCAGGGACAAGGCGAAACACCCGCCCAATCCGGCGCCCAGCACCGCCACCCACAAGACCGGCGTCACCTCCGGCCACCAGGCCAGGGCGATGAAGCCCAGCGCCTGCATGGCCAGGGTCAGCCACAACCAGGGTCGGCGATCCTCGCGGCGGCCCGCGCAGATCGGCAGCAGCAAGGCGGCCATCGCCTGGCACACGGCCATGATGGCCAGCAGGCTGCCGCTGGCCGCAGCGCTCCAGCCGTGTTCCTGATAGAACGGCGCCAGCCAGGCGACCGCCGTCGAATAACCGCCATTCACCAGGCCGAAGCACAGCATCAGCAGCCAGACGCGCGGGCGGCGCAGATAGACCGCCACGGACTGGCGCGCTTGCCGGACCGGCACGTCGCGCGGCAGGCTGCGCGCCGCCAGCGCCAAAGCCAGGGCGGCCGGCGCGGCCATCCAGGCCAGGCCGATATGCCAATCGCCCCCGGCCGCCGCCACCCACGGCGCGACTTGGGCGCCCAGCGCACCGCCCCCCATCAGCATGGCCGAATACACCCCCATGACGACACCGACGTGACGCGGAAACTGCCGCTTGACGATACCAGGCAGCACTGCCTGCACGACCGCGGTGCCCAGCCCCAGCAAGGCGGCCGTCCCCACGAGCTGCCAGCCCGCAGTGGTCCAGAGGCGCAGCAGGGATCCCGCGACCAGCAGCGCGACTGCGACCATGATCGAGCGCCGCTCCCCAACCCGGGTCTGCAAAAAAGGCCCCGCGAAGGCAAACACGCCCATCAGAAACATGGGCACCAGGGTCAGCAGCGCCATGCCCTGAAGATCCAGGCCGGTCCGCCGGCCGATCTCCGCCGCCAGGGGCCCGACACCGGTGATGAACGGCCGAAGGTTGAGCGCGATCAGCGCCACGGCCGCCAGCAGCAGCCAGGACGACTTGGAAATCTTTGACGTCACGATCTACGCCTGCTTGTCCCGCGCCTGCGCCCACTCGGCATACAGTTCAGGGTCATCCACCGGCACATGGCGGATGTCCATGGACTGCTGCTCGAAGGGTTTGGCCAGATCCTCATAGACGGCCGCCGTGGACAGCCCGAACGGCGCCCCGTCGTCGTTGGAATAGGCGTATCGCACCAGGCGCACGCCCGACATCCGCATCGCCGCCATGCACATGGGACAGGGATGCCCGCTGGCATAAACCGCGCAGCCGCTCAGGTCCGGCGAGCCGAGCGCGCGGCTGGCGGCGCGCAAAGCCGTCAATTCCGCGTGGGCGGTGGGATCGTTGGTCGCCAGGATCTCATTGACGCCCGCGGCGATCTCTTGGCCGTCCCGGACCACGACCGCTCCGAAGGGGCGGCCGCCCTGGCGCATATTGGCGCGCGCCAGTTCGATGGCTTTCTGCAGGTAGCGGGTTTCGTCCATCATGATCGGGTTCCTTCCATCCATGTTCAGATATTCAACGCGCGCCGGCCGCCACCAGGATCGCTTCGATCCGATCGTAGTGACGGGAACGCGCATGCTGCAGCGGCGTCACGCCCTGGCCATCCGCCAGGTTGACGTCGGCGCCGCCCTTCACCAGCGCATCCACGATGTCCTGGTGCCGCTGGCCGCCGCTACCCAGGATGATGGCTTCCAGCAACGCCGTCCACCCCAGGCGATTGACGTGATTCACATCCACGCCGGCGGCGATCAGCGTGCGCACCGTCTCGACGTGGCCGCGCTCCGCGGCGGGGATCAGGGCCGTGCCTTCGTAGCGGTTCAGGCTCTTCAGATCCGCTCCATGCGACAGCGTCATCTTCAGGATCTCCAGATGCCCCCGGGCGCCGGCATAGAGATACGGGCTGTCGTGGATCTTGTCCAGGGCGTTGACGTCCGCGCCGGCATCGATCAGGGCCTTGGCCGCCTCGACCTGATTGGCATGCGTCGCGACCAGCAGCGGCGTCGCCCCGCTGCCGTCGCGCTCGTCGATGGCAGCGCCTTCGGCCAGCAGCTTGCTGATGCCGGCCACATCGTTTTTCTCCGCCGCGACGTGCAGGGGAGCGGCATTGGCGGGCCCAATGGAGGCGATGAAGGGCATGATGGCAAGCGTCAGCAGGACGAGTTTGTTGCGAATGGGGTGATGGCGCATGGTGATTTCTGCGGGCTTCAGCCCGGCATGTGCTGTCTGGACAGCACCCATGATAAGGAAGCGGGGGGATATTTGGAAATTAAATATGCGGATGGGGGATATCCATTATTCGCATGACGCTCAAGATTTCCAAGGCAAACGCCGCACCCTTGAGGCAGTCAGGAAATATTTTGAATATCAATTACATCATTGCTAACCGTTTCACTGTGTCGGGAAACTTCTCAACCAGACGGATCAGCAGAGCGGCTTGAGCATTGTGCGCAACCTGCTGCCGATCCTGGACAAGTGGAAGTCAGGCGCGGACCAAATGGGACATTGTCATGCAAAATACCCCATTTTTTCAGTTGGACTACCCCACTCACATCATCACTGAAACAGGAACGAAGTGTCCAACAGGCTGTTGGACACTTTGCGGCAGATGGCCCGCGTCTTGCCCACACCTAAAAAATGCTCAATCAATCACGCCCAGAAACTCGCCAACCACGCGATAACGATGTTCGTCATCGCTACTGAGTTCGAGCGTCACCATATGGGGATTGTGGGAACGAGGCTTCAAGAGAATTTTCCCGTGCTGCCATCCATCGTCAGTCTCAGTCTTGATGCTCTGGTACTCTTTGACGGTATAGCGTGAGCCTGAATCGTCATCCTGAATATCGTCGCACTCGACCAGTACGATTTTTCCGTTTCGGCTACCACCGGGATTCAGACGAAAAAGACAGATCGCACCATTCGGAATGATCTTATTCATCGACTCACCGACCACCCGACAGGCAAAAATATCTCTTCCCACCGGCATACCTGACGGCACAGCGACCCAGTTTTCATGCTCGACATGCTGGAGTTCGCTGAAGCCGCCAGCAGCGGCCTGCAAATCGTAGAGAGGAACCGCATTGCCATAGGGTTCCAGCCGTTCAGACGGCCTGGTCAGCGCAATAACATTGGATTTATAAACAGGGATGTGCCGCTTCAGGTAGCTGCGCAGACCTTCATCGCAAGCGTAGACGAAAGTTCCCTTTATGCCGCGCAACATGATGGTTTTATAGATGTTGAGGATGTACCGCTTCAACTCATCCGGATCATCTATGGTTTGCTTGCCGTTGCGATCATGGTAGCTGGCTTTGTCGATGATGATCTGGTCCCGCCCTGCGTCATAGCGAATTTCATGACCAAAGATGATGCCCGCGTAATTCAGGTCATAGCCTTGAGTCGTATGGATGCAGCCGACCTCATTGATGGCATTTGGCGAGTTGATCCAATCGACGTTGATACTGTTCCAGCGCAGCCGAACATCCTCGATTTCAATATCGTACAAATGCGGGTTTTTTCTGGACGCCCATGGCCACGCATAGCCTGCGATCAGACGCGCAAGCCCGTAAGTTTGATCCCGCTGCCTGATCTCCGTCACCAGATCCGGCATGCTGTCAAACACCAGGAACTCGTATCCCTTTGAATGGAATTTTTCCCTGCTGGGCAGACGCACGTTCAACAAGTCATCGATGAATTTCACATAGTGCTGGCCCCCTTGGACCCGGAACTGTGAAACCAGCGTCATGACTTTCGAGCCGGGTGACGACTTGACCGCTTGGAAATCAGCGGCGTTGGCATCAGACGGTTTGATAGTCTGGTCCGCGTCATAGAAAAAGACAGCTTTTTTCGACTGCTGAATCACCCAGTCGACCTCACTGCAAGTCTTCTTGTCCAACCCCAGGGCTGCACAGGCCTTGTCGAAGGCCCCGTAGTAGGAGCCCAGATTGGTCCGCTTGCGCAACCGATGGGACTCATCCACCAGCACGATGTCGTAGTCCTGCCGTGCCAGCTTTGAAGGGCTGATGACCATGCTCGCGCGCAAGCCTTCAATGTTCTCGAAGGCTTTCTCCAGGGTTTCCCGGAAAGATGCCATTGGCACAACCAAGGCCATGCGTGGCTTGGGGTAGAGGGCTTTAAATTCCGCCAGCAGCTCGCGCAGTTCGGTTTCCTCTTCGGAAAACTCACGCAAATCCAGTGTGGCGTCGTCGGTATGAATCAGCTTGAACAGAAAAATGGCCAGGACGGACTTTCCAGTTCCTGCACCGCCTTCTACCACAAGGTTCTTCAGCCCCGGATTCAACAGCGACCGCATGATTTCAATCAGGCCTTTGCGCTGATCGGGGGACAGTGACTTGTAGGGCGAATACTTGAAGACGTCCGAGTTGTCGATGGCCTCCAAGGAATGCGCTGCAACACCTTGAGCCCGCAGCTTGTCCCAGGTCTCGCGAAAGATCTCAGAGTACAGTTCGTCCTTCTGGAAGTAATTGTGGTCAGCCAGGCCCAGGTTGCCGTTCAACAGCTTGAAGCAGCCATCGGCGGCCATGTACTTGATCAGCGAGGATTCGATATCGAGCGTGGCGGATTTATTGAAGCGCTCGCTGCTGATCAGATGCACCGTGGTCAGCAGCTTCTTGTGCGGATGCTTGAGATGGGTGCCCAAGCGTGTCAACGTATCAGTAGTCTCGCCAACATAGGCGTTGGGCTTGGAAGCATTACGCGCGGAGCCGTCGCTCAGGATGTATACCAGCGGCCAATGATTAGCGGCGTATGCATTTTCCTGTATGGCTGCCCAGGAATCCGCAGAAAATCCGTATCGGTTTACTTCGACAAGACTCGCCTGACTCATAGTTCATTGTATTTCTTCGAGCTGCCTCTGGATTTTTCGATCGGATATTTTTCTTCATTCCGTTCGATTTTATCCAGAACGATCTGCTGTACATCAAAGCCGTAGGCATCGGACAGCAACAGAGCATAAGCCAGCACATCCGCCAGTTCTTCCTTGACCTTCTCGGGATCAGCAGCCTCGGGGGCTTTCCATAGGAAAGCCTCCAATAGTTCGCTGGCTTCGATGCTCAGGGCCACCGCCAGGTCCTTGGGATTATGGAACCGCTTCCAGTCACGATCATCGCGAAACTGGCGCAATCTTTGTAGAACCTGTTCCATTTCCTTAGCCTTTTCCGGGGGGCGATGCAGATTCAAGAATGATAACGCGGCACTTCAGTCCCGGTGTTCACGTCTGCGGCGAGGAGCCTCCCTACCCTATTACACATTGAACAGGAAGTTCATCACGTCCCCATCCTTCACCACGTATTCCTTTCCTTCCGCCCGCATCTTCCCGGCTTCCTTGGCGCCCTGTTCGCCCTTGCAGGCGATGAAGTCGTCGAAGCCGATGGTCTGGGCGCGGATGAAGCCGCGTTCGAAGTCGGTGTGGATGACGCCGGCGGCCTGGGGGCCGGTGGCGCCCACGGGGATGGTCCAGGCGCGGACTTCCTTGACGCCGGCGGTGAAATAGGTCTGCAGGCCCAGCAGCTGGTAGCCGGCGCGGATGACGCGGTCCAGGCCGGGTTCGCTCATGCCCATGTCTTCCAGGAAGACGGTCTTGTCGGCATCGTCCAGGTCGGCGATCTCGGCCTCGATGGCGGCGCACACGGCCACCACGGGGGCATTCTCGGCGGCGGCGTAGTCCTGCACGGCCTTCAGGTGGGGATTGTTCTCGAAGCCGTCGTCGCGCACGTTGGCGACGTACATGGCGCGCTTGGCAGTGATGAAGCAGTAACCGCGGATGGCGGCCTGTTCTTCCTCGTCCAGGCCCAGGCTGCGCACGGACTTGCCGGCGTCCAGGGCGGCGACCACGCGTTCCAGCAGGGCCACCAGGCGGATGGCTTCCTTGTCGCCGGAATTCGCCAGCTTGCGATTCTTCTGCAGGATCTTGTCGGCCGTGGCCAGATCCGCCAGCGCCAGTTCGGTATTGATGACCTCGATGTCGGACACCGGGTCGACGCGGCCGGCGACGTGGACGACGTTCTCGTCCTCGAAGCAGCGCACCACGTGCACGATGGCGTCGGTCTCGCGGATGTTGGCCAGGAACTGGTTGCCCAGGCCTTCGCCCTTGGACGCGCCCGCCACCAGGCCGGCGATGTCCACGAATTCGACCACGGCCGGCACGATGCGCTCCGGCTTGACGATGGCCGCGAGCTGCGTCAGACGGGGATCCGGGACCTCGACCACGCCGACGTTGGGCTCGATCGTGCAGAAGGGGTAGTTTTCAGCGGCGATACCGGCCTTGGTCAGGGCGTTGAACAGAGTGGATTTGCCGACGTTGGGCAGGCCAACGATGCCGCATTGCAGTGCCATGGGGAACCTGAGAGAAAAGTAGGATGGAAATCAAGGCGCTATTGTACCCGCAGGGCCCGGCAAAGCGCCCCCGGCGGCGCGCCGCGACGCGGCGGTTGAACGAGCCCGGCGGGATCCGCGCCCCAAGCCCGCCCCGCTAGGCGGACAGGACCGACGCGGCATCCACGATTTCCGCGAAATCGGCCGCCAGCAGCGCCAGCGTCACGTCGGACACCGCGCGGGCGGACAGCCGGGCAGACGGCAGGCCAAAGCCAAGCACCGCATCGCGGACCACCGTCATCCGGAATCCCAGATCGGCGCCCGCGCGCACCGTGGAATTGACGCAGAAGCCGGTCACGGCCCCGGTCACGACCAGATCGGTGATCCCTCGCCCTTGCAGATGGGTCTGGAGATCCGTGGAGGCGAAGGCCGAGGACGTCCGCTTGAGGAACACCGGTTCGCCATCCAGGGCCCGCGCGCACGGCATGGGCGGATACCCGGAAGCCTGAGGGTGAAAGGGCGAGTCCGGGTCCGCGTCCTGATGCCGGACGTGGATGACCGGCATCCCCTGCCTGCGGAAAGCAGCCGCCAGCGCCGCGATCCTGGCCGGCGCCCCGGGATCGACGTGATCCCGGCCAGCGTCGATCCGATCCTGCATCGCCTGTTGCATGTCGATGATCAGCAAGGCTTTCATCACAGTCTCCGTCGATTCGGATCAGCCCGCCGCCAGCTGCGGCGCGAAATGCAGGATCAGCCCGATCAGCAGCAGCGGCCCGCCGTTGAACATGGCGTGCAGCATGATCGACGCCCCGATGCCGCGCCTGACCCGCATCCATCCCAGGACCAGGCCGGTGACCCACTGAGGCAGCACCAGCAGGGGCAGCAGCACCAGGGTCATGGAGGTCATGCGGAAGTTGTACAAGTGCACGGCCGCGAACGCCAGTGCGGCGGCATGGAACAGCACAGGAAACGCCCGGCACGCCCGGCGGCGCCAGCGCCAGCCGGCCGCCCAGCCCGCCTGCCAGCGGTGACCGGCCGGATACCAGAGCGGCGCCAGCGCCAGCAACACCGCCACCGCCGCCATCGGGACGGACGTCGCCCCCATGCCCTGCACCAGGATCGCGGCCATCAGGGGCACGAACCACCACAGCATGGCGGGACGGCGCAAGGCGTAGCGAAAGGTCAGTTCCTCGACGATGGGCGCCCAGACCAGGGCCGCCAGCCAGGGAATATTGTGGATATCCAGGCGATGCTGGGCGCCGCTGGCGTCCGCCGCCGACAGCGCCAGGGGGGCGAAGACGAAGATGTTGACCACCCACAGCAGGACGGCCCAATGCAGCAGGCGCCACCAGGGCGCATTCAAGGAGAAGTCCGCCCGCAACCCAGGGCCGGGGCGGCGCGGGCGCAGGCGCGGCCCCGGTCGGGGCCGCCTGACGAACTTCAGGAAATCGACGATCTCCTCGCCCATGGTCGGCAAGCCGCGCGGACGGGTGAACCCTGGCAAACCCATGTTCTCACCTTTTCATGGCGGGCAGGCGCCCGGACATCCCGCGCCGGGCCAAGCCGCCAGGCGGCCGCCCGGCGGCCTCAATCATGATTTCCCTGATGCAGGCGCTCGGTCACGCGATCGAACGATCCGTCCAGCAGCGCGGGCAGTTCCAGCCGGCAGCGCCGGATGACCTCGTCGATACCCGGCATGTCGTCCTGACGAGGTGGGTGCAGCACGAAATTGACCACGGCCTGCGCCAGCCCCAGGCTGCGCGGATGGCCGATGCCGATGCGCAGGCGCCAGAACTTGGGGGTGCCCAGCACCGCCTGGATGTCCCGCAGGCCATTGTGCCCTGCATGGCCGCCGCCGAACTTCAATTTCACGGCCCCGGGCAACAGATCCAGTTCGTCGTGCAGGACCAGGATTTCCTCGGGCTGCAGCTTGTAGAAGCGCGCCAGGGCGCCGACGGCCTGCCCCGACTTGTTCATGAAGGTGATCGGCTTGGCCAGCACGACGGGCTGGCCGGCGTGGCGGGCGCGGGCGACCCAGGCGAAGAAGGATTTTTCCAGCGTGAAGCCGGCATGCAGGTCGTCGGCGAAATGATCCGCCAGCCAGAAGCCCGCGTTGTGGCGGGTGGTTTCATATTCGGGACCGGGATTGCCCAGGCCCACAATGAGGCGGATGGGCGCGGTCATCGTGATGGTTCGAAATGGCAAGACATTGAAACGGCCCCCATCATACGTCAAAACCCCCGCCCATCTGACGAGGGGCGGGGGTTTCGGGGGGTGCTGATGCCAGCGAGTCGGGCTTATTCGGCAGCCGGCGCGTCGGCGGCCGGGGCCGCGTCGTCATCGGCGGCCGAGCCCTTGGGGGCGGCGGCCTGGGCCAGCAGTGGGTTCACGTCGTCGCCGTGCGGCACGTACTTCACGCCGATCGGCAGCGTGATGTCGGCCAGGTGCAGGCGGGCGCCGCCGATCATGTTGCCCAGATCGACTTCGATGAACTTCGGCAGGTTGGCAGGCAGGCAGGTGATGTCCAGTTCGGACGGACCGTGGGTGACGACCTGGCCGGCGAGCTTGACGGCCGGGCTCTGGTCGGCGTTCAGGTAGTGCACCGGCACCTTGGTGCTCACGGCCTGGGACGCGTCCACGCGCTGGAAGTCTACGTGCAGGACCAGGGGGCGGTACGAGTGCCATTGCACGGCGCGCACCAGCACGGGCTCGGTCTTGCCGTCCAGGACCATGTCCAGGATGGAAGCGTGGAATTCTTCCTTGTTCAGGGCGTGGTAGATCTCGTTGTGGTCGAGTTCGATGTTGGCCGGGCCGGACTTGCCACCGTAAACGATGGCGGGCACCCGACCGGCGCGGCGCAGGCGGCGGCTCGCACTCGAACCCTGGACGCTACGCGAAGTGGCGGTGAATTTCATGGAAAGCTCCAAAAGGCGGGGCCGCATCGGCCCCATTCAAAACAGCAGCCAAGGCTGCACAGACACCCCCCCGCCGCGACCAGCGGGGGATCAAAAAAATCAGTCGGCAAACAGCGAACTGACCGACTCGGCCGTCGCGATGCGCAGGATGGTTTCGCCCAACAGTGAGGCGCAGGACAGCTGGCGGATCTTCCCGCACTGGCGGGCGGCTTCGGACAGCGGAATGGTGTCGGTGACGACGACTTCGTCGAGCGCGGAGTCCTGGATGCGCTTGACGGCTTCGCCCGACAGCACCGGGTGGGTGCAATAGGCATAGACGGATCCGGCGCCCCGGTCCTTCAGGGCCTGGGCCGCCTTGCACAGCGTGCCGGCAGTATCGACCATGTCGTCCATGATCAGGCAGGTGCGCCCGTTGACGTCGCCGATGATGTTCATGACTTCGGACACGTTGGCGCGCGGGCGACGCTTGTCGATGATGGCCAGGTCGGATTCCAGCTGCTTGGCCAGGGCGCGCGCGCGCACCACCCCGCCGATGTCGGGCGACACGACGACCAGGTTCTGAAAGTTGCGGCTCCAGATGTCGCCCAGCAGGATCGGACCGGCGTAGATGTTGTCGACCGGGATATCGAAGAAACCCTGGATCTGGTCGGCGTGCAGGTCCATCATCATGACGCGATCGACGCCGACGGACTGCAGCATGTTGGCCACGACCTTCGCCGAGATCGACACGCGGGCCGAACGCGGCCGGCGATCCTGGCGGGCATAGCCGAAATACGGGATGGCGGCGGTGATGTTGCGGGCCGAGGCGCGGCGCAGGGCATCGACCATCACCATGATTTCCATGAGATTGTCGTTGGTGGGCGCGCAGGTGGGCTGCAGCACGAACACGTCCTTGCCGCGGACGTTTTCATTGATCTCGACCATGACTTCGCCGTCGGAGAAACGGCCCACGGTCATCTTCCCCAGCGACATGTCCAGATGATTCACTACGTCGACCGCCAGGCGAGGATTGGCCGTGCCGGTAAAAATCATGAATCTGTCTTGTGCCATGGTGTCGAACCAATGTGTCAAATGACAAGGCTGTTGACCAGCGCCCCGGTGGGGCCGACTCAACAGCCTGGAATGCATGTCTGCATATAGAAGAGTGGCTGGGGAAGAAGGATTCGAACCTTCGCATGCCGGAATCAAAATCCGGTGCCTTAACCAGCTTGGCGATTCCCCAACTGTTCAGTCTACGACCCAATCCCGCAGTGGATGATCATCCAGCCCCTGGCAAACCCAGCTGCCTTCGATGACCACATTGGGCAGGTCATGTATTTTACTGATTATCCGGTCCTGCTGCACCCGAGCCTGTCGGGTATCGGCGAACCCGGCAAACAGGCACGAGCCGGATCCGGTCATTCGCGCATCGAGCCCCGCCTGACGCATCGTCCCCAGTATGCGGGCGATCATCGGGTGGCGCCGACAGACGACAGATTCCAGATCGTTGCGGCCAAATAGGCCGCTGTGTTCTGTTTGCCAATCAGCAAAGACCGAGATTTTTACCGATTCCGAATCTCTTGTCAAATCAGGATCCCGGAACACATCGGCCGTCGGGATGTGGGCCTTGGGCCGCAGGACCCAGTACGCCCGGGGCGGCAGGGCCACGGCGTCCAGGTCTTCGCCCACGCCCTGGGCGAAGGCCGATCGGCCGAAGACGAACACCGGCACGTCCGCCCCCAGCGGCAGGGCCAGCCGCAGCAGCTGGGCGCGCGTCAGGCCGGTGTTCCACAGGCGGTTCAGGGCGATCAGGGTGGTGGCCGCATCGCTGGACCCGCCCCCCAGGCCGCCGCCGGCCGGAATCCGCTTGCGGTAGGCGATGCGGGCGCCGTAGCGCGCGCCGGTGGCCTGCCGCAGGCTGCGCGCCGCCCGCAGGACCAGGTCCTGGTCGGCGGGCAGGCCCGCCAAGCCGTCGCCCTCGCGTTCGATGCGGCCGTCGGCCGTGCGCTCGAAATCCAGATGATCGAACAGGTCGATGAAGCGAAACACGGTCTGCAGCCGGTGATAGCCGTCCGGTCGCCGGCCGACCACGTGCAGGAACAGGTTCAGCTTGGCGGGCGCGGGAACGTCATACAGCGCGGTCATGGATGGCGTCCTCGCCGGGCCGGATCGGGCCGCATCAGGGGCGGTCCATGATCAGCTGCAGGCGCCACTGCCCCTGGTCGTCCCGGCGCGACAGGCGCACCCGCAGCGGGCCCTGATCGTCGTAGTCCGACAGGCGCGCATCCCAGCCGTCCTGCCGCAAGGCCGTCAGGCGGCCCTGTTCATCCCGCTGGACGCCGACGGCGTCGCGGCCGGGTTCGGCCTGCCCGCGGATCCAGTAGCGCAGGCCTTCCACCGGCATCGGATGCCCCCAGATCCGGGTCAGCAGGGCATCGGGCGACGGCGCGGCTTCCCGGCTGCCGTCGGCGCGTTCCAGGACGGAGGAGCCGGGTTCCACCCGGATTCGCGCCAGCACGCTGCCCAGCGGATTGCTGAGATCCAGCCGCAGCGCGCGCCCGTCGTCCCGCCAGGAAAACCCGCCTTGCGCGGCATAGGGCGGCTGCGCCACCGGCTGCAGGTTCACGGCGAAGCGGCCGATGCGCTCGAACGCCTGGCCCTGGCCGCCGATGCGGGTAGGCGTGGCACAGGCGGCCAGGACCAGAACCAGGCCCAGTCCCGCCAGCAGTCGCCCCGCACGCATCATCGTCACGGCAGCGTCACTCCCAGGCGCTTCAGGGTGGCCTTCAGCGTCTCGTTGTCGGGATCCGCCTTCCGGCCTTCGCCCCAGATGCGCCTGGCTTCATCGCGGCGCTTGAGCATCCAGAGGGTTTCGCCCAGGTGAGCCGCCACGTCGGCGGCCGGCAGATGATCGTAGGACCGGCGCAGGTATTCCAGCGCCCCCTGGTAATCCCGGGTGCGGAACAGGTACCAACCCACGCTGTCCAGGATGTAGGCGTTGTCGGGATCGAGATCCAGCGCCCGTTCCAGCAGGTCACGGGCTTCGGGCAGGTCGCGGTTCTCCTCGACGTAGGTATAGCCCAGCGAGTTGTAGGCATTGGCATTGTCGGGATCCAGGGCAATCACCCGGCGCATCAGGGCTTCGAATTCGGCCTTTTTGCCCTGCTGATGCAGCAGCATCCCCAGTTCGTACTTGATTTCCGGCGTGTCCGGCATGTCCAGGTCCGCCGCCTTCAGGGTCTCGACGGCCTGGTCGGTGCGACCGGCATCGCGGTAGATGGATGCGCGCGTCAGGACGATGACCGTGCGTTCGCGGCGGTCGGCGGGCTTGATGGCGTCCAGGGTGGCGCGGGCCCGCGCCAGATCGCCCAGCTTCCCGTAGAGCACGGCCTCGTGGGTCTGCGCCTGGAACCGCAGATTGGGCTCATCGATGCTGCGCAATTCCTGGATGGCTTCTTTCAGTTCGCCCTGGCGTTCGGCGATCTGCACCAGCAGCAGGCGGGCGTCGGACACGTCGGCCTGGGCGTTGGTGGCGCCGTCGGCCACCGCCTGGCGGCGCTGCTGCTGGATGGTGATGTATTCATTCAGCAGCGCCTTGGCCGCATCGTAGCGGCCGGCGCGCGCATTGACCTCGGCCTCCGTGTAGAGCAGGTCGAAGTCTTCGGGCGTCTGCCGGCGCATGGAGCCCAGCAGTTTCAGGGCTTCGTCGAACTGGCCCTGCCCCGTCAGGCGGCTGACCAGCAGCAGTTGCAGGGCCCGCTGGTTCGGATGCTTCGCCAGATAGGCATAGGTGTCGCCGATGGCCTGGCGGGGTTCGACCCGCAGGCCGTATTCCAGCACCCGCTGGGCGGCGTCCGGCGAATCCGGATCCAGGGCCTGGGCCTGGTAGGCCTCGTCCACGGCGCGGCGGGGTTCTCCCGCGGCCCAGGATGCGTCGGCCAGCGCCAGATGCGCCAGGGCCGAGGTCTTCACGACTCCGGACAGGGCCTTGTCCAGCACGTCCAGCGCCAGGCGCTTGTCCGTCATCTTGGAGACGATGCCCGCCGCCTGGACGACGGCCTGGTCCTTGTCGTCGGCGGATTCGATCCGGCGCGCCAGCGTGCGGGCCAGACCGTCGGTCTGCCCGCTGGAGGCCGACAGGGCCAGCGACGCGGCGACGGCTTCGGGGTTTTCGGGGTCCAGCCGCGCCCATTCCCGGGCGGACTGCAGGGCCAGCGCCAGGTTGCGGCCGGTCATGGCCATCTGGAAGGCCCGCTGCCCCAGGCGGGGGTCCAGCGTATCCCGCGCCACGCCCAGCAATTCCTGAGCGGCATCGTCGTACTGCCCCTGCTGGGCGGATAATTCCGCCACCAGAATGCGGTACAACAGGTCCGGCGTCAGGCTGACGGCGGGCGGCTCGCCCGGACGCAACTGGATGGTTTCAACCGAATCGGCCGGCGCCGGAATCGGCGGGGCAGCCCAGGCCGTCTCGTGCGCGGCGGCCAGCGCCAGCACCACGGGCAATACGGAGGCGGAGATTCTCATCGGCGGTAACCAGGGCCGCAACGCGAGAAATGCCCGCGTCTGGTGGCAAAATTGCTTCATCGAAAGAGGATGTTATCACCCTGCCATGCCTGAACTGCCAGAAGTCGAAACAACGCGTCGTGGAATTGCCACGATCATGCCCGGCCGTATCCTGCGGCAACTGATTGTGCACGAGCCCCGCCTGCGCTGGCCCATTCCCCCGGACCTGCCCGCCTTGCTGGACAATACCCGGGTGCTGGCCTGCGAACGGCGGGGGAAATACCTGCTGATCCGATTCGCGCACGGCACCCAGATCGTGCATCTGGGCATGTCGGGGTCCCTGCGGCGGGTCGCGATGGACGAGCCCCTGCGCAAGCACGATCACGTGGAATGGGTGTTCGACGATGCCCGATTCCTGTTGCACGATCCGCGCCGCTTCGGCGCCGTGCTCTGGCACCCGGCGGACGCCGGCCCGATCGGCGAGCATCCATTGCTGGCCAGCCTGGGCAGCGAGCCCTTCGGCCCCGGCTTCACGCCCGACAGCCTGCATGCAGGCGTGCATGGCCGGCGTCAATCCATCAAGCAGCTGCTGCTGGGCGGCCGCATCGTCGTCGGGGTGGGCAACATCTATGCGTCCGAATCCCTGTACCAGGCGGGCATCGACCCGCGCACGCCGGGCAGCCGCCTGTCGCGGCCGCGCTGCGCGCGGCTGCACGCCGCCATTCTGCAGACGCTGAGCCAGGCCCTGGAATCGGGCGGCAGCACGCTGCGCGACTACGTCAACGCCCAGGGCGCGCCGGGGGCGTACTTCACGCTACACGCCGCCGTCTATGAACGCGACGGCCAGCCCTGCCCGCGCTGCGCCGGCCCCATCCGCCGGATCGTGCAGGGGCAGCGGGCCACGTATTTCTGCCCGCTGTGCCAGAAACGATGAGGGCTTAGTCGCGCGCGGCGACGATGATGACTTCGAACTTCAGGCCGGGGCTGGCCAGGCGGGCCTCGCCGGTGGCGCGGGCGGGGGGATTGGCCGGGTCGATCCAGGCTTCCCAGACGGGGTTCATGGCCGCGAAGTCGGCCATGTCGCGCAGCCAGATCGTGGCCTGCAGGATCTTGGATTTGTGGCTGCCGGCCTTGGCCAGCAGCTCATCGACCTTCGCCAGGGCCGAACGCGCCTGGGCCTGGACGTCGTCGCCCGTCCCGGTCTGGCCGGACAGGTACACGGTATTGCCGTGGACGACGGCGCCGCTCATGCGCACGCCGGGTTCGATGCGTTGAATCGTCATGTGGAAAACTCCGAGAGGATGGAAAACGGCGCCATGATACCCGAGGCCGCGTCGCGGACGAGGCGCCCCCGGCGGCGCGCCGCCCCGGGCGCCGGAATCAGTTCAGGACCTTGCCGGGATTCATGATGCCCTGCGGATCCAGCGCGGCCTTGATGCGATGCATCAGGGCCATCTCGACCGGATCCTTGAATTGCGGCAGCGCGTCGCGCTTCAACTGCCCCACCCCGTGTTCGGCGCTGATCGAACCGCCCACGGCATGCACCCGCTGGTGCACCAGGGCATAGACGTCGTCCTGGCGCGCCAGCAGCTGGCCCTCGGCCCAGTCCGCCCCTCGCGCCACGTTGTAGTGCAGATTGCCGTCGCCCAGGTGCCCGAAGATCACGTGCCGGATGCCCGGAAACGCCGCCTGCAGGGCCGCATTGGTGCCCACGACGAATTCCGCCATACGCGAGACCGGGATCGAGACGTCGTGCTTGATGCTCTTGCCGGATTCCTTTTCGGCCAGCGGGATGCTTTCGCGCAGGTGCCACAGGGCATGGCTCTGCGCCATGGATTCGGCGATCACCGCATCCTGCACGCAGCCGGCCTCGATGGCCTCGCCGATGACCACTTCAAAGCGTTCGCGGGCGTGGGCTTCGGATTCGCTGTCGGACAGTTCCAACAGGGCGAACCAGGGCAGCTCGGCCGAGGCGCCCTCGAAGGGCAGGCGCTGTTGCGGAAAGCAGCGCACGACATCTTGCAGGCAATTGCCCGCCATCAGTTCAAAACCGGTCAGGGACGCCCCCAGCCCCGCGCGGGCCCGACCCAGCATGACGATGGCCGATTCGATGGAGTCCAGCGCCAGCAGGGCCGTGCAGCGCGCCACCGGCAGGGGGTGCAGTTTCAGCGTGGCCGCCGTGATCACCCCCAGCGTGCCCTCGCTGCCGATGTATAGGTCGCGCAGGTCGTAGCCGGTGTTGTCCTTGCGCAGGCCGCGCAGCCCATGCCAGATCTCGCCCTGGGCCGTGACGACTTCCAGCCCCAGCGTCAGTTCGCGCATGTTGCCGTAGCGCAGCACCTGTGTGCCCCCGGCGTTGGTCGCCAGGTTGCCGCCGATGGTGCAGCTGCCCTCGGCCGCCAGGCTGAGCGGAAACAGCCGGCCCGCCTCGCGCGCCGCCTGCTGCACGGACTGCAGGATGCAGCCGGCCTCGACGTCCATGGTGTCGTTGTCGGTATCGATGCCGCGCACCCGGTTCAGGCGCTGCAGCGACAGGATCACCGCGACGCCCGAATCGTCGGGCGTCGCGCCGCCGCACAGGCCCGTATTGCCCCCCTGGGGAATCACCGGGACGCCGGCCTGCGCGCAATACCGCATGACCGCCGCCACTTCGTCCGTGCTGCCCGGACGCGCCACGGCCAGCGCGCGGCCCTGATAGCGCTCGCGCCAATCGACCTCGTAGGACCGGGCGTCCGGCCCGGTCAAGACATGCGCTGCGCCAACCACCGCCCGCAAAGCATCCAGATGATCCATGAACTGACAATCCCGTATGCGCCAAGAGGGCTTCATTGTAATCGGCGATAATGGGCGATGCCGTCGTCCCGACACGCCCGCCAGGGCTTTCGGGATGCGCCGGCCGCGACCCTGCCCTCCACTTCCGCCCGAGATCCGCCGTGTCCACTTCATTTCCTGCGTCCGTCTTCAAAGCCTACGACATCCGGGGCACGGTTCCCGACCAGTTGAATGACGTGTTCGCCTACACCCTGGGCCTGGCGCTGGCCGCGCAGGCCCGCCTGGAAAACATCCGCAGCCTGGTGGTCGGGCACGACGGCCGGCTCAGCAGCCCGAGCTTGTCCTCGTCCCTGCAGGCCGGCCTGCATGCGGGCGGCATCGACACCAAGGACCTGGGCCTGGTGCACACTCCGCTGGTGTACTTCGCCGCCCATCTGGACGGCAGCGGCTCGGGCGTGGCCATCACGGGCAGCCACAACCCGCCCGACTACAACGGCTTCAAGCTGATGATGGGCGGCCGCACCCTGCACGGCGAAGGCATCCAGGCGCTGCGCACCCCCATGGCCGACATCCAGCCGCCGCCGGGCGCGACGCCGGGCCGGGCGGAATCCCTGGACCTGATCGACACCTACGTGCGGCGCATCGCCGATCACGTGCGCCTGGCCCGCCCCCTGCATATCGCCATCGACTGCGGCAACGGCGTGGGCGCCGTGGTCGCCGGCCGCCTGTTCCGCGCCCTGGGCTGCGAAGTGGATGAACTGTTCTGCACGGTGGACGGGCACTTTCCCAACCACCACCCGGACCCGGCCGAGCCCGCGAACCTGCAGGACCTGATCGAGCACCTGCGGCGCACCGACTGCGACGTCGGCCTGGCCTTCGACGGCGACGCCGACCGCCTGGGGGTCGTGACGAAATCCGGCCAGATCATCTGGCCCGACCGCCAGCTGATCCTGTTCGCACGGGACATCCTGCAACGCGAGCCCGGCGCCCCCATCATCTTCGACGTCAAATGCAGCCGCCACCTGGGGCAGGCCATCCGCGACGCGGGCGGCGTCCCGCAGATGTCTCAGACGGGCCATTCCCTGATCAAGGCCCGCCTGGCCGAAAGCGGCGCGCCGCTGGCCGGCGAGATGAGCGGCCACATCTTCTTCAAGGAACGCTGGTATGGCTTCGACGACGGCCTCTACGCCGGCGCGCGCCTGCTGGAGATCCTGTCGCGCAGCGAAAACCCCGGCCAGGTGCTGGAATCCCTGCCCCAGGGCCTGTCCACCCCCGAACTGAAACTGCCCATGGCCGAAGGCGAGCCGCATGCCTTCATCCGCCGCCTGCAGACCGAAGGCCGCTTCCCCGCCGCCCGGGACCGCATCACCATCGACGGCATCCGCGCCGAATACGCCGACGGCTTCGGCCTGGCCCGGGCCTCGAACACGACCCCCGTGGTGGTGCTGCGCTTCGAGGGCGACACCCCCGAAGCCCTGTCACGGATCCAGGCGGAATTCCGCGACGCGATCCACGCCCTGCTGCCGGGGCGGGAACTGCCGTTCTGAAACCCCGGCTTCAATCCGGCTGGCCGGCCTCGGACGCGGGAATGGCCGTATCGTGGACGGCGATCCGCTGGATATGCCCCATCATGAACTCTTTCATGGCGACGTGCGCGGGGCTCGTCTGGTAGGCGTCATGGGCGCCCGCGCTGGTGAACAGCGCGCTGGTGGCGTGCGTGTACCCCTGCGACCGGTCCGCCGTGTTTTCACCGTAGTGATACAGCACGATGCCGCCGCACTCGCGCCTGACCCGATCCGCATGCTCCTTCACCTGCCGGTGGAACCGCGCATCGACGCGATCATCGAACTGCATCATCACGACATGCAGGAACAGATCCGACTGACTCATAAACCGCCTCTCATCGTTTCACGGGATGCCGCACGGCCGGCGCCTGACAGACAGCCGCCCGCGGCCCCGATTGCTTACATCCGGGCCAGCAGCCCGCCATCGATGGCCAGCACATGGCCATTCACGAAGCTTCCCGCGCGCGACGCGAGATACAGCACCGCGGGAGCGATGTCATCGGGCGTCGCCCAGCGCTTGAGCGGCACCGATTGCTCCAGAAAAGCATTGAACTGCTCCTTTTCCTGCAGGGCCGCGGTGAATTGCGTCCGCACGAAACCGGGGGCCAATGCATTGCAGCAGACGCCCTTTTCCCCGTATTCGACCGCCACCGCGCGCGTCAGGGCCGCCAGGGCTCCCTTGGCGGAAGCGTACGCCGATATGCCCGGCATGCTCGCCATGGACGCCACGGAGGCCATCAGCACGATGCGGCCTTCTCCCTGGGCGACCATCCGGGGCAGAACCGCCTGCACGCAGTTGAACGCGCCGTCGACGTGCACCTGGAACAGCGACCGCCAGGCTTCGGGCGCCTGTTCGATCAGGGGCATCCGGTTCTGGTTGCCCGCGTTGCTGACCAGCACGTCGATCCCCCACCCGGCCGACTCCAGGCCGAGAACCGCCTGGCGCACCTGCTCGTGATCGGAGACGTCGAAGGGCGCCGGGCGGGCCTCGACGCCCTGAGCCGCCAGTTCCGCCACGGCCGCCTCGCAGCGCTCCAGCGACAGGTCGTTGATGACCACCCGGGCGCCGGCCTTGCCGAGGGCCTCGGCCATCGCATGGCCCAGGCCCGAGCCCGAGCCGGTGATCAGCGCAGTCCGGCCCTCGAGGCCGAACACGTCCTTCAGATAATCAGCTTTCATTTCCACTCCGCAAATCGAATCCATCCCCGCCCCGCGGCCTTCTCATGCGGCCCCGGGGATCGGGCGAAAAACACAGGGCTCAGCGCAAGGCCCGCACGCCGGCGCACACATTCATGTTCTGTCCGGTGATGCTGCGGCCGGCGGGCGACGCCAGGAACAGCGCGGTATCGGCGATGTGCGCCATGGGCACCATGCGGTTCAGCGCGACGTGCTCGAGCACCTCTGCCCGCAACGCGTCTTCCGTGACGCCCTGCAGACGCGCCTTCGAGGCCAGCACCTCGGCGACGCGGCGGCTCTCCACGATGCCCGGCAATATCGCATTGACCGTGATGTCGTGAGGCCCCAGTTCGATGGCCAGGCTCTGCGTCATTCCGATCACGGCCCACTTCGACGCCGCGTAGGGGGTCCGGAACGGATAGCCCAGGCGCCCCGCGACCGAACTGATGTTGATGATGGCCGCGCGCCCCGACTGCTTGAGCGCGGGAATCGCGCGGCGCGTGCACAGGAAGTGGCCCCGCACGTTGACGGACATCGTGCGGTCCCAGTCTTCTTCGGACAGGTCTTCCAGCGCGCCGGTCGGGCCCGCCACCCCGGCGTTGTTGACCAGCACATCCAGCCCGCCCAGGGCGCCCAATGCCTTGTCGAACCAGCGGTCGACCGCGCCCGCGTCGGACACGTCCGCCCGATGCGTGCCCAGCCCGCCCGGCGCGTCCCCGGCCTGGCGCAATGCGTCGTCCGACACATCGCAGACCTCGACGCGCGCGCCGGCCGCCAGGAAGGCCCGGGCGATCGTCAGGCCGATGCCCGAGGCGCCGGCGGAGACCATGACCCTGCAGCCCTGCAATTCATTCATGCCACTCATGCTTTCTCCATTGATCACGCCTGCGTCGCGTCACGCCGGCGCTATCCCATGATCCATCGGTAAGGGGCCAGCACCAGCTGGGGGAAGAGGATCAGCAGCAGCAAGGCCACGCATTGCGCCGCCAGGAACGGCCAGACCCCCACGATGACCTCGATCATCCGGGCCTTGGTCACGCCGGCCACCACGTTGAGCACGGCGCCCACGGGCGGCGTGATCAGCCCGATGGAGCAGGCCAGCATGAACACGATGCCGAAATACACGGGATCGATGCCCGCCGCCACCACGGCGGGCAACAGGACCGGGATCAGGATCAGCACGATCGGGATCATGTCCATCGCCGTCCCGACCACCAGGACCAGGCCGACGATCACCAGCATGAGCAAGGTGGGGGAATCCTTGACCGGTTCCACCAGCGCCATCACCTGATGAGGCAGGCCGGCGATCGTGATCATCCATCCCGACACGAGCGCGGCGGCGACCAGGAACATCACCATCGCGCTCATCTTGGCGGATTCCAGAAAGACCTCGTACAGCTGATTCAGCCGCAGCTCGCGATAGATGCACGTCGCCACGAACAGGGCATAGACGGCGGCCACCACGCCGGCCTCGGTCGGCGTGAACACGCCAAAGCGCAGGCCGACGATGATGATCACGGGCAGCAGCAGCGCCCAGAAGCTCTTGATCACCAGGGACAGCACTTCCCTGGCGGGAACCTTGGGCAGCGGCGCGATCTTGTCCCGGCGCGACACCAGAAACCAGGTCGCGCACAGGCACAGCGCCATCAGGATCCCCGGCACGATCCCCGCCATGAACAGGCCCGTGATGGAGATGTTGCCGGTGACCCCGATCAGGATCAGGCCGATGGAAGGCGGAATGACCAGCGCGATGATTCCCGAAGAGGCCACCAGCCCGCCCGACCGTCCTCTGGAATTCCCCGCCTTCATCATCATCGGCACCAGCAGCGCGGACAGGGCGGCGGCATCGGCGGCGGCGGAACCGGACAGGCTGGCCAGAATGCTGGCCGCCAGGATGGTGACATAGCCCAGGCCGCCGCGGATGTGTCCGACGAGCGCCAGGGCCAGATTCACGATCCGCTGCGACAGGCCGCCCGCGTTCATCACGGCGCCGGCGAGCATGAAGAACGGAACGGCCATCAGGGGAAAGCTGTCGGCGCCGTTCAACAGATTCTGGGCGACGATCTGGGCATCGAAGAAATCCAGCTGGTACATCAGCGCCACGCCCGTCAGAATCAGGGCATACGCGACCGGCAGCCCGATGGCAAGCCCGACGAACAGGACAACAATGAACAATGCGAGCGTCATCAATCGGCTCCGGAGGAAGTGTTGGCCGCGATGGATTCCAGATCGGCCGCGGGCGTGCGGATCAGCGCGTACAACTGATACAGCAGGATGCCTCCCGTCGAGATGGCGAAGACGACGCCCACGCCGAAGAACCAGGCTTGCGACAGGCCCGAGGCCGGCGCGGTCGCCTCATAGTTCAGGCGCGTCTGTTCGATGCTGCCCATCAACACCAGCCACGTCGCATAGAGCATCAGCAGGGAAGCGAGCGCCAGGCAGAATTTGCGGACCTTCGGCGGCATGATCTGCACCACCACGTCCACCCCCAGGTGGGACCGTTCATGCAGCACCAGGATCGCGCCCAGAAAAGTCAGCCAGACGAAACACCAGCGCGCCAGCTCCTCCGACACGGGCAGCCCCGTATTGAACACATAGCGCATCACCACATTGGCGAACACCATCACGACCATCGCCGCCAGACACAGGACGATGACGACTTTCAGCAGGGAAAAATAGGTCTTGATCAGCTTTGTCATGGCTGATGCTCCCGATTGAAAAGGCGCGTCCGGCCGGTTCCGGACTGCTTGCCGCCGACGGACGCGCCCCGGGCTCGATGCCCGTGTTTATTGCTTGTTCCGGACCTTCTGGATCGTGGCCAGGGTCTCGTCGACCAGGTCCGCGCCCAATTCGGCCTTGTACTTCTCCGTCACGGAAGCGGTCGCCTCGACCATCCGGGCTTTTTCCGCCGGCTCGATCTGGTTGAACTCCATGCCGGCGGCCTCCAGTTCCTTGACGACGTCCTTTTCCATCTGGCGGCTGACCTGGCGGAAATACGTCACGGATTCCGCGCAGGAGTCCCGCAGGACGGTCTGTTCTTCGGGGCTCAGGCGATCCCAGAACCGCTTGCTGGCCAGCACGACCGCGGGCAGGAAGACGTGCTGGGTCTCGGTCAGGTATTTCTGGATTTCCTGGTATCCGCTGCTCTTGGTGACCAGGAAGGAGCTTTCCTGCCCGTCGATCGCCTTGCTTTCCAGGGCCGTATAGGTTTCCGGATACGGCAGCGGCAGCGGATTGGCCCCCAGCGCCTTGAACGTATCGATATAAATGCGGTTTTGCAGGACCCGCAGCTTCAGGCCGTCGAAGTCCTCGAGCTTGCGAATCGGGTGCTTGCTGTTGGAGACCTGGCGGAACCCATAATCCCAATAGCACAGCCCCACCAGGTTCTTGCTGGAAAACTTGTCCAGCAGGCGCTTCCCGACGGGACCATCCACCACGGCATCGGCTTCTTCAACCGAATGGAACAGGAACGGCAGGTCGAAGATCCCGAGTTCCTTGACGTTGCTGGCCGCCCCGGCGGTGGAGGCGACCGTCAGCTCGACAATGCCCCCCTGCGCGGAGGACATGGACTGGATTTCATTGCCCAGCTGGGCGTCCGGATAGCCGGTGATCTTGAACTTGCCGCCCGTCTTTTCGCTGGCGACGTCAATGAATTTCTGGGCGGCCAGGCCCACGGGATTGGTCGCACTGACCGCGTAGCTGAACTTCATGCTGCGGTCCTTGACCTCGGCCGAGGCCTGGCCGGCCACGGAAGCCAGCAGGGCGGCGGCCACGCCCGCCACGACGGTTTTCATCTTGAACGACATAGAGTGTCTCCTACTCTTCGATTTTTAGAGAAATCAAGACTGCGGCCGGTCCGGGAAAGCCGGGCCGGCCCGCAGACAGTTCACTTCAGTTCCTGTCCGGCCAGAGCGCCTTCGAGGAATCGGTTCGGCTTGAGAAAGAACGAAAGCACCAGCGCGCCATCCGGAGAACGCGCGATGTGCCGATTGCCCTTCGGGCGCCAGACGTAGTCGCCGGCGCGGACTTCCCCTTCGTCGTCGACGATGCTGCCGCTCAGCACATAGGTCTGTTCGATCTCGACGTGCTCGTGCAGCGGCAGCGAGGTTCCCGGCTGCCAGCGGAACAGCGCCGTCATCAAACCGGTTTCGGGAATGTCCAGAAGGATCTTCATATCGATGCCCGGCGTGGGCGTCGGCTTCCAGGGCAGCGTGTCGACGTCCACGTATCGGGACGCCAGTTCGCCGGTGGCAAAAGGTGCGAGGTCTTTGGGCAGTGTCATCATGTCTCCTGTCATGGGGACGGCGCGGTCCGCCGCCGTCATTCCGATACGATGTTGGTCAAGGTGCCGATGTGCTGCACGGTGGCGGACACGACATCCCCCACCTGCAGACAGGCCGGCGGGGTCCTGGCGAAGCCGACGCCCTTGGGCGTGCCCGTGGCGATCACGTCGCCCGGCTCCAGGGTCATCCCGGCCGACAGCTGCTCGATGATGGCTTCGACGGTGAAGATCATCGAAGCGGTGTTGTCCGACTGCCGCAATTCGCCGTTCACGGTCAGCGACACGTCGAGGCCATTGGGGTTGGCGATGGCCGAACGGTGGACCACGACGGGCCCCATGGGGCAGCTGGTGTCCAGGCCCTTGCCCTTGAACCACTGTCCATGGCGCAGCTGCAGGTCCCGGGCGGTCACGTCATTGACGATGGTGTAGCCGAACACGTGGTCCAGCGCCTCGGCGCGCGAAATGTTCCGGCCCCGGCGGCCGATGACGATGGCGAATTCCGCCTCGTAGTCCAGACTGTCCGTCAGGCCGGCCTGACGCTGCACGGAATCCCCGTGGCCGATGACCGCGGTCGGCGGCTTGGTGAAGAATTCGATCGCCTTCGGGAACTGGTCCGCGGGCCGGCCGCGCGCCAGATTGCCTTCGATGATGTGATCCCGATAATTGCGGCCGACGCAGAACACGTTCTTTTTCACACGGATGGGCGCCAGGACCCGGATCTGATCCAGGCTGCGCGCGTCCCGGGCGGCGTCGCCGCTGGAGGCCAGGCATGCCTTGATGGCGTCCAGGGCGGGCTCGCCCAGTTCGATCAGTTCGCTCACGTCCGTGGGGACGGCCGGCAAGCCATGCCCCGGGAATCCGCGCAGCAGGGCGGTCAGGTCCACGACGTCTCCGCTCTCTTCGAGCAGCCCCAACCGCCGCTCCCGCCCCTCTGTAAAACTCAAGAATTTCATTTAAAAATCATCCATGGAAAAGCAAAACGTTCTTTCAGGAATCCTGCTGCCGGTCCGTGCTGGCGCGGTATTTCTGGAAGGCGTCGAAAAGCGCGTGGACATGGGCCCTGGCCAGGCGATCCGCCAGATCGGCATCCCGCTGGGCGATGGCGTCGATCATGGCCAGATGCTCGCGCAATGAATCCGCGCCGCGGTGCAGGCGCTTGATGGTCTGCCGGCGGAACGTGGTCTGCCGGTGCCCGAAGGCGGCCCACACCTGTTCCAGCAGGCGGTTGTTCGCCAAGGCGATGATTTCTTCGTGGAACGTCACGTTCGCCTGCGCATAGGCATCCGCGTCGCGGTCGTCCACACTGCTCGTCAGGAAAGGCTCGAACAGCGCCCGCAGCCGTTCCACGTCCCGCTGCGAGGCGTTCAGCGCCGCTTCGCGCGCCGCGAATCCTTCCAGCACTTCCCGCAGCTGGAGCCATTCCAGATATTCGCCGTCCGTGACGGGCGACAGCAGCGCGCCCCTGCCGGGCCGCAAGCTGATCAGACCCGTGCTTTCAAGCCGGATCAGAGCCTCGCGCACCGGCGTCCGGCTGACGCCCAGCTGGGCCGCCAGTTCGTCTTCCCGGACGCGGACGGGCTCGGTCAGGCCCTGCATCATGTCGCCCAGGAGCGTCCTGACATCCTCGTAAACGGACTGTGAGGTCTTTCTTTTTTGTGTGCTGTCCATGGTGTTTGAATACGATTATCAGTTTTGTATACAAATTATAGTTTCGTATAAAATATATGGAACTAGGGAAAACACTGATTCAAGACCTGCGGACACAAAAAAGGCCCGCCTGACAAGGCGGGCCCGCATCCCGGAGCAGAGGTGAAAACGAAGCGAAGGGCCGACTACGTCATTCAGTACCCCGCCCCTGCCGCCTGGTCGGCGCCATCCCGGAAGGCCCTGGCCAGGCCCTCGGCGGCGTGGCGCAGCAGCAGCGTATCGGTGCCGACGGCCACGAAGCGGGCGCCGGCGCGGCAGAATTCCCGGGCGGCATCCAGTTGCGTGGCGAAGACGCCGGCGGCCTTGCCGCTGCGCGTGATCCGGGCGATCGCGTCCAGCACCGCCGCCTTGACCTCCGCATGTCCGGGCTGCCCCAGAAGCCCCATGGAAGCGGCCAGATCCGACGGCCCCAGGAACACGGCATCCACCCCGTCGACCGCCAGGATGTCGTCCAGGGCCGCCAGAGCCGCCAGGGATTCCGCCTGCACGATCAGGCAGATCTGCTCGTTGGCCTGCTGCAGATATCCGGGCACGCCGTTCCAGCGCGAAGCCCGCGCCAGCGCCGATCCGACGCCGCGCATGCCGGCGGGGGGATAGCGCGTCGCCCGCACCAGGGCCCGCGCCTGCTCGGCGGAATCCACCATGGGGACCAGCAGGCTTTGCACGCCGATATCCAGCAACTGCTTGATGCGCGCGGGGTCGTGGTCGACCGTGCGCACCAGAACCTCGGCCCCCTGCCCGGTCAGCGCCTGCAGTTGCGCCAGCACGGTGCGCACGTCATTGGGGCCGTGCTCGGCGTCGATCAGCAGCCAATCGAAGCCCGTACCGGCCAGCAGATCGGCGCTGTACGGGCTGCACAGACCCAGGAACAGGCCGATGCCGGGCACCGCGCCGTCATGCAGGGAGGCCTTGAAACGATTATGGATGCCGGACACGGGGGGCTCCTTCAAGCGTCGCGCCGGGCCGGCAGCAGATCCGCATACACCGCCAGATGGGCCCGGACAATGCCCTCCAGGCCGAAATCACGCTGCGCCAGGGCGCGGCCCGCCGCGCCCATGCGTTCCCGCAGGCCGGCATCGCCCGCCAGCCGGCCGACCGCGTCGGCCAGGGCCTGTGCATCCCGGGCGGGGACCAGCAGGCCGCTGACGTCGGGCTCGATGACGTCCCGGCATCCGGGCACGTCGGTAGTGACGACCGGGCGGCCGCAGGCGGCGGCCTCGATCAGGGACTTGGGCAGGCCTTCGCGATAGGACGGCAGCGCCACGATATGGGCCTGCGCATACAGCCCCGCCACGTCGGCGCACTCGCCCACGCAATCGACCACGCCTTCGGCCTTCCAGGCCTGCAGCTCATCGGTCTGCACGGACGCCGGGTTTTCCAGGTCCGGGCTGCCCGCCAGGCGCCAACGCACGCCGTCGCCCCGGGCGGCGGACAGCCGGGCGGCGGCGACGAATTCCCGCACGCCCTTGTCGCGCAGCAGGCGGCTGGCCATGGCGACCGTCACCGGGCCTTCGGGCCAGGGAGCCGGAGCGAAACGATCCAGGTCCACGCCCGAACCCCGCACCATCACGACCTGCCCCGGTCGCACCGCTCCGGCTTGCACCAGCACGTCCCGGTCCGAGGTGTTCTGGAAGATCACCCGGCTGTTGGCATGCCCCAGCGCGAGGCGGTACAGGACCAGGGCCAGGCGCTTGAGCGCGCCGCGCGCGCCCGAGCCCTGGATGAAGACGTAGCCCAGCCCCGAAATCGCCGCCACATAGGCGGGCACCCCCGCCAGACGGCTGGCGATACCGCCGTACAGCACGGATTTGAGCGTGACGGCATGCACCAGATCCGGCCGCACCCGGCGAAACAGCCGCCAGATGGCCCAGAGACTGCGGGCCTCGGTCCAGGGCCGCATGCTGGTGCGCGACAAAGGCAGGCGGTGATGGATGAATCCCAGGGCCTCCAGTTCGGCGACCGCCGGCCCGCCCATGGAGGCGACGTGCACCTCGTAGCCGGCGTCCCGCGCCGCCACGGCCACCGGCAGGCGGTGGGACACCAGGAAGGCGGGATTGGTGATGAAGAACAGCAGGCGGGGACGGCCCGCAGCGGCGAATGCCGCACCCGTATGAGCCTCGCCGGCCGCCGTGGCGCCGCCCGCATCGCGCGCGAAAGCGGCGGACGCCGAAGATTCGGCCCCGCGCGCCGCCGGCGTCGGGAAATCGGACGCCAGGCGGCGCCAGACCGCCTCGTAGCGATCCACCATGGTCTGCAGGCTGTAGCGCCGCGCCACGGAATCCCGCGCCTGTTCGCGGCGCTGCGGCCACGAGGGGCGGCTCACTTCGTCGATGGCCTGGCCGATGGCCCGCGCCAGCGCGACGGCGTCCCGGGGCGGGGCCACCCAGCCGTATTCCCCGACGATGTCGGCCGCGTCGCCCACGTCGGTGACGACGCAGGCCACTCCGGCGGCCATGGCTTCGGACACCACATTGGGGAAGCCTTCGGCTTTGCTCGACAGGACATGGATGTCCAGCGCCGGCATCAGGGCGGGCACGTCGTCGCGGCGGCCCAGGAAGATCAGATGGTCCAGCAGGCCGTAATGCCGCGCCTGGGCGACCAGTTCGGCATTGTCGCGCGACATGCCCAGGCCGATCAGGGCGCAGCGCAGCGTCGGATGCGTCCGGACGCACAGGGCCAGGGCGGCCAGCAGATTGCCGTGATCCTTCAGGGGATTCCAGCGGGCGACGCAGCCCAGCAGGACCGCGTCGTCGGGCACTTTCCAGGCCGCGCGCCAGGTCCGGCGCGCGTCGTCGTCGGGGCGCCAGATCGACAGATCGTAGCCGTTGGGGATCACCAGCATGCGATCGTCCCGATAGCCCCAGCCGCGATGCACCTGGGCCGCGCGGCGCGCGCAGGCGACGATGACGCCCGGCGCCCAGCCCGAGACCCGGGCGCAGAGCCAGGCGGTAATGCGCGACGAGCGGCTGCTTTCCGCCAGGCTGACCCCCGAATTGCGCACCCCCCAGGCCACCGCCCGGATGCCGGCCAGGCGTGCCAGCACCCCGCCGATCAGATCGGCGTGGTACATCCAGGTCTGGACCACGTCGGGCCGGCGGCCGCGCAACAGGCGATACAGGCGCCACAGGCCGCGCACCGACCCCAGGGCCCCCTGCATGTCCAGGGAGATCACCTCGACGCCGGCATCCCGCAGCGATGCGCCCATGACGCCCTCGCCGCGCATGGACACCACCGTGTGGCGCACGCGCGTGCCGGGCGCCGTCGTCAGGCGCTGCAGCACGGTTTCCGCGCCGCCGTGCAGCAGGCCGGAAATGATGTGCATGACCCGCAGGGGCGCTTGTACCGAGGGCGCGGACGCCGGGCTGATCTCCATGACAGTGTCTTCCATATTCATTCAGTCCAGGCCGCATCCCAGGACCGCAGGATCGTCTCCAGACCGTAGCGGCCGCGCACGGATTCGGCCGCCTGCCGCCCCCGGGCTTCCCGATCCGCCGGCGTGGACTGCATCAACTGCCTCAGAGCCTGCGCCAGGGCCGCGTCGTCGCCCAAAGGCACCAGTGTGGCCACCTCTCCCGCCCGCGTCAATTCGGCCGGCCCGGACGGGCAGTCTGTGGCCACGCACGGCAGCCCCAGCGCCATGGCTTCCAGCAAGGCATTGGGAAAGCCTTCGACCCGCGAATTCAGCACGAAACCGTGCCCCGTCGCCAGATCGTCCCAGGGCGTCTGGCTGAATCCCGGCAGATGGATCCGCTCCGACAGGCCCAGCGTCTCCACCCGTCGCAGGCAGGCAGCCCGCTGGGCGCCATCGCCCCAGATCCACAGATCCCAATCGGGATACGCGCCGGCCAGGCCGGCAAAGGCTTCGATCAAGCGGTCGAACTGCTTGACCGGGTTGAAGCGCCCCAGCGCCATCAGGCGCCGCCGTCCGGCGGAGGGCTCCGCCGCGCGCGGCGCAGGCAGGCCGTCGGGCAAGGGATTCGGAATGGCCGCGATCCGGCTCACGCCGGGCGCCACCTGCAGCAGATGCGGAATGCTCTGCCGCGTCTGCACCACGACCCGGTGCGCCCAGGGATAGGTCAGGCGGCGCAGCCACCGCAAGGCGGGCTCCAGGTTCACGCTGTGCGCCGGGTCGGTGCGTTCGCTGACCACCACCGGCAGCCCCAAGCCCCGGGTGGCCAGCAAGGCGGTGACGTTCACGTTCGTCAGGAAGGACAGCACGCGGTCCGGCCGCAGTTCGCGCGCCAGCCGCCGCAGGGCCAGGAGCTTGGCGACGGGCCGCAGCCAGGCGGGCCCGCGCACCCGGTCCGCCAGCCACATCAGCCGCACGCCCGGCTCCAGATGCTGCATGCAGCTTCCCCTGCCCGAATAGCAGCACACCAGCGTGACCTCGTCGCCGCGCCGCGCCCAGGCGTTGGCCAGCGTCGCCGCGACCCGTTCCGCGCCGCCGCCATGCATGGAACTGACCAGGAACAGGATGCGCATTCAGCCGCCCTCCCCGCCCTGGAAGACCTGTTCCCACAGGGCCATGATCCGCGCCGTGCTGAAGCGATCCCGCACGTCCGTCGCCCGGCTCGCGTACTGCGCCCGCAGATCCTCGTCCTTCATCAGGGCGAAGAGCTGCGCGGCCAGCGCCTGCGGATCCTGCACCGGCCGCACCAGCACCCCGTCGATGCCGTCGCGGATGATCTCGCGCGGGCCGTTTTCGCAATCGAACGCCACGCAGGGCAGCCCGCTGGCCATGGCTTCCAGCAGGGTATTGGACAAGCCCTCGGCCTGGGAGCTGAGCACGTACAGGTCCGATGCCTGGTACCAGGCGGCCATGTTGCCGACCCGCCCGGGCAGGCTGACCCGGTCCCGCAGGCCCAGTTCGTCGCGCAAGGCCTCCAGGGCGGCGCGCTCCGATCCCTCGCCCAGGATGGTCAGATCCCAGTCGTCGCACATCCGGGTCAGGTCCGCGAAGGCCCGCAGCAGACAATCGAAACCCTTCACCGGGTGCAGGCGCCCCACGGCCAGCAGGCGGCGCCGGCCGGGCGCGCTCGGCGGCTCCAGCCGGGGCTCCTCGTCGGCCAGGGGCCAGTGCACGGCGTTGGGGATCACCTGGGCCTGCACGCCGGGGATTTCCTCGTCCAGCCACTGCGCCGTCCCCCGCGTCAGGGCGATGACAGCGTCGGCGCGCGCATAGGTCCAGCGGCGCAGGCGCTGCCAGACATCCGGCAAGGGCAAGGTGGGCGGATGCGTGTGTTCCGTGGCGATCACCCGGCCGCCGGCGCCCCGGGCGGCCAGCACACTCAGCACGGAGCCGCTCGTCATCATGCCCAGGACGACGGCGGGCCGCTGCCGGCGCACCAACCGCCGCAAGGCCCAGCACCGCCGGGCGTTGCCCCAGAGCGCTCCCAGGAGTCCGGCGCTGTCGCCGGCCAGGCCCAGGGCATGGCGCTCGACCCCCGGCGGGATGGGATAGGCATCCTGGCCCGCCGCCGTCTGGGTGACGAGGCTGACCCGGCAGCCGCGCGACTGCCAGTACGCGGCCATGTCGACGGCCACCCGCTCGGCGCCGCCGCCGCGCAGGGAATGAATCACGATCATCAGATCGGTACGGGCTCGTGTCATTCGTTCACTTCCTTGCCGGATCGCGCGTCCGGCCGCACACGCAGGACCAGGACCAGGTAGGCCGCGTATGACAGCGCATACATCAGGCTGGTCGCCAGCATGATGCCCGCGACCCCCATGCGGGGGGCCAGCACGGCGTTCATGCCTGCCTTGATCAAGAAATTCAGCACGGCGATCGCCGCCATCCAGCCGTAGCGGTTCTGGCTGGCCAGAAGCTGCACCAGGATCAGCACGCCGAAAAAGAAGGGCAATTGCAGCAGGCCCCAGCGCAGCACCTGGGCCACCGCCATCGTATCCCGGGCGGTGAAGGCCCCGCGTTCGAACAGCAGCGACACGAGCCAGGGCGCCAGCCACCAGCCCAGCAGCACCACGACGGCGCCGATGCCCAGCATGGCGCTGGACCATTTCAGGGCCATGGCCCGCGCATGGGCCGCATCCCCCCGCCCCTGGATGTCGGCGAGCACCGGCAGAGCCGCCCGGCCGACCGACGCGGCCCCCAGGCCGATCATCAGGGACAGGAGGCGGGCCGCATAGCCCAGCGTGGCATTGGCATTCTGCCCCAGCTGCGCGGCCGTGTACTGATCGATCGGGCCGACGAAACTCATGGCCAGCTGGCCCACCAGCATGATGCCGGCCGCCGCCGCCAGGGTGGACCATTGCGGCGACTGGCGGCTCAGGCGCACCCGGGCGGGAACGCCGTCGGCCCGCCGCGCCAGCCGGTCCTGCCAGAACGATTGCAGGGCATAGCCCAGCACCGTCCCCCACAGCAGCGGCATCACGCCGGCGTCGGCCGGGGCGGCCAGCACCCAGACCAGGATCATCAGGGCCGGCACGCTATCCAGCAAGGTGTTGATGTGCCGCTCGTGCGCCCGCAGGCGGGCCGCGCTCAGGCCCGTCCAGACCGTGAACAGCGCCGCCGGCGCGAATCCCAGGATCAGCAGGCTGCTCATGTCCCGCACCTCGGGCGACAGGCCCTGGCCGGCCACCCGCAGCACCAGCGGCCAGGCGAATACCGAGAGCACGGCGATGATCAGCCCCAGCCCCAGCGTCCAGGCCAGCAATTCCCCCAGGAAGCGGCCATGCTGGCCTGCGTCGCCCCGGCGGCTGCGCACCAGCGCCGGAATGAGCACGACCGAAAAGGCGCCCACCAGGGTGACGGGCAGCCAGTTGGCCATGGTCAGGGTGAACTGATAGGCGTCCACCACGTTGCTGATGCCGTAGCGGTAGGCCACGGCCATTTCCTTGAACGCCCCGACGGCCTTGCCCATCAGCAGGAAGAAGGCCACCCGGGCGGCCCCCAGGGCGATCCGCCGATGATCGGCATGCAGGGCCGAGAACCGGCGCGTCAGGAAAGCAATCAACGCAAGAACTGGATGTACCAGGGCATGGCGATTTCCAGCCCGCCCAGGATGTCGAACTGCGGCTCGTAGCCCAGCAGGGTGCGGGCCTTGCTGACGTCCGCCTGGGAATGGCGCACGTCGCCGGCGCGGAAATCCCCGTAGCGCGGTTCACGCCCGTAGGCCACGCCGTTGCGCCCCAGCGTGTCGCGCAGATAGGCGAACAGCTGGTTCAGGCTGGTGCGGGCATTGAAGGCCACGTTGTAGACCTGGTTGACGCCCTCGCCTTGCGCCACCGACGCCAGCAGATTGGCCTGCACGACGTTGTCGATGTAGCAGAAATCGCGGCTGGTCTCGCCGTCGCCGTTGATGACGACCTCCTGGTCGCGGATCATGGCGGACACCCACTTCGGGATCACGGCGGCATAGGCGCCGTCCGGGTCCTGGCGCCGGCCGAAGACGTTGAAGTAGCGCAGGCCCACCGTCTGGAAACCGTAGGCGCGGGCGAACACGTCGGCATACAGCTCATTGACGAATTTCGTCACGGCGTAGGGCGACAGGGGCTTGCCGATGCGGTCCTCGACCTTAGGCAGGCCCGGGTGGTCGCCATAGGTGGAGCTGGATGCCGCATACACGAAGGACTGCACCTGGGCGTCGCGGGCCGCGACCAGCATGTTGAGCTGGCCGCCGACGTTGACGGCGTTGGTGGTCAGGGGATCCTTCAGCGAGCGCGGAACCGAGCCCAGCGCGGCCTGGTGCAGCACGTGCTGCACGCCTTCGACCGCCTGACGGCAGGTGTCCAGATCGCGGATGTCGCCTTCGATGAAACGGAAGCGCGCCCACTGGTCCGCCGAGACCTGGGAACGCACCTCGTCCAGATTGTGCTGGTAGCCGGTGGAAAAGTTGTCCAGCCCCACGACGGTCTGGTCCAGCTTCAGCAGGGCTTCCAGCAGGTTCGAACCGATGAAGCCGGCGCAGCCCGTGACCAGCCAGGTGCGGGGACGCGCCGGAAGATCGGCCTGGAGAGCCTTGAAATGAGTACTCATGACTTCACACCTACCTTATAGACGCAGATCGGATTCGCCGGCGTCCAGCACGTACTTCAGGTCATACAGGACGTGTTCCGGCTTGCCCAGCGCCCGCAGGGCCGCCGCGCCCATGGCGGCGAACTGTTCGTGGGCGACGGCCAGGATGATGCCATCGTACGCGGCCGGCGTGGGCTTGGACACCGGCGTGATGCCGTATTCGTGCTGCGCCTCGGCGGGATCCACCCACGGATCGTAGACGTCCACGGCAATGTTGTATTCGCCCAGTTCGCGCACGATGTCCACGACGCGGGTGTTGCGCAGGTCCGGGCAGTTTTCCTTGAAGGTCAGCCCCATGACCAGCACGTGCGAGCCCTGCACCTGGATGCGACGCTTGGTCATGGTCTTGACCAGCTGCGACACGACGTAGCCGCCCATGGAATCGTTCAGGCGGCGACCCGCCAGGATGATCTCGGGATGGTAGCCGATGGACTGCGCCTTGTGCGTCAGGTAGTACGGGTCCACGCCGATGCAGTGGCCGCCCACCAGCCCCGGACGGAACGGCAGGAAATTCCACTTGGTGCCGGCCGCCTGCAGGACGTCCAGCGTGTCGATGCCCAGGCGGTTGAAGATCAGGGCCAGTTCGTTGATCAGGGCGATGTTCACGTCGCGCTGGGTGTTCTCGATCACCTTGGCGGCTTCCGCGACCTTGATGGACGAAGCCTTGTGGGTGCCGGCCGTGATGATCTGGCGGTACAGGGCGTCGACGAGATCGGCGACTTCCGGCGTCGAGCCCGAGGTCACCTTGCGGATCGTGGACACGCGGTGCTGCTTGTCGCCCGGATTGATGCGTTCCGGGCTGTAGCCGGCGTAGAAATCGACGTTGAACTTCAGGCCGGAGATCTGTTCCAGCACCGGCACGCAGACCTCCTCGGTCGCCCCCGGATAGACGGTCGATTCATAGATGACGATGTCGCCGCGCTTCAGGATGCGGCCGATGGTCTCGCTGGCGCGCTCCAGCGGGGTCAGGTCCGGCTGCTTGTACTGGTCGATCGGGGTGGGCACCGTGACGATGAACACATTGGCGGACGCCAGTTCGGCCGGATCGCTGGAATAGCGCAGGCGCTCGGCCTCGGCCAGTTCCGGTCCGGAGACTTCCAGCGTGTGATCGCGGCCGGAACGCAGTTCTTCGACACGCCGGGTATTGATGTCGAATCCAAGCACATCGCGCTGCTTGCCGAATTCAACCGCCAGCGGCAGACCCACATAGCCCAGGCCAACCACAGCCAGACGGACGTCCTGAATGTTCATGAAATTCTCCCCGGCTCCAAGGCCGTATTGATCGAAGGAACGTTAATCGCGCCGCTCGCGCCGCCCCAGGGACGGCAGCAGCAGCCAACGAGGGCGGCGCCAGGTTACCAGGCGGAAATACAGCCAGATATACACGGCGGCGAATACTCCCATGCTGAGACACAGGAGCCAGGCGTTGTCCCACCACAAGGTGGCGGGCACCAGCCCGATCAGAGCCAGCAGCCACAGATAAGGCGACGTCATGGCATTGCACAGCGCGGGCAGCGCATGGCGGCGGTCGCGGCTGAAGGTGACGCGGACCAGGCGCCGGAACACCAGCTGATGCAGGTGCAGGGCGTCGGGCTGGTCGACCGGCACGCCGCGCTTGAACTTGCGGCGCCAGATGGAAAACAGGGTCTCGAAGACGGGATAGAACAGCACCGCCAGCGCATAGAAAGGCGAGACGCCGGGATTGCGCACCACCAGTTGCACGGCCAGTTCGGCCAGCATGAACCCCAGGAAATACGCCCCGCCGTCACCCAGGAAGACCCGGCCGAACGGAAAGTTCCAGACCAGGAAGCCCAGCGTGGCCGACGCCAGCGCCGTCGCGATCAGAAAAATGGGAATGTCCTGCACCTGCAGGGCCACCAGGGCCAGCGACACGGCCATCAGCGTGGCGATCATGCCGGCCAGCCCGTTCATGCCGTCCACGATGTTCAGGGCATGCGTGCAGCCGCCCACGGCCACCATGGTGAAGACCAGGGAAATGATGGGCCAGCTGGACAGGAGGGAGTCGGCCCAGGACAGGCCGACGCGCGACACGCCCCCCAGCAGCCACCAGGCGATGCCGGCGGAAATGAAGGCCGCCAGCAGGCGTTTGCCGGAACCGATTTCCTTGGTGATGTCTTCCAGGAGCCCCGCGACGAAGACTGGCAGGGCGGCCACGAACAGGGCCGGCCACAGCCACGTCACGGTCATGTTGCGCGGCCCCAGCATCAACAGGCCGGCCAGGCTGCCCGCCACGACGGCCAGCCCGCCCACGCGGGGGGCGGCGCGCTTGTGCATGGCCTGGGGCTTGTGCAGATCGGTATCCCCGGTGAAGCGGCCGTGCCAGCGTTCGGATACCACGATCAACCCACCCACCATGAAAGCCACGATCCCGATCAGAGGCCAGCTGAGCGAAGCGGACAAACTGGAGGCGTTCAAGAACAATCCCGAATAGACAAAACGAGATTATCGGCGATATTTGTAACCTGTGCGGTTGTAACAAGGATACAGATGCAACAAAAGGACCGGGCGAACCGGCCCCGGCCCGCCCGTTCCCCGGGGGATCAGCCCAGACCCATGCACAAGTATTTCACAACCAGATAATCGTCCAGCCCGTAGTGCGAGCCCTCGCGGCCCAGGCCCGATTGCTTGACCCCGCCGAACGGCACCGCCTCGTTGGAGACCAGCCCGGTGTTGATGCCCACCATGCCGTATTCCAGCGCCTCGGCCACGCGCCACACCCGGCCGATGTCGCGGCTATAGAAATAGGCGGCCAGGCCGTATTCGGTGTCGTTGGCCATGCGGATCACCTCCGCGTCGTCGTGGAACCGGAACAGCGGCGCCAGCGGGCCGAAGGTTTCCTCGCGGGCGAGTTTCATCGCAGGCACGGCGTCGGCCAGCACCGTCGGCTGGAAGAAGGTGCGTCCCAGGGCGTGGGGCTGTCCCCCCGCCAGGATGCGCCCGCCCTGGGCGACGGCGTCCGCGATGTGTTCCCGGACCTTGGCCACGGCATCGTCGTCGATCAGGGGCCCCTGCGTGACGCCGTCTTCCATACCGTTGCCCACCTTCAGCTTGCCGACGGCCTGCACCAGCTTGCGGCTGAAGGCGTCGTAGACCGAATCCTGCACGTAGAAGCGGTTGGTGCACACGCAGGTCTGCCCGGAATTGCGGTATTTGCTGGCGATGGCGCCTTCCACAGCGGCATCCAGATCGGCGTCGTCGAACACGATGAAAGGCGCATTGCCGCCCAGTTCCAGGGACAGCTTCTTGATCGAGGGAGCGCACTGGCGCATCAGCAGGCGTCCGACCTCGGTCGAGCCGGTGAAGGACATCTTGCGCACGATCGCGTTGGACGTCATTTCGCCGCCGATGGCGGGGGCGTCCCCGGTCAGGACGGAAAACACGCCCGCCGGCACCCCCGCCTCCTCGGCCAGCACGGCCAGGGCCAGGGCCGAGAACGGCGTCTGTTCCGCGGGCTTGACGACCAGCGGGCACCCCGCCGCCAGCGCGGCGCCGGCCTTGCGGGTGATCATGGACGAAGGAAAATTCCAGGGCGTGATGGCGGCGCACACCCCGATGGGTTCCTTGGTGACGACGATCCGGCGATCCCTGGCGAACGAGGGGATCACGTCGCCATAGGCGCGCTTGCCCTCTTCGGCGAACCATTCCAGGAACGCGGCGCCATAGGCGATCTCGCCCCGGGATTCGGCCAGGGGCTTGCCTTGTTCGGCCGTCATGATCAGGGCCAGGTCCTGGGCGTGCTCGGTCATCAGGTCGAACCAGCGGCGCAGGATGGCCGCTCGTTCCTTGGCGGTCAGCGCGCGCCAGGCCCCCCAGGCGGCCTGGGCGCCTTCGATGGCCCGGCGGGTTTCCGCCGCGCCCATGCGGGGCACGGTTCCCAGGGCTTCGCCCGTCGCCGGATTGCTGACGGAGATGGTTTCGCCTGAGTCCGCGTCACACCACCGCCCGTCGAGATAGGCCTGCTGACGCAGCAGGTCGGGTTTCTTCAGTGCCAGCATGCTTATGCTCCGATTGATCGTTCAATATAATGAACAATGTTTGTTAGGATGAACAAATCAATGATAACGGCCGGTATTGCGGGGCGTCAATCCGCCGGAACCCCCTGCTGTCGGCCATCTCCCGCCCGGGCGGAACACGCGGTCTGGTTAAAATGACTTTCTATCGCCACCCGCGGAGACCCCATGGAACTCACGCTCAACGGCTACCACACTCTGATCGCCGCCGCCCTCGTGATGCTCGTCGGGCACTGGCTGGTCTTTCGCATCAAGCCGCTGGCCACGTTCAATATCCCTGAACCCGTCGCCGGCGGCCTGCTGGCAGCCTTCATCATCACGCTGCTCAACGCCACGACAGGCCTGACTCTCACGCTCGAGACCGGGCTGCAAACGACCTTCATGCTGATGTTCTTCGCCTCGATCGGCCTGAGTGCGGATTTCACCCGGCTGAAAGAAGGCGGCAAGCCCCTGGTCATCTTGCTGGCGCTGGTTTCCGTCTTCATCGTGGCGCAGAACCTCATCGGCGTGGGGTTGGCGGCGCTGCTGGGCCTCAAGCCGCTGATCGGCCTGGTGGTCGGTTCGATCACGCTGACGGGCGGGCATGGCACGGCGGGCGCCTGGGGTCCCGTGCTGGAGGCCAAATACGGCATTGCGGGCGCCACCACGCTAGGAATCGCCACGGCGACCTTCGGCCTGGTGTTCGGCGGCCTGATCGGCGGGCCGGTGGCGCGTCACCTGATCCGCGCGCAGAACCGGGAACCGGTGCCGGACGCGCACGAACGCACCGGCATCGAGACACTGTCCGGCGCCCCGCGGCACCAGCAGAGCACGGGTGCCGAAGAGGCCCGCCGCCTGACTTTCGAACTGTTCGATCAACCGCGCCTGATCACCGCCTACGCGGCCATCGAGACCCTGGCCATGTTCGCCGCCTGCCTGAGCAGCGCGGACCTGCTCAGCCGCTGGACGCATGGCACCGTCATCGAACTGCCTACCTTCATCTGGGCGCTGGCCAGCGGCGTCGTGATCCGCAACGTGCTCACCCATGTGTTCCGCTTCCAGATGTTCGACCGCGCGATCGATGTGTTCGGCAACACATCGCTGTCGCTGTTCCTGGCCATCGCATTGCTCAGCCTGCGTCTATGGGAACTCGCCGGGCTGGCGGGTCCGGTCGCCATCATCCTGGCGGTACAAGTCCTGGCCATCATGATTTATACGACCTTCATCACCTACCGTTTCATGGGGTCGGACTACGACGCCGCCGTCGTGGCCGCCGGCCATTGCGGTTTCGGCCTGGGCGCCACCCCCACCGCCATCGCCAACATGCAGGCCGTCACGGACCGGTTCGGCCCGTCCTACAAGGCTTATCTTGTCGTGCCGCTGGTGGGCGCGTTTTTCGTGGACCTGGTCAACGCCGCCATCTTGCAGATCTTCACCCAGATGCCGTTTCTGCAATGAGCCGGTCCGCCCTGGCATACAGATAAAAGATAAAAAAAAGCCCAAGATCCGAGGATCTTGGGCTAAATCCACCAAAGGAGGAGGGTGGAGGAGACAACCGTGGCATGCCGGGCTGCTAAGGTCATGAACCTGAGCCATCCGTGATTAGGGGTTTTCCCGCTGCAATCACGTCTCGACATCCGATAAGCAAATTATATAGGCAGTTTTTGCGGACATGCAAGTTCTATTTCATGTCAATAGATAACAGCCATAGGTTTGTAGTTTTTCGCACACAACCCAGGGTAAACCTGATGCCAAATCGGGCCCGACAGGCGCCCGAAAAGAGGAAAGCCCGATCAGATCCGGTAGGCCGTGGTGGTCATGATGCGGGACATGAACCGCATGGCCCCGCGAATCGGCGCGGGCAAGGGCGCCGCCCCATGGTCTTCCGCCGTCGTGCGATGGCCGATCTCGTCGTCCCGCATCTGCGTGACCACCTGGCGCGACCGACGATCCTGCGCGGGCAGCGTGTTCAAGTGCCCGTCCAGGTGCTCCTCGACCTGGCGTTCGGTTTCCGCCATGAACCCCAGGTTGTAGGGCACCCCCGCCCGGCTGGCCGCCACGCCCAGGCCGAAGGACCCGGCATACCACAGGGGATTGAGCAGGCTGGGGCGGCTTTGCAGCTCGTCCAGGCGCCGACGGCACCAGGCCAGGTGGTCGGTTTCCTCGGCGGCCGCCCGCAGCAGCACGGCGCGCACCGACGCATCGCGGCACATCAGCGCCTGGCCCCGGTACAGAGCCTGGGCGCAGATCTCGCCCACGTGATTCACCCGCATGAGCCCCGCCGCGTGGCGGGCTTCATCGGCCGACAGGACGGGATCATCGGGCCGCGCGGGCCCCGCCGGATAGGCGCGCTCATGGGACACCGTGCCGTCCAGCACCTGCAGGGCCTGGCCGATTTCGGACAGCAGGCCGTCCAGCGGGCCGGCGCGGCGCCGCCAGCGGCCGTTTTCCAGGGAATTCGTCGAGGTCATGGGAATCCTTTATCGATTCAGGAAGCGCCAGACCGGCTTCACGGCGGCCAGCAACCAGCACGAGGGTAACACGATGGCCAGGGCGATCAGCCCGCGGCCGGCCCAGTCCTGATCGTCCTGCAGGTAGGCGTTGCACAGCCGGATCGGCTGGTCCAGATACACCATGCCGACGATCGCGCTCATCCAGCAGAAATTGCCCAGGAAGAACAGCTTGATCACCACGTTGGCCCGCCGCACCGATGCCCGCAGCAGCCAGCCGCACACGGGCAGCCCCAGGTACTTGAACGCCGCCACCCGCCAGTCCACCAGGGCGTCGTCGAGCGCCTTGGGAATCATCCACCCCGCTCCCACCAGGCTGACCAGCAGCAGCCCGGGAATGCCGTAGGCGTTATAGGACCAGCGAATGCCGCGGCCGGACGTCGGCTGCCACACGGCGGCGCGGCCGCCGGACGCCGGCGACGCGCCGACGTCCGACACGCGCCCGGTCCGCCCCGCATGCCAGGCCTGCTCGGCGAACACGCCGCCGGCAACCAGCAGGGGAATCTGCACCACCATGTGCAGGCTCATCAGCGCCGTCAGCGCATCGTGCCAGACCAGGGCCGCGCCCAGGCACAGGATCGCCGCCAGCAGGGATGCGGGGCCGACGGACCGGAGGCGGTTCACGGCGTCTCCCCGGCCGGACGCCCCGCCCCGGAAGCCGGCAGCAGTGACTTGGCCGCCTTCAGCGCCCAGCCCGGATCGTCCAGATCGACGATGCGCACCAGGCGCCCGTCAGGCGTCACGATATGAAAGGCGGCATTGTGCTCGAACTCCCCCAGCGGGGCGGGCACGACCATGATGCCGAACATGTCCAGCAGGGCGCTGCGCTGCGCCGCGTCGGTCAGGGTCAGGAACTGCCAGACGCCGGCGTCGGCCCCCATGCGCACGGCATAGCGGGACAGATCCTTCGCCCGATCCCGGGGATCGAAGCTCAGGCTGATCAGGCGCAGCTTGTCCTGCAGGCCCTCGGCCTCGATGGCCCGCTGCAGTTGCTCGGTCAGCGATCCCTGGGCAAGGCACAGGGCGATGCAGCGCGTATAGAAAAAATTGACGATGGCCACCCGGCCATCGTCGCGCAGATTGCGGTTCAGGGATTCCAGGCGGCCCGCGTCATCCAGCACCCGCACCGCGGCGGGAATGTCGCGCGGATGCGCGGCGATCGCCTGGCGGCGGGCGGCCTCCGCCGTCAGGACCGTGAAACCGTCCGTCAGGCTGTAGAGAACGCCGATGCCCGCCGCCAGGGCAAGCGCCAGCGAGAGCACCCACCGCATGGTCCCGCTGCCCGCTTATTTCTTTTCCAGCAACGGACGCAGATCTTCGTCGCCCTTCCAGGGCGTGGTCTGGTCCTTGGTCTCTTCGCGGACCTTGGCGACGAACTGCGCATCGATCGTGGACGCCGAATTGCCGAAGCTGGTGCGCACGTGACTGACGATGGCGGCCACTTCCTCGTCGGAGAACTTGTCCTGGAAGTGCGGCATTTCGCCGTTGTACTTGGCGCCTTCGACGGTCAGCGGACCGTGGATGCCATGCAGCACGATGCGCACCATGACGCCCGCGTCCGCCGCGTCCACCCATTCGGACTTGGACAGGGGCGGGAACACGCCCGGCACCCCGGCGCCGGTGGCCTGGTGACAGGCCACGCAATTGGCGGTGTACAGCTGCCCGCCGTCGGCCTTGGCCGGCACGGCGAAGTCGGCCACCACGCGGTCGTCGCCCACGGACGGCGGCATGGGCGTGTACGAGACGTACAGATGCCAGACCGCCCAGATCAGCAGGCCCCCGATGATGGCCAGCACGACCTTGGGAATCGGCCGGCTGCCCTCGACGGGTTCCGGCTGCTCGCGGCGCTGTTGGGTGAACTTGTTGCTCATTCCTTGTCTCCTTCAGCTTCGGCGCGCTTCTGCGGCAGCGTCGGCAACTGGGCGTCGGGATTGACCGGATAGGTGTGGTTCAGGCCGATCAGGTAAGCGACCAGATCCAGCGCTTCTGGCGTGGCCACGACGACCTTGCCGTCGGCCGGCGCGTAGCTGGGCGGCAGATTGACGACCTTGTCGCCCTCTTCGGCCTTGTCCTTCAGCTTGAACAGGAAGGGGAAGGACGGCATGTTGCTGTGCGGCGTGTAGGCGCGGGGTTCGTACAGGTGGCCCAGGTTCCAGTCCACGCTGGGCTGGCGCGCGCCGATGTTGAACAGGTCCGGCCCCGTGCGCATCGTGCCCAGCAGGTGCGGATGGTCGTAGTAATAGTCGCCGGCGACCGGGGCGCGGCCCCAGCCGCGCTGGAAATCGGGCGCCATGGACTGGCTGCGCGGCTGCTGCGAGTGGCAGTAGACGCAGCCCATTTCGATGTACACCTGGCGGCCGCGCAGCTGCTGCTCGGTGTAGGGCTTCAGGCCTTCCGAGGGCTGCACGTCCGACAGCTGCATGTAGGGCAGCACGACCAGCGTGGCGGTGGCCAGGGCGAGGGTCACCATCGCCCCGCTAAGGAGTTTGTATTCGCTTTCCATGATCAGGCACCTGCAAACGCCTGAGCTTCAGGCTGAGACTTACGTTTATGCAACAAGGCGGGACCGACGCGGCTAGTCCCATAGCGCAATGCCATCTGCACGAAGTGCACGGCAAAGACCAGGTGGCCCAGCGTCATCAGGGAACCGCCCAGCGTGCGGGCTTCCAGGTACGGCATCGTGACCAGCACGGAATCCATGAAGGGCTTGGTGGCATCCAGCATGGCCAGGCCTTGCAGCCAGCCGCCGATGGACAGGCCGACGATGTAGACGCCCATGCCGATCGTCACCAGCCAGAAGTGCACGAGGATGAGCTTCGGATGCGGCCATTCCCAGGACATCACGCGCGGCATCACGAAATAGATGGCGCCGAACATGACGACGGAGAAGAAGGCATACAGGCCCAGGTGGGCGTGCGCCACGGTGAAGTGCGTGAAGTGCGCCACGCGGCTGACGCTGCGCAGGGCCTCGAAGGAGCCCTCGAAGGAGCTGAGCGTGTACATCATGGCGCCCAGCACGATGAAGCGCAGCGTGGGCGAGTAGTACATGGTCTTGAAGTGGCCGCGCATCGTCAGGTGCTGGTTCACCGAGAAGGCCAGCACCGGGATGATCATCATCATCGACTGGACGATGGACAGCGAGATCAGCCAGTGCGGCACCGGGCCGCCCACTAGGTGGTGGCCGCCGACCTGGCCGTAGAAGAAGGCCAGCGCCCAGAAGCCGACCAGGGACAGGTTGTAGGACTGGATCGGCCGGCCGATGATCTTGGGCAGGAAGTAATACACCGACGCCAGGGCGATGGGGGTGTAGTACAGGCCCAGCACGTTATGGCCGAACCACCAGTTCATGGTGGCCTGTTCGACGCCGAAGTGCACGCCGGGAACCTTGCCGACCAGATACAGCACCGGGAACCAGAACAGCGCGGCCCCCATGTACCAGATCGACACGTACAGGTGGTCGACCTTGCGGTTGCGCAGCGTAAACACCAGCGGCAGGGCGATCAGCGAACCGCCGATCACCAGCAGGATGCTGATCTGCCAGGGGATTTCCAGCCACTCCAGGCCGTCGTTGATGCCGGCGGCGATGGCGCCCAGACCGGCGATCAGGCCGGCGTTCCACAGCATGCAGCCCAGCAGCGCGAAACGGCCGCCGTACAGGCGGGTCTTCAGCAGGCGCGGCAGGACCCAGATGGCAATGCCGAAGGCCGCCATCGGGCACCAGCCATAGGCCACCATGTTCAGGTGCAATGTGCGCGTGCGGCCGAAAGTCAGCCAAGCGTACTGCGTCAGGAATTCGGGATTGTGCAGCTTGATCGAACTGATCAGGCCGAAAGTCGATGCGGCGACCAGCCACACGATGGCACAGGACAGGAACACGAAGGTCACGTAGGCCGTGGACTGGTCGGCTTCCATGCGTTCGGTCAGTTCCGCCTTGAGCTTGTCGGCCAGGGACGGGTCGATGACGGCCTTGCCGCCTTCGGTGACGATCTGTTGCAGGCCGGCCCGTTGCTCGGGCGTGGCGGAGGGGTCTTCGACGTGGCCGATTTCGCCGGTCGAAAAGATCACCCCGGCCGCCGCGGGGTTGTCGTCGAACATGTTCCGTCGCAGGGACCAGATGAAAATACCCAGCCCGGTCACGGACATGATAAAGGTCAGGAGTAGTACGGTGACGGTATCCACAGCGCTTCCAGTGAAGGACAATCAAAGCCCGAGCCGGCCGCAGGCCGCTCTCGGCAACCCGAGATTGTAGCGTTAGTTTTGATCTATGATAAATCTGTGCAGGTTCCAAGATAGGAAAAACCCCCATGCCCTATGAGGGCATCCGGAGGAACCTTCCGCCGCTTTCATGGAAAATCACAGCGGCAAATTTCCGATATCTGTTTTTTCGACGTCCGGCGCCTCCGGCGACCCGGTCCGACCCCGCTTCTTTCACCCCACCACCCGAGGATCACTCACGATGGAATGCACCCTAGACTGGCAAGGCCCGGACGGCATGCTGTTCATCTCTCGCACCGGCAGCGGCCATGTCCTGGCGATGGACGGCGCCCCCGATGGCGGCGGGCACAACCTGGCCGCCCGCCCCATGGAAACCGTGCTGGCAGGCGCGGGCGGCTGCACCGCCTATGACGTCGTGCTGATCCTGAAACGCGGCCGCCACGCCATCACCGGCTGCCAGGTCAAGATCAGCGCCGAGCGGGCCGACACGGACCCCAAGGTGTTCACCAAGATCCACTTCACGTTCCGGATCACGGGCAAGGACCTGCCCCCCGCCGCCGTGGAGCGCGCGGTCGAACTCTCGCACACGAAGTATTGTTCCGCCGTCGCCATGCTGGAAAAGACGGCGGAAATCACTCATTCCATCGAAATCATCGCCGAATAGGCGACATCCGAAAGCCCCCGCCGGCCACCGCAGCGGGGCGGACGCGCGGGGGGCGGAAATAGACGGCGCCCCGCGCGGTCAGACCGCCATCGGCGCGGTCAGCGGCGCATGGTGCCGATAGCCTTCCAGCGCGAAATCGCCGGGCTCGACCTGTTCCAGCCATTCGGGCGCATAGACGCCGGTGTCGGCATAGGCGGGAATCCGGTCGGACAGGCGCAGCTGCGGAGCGGGATAAGGGTCCCGGCGCAGCTGTTCGCGCAGCATGTCCACGTGGGTCTCGTAGATGTGGGCGTCGCCGATGAAATACGTGAACCAGCGGGGCGTGTAGCCCGTCAGGCGGGCGACCAGATGCGTCAGGGCGGCGCCTTCGGCCAGATTGAAAGGCGTGCCCAGCCCCACGTCGTTGCTGCGGATGTACAGGCACAGGGACAGTTCGCGCGTGGCCGGATTGGCCAGGAACTGATACAGCAGATGGCAGGGCGGCAAGGCCATTTCCTCGATCTGCGCCCAGTTCCAGCCGTGGAACAGGATGCGGCGGCTGCCCGGATCGCGCATCAGGGTGTCCAGGCACTGCCGCAACTGGTCGACGGCCTTGTAGAGCAGGGCCTGGCGGCCCGCGCCCTGCCCTGCTGGGTTTTCAACCACGCTGACCTGCCGATAGCCGCGCCCCAGGGCGTCGGCGATCTGTTCGGCGCTGCGCGGCTGATCCAGGTCGATCAGCTTGTAGGCGGGCCACCGGCGCCACTGGACGCCATAGACCGGCCCCAGGTCGTCGGGTCCGCCGCGCCAGGGGCTGTCCAGCCAGGCCTGGTTTTCATTGGCGTTCTGGTCCCACACGCGGCAGCCCAGGGCGCGGAAATCCGCCGCGCTGTCCGCCCCGCGCAGAAAGCCGACCAGTTCGCCGATCGCGGACTTGAAGGCCAGCCGCTTGGTCGTGACGGCGGGAAAGCCTTCGCGCAAGTCGAAGCGCAGGCAGGCGCCGGGCAGGCTGAGCGTGCGCACCCCCGTGCGGTTGTCCTGCCAGGACCCCTGGTCGAAAATGGACTGCACCAGATCCAGATACGCCTTCATGCCGAGTGCGCCCCGTAGTGGCTGCCGCGCTCAAGCACCCGCCGGGCGCTTTCGATGACGGGCAGGTCGACCATGCGGCCATCCAGGCGGAAAGCGTATTCGCCGGTGCGCTCGGCGTGTTCGACGACGCGACGCGCCCAGTCGAGCTCTTCGGGCAGCGGCCGATACACCTGGTGCACCACCGGCACCTGTCGGGGATGGATGCACAGCTTGCCGCCGAACCCCATGTCGCGGGCCAGCACGGCCGCCTGTTCCAGGCCGGCCTCATCGGAAAAGTCCGCATAGATCGTGTCGACGGGATCGGCCAGGCCGTGCATGCGGCTGGCCTGCAGGATCTGGAAGCGCACCTGGTCCAGGATGCGCTGGGCGCCCTCGGTCTGCGGCCGGGTGCCGAATTCGACCATCAGGTCGAGGATGCCGAAGGTGAGGCGCTCCACGCCATTGGCCTCGGCGATGTCGTCCAGCACCCGCAGCCCCTGGGCGGATTCGATGATGGGGATCAGCGGCTTGCCGGCGCCCGATACTTTATAGACGTGTTCGGCCGCCTGAGCTTTGGGCAGGAAAATGCCGCTTACCGCGGGCAGTTCGCGGCACAGGGCCAGATCGTCTTCGAACCAGGGCGTGGAGCCGTCATTGATGCGCACCCACAGGCGGTCCTGCGGATGATCGGCCGCATAATCGGCCAGCGCATCCCGGGCGGCGGCCTTGGCATCGGGCGCCACGGAATCTTCCAGGTCGACGATGACGGCGTCGGCGCCGCTGGCCAGCGCCTTGGGAAAGCGGTCCGGCCGGTTGGCCGGGACGAACAGCGCGCTGCGCATCAAGGTGTCAGGCATCGTATCCCCCTATCGTGAAAAGCGCGGATCAGGCCCCGGCGGCCACCAGGCGGGCGGCAATCCGCTGCTGCCATTCCCGGGGCCCGGTCGTGTGCACGGAGACCCCCTGGGAATCCACCGCCACCGTCACCGGCATGTCCCGCACCTGGAATTCGTAGATGGCTTCCATGCCCAGGTCCTCGAAGCCCACCACGCGGGCGGCCCGGATGGCCTTGGACACCAGATAGGCGGAACCGCCCACGGCCATCAGATAGGCCGAACCATGCTTGCGGATGGATTCGATGGCTTCCGGGCCGCGTTCGGCCTTGCCGATCATGGCCAGCAGGCCGGTCTGTCCCAGCATCATATCGGTAAATTTATCCATCCGCGTGGACGTGGTCGGGCCCGCGGGGCCGACGACCTCGTCGCGCACCGGATCGACGGGGCCGACGTAATAGATGACGCGGCCGGCGAAGTCCACGGGCAGGGGTTCCCCCCGCGCCAGCATGTCCTGGATGCGCTTGTGGGCGGCGTCGCGGCCGGTGAGGATGCTGCCGGACAGCAGCAGGCGTTCGCCGGGCTTCCAGGACGCGACTTCTTCGCGCGTCAGGGTGTCCAGGTCGACCTGTCGGGACGCCTTGTAGTCGGGCTTCCAGTGGACTTCGGGCCATTCCGACAGGGCCGGGGGCTGCAGGGCGGCCGGGCCGCTGCCGTCCAGCACGAAATGCACGTGGCGGGTCGCGGCGCAGTTGGGGATCATGGCGACCGGCTTGGACGCCGCATGGGTCGCACAGGTCATGATCTTCACGTCCAGCACCGTCGTCAGGCCGCCCAGGCCCTGGGCGCCGATTCCCAGCGCATTGACCTTGCGGTAGAGGTCGATGCGCAGTTCCTCGAGCTTGTTCTGCGGGCCGCGCTGCAGCAGTTCGTACATGTCGATGTCCTGCATCAGCGACTGCTTGGCCATGAGCATGGCCTTTTCGGCCGTGCCGCCCACCCCGATGCCCAGCATGCCCGGCGGGCACCAGCCCGCGCCCATGTGCGGCACGGTCTTGAGCACCCAGTCCACCAGCGAGTCGCTGGGATTGAGCATGGCGAACTTGGTCTTGTTCTCGGAGCCGCCGCCCTTGGCCGCCACCTGGACGTCCACGATGTCGCCGGGCACCAGTTCGACCTGCAGCACGCAGGGCGTGTTGTCGCGCGTGTTGCGCCGCGTGAACAGCGGATCGTCGAGCACCGAGGCCCGCAGCGGATTGTCCGGGTTCGTGTAGCCCCGGCGCACGCCCTCGTCGCAGAGTTCCTGCAGGCTGCGGCGGGTGTCGAAGCGCACGTCCATGCCGATCTTCAGGAAGACGTTGACGATGCCGGTGTCCTGGCAGATCGGCCGGTGGCCTTCGGCGCACAGGCGCGAATTGGTCAGGATCTGCGCGATGGCGTCGCGGGCGGCGGGGCTTTCCTCGACCTCGTAGGCGCGAGCCAGGTGATGGATGTAGTCCAGCGGGTGGTAGATGCTGATGAACTGGACGGCATCCTCGATGGATTGGATCAGATCGTGTTCAGTGATGGTGGTCATTACTTTCCCTTCCAGACCGGGGGTCGTTTTTCGGCGAACGCGGTCGCGCCTTCGCGCGCGTCCTCGGATGTGAAAATGTGGGCGATGCGCGGGCGCTGCAGATCGAACATGTCGTCCGGACGCCAGTTGCGCGATTGCGAGATGATGGATTTGGCCGTGCGCACCGCCAGCGGGCCATTGGCCGCGATGGTCCGCGCCAGGGCCAGGGCGGCGTCCAGGGCGCCGCCGGGTTCCGCCAGGCGGTTGACCAGCCCCAGCTGATGGAAGCGTTCGGCCGGGAACAGGTCGCCGGTCAGCACCGCTTCCATGGCGACGTGATAGGGAATGCGCGAAGGCAGGCGCAGCATGCCGCCGGACCCCGGCACCAGCCCGCGCTTGACCTCGGGCACGCCGAACTGCGCGTCGCGGGCCGCCACGATCAGGTCGCAGGCCAGGGCCAGTTCGCAGCCGCCCGCCAGGGCATAGCCTTCGACGGCGGCGATCAGGGGCTTCTGCGGCGGGCGTTCGCACAGCCCGCCGAAGCCCCGGTCGCCGACGTAGGGGCGCTGGCCGGTGGCGGCGAAGGCCTTCAGGTCCATGCCTGCGCAGAAGTGCCCGCCGGCCCCGGTCAGGATGCCCAGGCGCAATTGCGGGTCGGCATCCAGGACGTCAAGGCCTGCGGCCAGCGCCTGGGCCGCTTCCAGATTGACGGCGTTACGGGCCTGCGGCCGATTCAGGCGCAGGATCAGGATACCGTCCTGCCGCTGGACTTCCAGGCACTCGCTCATGTGTTCTCCGACAAAGTGGATAAAATGGCCGTTTCGGGCGCAGTCCGCACTGTACCCGAGATTCGGATACGAACCTTGCGGATCACCCGCCACGTCATGCTTACATTCCAACAACTGATTTTATCGCTCCAGCAATATTGGGACCGACAGGGCTGCACCCTGCTGCAACCCTACGACATGGAAGTCGGGGCCGGAACATCCCACACCGCCACCTTCCTGCGCGCCATCGGCCCGGAACCCTGGCGGGCGGCCTATGTCCAGCCATCGCGGCGCCCCAAGGACGGACGCTACGGCGACAACCCCAACCGGCTGCAGCACTATTATCAGTTCCAGGTGGTCCTGAAACCCGCGCCGCTGAACATCCTGGACCTGTACCTCGGGTCCCTGAAGGCCGTCGGCATCGATCCGCAGCAGCACGACATCCGCTTCGTCGAGGACGACTGGGAAAACCCTACGCTGGGCGCCTGGGGCCTGGGCTGGGAAGTCTGGCTGAACGGAATGGAAGTGACGCAGTTCACCTACTTCCAGCAGGTCGGCGGCCTGGACTGCAATCCGACCATGGGCGAAATCACCTATGGTCTGGAACGCCTGGCCATGTACCTGCAGGGCGTGGAATCCGTCTATGACCTGGTCTGGACCGAGGCCCCCGACGGCCGCCGCGTCCACTACCGCGACGTCTTCCACCAGAACGAGGTCGAGCAGTCCACCTACAATTTCGAATACGCCTCCACCTCCATGCTGTTCGCCCATTTCAACGACTACGAGACCGAGGCCAAGCGCCTGATCGACGTCCCCCTGGCCCTGCCCGCCTACGAGGCCACCCTGAAAGCCGCCCACACCTTCAATCTGCTCGACGCCCGGGGCGCCATCAGCGTCACCGAACGGGCCACCTACATCGGCCGCATCCGCAACCTGTCGCGGGCCGTGGCGCAGGCCTACTACGAATCCCGCGAACGGCTGGGCTTCCCCATGCTGGAAACCCCGGCGGAGGTCCAGGTATGAACACCCGCCCCCTGATCGTCGAACTGCTGACCGAGGAACTGCCGCCCAAGGCCCTGAACGCCCTGGGCAACGCCTTTGCCGAGGGCATCCGGAAGACCCTCCAGGCCCGGCATCTGCTGGCCGACGTCTGCGTCAGCACCGCCTACGCCACCCCGCGCCGGCTGGCGGTGCACCTCAGCGCCGTGCTGGGACAGGCTCCGGACCAGCCCTACAGCGAAAAACTGATGCCGGCCGCCATCGGCCTGGACGCCCAGGGCGCGGCGACCCCCGCCCTGCTGAAGAAACTGCAGGCCAAGAACCTGGGCCACCTGGCGCCGGCCGACCTGATCCGCCGCCACGACGGCAAGCAGGACGTGCTCTACGCCGATGGCACCGCCCCCGGCGCGGCGCTGGCCGACGGCCTGCAGCAGGCGCTGGACTACGCCATCGCCCACCTGCCCATTCCCAAAGTCATGCAGTACCAGCTGGCCGACGGGCGCACCAGCGTGAAATTCGTGCGGCCCGCGCACCGCCTGCTGGCCCTCTGGGGCGACGAAGTGGTCCCGGCGCAGGCCCTGGGGCTGCAGGCCGGCCGCATCACGCGGGGACACCGTTTCCTGTGCCAGGAACCGCTGACCATCGCCTCGGCCGACGACTGGGCCGCCCGCCTGGCGGATTCCGGCCACGTCATCCCGTCCTTCGCCGAACGGCGGGCGCGCATCGCCCGGCAGCTGGCCGACGCCTCGGCCTCGCTGGGCGCCACCATCGGCGAGGATCCCGCGGTCGACGCCCTGCTGGACGAAGTCACGGCGCTGGTGGAATGGCCCACGGTCTACGTCGGCGCCTTCGAGGAGGCCTTCCTGGCCGTGCCCCCGGAATGCCTGATCCTGACCATGCGGCTGAACCAGAAGTACTTTCCGCTGTTCGATCCGGCCACGGGGGCGCTGACCCACCGCTTCCTGATCGTCAGCAACATGCAGCCGCAAGACCCGTCCGCCATCATCCAGGGCAACCAGCGGGTGGTGCGTCCCCGACTGGCCGACGCGCAGTTCTTCTACCAGACCGACCTGAAGACCCCGCTGGCCGACCGCGTCGCCGACCTGGCCCACAGCGTCTACCACAACAAGCTGGGCACGCAGCTCGAACGCACCGAACGCGTACGCAAGATCACGCGCTGGCTGGCGCCGCTCCTGGGGGGGGAATTCCCGGTCGCCGCCCGGGCCGCCATGCTGGCCCACGCCGACCTGGGCACCCAGATGGTGGGCGAATTCCCCGAACTGCAAGGCATCATGGGCGCCTACTACGCCCGGCACGACGGCGAGCCCCCCGAAGTCGCGCGCGCCCTGCGCGACCAGTACCGCATCCGCCTGGACGAACCCGTCAACCCGGACACGCTGATCGCCGCGGTGCTGTTCATGGCCGAACGCGCCGAAACCCTGGTCGGCATCTGGGGGATCGGCCTGGCGCCGACCGGAGAACGCGACCCCTACGGGCTGCGCCGCGCGGCACTGGGCCTGATCAGCGCCTACGAACAGCTCACGGCCGGCGGCTATCTGCAGGCCAGCCAGGATTCCCCGGCCCGCCTGGCCGCGCTGCTGGAGCAGGCGGCCGGCAATTTCAGCGCGGGCACGCTGGCGCGCGGCACGGTCGACGCCGTGCTGGACTTCGTCTACGAACGCTACCGCAACCAGCTGGCGGCCACCTGCGACCGGGCCGCCATCGACGCGGTCCTGGCCCTGCGCCCGCCCCTGCATCAGGTGGCGGCCCGCGTGCGGGCCTGCATGGAATTCACCACCCTGCCCGAAGCCGAATCCCTGGCGGCCGCCAACAAGCGGGTCAGCAATCTGCTGAAAAAAGCCGAAGGCGCCCTGCCCGCATTCGACGCCGGCCTGCTGGCGGAACCCGCCGAACGGCAATTGGCTGACACCATCGGGCAACTGGCGCCGCAGGCGCAGGCCGCCCTGGAAACCGGAGACTTCACCGCCAGCCTGGCCATCCTGGCCCAGGCGCGCACGGCCGTGGACGGCTTCTTCACCGACGTCATGGTGATGGCCGAGGACCCGCGCATCCGGGGCAACCGGCTGGCCCTGCTGCAATCCCTGCACGGCCTGATGAACCAGGTGGCCGATCTTTCCAGGCTGGCCGCGTGAAGCTCATCATCCTGGACCGCGACGGCGTCATCAACCACGACAGCGACGCCTTCATCAAGTCGCCCGACGAGTGGATCCCCATTCCCGGCAGCCTGGAGGCCATCGGCCGCCTGAGCCAGGCCGGCTGGCGGGTCGTCGTCGCCAGCAACCAGTCCGGCGTGGCGCGCGGACTGTTCTCCATGGAAACCCTGGGAGCCATCCACGCCCGGATGCGCCAGGCCGCGGCGGACGCGGGCGGGCGCATCGACGCCATCTTCTTCTGCCCCCACGGGCCCGAAGACGGCTGCACCTGCCGCAAGCCCCTGCCCGGCATGCTGCGCGACATCGCCCAGCGGATGGACCTGCATCTGGACGGCGTTCCCCTGGTGGGCGACAGCCTGCGCGACCTGCAGGCCGCGGCCGCCGCGGGCTGCACGCCCTGGCTGGTGCTGACGGGCAAGGGCCGCAAGACCTGGGAAACCTCCGGCACCAGCGGCGAACTGCCCGCCGGCACCGAGGTGCGCGACGATCTGGCGGCCGTGGCGGACGCCCTCCTCAAGGCACATCCATGACCTTCCTGCGCTCGGCCCTGTACATGGCCTTCCTGGTCGTCACCGTCATCCCGTACGCGCTGTGCTGCGTCCTGTGGGCGCCCCTGCCCCTGGTCTGGCGCTACCGCCTGACCCTGGGCTGGCCGCGGCTGGCGCTGTGGGGCGCCCGCTGGATCCTGGGCATCCGCTACCAGACGCGCGGCACCGAACATCTGCCCGACGGCCCGGCCATCATCCTGTCCAAGCATCAATCGGCCTGGGAAACCCTGTATTTCGCCGTCAAGCTGCCCAAGGACGTGGTCTTCGTCTACAAAAAGGAACTGCACCACGTGCCCTTTTTCGGCTGGAGCCTGGCCTTGCTCAGCATGATCCCCATCGACCGGGCCAAGGGCCGCGAGGCCTTCGACCAGGTGGTGCGCATCGGCAGCCTGCGGCTGCGGGAAGGCCGCTGGCCCGTGCTGTTTCCCGAAGGCACCCGCGTCGCCCCCGGCGAAGTCGGGCGCTACAAGCAGGGCGGCACGCTGCTGGCCTGCAAGACCGGCGTGCCGGTGATCCCGGTGGCTCACAATGCCGGGGAATGCTGGCCGCGCAACGCCTTCCTGAAGACGCCCGGCCTGGTGACGGTGTCCTTCGGCCCGCCGCTGGACCCGTCCGAACACAATCCCGTGTCCCTGAACAACGCCGTGCGCGACTGGATCGAGGCTGAAATGCGTGTCCTGAACCCCGAGCGGTATGCCGATCGGTAAGCCCCTCCAGCTCAGCCTGTTCGACGAATCGTCCCCCGATGCCGGCCTCGCGCCGGCGCAGGCGGCCGGCCTGCTCCCGCCCGCCCCCGAGCCGCCCGGCTACACCCGGCATGAAATCCGCCTGCAGGATCAGCCGCTGGCCTACCGCCTGCGCCGGTCCCGGCGCAAGACCATCGGCCTGACCATCCGCGACGCCCGCCTGCTCATCCAGGCGCCCACCTGGGCGACCCGCCGGCAGATCGAGGAAGTCATCCAGGAAAAATCCCGCTGGATCCGGGACAAGCTGAAAATCAACCAGGAACGCATGGCCCTGCTGGCGCTGCAGGATTCCCAGTGGCGCCCGGGCGGGCGCATCCCCTACCTGGGCATCATGATCGAGCTGCGGCTGGACGGCAGCCGGGAGGCCCGCTTCGAAGGCGACCTCCGCAGCCCGCAGGCCGGCAGCCTGCTGTTCCTGCCGCTGCCCGACGGCGCGGACGACGGCCGCATCCAGGAGCGGGCCCAGGCCTGGCTGCAGGAACAGGCGCGGCGGGATTTCGACGTCCGGCTGCAGCACAGCCTGGCCCTGGCGGGGCAGCGGATCGACCGCTGGGCGCTGTCCGCCGCCCAGGGCCGCTGGGGCTCATGCACCAGCCAGCGGCGCATCCGCCTGAACTGGCGCCTGATCCACCTGCCGCCGGCCCTGATCGATTACGTGATCGCGCACGAAGTCGCGCATCTGAAGGAAATGAACCACGGCCCCGCCTTCTGGCGCGAAGTCGAGCGGCTGTGCCCCGATTTCAAATCGGCCCGCGACGCCCTGGCCCGGCACCACCCGGCCAGCCTGCCGCTGTTCTGACCCCCGTCGCGCGGGGGCATCCCGTTTTGCGTATGATAGGTGGATCGACTCTTCCCGATCCCAGGAATCCACCATGCGAATACTTCACACCATGCTGCGCGTCGGCAATCTGGACCGCGCCCTGATGTTCTACACCGATATTCTGGGCATGCGCCTGCTGCGCCGCAAAGACTATCCGGAAGGCCGCTTCACCCTGGCCTTCGTCGGCTACCAGGACGAATCCGAAGGCGCCGTGATCGAGCTGACCCACAACTGGGATACGGAATCCTACGAGATCGGCGACGGCTACGGCCACATCGCCATCGAAGTCGAAGACGCCTACGACACCTGCGCCACCATCAAATCCCGGGGCGGGCTGGTGGTGCGCGACGCCGGCCCCATGAAGCACGGCTCGACCGTCATCGCCTTCGTGCAGGACCCCGACGGCTACAAGATCGAACTGATCCAGCGCAACAGCCGGGCCGACTGAACCCCTTTCAGGCGACTCCCGACGCGGCCAGGGCGTCGGCCATGTCCAGGAATTGCGTCACCGACAGCTCCTGGGGCCGCGCCGTCGGAGCAACGCCCAGGGCATCCCAGTCCAGGCGTTCCGTCCAGTCGCCCAGGCTGCCCCGGATCATCTTGCGCCGGTGTTCGAACACCCGCGAGACCAGCCGGTCGAACACCGCCGGGTCGGCGGGCCGGCGCCAGGCATCCGCCGCCAGGGGGCGCATGCGCACGATGGCGGACATGACCTTGGGCGGCGGGTCGAACGCATCCGGCGCCACGTCGAACAGGTGCGTCATCCGGTAGCGGGCCTGCAGCATGACGGACAGGCGCCCGTACTGGCTGTCGCCCGGCCGCGCCACCATGCGGTCGATGACTTCCCGCTGCAGCATGAAATGCTGATCCCGCACCAGATCCGCCCACCGCATCAGGTGAAACAGCAGAGGCGTCGAGATGTTGTAGGGCAGATTGCCGACGACGCGCAGGCGGGGAACGGCGGGGCCGCCGGTTTCCGCATCGGGCGCCGGGCCATCGCCGGGGACCAGGCCCGAAAAATCGACCGTCAGCGCATCGGCCTCGACCACCGTCAGGCGGTCGACCCCCCAGCGGGCGCGCAGGCGCTGCGCCAGGTCGCGGTCCAGTTCCACCGCCGTCAGATGATCCAGCCGATCCAGCAGGGGAGCCGTCAGGGCGGACAGGCCGGGGCCGATTTCCACCATGCGGTCGTCCGCCTGGGGATCGATCGCCCGCACGATGGCGTCCACGACCGCCTCATCGCGCAGGAAATGCTGGCCGAAACGTTTGCGCGCCTGGTGCGTCATGAGGGTGACTGGGTGCCGCTGCGCGTGTGTTCCAGCCGATTGTCGATATAGGCCTGGCTGCGCAGCTGATCCAGCCAGTCTTCATAGGCCGGGCCGATGCGCCGCTCCATCAGGGCGCGGCGCGCCTGCATGCGGCGGAATTCCTGCTCCATGTTCTTGGTGCGGCGCCCTTCGACCTGGATCAGGTGCCAGCCGAACGGCGACTTGACGGGTTCGCTGACCTGTCCGTCCCGCAGGGCATTCATGGCCTGCTCGAAGGCCGGCACGGTTTCGCCCGGATTGAGCCAGCCCAGCTCGCCGCCTTGCGGCGCCGAGGCATCCTGGGAATAGCGTTTCGCCAGTTCGGCGAAGGACTCGCCATGCTCGATGCGCTGGCGCAGGCCTTCCAGGATGCCGCGCGCCTTGTCGTCGTTGACGACCTTGGTGGTCTTGATCAGGATGTGCCGCGCATGGGTCTGCGTCACCATCATGGGGCCGGACGCCGGCGGCGCGGGCTGGGCGGGCGCGGGGGCCGGCGCCGGCGCTTTGGCTTTCTTGGGCGCCGGACGCTGCGCATAGCCGCGGCGCAGCACCTTCAGGATATGGAAGCCCCGGCCGCTCTGGAGCACGCCGGTGATTCCGCCGGCCGGCACGTCGGCGATCGCCCGCGCGAACAGATCGGGCCAGTCCTTCAGGGGACGGATGCCCATGTTGCCGCCCTGCAGGGCCTGCGGGCCGTTGGACGACGCCGCCGCGACGCCGGCGAAGTCCGCCCCGGACTTCAGCTTGCGCAAGAGAGCTTCCGCCTGCTTGCGCTTTTCATCCACGACGGAATTGGCCGCGTAGTCCGGGACCTCGATCAGGATCTGGGCGATCTCGAACAGTTCCGGGCCCGAAGGCACCATGGCGGGTTCGGGTTCAGGTTCCGGCCGGGGCTGGGCCTGCACCGGCGGCGGCAGGGGCCGATCCCCCTGCGCCTGCAGGAACGCGTCGATATCGCTGTCGCTGATGCTGATGCGGTCCTCGACGAAACGCTGGCGCAGCATGTCGTCCTGGATCTGCGAACGCAGTTCATCGCGATACTGATCCCAGCTCATGCCGCTGCCCAGGATTTCCTTGCGCAGCTGGTCCTCCGTCAGGCGGTTGCGCTGCGCCACGGTCTGCACGGCCTGGCTGACCTGGGCATCGGACACTTTGATGCCGACGCGCTGGGCTTCCTGGTCCTGCAGGGCGGCATTGATCATCTGCTGCAGCACCTGGCGCTTGAACGCGGCGTCGTCGGGCACCGGAATCCGCTGCTGCTGCATCTGCTGGCGCACCTGGGCCTGCTTGTCGGCCAGTTGCCCCAGGGTGATGACCTGCTTGTTGACGATGGCGGCGATGCCGTCCACGAACTGCTGCGCGGGCGCCGCCTGCTGGGCGGGCGCGGCGGTCGGGCGGGTTTTGCCGGCGGCCAGCGCCGGCGGCACCAGCGCGCTGCCGGCCAACAGCAGAGCCAGGGACAGCACGCCGGCGGGATGACGCAAGCCAGACATCATTCATACCTCTCGAAAGCAGTTTTTTCAGGGATGGGGGGCGTCGTGGACTGATACCCGATGACGCGGTCGGCCAGCATGGACATGGGGTCGGTGCCCAGCGATCCCAGGCCGGTCAGTTCCAGCTGCAGGAAGAGAGCCGTGTTGACCTGTTCCGCGGAGGCCGCGTAGCGCTGCAGCACCGCGCGGGCGGCCCAGCCGCCGTCGCCCCGGTACTCCAGGCCCACGATGGACTGGGTGCTGCGTTTCTCGGCCAGGGAATAATCATACCGGCCCACCCCGGACCAGCGCCGTGACAGCGGCCACTGTCCGCTGAGGCTGACCTGTTCGCGCGGCAGCAAATCGGTGCCCGGCAGCGGATCCTGATAGGCGTCGGCATACTGGTTGGGATACCGTTCGTACCGATAGGACAGCGACACGGTGGCCAGCCGCTTGGGCGTCCAGCGCACGCCCGAGCTGAGGCGATTGCGTTTTTGCGTGTCGCGATCGAACTGGCCGTCGAAATACACGGAGAAGCGATCCGTCAATGCGGCCCGGACCCCCACCAGATAATCGGATTCCGTGTTCTCGCGCGGCGTGCGGCCGGGCAGCGTGACCTTCTGGTCGTCGAAATAGAACCGCTGCGCCGCCGACAGCGACAGGCGCTCGAAGCCCGTATCGGCGTCCAGCCAGCGGGTGGTCAGGCCGGCCGTGAGCTGGTTGGCGTTGGCGATGCGGTCCCAGCCGCCGCTGTAGATGTTCTCGTCGAAGGCCTGCTGGTAATTGAAGGACGCCAGGGCGGTGTCGAACACCGGCAGCTCGGACTGGTCCCGATACGGCACGTACAGATAGTACAGGCGCGGCTCCAGCGTCTGGACGGCCGGATTGCCGAACCAGGACGAGTCGCGCTCGAAGGTCAGGCCGCTATCCACCGAGGCGATGGGCAGCACCCGCGTCTGCGTGCGGGGCCGTCCCTGGTAGCGCGCGATCTCGTCGGAGAACCATTCGGTGTCGTACTGGCTCATGTGCAGGCCGACCTTGGGGGTCAGGTAGGCGCCCGGCAGCACGAAGGGACGGGCGATCGAGGTGTACGACGTCATGCGGGTGCCATTGGGCATCCTCCGCACCCCGGACATCGCCGGGAAAGCATCCCCGTGGTAGATGGGCGAGATGAACCGGGTGGCGTAATTGTCCGAAATCACGTCAAAGCCGTTCCAGTTGTAGTGCTGGGCCCGGAAATGCAGTTCCGGCAGCTTGTCGTAGGGCGGCGTCAGGAAGGTGCCCGTGCGGTCCTGCAGCGTCTGGTAGTGATAGAACTGCAGGGAGCCGCTGAAATGCGGGCCGCCCGACCAGCTCAGCAGGGCCTGGCTGGGCAGGTAGTTGATGGTCGCGGTATCCGCCAGCCCGAACGAGGCGAAATCGCGGAAATAATCGTCGTCCGACGCCTTGCGCGCATCCAGGTAGGCCCGCAGGCCGTAGCCCAACTGCTGGGTGTGCTGCGCCGAATACAGCCAGCGCTTCTCGCCGGTCTGCTGGTCGCGCATGATGTAGGTGCCGAACACCTGGGAACGCGACGATTCCCCCAGGTGCCGGAATTCGGTTCCCATCAGCAGGCCGCGCTTGCTCAGGTAGCGCGGATACAGGGTGGCATCGTAGTTGGGGGCTAGGTTCAGGTAGTACGGGGTCGTCAGTTCGAAGCCCCCGTTGGTCGACGTCCCGTAGGTGGGAATCAGGAAGCCGGTCTTGCGGTCCCGCCCCAGCGGGAAGGTCAGGTAGGGGGAATACAGGATGGGCACGCCCTTGAAGCGCAGCACGCCGTTGCGGGCGGCGCCCTCGTTTTCATCCAGATACAAATCCACGCGGGAGGCGTCGATATACCAGGCGGGATCCGGCCCCGACCAGCCGGTATAACGCACGTCGTTCAGGCGCATGTGCTGGCGGCTCAGGATGTCCGCGTGTTCCGCCTGGCCCTTGCCGGCGGACGCCCCGAGCCAGAACCGCGGCGCCTGGATGTCGCCCTTGCTGGTCCGGGTGTTGTAGCGCAGGTGCGGCCCCCGCACGATATTGCCGTCGCGCATCAGCAGGCCTTCGCCCCGGACTTCGGTGTCGCCCGTCGTCTGGTCGTAGTCGATGCGGTCGCCCTTCACCACGCCGTCCAAGCGGCGGACCTGGGCATTCCCCTGCAGCGTGACCTGGCCGTTCGCATGGCGCGTGATGTCGTCCCCGATCAGGAAGGAGGGCAGTTCATCGTCTTTCGGCACGGGGTGCAGGCGCAGGCTGCCGACCATGCGCAGTTCGCCGGCGGGCGCGGCGGTTTCCGCAGCCAAGGCCGGGGCCGACAAGGCGGCGCTCAGGAGGATGATGCGGCTGATCCAATGCACGAAGACCGGGCCCTCTTGGGTGAAATGAGAAAATGGACTGACCTGCGCACCACATTGATCAGCGACCCAGTATTATAGAGAAGCCGCGCTGACCGCGTGCAACCTGCTGTTTTCATTGCCACGATTCCCTCATGACCGACACTCACACCCCGGACGCCCGCCTGGCGGCCCTGCGCCACTGGCTGGAATCCCATGCCGCCGCCCTGGAGCTGCGTCTCGACACCCTGACCCCGGCTTCGGGGGACGCCAGCTTCCGCCGCTATTTCCGCATCCAGGCGGCCGGCGGCACGCACATCGTGATGGACGCCCCGCCCCCCCACGAGGACTGCCGCCCGTTCGTGGACATCGCCCGGCGCCTGGCGGCCGCCGGCCTGCGCGTGCCGGCCATCCTGGCCCAGGACCTGGATCAGGGGTTCCTGCTGCTGACCGACCTGGGCCCGCAGACATTCTACGAGGCCATCCAGGCCGGCCGGGCCCGGGACGACGCCGACTGGCAACAGCACATGCGCGGGGCGCTGCGGGCGCTGGCGCAGCTGCAGCAATGCCCCGCCGACGGCTTGCCGGTCTACGACCAGGCCCGCCTGCGGCAGGAACTCGAGCTGTTCCCCCAGTGGTATCTGGGCACGCATCTGGGTCACGCCCCGAGCGCCGACACCCAGGCCGCGCTGGACCGCATCTTCGATCTGCTGGCCGGCCAGGCGGCCGCCCAGCCGCGGGTCTTCGTCCACCGCGACTACCATTCGCCCAATCTGATGGTGGGGCCGGGCGCGCCGGACTTCGCCCCGGGCGTCATCGATTTCCAGGACGCGCTGCTGGGGCCGATCAGCTACGACATCGCCTCGCTGGTCATGGACGCGCGCACCACCTGGGACGAGCCCCAGCAGTTGGACTGGGCCATCCGATACTGGGAATACGCGCGGGCCGCCGGGCTGCCGGTGCCCGACGACTTCGCCCTGTTCCACCAGCAGTATGAATGGATGGGGCTGCAGCGCAACCTGCGCATCCTGGGGGTGTTCGCCCGCCTGTCCCATCGCGACGGCAAACACCACTATCTGGACCACATTCCCCGGGTCCAGGGCTACGTCCGGCAGGTGGCGGGCCGCTACACGGTCTTCCGCCCGCTGCTGCGCCTGCTGGACGAGGCCGAACAGGTGCCGCTGCAAAACGGCTATTCCTTCTGATGCGGGCCATGATCCTGGCCGCGGGGCGCGGCGAACGCATGCGCCCGCTGACCGACACCCGCCCCAAACCCCTGCTGGAAGCGGGCGGCCGGCCCCTGATCGTCTGGCACCTGCGGCGCCTGGCCCAGGCGGGCTTCACCGACATCCTGATCAACCACGCCTGGCTGGGCGCGCAGATCGAAGACGCCCTGGGCGACGGCAGCCCGTGGGGGGTGCGCCTGCGCTATTCCGCCGAATCGCCCGCGCTGGAAACGGCCGGGGGCATCGCCCGCGCGCTGCCCTTCTTCCAGGACCAGCCCTTCCTGGTCGTCAACGGCGATATCTGGTGCGACTGGGATCCCGCCCAGGCCCGCGACTGGGCGAAGCGGCTGCCCGCCGACGCCCTGGCCCACCTGCTGATGGTGGACAACCCCGCCCATCACCCCGATGGCGATTTCCATCTGCGGGCCGACGGCCGGATCACGCTGCCGCAGGCCGGCGCCGCCGCGCTGACCTTTGCCGGCGTCGGCCTGTACCGCCCCGCCCTGTTCGCCGACACGCCCCCGGACCGGCCCGCCCCGCTGGCGCCGGTCCTGCGCCGGGCCATGGCGCAAGGCGCCGTCCTGGGTTCGCACCACACGGGCCGCTGGACCGACGTCGGCACCCCCGAACGCCTGCTGGCGCTGGACCGGGCCCTGCGCGGCGCGGCCGCCGCGGAGTGACCGCAGGCAGCGGCGGGCTGTTAAACTGGAGCCCGAATCGGCCTGCCCGCCGTCCCGGCCGGGCCCCAGGTCCCCGACCCCGATTCCGGCGCTTTCTGTCCAGTTCTGGCAATTCGCAACCGTCTGTAGACCACTCGGCAATGACGGCGGCAAACCGTTTATGCTAACGGACTTTGGGCGCCCCGCGCCGTGCCTTGCCGCTTCAGGAATTTCGTCATGTCTTTCGGTTCCAACCGCCCTACGTTCAAGCCCACCCCATACGGATACACCCGCCGCAGCCGCGGCATCCCGCGCTGGCTGCTGCTGCTGATCACCGGCATCGTGCTGGGCGCCGGCGGCGTCCTCTTCCTGCAGCGCAGCTACGGGCCGCAGCGCCTGACAGTGGAACAATCCGAACAGCTGCGCATGGACCTGAACACGGCCAACCTGGAAAACCAGCGCCTGACCAACGAATCCAAGGCCCTGCACCAGGACCTCAGCAAGGCCCTGGCCACGCAGAAGGACCAGAGCGCCCAGGTGGAACAGCTGCGCAAGCACGCCGCCGACATGGAAGCCGGCGTCTCCACCCTGATCGCCGCGATTCCCCCCGACCCCCGCGGCACCTCGCCCGGCATCCGCAGCGCCGACATGGTCCTGCAGGATGACGGCCTGCATTACCAGGTCCTGCTGATCCAGGAACCGCCCAAGGGCCAGACCGAAGTCCCTAATCTGCGGGGCGAGGTCAAACTGATCGGCATCGGCACCTATCCCAACGGCAACACGGCTTACGTGGGCCTGGGCACGCAGGCCCTGGACATGGGACGCTACACCGTCGTCAGCGGCCAGACCGAACTGCCCAAGGCCTATCGCCTGCATCAGGTCACGGTCCAGATCATGGCGGAAGGCTCGGACAAGGTCATCGCCACCCGCACGGTGCGGACCACGACGGCGCGCCGATAAGCGGCCGCCGCACGCGAAACGCCACGGGGGCCTGACGGCCCCCGTGATCATTCATGCGGCGGAAATTCAGGACACGTGCTGCAGGAAGTCCTTCAGGCGCTGGCTGGGCGGATTGCTGAGCAGCGCTTCGGGAACGCCGTCTTCGGCGATCTTGCCCTGATCCATGAAGATCAGCCGGCTGCCGACCTTGCGGGCGAATTCCATTTCATGCGTGACCACGATCATGGTCATGCCTTCCTCGGCCACGTCCTGCATGACGCGCAGGACCTCGTGGCGCAGTTCGGGATCCAGCGCCGATGTCGGCTCGTCGAACAGCATCAGCAGGGGCTTGATGGCCAGCGCGCGGGCGATGGCCACCCGCTGCTGCTGCCCGCCGGACAACTGGCCCGGATAATGGCCGGCGCGTTCGGCCAGGCCGACCTTGCTCAGCAAATCCTGGGCCTGCTGGCGCGCCAGGGCCTTGGGCGTGCCCCGGGTATGGATCGGGCCGAACATGACGTTTTCCAGCGCCGTCAGCTGCGGAAACAGGTTGAACTGCTGGAACACCATGCCCGCCTCGCGGCGCAGTTCCAGGATCTGGGACTTCTTGCCCAGCACGCTGTGCCCATTGACCACGATGTCGCCGCCCTGGATGGTCTCCAGCACGTTGATGCATCGCAGGAACGTGGATTTTCCCGAACCGGACGGCCCGACCACCACGACCACTTCGCCCGATTCGATGGACAGATCGATGCCGTCGAGCACGACGTTGTCGCCGAACCGCTTGGTGACGTTCTTGAATTCGACGATGCTCATACGATGCGGGTCCTGTGTTCAATGAATTTGAGCACCAGGGCGATGAAGCCGGTCATGATCAGGTAGATCACCGCGACCGCCCCCCAGATTTCCACCGCGCGGAAGTTGCCGGCGATGATCTCCTGCCCCTGGCGGGTCAGTTCGGCCACGCCGATCACGATGAACAGGGAGGAATCCTTCAGACTGATGATGCACTGATTGCCCATGGTGGGAATCATGCGCCGCAAGGCCACCGGCCCGATGATGCGGGTGAGTATCTTGTGGAACGGCAGCCCCATGGCCTGGCCGGCTTCCTGCAGGCCCTTGGGCACCGACAGCAGGCCGCCGCGCACGATTTCCGCGATGTAGGCCCCCGAGTTGATCATCAGGGTGACGGTGGCGGCGGTAAAGCCGTCGATGCGCAGATTGACCATCAGCGGCAAGGCGAAGTAGATGAACATCACCTGCACCACGATCGGGGTGCCGCGCATCACCAGGATGTAGATCTGGGCCGCCACGGACAGGACCACCGGCACCCAGGCCAGGCAGCGCCAGACCACCAGGGCCAGCACGGCCAGCCGAACGATCCACCAGACCGCGTCCGGCACCCCCGCCAGCGGCCCCTCGCCCAGCCAGGACAGCAGCCGCAGCAGGACATACAGCGCCACCAGGGCGACCGCCCCCCAGGCGATCGTCCGGCGCGTCACCGGCACCGGCACGTAGGTGACGACCACCCCGGCCAGGCCGCCGATGATCGTGCCCCCCACCAGGCCCAGCACCGTGATCTGGACGGTCATCCAGGCGCCGGCCATCAGATCGGGCCAGGCCGCCCAGATTGCAGACCATTCAAACGTCACGATCGATTCCCGGCGGGTTTAGTCGGGCTTCTTGCCGAACCAGGTCTCGTACAGTTTGTCGTAGGTGCCGTCGGCCTTCAGGTCGGCCAGGGCCTTGTTGACGACGGGCACCAGCTTGCTGTCCTTCGGGAAGGCGATGCCGTAGAAGTCGCCGCTCTTGAGGGAGCCCACGACCTTGACCTTGCCCTGGCCGGCCGTCTTGGCGTAGTACTGGACGTTGGGCGTGTCGTGCACCACGGCGTCCACGCGGCCCGTGGCCAGTTCCAGGAAGGCGTTGTCGATGTTGGGAAAGAGCTTCAGCTTGGCCGACGGCACGTTGGCCTTCATGTAGTCCACCGTGGCGGTGCCGATCTTGACGGCGACGGTCTTGTTTTCCAGGTCCTTGGCGGTCTTGATGGGGCTGTCCTTGGAGACCAGGATGGCCAGGCCGGACTCATAGTAGGGATCGGAGAAATCGATGACCTTGGCGCGGTCCGGACGGATGGTGATGCCGGCCAGGGCCGCGTCGATGTTGTGCGTCTGCAGGCCCGGGATGATGCCGTTGAAGTCCATGGGCTGCAGGCGGTATTGCAGATTGGCCTGCTTGGCGATGGCTTCCCAGAGCTGGATGTCGAACCCGGTGTATTTGCCGTCCTGTTTGAATTCGAAGGGCACGAAGGCGGTGTCGGTTGCGACGGTCAGCACCTTGTCCGCCGCTTGGGCGGTCGGCAGTGCCAGGGTAAAGGCCAGCCCCAGCAGGGCAGCTTTCAGGGATTTGGGCAACATGATCCGGGTCTCCTTGTGGGATGATTTTTCAGCGGCCAGCCGGTCGCGCCAGAGGCCCTATCTTAACTGAAAGGCCCGGGATTCCCGCCTGAAAAACGGCGGACACCCCGGGCCTTCCCGTCATTTTCGGGGAAATCCCCTAGAACTTGCAGGGGATTCCCGAATCGCGAGCGGGCTCAGAACGCCGGCACGATCGCGCCCTTGTACTGCTTCAGGATGAAGTCGCGCACCTTGTCGGATTGCAGCGCCGCCACCAGCTTGCGAACGGCCGGATCGTCCTTGCGGTCGGCGCGGGTCACCACCAGGTTCGCATAGGGGGAATCCTTGTCTTCGATGAACAGCGCGTCCTTCACCGGGTTCAGGCCGGCTTCCAGCGCATAGTTGGTGTTGATCAGGGCCACGTCCACGTCAGGCAGCACGCGCGGCAGCGTGGCGGCTTCCAGTTCGCGGAACTTCAGGTGCTTGGGATTTTCCGACACGTCGCGGGCCGTCGCCAGGATGTTGCTGGGGTCCTTCAGCTTGATCAGGCCCTGCTTCTGCAGCAGCAGCAAGGCGCGCGCGCCATTGGACGGGTCGTTGGGGATGGCCACCAGGGCGCCGTCCTTCAGGTCCTTGATGTCCTTGATCTTCTTCGAATAGGCGCCGAAGGGTTCGACGTGCACGGCGCCAACCGATACCAGCTTGGTGTCGTGTTCCTTGTTGAAGGAATCCAGGTACGGCTTGTGCTGGAAGAAGTTGACGTCGATCTGCTTGTCAGAGACCTGCAGGTTGGGCTGCACGTAGTCGGTGAAGACCTTGATGTCCAGATCCACGCCTTCCTTGGCCAGGTCGGGCTTGACGAATTCCAGCAGCTCGGCGTGCGGAACGGGAGTGGCCGCGACGGACAGCTTGACGGCATGGGCGGGGGCGGCGAAAGCCAGCGGCAAAGCCAGCGCCAGCGCCAGCACGAATTTCTTGAACATGAGTAGAACCTCCTGAGACATCACAATGAATGATCATCATCGGGGGCCTTCCGGCGCGCACGAGCGCGCCCGACGCCCCTGACGCGACTACTTCCGATTCAACCGGGCCACCCAGCGGTCGCCCAGCACCTGAAACACCTGCACCATGATGACCAGGATCACCACGGTCACGGCCATCACATCGCCCTGATAGCGCTGATAGCCATAGCGCACGGCCAGATCGCCCAGGCCGCCGCCGCCGATCACCCCGGACATGGCCGAATAGCCGACCAGCGTGATCGCCGTGACGACGACGGCGGCCAGAATGCCGGTGGTGGCTTCCGGCAGCAAGGCCCACAGCACGGTCTGGCGCGAAGTCGCGCCCATGGACCGGCAGGCTTCGCTGACCCCGGGGTCGAGCTCGCGCAAGACGTTTTCCACCAGGCGCGCGAAGAACGGCGCGGCGCTGGCCACCAGCGGCGGGATCGAACCCTGCACCCCCAGCGCCGTCCCCACCAGCAGGCGGGACATCGGGATCATGACGATCAACAGAATCAGAAAGGGCACGGACCGCAGCACGTTGACGATGAAGGCCGTGCTTTGATAAATGCCCCGATGGCTCATCATCTGCCCCGGGCTGGTCAGGAACAGCAGCACGCCCACCGGCAGGCCGATCAGCACGGTGAACAGCAGGGAAAAGCCCGTCATCAGCAGGGTGTCGATCGTGGCTTCGCCGATCATCCACCAGTCCACGTTGGCCATCATGTCCGCAATACCTCGTAGTGCACGCCGGCCCGATCCAGGGCGCCGCCCAGCGCATCCAGGTCGGCATCGGCGCCTTGCGCCGCCACGACCAGCTGGCCGTAGGGCGTGTCCTTGATGCGCCCGACCGAACCCTGCAGGATGCTGAGATCCAGGTTCAGGTCGCGGCTGAGCCGGCTGAGCAGCGGCGTGCCCGTGGCATCGCCCCGGAAGCTCAGGCGCAGCAGGCGGCCCGACAGGCCTTCGGCCATGGCCCGCCAGCCTTCGCCGCCATCCAGGCCGCTTTCCGACAGCAGAGAGCGGGTGGCGTCGTGCCGCGGATGCAGGAAGACTTCCAGCACCTGGCCGGATTCCACGATGCGCCCGGATTCGATCACCGCGACCCGGTCGCAGACGGCGCGGATCACGTCCATGCTGTGCGTGATCAGCACGATGGTCAGGCCCAGGCGCTGGTTGATGTCTCCCAGCAGGCGCAGGATGGACTGCGTGGTTTCGGGGTCCAGCGCGGACGTGGCCTCGTCGCACAGCAGCAGGCGCGGCTTGCTCGCCAGGGCGCGGGCGATGCCCACCCGCTGCTGCTGGCCGCCCGAGAGCTGGCCGGGATATTTGTGCGCCTGGTCCGCCAGGCCGACCAGCGCCAGCACTTCGCGGGCGCGCGATTCGCGGGCCGCGCGCGACATGCCCGACAGCCGCAGCGGAAAGCAGACGTTGTCCATGACCGTGCGGGCCCGCAGCAGGTTGAAGTGCTGGAACACCATGCCCACGCTGCGCCGGTATTCGCGCAGCTGCGCATCGGAATACGCGGTGATGTCGTGGCCGTCCACGCGCACCACGCCTTCTGTGGGGCGTTCCAGCAGGTTCAGCATGCGGATGAGCGTGCTTTTGCCCGCGCCGGAACGGCCGATGATGCCGAAGACCTCGCCTTCGCGGACGTTCAGATTGACATCGGCCAGCGCATGCACGGAGCGGCCGGCCGATTCAAAGGTTTTACGAATGTTCTCGAGATCGATCAAGATGCGGAGTCACTTAAAAAGCGGGATCCTGGATCAACAGGATGCGGGGATCATGCGGCGAAATCCCTCAAGCGGAGAATTTACCATGCCGATTCACAGGGTTAGCTGCGTAGCTTATAACAAAAAATTATAATATGGACGCCGATCAGCGCCGCCCTGCGGGCTTGTCCCGATACATGGCCTCATCGGCCGATTTCAGCAGAGCTTCGGCATCCTGGGCGTCGGCGGGCCAGCAGGCCGCCCCGATGGCGGCCCCCAGGCGCACGACTCGGCCTGGCGGAACGTTCGTCAGGGTTTCCAGGGGAGCGGCGATGCGGGCCCGCAGCTTGGATTTCAGGCTGTCCAGCGCCTCCGGCGACGACACCCCCATCGCCACCACGATGAATTCGTCGCCGCTGCGCCGGGCCAGCAGGTCTTCCGCCCGCAGGCAAGCCTTGATCCGGCCGGCGATCTCGATCAGCGCGCGGTCGCCATCGTCGTGTCCGAACTGATCGTTGAGCGGCTTGAATTCGTTCAGGTCGATGAACAGGACCGCGAAAGGCGACGCGCGGCGGTCGCTCGTCAGCCGCGCCAGCAGGCTGTCGAGCGCCATGCGGCTGGCGACCCCCGTCAGGCGGTCGGTGAACAGGTCCACCTGCATGGCGCTGAAGTTGCGGGCCAGATCGCCCAGCTCGTCCTGGCGCCGGGTGGCGATGGCGACGGAAGGATCGCCGGAACGGATGCGGTCGACGGCCCGAGACAGGGAAATGACCTCATGGGCGATGCGGCCGAAGATGCGGGTGCCGATCAGGATGGTGAGCAGGACGGCCAGCAGGCCGATGCCCAGGGCGATGCCGAGCTGCTGATGGATGCCGGTGAAAATCGCGTTGCGCGGAATGGCGACGACGGCCAGCCAGTCCATGCCCGCATCGTCCACCACCCGGCGGGCCGCCACGGTGATCGTGTCGCCCACGCTGTCCTGCACGATCAGGCGATATTCCCGGTTGTCGTCCAGCCGCGAATCGGGCCGGGACCCGCCCACCAGCCTGGCCATGCCCTGGTAGGCCGCCCGGACGACGGGATCGTCGCTGTTGGCCGCATTGATCCGCAGGGGCTTGCCGTCGACGCTCAGGCCCAGGTTCGCCGCGCCCGTGGCCGCGATCAGCTTGCCGTCGCGCTCCACCACGAAGGCGCGCCCCTGGTCGCCGATGTCCAGCCCGCCGATGAAGCGATTGATCTCCTGCAGCGACACGTCGGTGGCCACCACGCCCTGGAACTGGCCGTCGGCCCCCAGCACGCGCCGCGCGCGAGTCACCACCAGGTCCTGCGAGGAAAAGTCGATGTAGACCGTCGTCCAGACCTGCACGCTGGTCTGGCGGGCCAGTTGATACCAGACCCGTTCGCGCGGATCGAGCAGCCCGGGCTCCTGCCCGATCAGGCGCGGCTTGCCCTGAATCCCGTGATAGCGGTAGTACAGGCGGTGCAGTTCCGGGCGCAGCTTCAGGCGCAATTCGGCGTCCTGTTCGCCCAAGCGCTTGAGCGCGATGCTTTGACCGGCCTCGTTGCCGTAATAGACGTAATTGTTCGGGTTGGTGAACATGGACGTCGCCACCCAGAACCGGGTGCGCAGCTCGTCCAGATGCGGCGCGATGTCCGACGGCACCGGCATCCCTTCCGGAAAGGCGGCCTCCAGGACGGACGCCGAGCCATGCACGTGGAAATGCACGGCCTGCGCGATGCGCGAGGCGACGGCTCGCATGTATTGATCGGAAAACTGACCGATGTTGCGACTGGCCGCCCAATAGAACGTCCCCCCCAGCGCCGCCGCGACCAGGGCCAGCAGCAACACGTAGGGCAAGACCAGCGAAACGCGCAAGGACCGCAGATTCATCGGCTCGGACAAGATCTATTACAAATGGAATACCGAGGCAGTTTAACCGCATGCCGAGCCGCGCGCCGCCCGACCTGTCAGGCTTGCGGATGCGCGGCTTCCCGCGCCGTCTCGCGTCACGGGACCAGCCGGTACTTTAAGTTTCAACCGGATCTGCCGTAAACCGGCGATCCGCCCCACTCTCATCCCCCTCTCCTATTAGCGCCATGATGATGGATTCCTTTTTCCTGACGGCCGCCGACGGAACGAACTTCGTCCAGGGCAGCTATCAGCCCGGCCTGGTCTTCCTGTCGATCCTGGTGCCCGTCTGCCTGTCCCTGATGGCGCTGCACACGGCGCACATCGCCCTCAGCACCCAGAGCCGCTCCTACCGCCACGTCGCCATCGGCATGGGCGGCATCGCCCTGGGCGGCGGCATCTGGGCCATGCACTTCATCGGCATGCTGGCCTTCACGCTGCCGGCCCCGGTGATCTACGACAAGGCGCTGACGCTGCTGTCGCTGCTGCCGGGCTGGGCGGCATCCTGGCTGGCCCTGTACATTCTGTCCCGGCGGGCCCTGCCGCGCAGCCTGCTGGCCGTCAGCGGCCTGCTGATGGGCGCGGGCATCGGCCTGATGCACTACACCGGCATGATGGCCATGATCACGCCGCTGACCATGCGCTACGACCCGGCGCTGTTTGCGCTGTCCATCGGGGTCGCCGCGGGCCTGGCCACGCTGGCGCTGTGGATCCGTTTCGGACTGCAGCAGACCCGGCTGAACAAGCGCCTGTGCTTCGTGCTGAGCGGCATCATCATGGGGGTGGCCATCGCCGGCATGCACTACACCGGCATGGCCGCCGTGCGCTTCCTGGGCGAGTCCGGCCTGGCCGACCACACCATCCGCGTGGATGCGGCGTACGGCGCGCTGGCCCTGTCGTCCCTGACCATCACCGTCGGCGTGCTGGTGGCGGCGTTGAACGGCCTGATCCACACCCGCGAACTGTATCGCGAGATGGAACTGAGCAAATCGCGCCTGCGGGCCATCGTCGACACGGCCGTGGATGCCATCATCACCATGGACGGCCATGGCACCGTGCAGGAATTCAGCCCCTCGGCCGAACGCCTGTTCGGCTACGCCGCCGCCGAAGTCGTCGGCCGCAACGTCAACATGCTGATGCCCGAACCCTACCATTCGGAACATGACGGCTACCTGCGGCGCTACCACGCCACGGGCGAGGCGCACATCATCGGCACGGGCCGCGAGGTGATCGGCCTGCGCAAGGACGGCACACAGATGCCGGTGCGCCTGGCCGTCGGCCGGGTGGACCTGAGCGGCAACGACCGGCTCTACGTCGGCATGCTGACCGACATCAGCGACCGCCAGGCCCTGGAGGCATCCCTGCGCGACGCCGCGCAACGGGCGGAACTGGCCGCCGCGGCCAAGACCCGGTTCCTGGCCAACATGAGCCACGAGATCCGCACCCCCATGAATTCCATCATCGGCTTCGCCGAACTGCTGCAGCAGACCGACCTGACCAAGACCCAGCGCAATTATCTGAATACGATCGGCCAGTCGTCGCGCACGCTGCTGCGGCTGATCAATGACATCCTGGACACCACGAAGCTGGAACACGGCCGGATGGAACTGGAAAGCCGGGATTTTTCCCTGAAGGCCCTGGCGCACCAGATCGAATCTTCCCTGCGGCTGGGCGCCCAGTCCAAGGCGCTGAGCCTGAGCACGCACTATCCCGACACCATGCCGGAATATTTCCGGGGCGACACCCTGCGCCTGCTGCAGATCCTGACCAATCTGGTGGGCAATGCCATCAAGTTCACGGAGACCGGCGGCGTCGAACTGCATTTCGCGTACGAACACGGGACGGTGCATGCGCAGATCCGGGACACCGGGATCGGCATGAGCCCCGATCAGATCCGGGCGATCTTCGATCCCTTCACCCAGGCCGACGCCTCGATCAGCCGCCGCTTCGGCGGCACCGGCCTGGGCACGACCATCGCGCGGCAGCTGGTGCAGTCCATGGGAGGGCGTATCGAGGTCCAGAGCGCCCCGGGCCAGGGCAGCACGTTCCACATCTGGCTGCCGCTGCCGCCGGGCAAGGCGCCCGCCCAGGAATCCGCCGCCGAGGCGCCGGCCGCCCTGCCCCCGCTACGCGTGCTGATCGCCGACGACATCGACCTGAACCTGGAGCTGCTGCAACTGACGCTGCAGGCCCAGGGCCACCAGGTGACGCCGGCTCGGGACGGCCGGGAAGCCGTCGAAAAATTCATGGCTGGCGCATTCGACGTCGTGCTGATGGACGTCCACATGCCGGACACCGACGGGCTGCAGGCCACCCGGCTGATCCGGCAGCACGAGAGGCAGCACGACCTGCGCCCCACCCCCATCGTCGCCCTGACGGCCAGCGTCATGGCCCACGACCGGGAACAGGCCAGCCTGGCCGGCATGAACGGCTTCGCCGTCAAGCCGCTGGACGCGCCGCGCCTGTTCGCCGAAATCGCCCGGGTGACGACCGGCTCGCCGACGGCGGCCGCGGCGGCTGCGGAGACCGTGGCGGCCGGGACGACGGCGCCGGTCCGGCCCGACACCGCCGCCCCCGTGCCGGCGATCGACTGGGCCCGCGGCATCAAGCTCTGGGATGGTCGGGAACGCCTGGCCGAACGCATCCTGGGCTTCCTGGACCAGGCGGCCGCCCAGTACCCCTTGCCGTCCCCCGATGATCCGGCGGCCGACCCGGGCGCCCTGCATTTCAGCCTGCACGGCCTGCGGGGCGCCGCCGGCAACCTGGCGCTGTCGGCCCTGTCCCGCTGCGCCGGCGACCTGGAAGAACATGCGCGCGCCGGCCGGCCCCAGGCCGCCCAGGCCCGCATCCCCCAGCTACTGGCCCTGATGGACGCCGCCCGCCGGGAAGCCCGCGCCGCCATCGCAAGCGCCGCGCCCCAGGCGGACGCGTCCCCGCCCCAGGCGGTCCCGCCCGGGAATCTGCCGGACATCATGGCCGCCCTGCGGGCCGTGCTGGTCCGCCACGAACTGGACGACGCGGCCCTGGACGCGGTCTGCGACGGACTGAGCGCGCGGGGCCGGCACGCCCGGTCCCAGGCCCTGCGCGAGGCCATCGACAGTTTCGACTTTGATCGCGCCGGCGCCCTGCTGGGCGCCTGGCTGGACGAGGAAACGCCGGCATGAGCACATCGCCCGACACGCGCCGCACCCTGCTGCTGGTGGACGACGAATCCACGAACCTGCAGGTGCTGCGCCACACGCTGCAGGCCGATTACCGCCTGCTGTTCGCCAAGGACGGGCCCACGGCCCTGGCGCTGGTCGCCAAGGACCGGCCCGACCTGATCCTGCTGGACATCATGATGCCCGGCATGTCGGGCTACGAGGTCTGCGCCGCCCTGAAACGCGACGACGCCACCCGGCCGATCCCCATCATCTTCGTCACGGCGCTCAATGAAGCGTCGGACGAGCAGAAAGGGCTGGAACTGGGCGCCGTGGACTACATCGCCAAGCCCTTCAGTCCGCCGATCGTGCAAGCCCGCGTGCGCACGCACCTGTCCCTGGTGCGGGCCACCGAAGTGCGCGAAACCCGGCTGCAGATCATCCGCTGCCTGGGCGCGGCCGCCGAATACCGGGACAACGAAACCGGCCTGCACATCGTGCGCATCAGCCATTACGCCTGGCGCCTGGCTCGCGAGATCGGCTACAGCGACGAGGCCGCCGACGAACTGCTGCACGCCGCCCCCATGCACGACGTCGGCAAGATCGGCATCCCGGACGGCGTGCTGCTCAAGCCCGGCAAACTGGACGAGGCCGAATGGGCCATCATGCGCCAGCACCCCGTCATCGGAGCCCGCATCATCGGCGACCATCCGTCGGGCCTGCTGCGGCTGGCGGCCAGCATCGCCCTGCACCACCATGAAAAGTGGGACGGCAGCGGCTATCCCCACGGCCTGGCCGGCCTCGCCATTCCCCAGGCGGCCCGCATCGTGGCCCTGGTGGACGTATTCGACGCCCTGACCAGCATCCGCCCCTACAAGCCCGCCTGGCCCGTGGACGAGGCCATGGCCTACATCCGCCAGCAAAGCGGCCGCCATTTCGAGCCCGCGCTCGTCGAGGCCTTCGAGCGCTGCCTGCCGGACATCCTGACGTTCAAGGAGCGCTGGGCCGACGAGCCGACGACCGAACTGATCGACCCCTGAAGGCCCGCCGTCCCTCTTCACACTGCGCGCGCCGGGTTCAGGCCGCGGCGTGGAGCAGGAACAGCCATCCGTACAGGGCCGCCAGCGTCGCCAGCAGGACGGGCGGCGTGATCAGGATGCCGATCTTCATGTATTGCCCCCAGCCGATTCCGTAGCCCTTGCCCGCCAGCACATGCAGCCACAACAGGGTGGCCAGGCTGCCGATCGGGGTGAACTTCGGTCCCAGATCATTGCCGATGACGTTGGCGTAGATCATCAGTTCCCGGGTGTGGGGAGGCACGTGCGCCTGGCCGATGGCCAGCGCCCCCAGCAGGGTGGACGGCAGATTGTTCATCACGGACGCCACGGCGGCCGACAGGAATCCGGTGCCCACCGTGGCGACGAAATCCCCCTGCCGCGAGAGCCAGACGAGCGCGCGGGCGCCGCCGTCGGTCAGGCCGGCCTTGCCCAGCCCGTAGACCACCAGGTACATGCCGATGGAAAACAGCACGATCTGCCAGGGGGCGTTGCGCAGGGCCGTCGTCACCGACACCACGGCGCCATCGCCGGCCCGCCACCACCGGCCGGCGATGGCCATCAGCGACAAGGCGGCCGTGCCGGTCACGAACGAGACGGGAATGCCGAAGGGCGCGGCGATGAAATACGCCAGCAGCAGGACCGCCAGCAGGGGCGGCGCGGTCCGGAAGATCAGGGCGTCGCGGATGGCGGACCGCGGGGACTCCAGTTCATCCACCCGGTAGGACGCCGGCGCCTGGCGCCGGAACGCCAGCCACAGGACCCCCAGCGTCGCGGCCAGCGACACCAGATTCACCGGCGTCATGACGAGCGCATACCGCCCGAATCCCACGCCGAAGTAATTGGCGCTGACGATGTTGACCAGGTTGGAGATGATCAGGGGCAGGCTGGTGGTGTCGGCGACGAAGCCGGTGGCGATGATGAACGCCAGCGTGGCGCTCGGCGCGAAGCGCAACCGGGCCAGGATGGCGATGACGATGGGCGTCAGCAGCAGGGCGGCGCCGTCGTTGGCGAAAAAGGCGGCGATCACCGCCCCCAGGACGACGATCAGGGCGAACAGCCGGGGCCCGCGCCCCGCGCCCCAGCGGGCGACGTGCAGCGCCGCCCAGGAAAAGAAGCCCGCCTCGTCCAGGATCAGGGAAATGACGATCAGCGCGACGAAGGTGAAGGTGGCATCCCAGACGATGTCCCAGACCGTCGCGACGTCCGCCCACTGCACGACGCCCGACAGCAGCGCGACCAGCGCGCCGCCCAGGGCGATCCAGCCGATGCCCAGGCCGCGAGGCTGCCAGACCACCAGGACCAGGGTGACCGCGAAAATGACCAATGCCAGCATGATTTCAACGAGAGAAGAAGGCGACCGGGGACGATCGGAGAAATGAATAGTAAGCTACAAGCCATGCCAGGCCCCCGCCCTGGAACCCGCGCAACCATCATGCCGCTCACCCAACCGGTCAGTTCATTACGCCGCTACGACGGGCAAGCCCATGTCCACGTGCACGAGCACGCGCAGATCATGGTGCCGCGCGCCGGGCGCATGGAACTGGACGTCGACGGGCATGCCGCCTTCACGGACCCGTCCTGCGGCATGATCATTCCGGCCGGGGCGCGGCATGCCTACCAGGCGCAGCCCGGCACCCGCATCCTGGTCATCGACGCGCCCGAATCGGCCGGCCTGGCGCGGCTGCGCCGCTTCGCGCTCACCCCGGCCTGCCGCGCCCTGGACGAGCGCGGCGACCCCGGCCGGCAGCTCGCCCTGCTGCTGGGCCTGCCGGCCGTGCTGCCCTCGCGCCGGGGGCTGGATCTGGCCCGCCTGGACGCCGCCCTGTCCGCGACGCTGGACGAATCCTGGAACACCGCCCGCATGGCCGCGCTCTTTCATCTCAGCGCGCAGCGCTTTCACGCACGCCTGCTGGAACTGACCGGCACCACGCCCGGCGACTACCTGCGCGCGTTGCGGCTGCGGCAGGCCGGCCGCCTGCTGGCCCGGGGGGTGACCCTGGAGGCAAGCGCCGCGCGGGTCGGCTACGGCTCCGCCAGCGCCCTGGCCTACGCCCTGCGGCGCGACCTCGGCGCCACGGCCAGGGACCTGCGCCGGCCTCGTCGCTGATTTTCCCGGCTCCGGCGCGGCGCCCCGGCCGGCGCCGACAAGTCCGCGGCATTCCTCGCCCCCCATCCTCGCGCGTTTCTCGACAGTTTCCCGGCCGGCGGGCTGCCATCATGGCCTCATGAACGCACACACGACATCGCCATCCCCTTCCACGATTCCCGGCACGCCCTTGCGCGGCGCCCTGCTGGTGCTGGGGGCCGGCGTCTTCTGGGGCACCACGGGAACCGCCCAGAGCTTCTCGGACGCGGCGCTGTCCCCCTACTGGGTCGGAGCCCTGCGCCTGCTGGTGGCGTCGCTCTTCTTCCTGGCCTATGCCGGCTGGCATCTGGGGCCCGCCCGGCTGGGCCGTGAACTGTCCGACCTGTCCTGGAAACAGGCGATCTGGGCAGGCGCCTGCATGGCGGCCTACAACCTGACGTTCTTCGCGGGGGTCAAGATCACCGGCGTGGCGGTCGGCACGGCGCTGGCGCTGGGCAGCGGCCCCATCTGGGCGGGGCTGCTGCAGATCCTGTCGGGCGCGCGCCCGGGCCTGGGCTGGTGGCTGGGCACGCTGCTGGCCGTGGGCGGCGGCGTGCTGCTGGTGTTCGGCCGTGGCGGCGACGTCCAGGCGGATCCGCTGGGCATCGCCCTATGCCTGGCCTCCGGCCTGAGCTACGCCCTGTACGCGCTGCTCAACAAGCAGCTGGTCCACCGGTCGACGCCCGCCGTCACGACGCTGGGCGTGTTCTCGATAGGCGCGATCCTGGCGCTGCCGGCCGCCGGGCTGCAGGCCGGACCGCTGCAGATCACCGCCTCGGGCTGGCTGGTGGTCGGCTTCCTGGGGGTGGCCGCCACGGGCGTCGCCTACCTGCTGTTCACCACGGGCCTGCGCCACATCAGCGCGGCCAGCGGCGTGTCGCTGGCGTTGATGGAGCCCGTCACCGCCTTCCTGCTGGCCATTCTGGTGGTGGGCGAACGGCCCGGCGCCCCGGCCTACGCCGGCCTGGCGGCCCTGCTGGCCGGGCTGGCCATCGTCATCCGGGCGGAAACGCGCAATCCGGAAGGCCGGCCGGACGCGCAAAGCCCGGCCAGCCTCTGAAGAAGCTGGCCGGGCCGGCTGAAAATCCGGATATCCGGATCAGAATTACAGCGTGGCGCCGATGGCCTTCAGACCTTCGGTCGCGCAGGCGGCATCGATATCGCCCGAGGGAGCGCCGCCGACGCCGATGCCGGCCACCAGGGCCTTCTCGAACTTGACGGGCAGGCCGCCGGCCTGGATCACCATGCGGGGATCCATGTCGCGCAGGCCTTCGTTGGCCGGCTTGGAGGCGATGAAGTCGGCCAGACCCGCCGTGTCGCGACCCATGGCGGCCGAGGTGAAGGCCTTGCCCGTGGCGCTGCTGACCGTGTGCGGGCCCGAACGATCGGCCTTCAGCACGACCTGGGTCGAACCGTCGCGGCCGACCACGACGGCGCTGACGTTGAAGCCCTTGGCGGCGCAGGTCTTGACCGCGACGTCGGCGGCCTTGACCGCCAGGTCCATGGGCAGGTAGGGTTGCGTCGGCAGGTCCTTGGCGGACACGGCGAACGGGGACAGCAGGGCGGCAGCGATGGCCAACGAACGGATCATGTGATTTCTCCAGGGGGTGAAGTAGTGGGAGAGATATTAGAACCGCCGCTGCTCCGGCGAAATTCGTAGGCCTGGCGCGAATCTCCGTAGATCTACGGAGATTCGCGCCGGAACCGGGCGTCGCTCAGGCGTCCCGCCGGGGCTCCGCGGCGGGCAGCAGGCCCTGCCCTTCCAGCCAGAGGCGCGTCATTTCGACTTGCGAGGTCGTGCCCAGCTTGGCGCCGATCGCCGCGCGATGACTTTCCACGGTGCGCGCGGACACGCCCAGTCCGTCGGCGATCTCGCGGCTGGTATAGCCGGCCGCGACACGGTCCAGGATCTGCCGTTCGCGCGGCGTCAGCGCCTGCAGCAGCGCCCGCAGTTCCGACAGTTCGGCCTGGCGGCGCAGGCGCGCCGTCAGGATGTCCTGCGCCTTCTGGATGGCGTCGATCAGATCCTGCTCATCGATCGGCTTGGACAGGTAGTCGACGGCGCCCTGGCGAAAGGCCTTCCTGCAGGCCTCGATGTCGCCATGGCCGGACATGATGATCACCGGCCAGTCCAGGCCATCGTCGACCAGTTGCTGCTGCAGCTTCAGCCCGGACACCTGCGGCATGCGGATATCCAGCACCAGGCAGCCGGGCGCCAGGCGCCCGCGCTGCGCCAGGAAACGCTGCGGATCCGCGAAGCCCTGCGCTTCGATGCCGACCGTGGACAGCAGCAGCATCAGCGCCTGGCGCACGGCGTCGTCATCATCCACCAGATAGACGGGATGAGCCATCTTCATCTCCCTTGGCGCGCCTCGGAAACGGGCAGGCGGGCCACTCGACGCGGAAACAGGCCCCGGCGGCGGCTCCTTCATCGACCAGCGTGATCTCGCCGTCCACCCCTTCGACCAGGCGCCGGCACAGGGCCAGGCCCAGGCCGGTGCCGCCCTCGCGGCCCGTGACGAAGGGCGAGAACAGCTGCGCCCGCAAGCCCTCCGGCACGCCCGGCCCGTTGTCCCGGATCAGCAGGGTGACCCGGTCGCCCACCCGGGACAGCGTCACGTCGATCCTGGGCTCGCCGTCCGGGACGCCGACGGCATCCAGCGAATTGCGCAGCAGGTTGAAGACCACCTGTTCCATCTGGACCGCATCGGCGCGAATGCCGACGGGGATGTCGGGCGCCTGGATCCGCAACTGCACTCCCCGCGAGGCCAGCTCCGACGCCAGCAGGGTATGGACATGATCCAGCACGCGGCGCACGTCCACCACGGCGGGCGGCTGGTTCTGGGGGCGCGACCAGTGGCGGAAGCGTTCGAGCAGGGCGGCGCCCCGCTTGGCCTGGACCACCACGTCGTCCAGCGCCTGCGTCGCCCGGGACGCATCGCCCTGCGCCACCAGCCTGCGGCTGGCCTGCGCAAGCGCCAGGATCGAAGTCAGCGGCTGCGTCAGTTCGTGCGCCAGGCCGCTGGCCATTTCGCCCATGGCATTGACCCGGTGCGCATGGGCCAGCCGTGAATCCAGGGCGCTGACCCGGACCTGCTCGAGCGCGGCCCGCGTGCGGGCATGGCTCTGCCGGATCAGCACGATCGCGCCATAGATCATGCTGACCAGCAAGGCCGCCAGGGCCAGGACCGCGGGATCCAGCAAGGCGGCGGGCTGTATCCGCAGCGCCGTGTCCAGGACGAGCGGCTGCGAGCCGCTGCTCAGCGGCTGGGCGAAATGCAGGCTCAGCCAGCCGCCTTCCGGGCCGCCCACCGCGTCTTCGCCGGGCAGCATCAGGCGTTTCGAAGCCTGATCCTGTTCCCAGTAGCCGTCGCCGTCCTGGATCAGTTCCGCCATGTTGATGCCCAGGGCCAGCCCGTACCGGGCATCCGGGGAATTGGGGCTGCGCTTGACCAGCAGATAGCTGCCGGGCCGCCCGGGATAGGGCAGCAGCGCCAGTTGCTGGTCCACCGTGGCCAGGGCGGCCCGGCGCACGGCCGTCCAGGCCGCCCGGTCCGGCGGCCCGATGCCGATCGTCGCGGCGGGATCGGACAGGGGGACCAGCCAGATCTCCAGGATCCGCGGGTAATAGCGATGCACGGTCTGGGCGACCTCCAGGAACAGGCGGTGGCCCGGATCGTCCGGCGCCAGCGCGACGGCGGACAAGGCCGTCAGGTGCGCATCATGCTGGCCCACGAGCTGGGAGGCCTGCCGCAGCAGGACCATGTTTTCCTGTTCGAAGCGCTGTCTCAGAAGCTGCCACTGCCAGAACGCCACGGCGACCGCCGTCAGCGCCATCAGCAGGCACCAGACGCACAGCAGGACCGCGCCGCGCCGCTTCATCGGCGGCTCCGGGGGCGGCCGCGCGCCGCGCCGCCCAGGCGCGGCCCGCACAAATGATCTTTCAGTGCCATGGAATCCTCTCCGGCTGCATGCCGGCGCATCCCGATTCTACAAGGCGCCCCCTTGGATGGCGATAGCGGGCGGCCGACATGAAACGGATGCGGGCGATCCCGCATCTATTGGTCGAGGCCGGAGGAACACACGTCGCACCCGGCCACGATTCCATCAGGAGAATACTCAAATGCTGACCGCAACCCTACTGGTCTTTGCCATCGCCGCCGTGGGCGGCCTGATTCTTGCCGCCCATGTCCTGCGCGACAAGTTCGCGCCCTGGGCCCTGTCCGTGCTGCACGCGCTGCTGGGCGCCGTCGGCCTGATCCTGCTGATCACCATGCTGGTGCAGGGCAATGCCGTCCAGCAGGTGCTGATCGGCTTCATCCTGCTCCTGATCGCCGCGCTGGGCGGGTTCTTCCTGGCGTCCTTCCACCTGCGCAAGCGCCTGCCGCCCAAGGCGGTCGTGATCCTGCACGCGGCGCTGGCCGTCATCGGCTTTCTGACCCTGCTGAGCATCGTCCTGTAACGCCATGCGCCATCCCCTTCATCCGGCGCTGGTGCACTTCCCCATCGCCTGCTGGTCGCTCGCCACCCTGAGCGACTTCGCCGGCCTGTGGTTCGGCGAACACGCCTGGCAATGGTCCGCCGGGCTGCTGGCGGTCGGCTGTCTCATGGCGCTGGCCGCCATGACGGCCGGACTCATGGAGCTGGCCCGGGTCCCCGACGGGCCCGCGCTGCGGGATACCTACTGGCACATGGGCATCATGCTGAGCGCCTTCGCGCTCTTCACCGCCCGGCTGCTGATCGGCCAGGATCACCTGCGGCCGCTGCCCCCGGACACCCTGATGCTGGCGCTCGACGCGCTCGGCTTCGCCGCGCTGGCGATCGGCGGCTGGCTGGGCGGCCGGCTGGTATACGGCCACGGCATCGGCCGCTGACGGCATCGGCAGCTGCTGACCGGGCGAGACGCCCGCCCGGCGGGCCGCGCAGAAATACACGACAAGCGGCCCGACGGACAGGGCGGCGGCCCGAAGCCGCCTTCGTCGCCCCGGGAATTCCCCGATCGGAATGCGGGGAAATCCATATTCACACGCCTTGATTCTGGACGCAGAATGTCCATGAGCACTGCTTGCTGCTTCAAGCGGGCTTGCGGAAAGTAGAGCGCGGGAACGACCGAATCAATCGCGGGCCGGGCGGCCCGTTCGGCGCAATGATGAATGCGCGGCGATGCACGAATTCAAGGAGGGAGTTGGTGGGTCGTGCGCGGCTCGAACGCGCGACCAACGGATTAAAAGTCCGGTGCTCTACCGACTGAGCTAACGACCCAACGAAGCATTAAATTTTGACATCATATGAAAAGCCCGTCAAGCGGCCTAAAAAGGACCGATCTTCATGTCAGAGTCCCATGATCTCGCAGCGCTGCGGCTGCACATCGTATCCGACCTGCACCTCAGCATGCAGGGCCTGGCCCTGCCCGACCTCCAGGCCGACGTGACCATCCTGGCGGGCGACATCGCCCGCCCGCAGGCGGCCATGGAATGGGCGGCGCGGATCCCGCGGCCGGTGCTGTACGTGCCGGGCAACCACGAATTCTATGGCGGGGACATCCCGGGAATACGGGAACAGCTGGCGCAGACCGCATCCCGGTACGGCATCGAACTGCTGGACCAGGGGGCCGCGGTCATCAACGGGGTGCGATTCCTGGGGGCCACGCTGTGGACGGATTTCGAACTGTTCGGCACCGACCAGCGCGACCATGCCATGGAACAGACCGGGCAATTCATGCGGGACTTCCAGGTCATCCGCAACGGCGACGGCTCGCGCTTCACGCCGCAGGATGCGGCGGCCCTGTTCCGGCAGCAATACGACTGGCTGGACACGATGCTGGACGAACCTTTCGACGGGCCGACCGTCGTCATCACGCACCACGCGCCCAGCCTGCGCAGCGTCCACCCGCGCTTCGAGGATTCCCTGATCAGCGCGGGCTTCGTGTCCGACTGCACGGGGCTGATGGGCCGCGCCTGCCTGTGGGTGCACGGCCATACGCACGACAGCTTCGATTACGTCGTGCGCGGCACGCGGGTCCTGTGCAACCCCCGGGGCTACTGCCGCGACGGGATCAACGAGAACCCGGCATTCAACCCCGCCCTGCGCGTCGAAGTGCCGGTCACCGAATCATCGCGCCCGTGAGATCCGCACTTCCGCCCCGCGCCGCTTGACCTCCAGCCCTTCGGACGGCAGGATCTTCAGGCCTTCCAGCCCCTTGATGTAGCTGGACCCCTGCATCTGCATCACGCGGATCTTGTTGCGCATGACGACCGGATTGTGTTCCGGCATGCCGAACATCCAGACTTCTTCCAGGATGCGGGCGGAATTGATCTCGCCGGTGTGCTGGGCCGCCGGCCCCAGGCACAGCATATGCCCTTCCCGGCCGAACACCGGCAGGGCATCCAGCCCGGCGCTCAGGCTCCAGCGGGTGCCGCCTTCGTAGCGCCAGCCCGTGCTCAGGTCCCACCAGGCATCGCCCTTGGGCAGGTAGACCTCGGTCGTTCCCCCCGGCTGCATGACGGGCGCGACCAGCAGCGCCGGCCCCAGCAGATACTGGGTATCCCAGGCATGCGCATCCGGATCGTCCGGATAGGCCTGCACCATGGACCGCTGCACCGGCAGGCCGGTGCGCACGGCGTCGTCGATGATGCCGGCCACGTACGGCAGCAGGCGATAGCGCCACTGCAGCCAATGTTTGACGACGGCGCGGGTGTCCGCGTCGAATGCGTCCGGCATCAGGCCGGGCAGGCCCTGGAAGCTGAAATTGGCGGAAAACACGCACATCGCCAGCCAGCGCAGATAGAGTTCCGGAGACATGTCCCCGACCGCATGCGATGCGCTGCCCAGCCCGTGAGTCTGCACGGCCACCCCGCTGTTGCCGACCGACAGCGCGGCGCGCAGGGTGCGCGCATAGCCTTCCCAGGTATTGTCCACGTCCGGGCCCTGCTGCCAGGCGAACCGCTGCACGCCCGGAAACAGGTCGCGGCTGAGCATGACGCCTTCCTGAGGCGTGCGCGGCCCGGCCACGGCGTCGAACAGGGCGCGCCGCGCCAGGTGCGGATAGGCGGTGCGCAGCACGGCGCCCGTTTCGCCGCCCCGGGCCTCGACATCCGCCGGGAAGTCGAACTGCGCCTGGCAGACGGGTGCATCCAGGCCGTCTTCCAGCGCCTGCTGATGGCGTTCGGTCCAGAGCCGGGCGGCGTCCTTGTGCGTCAGGTCCAGCAGCCCGAAAGGCCGGCCGCCCGAGGCCGGCGTGCCGGGACATACCCAGGCCGCCCCATTTTCGTCGCACAGCAGCCAGCCCCGGTCTTCCCATTCCTCGAACAGGGCGGTGCCCCGCAGGACGCCCGGGATGGCGCTGCCGGCCAGGTGGATGTCCAGGGATCCGGCGGCCGCGGCCAGGGCGCGCCAGTCGGGCACGCGGTCGGACCATTCGAAGACCGGCTTGTCCGCCTGGAAGCCGACGATGGCGGGGTCGGCCAGCCGCAGGACGTCCAGCGCCAGGCCTTGCGAACGCAGGCTGCGGATCTGCTGCAGGCTGTCGTCGGGCGTCTGCCCGGCGGCCTGGTCCAGCCAGACGCCCATGGGCCAGAGATTCGGCTGGCCGGCGCGCCCGGTCAGGGCCGTATATTGATTGAGAATTTCGGACGGCTCGCCGACGAACAGGAAGATGTCCAGCCCCGCCCCGCGCACCTGCATCCGGTAGCTGCCGGGCGTGCGCATATCGTGTTCGACACGGTCCAGCGTATTGGCCGCCACCCCCCAGCCGCCCGGCGTCCAGGCCAGTGGCAGGCACCGGTCGGCGAGCCGATCCGACACCAGCAGGCTGCCGCGCCGGTCGGGATCGCCCTGGGTTTCGCCCAGGCCGAACAGGCCTTCGGTGTCGCCCAGGGACCAGTCGATCGACCAGAGGCGCGCGCCGTCGTCTTCCGCGGCGGGCTGGAAAGACACCCGGGCATGCGCCACGCGCAGGTCCTGGCGCAGCAGCTGAAGAGAGGGTTCGGAACCGCCGATCCGCAGGCAGGCATCCCCCTGCGTCAGGCGCCAGACCCCGGGTTCGGGAGACTGGCAGTCGAATTCGCCGACGGCCTCGTGGCGAGCCAGCAGCATATCGGCCTGGCGCTGAGCGCGGGCCGTCGGTTTCCCGGGTTCCAGCCAGGCGCGCGGGCCGCAGCGCAGGCGAAAGACGCCGGGCGCGTGGGCTTCGATGCGCAAGCACCATTCATCAGAACGGTAGGCCCATTCGACGCAGGACGACGTCGTGGTGACCGGGCCAGTCTCGAACAGTTGGTCCGCCAATTCGATGGTGGGCGACACAGCGTGATCCTCTGGGCGATGCGCCCACATGAGTCTTGTAAAAGACATTATTCTGACGGATTTGCGCCATAAAATAAAATCCGTCTGCGGTGCCGGCCTCAAAAATGCCGGCCGCGCCCGATTTCCGGGCAGTTTTGCCTGCGCAACACCGTCCGGCCGGCCTCAGCGCACGCGAATCCGGTGCTGCAGTTCACGTTCGATGGGCCAGGGCTCCTGGTCCAGCCGGGCCGCGATCAGGTCGCCGGCCAGCGCCGACCAGCTCAGTCCCCGGGACCCGTAAGCGCACGCCAGCCAGACGCCGGGCAATCCCGGCACGGCATCGATGATGGGCAGGTGGTCGCGCGTTGCCGCCCGCCAGCCCGCCCAGCCCAGCGGGGCTTCGCGCCCCAGCCAGGGCGGGACCCCGGCTGGCAGCCAGGCGCCGATCCGCGCCAGGATCTCGCGATGCCCGTCCGCATCCGCCACGCTGTCGACGCTGCCCGGCCGATAGGTGCTGCCCGCCACGGCCCAGCCGTGGCGGGGAGGCAGGCAATAGCCGTCGCCCGACAGGACGCACGACGGCATCCCCGAATCGGACGGCGCCGCTGGATAGAGGCTGACCTGCCCGGCCAGCGGCGTCACCCCCGACAGCACCGGCCAGCCGGACAGCGGGGCGCAGGCCGCCAGCAGCGGCCCGGCATCCCGGGCATTGGCCAGCACGACCTGGTCCGCTCGCCCCAGCACGGCGCCGTCGTCGGCCAGCAGCGCCCAGCCGCCCCCGGGCGCGGCCTGCAGGCGCCCCACCCGCGCGGCATGGCGCGCGACGCCGGACTGCGACAGCAGGGCCGCAATCAGCGCGCCGGGGCAGGCGCGCAAGGCATGGGGGAACCACAAGCCGCCGTGCTTCAGGGGCACGCCCGCCTGGCGGCCGGCCTCGGCCGCATCCAGCCAGCGCACCCAGGTCCCGGGAAACTGCAACCGCGACAAGGCCCGCCGTTGCGCCCCGGCCTGGTCTTCCGTCTGCGCGCAGACCAGGGCCCCGCAGGGATCGGGCCGTGCGTCCCCGTCCAGCGCCCGCCACCGCGCCCAGGCGCGCTCCAGGCCCGCTCGGCTGAGGCGGGAGCGCGTGTCGTCATCCGGACTCAGGGCGGGCACCAGGGCGGCGGCGCCCCGCCGCCGGATTTCCGCATCCACGTCCAGCGCGCAGAACGGATCCCAGACCTGCACCTCATGCCCCCGCAAGGCCAGGGCCTGGGCCACCCCCGCCCCCGCCAGGCCCGCGCCGATGACGGCGACGGCCTGGCGGCGCGGCAAGGACGCCGGCGCCCCCAGATTGGGGCGCAGCACGGCCACCGTCGTTTCATGCTTGCCCGCCAGCCCCGGGACCTTGCGCACGAGAAACCCGGCATCGCGCAGGTCGCGCCGCACCTGGCCGGCAGAACACCAGCTGGCCGCCGTCGCCCCGGCCCGGGCCAGGCGCCGCAACTGCCCGAAGACCGTGGGCGTCCACATCTCGGGATTCACCCGAGGCGCGAAACCGTCCAGGAAGAAGGCATCGACCGTGGCCTGGGCCTGGCGGGCGGTGCGCCCGATGTCCCCAAAATGCAGCGTCAGGCTCACGCGCCCGCCCGCCAGGTCCAGGCGATGCAGCCCCGGCAGCAGGGCCGGCCAGCAGGCCGCCAGTTCGTCGGCCAGCGGCTGCATGTCGCCGGGCAGTCGGTCCCAGGCGCGGCGCAGGTCCGGCACGGCGAAGGGGTGGGCCTCGAAGGCCAGATAATGCAGCCGGGCGCTGCGCTGCGGATCGTCGCGCCAGGCCTGCCAGGCCGTCAGGAAATTCTGCCCCAGGCCGAAGCCGGTCTCGCAGATCGTGAAGGCGTCCCGCCCCTGCCAGCGCCGCGGCAGGCCATTGCCCCGCAGGAAGACGTGGCGGGCCTGGGCCACCGCGCCCGCATGGCCATGGTAGGCGTCGCCATAGCGCTCGCTGCGCGGGACGCCCTGCGCTGTTTCGCTCCACCGGGCGGGGATCAGTCTTTCATAAGGGCCGGACATGGCGGGACACTCTCTGGATGCTCACGTACAATGAAACACGCCACGCAGGCCGGCTGGCGGTCTCATGGGCGCAGCACAGGAACGATACTGACATGTTGACACCGCATCTCCTGTCGGCCGACTATCTGGACGCCGCCGTCACGGCCGCGCATGCAGCGGCAGCCATTTTACAAACCCATGCCCTGCACCGCGGCGAACTGACCATCGACACCAAGCAGCGCAACGACCTGGTGTCCCAGGCCGATCGCGAGGCCGAACAGGCCATCATCGCCATCCTGCAGGAACGCACCCCGGACGTCGGCATCATCGCCGAAGAATCCGGCGGCGAGCCGGGCAGCCAGGCCACCTGGTGCATCGACCCCCTGGACGGCACCACCAACTTTCTCAGCGGCATCCCGCATTATGCGGTGTCCATCGCCCTGATCGGGCACATGGGCTGCAAACCCGACGGCCAGACGCCCCTGCCGCAGGATACGCCCCTGATCGGCGTCGTCTACGATCCCAACCGCCAGGAACTGTTTTCCTCCCTGCACGGCATCGGGGCCTGGCTCAACGGCCGGCGCATCCAGTGCTCCGACACGGAATCGCTGGACCAGTCCGTGCTGGCCACCGGCTTCCCCTTCCGGGATTTTTCCTTCGAACCGCAATACATGCCCGGCTTCCTGGACGCCATGCACCAGACGCGCGGCGTGCGCCGGATGGGGGCGGCATCGCTGGATCTGGCCTGGACGGCCTGCGGGCGCTACGATGGCTACTGGGAAATGGGCCTGGCTCCCTGGGACGTCGCGGCGGGCACCGCCCTGGTCCGGGCCGCCGGCGGCGTCTGCGAAGACCTGCGCCGCCAGGACCCCTGGCCCCAGGGCGGCTACGTCATCGCCGCCAACCCGCACATCGCCCTGGCCCTGGATGCACTCATCACCCGACATCTATGAAACAAGCGATCCTCGACACTCTGGGCAGCTGGCTGCCCGACATGACCGACATCCGACGGTCCATTCACGCCTGGCCCGAACTGGCCTTCCAGGAAGTCCGCACGGCCGATACGGTGGCCCGCCTGCTGGAATCCTGGGGCATCGAGACCCAGCGAGGCCTGGGGGAAACCGGGGTCGTGGGCCGCATCGCCGGCGCGCGGGCGGGCCGGTCCATCGGCCTGCGGGCCGACATGGACGCGCTGCCCATGCCCGAGGCCAATACGTTTCCCCACGCCAGCCGCAACCCCGGCGTCATGCACGCCTGCGGCCATGACGGCCACACCACCATGCTGCTGGCGGCCGCCCGCTACCTGGCGCAACACCGCGATTTCCCCGGCACGGTGCAGGTGATCTTCCAGCCCGCCGAAGAAGGCGGGGGCGGCGCCCGGCGGATGATCGAAGACGGCCTGTTCGACCAGTTCCCCATGGACGCCGTCTTCGGCATGCACAACTGGCCTGGGCTACCGGTCGGCACCTTCGGCCTGACCGAAGGCCCCATCATGGCCTCCAGCAATCGCTTCCAGATCACGCTGCAGGGGCGCGGCGCCCACGGCGCCATGCCGCATCTGGGCGTGGACCCGGTCGTGGCCGCCGCCCAGCTGACCCTGGCCTTCCAGACCATCCTGACCCGCGACCAGGACCCCCTGGACGCCGGCGTCATCAGCGTCACCCAGATCCACGCCGGATCGGCCGACAACGTCATCCCCGATCAGGCGGTGCTGCGCGGCACGGTCCGGACGCTATCCACGCCGGTGCTGGACCTGATCGAATCGCGCATGCGCGACCTCACGCAGCACCTGGCCGCGGCCCTGCGCTGCACGGCCGATTTCCACTTCAGCCGCGAATACCCCGCCACCGTCAACCACCCGGCGGAAACGGCCCTCTGCACCCAGGTGCTGAACGAGCTGGTGGGCGCCGATCACGTGCGCGCCGCCGTGCGCCCTTCCATGGGCGCCGAAGATTTCGCCTTCATGCTGCAGGCCCGTCCGGGGTGCTACATCTGGATCGGCAACGGCGACGGCGATCACCGCGGCTCAGGCCACGGCCTGGGCCCCTGCACGCTGCACAACGGCAGCTACGACTTCAACGACGAGCTGATCCCGCTGGGCGCCGCCTACTGGGTCCTGCTCGCGCAGCGCTACCTGTCCGCCGCATAAGCCTCGCAGCCCCCCGGGCAGCCCCGCGAAACGATGCCGGGACAAGCCTGGGCGCGTCGGACTTTCCCCATGCGCTTGCCGTAAAATACGCCCGGTATCAGGGTCGGCCGCCCGCGCCGCCCACCTGTCGAGGACGCCATGTCAACTACTCTGCCCCCGCACAATTACCCCGCCGTGCTGCGCGTCATGCCCATGCCGGCCGACGCCAACATCCACGGCGACGTCTTCGGCGGCTGGATCATGTCCCAGGTCGATATCGCCGGGTCCATCCCGGCCACCCGCCGCGCCGCGGGGCGCGTGGCCACCGTGGCCGTGAACGCCTTCACCTTCAAACAGCCGGTGTTCGTCGGCGATCTGCTCAGCTTCTACGCGACCATCACCCACACGGGCCGCACCTCGGTCACGGTGTCGGTCGAGGTCTACGCCGAACGCCAGCGCCTGGAAGCCGAAGTCGTCAAAGTCACCGAGGCCACCCTGACCTACGTGGCCACCGACGAACAGCGCCACAGCCGCCCCCTGCCGCCGATCTGAGGACGCCATGGCCGATCAGCCGGTGCTCGAGCCCGCAACTCCCGTCGTGATCCCCCGCCGCCTGGATCCGGAAGACGCCCAGCTGGCCCTGCAGGAACTGCAGTCCATCCTGAAGCGCCAGGAAGTGGTGGACGCGCTCGCCCAGCGCCAGCACGACACGGAAGACGAGGACGGCTCGAACCTGCTGGAAGGCATGCTGCAGCGCCAGCACGAGGACGAGATCCGGCACATCATCAACGTCCTGCACCCGGCCGACATCGCCTTCATCCTGGAATCGCTGCCGGTCACGCAGCGCCAGGTCGTCTGGCAGCTGGTCAGCCAGGAATACGACGCCGACGTGCTGCTGGAAGTCGAGGACTGGGTCCGCGAATCGCTGATCGAGTCCATGGACCACGAGGACCTGATCGCGGCCACCGGCAACATGGACGCCGACGAGATCGCGGACCTGGCGCCCGATCTGCCCCCCGACGTCATCGCCGAAGTCCAGAAAGGCCTGACCGACGCCGAACGCGCCCAGCTGATCGCCGCCATGGGCTACCCGGAAGACACCGTCGGCGCCATCATGGACTTCGACATGGTGCGGGTGCGCGAGGACATCACCCTGGAAGTGGTGCTGCGCTACCTGCGCCGCCTGCACGAACTGCCCGACCACACCGACCAGATCTTCGTCGTGGACCGCGCCGACCAGCTGCGCGGCACCCTGTCTCTGTCGCGCCTGCTGCTCAGCGAACCCGAGACTCTGGTCAACGCCGTCATGGAACCCGACGTGCTCAGCCTGAATCCCATGGATTCGGACGCCGACGCCGCCAGCGCCTTCGAACGCTACGACCTGGTGTCCGCCCCCGTGGTGGACGAACAGGGCCGCCTGATCGGCCGCGTCACCATCGACGAGGTCGTGGACGTGCTGCAGGAAGACTCCCAGGAACAGGAACTGTCCCGCGCCGGCCTGCAGGAAGAGGACATCTTCGCCCCCGTCCTGTCGGCGCTGCGCAACCGCGCGCCCTGGCTGCTGGTCAATCTGTGCACGGCCTCGATCGCCTCGCTGGTCGCCTCGCGCTTCGAGGACACGGTCAGCCACATCGTGATCCTGGCCTTCCTGATGTCCATCGTCGCCGGGATCGGCGGCAATTCGGGCAACCAGACGATGACCATGATCATCCGCGCCATGGCGACCGGCCGCGTGACGGGCGCCAACATCTGGCCGCTGGTGAAACGCGAACTTCAGGTGACGTTCATGGTGGGCGCCTGCGGCAGCCTGGTCGCCGCGACGTTCGCCTGGATGATTTCGGATTCCTACGCGATCGCCGGCGTGATGATGGCGGCGATGGTGGGCAATATGCTGATCGGCGCCACCCTGGGCGTCATGATCCCGCTGCTGCGCGACCGCTTCGGCAAGGACCCCGCCATGGGGTCGTCGGTGCTGCTGACCTTCGCGACTGATTCGCTGGGCTTCTTCCTGTTCCTGGGGCTGGCGACGGTGTTTCTGCTGTAATTTTTCTTTTGTAGCAGCCCAAACATCGGCAGGCGGCGTCCCGGGGTGGTTCCGGGGGCTGTTGGAGTCCGCCGGCCAGAAGGCCATTGGAGGGGAGGCAAGCGAGCCACTGTTTGAGCGGGACGCTTGTGGTCAGTCCGGGGGACTGACCACCCCGCGAGTTTGGCGAGCGCCCCGGAAATGGCCTGGCGGCCGGGAAGTTCCGGCGCGGCCGGAACCGGACGACCAGCCCCCGGAACCACCCCGGGACGCTGCCGAGGTCTAGGTAAGGACCCTTCAAGCCCTACCGGAGACGTCCGCAGAAACACCACCCAGACCCGACTGAGAAACACCCAATCAGAGAAGCGCCGCTTGCAAGAAAAAAGGCCGGGATCAAATCCCGGCCTTCCTGAGCACTACGCCAGCTTCCCGTGGCAGTGCTTGTACTTCTTCCCGCTGCCGCATGGACAAGGATCATTGCGCCCCACCCGGGGCACCGCCCCCGCCGGAACTCCGCCGGAAGCGCCGGGAGCCTGATCCAGACCCGGATCGTCCCCGCGCAGCGCCGCGTCGTAATCCGCATGGTGATAGCGCACGTTTTCCAGCGCCGGAGAAGCGGGTTCCTCGACCTCCACCTGTTCAGCCGACTGGATGCGCACCGTCATCAGCACCCGGATCGTCTCGTTGCGGATCCGGTCCAGCATGTCCGAGAACAGCGTGAATGCCTCGCGCTTGTAGGCCTGCTTCGGGTCGACCTGCGCATAGCCGCGCAGATGAATCCCCTGGCGCAGATGATCCAGCGACGCCAGGTGCGAACGCCAGTTGCTGTCCAGCGCCTGCAGCAGCACGGAACGCTCGAACGGCCCCCAGCCCTCGGCCCCCACCAGCGCGACCTTTTCGTCGTACAGGCGCTTGGCCTCGGCCAGAACCCGTTCCAGCAGATCATCGTCCGTCAGATTGGGTTCCTTTTCCAGCATGTCCGCCAGCGGCATCGGCATCGCCCAGTCCGATTCCAGCGTCGTCTGCAGGCCCGGGACGTCCCACTGCTCTTCCATCGTTTCCTCTGGAATGTAGCGGCGGAAGACGGCCGTGATCTCGGCATCGCGCAGATTGGCGATCGTGTCGGCCACCGAAGCCGATTCCAGCACCTCGTTGCGCTGACCGTACAGCACCTTGCGCTGATCGTTGGCCACGTCATCGTATTCCAGCAATTGCTTGCGGATGTCGAAGTTGCGGCCCTCGACCTTGCGCTGCGCGGATTCGATCGAGCGCGACACCATGCGGGCTTCGATGGGCTCGCCTTCCGGCAGGCGCAGGCGGTCCATGATGGCGCGGACCCGGTCGCCCGCGAAAATGCGCATCAGGGAATCGTCCAGCGACAGGTAGAAGCGCGACGAGCCCGGATCGCCCTGGCGGCCCGCGCGGCCGCGCAGCTGATTGTCGATGCGGCGCGACTCGTGGCGTTCCGTGCCGATAATGCGCAGGCCCCCGGCGGCCTTCACGGCCTCGTTGGCGGGCGCCCATTCGGCGCGGATGGCGGCGATGCGCGCATCTTTTTCTTCCGGACCGAGGTCGGGATCGGCGCGCACCAGATCCACCTGCTTGTCCACGCTGCCGCCCAGCACGATGTCGGTCCCGCGGCCCGCCATGTTGGTGGCGATCGTGATGTGGCCCGGCTTGCCGGCCTCGGCCACGATCTCGGCCTCGCGGGCGTGCTGCTTGGCGTTCAGCACGTCATGCGGCAGACCGTCCTTTTTCAGGGCATTGGACAGCAGTTCGGAATTTTCGATGCTGGTGGTGCCCACCAGCACCGGCTGGCCGCGCTTGTGGCAATCGATGATGTCCGCCAGGATCGCCTGGTATTTTTCCGCATCCGTCTTGAAGACCTGGTCGTTCTGGTCCTGGCGGGCCATCGGCCGGTTGGTCGGGATGATGACCGTTTCCAGGCCGTAGATCTCCTGGAATTCGTAGGCTTCCGTATCGGCCGTGCCGGTCATGCCCGACAGCTTGTCGTACATGCGGAAATAATTCTGGAACGTGATCGAGGCCAGCGTCTGATTTTCGTTCTGGATGCGCACGCCTTCCTTGGCCTCGACCGCCTGATGCAGGCCGTCGGACCAGCGGCGCCCGGCCATCAGGCGGCCGGTGAACTCGTCCACGATCACGACCTCGCCGTCCTGCACCACGTACTGCTGGTCGCGGTGGAACAGATTGTGCGCCCGCAGCGCCACCAGCAGGTGGTGCATCAGGGAAATATGGCGCGGATCGTACAGGGATTCGCCTTCCGGCAGGATGCCCTGCTGGGACATGATCTGTTCGGCCTTGATCTGCCCCGCTTCGGACAGGTGGACCTGCTGGGCCTTTTCGTCAACCCAGAAATCGCCTTCGGGCTCGGGTTCGTGCGGCTTGGGTTCTTCCACCATGCGCGTGAGCAGCGGCGGCACCGCGTTCATGCGCACGTAGAGTTCGGTGTTGTCCTCCGCCTGGCCGGAAATGATCAAAGGCGTGCGGGCCTCGTCGATCAGGATGGAGTCGACCTCGTCCACGATGGCATAGGCCAGGCTGCGCTGACGGCGGTCTTCCGGACGGAATTCCATGTTGTCGCGCAGATAATCGAAACCGTATTCGTTGTTCGTGCCGTAGGTGATGTCGGCCTGGTAGGCGGCGCGCTTTTCCTCGTTTTCCTGCTGCGGCACCACGACCCCGGTCGTCATGCCCAGGAAGCTGTACAGGCGTCCCATCCACTCGGCGTCGCGCCGGGCCAGGTAGTCGTTGACCGTCACCACGTGCACGCCGCGCCCCGGCAGCGCGTTCAGGTAGACCGCCAGGGTGGCCATCAGGGTCTTGCCCTCGCCGGTGCGCATTTCGGCGATCTTGCCGTTATGCAGCGCGATGGCGCCCAGCATCTGCACGTCGAAGTGGCGCATGCCGAAGACCCGCTTGCTGGATTCGCGCACCACGGCGAAGGCTTCCGGCAGCAGGGAATTCAGGGATTTCCCGTCGGCGATGCGCTGGCGGAATTCGGCGGTCTTGGCCTTCAGCTCGTCGTCGGACAGCGCCTGCATGGAAGGTTCGAGCGCATTGATCTGTGCGACCTGCTTGCGGTACTGCTTCAGCAGCCGGTCATTACGGCTGCCAATGATTTTTTTGAGCAGAGAAACCATAGTATGTCGTCGCTGCGGGCCGGTCCTGCGTCGGGCGGGACCGGCAACCGGAAGATTGTCAGGTACGGTCACTGAACAGTGACCGCAGGTAAACGATGCAGTTTAACGCAGCTGGGGGCCACCCGCTTTGACCGCGCCTTCGGTGGCCGCCAGGCGCGTGGGGGCGGAAGCCTCCAGGGGCTGCCTGCGGGGCTGGATGAACAGCATCGGATCCAGCGGGTAATCGGCCATGCGGATCTCGAAGTGCAGATGCGAGCCCGTCGACCGGCCGGTGCTGCCGACCCGGGCGATCAGGTCGCCCTGCCGCACGATGTCGCCCGCCTTGACCAGCAGGCTGGAGGCATGCGCATAGCGCGTGCGCAGGCCATTGCCGTGATCGATCTCGACCATCTTGCCGTAGCCGTGCTGGGTGCCGGCCCGCACCACCAGCCCCCCCGATGCGGCCCGGATCGGCGCCCCCCGGGGCGCCACGAAATCCAGGCCTTCGTGCATGGTGTTGCGGCCGCTGACCGGATTGCGCCGCCAGCCGAAGGAAGAGCTGAGCGCCGGGTAGTCGACGGGCGACAGGGTCGGCAGGCTGGCCTGGAAACCGGCCTGCTTCGACAGGGCGGCGTCCACCAGGGCATAGGCGTCTTCCTGGTTCTCCAGGCGCTGGCCCAGGGCATCGATGTGGCGCCCCAGCTGTTCGGCCGAGCCGATCGAGGGCAGCGCCGCGTCCTGTTCGGGAATGTCGTCCAGAACCTGCGAGGCATCGGCCTGCGGCCGCCCGTCCGCCGTCATGCGATCGGCCGGCGCCAATTCCGGCGCGCTGTAGTTCAGGCCGGCCGCCGTGGCGATCCGGCTGCGCACGGCTTCCATGGCCAGCACCCGGCCCTGCAGTTCGCCGACCTTGCCGGCCAGCCCGGCAAGATTGCCCTGCAAGGTGGCGGATTCCTGCTGCAGCCGGGCATCCAGCGCCTGGCGCTGGTCGGCGTCCAGCCCGCGCGTCTGCCAGGACTGCCATTGCGCGCCGCCCCAGGCGGCCAGCGCCAGGGCCAGCGCCAGCGCGCTGGCCTTCGCCAGCCGCACGCTAGAATGTCCAGACGGCTTGCCCGCCTCCGGCCCTGGTATTCTGATCCATCTTTTCATCCATTCATTCCTTCATGTCATCGGCCTCGCACCACCGCAGCCGCTCGTCCGGGATACCGGCCCTGAACTGGCTGAGCCACCACCCCCAGGGTTCGCGCCTGCTGCGCACGGCGCACGAACTGCTGGCCCTGCAGGCGGCGCTGGCCCGCATTCTGCCGCCCGCGCTGGGCCGCCGCATCCGGGTGGCCCGTATGGATGGACACCAGATCACGATCATGGTTCCCGGCCCGGCGCACGCCGCCCGCCTGCGCCAGCTGACCGACGACGCCGCCCGCAAGCTGAGGGAAGCCGGCTGGCCGGTCGATACGATTGTCGTGCGGATCGACGCCGCCCCGGGCCTTGACGAGACACGAAAGCCCCTCAGGGAAACCCAGCCCCTGAATGAACAGGCCTTGCAGTCGTTCGAGGACCTGCGGCAGCAGCTGGCCCCCAGCCCTTTGGCCGACGCCATTGCAAAACTGCTGCGGCATCACCGCCGCTGATCCGGAGTTCAGGCGAACTGCCAGTCGCGGGTATAGGCCGCCGGCGCGGTTTCCGGCGAATCGTAGCTGACGAGCTCCCAGCAATCCTGCTGGGCAAGCAAAGCCCGCACCAGCTGATTGTTCAGGCCATGGCCCGATTTGCAGGCCACGTAGCGAGCCACCAGGGGCTTGCCAGCCAGATACAGATCCCCGATGGCATCGAGGATCTTGTGTTTGACGAATTCGTCGTCGTAGCGCAGGCCATCGGCATTGAGCACGCGGTATTCGTCCATGACGATGGCGTTGTCCAGGCTGCCGCCCCGGGCCAGGCCCATGGACCGCAGGGCTTCGACTTCGCTGGCGAAGCCGAAGGTGCGCGCCCGGGCGATGGTCTTGACGTAGGAGTCGCGGGCGAAATCGACCTCGGCCCGGCTGGCCGTGGAGTCGATGGCCGGATGACGGAAATCGATGGAGAACGACAGCGCGAAGCCGTCGTAGGGTTCCAGCCGCGCCCATTTGGCGGCCGGGCCTTCGCCCTCGCGGATTTCCACGGGCTTGAGGACCCGGATGAAATGCTTGGCGGCAGGCTGTTCCTGCAGGCCGGCGCTGCGCAGCAGATAGACGAAGGTGCCGGCGCTGCCATCCATGATGGGCACTTCTTCGGCATCCAGGTCGATGTGCAGATTGTCGACGCCCAGCCCCGCCAGGGCGGACATCAGGTGTTCGACGGTGGAGACGCGCACCGAGCCCTGCTGCAGCACCGAAGCCATGCGCGTGTCGCCCACGGCATCGGCGCGGGCGGGCAGGTCGACGATTTCGGGCAGATCGACGCGATGAAACACGATCCCGGTATTGGGCTCGGCGGGGCGCAGCGTGATTTCCACACGGCGGCCGGAATGCAGGCCAACGCCTTTGGTGGAGATCGACTGTTTGAGGGTGCGCTGTAAGAGCATGAGCGTTCGTGTCTGGCAGCCGCCCTGCGACCGCGAACGGGGCAGGCATGGCTAATTCCAGCATTGTAACGGTTCTAGGGGTTTTCCACGACGTTAATTGTGAAAACAAAGTGTGCAAGCGTGTCCGACATGCGAAGGCGCACCCGCCCCCAGGGGAAGGGGCGAATGCGCCAGGCGCCGCGACCGGCATGACAGCAGCCGCGATGTGAGGTAATACAGGCCTGTCGATCGGTCGGCGATCAGTCAGCCTGCTTACGCAGGAATGCCGGAATGTCGAAATGATCCATGCCGGCGCCCTCCAGGGCCCGGACCTGGGCCGAGGCGTTGGAACGCGGATTGCGGATGACCGAAGGAACGTCCGTCCCCGAGAAATCATGACCCATGTGGATCGGCTGATTGTCGGTGCCGGTGCGCTGCGCTTCGACCGGGTGAGGCACCAGAGTCGGTTTGGAAGCCGTCACGGAGGCGCCCAGGCCGGTGGCGACCACGGTCACGCGCAGGTTCTCGCCCATGGTCTCGTCATAGGCCGTGCCGAAGATCACAGTGGCGTCTTCCGAGGCATAGCTGCGGATGGTGTCCATGATCTCGCGGGTTTCGCGCATCTTCAGCGAGCGGCTGGCGGTGATGTTCACCAGGATGCCGCGCGCGCCGTGCAGATCGACGCCTTCCAGCAGCGGGCAGGCGATCGCCTGCTCGGCCGCGATCCGCGCGCGATCGGGGCCGCCCGCCATGGACGTGCCCATCATGGCCTGCCCCTGCTCGCCCATGATCGTCTTGACGTCCTCGAAGTCGACGTTGACATTGCCTTCGACGTTGATGATCTCGGCGATCCCGGCGCAGGCGTTGTGCAGCACGTCGTCAGCCGCCTGGAAGCAGTCTTCCTGGGTGGCGTCCTCGTCCATCAGCTCGTACAGGTTTTCGTTCAGCACCACGACCAGCGAATGCACGTGACGGGACAGTTCGCGGATGCCTTCCTCGGCCAGGCGCATGCGCTTGTTGCCTTCGAACACGAACGGCTTGGTCACGACGCCCACCGTCAGGATGCCCAGTTCCTTGGCGACTTCCGCCACCACCGGACCCGCGCCCGTGCCGGTGCCGCCGCCCATGCCGGCGGTGATGAACACCATGTGCGCGCCGCTCAGGGCCGAGCGGATTTCCTCGCGGGCCGTCTCGGCGGCCGCGCGCCCCTGATCGGGCTTGGCGCCCGCGCCCAGGCCGGAGCGGCCCAGGCGGATCTGCACCGGGGCCTCGCTGGCCAGCAAGGCCTGGGAATCCGTGTTGGCGCAGATGAACTCCACGCCCTGGACCCCCGAATGGATCATGTGGGCCACGGCATTGCCGCCCGCCCCGCCGACGCCGACCACCTTGATCACCGTCCCGTTTCTGCTGGTATCCAGCATTTCAAAATTCATCATGGTTGACTCCCTCACATACGGAAAAACAGAACAATCCCCTGATGATCCATGGCTGCCCGTCTCTAAAGACGGGTCAGTTCATGAACCATTCCTTCATGCGCGTCAGAATGGACTTGACCGCTCCCTTCTGTTGCGCCACTTTGCGACCGCGCGCCCGCTGCATGCGGGCCTCGGTCAGCAAACCCATCACCGTCGCAAAGCGCGGATTGCGCATCACGTCGGCCAGACTGCCTTCATACATGGGCACGGCCACCCGGACCGGCTTGAGGAACACGTCCTCGGCCAGTTCGACCATGCCCGGCATGAGCGCCGTCCCGCCGGTCAGCACGACCCCGGACGACAGCAGTTCTTCGTAACCGGACTCGCGCACCACCTGCTGCACGAATCCGAACAATTCCTCCATGCGCGGCTCGATCACCGCGCCCAGCGCCTGGCGCTTGACGCTGCGGTTGGGGCGATCCCCCAGCCCCGGCACCTCGATCATTTCGTCGGCATCGACCAGGATCTGCTTGGCCACGCCGTAGCGCAGCTTGATCTCCTCGGCATCCGGCGTGGGCGTGCGCAGCATGGCCGCGATGTCGCTGGTGACCTGGTCGCCCGCGATGGGGATGACCGAGGTGTGGCGGATCGCGCCGCCGGTATAGATGGCGATGTCGGTGGTGCCGCCGCCGATGTCCACCAGCACCACGCCCAGTTCCTTTTCGTCCGCCGTCAGGCACGACAGGCTGGAGGCCAGCGGCTGCAGGATCAGGTCCTGGACTTCCAGGCCGCAGCGGCGCACGCACTTGACGATGTTCTGGGCGGCGCTGACCGCCCCCGTGACGATGTGCACGCGGACTTCCAGGCGCATGCCGCTCATGCCGATGGGCTCGCGGATATCTTCCTGCGCATCGACGATGAATTCCTGGGTCAGCACGTGCAGCACCTGCTGGTCCGTGGGGATGTTGACGGCCTTGGCCGTCTCGATCACGCGGGCCACGTCGGTGGCGGTCACTTCCTTGTCCTTGACGGCCACCATGCCGCTGGAATTGAAGCTGGTGATGTGGCTGCCGGCGATGCCGGTGTAGACCTCGCGGATCTTGCAGTCGGCCATCAACTCCGCTTCTTCCAGCGCCCGCTGGATGGAGTTCACGGTGGACTCGATGTTGACGACGACGCCCTTGCGCATCCCTTCGGACTCGTGCTGGCCCAGGCCGAGCACCTCGAAGCCGCCGTCGGGCAGGATCTCGGCCACGACGGCCACCACTTTGCTGGTGCCGATGTCGAGTGCAACGATCAGGTCTTTGATGTCACGGGTCATGGTTTGGGCGATCGGGAAGAGGCAGAAGTTTCAGGGGCCAGCGTGATGGCGAATCCGTTCGGATAACGCAGATCGGCGCTGGCGATCATTCGGTTGCCCAGGCGCTGGGACAGCGCAGGCCAGGCCTGGACAAAACGTTCAATGCGGGCGGCGAAGGGCAAGGCCCCGGAGCGGCCGTGCGGGTCGGCCACGTCGGCGGCCGGGTCGCGGCCCAGCGTCAGCCGCACGCCGTCGGACAGGGACACTTCCCAGGCATAGCGGGGCGACAGCGTGGCTTCGCGCACGCTCAGGCCCAGGGGCGCGAACCAGCGGGCGATCTCGGCGTAGCGCTGCACGACCAGGCGTTCGGAATTGCCGGGCCCGTTCAATTGCGGCAGGTGCAGGTCGTCCGGCAATTCGCCGGGGTTGGCGGTGAAGGCCTCGCCCCAGGTATTGATCATCTGGTTTTCATTCCAGAGCGCCAGGGGCTGCTGTTCCTCGATGCGCACCAGCAGGGTGGACGGCCAGACCCGGCGGATCGCCGCATGCCGCACCCAGGGCACGGTTTCGATGCGGTGGCGCACCTGATCCAGGTCCAGCAGGAAGAAGTTGCCCCGCACCTGGCCGGCCAGCGCCGTCTGCAGGCTGGAAGGGCTGACGTACTGCAGGCTGGCGCCGGCCATCGGGGCCAGCTGGATCTGCTGGATCGAGAAGTAAGGACGCCGGACCACCCAGGCCAGGGCGCCCGCGACCATGGCCAACACCGCCAGCAAAGCCAGCAGGTTGGCAATCAGATTGGTCAGCCGGGCGTCCGCGAACACGTGGGGCTCCTCAGTGGCCGGCGGGGCGGCGCACTTTGCAGCGCGCCGTCGCCAGAATCTCGATGCACAGCTGGGTGTAGCTCATGCCCAGCGCCTTGGCCCCCATCGGCACCAGCGAATGGCTGGTCATGCCGGGGGACGTATTCATTTCCAGCAGCCAGGGCCGGTTCTGCGCATCCAGCATCAGATCCGCCCGGCCCCAGCCCTCGCAGCCGAGCACCCGATAGGCCTGCACCGACAGGTCCTGGATCTGCCGGCTCAGGGCCTCGGGCAGATCGGCGGGGCAGACGTAACGGGTGTCGTTGGAGACGTACTTGTGTTCGTAGTCGTAATTGCCCTCGGGGGCGATGATCTCGATGATCGGCAGGGCCCGGGCGTCGTCGCCGCAGCCCAGCACCGGCACGGTCAGCTCGCGGCCCTGGATGAACTGCTCGGCCAGCGCCTGTTCGTCGTGCCGGCAGGCCAGCTCCAGGGCCTGGGGCAGCTGCCCGGCCGACTGCACGCGGGTCACGCCCAGCGTGGATCCTTCATGCGGCGGCTTGACGATCAGCGGCAGGCCCAGTTCCCCGGCCAGGGCCGCCGGGTCGGCCCGGCAGTCCAGCACGGCGAAACGCGGCGTCGGCAGGCCGTGCTGCAGCCACAGGCGCTTGGTGGCGATCTTGTCCATCGCCAGGCTGGACGCCAGCAGCCCGCTGCCGGTGTAGGGAATGCCCAGCAGTTCCAGCGCGCCCTGGATGGTGCCGTCTTCGCCGAAGCGGCCGTGCAGGGCGATGAAGACGCGGTCGAAACCGGCGGCCGCCAGTTCGGCCAGGCTCTGGCGCCCGGTGTCGAACAGATGGGCGTCCACGCCGGCCTCGCGCAGGGCGGCGCACACGCCCGCCCCCGACATCAGGGAGACTTCCCGTTCGGCGGACATCCCGCCATACAGCACGCCGACGCGGCCGAATGCCTGGCTCATTGCGGACTCCCCAATTGCGCGGGGACCCGGCTGATGGAGCCGGCCCCCATGATGATCACCACGTCGCCGTCGCGGGCGAAATCCTGGATGGCGCCCGCCATGTCGGCCACCTCTTCCACAAAGACCGGCTCGACCTTGCCCGCCACGCGCAGCCCCCGGGCGAGCGCCCGGCCATCGGCGGCGATCAGCGGCGCCTCGCCGGCCGGATAGACCTCGGTCAGCAGGACCGCGTCGGCCGAACTGAGGACGCGCACGAAATCCTCGAAGCAGTCGCGCGTGCGGGTATAGCGGTGCGGCTGGAACGCCAGCACCACCCGGCGGTCCGGCCAGGCGCCCCGGGCGGCGGCCAGGGTGGCCGCCATTTCCACCGGGTGGTGGCCGTAATCGTCGATGACGGCGTAGGAGCCGCCGCCGTTGCGCGCCGACACGGGGAAGCTGCCGATCTGCGTGAAGCGCCGCCCCACGCCCCGGAACTGCTCCAGGGATTCGACGATGGCCTCGTCGGGCACGCCCAGCTCGGTCGCCACGGCGATCGTCGCCAAGGCGTTGAGCACGTTGTGCCGGCCCGGCAGGTTCAGGCGCACCGCCAGCGGCGGCAGGGCGCCCTGCAGGCTCTGGCGCTCCACGGTGAAGGCCATCGTGGTGCCCTCGGCGCGCAGGTCGTGCGCCCGCACCTGGGCCGGCATGTCGATGCCGTAGGTGGTGATGGGGCGCGACACGAAGGGAATGATCTCGCGCACATTGGAATCGTCCAGGCACAGCACCGCGCTGCCGTAGAACGGCAGGCGCTGGGTGAACTCGACGAAAGCGCTTTTCAGCCGCGCCACGTCATGTCCGTAGGTGTCCATGTGATCCAGGTCGATGTTGGTGACGATGGCCATCACCGGCAGCAGGTTCAGGAAGGACGCATCGGACTCGTCGGCTTCGACGACGATGTATTCGCCCTGGCCCAGCCGGGCATTCGCGTCGGCGGCGTTCAGCCGCCCGCCGATCACGAAGGTCGGGTCCAGGCCGCCGGCCGCCAGCACGCTGGCGACCAGACTGGTGGTCGTGGTCTTGCCGTGGGTGCCGGCCACGGCGATGCCGCGCTTCAGGCGCATCAGTTCGGCCAGCATCAGGGCGCGGGGCACCACGGGGATGTGCGCGGCGCGGGCGGCCAGGACTTCCGGGTTGTCGGCATGGATGGCCGTGGACGTGACGATGGCGCCGGCCCCCTGGATGTGCTCGGCCGCATGGCCGATGGAGATCCGCGCCCCCAGGGCAGCCAGGCGCCGGGTGACGGCGGTTTCCTGCACGTCGGATCCGCTGATGGCATAGCCCAGGTTCAGCAGGACCTCGGCGATGCCGCTCATCCCGGCACCGCCGATGCCGACGAAGTGAAGGTTGCGTATCCGGTGCTTCATGCCGATTCCTCTTTGGTATGGACGCAGGCTTCGGCAATCAGCTGCGTGGCGTTCAAGCTTGCATGTTCGTGGGCGTGGACGGCCACGGCGGCCAGTTCCGGACGTTCGCGGGCCTCCAGCCAGCCGGCCAGGCGCTCCGCGTCCAGCTCGGCCTGCGGCATCAGCCAGCCCCCGCCGCATTCGGACAGGTAGCGGGCGTTGGCCGTCTGATGGTCGTCGATGGCATGGGGCAGCGGAATGAAGACCGCCGCCACCCCCACGGCCGCGACCTCGGCGACCGTCATGGCGCCCGCGCGGCAGATCACCAGATCGGCCTCGGCCAGGGCCTGCGCCATGTCCTGGATGAAAGCGGACACCTGGGCCTGCAGCCCCAGGCGCTCGTAGTGCTGGCGCACGGCGTCCGCATGGCGCTCGCCGGCCTGGTGATGAACCAGGGGGCGGCGCTCGGCCGGCAGCCGCGCCAGGGCCTCGGGCACCAGTTCATTGATGCGGGCCGCGCCCAGGCTGCCGCCCAGCACCAGCAGGCGCAGGGGGCCCTGGCGGGCCGCGTAGCGCTGGGCCACGGGGGCCAGCGTCAGCAGATCCTGGCGGACCGGGTTGCCCACCATCAGGGCCCCGGGCAAGGCGCCCGGAAAGCCGGTCAGCACCCGGGCCGCCAGGCGGGCCAGGATGCGGTTGGCGGTGCCCGCCACGGCATTCTGTTCATGGATCACCAGGGGAATTCCGCTGGCGCGGGCCATCAGCCCGCCCGGCACGGCGGCATACCCGCCCATGCCCAGCACCACGTCGGGGCGGCGCTGGCGCAGCATCCGGCGCACCTTCAGGCAGGCGGCCGCCAGCGTGAACGGCAGCTTCAGCAAGGCCGCAAGGCCCTTGCCGCGCACCCCGCCGAAGCGCAGGGGCAGCAATTCGATGTCCTGTTCGGGAACCAGGCGCCCTTCCATGCGGTCGGGATTGCCCAGCCACAGCACCTGCCAGCCCAGGGCCCGCAGCGCCTTGGCCACGGCCAGGCCCGGCATGATGTGCCCGCCCGTGCCGCCCGCCATGATGAGGATCACAGGCTGCGTCATCGCCGTTTCCCCCTCATCATGCAGCGCGTCTCGTAATCCACGCGCAGCAGCAGGGCGATCGCCACCAGGTTCAGCACGATCCCCGAGCCGCCGTAGCTGACCAGCGGCAGGGTCAGGCCCTTGGTCGGCAGCAGCCCCAGGCACACGCCGACGTTGATGAAGGCCTGCACGCCCATCCACAAGGCCACCCCCTGGGCGGCCAGGCCGTCGAACACGCGGTCCAGCACCATGGCCTTGCGGGCGATTTCAAAGCCGCGCAGGACGATGAAGACGAAGACGGCCACCAGGCACATCACCCCGACGAAACCCAGTTCCTCGCCGATCACCGCCACGATGAAGTCGGTATGGGCCTCGGGCAGGTAGTGCAGTTTCTCGATGCTGGCGCCCAGGCCCACCCCGAACCATTCGCCGCGCCCCAGGGCGATCAGGGAATGGGACAGCTGATAGGCGCTGCCATAGGCGTTGTCCGGGTTCCAGGGATCCAGGTAGACGAACAGGCGTTCCCGGCGCCACGGCGACAGCCAGATCAGCAGCAGGAAGCAGGACATCACCGCCGCCAGCAGGGTGCTGAACAATTTCAGATTGATGCCGCCGATGAACAGCACCCCGACGGCGATCGCGCCGATGACGATGAAGGCCCCCAGATCGGGTTCCATCAGCAGCAGCAGGCCGACCAGCGCCAGGGCCATCGCCATGGGCAGAAAGCCGCGCAGAAAGCCTTGCAGGTGCGCCTGCTTGCGCACCACGTAATCTGCGGCATACAGGATGACGGCGAATTTCATCAGTTCCGACGGCTGGAAGTTCAGCGGCCCCAGCGGCAGCCAGCGGCGCGCGCCGTTGACTTCGCGGCCCAGGCCCGGCACCAGCACGACCAGCAGCATCAGCAGCGCCAGGGCAAACAGCGGCAGCGCCAGCTTCTGCCAGACCTTCATCGGCACGCTGGCCGTGAACAGGGCGGCCAGCAGGCCGATGAGGATGAAGACCGCGTGGCGTCCGACGAAGTAGAAGCGGCCGTAGCTCTCGTAGCGCGGCCCGTCCGCCAGCGCGATCGACGCGGAATACACCATCAGCAGGCCGAACAGCACCAGGGCGCTGATCGCGACGATCAGGCTGACGTCCACGGTCGGCATGGTGGTGCGCCCGGGCCGCACGGAGTTCAGGCTGGCGCTGAGGTCGGCGATCACGCTCATGCCACCTCCCCCCGATCCATCGCCAGATCGCGCACAGCCTCGACGAAGCACGCGCTGCGGTGGGCGTAATTGCGGAACATGTCCATGCTGGCGCACGCCGGCGACAACAGCACGGCATCGCCCGGCCGGGCCCGTTCCAGGCCTTCGCGCACGGCCTGCTCCAGGGTCTCGCAAGGCACCAGGGGCACCTCGCACTCGGCCAGGGCCTGGCCGATGAGGGGGCCGTCCTGGCCGATCAGCATCACGGCGCGCGCATGGGCGCGCACGGCCGGCGCCAGCGGCGAAAAATCCTGGCCCTTGCCCAGCCCGCCGGCGATCAGCACCACCGGACGGCCCAGGCCCTGCAGGGCGGCCAGGGTCGCGCCGACGTTGGTGCCCTTGCTGTCGTCGACGAAATCGATCCCGGCGACGGTCTGGATGAATTCGGTGCGGTGCGCCTCGCCCCGGTAGTCGCGCAGGGCATGCAGCATGCGGGCCCGGTCCAGCCCGATAGCGTCTCCCAGCGCCAGGGCGGCCAGGGCATTGAGCGCATTGTGCCGGCCCCGGATCTGCAGGGCGTCGGCGGGCATCAGCGCCTGCGCCACCCCCTGGGCCCGGGCCGGCGTTTCGGCCGCCTGCCGCGCCTTGCGGCGCGGCGCGGCGGGATCCGCCTCGACGACCGGCGTCGACGCCAGCCAGGCGAGATCATGTTGCATCAGCAGCCCCAGGTCGCCGGCCAGCGCGGGCGCGTCCGCGCCGAAGCTGCGAACGTCCGGGGCGGCCAGGTCCTGGACCATCGCGCGCACCCGCGCATCGGAACGATTGACGATGCGCACCCGCGCCATGGCCAGCAGGCGCGCCTTGGCGTCGGCATACGCCTGCATGGTGCCATGCCAGTCCAGGTGGTCCTGGGTGACGTTCAGCACCACGGCGGCATCGGCCGCCAGCGAGCTCGTGGCTTCCAGCTGGAAACTGGACAGTTCCAGGACCCAGACGTCCGGCAGCTCGTCGGCCTGCAAGGCATCCATCAGACTGGACAGGGCGGCCGGGCTGATGTTGCCCGCGGCGCGCGCCCGCAGCCCGCAGCCCTGCGCCAGATGGCGCGTCAGCGACGTGACGGTGGTCTTGCCGTTCGTGCCGGTCACGGCGAGCACGGCGGGCGCGTAGCCCTGCGGCCGCAGATCCGCCAGCGCCCGGGCGAAGAGTTCGATTTCTCCCAGGACGTCGATGCCGCGCGCGCGGGCGGCGGCCAGCAGGCCGGCGATCGGCTCGACGTGCGGGTTCAGCCCCGGGCTGAGCACCAGCGTCGCCACGTCGTCCAGGGCGGCCGCATCCAGGGCCTGCGGCCCCAGACGCAGATCGGCGGCGATCCCCGCGTCGCGCAGGGCGGCCAGCCCGCCCGGCTCGGCGCGGGTGTCCAGCACGCGCAGCGGCACTCCCTGGGCGGCGCACCAGCGGGCGGCGGCCACGCCGGTTTCCCCCAACCCCAGGATCAGGGTCAGGCCGTCGCGGCGCAGGGAGGGGAATTGATACGTGGCGCTCATCGCAGTTTCAGACTCGACAGCCCGATCAGGACCAGCATCATGGTGATGATCCAGAAACGCACCACCACCTGGGTTTCCTTCCAGCCGCTGACCTCGAAATGATGGTGCAGCGGCGCCATGCGGAAAATCCGCCTTCCTTCTCCGTATCGCCTCTTGGTGTATTTGAACCAGCTGACCTGCAGCATCACGGACAGGGTCTCGACCACGAACACGCCCCCCATGATGAAGAGCACGATTTCCTGGCGCACGATCACCGCGATGGTGCCCAGCGCGCCGCCCAGCGCCAGGGCGCCGACGTCGCCCATGAAGACCTGGGCGGGATAGGTGTTGAACCACAGGAACGCCAGCCCGGCCCCCGCGATGGCGGCGCACAGCACCATCAGCTCGGAAGCCCCGGGGATGTAGGGGAACAGCAGGTATTTGGAGTAGTCCACGCGGCCGACGACGTAGGCGAAGATCCCCAGCGCCGACCCGATCATCACCGTCGGCATGATGGCCAGACCGTCCAGGCCGTCGGTCAGGTTGACGGCGTTGCTGGTGCCCACGATCACCAGCCAGGTCAGGGCGCCGAAGCCGAACACTCCCAGGGGATAGCTGACGGACTTGAAGAACGGCACGATCAGGTCCGCGCGCGCGGACAGGGGCATGGAAAAGCCGCTCAGCACCCAGTCGCGGAACAGCGGCCACAATTCGGTGTTGGCCGGCACCGACACGGCGAAACTGAGATAGACGGCCGCCACCGCGCCGATCAGCGCCTGCCAGAAGAACTTCTGGCGGGCCGGCATGCCTTCCGGATCGTGATGCACGACCTTGCGATAGTCGTCGGCCCAGCCGATCCAGCCGAAGCCGAACGTGACCAGCAGCACCACCCAGACGAAGCGGTTGGTCCAGTCGGCCCACAACAAGGTGCTGATGCCGATGCCGATCAGGATCAGGGCGCCGCCCATGGTGGGCGTGCCGTTCTTCTGCAGGTGCGTCTGCGGGCCGTAGCTGCGCACCGCCTGGCCGATCTTCAGGGCCGTGAGGCGGCGGATCAGCCAGGGCCCGGCCAGCAGGCCGATGGCCAGGGCCGTGGCCGAAGCCAGCAGGGCCCGGAACGTGATGTACTCGACCACGCCGAAGGCGCGGAAATGGTGGTCGGACAGCCAACGCGCCAGTTCAAGCAGCATGATGGCCCTCCCCGACGGCGCCTTCGGCCTGCAGGGCCTGCACCACGCGCTCCATGCGCATGCTGCGCGATCCCTTGACCAGGATATGCGCCGGCCGAGCGGCCAGCAGCGCCGGCAGCAGGGCGTCCAGCGCGTCGAAGGCCTGCGCCCCCGCGCCGAAGGCCCGGGCCGCCTCGTGGCAAGCCGTCCCCAGCGTCAGCAGCACGTGCACGCCGCACTGCCGGGCATAGGCGCCGACTTCGGCATGCATGGCAGGCCCCTGATCGCCGACTTCGGCCATGTCGCCCAGCACCAGAATGCGCCGGCCATCCAGGCCCGCCAGCACGTCGATGGCCGCTCGCACGGAATCGGGATTGGCGTTGTAGGTATCGTCGATGAGCTGGAAGCCGTCGGCCAGCGCCTGCGGCCGCATCCGGCCGCCCACCGGGGCGAAGGCCGCCAGGCCCGCGGCGATGGCCGCGAGCGGCGCGCCGGCCGCGCTGGCGCAGCTGGCGGCGGCCAGGGCATTGCGCAGATTGTGCCGGCCCGGCGCATGCAAGGTGACGGCCACGGCGTCGCGCCCCACGTGCAGGCGGAATTCGGTGCGGTCCGTCCCCGCGCGGATCTGCGAAGCGTGGACGGCGGCCGTTTCGGAGAAACCGAAGCGCCGCACGGACCGGTCGCCCGCCAGTTCCTGCCACAGGTCGCCATAAGCCTCGTCCGCCGGGAACACGGCCACGCCGTGCGGCGGCAGGGCCTGCAGCACCGCGCCGTTTTCGCGCGCCACCGCGTCGACCGAGTTCATGAATTCCTGGTGCTCGCGCTGGGCGTTGTTGACCAGCGCCACCGTGGGCCGGGCGATGGCCGCCAGCACGGCGATCTCGCCGGGGTGGTTCATGCCCAGCTCCAGCACGGCGGCGCGGTGATGGCCGCGCAGGCGCAGGACCGTCAGCGGCAGGCCGATGTCATTGTTGAAATTGCCCCGGGTCGCCAGGCGCCCTTCCTCGCCCCACCAGGCGGCCAGGATGGCGCTGATCATTTCCTTGGTGGTGGTCTTGCCGTTGCTGCCGGTCACGGCGATCACCGGCAGCTCGAACAGGCCGCGCCAGACGGTGGCGATGCGCATCAGCGCCTGATGGGTGTCGCCCAGCACGATCTGCGGCAGCGCGGCCTGGGGAGCGCGCCGGGCCACGATGGCGGCCCGGGCGCCCGCCCGCGCGGCGGCGTCCAGATAGTCATGACCGTCGAACTGTTCCCCTTTCAGGGCCAGGAACAGCGCGCCGGCCGTCAGGCTGCGCGTATCCGTCGACAGGGCGGGATCCTGCTGCCAGCTCAGCGCGAAGCGTGCCCATTCGCGGTCGTCGAAGGCGCTGCGCTCGTGCTGGACTTCCTGATAGGTCTCGTGTCCCTTGCCGGCCAGGAGCACGACGTCGCGCTCGCCCGCCCGCCAGATGGCGTCCAGAATGGCCTTGGCCCGGTCGGCCTGCACCGTCGGCCGGTCGGGCATGCCCGCCACGATGGCCTCGATGATGGCATCGGGCGCTTCCGTGCGCGGATTGTCCGTCGTCACCACGACCGCGTCCGCCAGCCGCGCGGCGGCGGCGCCCATCAGCGGACGCTTGCCGGCATCGCGATCGCCGCCGCAGCCGAACACGCACAGCAGCCGTCCGCCGCGCTCCTGCGCCACCGGGCGCAGGGCCAGCAGCACGCGCTCCAGCGCATCGGGCGTATGGGCGTAGTCCACCACCACCAGCGGTTGCGGCCGGGCGGCGCTGGCGCCGCCCACGGCCGAGACCACCTGCAGGCGTCCCGGCACGGGGTGCAGCACCGCCAGCGCCCGGGCGATGCGGCTCAGGCCCCAGCCCAGTTCGCGCAGAACCCCCGCCACCAGCAGCAGATTGGAAATATTGTGTTCGCCCACCAGGTGGGTCAGGATCTGGGCGCGGCCGTCGGGCGTCACCAGATTGAAGACCAGGCCGTCGGCGCCATGCTGGATGTCCTCGGCCCGGAACGCCGCGGGGCGGCCGCCTTGCAGGCTGTAGCCCACCCGGTGCCCGGACGGCGCTGCGCCGGACAGCAGTTCCAAGCCGGCGGCATCGTCGGCATTGATGACGGCGCTGCGCAGGCCGGCCCGGGCGAACAGGGCGAACTTGGCCTGCTTGTAGCGTTCCAGCGTGCCGTGATAGTCCAGATGGTCGCGCGTCAGATTGGTGAAGCCCGCCACCTGGATGCGCACGCCGTCCAGGCGCCCCTGCTCGATGCCGATGGACGAGGCCTCGATCGCGGCCGCCTGCCCGCCCGCCCGCACGATGGCCGCCAGGCTGCGGTGCAGGGTCAGCACGTCGGGCGTCGTCAGCACGCCGCCCAGGTTGCGGCCGTCGGCCAGCGTCACCCCCAGGGTGCCCACGGTGCCGCAGGGCATGCCCTCGGCATTCAGGGCGTCCGCCAGCCAGCGCGTGGTCGAGGTCTTGCCGTTGGTGCCCGTGACCGCGATCACGGCCAGGGCGTCGGACGGCCGGCCGTACCAGAGGTGGGCGATCTCGCCCAGCAGGGCGTTCAGGCCGTCCACGGCCAGGACGGGAATTTTTCCGGGCGGCGTCTGCGGGCCGCCGGCGGCGCAGACGATCGCCGCCGCGCCGGCCGCCGCCGCCTGATCCATGTAGGCGCGGCCGTCGGCGGCGATCCCCGGGCAGGCAAAAAACACATCGCCCGGGCGGATCTGCCGGGAATCCAGGCACAGGTCGGCCTGGCGCTCGACCCGCTCGTCCAGCCAGGTCAGAATGTCTATCGTATTCATTGTGCGCGTCCCCCCTGATCCGCCACAGCCACCAGGGAATCCACCGGCGCATCGGGCCGCACCCCAAGACGGCGCAGGGTACTGGAAACAATATCTGAGAACACGGGTGCGGCCACGGCGCCGCCATAATACCCCCCCGCGCTCGGTTCATCGATCGACACGGCCACCACGATGCGGGGGTCGGACGCCGGGGCGAATCCCACGAAGGAACCCCGGTATTTGGTCTTGCTGTACTGTCCGTTGACGATCTTGCGGGCCGTCCCGCTCTTGCCCGCCACCCGGTAGCCCTGCACCTGCGCCTTGCGGGCGCCGTCCGGACCGGCGGCGGCTTCCAGCATGCCGCGCATCAGCTGCGCCACCTGGGGGGAATACACCTGGACGCTGGTGGGCTGGCCTTCGCGCCGCAGAAGCGACAGGGACACCATGTCGCCGTTGCGCGCAAAGGCCGTATAGGCATGCGCCACCTGGATCAGCGACACCGACAGGCCGTAGCCATAGGCCATGGTGGCGCGTTCGATGGGGCGCCACCGCTGCCAGGGGCGCAAGCGCCCCGAGGCCATGCCCGGGAAATTCGTCTGCGGCACCCGGCCGAAGCCCAGCTCGGAAAATTTCGTCCACATGTCCCGCGAATCGAGCCGTTCCGAAATCATCGTCATGCCCACATTGCTGGAATGCTGGATGATGCCGCCCACGTCCAGCACCCCGTAATGCCCGACGTCGGAAATCAGGGCGCCCTGGTAGCGGTAGCGGCCATTGCCGGTGTCGAAGCGCGTGCTCGTGGTGATCTTGCCTTCGTCCAGGGCCAGCGCCGCGGTGAACGGCTTCATGATCGAACCGGGTTCGAAGGTGTCGGTCACGACCCGGTTGCGCAGGGCCTCCCCGGTGCGCTGCGCCGTGTCGTTGGGATCGTAGGACGGCAGATTGACCATCGACAGGACTTCGCCCGTGCGGGCATCCAGGACGATGGCCGCACCCGCGCGGGCCTTGTGCAGTTCCAGGGCGGCCTTCAGGGCGGAATACGTGTCGAACTGGATGCCGGCGTCGATGGACAGCTGCAGGTTCTGTCCATCCACCGGCGGCACCACGGCCTGGACGTCTTCCACGACGCGCCCCAGCCGGTCCTTGATGACGCGCCGCGATCCCGGCTGGCCGGACAGGCGGTCGTTGAACGCCAGCTCGATGCCGTCGATGCCCCGGTCTTCGATGTTGGTGAAACCCACGATGTGCGCCATGACGTCGCCTTCCGGATAGTAGCGGCGCGTTTCCGGCAGCTGCTGCACCCCGGGGATCTTCAGGTGGCGGACCTTCTCGGCCACATCCATCGCCACCTGGCGCTGCAGGTAGACGAAATTCTTGTCCTCGTCGCGGGTGCGCTGGCGGATGTCGTCCACTTTCATGTTCAGCAGACGGGCCAGCTCGCCGACCTGTTCGTCGGAAGCCTTGTGGAAATCCTCCGGGATCACCCAGATCGCGCGGACCGCCATGCTGGAAGCCAGCACCACCGACCCGCTGCGATCGAAGATCTTGCCGCGCGACGCCGGCAGCACCAGCGTGCGCTCGTAGCGGCGCTCGCCCTGGCGCTGCAGGAATTCATTGGACAGGATCTGCAGGTTCAGCGCCTTGGCCGCCAGCGCGACGAAGCCCAGCATCAGCACGATGACGACCAGACGCGCCCGCCAGAAGGCTGGACGCGTGGACAGGACGGGGCTTTCGTGGAACCCGAAGCGCTTCATGGACGCCCTCCCGCCGCCGCACGGCCCTTTTCAGGCTCCTGCAGATAGATCGTGCGGTCCGGCGTCACGGGAATCAGGTGCAGTTCGGTGCGGGCCAGGGAATCGATGCGGGCGTTGCGCGCCAGTTCGGCCCGTTCCAGCTGCAGCCGGCGCCACTCGGTATCCAGTTCGTGGGCCTGCGACTTCAGGCGTTCGGAGGCCACGAACAGTTCGCGGGCCTGGAAGCGCACCGTCACCAGGGAAATGGCGGACGCCATCAGCAGCAGGGCCAGGACCAGCGTGATCCGGATCATCGGGAGACCCTCCCGCCGCGCCGGGCCGTTCCCTGTCCGGGCAGGCGCACCAGGGCGGCGGCCTGCGCCGGCGACAAGGGTTCATCGGTGCGTTGCGCGACCCGCAACACGGCCGAGCGCGAGCGCACGTTGTCCCGCACCTCGTCGTCGTCGGCCTGGACGCGGCCGAGCAGCGTCACCCAGGGCCGGGGCATGTCTTTTTCCGGGATGGGCAGGCGGGCTTGCGCCTGGCCGGGCCGGGCGGCGGCCGCCAGGCACTGCTTGACCATGCGGTCTTCCAGGGAATGGAAGCTGATCACCGCCAGCCTCCCCCCGGGACGCAGATGGGTCAAAGCGGCCGGGAGGGCGTGCGCGAGCTGCGCAAGTTCCGCATTGATGTGAATCCGTATAGCTTGAAAGGTCCTTGTGGCCGGGTGTTGACCCTTTTCGCGCGTACGGACGACACCGGCGACGAGCTGGGCCAATTCGCCCGTGGTGCGCAGCGCCCGGGATTGGCGGCCCGCAACAATCGCCTTTGCAATCTGGAAAGCAAACCGTTCTTCGCCATAATGTGCGATGACCTCCTTGATCTGTTCCTGGTCGGCCTCGGCCAGCCAGTCGGCGGCCGTCTGCCCCCGCGTCGTGTCCATGCGCATGTCCAGAGGACCATCGTGCATGAAAGAAAAACCCCGCGCCGCATCGTCGATCTGGGGAGACGAGACCCCCAGATCCAGCAAGACGCCATCCACGGCGGGAATGCCCAGGCGGTCGAGATGCTCCGCCAGGGCGGCAAAACCGTCGTGCACGACCTGGACGCGGGCATCTTCCCGGCTCAGGTCCTGCGCCACGGCAATGGCTTCGGGGTCCTTGTCGAACACCAGCAGGCGGGCCTGCGGCGCCAGGCGTTCCAGCAGCAGGCGGCTATGGCCGCCCCGGCCGAAGGTGCCGTCGACATACACCCCATCGAGCGCCGGCGCCTGCGCTGCCCCCGGACCGCGGCCGAACCCCTGGCTCAACAATGCGTCGATAGCCGGTTCCAGCAGAACGGTACGGTGGGAATACGCCATGGGCGGGACTCAGAAAGAAATCTGCTCAAGGATGGCCGGATCCAGCTGGCTCACGTCCTGCAGGCTGCGGGCTTCCCACTGCTCGCGGTCCCACAGTTCGAAATGCGAACCCAGGCCCAGCAACATGACTTCGCGCGCCAGGCCGGCGGCGTCGCGCAGTTCGGGCGCCACCAGGATGCGGCCCGCGCCGTCCATGTCGACGTCCTGGGCGCTGCCCAGCAGCAGGCGCTGCAGGGGCCGCGCCACCGCCGGCAAGGCGGCGATCTGGGCGCGTTTGGTTTCCCAGGTGGAGCGCGGATACAGCATCAGGCACCCGTCGGGGTGGCGCGTCAGAGTGAGGCACCCCTGTTCGTCGGACTGCAGGGCGTCACGATACCGGGCCGGAATCGACATCCGGCCCTTGGCATCCAAGGTCAACGCACTGCTTCCCTGAAACACGAGGAGGTTCTCCCACTTCATGACACAAAAATCTACTTTGCCCCACTCTACGGGATACCTGAAAGCCGGTCAAGGAGAAAATCGAAATTTATTCAATGACAACAAGCACTTACAACTGTTCTTAACAATTCAGCCGGAAATAAAATGCTGAAAAATCAATGGATTGCAAACTAAACTGAAAGTCCTTTATCAGCAAAGGGATTTCCACCGGCGGCCTGGCGGCCCCTTCGAACCTGCGCCAATCCCTGATTGACATCGGTCCGGCCAGTCGATGTAATGAAATGATGCTCGTCACCGGGCTGCAGTGCCGGCGCCCAAGGCGCCAGACTCGAAAGCATCCGAGCCTTTTCCGCGTTTGCCTGTCTCGTGCTAGCCAACCAAAAGGAGTCTCCCCATGTCGGATCACCCATCCCACCCCGCCTCCCGCCGCCAGTTCCTGACCACACTGGGGCTCGCCGGCGGTTCGCTGGCGCTCAGCAACACCCTGCCCTTCGCCCGCGCCCTGGCGGCCGGCACGCCCCCGGCCATCAACCTGGGCCAGGTCCTGCCCATGACGGGCTCGGCCGCGGAATTCGGCCCCTACTATCGCGACGCGGTCGGACTGGCCGTCAACCAGATCAACGCGGCGGCCAAGGAAGTCTTCGGCGGCCCCATCATCGCCCATCACGTCACGGCCGACAGCGCCACCCTGCCCACGGTCGGCGTCCAGGCGGCCCGGCAGATGGTCGACACCCAGCACACGCCGGTCATCATCAACGGCTGGTCCAGCGGGGTCACGGTGGCCATCGCCACGTCCGTCACCATTCCCTCCGGGGTCCTGCAGATCGGCAACGGCACCACCTCTCCGCTGGTCAGCGTGCTGCCCGCCGACGCGAAGGCCGACCTGCTCTTTCGCACCAGCGCGTCGGACGCCATGCAGGGCGTCGTGGCGGCGCAGTTCGTCAATGGCGAAATCGATCCGAACTACAAGTTCAAGCGCGTCTCGACCATCTACATCAACAACCCCTACGGGCAGGGCCTGGCCGACGCCTTCGCCAATGCCTTCAAGAAACGCGGCGGCACCGTCCTGGCGCAGGTTCCCCACCCCGAGGAAGTCCAGCCCACCTACAAATCCATGCTGTCGCAGGCCCTGAAGGACAAGCCCGACCTGCTGCTCATCGTAAGCTACCCGGCGCACACCATCGCCATCTGCAAGGAATCCCGCGACACCTTCAATTTCACGAAGTGGCAGTTCACCGACGGCAACGCCAGCATCGACATCATCAAGGAAGTCGGCGCCAAGAACATGGATGGCCTCTACGGCACGGCCCCCGGTGAAGACACCAGCACACAGTCCTACAAGGACTTCTCCAAGACCTACCTGTCCACGTACAAATACGATCACTTCCCGCCGTTCACCACCTGCTCCTACGATGCGGGCATGGTGGCGGGCCTGGCCATGGCCGCCGCGGTGGCCGGCGGCGCCACGGACGCCTCGAAGATCACGGGCACGGTGCTGCGCGACGAACTGCGCAAGATCGCCAATCCGCCGGGCGACATGATCGACGGCGGCGACCAGGGCCGCGTCACCGACATGCTCAAAGCCCTGAAGGCCGGGAAGAAGATCAACTACAACGGGGTGGCCGGCCCCTGCGACTTCGACAAGAACGGCGACGTCATCACGCCCGTCAACATCTGGAAGTATTCGGGCGACAAGATCGAGACCGTCAAGATGGTCGCCGCCAAGGACATTCCGGCCAGCTGATCCACGCGCCATGGCGCAAGCAAAGGCCGCACCGGCATTCCGGTGCGGCCTTTCTTCATGAACAGGACGACGGTGGATCCGCGGGCGCGCCCGTCCGGCCGGCGGCCGGGTCCGGGCGGGGCGTCAGTCTTCGGGCACGTCCCGCAGGAACCGGGACACGCGTTTCTTTTCGGGCAGGATGCCCTGCGGCCGGAACAGCACGATCAGGGCCAGCAGCAGGCCCACGAAGGCCCAACGCAGGAAGGACATCCGGGAGGCGATGTCGGGCGCGACTCCCTGCAAAGAGACCTGCAGGTAATCCGTGACGAATCCCGTGCCGCTCCAGACGGCCCAGATCACGAAGGCCCCCAGGATCGCGCCTTTATTGTTGCCGCTGCCGCCCAGCATGAGCATCACCCACACCAGGAAGGTGGCGAACAGCGGCTTGAAGTGGCTGTAGTCGATGGTCACCATATAGGGCGCATACAGGGCTCCCGCCACGCCGATGACGACCGCCCCCAGCACGAAGGACTGCACCCGCAGCGCCTTGACGTGCTTGCCGTTCATCGCGGCCGATTCTTCTTCGTCCCGGACCGCGCGCAAGGCCCGTCCCCACGGGGACCGCACCATGGCCTCCAGGACGACATACACCACGGCCAGGCTGAGGGTCACGATGACCAGGTACAGGTAGCTGTAATCCCGGGGCTGCAGGGCGGACAGCGCGCCGCTCACGGCATCGGGCAGCCAGCCGCAGCCGCCCGTGTCGAACACGCAGGACAGGGGCTGCGTGATGCCCGACAGCGGCTGGGGCCCGTTGGCCAGCCAGCGCTCGTTCTGGAAGATGAGCCGGATGATCTCGGCGATGCCCAGGGTGGCGATGGCCAGGAAGTCCGCGCGCAGATGCAGGATCGGCTGGGCGATCAGATAGCCCACCGCCCCCGAGACGATGCCCGCCGCCGCGACCCCCACCAGGAACGGGGCGTTCAAGCCGAACCACTGCTGCGCATAGGCGGCCATGGCGCCCGAGGGCGGCAGCGTGACGAACAGCGCCATGGTGAACGCCCCCACGGCGAAGAAGCCCGCGATGCCGAAGTTCAGATGGCCGTTGTATCCCCACTGGGCGTTCAGGCCCAGCGACAGGATCGAATAGATGATGGCCATGATGCAGAACGACACCAGGTAATCCATCACGCCCGGCAGCCAGCCCGCGATGCCGAAGGCCAGCACGCAGCCCAGCGCGATGGCCGCCGGCAACCGCGCCAGCCACCGCCAGCGGGCGAACAGCAGGCACCCGAGCAGAAAGGCGGGAACCAGCAGAAAGCAGGCTTTGAGCAGGTGCGAAGCATCCATGGCGCAGGTTTCCTAGCGTTGAGCGAACAGCCCCTGGGGCCGCATCAGCAGCACCAGGACCATCAGAACGAACGCGACCGCCGGCCCGTAGGCCGGATTCAGAAAGGCCGAGGTCAGCTGCATGGCCACCCCGATGATGATGGCGCCCACCAGGGCGCCCCAGGCGCTGCCGATTCCGCCCATGATGACGGCGGCGAACAAGGGCAGCAGCAGGACGAAACCCATGTCCGGACGCATCTGGGACGCCAGGCCGTACATGACGCCCCCGACGGCGGCCAGCGCCGCTCCGATGGACCAGGTCCAGGCGATGACCTGTTCGGTGTTGATGCCGCGCACCTGGGCCAGGTCGGGGTTGTCGGCCGTCGCCCGCATGGCCTTGCCGATGCGCGTGCGCGTCAGCATCCAATACAGCAGCACCACCAGGATCAGGGCCAGGGCGAAGACGAACAACTGGTCGGCCTGCAGACGCAGCCCCAGGGGCAGGGACAGCGCCGGATTGGAGCGCCCCGAATAATAGAAGTGGAAATCCGAGCCCCAGATCAGGTAGACGATGCCGCGCAGCAGGAATTCCATGCCCAGCGACGCCATGGCCAGCAGCACCAGCGGCGACTGGTGCTTGCGCAAGGGACGGTACAGAAGCCGGTCGATCACGATGGCCACGATGGCGGTGACGACCGCGGCCAGCGCGATGCCGACCAGCAGCTCCCACCCGAAGGAAAAGCGCCAGATCGGGTTGGACTGCGGCAGGGTCAGCACGACGCCATAGGTGACGTAGGCCCCCAGCGTCAGGAATTCGCCATGGGCGAAGTTGGGAAACTTCAGCACCCCGTAGCACAGGGTCAGGCCGATACCCCCCAGGGCGATGATGCCCCCCAGCATCACCCCCCATGCCGTCAGGGACAGCATTTCCTGGGCATCCGTCCCGGACAGCCAGCCGGCGACCCACATGCCGGCCAGCACCAGCGCCAGCACGCCGCCGACAAAGCGGCTGCTGCGCGCGCCGCCCGAGTCCCGCGCATCGACCGCGGCGACTTCGGGGGCGTCCAGCGGAATTTCAGAGGCTGCGGATTGCGCTGTATCGGCCATCGGATCACCCTCCAAGATAGAGACGCCCGACATTGGGGTCGTCGAGCAGATCGCGGCCGGTGCCTTCGTGGCGGTTCTCGCCGTTGGCCAGGACGTAGCCGCGATGGGCCATGCTCAGGGACTGCCGGGCGTTCTGCTCGACCATGAGCACGCCGATGCCGGTTTCGTTGATGCGCGCGATGCGCTCGAAGATTTCATCCACCAGCTTGGGCGACAGGGCGGCCGTGGGCTCGTCGAGCAGCAGCAGCTTGGGATTCATCATCAGGGCGCTGCCCATGGCCACCATCTGCCGTTCGCCGCCCGACATCTTGCCCGCCAGCTGCCGGCGGCGCTGCCGCAGTTTCGGGAACATGTCGTAGACGCGGGCCTTGTGTTCGGCGAGATCCGCCTTGCCCAGCGGGAACGCCCCCATTTCCAGGTTTTCTTCCACGGTCAGCGAGGTGAAGACATTGGCCACCTGGGGGACGTAGCACATGCCCAGGCGCACGATCCGGTGGGGAGCCACCTGGGTGATGTCGTGGCCATCGAAGCTGATCGCCCCCTGGCGGGGATGCAGCAGCCCGAAGATGGTCTTCATGAGGGTGGACTTGCCCGCCCCGTTGGGCCCGATGATGGAGACGACTTCGTCGGACTCGACCACGATGGACAGGCCGCGCAGGATCTCGGTGTCCCCGTACCCCGCCGTGACGGCGTCAACCTGCAGCAGCGGCATATTGCCCTCCCAGATAGGCCTCCAGCACGGCCCGATTGCTGCGTACGGATTCAGGGTTGCCCTCGGCCAGCTTGCGTCCATCGCTCATGACGATCACGGGATCGCAGAGGCTCATGACCATGTTCATGTCGTGTTCGATCAGCAGGAACGTAATGCCGCGATCACGCGCCAGGGCCTGGATGTTGGAGATGATGCTTTGCAGGAGGGTGCGGTTGACCCCCGCCGCCGGCTCGTCGAGCAGGATGATCCGGGGATCGGCCATCAGCATCCGCCCCATTTCCAGCAGCTTCTTCTGGCCGCCCGACAGATTGGCCGCATATTCATGCTGCACGTGCGTCAGCTGCAGGTAGTCCAGGACTTCGCGGGCCTTGTCCAGGTTGCGGGACTCTTCCGCCCTCACCTGGCCCGGGCGGAACATCGCGTTCCACCAGTGTTCGCCCGACTGGCCCGCGGGCACCAGCATCAGGTTTTCCAGGACGCTCATGGTGCCGTGTTCGCGGGGGATCTGGAAGGTGCGGCACAGGCCGCGCGCAAAGATCTGGTCGGGGCGCAGGTGGCCGATGTCCCGGCCATCCAGCACGATGCGCCCGGAATCGGGCGAGATGAAGCCGGTGATGAGATTGAAGACGGTGGTCTTGCCCGCGCCATTGGGGCCGATCAGCCCGGTGATGGTGCCGCGCCGCACCTGGAAGGAACAATGGTCCACGGCCCGCAGGCCGCCGAAACTTTTCGCTAGATCTTGAACTTCGAGCAATGGGGATTGCTGGTCGTCGGAAGGCCCCGACAGGGATGATGCTGTCGAATCTGTCACCGATGTCTCCTGCTGGATTTCCAGGGTGGGAATCCCGCCGGCGTACCTGCCACGTGCTTCTGCACAGGCCGTCGGTTCAAAAAGTAACTTCAGGGTATCACAGGCCGCGCGGGGGCCGTATGCGCGAATTCCCTAGGCGAGGCACGCCCCTATCGCGCCAGGCAAAAAGAAAAAGCGGAACAGATCTATAGGCCGGATTTTGTACGCCGGGTCGCCCCGGCGGGCAATCATTCCTCTGGACAGGCCATTGCTGGACTGCTCTAGCCATCTACCCGCATGCTCGGGCGGGCCGCCCTGTCGGCACGAAGCCGGCGCATGCCTATTTGATGTTGCTCCCGATAGAGGTTGCCGCGTTTCACCCTGCCACGCCCCGCGCGGCCAGGCCGGCGGGCAGTACGGAGTGGCCGTACCGGAGTGCCGCCCGAAAGCGGCACCCGCGTGGCAGACTCGTCTCTGTGGCCCTGTTCCTCGGCTTGCCCCGTAGGGGTCGCCGGACGGCCGTTAGCCGCTATCGCGCCCGATGGAGTCCGGACCTTCCTCGATGCCTAGACACCGCGATTGCCCGATCTGCCCCGCCTCGGCATTGTACGGCAAGCCGGCCCGCGCCACGGGGCGATCCGGGCAGCGCCGCCGCCAAACTGCGACAATAGAGGACGGTCGAGGCGGCGCCCAGCCGGGCCCGCCGCCGCCCTGCCCTTTCCGATCATTGTTCCGCCTTATGCCCGACACGATTCTCGCCCTGAACCAGGCCCAGCTGGCCTACGGCCACCACCCCCTGCTCGATCACGCCGATCTGGCGCTCCTGGCGGGGGAACGCATCGGACTGATCGGCCGCAACGGCGCCGGCAAATCGTCCCTGCTGCGCATCCTGGACGGCCGCACCCAGCTGGACGACGGCGAAATCCGCCGCCAGAAAGGCCTGCGCATCGCCACCGTGGAACAGGAACCCGAACTGCCCGAAGATCAGACCGTCCTGCAGGTTCTCAGCGGCGACATGCTGGCCTCGGAGGACTGGTCGCGCAGCGCCCGGGCGGCGGCCCTGATCGACACCCTGGGACTGGATCCGGACCTGCTCATCGCCGGCCTGTCGGGCGGCACCCGCAAACGGGTGGCCCTGGCCCGCGCCCTGGTCGAGGAACCCGATCTGCTGCTGCTGGACGAACCCACCAACCACCTGGATTTCACCGGCATCGCCTGGCTGGAAGACCTGCTGGCCAAATCCCGCCTGACCATCGTGCTGATCACCCATGACCGGCGCTTCCTGGACGCCGTCGCCACCCGCATCGTCGAACTGGATCGCGGCCAGCTCTTCAGCTTCCCGGGCAACTTTTCCGCCTGGCAGGCCCGCAAGGCCCAATGGCTGGAAGCCGAACAGCAAGCCAATGCCCGCTTCGACAAGCTGCTGTCCCAGGAAGAGGTCTGGATCCGCAAGGGCATCGAGGCCCGCCGCACCCGCAATGAAGGTCGCGTGCGGCGCCTGGAGGCCCTGCGCCGCGAACGCGCCGCACGCCGCGACCAGCAGGGTCAGGTCCGCTTCGCCCTGGCCGACGGTCAGCGGTCGGGCAAGCAGGTGGCCGAACTCCAGCACGTCACGCACGGATACGGCGGCCATACGCTGATCCGCGATTTCAGCACCCTGATCCTGCGCGGCGACCGGATCGGCCTGATCGGCCCCAATGGCGCAGGCAAGACCACGCTGCTGCGCATCCTGCTGGGCGAGCTGCGGCCGGACCAGGGCGCGGTGAAGTTGGGCACCAACCTGTCCATCGGCTATTTCGACCAGATGCGCGACCGCCTGGACGAATCCGCCACGCTGGCCGACACCATCAGCCCGGGCAGCGAATGGGTGGAGATCGGCGGCCAGCGCAAGCACGTCATGAGCTACCTGGAAGACTTCCTGTTCCCGGCCGCCCGCGCGCATTCCCCGGTGTCCAGCCTGTCGGGGGGCGAACGCGCCCGCCTGGCCCTGGCCCGCATGTTCGCCCAGCCCCACAACGTGCTGGTGCTGGACGAACCCACCAACGACCTGGACATCGACACGCTGGAGCTGCTGGAAAGCCTGCTGCAGGATTACACGGGCACCGTACTGCTGGTCAGCCACGACCGCAGCTTCCTGGACAACGTCGTCACCCAGACCATCGCCGCGGAAGGCCAGGGACACTGGCAGGAATACGTGGGCGGCTATGCCGAATGGGAAGCCCAGCGCCCGCGCTCCGAGCCGGCCGGGACCGGCGCGGCCCGCGCGGCGACGGCGCCGGGGGAATCGGGCAAGGCCGCGGCGCCCGACTCCGTGGACGCCCCCGCCCCGGCCGGCCAGCCCGCCCGGCCCCGCAAGAACCGCCTGGCCCCCTGGGAGGCCCAGGAACTGGACGGCCTGCCGGACCGCATCGCCGCCCTGGAAGCCGAGCAGGCGAAATGGGCGGCCGCCTTGTCCGCGCCGGATCTGTACCGCGACGGGTCCGACGAAGCGGAACGCATCCAGCAGGCGCTGGCGACGGTCGGCGAACAGCTCGACGCCTTGTTCGAACGCTGGGCAGCCCTGGAAGAGAAACGCGGCGATTGACATCGCCGCAGCCCGCGCTCCGCATCAAAACGACGCATCCACCCGAATTCGCCGAACAGGAAGCTGCGGGCCCTGATCCGGAACCCGCGCGGATCCGACGCTGATCTAATCGGCCCGCAGGCGCCACGCCAAAGATTCGCCCGCCGCCAGGGGGACGACCTCGGCACCGGCCATCGGCAGGGCCGCCGGGATCTGTTCCGATACGCGTTCCAGCGTCAGGGCGCCGGCATTGGGCTTCAGGCCGTAGAAGGCGGGCCCGTTCAGGCTGGCAAAGGCCTCCAGCGTGTCCAGGCGGCCGGCGGCTTCGAAGGCCGTGGCATACAGGGCCATGGCGTGGCGGGCCGTATAACAGCCCGCGCAGCCGCAATCCTGTTCCTTCGCCCCCCGCGGATGCGGCGCGCTGTCTGTGCCCAGGAAAAACCGGGCGTCGCCGCTGGTGGCGGCATCGACCAGCGCCAGGCGGTGGCGCTCCCGCTTGAGCACGGGCAGGCAATACCAATGCGGACGCAGCCCGCCCTTGAACAGGGCGTTGCGGTTGTACAGCAGATGGTGGGCCGTGATCGTCGCGGCCACCGGCCCCGAGGCTTCGCGCACGTAGGCCACGCCCTCGGCCGTCGTCAGGTGCTCGAAGACGACCTTCAGGGCGGGATAGGCCTGCCGCAGGGGCCGCATCACGCGGTCGATGAAGACCGCCTCGCGGTCGAACAGATCGATCTCGGGATCCGTGACCTCGCCATGCACCAGCAGGGGCATGCCGCAATCCTGCATGGCGTCCAGCGCGGCGCGGCAATGCTTCAGCAGATCCGTCACCCCGGCATCCGAATGCGTCGTGGCCCCGGCGGGGTACAGCTTGACGCCGTGGACCAGGCCGGACTGCCGGGCGCGGCGGATTTCCTCGGGCGACGTATTGTCGGTCAGGTACAGCGTCATCAGGGGCTGGAAGTCCCCATCGGTCACGCCGGCCTGGCGCAGCGCCGCCAGGATGCGGTCCCGGTAGGCCAGGGCATCCGCCGTGGTCACGACGGGCGGCTTCAGGTTCGGCATGATGATGGCGCGGCCGAACTGGCGGGCGGAGTCCAGGACCACGCTTTGCAGCACGGCCCCGTCGCGCAGGTGCAGATGCCAGTCATCGGGGCGCGTCAGCGTCAGGGTCCGCGGGCCGCCCGCATCGCGGGCCGCCCCGGGCCGGACGGCTGCGGAAGACGCGGAGGATGAAGAGGTGGAGCGGATCTCTTGGGTCACGGACTACATTCCTTAAAAATTTTTCACTGCTTCGCTTTGTCTTTGGGGGAAACACGCGGTAAGCTTCGGGGGCTATTCACTCAATCAAGTAGGAGCCTGTATTCATGGCAACCACCGAAAAGTCCGGACGCAAGCCCAACGCGGCGTTCATGAAGCCCCTGACGCCCAGCGCCACCCTGGCTGCGATTATCGGCAAAGACGCCGTTCCCCGCACCGAAGTGACCAAGCGCATCTGGGACTACATCAAGAAGCACGACCTGCAAGACCCGGCCAACCGCCGCAACATCAACGCCGACGCCAAGCTGCGTCCCCTGTTCGGCAAGGACCAGGTGTCGATGTTCGAACTGACCAAACTGGTCAGCCAGCACCTGAAGTAAGCGGAATTCGGGTCGGGCCCGCTCGGGCCCGACGGCGGGCGCGCCCACGGGGCGCCCGCACCGGATGACAGGCCCGATCTGCGCGGCCGCCGGCCCAGTTCGGCTTACAGCCCGGGCAGCGGAGTTTCTCCGGCACAATGAGCCAGCCAGCCCTTGGCCAGGCGATAGATGATCCAGACCATGGCCACCACGCCCGTGATGAAGCCGATGAAGATGAACGCGGCCAGGGCGCTGAGCACCAGCCACAACAGGCCCCACCAGAACGTGCGGATGATCCAGTCGATGTGACCGGCATAGACCGTGCCCACCATGTCGCCGCGCTTCAGATACGCCAGGACGACGGCCGCGACCGCGGCGGCGCCCAGGATGCCCGCGGACAGGATTCCCACCGCGAACAGGGCATACATCAGATGGATGAGCTGGCGTTGCGTCAGCCCTTTGTCGGTGTCGGGGGTATCTTCACCTTGAATCATGAAACCTCCTGCAGGGGGCGCCCGAGCGCCACTGTTCAAGTGGATTTCATTCTAACCTGCTTTCAGCCGCGGATTTGCGTCATGGGGCGGTAAAAGACAGGGATCCGCGCGAGGCGATCTGGCGCGCACAAAGATTCAGCACCTGGCGCGCCTGATCAGCATTGGGCGCGCACAAAGACAAAGCCCCCGCAGAGAGTATCTGCGGGGGCTTTGCGGTATAAAAGCCTGACGATGACCTACTTTCACAGGTGTCCACCCACTATCATCGGCGC
>NZ_CALKHS010000003.1 GCF_937988725.1 uncultured Castellaniella sp. | reverse complement strand
AAGCCAGCATGGCGCCCACCCGCGAGGGCTACATCAACGCGATCCAGGTCTGGCCCTTCTCCGACGGGGCGCTGTACCAGGTCTATACGAGCCCTGGGCGCGTGACGGTGATCCGCCTGCAGCCCGGTGAGGATCTCGTGACGGTCGCTGCCGGCGATACCGTGCAATGGATCGTGGGCGATACGGCCAGCGGCAGCGGTGCGAACCGGCGTGTCGCCGTCATGGTCAAGCCGGTGCGCGTGGGCATCAAGACGAACCTCGTCATCACCACCAGCCGGCGCACCTATCTGCTGGAACTCACGTCCACCCCCAAAGCGTGGATGGCCTCGGTGTCGTGGGAGTATCCGAAGGACCAGATGCTGGCCTTGCAGGCCCAGGCGCAGGCCGCCGATGCCCAGGCGCCGGTGGCGGGCGGGCTGTCGCTCGACCAGTTGCATTTCCGCTATACGATCACGGGTGACGACCCGCCGTGGAAACCGGTGCGGGCCTTCGACGATGGCCGGCACGTCTACATCCAGTTCCCGGCCGGCATCGCGCAGGGCGAGTTGCCGCCGCTGTTCGTGGTCGGGCCGGATGGCAAGGGCGAGCTGGTGAACTACCGGTTCCGCGCACCCTATGACGTCGTGGATCGCCTGTTCGGCGCTGCTGAGTTGCGGTTGGGTGGAAAGAAGGCCGCCGTGGTGCGCATCGAGCGCACCGATGGCGTGGCCGCGGGAGCGGGCCATGGACACAACTGACCGCGAAACCCAGCCGACCCCGAAAGTCGCGCCCGAGGGCATGGCACTGCGCGCGGCGCCGCGTCCGGTCACGCGGCTCAACCGGCGTACGCTCGCGGTGTCCACCACGCTCCTGGTGGTCGCGGTTGCCGCAGCCTCGATGTGGGCACTGCAATCGAAGGGCAGACGCAACCCCGCCAATCAGACCAACCTCTACAACGTCGATCGCGTCGCCAAGGCCGACGACCTCGACCAGTTGCCGGCCGACTATTCCAAGCTGCCCGAGAAGCCCGCACCGGCTCCTGCCGCGAGCGTGCCCCAGCTCGGGCCGCCGTTGCCCGGTGATGTAGGGGTGGCTTCGGCTGTGACGCCATTGCAAAGCGGCGCTGTGAACCAAGGGCCGTCGGCCGAGAGTGTCGATCGGCAGCGCCAGGCCGAAGAAGTCGCGCGGTCGGCGGTGTTCTTCCGTACCAGCAACAACACGGGAAAGCCCGACGCCGCTTCGGCAAGGGCGAACACCTTGCCGGTGGCCAATGCCGCCGCCGGTGCATTCAATCCGATGGGCGCCGGCCCGGCTTCCACGGCGGCACAGCCCAACGATCCGATGGCCATCCAGAATCGGCAAGGGCAGAAGGAAGCGTTCATGGCGAAGGGTGGCGATGCCGCGACGAGCAACACCGGCACCCTCCAGACGCCGGCTTCGCCGTACACCGTGATGGCCGGAACCATCATTCCGGCCGCGCTGATTACCGGGATCAACTCCGACCTGCCGGGGCAGATCATCGCCGAGGTGACGCAGCCGGTGTACGACACCGCGACGGGCCACTATCTCTTGATTCCGCAGGGTTCGCGCCTGATCGGCCGCTACGACAGTCAGGTGGCCTTCGGGCAGCGGCGCGTGCTGCTGGTGTGGCTGCGTCTGGTGCTGCCCGACACCTCATCGATTGCCTTGGACAAGCTGCCCGGCATCGACCCCGCGGGCTATGCCGGCTTGGAGGACGGCGTGGACTGGCACTGGAGCCGCATCTTGGCGGGTGCGGCGCTGTCCACGCTGCTGGGGGTCAACGCCGAACTGGCCGTCTCCAATCAGAATCAGGCCAACGGCAACACCGTGATCGCTTTGCGCGACAGCGCGCAGGACACCACCAACCAGATCGGCCAGGAGATCACCCGGCGCAACCTGAGCATCCAGCCGACGCTGACCGTGCGGCCGGGATTCCAGGTCAACGTCATGGTCAATAAGGACTTGATGCTGCGGCCGTACCAGCCACTTTTCATCCAGCGAGGGCCGATGCCGTGAGCACGCCACCGAAAAAACTGCGACTGGGACCGCTGCCCGACACGCAGACCGTCAAGCTGGCCTTTGCGTGTCCCGCCCGGCTCAAGGCCGATCTTGACCGCTATGCGGCGCTGCACGCGCAGACCTATAGCGAGGCGGTCGATGCCGTGACGCTGATTCCGCTCATGCTAGACGCGTTCATGGCAGCAGATCGCGCATTCAAGCGGTCGAGCGTATCGTCGAGTCGTCCAAAAAATGAGAAAGCCGCCCCTGTGTGAACAGAGGCGGCTCCGAATTGGTGCCCGAGGTCGGACTCGAACCGACAAGCCTTGCGGCGGGGGATTTTCTTCCCACTTCGGCTTTCGCCGCCGACGTTTCCGAAGAAACGGCGTTCGTGGTCTGGAGCACGCCTTCACCATAGCTTTCCAGCCTTAGGTGCCCGCCGTCTGCTCTCTACACCTTCCCTCGAACCTTTCGGCTCAAGGGCTTGGCTCGGCATTAGCTCGGACTCGCGTCCAGGGCCTTCACCGAGTTTGACGGGCTTCACCTCTGGGGTTTCCCCCGGAGGGCTCAAATTTGGTCTGAGTCCCCTGCGTCTACCAATTCCACCACTCGGGCTAAATTGTGCAGCAGTCTACAGCACTACTACCTTGTACTACCTGCTAGGAGCCGCCACGATCGCTGCTGGCTCCCAGTTGGCTCCTGAACAGAAAAACGGGTTTCCGGCCCAGCCTCCTAGAATCTCTCCAAACCCTTGCCCGACGCGGCTTTGTAGACGCTGAACCGAGGCTGACCATAGGTAGAAGTACCTATTTTTGAGTCCCCTGCGTCTACCAATTTCACCACTCGGGCTGAGTCGGGGCGGCAGACTGCCACCCCGGAAATGGACCGCCATTATACGGTGTTTTCGGTCTCGCCTGCCCGGCGGCGCCACACTCCAGGAGACGAACCGTACTCCGCTCGGAAGCTGCGTCCCATGTGGGCGGCATCGGCGAAGCCGCAGTCGGATGCGATGGCGGCGATGCTCTTGTCGGTCTGGCGCAGCATCCAGGCGGCCAGACGCAGGCGCACGACGCGGGCGTAGGCCTGGGGGGTGATGCCCAGGTGCTGGCGAAACAGGCGCTGCAACTGGCGCGGGGACAGGCCCAGGCGGCTGGCCAAGTCGTCCAGGCCCAGGGCCTGGCCGGCGTACTGCTGGATCAGCAGGACGGCGCGGCGCACGGCGGGGGGGCTGTCTGCGGGAACGTCGGGCGGCGGGGGCTGGACCTGGCGGTGGGGTTCGCCAGCCTGGATCTGCAGCAGGCGCAGGGCGCGGCGAATGTCGGCCTGGGGCAGGTAGCGGCTCAGGATGCGCACGGCGACGTCGGTGACGGCAGGGCCGCCGACGCAGCTGATGCGCCGCCGGTCGAAGGCGGCGGGCTGGTCGGTGACCAGCGCGTCCGGCCCGAAGGCCGGATGGCGTTCGGTGAATTCGCGATACAGGCTGCTGCTGACCGCCAGGCGGTGGCCGGCCATCACGCCGGCCTGGGCCAGCGCGAAGACGCCGTTGCACAGGCCCACCAGACGGCGCCCGCCCCGGGCGGCCTGGCGCAGCCAGGCCAGCAGGGCCGGGCCGGGACTGTCCTGCGGCTGCTGGGGGCCGCCCACGACGACGATGTAGTCGAAGCGCAAGGGGTCCCCCAGCAAGTCTGTGGGCACGACCTGCACGCCGCTGGCGCAGCGCACGGGGATCAGGGTGTCAGCCACCACTTCCCAGGAACACGGGCCGGGCGTGTCGGTCTGGGCATCCAGCAGGCCCAGCAGGTCGGCGAATGCGGCAAAGGCGCCCAGCGCGAACTGGGGCAGCAGGACGAAGCCCAGGCGCACGGAAATATTCTCAGCCGCCACGATGTCGCTTTTATTCATTTATAAAGCCGATAAGTCGTTTTTATACCATCAATATAAGCCCAGGCCTAAGCACATCAAAGCGCTACAAATCCTCAAATAGAGAAACCGGCATATAAATACCTGATGAATGTCGCTTCCATTCAATCCATATTTTGCCAAATCACTAGAATCTGAAGCAAGCAGGGAACATTCGCAGCCGCCCGGCGGCGCGCCATGCCCCCATACCCATTGCACAAGAGATCATCATGGCTTTATCCGTTTTCGACATCTTCAAGATCGGCATCGGACCGTCCAGTTCCCACACGGTGGGCCCCATGCGGGCCGCCCGCAATTTCGCCCGCAACCTGGACGCGCGCGGGCTGCTGGACCAGGTGGCCGGCTTGTCCATCCACCTGTACGGGTCCCTGGCGGAAACCGGCGCGGGGCACCGCACCGACATGGGCATCATGCTGGGCCTGATGGGCGAGGCCCCGGACACGGTGGATCCGGCCGCCATCGGCGAACTGATCGGCGCCGTGGCCCGCGATCACCGCCTGGCCCTGTGGAACCACCACGCCATCGCCTTCGACCCCAAGACCGTGTTTTCCGGGCGGGTCCAGCCCCTGCCGGAACACCCCAACGGCATGCGCTTCATCGCCCGGGACGACCGGGGCCGCACCGTGCTCGACGAACGCTACGTCTCCATCGGCGGGGGCTTCATCCGGGCGCTGGACAGCATCGAAACCGATGAAACCGTGCCCGAGCACGAGCCCATGCCCTACCCCTTCGCCAATGCGGCGGAACTGATGGCCCAGTGCGCCCGCCACGGGCTCAGCATCCCGCAGCTGATGATGGCCAACGAAACCACGCTGCGATCGGCGGACGAGGTCCGCGCGGGGGTGCTGCGCATCGCCCGGGTCATGGACGACGCCATCGACCGGGGCTGCGGCCTGCAGGGCGACTTCGCCGACGAGATCCTGCCCGGCGGGCTGAAGGTCCGCCGCCGGGCGCCGGCCCTGTATCGCGAACTGAAGGCGAAATCGGGCGAATCCAGGACCCCCTGCCCGTCCAGCCCGGACGACGTGATGTTCGCCATGGACTGGGTCAATCTCTACGCCATGGCCGTGAACGAGGAAAACGCCGCCAGCGGCCGCGTGGTCACGGCGCCGACCAACGGGGCCTCGGGCCTGCTGCCGGCGGTGCTGCGCTATTACCGCACCTTCATCCCCGGCTGGTCGGAAGACGGCGTGGTGGACTTTCTGCTGACGGCGGCCGCCATCGGTTTCCTGTACAAGGAAAACGCCTCGATTTCCGGGGCGGAGGTCGGCTGCCAGGGCGAAGTCGGCGTGGCCTGTTCCATGGCCGCCGCCGGCCTGACGGCCGTGATGGGCGGCACCGTGGCGCAGATCGAAAATGCGGCCGAGATCGGCATGGAACACAATCTGGGCCTGACCTGCGACCCGGTGGGGGGGCTGGTGCAGATTCCCTGCATCGAGCGCAACGCCATGGGCGGCAACAAGGCGATCAACGCGTCGCGCCTGGCGCTGCATGGCAACGGCAAGCACCACGTGACGCTGGACATGGTGATCGAAACCATGCGTCAGACCGGCGCCGACATGAAGTCCAAATACAAGGAAACGTCGCGCGGGGGCCTGGCGGTCAACGTGGTGGAATGCTGACCGCCTAGCGGCCCGCCCGCACCACGCCGATGCTGGCGGCCACCACCAGGCCCACGCCCAGCATCTGGCCGCCATCCATGCCCTGCCCCAGTATCAGCCAGCCCGACAGGGCGCCGATGGCGGGCTCCAGGCTCATCAGCACGCCGAAGGCGGCCGCTGGCAGGCGGCGCAGGGCCTGCATTTCCAGGATGTAGGGCACCAGCGGCACCAGCACCGCCAGGCCCGCCGTCAGCCCCAGCTGCTGCCAGGGGAACAGGGCCGTGCCGGATTCCGCCATGGCGAAGGGCAGCGACAGCGCGGCCGCCGCCAGCAGCGAGGCCGACAGGCCCTGCAGGCCCGGCAGGCTTCGGCCGACGCGTTTCATCATGATGATGTAGACGGCCCAGCCGCCGGCCGCCAGCAAGGCGAAGGCGATGCCGACCGGGTCGGCGCCCGGGCCGTCATGCGCGTCGCCCCAGGCCAGCAGCAGGATGCCGATGGCGGCCAGCAGGGGCCAGGCCAGGGCCCGCCAGCCGCGCACCCCCAGGGCGGCCACGGCCAGCGGCCCGCAGAATTCCAGGGCCACGGTCAGGTGCTGCGGAAGCCGTTCCAGGGCGATGAAAAAGGCCAGGGACATCACGGCCATGCCGGCGCCCAGCACCAGCGTCGCGCGCCATTGCGCGGCGCTGAAGCGGTGCAGGGGCGGCCGCACGAAGATGAACAGCACCACGGCCGCCCAGCAGATCCGCAGCGCGGACGTGCTCAGCGGCCCGTAATCCGCGATCACGGGCACCGCCAGCGACACGCCGGTCTGGACGCTGATCATCGAGGCGATGGCCAGCCCCACCGCCAGCAGGACGCCGCCGCCCGGCATCGACCGGCCGGCGCCGTCCGCGGGGGGCGCGTCCCTGCCTTCCGCCATGCGGGATTCGGCCCCGCCGGCGCATGCGCCTTGGGCGGCGGGTGAAAATGGCTTATCGTTTGACACTGCGGTTGGGCGCGGCGGCATCCGCCGCCCGTCGATTTTCAAGACATACGACTATACAGGACCTCGCGATGGCACCTTCTTCACTTTCCCGGAACGCGGCGGCCTTGCGCGACCGCATCCAGGACCTCTTCGATCGTTCCGGCCTGATGCAGCACTTGGGCGCGACGCTGGGCGACGTGAGCAGCGGCCGCGTGCACGTGCACCTGCCGTTTTCCCCCGCCCTGACCCAGCACCTGGGCCTGTTCCACGCGGGGGCGACCAGCGCCATCGCGGACACCGCGGGCGGCTTTGCCGCCATGACCCAGGCGCCCGACGGCCACACGGTGCTGTCCGTGGAATTCAAGATCAACCTGCTGGCCCCCGCCCAGGGCGAATCCCTGGAAGCCATCGGCCAGGTGATCCGCAAGGGCCGCACCCTGACCATCGTGCAGGTGGACGTCTTCGCCCTGAATGCCGGGCAGAAGACCCCCGTCGCCCTGATGCAGCAGACCGTCATGAACCTGCCGGACCGCCAGCCATGAGCATCGCCATTCCCTTGTCGGTGCTGGACCTGGCCCCCATCACGGAAGACGGCGGCGCCGCCGAATCCTTCGCCCACACGGCCGACCTGGCGCGCCACGCGGACGCCTGGGGCTACCGCCGCTACTGGATGGCCGAACACCATGGCATGACGGGCATCGCCAGCGCCGCCACCGCCATCCTGATCAATCACGTGGCGGCGGCCACCACCCGCATCCGCGTGGGGGCCGGCGGCATCATGCTGCCCAATCACTCGCCCCTGGTCATCGCCGAACAGTTCGGCACGCTGGAGGCCCTGCATCCGGGCCGCATCGACCTGGGCCTGGGTCGGGCGCCGGGATCGGACCAGACGACGGCCCGCGCCCTGCGGCGCACGCTGCAGACCGACCCCGACGCATTCCCCCGCGACGTGGTGGAACTGATGGGCTATTTCCGGGGCGAGAACCCGGTGCGCGCCGTCCCCGGCGAGGGCCACGGCGTGCCCGTCTGGATCCTGGGATCCAGCCTGTTCGGCGCCCAGCTGGCGGCGGCGCTGGGGTTGCCCTACGCCTTCGCCTCGCATTTCGCGCCGGCCCAGATGATGGACGCGATCCGCGTCTACCGGCAGCACTTCCAGCCGTCCGAACAGCTGGACAAGCCCTACGTCATGCTGGGGTTCAACGTCTTCGCCGCCGATACGGACGAAGAGGCGCGCTTCCTGGCCAGTTCCTGGCAGCAGTCCTTCATCAACCTGCGCACCGGGCGGCCGGGCCGCCTGCCCAGGCCGGTGGACGGCTATCTGGACAGCCTGCCCCCCAACGCGCGCGACCTGCTGGACCACATCCTGTCCTGCGCGGCCGTGGGCTCGCCGGACGCGGTGGCGGCCCAGATGCGGTCCTTCATCGCCCGCACGGGGGCGGACGAGCTGATGATCACCTGCAATATGTACGACCATGCGGCGCGGCTGCGGTCTTACGAGATCGTGTCCGGGCTGATGGATCCGGCGCATCGCGCCCGCCAGACGGCAGGGGCCTGACCGGCCGTCCGGCGCTCGAAAGGGCGCCCGGCGGCGTCAGGGGGCGATCGGCAGCGCCCGCTTGTGGGCGCTGCGCCGCCAAGTGTCCACGATGATCTCGAAGGCCTCGGGGGACACGTCCCGACCTTCCAGGAAATCGTCGATCTGCTGGTAGCTGACGCCGAAGGCGTCTTCGTCCGGCTTCAGGGGCTTGAGCAGTTCCAGGTCGGCGGTGGGCACCTTGAACACCAGCGCTTCCGGCGCCCCCATGGCGCCGGCCAGCGCCCGCACCCGGCGCTTGTTCAGCCCGGCCAGCGGAGTGACGTCGGCCGCGCCGTCGCCGAATTTGGTGAAGAACCCCATCAGGGCCTCGGCCGCGTGGTCCGTGCCCACCACCAGGCCGCCGCGCGCGCCAGCGACAGCGTACTGGGCGATCATGCGCTCGCGGGCCTTGATGTTGCCATGCAGGAAATCCTGCTGCCCGGCGTCGCGGAAGATCTGCCCGGCGGCCTGCACCGCCGCCAGCATGGCGTCGGATGCGGACCGCACGTCCACCGTCAGGGTTTCGTCGGGCTGGATGACCTGCAGGCCGGCCTGGGCGTCGGCCTCGTCCAGCTGCGTGCCGTAAGGCAGGCGCATGGCCACGAACCGGGCATCCCCGCCCTGCTCGCGCACCCGCTGCACGGCCCGCTGCGACAGGCAGCCCGCCGTCAGGGAATCCACCCCGCCGCTGATGCCCAGCACCAGGGCGCGCGCGCCCGTGTTGCGCAGCAGCTCGACCAGGAAGTCCACCCGCTGTTCGATCTCGGCGGCGGCATCGAAATGATCGCGCACCCCCAGGCCCAGGCGGATCTGCAATTGCAGGGCGCGTTGTTCGGCAGTCAGCAAAGTATCTCTCCATCAAAAACGGGCTGGCCCCCGCCAGGGGATCCAGCCCGATACGATACCGCAGAATGGCCCGCCGCAAGGGCGGGCCGCCGCGGGATCAGCCGCGGTCTTCGAAGCGGTCCAGCACCGCGCCGGTGCTGGCGTCGGAGCAGTTGAAGGCGAATTTCGCCTGCACCCCGCGCGTGTAGCGGGGTTTCGGCGCCGTCCAGGCGGCGCGGCGCTTGGCCAGGACTTCGTCGGACACGTTCACCTGCAGCAGCTGCTTGTGGGCGTCGATGGTGACGGAATCGCCTTCCTCGACCAGGGCGATCGTGCCGCCCACGGCGGCTTCGGGGGCCACGTGGCCCACGACCATGCCCCAGGTGCCGCCCGAGAAGCGGCCGTCGGTGATCAGGCCCACGGAATCGCCCAGCCCTTCGCCCACCAGGGCGCTGGTCGGGGCCAGCATTTCCGGCATGCCCGGGCCGCCCTTGGGGCCCAGGTAGCGCAGGATCAGCACGTCGCCGGCGTGGATCTTGCCGGCCAGGATGGCGTCCATGGCGGACTGTTCGTCGTTGAACACCCGCGCCGGGCCGGTGATGGCCGGGTTCTTCAGGCCGGTGATCTTCGCCACGGCGCCCCGCTCGGCCAGATTGCCCTTCAGGATGGCCAGGTGGCCTTCGGCGTACAGGGCATTGTCCAGGGTGTGGATCACGTCCTGGTTGGCGGGCGCGTCGGGCACGTCCTTCAGCGTTTCGGCGATGGTCTTGCCGGTGATGGTGATGCAGTCGCCATGCAGCAGGCCGGCGTTCAGCAGCAGCTTCATCACCTGGGGCACGCCGCCCGCCTTGTGGAAATCGACCACCAGGTACTTGCCGCTGGGCTTCAGGTCGCAGATGACCGGCACGCGGCGGCGCACGCGTTCGAAGTCGTCGATGGTCCATTCGACGCCGGCGGCGTGGGCGATGGCCAGGATGTGCAGCACGGCATTGGTCGAACCGCCCGTGGCCATGATGACGGCCACGGCGTTTTCGATGGATTTGCGCGTGACGATGTCGCGCGGCTTCAGGTCCAGCTTCACGGCGTTCAGCAGCACGCGGGCCGATTCGGCGGCCGAATCGATCTTTTCCTGGTGCACGTTGGCCATGGTCGAGGAATACGGCAGGCTCATGCCCATGACCTCGAAGGCCGAGCTCATGGTGTTGGCCGTGTACATGCCGCCACAGGACCCGCTGCAGGGAATGGCATGGGTTTCGATTTCGTGCAGGTCAACGTCGGACATGCGGCCGGCGGCGTGTTCGCCCACGGCTTCGAACACACTGACGATGTTCAGGTCCTTGCCACCGCAGCTGCCCGCCAGGATGGTGCCGCCATAGACATAGATGGACGGCACATTGGCGCGCAGCATGCCCATCATGCCGCCCGGCATGTTCTTGTCGCAGCCGCCGATCACCAGCACGCCGTCCATCCACTGGCCCTGCACGCAGGTTTCCACGCAGTCGGCGATGACTTCGCGCGACACCAGGGAATACTTCATGCCTTCCGTGCCCATGGCCATGCCGTCGGAAATCGTCGGCGTGCCGAACATCTGCGGATTGCCGCCCGCGTCCTTCACGGCCGCCGCGGCGGCGTCCGCCAGGGGCTGCAGGCCGCTGTTGCAGGGCGTGATCGTGCTTTGCCCATTGGCGATGCCGATCATGGGCTTGTTGAAATCGTCCTCGGTGTAGCCCAGGGCGTAATACATGGAACGGTTCGGTGCGCGGGCCACCCCCTGGGTGATGTTGGATGAGCGCAAAGGCTTGGACATGAGCGGATCCTTACGGGTTGTTTCAGAGGACAATCTTCAAGTGTACGGCTTGTTTGCCGCAGGCGCATGGAACGTCGGCGCGCGACGGGGGCATCCGGTGTTCAGAAGCTGCGCCGGGCGGGCTGCGCCAGGGATTCCAGGAATCCGGGGTTCAACACGGCCCAGTCCCGCCGGGCCCCGGAGAGATGGCCCTGCGCCACCCAGTCGGCCAGCAGCCGGCTGAGCGTTTCCGGCCGCACCCCCAGGTGCGTGGCCAGCTGCCGCTGGGTCAGGGGCAGGCGCACCGTGCCCGCGTGGTCGCTGGGCAGGCGCAGCAGATAGTCGGCCAGGCGCTGGGCGGCGGTGCTGTCGCTGTACCACTCGACATCGTTGACGCGCTGGTAGACGCGGTCGCTGAGACGGTTCAAGAGCCGCATGGCCAGTTCGGGCCAGGCCCGGACGGCTTCCTGCAGGCCGGCGCGCTTCAGGCACAGGACGACCGCGTCGCCCCGCGAGCGCGCTTCCATGGGATAGCGGCCGTGGCTCATGAACATGGCCGTTTCCGCCAGCATCTGCCCCGCGTGGAAGATCGAGAACACGCGCTCCTCGCCGTCCTGGGTATGGCGCAGCACCTCGACGCTGCCGCTGAAGACGTACAGGTATTCGACCGCTTCGCCGCCTTCCCGGAACAGGGTGCGGCCGCCCTCGACGTGCAGGACGGCGGCATCGCGCAGCAGGGCCGCCCGCATGTCCGCGGGCACGCCCTGGAACAGCGGGTGGCCAAAGACCTGGGCGGGGAAATCCCCGCCCCCATCGACTTTCGTCATCGTCAATCCAAGCCTGTGAATGAGACGGCGCGCGGCTGATGAGCCCGCAGCCATCAGGTGGAAACCCCGAAAATATCATACCGCGTCGGGGCCGGACGCCCGCCGGCCGGCGGCGGGTGGCGGCCCGCTCCCGGAGCGCGCCCGCGATATGCCCGGAGCGCGCCCGCAATATCCGGCCTCCGGAGCCATCCGGCATAATGAGTCCGCCGGCCCGCGCCGCTTCCGGGCGCGAGGCCCAGGCAAGCCAACCGCCGAGGAAACCCCATCATGAACGGCCAGACCCGGCCGGCCGAACCGGCCGGCGCCATCCTCATCACCGGCGCGGGCCGGGGCATCGGCGCGGCCACGGCGCTTGCCGTGGCGCGCGCCGGTCACGACGTGATCGTCAATTACGCGCGCGACGCCGCGGCGGCGGCGACCGTCGCGGACCAGGTCCGGGCGCTGGGCCGCCGGGCCTTCGCCATCCGGGCCGACGTCGCCCGTCCGGACGAGATCCGGCGCCTGTTCCAGGAGGCGGAATCCGAGGCCGGACGGATCGCCGGCCTGGTCAACAACGCGGGCGTCACGGGTCCGATCGGACCGTTCGACCGGACGCCCGACGAAGTGATCGAACAGGTGTTCGACGTCAACGTGCTGGGCGCCATGCGCTGCGCGCGCGAAGCCCTGGCCCGCTTCAGGCGCCACGGCCTGGCCGGCGTGATCGTGAACGTGTCGTCCGTCGCGGCGCGCACCGGCAGCCCGGGCGAATACGTGCACTATGCGGCCAGCAAGGCGGCGCTCGACGCCTTCACCCTGGGATTGGCGCGGGAGGTCGCGGCCGAGGGCATCCGCGTCTGCGGCCTGGCGCCCGGCAGCACCCTGACCGGCATCCATGCGGCAGCCGGGGAGCCGGACCGCCCCGCCCGCGTCGCGCCCAGGATTCCGCTGGGCCGGCTGGCGCAGCCCGATGAAATCGCGGCGGCCATCGCCTGGCTGCTGTCGCCGGCCGCATCCTACATCACCGGCACCACGGTGGCCTGCGCGGGCGGCCTGTAGACCGCTCCGCCTTCCGGCCCCGGGCAACATGGTTATAAGGAAAACGCATAACAGCTATGCGAGGATCGCCATAATGCGCTTATGATGGACGGCTGCCCCGGCGAAGAACCCCGCGCGGCAACGGCACCCCGATGCCATCCGATCCCCGACCCCCAATGGAGCCCCCGTGAAGCCCGCATCCCCGAACGACGCCATCTCCCCCCTGCGACAGGACATCCGGCTGCTGGGCCGAACGCTGGGGGAAGTCATCCGGGAATGCGAAGGCCGCCCCATCTATGACGTGATCGAGAAACTGCGGCGCGCCGCCGTCACCTTCCGCCGCGAGGGGCGGGACAGCGACGGCCGCATGCTGGAACGCCAGATCCGCAAGCTGGCGGACGGCGAAGCCAACTCGGTCGCCCGCGCCTTCAGCTACTTCCTGCACCTGTCCAACATCGCCGAGGACCGCGACCAGACACGCCGCCAGCGCCGGCAATGGCTGGCCGACGGTCCGGCGGCGCCGGGCAGCCTGCAGCACGCCGTGGCGCGCCTGCAAGCGGGCGGCCTGTCGGGCAAGCGCATCCGCCAGCACCTGGCCCAGGCCTGCATCGTCCCGGTGCTGACCGCCCACCCGACCGAAGTGCAGCGCAAGAGCACGCTGGACCTGCATCAGGAAGTCGCCCGGCACCTGCGGCAGATGGACATGCCCCACGCGCCCCTGGAAGCCGCGCAGCTGCGGGAACGGCTGACGGGCCTGATCGCCGCGCTGTGGCAGACCCGCATGCTGCGCCAGAGCAAGCTGACGGTGCTGGACGAAATCGACAACGCCCTGTCCTACTACACCAGCACCTTTTTCAGCACCCTGCCCCAGCTGCACCTGGACATGGGCGCCCTGCTGCGCAAGCCGCCGAAATCGGTCTTCGACGCGGACAACTCGCCGCTGCCGCCCTTCGCCCACATGGGCAGCTGGATCGGCGGGGACCGCGACGGCAACCCCAACGTCAATGCCGACACGCTGGAACAGGCGCTGCTGCGCCAATCCACCCACGTCCTGCGCTACTACCTGACCGAAGTCCACGCCCTGGGGGCGGAACTGTCGGTGTCCCAATCGCTGATGCAGGTCACGCCCGCCCTGGCCGCGCTGGCCGCCGTCAGCCAGGATTCCTCCACCCACCGCCAGGACGAACCCTACCGGCGGGCCTGCATCCACATCTACGCCCGGCTGGCCGCCACGGCCCAGGCGCTGACGGGGCGGCGGCTGGCCCGGCGCAACATCTACGACGCGCCCGCCTACGCGGCGGCGGTCGACCTGGCCGCCGACCTGCGCACGGTCGCCGAATCGCTGGACGCCCACCACGGCGCCCTGGTGGGCCGGCTGCGCCTGACGCACCTGCGCCAGGCGGTGGAGATCTTCGGCTTCCACCTGGCCACCGTCGATCTGCGCCAGAGTTCCGACGTGCACGAGCGCGTCTTCGACGAACTGATGCAGCACGCCGGGGTCGCGCTGGACGGCAAGCCCGTGCGCTACGCGCGGCTGTCCGAAGCGGACCGCGTCCGGGTCCTGCGCCAGGAACTGCGCGAGCCGCGCCCGCTGGCGTCCCCCTGGGTGGAATACTCGGCGGAAACCACCAAGGAACTGGCCATCCTGCGCATGGCCGCCGACTGCCGGCGCCGCTTCGGCGCCGCCGCCATCCGCCAGTCCATCGTGTCGCACACGGAAACCCTCAGCGACCTGCTGGAAGCGCTGGTGCTGCAGCAGGAAACCGGCCTGATCGCGCCCACGGTGGGCAAGACCGCGCCGCGGGAAGGCCTGATGGTGGTGCCGCTGTTCGAGACCATCCCCGACCTGGAGCGCGGCCCCGGGATCATGGACGCCTGGCTGTCGCTGCCGGAGGTCGCAACCCGCGTGCGCCAGGCCCAGGACGGCATCCAGGAAGTCATGCTGGGCTATTCGGACAGCAACAAGGACGGCGGCTACCTGACGTCCCACTGGTCGCTGTACCAGGCCGAACGCCGCCTGGTGGACGTGTTCCGCAAGCACCGCACCCGCCTGCGCCTGTTCCACGGCCGGGGCGGTTCCGTGGGACGGGGCGGCGGCCCCAGCTACGATTCCATCATCGCCCAGCCGCCCGGCACCGTGAACAACCAGATCCGCCTGACGGAACAGGGGGAAATCATCCAGGGCCGCTACAAGGACGCCGAGGTCGGCCGCTGGCACCTGGAACTGTTCGTCGCCGCCACCCTGGAAGCCAGCCTGGCGGGCGCCCCCGCCGCGCGCAACGAAGACCGGCATGCCACCGAATACGGCGAGGCCATGGCCTGGATGTCGCAGACGGCCCGCGAGGCCTATCGCGACCTGGTCTACGGCACGGAAGGATTCACGGAGTACTTCTTCGCCTCGACCCCGATCCGCGAGATCGCCGGCCTGAACATCGGTTCGCGGCCGTCATCGCGCAAGGCCCTGCAGCGCATCGAGGACCTGCGCGCCATCCCCTGGTCGTTTTCCTGGGCGCAGTGCCGGCTGCCGCTGCCCGGCTGGTACGGGGTCGGCTCGGCCCTGAGCCGCTATCTGGACGAAGGCGGCCCGGATCACGCCCTGAGCCGCGAAGCGCGCCTGTCGCGCCTGCAGGCCATGGCCCGCGACTGGCCTTTCTTCCGCACCCTGCTGTCGAACATGGAACAGGTGCTGGCCAAGACCGATCTGGCCATCGGCCGCGCCTATGCCGAACTGCTGACGGACAAGGCCCTGCGCAAGCGGATCTTCGCCCGCATCGAAAGCGAATACCACGCCACCGTCGGCGTGTTCCGCGACATCACGGGGCACGACCTGCTGGCCCACGACGCCCCGCTGCGGGACGCCCTGGCCGAGCGCTTCGCCTACATCGACCCGCTGAACCGCCTGCAGGTGGAGCTGCTGCGCCGCATGCGTTCGGGCCCGGCGTCGGCGCACCGCGCCAACGAACAGGAATCCCGCGACCAGCGGGCGATCCACATGACCATCAACGGGATCGCCGCAGGACTCAGGAACTCCGGTTAAGCCCCGTTCGCCAATACCGACGGGCTCAGGTCGCTGCCGTGGTACTTCTTGTAGGCGGCGTTCAGATTGCCGTTCTTCAGGTTCTTGCGCACCCACTCGTCCAGCCAGGCCTTCAGTTTCGGGGTCTGCTTGGGCATGGCGATCCCCAGCATGAATTCATGCTGGACGAACTTGGTCTCGTAGGGATCGTTCTTCAGCTTCTTGTTGACTTCCGCCACGTTGGGCCACTGCGACGAGATGGCCTGGACCTGCCTGGAAGCCGCCGCCGTGACCAGCGTGGCGTCGTCCTCGAAGCGGCGGATGTTGGCGTCCGGCGCGTTCTTCGTGATGTCGGTGTCGTTCACCGTCGCGCGGGTCACGCCGATCTTGACGCCCTTCAGGTCCTTGTAGTCCTTGATCTTCAGTTCCTTCGGAGCGGCCACGATGATCTGCAGGGACGCATACGGCACGGAAAAATCGATGACCTTGGAGCGCTCCGCCGTGATCGACAGATTGGCGACGGCGATGTCCGCCTTGCCGGTCTGGATGGTGGGGATGCGGGCCGCGTTGGTGATGGGCACCAGTTCCAGCTTGACCCCCAGGTCCTTGGCCAGCATTTCGGCCGTGGACACGTCCGACCCTTCCGGCTGCATCTGGGCATTGGCATAGCTGAACATGGGCACCCCCATGGCGATGGCGACCCGGATCACGCCATCCTTCTTGATCTGATCCAGATCGCCCGCGTGCGCCGCCGCGCCAAAGGCGCACAAGCTTGCGGCGGCGATCCATGCTGTCTTCCTGAACTTCATCCAAGTCTCCTTCCGTGGGTTGTCTCGAGGCTGCGCGCCTCTGATATTTATAGGCCGTTGCCTATGAAATCCTGCAGTTCCTGGGTGGCGGGATTGACCAGGATGTCCGGGCCGCCGGCTTCCCAGACCTGCCCTTCGTGCATGAAGATGATCTTGTCCGCCACGCGCCGGGCGAAGGCCATCTCGTGCGTCACCAGCACCATCGTCATCCCGCCCTCGGCCAGTTTCTCGATGACCTTGAGGACTTCTCCGGTCAGCTTCGGATCCAGCGCGGACGTGACCTCGTCGAACAGCATGACCTGCGGTTCCATGGCCAGCGACCGGGCGATGGCGACCCGCTGCTGCTGCCCGCCCGACAGCTGTTCCGGATAGCTGTCGTACTTTTCCAGCAGGCCCACGGTTTCCAGCACGGCGCGCGCGCGTTCTTCCGCCGCCTTGCGCGACAGCTTGCGCACGTGCCTGAGCGCCAGGGTGATGTTGTGGCCGACCGTCAGGTGGGGAAAGAGGTTGTAGCTCTGGAACACGATGCCGACGTCCTTGCGCAGCTGTTCCAGATCGACCTTGCCGCCGCCGAGCTGGTGGCCGCACACCTGGATGGCGCCGTCATCGATGGTTTCCAGGCGGTCCATGCACCGCAGCGCGGTGCTCTTCCCGGACCCGCTCTGGCCGATGATCGCGACGACCTGCCCCCGGGTGATGTCAAAGGTCACGCCCTTGAGCACCTGGTTCTGGCCGAAACTCTTGTGGACGTTCTGGAGGCTAACGACGACTGACATTCAACTTCCTTTCCATGGCCCGGCTCCACTTCGACAAGGGGTAGCACAGTAAAAAGTAGAAACCGCCGACCAGCGCGAACACCAGGAACGGCTGGAACAGCGAGTTGTTGATGATCTGGCCCGCGCGGGTCAGTTCGACGAAGCCGACCACGGACGCCAGCGAGGTGGACTTGAGCACCTGCACCAGGAAGCCGACCGTCGCCGGCAGCGACAGGCGCACGGCCTGCGGAATCACCACCAGGATCAGCGACTGCCAGCGCGACAGGCCCAGGCATTCGGCGGCTTCCCACTGGATCTTTTCGATCGATTCCACGCTGCCGCGCCAGATCTCGCCCAGGAAGGCGCTGACGTAGACCATCAGGGCGATGCCCGCCGCGGCCAGCGGCGGCACGTCGATGCCGAAGATGCCCACGCCGAAATAGACGATGAACAGCAGGACCAGCAGGGGAATGCCCTGGATGCCCTGGATGAACACGGCCGCGATGGCCCGGACGACGCCGAAGCGCGACACCCGCGCCAGCATGACCCCGAACCCTCCGACGGATCCCAGGACGAAGGACAGGGCCGACAGCACCAGGGTCCAGCCCAGGCCCTTGAGCAGGTAGACGAATTGCACGAAGGTGAAATGATCCATGAAGGCCTCCTAGGCAGCCGACCGGCGGGCGGTCGCCGAAGGCGGGGTCTTGCGGCGCGCATCGTCGCGCGGGCCCGCCGATGCGGCGCGGGCCGCCCGCGCGACGACGCGGCGCCTGCGGAACAGGAGCGTGCCGCCCAGCCAGAACAGCGCCTTCAGGATGACGGCCAGCACGAGATACAGGCCGGCGACGACGATATAGGTTTCCAGCGACAGGAAGGTGATCGACTGGATGTTGTTGGCCGCCCCCGTCAGTTCCTCGGCGGAAATCTGCGAGGTCACGGACGACATCAGCATCATCAGCACGAACTGGCTGGTGATGGACGGGTAGACCTTTTCAAAGGCGGGCAGCATGACGACATGCCAATAGATGCGGGGGCGCGACAGGCCCAGGCATTCGGCGGCCTCGACCTGGCCCGGCGGCACGGCGTCCATGCCGGCGCGGATGATCTCCGCCGAATAGGCGCCCACGTTGATGACCATGGTGATCACCGCCGCCACGGCCGCCGGCATGGTGTAGCCCAGGCTGGACAGGCCGAAATAGAAGATGAAGATCTGCACCAGGAACGGCGTGTTGCGCACGGTTTCTATGTAGACGCCGCACAGGCCCGACAGCCAGCGCCGGCTGCCGCGCCGCCCGATCGCGCACAGAATGCCCAGGATCAGGCCGAACACGGTCGAGGCCAGCGTCAGTTCCAGGGTGGTGATCGCGCCGTCCAGGAACATCTGCCAATAAGGCGCCAATCCTGAAAAATCGAAGGTGTAACGCACACTGAGCCTCGTGTCTGGCGTGATGATGAATGGCAGCCCGTCAGCCGGGCGTCTTGACGGGGTCGAACGGCCCCTGGACGGTGAAGACGCCGCCCTGCCAGACCATGGACGGATCGTCGGCCGCCGGCATGGGCTGGCGTTCGATCTGGTCGCGGAAATGTTCCGAGCTGTCCTGCGGCGCATAGCCCAGATGAGCGGCCCGCGCGTTGTCCCACCAGACTTCCTTGTTCGCCGACATGCCGAAGGCGATGGTGTGGCCGATGCCGGGCGTGAACAGGCCGCGGCGGATCAGTTCCGTCAGGTCCCGACCGCTGAGCCACGTATGCATCATCCGGCGGTCCTTGGGTTCCGGAAACGAAGAGCCGATGCGGATGGTCAGCGTCTCGATCCCGTAGCGGTCGTGATAGAAGCTGGCCATGCCTTCGCCATAGACCTTCGACAGGCCGTAGTAGCCGTCCGGACGGGTGGGCATCGTGGCGTCCAGGTGTTCGGACTGGCGGTAGAAGCCGACCGCATGGACGGAACTGGCGTAGATGACCCGGCGCACGCCGTGGCGCCGCGCCGCTTCGTAGATGTGGAACACGCCCTTGATGTTGGCTTCGAGGATTTCTTCGAAAGGACGCTCGACCGACACCCCGCCCATGTGGACGATGGCGTCGCAGCCCCGCACCAGTTCATCGACGGCTTGCCGGTCGGCCAGGTCGCACAGGCGCGTTTCCTCGTTCGCCTGAGGGTCGCCCAGGGGCTGCACGTCCGAAAGGCGCAGGATGTCCGCCATGGGCTTGAGCGTATCCCGCAGGACCCGCCCCAGCCCGCCGGCGGCGCCGGTCAGCAACAGTCGTTCGAACTTGTGTTCAGCCACATTCTTCTCCACATGAATCGCGGCCATATTGTGATATGTTGTCGTATAACTAGAAATCCGCAATTACCCTAGGAATTTCCTGAAGCTGAACGGAATATAAAGGAATACAAAGGTAACCATGGATCCGTTTTCCGCGTTGATTCATTCCAGATCATGTTGTATGATGACGTATGACTAAAAATGAAAGCGAAGGTCAATCCACGCTTTCGCCACCAGAGGACGTGCTCATGATCTCGTGCCAGGAACTCAAGGACATAATGAACGACGGGCTGCTGTCGTTTCCCGTCACCGACTTCGACGCCAACGGCGACTTCGACCCCAAGGGCTATCAGGCCCGCCTGGAATGGCTGATGCCCTTTGGCGCACGCGCCCTGTTCGCCGCCGGGGGCACAGGGGAATACTTCTCGCTGACCCTGGACGATTACTCCAAGGTCGTGGAAACGGCCGTCAGGACCTGTCAGAACCACACGCCCATCCTGGCCGGGGCAGGCGGCCCCACGCGCAACGCCATCGCCTTCGCCCGCGAAGCCCAGCGCCAGGGCGCCGCCGGTCTGCTGCTGATGCCCCACTACCTGACCGAAGCTCCGCAAGACGGCATCGCCCGCCACGTCAAGGAAGTCTGCCAGTCCGTGGAGATCGGCGTGGTCCTCTACAACCGCGGCCAGTGCCGCCTGTCGGCCGACGTGCTCGAACAGCTCGCCGAGGAATGCCCCAACCTGATCGGCTTCAAGGACGGGGTGGGCGACATCGAGAACATGGTGCGGGTGCGCCGGCGCCTGGGCGATCGCTTCGCCTACCTGGGCGGGCTGCCCACGGCCGAGGTCTTCGCCGCGGCCTATCGCGCCCTGGGCGTGCCGGTGTATTCCTCGGCGGTGTTCAACTTCATCCCGGCCACCGCCATGAAGTTCTACGAGGCCGTCAAGGCGGGCGACCAGGCCACCACCGGCCACCTGCTGGACACGTTCTTTCTGCCGATGCTGGAGATCCGCAACCGCAAGGCCGGCTATGCTGTCAGCATCGTCAAGGCGGGCGCGCGCATCGTCGGCCACTCCGCCGGGCCCGTGCGCGCCCCCCTGGCCGAACTGAGCCCCCAGGAAGAAGCCGAACTACGCGCGCTCATTGAGGCGCTGCCCGCGTAACATCAGCGCCGCCGCCAGGCGCAACGACGAAACGGCCCCGAGGGGCCGTTTCCCGTTCAGGCGCGGCGCGAATACGCCAGCATCACGATGCTGCCCAGCACGACCGCGCCGCCCAGCAGCTGCATGCCGCCGAAGACCTGGTCCAGCATCAGCCAGGCGAACAGCAGGCTGGCCACCGGCTCGATGTTCATGACCGGCGCATTGCGCGCCATGTTCAGGCGCGGCACGCAAATGAACAGCACGGAAAAGGCCGTCGCGTACAGGACCGACAAGGCCAGCAGCGCCAGCCATCCCGAGCCGCTGGCGGGCGGGTTCATCCCGCCGGGCACCAGGCCGGCCGCGCCGGCCAGCAGCATGCCGCAGAACACGATCACGATCGTATAAAGGCTGCGCACGGCCCCCGGCAAAGCGCTCAGGCGATGTTCCGTGATCCACAGGCCGCACGCGAACAGGCAGGCGCCCGCGAACGCGAAACCCACGCCCAGCCGCCAGGCGGGCGTGATCCGCCCCGAGGACGAGAGCCAGGCCGGCAGGTCCAGCACCAGCACCAGTCCGCACAGAATCACCCCCATCAGGACGCAGGCCCGCCGGGTGGGCGGCGGGCCGCCCAGCAGCCAGGTCAGCAGGGCCAGGAGAATCGGAAAGGTGTTGCCGATCAAGAGCGCCAGCGCGACCGGGATGCGCGCCACGGCGGAATACAGGCACAGGCTCTGGAGCGCGATCAGCAGGCCCAGGATGATCTGCCACTTCGCCAGCCCGGGCGCCAGCCGCAGGCGCGGCTGCTGCCACAGCACGAACGCCACCAGGGCCAGCAAGGCCAGGCCGGATCGGCACAGGACGGCCAGCAGCAAGCCTGCCTGATCATCGAACGCCAGGCGGGCCGCCACGTGATTCGCGGCGAACAGCGAACCCACCGTCAATAAAACGGCAACCGCCGTGCGGTGCGGCAAGGAAGAAGACTGCATGCAAAAACTCCAACCCCACCGACAGGACAGCCGCCGCTCGGGCGGCTCACGAGGGAACGCAGGCTACAGGGATCATGAAATGATACAGGCAGATTCCGCCACCCCGCGCACTCCCGGGTTCAGGGCGAACACGGCGCCGTCCAGCGCCTGCGGCGCCGCATCGGGCAGGCGGATGGAGGTGACGAACAGAATGTCCAGGTCCTTGCCGCCGAACGCGCACATGGCGGGCTTGGCCACCGGTACGCGCAGGCTGCGATCCAGCCGGCCCTCCGGCGTGTAGCGGTGCACCAGGCCCGCGTCGTTGCCGCAGATCCAGTAGCAGCCGTCGGCGTCGATGGCCGCGCCGTCCGGCCGGCCGCCGGCCAGCTTCTCGATGAACAGCCGGCGATTGCCGGGCACGCCCCGCTCGATGTCGTAATCGAAGGCCCAGACGCGCTGCTGTTGCGGATGCGAGTCGGACAGGTACATCGTCCTGCCGTCGGGACTGAAGGCCAGGCCGTTGGGCACGAGCATGCCGTCGAACACCTGTTCGAGGCGCAATCCGGCCCCCCTGCCCGTCAGGCGGTACAGCGCGCCGACGGCGGCGGGCCGGGACATGTCGGACAGCATGGTGCCGGCCCAGAGGCGCCCCTGCCGGTCGCAGCGCCCGTCGTTGAAGCGCATCCCGGCCCGCGCATGCGGAGCCAGGACCAGCCTTTCGGCGGCCAGCGTCTGGTCCTGGCCCGGCGTCAGGCGATAGATGCCGTCCTCCATGCCGCCCACCCAGCCGCCCGACGGCAGCGCCGCGATGCAGCTCAATTGCTGGTTCGCGCGCCAACTGGCGTGCTGCTGATCGGACGGACGCCAGCGATGCAGGACGCCCGCCGGGATGTCCACCCAGTACAGGGCCTGCTCGCCCGCATGCCAGACCGGGCTTTCCCCGGTCTGGTTGCGCAGCTGCAGCACCAGTTCCGCATCCCCCGCGGAACGGGTGGCGCGCCGCACGGGCGGGGTTTTCTCGTAAGGTCCCGCCGCGGTGAACGCCCCGCCCTGATAGACGGCATCGGGATCATCGGCGGCAAGCTCGGGCTGGCGCTCGACTTCGTCGCGATAGGTCTCGGAGCTGTCCTGCGGCTGATAGCCCAGAACCGCCGCGCCGCTGTTGTCCCACCAGACGTCCCGATTGTCCGATACCCCGTAGACGACGGTATGGCCGACCCCGGGCGTGAACAGGCCGCGGCGCACCAGTTCCGTCAGGTCCCGGTAGCTGAGCCAGGTGTGCATCATCCGGCGGTTGCGCGGCTGGGGGAAGGAGGAGCCGATCCGCATGCTGACGGTCTCGATGCCGTAGCGGTCGTGGTAGAAATTCGCCAGATCCTCGCCGAAGGATTTGGACAGGCCGTAATAGCCGTCGGGCCGGCGCGGGGAACGATCATCCAGGCGCACGCCCTGTTTGTGAAAGCCGATGACGTGGTTGGAACTGGCGAACACGATCCGCCGCACGCCATGGCGGCGCGCCGCCTCGTACAGGTGGTACGTGCCCCGGATGTTGGCCTCGATGATCTCCTCGAAGGGCCGCTCGACCGAGACCCCGCCCAGATGCACGACGGCATCCACGCCGTCGAGCAAGGCGTCCACCGCGTCCTTGTCGGCGAGATCGCAGGAAACGACTTCCTCGTGTTCGCCGGCGGCGGGCGCCATGCTGGCGATGTCGGACAGGCGCAGCACCCGCGCGTAGGGCCGCAGCGTTTCGCGCAGGACCTTGCCCAGGCCCCCCGCCGCGCCGGTCAGCAGGATCCGGTCATAGGTTCGAGCGCTTCCAGAGTCCACGGTCATGGGCGCGCTCCGTTCACAACGCTTCGATAAGGTCGCGCAGGGCGCCTTCTTCCTGGGCGCTCAGCTCGGCCAGGGGGGCGCGCACGGGCCCGGCGGAGTGGCCGACAATGCGCGCGCCCGCCTTGACGATGCTGACAGCATAGCCGGCCTTGCGGTTGCGGATCTCCAGCATCGGCAGAAAGAACGTGTCCAGCAGGTGGCCGGTGGTGGCCTGGTCGCCCGCCTTGACGGCCTCGTAGAACTTCATGGCGGTGGCCGGGATGAAGTTGAACACCGCCGAGGAATACACCGGCACGCCCAGGGCGCGATAGGCCGCGGCGAAGACCTCGGCCGTGGGCAGCCCGCCCAGGTAGGCGAAGCGATCGCCCAGGCGCCGGCGCACCCGCACCATGTTCTCGATGTCGCCCACCCCGTCCTTGAAGCCGATCAGGTTGGGGCATTCCTCGGCGAGCTGTTCGAGCACGTCGGCCGACAGGCGGCACTGGCCGCGGTTGTAGAGGACCACGCCGATCTCCACGGACTGGCAGACTTCCTTGACGTGGCGGGCGATGCCGTCTTGCGGAGCTTCGGTCAGGTAGTGGGGCATCAGCAGCAGACCGGCGGCGCCCTGGCGCTGGGCTTCGCGGGCGAAGGCGATGGCGTTGCGCGTGGGGCCGCCTGCCCCGGCCAGGATGGGCGTGTGGTTCTGACAGGTCCTGACGGCCGTTTCCACGACCTTGGAGTAATCGTCCAGGGTCAGCGAGAAGTATTCCCCTGTGCCCCCGGCGGCGAACAGGGCGCGTGCGCCAAAGGGCATCAGCCATTCCAGGCGGGCCTGATAGCCCTTGGGGTCGAAGTCGCCGTTGGCGTCGAAGTCGGTGACGGGAAACGACAGCAGCCCGTCGTTCATTATGTCCTTGAGTTCCTGGCACGAGATCATGAGCACGTCCTCTGGTGGCGAAAGCGCGGACTGACCCTCGCTTCCCATATTTAGATATACGTTATCATACAACGTAGGCATTCAAGGGGCAATGAAAAGCGGGCCGGAAGACTCGGTGTTTCTACTGATCCGGATCTTCGAAGACAGGACACGGCGGCGCCCGGTGCGGCAGGCGCACTGATCACAGGTATGACGACATGAGGGATCCACCATCCGGCCGGCAGCGCCGGATGATGCCGGGTCAGCCCTTCCGGGCGACGGTTTCCTGAGCCTTGCGCAACCGTTCGCGGCTGTTGGCCAGGTGGGTGCGCATGGCCGCCCGCGCGGCGTCCGGGTCCTTGCGGGCGATGGCGTTGAAAATGTCCTCGTGTTCGAGGTGGACGCGTTCCAGATAGCGGACGCGGTCGTCGTCCGCCAGCGCGGCGGAATCCACCCGGGTGCGCGGAATGATCGCCTTCCCCAGCTGCTTCAGGATGTCGTGGAAATAGCGGTTGCCGGTCGCCGTGGCCACCAGCAGGTGAAAGGCCACGTCCGACACCACGGCATTGCCGGTTTTCTTGCGGATGTGCTCGGCGAATTCGTCCAGCGTCGCGCGCAGCTGCTGCATGTGGGCATCGGTGCGCCGCAGGGCGGCCAGGCCGGCGGCCTCGGTTTCCAGGCTGATGCGCAATTCCAGGATCGCCATGACGTCCAGCATGGTCAGGATGTTTTCCGTGCGGATGCGCAGTTGCTGCTCGTTCTGCGGTTCCAGCAGGAACGTGCCGATGCCATGTCGGGTTTCCACCAGACCGGCGGCCTGCAGCCTGGAAATGGCCTCGCGGATGACCGTGCGGCTCACGCCGAAGGCTTCCATCAATTCGGATTCCGTCGGCAGCTTCTCTCCCACATGGAATTCGCCATTGCGGATGCGTTCGGACAACGACGACACCACATTCTGGGTCAAGCTGCGAGAACGCCGAACGGTAGCAGGTGCCATGGTGGGATCACATTGGGTTAGAGAACTGTCATCATACTTCAAGCCCGTCGAACGCCCTCGAAAAAACCGTCTAAAAACGCGGGGCCTTGCCTGTCCAGTCGGGCTGGTATTTGCGCATCTGGGCCGCATCGTTGCGGGACCGGATTCCGCAGTCCAGGTATTGCCGGTGCAGCCGCGCCAGCGCGTCCTGATCGATCTCCAGGCCCAGGCCGGGAGCATCCCCCAGCACGATCGCGCCGTCGTGAAACCGCAGGTGCCCGCCGGCCACGACCTCTCCCTCGGGATCCAGCCAGGGGTAATGCGTATCGCAGGCATAGCTGAGCAGGGGCACGCTGGCCGCCACGTGCGCCATCGCCATCAGGCTGATCCCCAGATGGGAATTGGAATGCATGGACAGCCCCAGGCCGAAGGTCTCGCACATGCGCGCCAGCAGCTGGGTGTCGCGCAGGCCGCCCCAGTAATGGTGGTCGGACAGGATGATCTGGCACCCATGCGCCGTCGTGTTGGCGCGGAACTGGGCCAGGTCCGTGACCACCATGTTGGTGGCCAGCGGCAGGCCCGTGGCCTGATGCAGGGCGGCCATGTCGGCCAACGTGGGGCACGGGTCCTCGTAGTATTCCAGCAGGCCGTCCAGCTGCTTGCCCATCTCGATGGCGGTATCCAGAGCCCAATTGCCATTGGGGTCGATGCGCAGCGGCATGCCCGGGAATCGTTCGGCCAGCGCCCGGACGCAGGCGACTTCTTCCTGGGGAGGCAGCACCCCGCCCTTCAGCTTGATGCTCTTGAAGCCGTACCGGGCGGTCATGGTTTCCGCCTGGGCGACCAATTGCGCCGGCGTCAGGGCCTCGCCCCAGGCATCGTCCGGATAGTCGGCATCCACGTGCCGCGCATACTTGAAAAACAGATAGGCGCTGAACGGCACCGCGTCGCGCACCCGCCCGCCCAGCAGATCGACCAGCGGCATGCCCAGGTAGCGGGCCTGCAGATCCAGGAAGGCGACTTCGAAAGCGGAATACAGTTTCTGGACGTTCTTGGCCGGGTCCGTGCCGGGCGCCAGGGTGAAAGCCGCGCCGGCGCTGACGCGCGTCTGGCTGACCACCTGTTCCACACGCCGGCGCAGACCGTTCAGATCGAAGGGGTCCATGCCGGCCAGCAGGGGCGCCAGCGCCTGCAGCAGCTCCAGCACCGAGGCGTCGCCATAGGATTCCCCCAGTCCGATATGTCCGGTATCGCTTTCCAGTTCGATGATGGAACGCAGGGCATAGGGTTCGTGGATGCCGGCCGCGTTCAGCAGCGGCGGATCCTTGAAGGCGATGGGGGTGATTTTGGCTGACAGCAAGCGCATGATCGGTCCGAAGGGAATGGAGGAAGCGGAATCCGGGTCTGGAAATCGTTAGATGTATGACATGTGAACTGTATATCACCCGATGCCGATTGCTTATCAGGGAATTCCCCTAAAATTTTTCTCAATTAACAAAACAATCATATATATCAGCCATTTAATCAAATCACATCGGGCGAAAATCCGCTCCCTGGCGATTCGGGAACGCCTCGCTATTGTCCAAACAAAAAACTAGTTATACGATGACATATAAAGAGTGATGAGATCCTGTCGAATGCCTGTTTCCCAGCCCATGACGACCGTCATCCCCGCCACACCGCCCTGCGCCGCGCCCGCCGGCCCGCATGACACGATCCGCGCGGCGCGGATATCGCTCATCCGGCTGCCCCTGCCGCGTCCCATCAGCGACGCCAAGGTCCTGGCCGGGCGGCAGAAGCCCCTGACGGACGTCGCCCTGGTGGTCGCGCAGCTGCGGACCCGGGACGGCCTCGAGGGCCTGGGGTTCAGCTACGCCTTGCGCACCGGGGGCCCCGCCCTGTATGAACTCGTCCGCGAAATCGCGCCGTTGCTGATCGGCGAACGAAGCGACGACATCCCCGCCCTCTGGGACAAGCTGGCCTGGGCATTGGCATCGATCGGGCAAAGCGGGCTGGCCATGCACGCCATCGCCCCGTTCGACATCGCCTTGTGGGACATCCGGGCCCGGCGGGCGAACCAGCCGCTGTCCCGGCACCTGGGGGCCCGCCGCGATTCGATACCGGTCTACAACACCTCGGGCGGCTATCTGTCCACGCCGCTGGACCAGGTGCTGGACAACATCGACGCGTCGCTGGCGGCGGGAATCGGCGGCATCAAGATCAAGGTCGGCCAGCCCGATCTGGACGAGGACGTGCGGCGCCTGAGCGCGATCAAGGCCAGGCTGGGCGACACTGTCCCCCTGATGGTGGACGCCAACCAGCAGTGGGATCGCGCCGCCGCGCTGCGGGCCAGCCAAAGACTGGCCCCCTTCGGCCTGACCTGGATCGAGGAACCCCTGAACGCCTACGACCACCAGGGCTACGCCGAACTGGCGGCCGCCAGCGCCGCCCCGCTGTCCACCGGGGAAATGCTCAGCAGCCTGAGGGAACACGAAGCCCTGCTGAACCGCTGCCCCATCGCCTTCCTGCAGCCCGACGCAGCCCGCATCGGCGGCGTCACGCCGTTCCTGCGGGTCATGGATCTGGCCGCGCGGCGTGGCCTGGGCCTGGCCCCGCATTTCGTCATGGAAATCCACGTGCATCTGGCGGCCGCCTATCCCCACGACAACACGCCCTGGATCGAGCACTTCGACTGGCTGCGCCCCGTGTTCAACGAAGGCCCCGACATCCGCGAAGGCCGCATCCGGGTCCCCGCCCTGCCGGGGCTGGGGCTCGGCCTGAGCGAACAGGCCGCCCGCTGGACGATCGCGCAATCGGACTGCAGGCAGCCGCCGTGACCCCGTCCCTCATCACCCGCGGGAGTTTCCTTTCCACCACCCGAAGCAACAGACGCCACATCAAGGAGAAGACATGAAACCCTTTCGACATCCTGCCCTGAGCGCCCTGGCCATCACCCTGACGGCCGCCCTGCCGCTGGCATCCCAGGCCGCCGACGCCGCATGGCCCAGCAAACCTGTCCAGGTCGTCGTCCCGGCCGGCGCCGGCGGCGATACCGACTTCAACGCCCGCACCATGGCCCGGTACTTCGAAAAGCTGACCGGCGCCACCATGATCGTCACCAACATGAACGGCGGCGGCGGCACGATCGCCATGAACAAGGTGGAAACCGCCAAGCCGGACGGCAACACGCTGCTGTTCGCCCACACGGGCCAGTTGATCGTCAACGAGGTCTCCGGCCTGATCAACTACAAGTTCGACGACAAGCTGGAGATCTCGTGCATCCCCGCCGTCGACAAGAGCGTCGTCCTGGTCGCCGGCAAAGAATCGGGCCTGAAGACGGTCGGCGACATCGTCAAGAAATCCAAGGCCGCGCCGAATTCGGTGATCTACGGCACGGAATTCGGCGGGTTTTCCCACCTGCAGGGGCTGATGTTCCAGAAGGCCGCGGGCATCCAGATGAAGTTCGTGGACGTCGGCTCGGCGTCGGACAAGATCACGTCCCTGCTGGGGGGACGAATCGCCCTGGCCTCGATCTCCTACGGCGCGGTCCAGGACTACCAGAAGACCGGCGACATGGCCATGGTGGCCCAGTACAGCAGCACGCCGAACCCGCTGCTGGGCGACATCAAGACCTTCGACGATCAAGGCATCAAGCTGGACATGACCAAGCCCTACATCATCGCCTTCCCCAAGGGCACCGATCCGGCGATCGTCAAGAAAATGTCGGACGTCATGGAAAAGATCACCCAGGATCCGGACTACGCCAAGGCCCTGAAGGACGGCTTCAAGCAGCCCGTCACCTTCTATCCGACGCAAGCCGCCGTGCAGAAGCTCAACGAGATCCGCACGGACCTGATGCAGTACAAGGATCTGCTGCGCCAGCGCTGATCCGCATCCCGCCCCCTCGTCCCCGGCCCGCCGTCCCGGCGCGGCAGGGGCCGGGGTCCCGGGGGACCGGCCGTCGCCGCCTCCGGGGCTCTTCTTTCTGATAGTGGAATCACAGCCTCATGGACAGGATCACAAAGCGAGAATTCACCGTCGGCGCCATCATGCTGGCCTGCGGTCTGGGATACATGGCGCTGACCAGCCAGATCCCGCACATCAAGAACCAGTACGGCTTCGTGGACGCCACCTTCGTTCCCTACGTGCTCAGCGCCATCATGTGCCTGCTGGGCGTCCTGCAGATCCTGACGGCCCGCCAGCCCGCCAAGGAGGCGGACGCCGGGGCGACGACGAGCGCGGACCAGCGGACGGTCTTCAAGACCATCGCCCTCATCATCGCGTACGTGGCGCTGCTGGAGCCCGTCGGGTTCCTGCTGGCGACCGTCGTCTACCTGGTGATCCAGTTCACCCTGCTGACGCCCGCGGACAGGAAACCGAACATTCCCCTGTACGCGCTGATCGCGGTGCTGACCTCCGGCATCACCTACGCGATTTTCAGATACGCCTTCGACATGGTGCTGCCAGTCGGCCTCTTCGGATTCTAGGAGACTCCCCATGCTATCCCTGCTGCAGCAAGGTCTCGACGCCGTCTTCACGTTCCAGGTGCTCGGCCTGGTGCTGTTCGGCACGGTCATCGGCATCATCTTCGGCGCCATTCCCGGGCTGACCTCGACCATGGCGGTCGCCCTGTTCCTGCCCATCACCTACACCCTGAGCCCCGGCGCCGGCATCTCGCTGCTGGTCGCGCTGTTCGTGGGCGGCACCTCGGGCGGGCTGATTTCCGCCATTCTGCTGAAAATCCCCGGCACGCCGTCGTCCATCGCCACCACCTTCGACGGCGGCCCCATGATGGAGAAAGGCGAAGCGGTCAAGGCTCTGGGCGCCGGCATCGTATTTTCCTTTCTCGGCACCCTGTTCAGCATCGCCGCCCTGGTCTTCATCGCCCCGACCCTGGCCAAGGTCGCGCTGCGATTCGGACCGCACGAATACTTCGCCATCGCGGTCTTTTCCCTGACCCTGATCGCCACGCTGGCCAGCGGTTCGATGATCAAGGGCATCTTTTCAGGCGTGGTGGGCTTCGCCTTCGCCACGGTCGGCATCGCCCCGGTGGACGCCGTGACCCGCTACACCTTCGGCTACGCGGACCTGAACGGCGGCTTCCAGATCCTGACCGTGCTGATCGGCCTGTTCGCGGTGTCCGAGATCATCAAGGTCGCCGAGACCGTCAGGCACGAACAGAAGGCGTCGATCGGCACCGTCAGCATGAAGAACATCAAGGGATTCGGCTTTTCGATGCAGGAATTCTTCGGCCAGGGCTGGAACTTCATCCGCTCCTCCATCATCGGCACCGGCATCGGCATCCTGCCCGGCATCGGCGGGGGCACCTCCAACATCGTGTCCTACATCGTCGCCAAGAACCGGTCCAAGCACCCGGAAAAATTCGGCACCGGCATCCTGGACGGCGTGGTGGCCTCGGAAACGGCCAACAACGCGTCCATCGGCGGGGCCATGGTGCCGCTGCTGACCCTGGGCATCCCCGGCGACGCCGTGACCGCCGTCATGCTGGGCGGCTTCATGATCCAGGGCATCCAGCCCGGGCCGCTGCTGTTCGTGTCCCAGGGCGCCCTGGTCTACACGATCTTCGTCGCGCTGCTGCTGTCCACCGTCATGATGCTGGTGTGCGAATTCTACGGCCTGCGCATCTTCATCAAACTGCTGGCCGTCCCCAAGCACATCCTACTGCCCATCATCCTGGTGCTGTGCGTGGTGGGCTCTTTCGGCCTGGACAGCAACCTGTTCGACGTCTGGACGATCCTGCTGTTCGGCCTGATCGGCTACGGCTTCCTGAAAGTGGGCATCAGCCTGCCGCCTTTCATCATCGGCTTCATCCTGGGCCCCATGGCGGAAACCAATCTGCGCCGCGGGCTGCAGCTGTCGGACGGCGATTTCACCGGCTTCCTCACCAATCCGATCTCGGCCGCCTTCCTGGCCCTGTCGCTGGCCTCGGTGCTCTGGAGCCTCTACCAATCCAGAAAGCCGCGCTGAAAACGGCCGGGGCGCCGCCCAAAGGCTGCGCCCCGATCCCATCGTCCCCCGTACAGGCGAAACGAGGCCTCGGCGCCTAGGGCCGGGTCATCTGGCGCACCGCATCGGGGTGTTCCAGCACCGAATCCGACAGCGCCAGCCCCAGCCCCGGCCCGGTCAGGGGATAGATCTGGCCGTTCTCGATGCGGGGCATGACCGTCACCAGATCCCGGTACCAGGAACTGCAATACGCCCGGACCGATTCCTGGAAGACCGCATTGGGCAGGTTCAGCGACAGATGGATGGCGGCGGCGAACGTGACCGGCCCCGTGCAATCGTGCGGCGCGACCGGACGCTGGAAGGCCTCGGCCAAAGCGCCGATCTTCTTGGCCTCCGACAGGCCGCCGCACCAGGAAACATCCAGCATGACGTAGTCCGTCGCATCCGCCTGCAGGATGTCCAGGAACTGCGAGCGCGTCGCCAGCGTCTCGCTGGCGCAGACGGGAAGGCCGGCATGGGACCGATAGGACGCCAGGGCCTGGGGATTCATCATCTTGATGGGGTCCTCGGCCCAGAAGGGATTGAATTCCCGCAGCGCGCGGGCGATCTTCAGGGCGGCCGGCAGATCCCACATGGAATGCAGCTCGACCATGACTTCCATGTCGTTGCCCACAGCATCGCGGATCTGCCGGAAAGGGGTCAGGGCGCGATCCACGTCCTTCGCGTGGATGAAGTGCCCGCCCGACTGCACCGCATAGGGATCGAAGGGCCAGATCTTCATGGCGGTGATGCCTTCGTCCAGCAGGCTGCGGGCCAGCGCGCCCGCATCCCGGCTGAAGGCGATCTGATCGTCATAGGGCCCCTCGGGGTGATCGGCCGTCTGGATGTAGCGGCGCGCGCCGGTCTTGTTGTACATGTAGCCGGCGCAGGTGTTGTAGGTCCGGATGGATGGATGGGACAGGCCGCCCAGCATCTGGTGGATGGGCTGCCCCGCGGACTGGCCGAAGATGTCCCACAAGGCCACGTCCACCGCCGAAGCCGCCCGCACTTCGACGCCCGAAGACCGGAACCCGTTGTACGGCGACAGCAGCAGACTGGAAATACGATCGATGTGGCGGGGGTCCTGATCCAGGATCTGCGGCGCGACGTCGTGATGCAGATAGGCCGCGACCGCGTTCGTGCCCCGGAAGACTTCTCCCAGGCCGACGAGTCCCTCATCGGTATGCAGGCGGAGCCACATGATGTTGTCCAGATGGGGAAGCTGTACTGTCTCTAAGGCTGTGATCTTCATGGCGAAAGGCTGAAAGAATGCGGGCCCGTCAGGGGCGGAGGCGGTCGGACGCGGGCTTTACTTGGATGCCGCGATGTCCTGATCCCAGCGATGGAAGGCGGCGACCAGCGGGCGGCTGATAGAGGCTCTCCAGGTCGGGCAGCCCGTTGTCCGGAAGCGCCATGATGTCCAGCCAGAGATCGGACTGCAGGCCCTCGGACATCGCATCGGGGCCGATGATGACCATGTCGATGTCCACGCGCCTGGCGCGCTGCTGCGCCTGGACTTTCGAAGGCAGCTGCGGGGACAGCGCGTTGCTGAAGACGAACCGGGAGACGAGGTCTTTGTGCTGCGCCGCGAAATCGTCGAAGATGGGGCGCGTCAGCGCCAGGTTGCCGGCCGCATCCACGATGTTGAGCGCCAGGGGGCTGGCGGGCGCCGTCAGCGCCCGGGCCACGGGGCTGTGCGTTCCGAGGACCCCGGTGCCGACCAGGGCGCCGGCGCCGGCCAGGAAGCCGCGACGGGAAAAGTGAGCTGTCATTTTTTTGTCTCCTCGAATGGTCAATGGTCGGGAACCAGCCTAGGCGGCCGAGGCCCGGGTCCAGGTGTCCAGAATCCCGCGCAGCGCCTGGCGGTCTTCTCCGGACAGTTCAGGCAGGCCGGGCAGGCGGACCTTGCCGACCGGCAGGCCCTGCAATTGCAGGGCTTCCTTGACGACCGTGACATTGGCGCCGTCGTGGAACTGGGTCCGCATGGCCTCGAAGGGCGCAATCAGGTCCACCAGATGCCGGGCCTTGGAAAAGTCCCCCAACTCCAGGGCCCGCCAGGTCGCCAGCGACAATTCGGGCGCCACATTGACCAGGCCCGACGTGAAGCCGGCGCCGCCCAGCGCATAGAACGGCAATGCCCAGCGTTCCGCCAGACCGCAGATCCAGGTGGCGCCCAGCCCCTGCGTCGCCCGGATGCAATCGCCAAAGAGCATCAGATTCCGGGAAGCGAACTTCACCCCGGCGATCGCCGGGTGCGTGGCCAAGCGCACCAGTTCCGCCAGGGGGATGTCGTCCGCGCGGACATACGCCACTACCGGCAGGTCCACGGCATCGGCGATGTCCAGGAAGTAGTCGATCTGCGCCGACGGCGCCGCGAACGGGTCGCGCGGCTGGTGCGCCATGACGCCGTCCGCTCCTTCGCCTTTCGCCGCCCGGGCTGTAGCGATCGCCTCTTTCAGGGAACGGCCCACCGCGGCCGTCACGGCCGCGCCGCCCTCGGCTGCCTGGATGGCGACGGCATGCAGCCGCCGGGTCTCCGCATCGGTCAGGCTGAAGAATTCGCCCGTATTGCCGCCCGACACGATGTTGTGAACGCCGGCTTGCGCGATGCGCCGCACGATCCGACCGGTCAGCGCCGCGTCGATGTCTCCGTCGGCCGCGTAGGCGGTGGCATGCACTCCGGATACGCCATGAAGGGCCTTGCGATACTGCTCGAATGTCATGTGTGTGCTCCTGTGGATTCCCGGTCTGCCTGAAACAGCAGTTCGATGTGCGTCTTGCCCGCATCCGTGACGTGGCTGCGCATCAGCGCTTCGGCCCGCGCGACGTCGCGTCCGGCGATGGCCTCGTAGATCGCCGTGTGTTCACGCAGCGAGGCCTTGCGGACACGCCGATCCGACAGCACCGCCACTCGCGTGCCGTGGTTGAAGGCGTGCAGGGTGTTCAGCAGGCCGAGCAGATAGGTCCCCCCCGAGGCGGCGCGCACCGCGTCGTGGAAGGCGCTATTGAGCGAGACCAGGTGATCCACGTCGTCGCCCTCCAGGGCGGCCTTCATCCGCCCGAGCAACGCCCGCATGCGTTCCAGATCGTCCTGCGTCGCATGCTGCGCGGCCATGCCGGCGACCAGGCTTTCCAGCGCCGCGCGGGCGAGCGTCATCTCTTCTGCCTGGCGGGCCTCGAAAGTGACGAAGCTGCCCCGCCTGGGCTCCGTGCGCACCAGGCCCTCGGCTTCCAGACGCCGCAGCCCCTCTTTCACCGGGCTGGTGCTGACCCCCATTTCCGCGGCCAGCTTGCGTTCGTTCAGCCGCGTGCCCGCTTTGTAGTACCCGGAGACGATGGCGAGACGCAGTCTTTCATGGACTTCGTCGCGCAGGCTGGTCGTCTGGATGGGCGCCAGCGTGAACGTCAATGATCCCCTGACGGGATCGTCATCGTGCTTCATCACCTTGTTCAACCTCATGATTCGTTGGTATATGATATATCAGATTTCACAACCTTTCCATCATGCCGGAAACGTCTCGAAAGCCCGCTTTCCTCGATGATGTCATACAACAAAACAGCTCCTCGACAAGCCAAGTACCGGGATATTAGGGAATGTACTAAGGTCCACCGGATATACGAAAAACACATTTCTAATCATCGATTTACTGAAAATAAAAAACCGAACTCCGGGCAGATCGACCTTTCCCGGAGGAAAACCCACTATTCCAAATCCAATCTAAGTTATATGATGACTTATAAGGAAGGATTCATCCTGAACATCAAAAATCCACCGGTTTTCCTGGAGCCGCCTCCTTCCGCGCACAGGTGAACACTCAAGGAGACACCATGAAAGGCAATAAGCAAAGCGCGCGGCATGTGCGCCTACACGCCCTGGCGGGCGCCCTGGCCCTGGCCTGCGCCGCCGTCTCGGCGCAGGCCGCTCCCGTCGCGCTGAACATCGTCGATGTGGCCGGCAACCTGGCCGTCACCCAGAAGGCGCTGGAATCCTTCCGCGACCAGAACCCGGATCTGGTTTCCACCATGACCTTCACCAACGCGCCGGCGCCGCAGATCCCGGGCAAGATCAAGGCCATGCAAAAGGCCAATCGCGCCGACATCGATCTGGTGCTGACCGGCACCGACGCCCTGGCCGCCGGCATCGAGCAGGACCTGTGGGTGAAACTGCTGCCCGACCACCAGGACAAGTTCAAGGACATCCTGAACAAATACCACCGCAACGCCGCCCGCATGCAGGAACTGGCCAAGGGCTACGGCCTGGAAGTCAGCTTCATGCAGTCCGGCCCGCTGCTGGAATACAACCCGGACAAGGTCAAGAACCCGCCCAAGACCCCGGCCGAGCTGCTGGCCTGGTGCAAGGCCAATCCGGGCCAGTTCCTGTACGCCCGCCCCGCCAACTCGGGCCCGGGCCGCACCTTCCTGATGGGCCTGCCCTACCTGCTGGGCGACAAGGATCCCTATGACCCGATCAAGGGCTGGGACAACACCTGGAAATTCCTGAAGGAACTCAACGAGTGCGTGCCCTACTATCCGGGCGGCACCTCGGCCATCATGAAGGAACTCGGCCAGGGCAGCCGCACCATGACCCCGACCGTGACGGGCTGGGACATCAACCCGCGCGCCCTGGGCATCGTGCCGGCGGACTTCAAGATCCAGGCCTTCGACAACTTCACCTGGGTCAACGACGCCCACTACATGGTCATCCCCAAGGGCGTTTCCAAGGAAAAGCAGGAAGTCCTGTTCAAGCTGATGGATTTCATGATGCAGCCCAAGCAGCAGGCCATGACCTACGACTCCGGCTATTTCTATCCCGGCCCCGCCATCCGCGACGTGCCGCTGTCGGCCGCCCCGAAGGAAAGCCAGGACATCATCGCCAAGTACGGTCGTCCTGAATACGAGGAACTGACGGCCCGCCGCCCCAGCGCCGTGCCGCTGGACGCCAAGGCCATGGTGGCGGCCTTCCACAAATGGGACACCGACATCGGCGCCCTGAAGAAGTGATCGCTGTCCGATAACGCCCCGCCCGCCTGCCCTTTCCGGGCGCGGGCGGCCTGTATCTCCCTGGATTTCGCAATATGAATGATTCTTTCCAACAGCTGCGTCTGGATGGCGTCGGGCGGCAGTATCCCACCGCATCCGGTTCGACCGTCGCCGCCCTGAAGGATCTCAGCCTGGACATCCGGCGCGGCGAGTTCATCGCCCTGCTTGGGCCTTCGGGCTGCGGCAAATCGACCGCGCTGAATTGCCTGGCGGGGCTGGCCGACCTCAGTTCCGGCAGCATCTGGCTGGACGACACGCGCATCGACGTGCTGCCGCCCGAACGGCGCGGCTTCGGAATGGTCTTCCAGAACTATGCCCTGTTTCCCCACATGTCGGTCCGCGACAACGTCGGCTTCGGCCTGCGCATGCGCGGCGTGTCGAAGCAGGAAACGGCCCAGCGGGTCAAGGCTGCGCTGTCCCTGGTGCAGCTCGAAGGCCACGAATCCAAGCTGCCCGGCCAGCTCTCCGGCGGCCAGCAGCAGCGCGTGGCCATCGCCCGCGCCATCGTCATCGAACCGCCGGTCATCCTGATGGACGAGCCCCTGTCCAACCTGGATGCCAAGCTGCGCGTCGAAATGCGGGCGGAAATCCGCCGCATCCACCGCCAGCTGGAACGCGCCACCATCTACGTCACCCACGATCAGGACGAGGCCCTTTCCATGGCCGACCGCATCGTGGTCATGCGGGCGGGCAGCGTGCAGCAGGTCGGCACGCCCCGCGAAGTCTACGGCCAGCCCCACAATCTGCATGTCGCCCGGTTCATGGGCTATCGCAACGTGCTGGCCTTCCAGGTGATGCGCCACGAAGGCGAACACATCACCGTGCAGCAGGGCCAGGTCCAGCTGCAGGGCACTGCGATCTCGGTGCCCGCAGGCACCCGGACGGTCGCCGTCGCCATGCGGCCCGACGACTTCGAACTGGCCTCCGAAAATTCGGCCAACACTCTGGACGCGACGATTCAGCAGATCGAATTCGGCGGGCGCAGCTCCCTGCTGGTCGTCAACAGCCTCATCGGCGAACTTTTCGTGCGGGTCAGCGGCGACTTCCAGCCGGGCGACCAGGTGCGCCTGCACATCCCCGCCGACCGGGTGCTGACCTACGCGGAGGCCCTATGAGCGCCGCCGACCTGGCCATGGCCCCCCGGGGCGACCGCCGAGGCTGGCTGGTCGCTCCCGCCGTGGTGGTGCTGCTGGCGCTGTTCGTCTATCCCTTCATCTACGGGGTGGTGATTTCCTTCCAGCCCATGGACGGCGGCAGCATCTGGGCCAATTACATCCACTTCTTCACGACGTCGACGGAATTCAACACCCTGTGGGCGACCTTCAAGCTGGCGGCCCCCGCCACCCTGATCAACGTCGGGATGGCCGTGCCGGTCGCGTTCGCGCTGCGCCGCAACAGCCGCAAGCAGCGCATCGTCACCACCATTCTGGTCATCCCCATCACGCTGGGCACGGTGCTGATCGCCGACGGCATGCTGACGTTCTACAGCCCGGTGGGCTGGTTCTCGCAACTCGTCCACGGCCTGAACCTGTACTCCCAGGAAGTCCGCCTGACGCACAATTACTGGGGGGTCCTGATTTCCCTGGTGATCTCCGACTTCCCCTTCGTCTTTCTGCTGACCCTGTCCTACATTTCCGGCATCGACCCGACGCTGGCCAAGGCCGCGGGCACGCTGGGCGCCAACACCTGGCAGCAATTCCGCCTGATCTACCTGCCCCTGCTGGTGCCGGGGCTGAGCATGGCGGCCGCCCTGTCCTTCGTCCAGACCTTCGCCGTCTTCCCATCCGCCATCCTGCTGGGGGCGCCCGCGGGTCCGACCCGGGTGATCTCCATCGCGGCCTACGAGGCGGCCTTTGAACAATACGACTACGGCATGGCGTCGGCCATCGCCATCGTCATGGGATTCGCGCAGCTGTTGATCGTCTGCGCGATCTTCGCATTCCGGCGGGCCTTCTACACCGGCCCGGCCACCAGCGGCAAGGGGTGACGCACATGCAATCCACAACACACGCGGCAGCCGGGAACCACCGGCGCTGGGGCAAGCTCTGGCGCGCCACGGTCTGGACGGTCATGGGATTTTTCCTGCTGAACGTCGTCTTCATGATCCTCACCGTCATGGTCAATTCCGTGGCCACCCGCTGGTTCGGCACCCTGCTGCCCGAAGGCCTGACGCTGGGCTGGTACGGCCGCGCCTGGGACGAATTCCAGCTGGCCCACATCCTGGTGGTCACGCTGGAAGTCGTCGCCTCGGTCGTCGTCCTGGCCATCGCGCTGGGGGTGCCGGCCGCCTATGCGCTGGCCCGCGCTCGCTTCCCCGGCAAGCGGCTGGTGATGCTGCTGATCCTGATCCCCATGCTGGTGCCGCCGGTCACCTACGGGATTCCCATGGCCACGGCCATGTACCAGATCGGCGTGGGCGGCACCCTGGCGGGGGTCATCCTGTCCAATCTGGTGCCGGCCCTGCCCTTCGTGATCCTGGTCATGACGCCCTTCATCGAGCAGATCGATCCGGGCCTGGAATCGGCGGCCCGCATCTTCAGCGCCAACACCTTCCAGTATTTCCGCCACGTGCTGGCGCCGCTGCTGGTGCCGGGCATGCTGGCGGCCGGGCTGCTGGTGCTGGTGCGCACCATCAGCCTGTTCGAACTGACCTTCTTCACCGCCGGTCCGGATTCCCAGACACTGGTGGTGGCCCTGTACTACGCGGTGTTCTCCACCGGCGTGCGGGCGCCGCAGGCCATCGACGCCATGGCCATGATCTACATGGCCATCACCATGGTCTGGGTGCTGATCGCCCTGCGCTTCGTCAGCCCGACCCAGCTGGTCAGCCGGGTCAAGGAAGCGCCGCGTGAAGCCTGAGCGGGACGCGCGGCCATGATGCCGGCGCGCATGGACGCCGCCCCGCAGCGATGCCTGACCCTGATCCAGGGGCCGCACCGCTTGCGGGTGGCGCCGGCCGCGGGCGGCCGGATCCTCGGCTGGACCAGCGACCTGGCCGACGGCCCCCGTGACTGGCTGACGCCGATTGACGTCCAGGAATGGCCGGCGCACGAATGGCCCAAGGGGGGCCTGTTTCCCCTGGCGCCGTTCTCCAACCGCATCCGCGACGCCCGCATGAACTGGGCGGGCCGGGAAATCCTGATCCAGCCCCTGCGCGGCCAGGCCCACGCCCTGCACGGACAGGCGCAGCGCATGGCCTGGAACGTGCTGGACGCGACGGCCGACCGGATCACGCTGGAAGCGCGCCACCCGGCCGGGGAGGACGGCTGGCCCTGGGCCTGGTCGCTGCGGCAGATCATCCGCCTGTCGGCGGACGGGCGGCTGGACATCGAACTGGCGCTCACCAACGACGACTCGCAGCCCATGCCGGCCGGCCTGGGCCTGCACCCCTATTTCACCGCCGACGGCGTCCAGGCCCGCGCCGACACGGACTGGGCTCACGACCAGGAGCTGGCCCTGTTCCCCAGGCCCAACTCGCAAAGCGACTGGCGGCGCACCCCCGACACCTGGACGCGTTTCCTGTCCGGCTGGGCGGGCGGCGCCGACATCCGCTGGCCCGGCGGTCCGGGTCTGCGCATGCAGGCCCGCGGCCCCCTGGACCACCTGGTGCTGCACTGCAATGCCGGGCGCTACCTGTGCGTGGAACCCGCCACCCACGTCTGCGACGCCGTGAACCTGGCCGCCGCCGGCATCCCGGGCACCGGCCTGCGGACGCTGGAACCGGAAGACACGCTCACTGTGGGCATGACGCTCAGCATCCTGGCCTGATCCGGGTCCGCGACCACGACGCGGCCTTGCCCGCCCACGCACAGGGGCGGCCACATCTCGGCAAGCGCACAAAACGGGAAGAGCGGCCCACGAGCCGCCCTTCCCGTCCCCGCCATCGGTATGTCAGGGTGTCAGGGCCGCTGGCCGCATTCGGCGGTTTCCGTCGTCCAGGCGCGCGCCTGCTCGCTCAGCGTGAAGCCCAGGCCCGGACGATTGGGCACTTCCATGCGTCCGTCCTTCATGACCAGACGCTCATTGAACAGCGGTTCCAGCCACTCGAAATGTTCCAGCCAGGGCTCGCGGGGATAGGCCGCCGCCAGATGCAGGTGGATTTCCATGGCGAAGTGCGGCGCCATGCTCAGGCCGTGGTAATCGGCCAGCTGCATGATCTTCAGGAACTGGGTGATGCCGCCCACGCGCGGGGCGTCGGGCTGGAAGAAATCGGACGCATGCGCCTCGATCAACTCGGCGTGTTCGCGGAAGCTGGTCAGCATTTCGCCGGTGGCGATCGGCGTGTCGAAGGTGGCCGCCAGCGCCGCATGGCCCTGGACGTCATAGGCGTCCAGCGGTTCCTCGATCCAGGTCAGGCCATATTGTTCCATCACCCGGCACATGCGGGCGGCCGTCATGCGATCCCACTGCTGGTTGGCGTCGACCATCAGGGGGAAGCTGTCGCCCAGTTTCTTGCGCACGGCATCGACCCGCTGCAGGTCGACCGCATGGTCGGGATGGCCGACCTTGATCTTGATGCCGCCGATGCCGCGCGCCCGCGACGCATCGACGTTGTCCAGAACCTGGTCCAGCGGAGTGGACAGGAAGCCGCCCGAGGTGTTGTACAGGCGCACCGTATCCCGGTGCGCGCCCAGCAGCTTGGCCAGCGACAGGCCGGCCCGCTTGGCCTTCATGTCCCACAAGGCCACGTCGAAGGGCGCAATGGCCTGCACCGTCAGGCCGCTGCGCCCGACCGAAGCCCCCGCCCAGCACAGGCGGTCCCAGAGCCTCTGGATGTCGCTGGGGTCCTCGCCCAGCAGCGTGGGGGCGATTTCCTTGGCGTGGGCATACATGCCCGGACCGCCCGCCCGCTTGGAATAGGCGAAGCCCAGCCCTTCATGGCCATCGCGGGTGCGGATCTCGCAGAAGATCATCGCGACTTCGGTCAGGGGCTTCTGGCGGCCGGTGAAGACCTTGGCGTCGCTGATGGGCGTGGGCAGCGGCAGGAAGGCCAGGGACAGCTTGATCCAGGCGATGCGGTCGCTGCCGCCATCGGAGACGACAGCCGCATGCGCCGGTTCGGAAAACGCGGCGGATTCTGGGCGGGACATGAGGGCAATCCTTTTGAAAACGAAACGTCAAAATAGGGACACAGCCCGCCCCGGGGTTGACCCGGACAGACCGGAACAGAGAACAGATACTATCTCTTACCATGACCGCAAGGCAGCCGAAAAACCATCGTTGACTCAAGGAAAACGTGCTTGTTTCCCAGAGTTTCCTTTCCGTCATGATGAGTTGTATGATAACTTACTTGTGAAATTTTGCCACCCCGGAGGTTCCCCTATGCCCATCACCGGCATGCAGCTCATCGGCAGCCAGAACGTCGCTGGCGCCGGCCCTTCTTTCCAGGCCGTCAACCCGGCGGACGGCCGGGAGATTCCGCCGTCCTGGCAGGGCGCGGATGCCCGGCAGGTGGATCAGGCCGTCCAGCTGGCGACCGCCGCCTTCGTCTCCTATCGGGAAACCACGCCGGAACAGCGCGCCGCCTTTCTGGAAGCCGTCGCCCAGGCCATCCTGGATCTGGGCGATGAACTGATCGAGCGCGCCATGCTGGAAACCGGCCTGCCCCGCCCGCGCCTGGAAGGCGAACGCGGCCGCACCGTCAACCAGCTGCGGCTGTTCGCCCGCGTCGTGCGCGACGGCGACTGGCTGGATGCGCGCATCGATCACGCCCTGCCCGACCGCAAGCCCGCGCCCCGCAGCGATCTGCGCATGCGCCAGATTCCGCTGGGACCGGTGGCTGTTTTCGGGTCCAGCAATTTCCCGCTGGCCTTTTCCGTCGCCGGGGGCGACACGGCGTCCGCCCTGGCCGCCGGCGCTCCGGTGGTCGTCAAGACCCACCCCGCCCACCCCGGCACGTCCGAACTGGTGGGACAGGCCATTCGCAACGCCGTGCAGCAATGCGGCCTGCACGAAGGCGTGTTTTCCCTGCTGGCCGGCCCCGGCATCGACCTGGGTCTGGCGCTGGTCCGCCACCCCGGCATCCAGGCCGTGGGCTTCACCGGCTCGCGCCAGGGCGGCATCGCCCTGATGCAGGCCGCCGCCCAGCGCCCGGTGCCGATCCCCGTCTACGCGGAAATGAGCAGCACCAACCCCGTCTACCTGCTGCCGGGCGCGCTGGCGGCTCGCGCCGACGCGCTGGCGGACCAGTTCTCGGTCTCGCTGCTGGGCAGCGCCGGCCAGCTGTGCACCAACCCGGGGCTGATCATCGCTCTGGACAGCCCGGAACTGGACCGCTTCATCGCCCGCGCCACGCGGAACATCCAGGCGGCCCCCGCCGCCACCATGCTGACCACCGGCATCGCGCAAGCCTACCGGCAGGGAGTGCAGCGCCAGCTGGATCATCCCGCCGTCCAGTCCCTGGCGCGCGGCCTGGCCGACGACGCGCCCGCCCATTGCCAGGCCAACCTGGCGGTCACGACGGCGCAGGGTTTCCTGGCCGACCCGGAACACCTGGGATCGGAAATCTTCGGGGCCAGTTCCCTGGTCATCCGCTGCGCGGACGCCAGCGAATTCCAGGCCATCGCCCGGGCCCTGGAAGGCCAGCTGACGGCCACCCTGCACCTGGAACCCGGCGCGGACGACGCGCTGGCCGCCCAGCTGATCCCGATCCTGGAACTGAAGGCGGGCCGGATCCTGGCCAACGGATTCCCCACCGGGGTGGAAGTCTGCGACGCCATGGTGCACGGCGGCCCCTTCCCGGCGACGTCCGACAGCCGCACCACCTCGGTCGGCACGCTGGCCATCCGCCGCTTCCTGCGTCCCGTCTGCTACCAGGACATCCCCGACGCCCTGCTGCCCGCCGCCCTGCGGGCCGCCAACCCCTGGCACATCACCCGTACCGAGCGATAGACCATGAGCCCCAGCGCATCCCCCGAAGTCCAGACCCCGCGGATCACCCAGGTCCAGGTCGTGCCCGTGGCCGGCCAGGACAGCATGCTGCTGAACCTCAGCGGCGCCCACGGCCCCTATTTCACCCGCAACATCGTCCTGATCGACGATGAGGCCGGCCGCCAGGGCCTGGGCGAAGTCCCCGGCGGCGAGGCGATCCGGGCCGAGGCCCAGCGCCTGGGCCGGCAGCTGATCGGCCAGCCCATCGGCCGCATGAACGAACTGCTGGAACAATGCCGCCGCGCCACCCAGGGCGGCGCGGAGGACCGTCGCGGCACCCAGACCTTCGACCTGCGCACCGGCGTCCACGTCGTCACCGCGCTGGAATCCGCGCTGCTGGACCTGCTGGGCCAGCATCTGGGGGTCCCGGTCGCGGCGCTGCTGGCCGACGGCCGCCAGCGCGACGCCGTCGAAGCCCTGGGGTACCTGTTCTACATCGGCGACGCCGGCAAGACGTCCCTGGGCTACCGCCGGGAAGACGACGCCGACAACGAATGGTTCCAGTTGCGCAATCGCGAAGCCCTGACTCCGGACGCCGTCGTGCGCCTGGCCCGGGCGGCCCGGGACCGCTACGGCTTCCGGCACTTCAAGCTGAAGGGCGGCGTGCTGGCCGGCGACGCGGAAATCGAAGCCGTCGCCGCGCTGGCCGAACAGTTTCCCGACGCCCACATCACCCTGGACCCCAACGGCGCCTGGTCCCTGAAAGAAGCCATCCGCCTGTGCCGCGACCAGCATCATGTCCTGGCCTACGCGGAAGACCCCTGCGGGGCGGAAGCCGGCTATTCCGGCCGCGAAGTCATGGCGGAATTCCGCCGCGCCACGGGCCTGCGCACGGCCACGAACATGATCGCCACCGACTGGCGCGAAATGATGCACGCCATCCAGCTGCAATCCGTGGACATCCCGCTGGCCGACCCGCACTTCTGGACGATGCGCGGCTCGGTGCGCGTGGCCCAGATGTGCCACGAATGGGGCCTGACCTGGGGTTCGCATTCCAACAACCACTTCGACATCTCGCTGGCCATGTTCACGCACGTCGCGGCCGCCGCCCCCGGCGACATCACCGCCATCGACACGCACTGGATCTGGCAGGACGGCCAGCACCTGACGACCGACCCCCTGCGCATCGTCGACGGGCGCATCGCCGTGCCGCGCGCGCCCGGCCTGGGGGTGCGCATCGACCCCGACCGCCTGGCCCGGGCCCACGCCCTGTACCAGGAAAAAGGCCTGGGTGGCCGGGACGATTCCGTCGGCATGCAGTTCCTGATTCCGGGCTGGCGTTTCGACAACAAACGGCCCTGCCTGGTGCGCTGAGCCCGCAAGCTCTCAGGAAAAGCACTATGATGCCCTTGCCAGGCAGCCGATTCGCGGCGCCTGGCAGTTTTTTTCCCATCCCATGACGACCGACCAACGTTCCCCCGCCTGGCTGGGCCCCGCGCTGATGTGCGGCGCCAGCCTGTGTTTCGCCATGCTGGACACGGGCACCAAGTACCTGGCGGCCCACTATCCGCTGCTGCAGGTCGTCTGGGTCCGCTACATCGCGCAGATGATCGGCGTCGTGCTGATCTTCGGCCCCAGCATGCGCCTGCATCTGCTGGAAGCCCACAACTACGGCATCCAGCTGTTCCGGGGCCTGTGCCTGTGCTGCGGCAGCGTGTTCGTCATCAACGGCCTGGCCCGCCTGCCGCTGGCCGAGGCCACGGCCATCGTCTTTCTGGGCCCCGTCCTGATCACCATCCTGTCCGGCCTCCTGCTGAAGGAAAAAGCCCGGTCCATGGACTGGCTGGCCGTCACCTGCGGCTTCGCCGGGGTCCTGATCATCGCCCGGCCGGGCGGCGGCCTGCTGACCTGGGCTATCCTGTTTCCCATGGGTTCGGCCCTGTGCAACGCCTTCTACCAGCTGGTCACGCGATCCACCCGCAGTTCCGAACATGCCGCCACCAGCAACTTCTACACCGGCCTGATCGGCGCGCTGGCGCTGACCCCCTGGGGCGCCAGCGCCTGGACGCCGATGGCCACGCCGGATTTCCTGCTGCTGCTGGGCATCGGCGGCATCGCCTCGATCGGCCACCTGACCATCACCTATTCCCTGCTGCATGCCTCGGCGGCATCGCTCGGGGCCTACAGCTACTCGCAGATCCTGTGGGCGACGCTGCTGGGCTGGCTGGCCTTCGGCGCCATGCCCGACGCCATGGCCTGGCTGGGCATTCTGGTCATCGCCCTGGGCGGGCTGGTGCTCTCGGTGCCCCAGGTCCGGCGGGCCGGCGCCGCGCTGCTGCGCCTGGGGCGGCGCTGAGGCCGCAGCGGGGCGTCCCTCAGATTTCCAGCGGCAGCCAGCGCCCCCGTTCGTAGCGCTGCAGCGCATCGCCCTCGTAGCGCCACAACAGCATCCAGCCGTTGTCGCACAATCGGGCCAGCACCGCATTGCGCGCGATGATGTCGTCGATCCATCGGGCGGGCGCATCGATCACGACCGTCAGGCGCACGGGCTGATGATGCCAGCCCTCGCCATCGTGCAGGGACTGCCTGGGCAGCCCGATGCGCAGATCGCCGCCATTGCCCTCGAACACCCCGACGTGGCCGTCCACGACGTTGTGCAGCACCTTGTTGCCCGCGCCGTAGTGCACGGGATCGCAGGTGGACGCGTGGTACTGCCAGGACAGCCAGTTGGTGACCAGCATCGGCCCCATCATGAGCTTCTCCAGCACCGCGCCATCAGGGTCCAGCCGCGCGTCGTAGTCGTGCAGGTAGGCGCGGCTGAGCACCCGGCCGCGGCTGCGGTCGCGCGGACCGATGATGAACGCCGCGTTGCGGGTCAGTCCCCATTCCGGTCGGGTCTGGGACCCGTCGTTGGCCCGGCGCCGGAAGGACGCCAGCAACGGCTTCGGGGCCAGATTCGCATCCATCCGCAATGCCGGCGCCCGTTCGCGGCGGACCCGGTCGCCCGCCCGGGCGAAGGCCTGCTCCATCCGATGCCAGCGCGCCCGCGCCGGCGGCGGCAGCAGATCCAGGTCGAAGCCCGTCACTTCGTCGGTCGTCGTATTGTGCAGAGCCCCCATGAAGACGGTGCCGTCCGGGATGCGGAGCCCGCGCGAACGCAGACCTTCGCGCACCTCGGGATCGTTCAGCAACAGCGCCAGCGCGCGCGCGTTGGCCTCGCCGGGCCGGCCGTAGCAGGCGCCGCAATCCAGGGTCGAGGCGTGCGCATTGTTGGTGCTGTGCCCCGCATGGCCGCACAGGATCACCAGCGGCGCCAGCCGGTCGTCCAGCCCCATCGTCCGCAGGACGCCGGCCGCCAGTTCCACGCGCTTCGCGAGATCCAGGCCGGCCACCATCGGCCTGCACCGGTCCTGGATCGAACCGGGCAGGCCCAGGCGATCCGCGCTGGCGCGCGGCGCGGCCGGCGGCCTGATCCACCGCGCGATCTTGCCGAGATAGCCCGCTCCCAGCACTTCGACGAAGGAAAAGGTCGCGTTCGACCAGCGCACGGCGCCCAGCCACTGATCCAGCCCCGCCAGGCGGACCCGGCGCGCCGAGCGGGCCTGCGCGAGGCCCGCCGCATCGACCGCCGTTCCGCCCGGCGCCGTCACCACGTCCTGCACCGCGACGCTGGGATAGGCCAGGCCCGGCAACTGCGGCCGGCGGACGTCCGTGCCCAGCGGCGTGTAATGGATGGGGATGCCGAAGAAGCCCGCGAACGCCCGTGTCTGGACGCCCGGCCACACGGCCTCCAGCGCGCGCCGCATGCGCTCGCTGCGCGTATCGATGCAGAAGACGGCCTGCACTTCGGGCGCCCGGGCGGCGGAGGCCGACGCTGTCGCCGGGGCGCGCAGTGTCCGCGCAAAGCCGCGCTGGAAGCTGATCTCCAGCGCCCGCTGCCAGCATTCATCCACCGCCAGCGCCGTCTCGGCTTGCGCGACGCGCCGGGGAAAATCCCGCCAATGCGCGTCCAGCGCGGACACGGCGGCGCCGCGCGCGCCCGGAGGCACGGCGCGGGCCAGCAAGGTTTCCCAGGCGATCCGGCAGGCCAGCAGGTCGCTCAGGCGCAGGTCCTCCTGCCCGGCGGGAATCTTCTGCCAGCCGATATAGGCGCACCACGCCGCCCAACCGTTGATCGACAGCAGCAGCGCCTCGAAATAATCGCGCCAGACGGATGCGTCCAGCGACAGTTCGGCCAGCGCCCAGCGCAGAGCGTCCTCGGCCCGCAGGGGAAGCGCGCTCAAGCGCTTCGCGAACCCGGGCAGGCCCAGCCTGGCGCCCAGGCCATGGTCGCCGACCATGCTTTCGCGCCAGAACCCGTACAGGCCAGGGCTGCCCGAGGCGCGCCAATCCGCCTGATGGCGATCGAAGTAGGTCGCGCAGGCCTGGCTCATCTGGAACACGATGGCGGCGCGCCAGGGCCAGCGCCTGTTCTTCTGCACCGCATCGTCCAGCAGGTCCACCAGCAGCGGCTCGCGGCGCAGCGCGGGCGCGGCCGCCAGCCCTGCGATGCACTGTTCGGCCGTCACCTCGCAGGCGTCCTGCGCGGCGCGGCGGTCCAGCGCGGTATTCAGGTCCTCGCGCGCGATGCGGCCCGCCTCCCATTCCCGCCGGATGTAGTCCCGCGCGGGGAACACGCGGAAGTCGCCCAGCACGGCCAGGCGCGCCGCCACGCGGCGGATCGGCTGATCGATGCGGCGCCAGTGGGGGTTGACCGCCACCGCCTGGTCCAGCGGCCAGGCCGGCATGATGCCGGAGCACGCCTGTTCGACGGCCCGGCGCAACGCTTCGCGATCCCCGGCGGCCCGCGCGGCCCCTTCCGGCGCTTCCGCAATCTCCATGTCCCGCATGACGGCGCTCATGAGCGGACGCCCTCATAGACGGATTCCTGCGGACGCCAGGACGGCGGCGTCGCCTTGCGGCCGGCGCCGGCCCAGGCGGCGGGCCACAGCCGCAGCACCCAGTGGGTGTAGCCCTCGTCCATGTAGAAGCCGGCATACACCCAGCGGCGCGCGGTCACGACCGACTGCGGCCACACCTGGAACGCCACCATCCCCAGGTACATCACGCCCAGGCCGACCAGGGCGACGATGCCGGCGCCATCCAGCGGATCGTTCAGCACGCCGATGGGCGCATGGTCCACGATGCCGGCGGCCAGCGTCAGGACGATGGCCATGAACACGGCCGCCGCGATCCGCGCGGCCACCGTCCGGGCGCCGCCCGCCTGCGCCTTCGGCGCCCACAGGATCGGCGCCCACGCCAGCGCCAGCACGGCGCTCCACCACCATGGCCAGGCCCGGTCCCCCAACGCGGCCTGCAGGCCGAAGACGATGGCCAGGGAGACCGGCACGGCCAGGATCATGCTCAGGGCGGAATTGCGGGCCTCGCCCGTCAGGAGCTTGCGCTCGCACTCCCGGACAGCGCCGGATGCGTTCAGGAAGTTGTGCGCCTTGTACAGGGAATGGCCCAGCAAGTGCAGCGCCGCGAAGAGATACAGGCCCAGGCCGCATTCCAGCAGCATGAATCCCATCTGCGCGATCGTGGACCATGCCAGGTGCACCTTCTGGCTGACGCGCGTCAGCAGCACCAGGCCCGCCACCACCGCCGACGCCAGACCGAAGCCCACCAGCAGCCAGCGCGCCGCCGGCGACGCGCCCAGCAAGGGCGCGAACAGCACCAGCACGTATCCGCCCAGATTGACCACCCCGGCATGCAGCAGCGCCGACACCGGCGTCGGCGCTTCCATCACCTGGACCAGCCAGCCATGCACCGGCATCAGCGCCGTGCGGGCGATGACGGCCAGCGCCAGGCACACGCCGCTCCATTGCAGGGCGGCGGAGGCGGGACCCGCCGCGAGATGCGCCCGCAGGACGGACAGAGACCCGCTGCCCGTCTGCGACCACGCCAGCAAGGCGGCAGCGATCAGCAGCGCATCGGCGGCGCGGTCCGTCACCCTTTTCTTGTGCGCCGCCAGCAGCGCGAAGGGCCGATCCGGATAAAAGCACAGCAGGTGATGCATGGCATGGCCGATGGCCGCCCACGCGGCGATCAGGACGACCCAGTGGTCGGCCAGCAACAGCAGATGCACCGCCGCCAGCACCGCGCCCAGGGCCGCCATGTACACCGGCTGGCGGGGTTCGCCGTTGAGGTGATGCGAGGAATAGACGGCGATGGCCGCGCCGAGCAATTGCACCAGCAGGCCGGCCCAGGCGCCGAACGGATTCACCGCCAGCCATCGGCCCGCGCCCGGCCCCGCCGTTCCGCCGGCCGACAGTAGCGCAAGTTCCCAGGCCAGTTCCGCCAGCGACACGGCCAGCGCCGCGAACGTCAGCGCATTGAACCGCGCCCATGCGCGCCGCACGGGCGCGCGGCCGCGCACCGACCAGATCGCGGCGCCCGCCATCAGCGCTACAGGCGCCAAGCCCAGCGCGACATTTCCTTCCTCAAGCAGATTCAACACGTGCGCCCCTGAAAAAACGACACGCGTATTCTTGGATTTTTTATCTATTCTGTAAATTACATTTATAATATTGGAACGTTCTATAAAACAGAACTATGGACATCAACCAGCTGAACTTCAAGCATTTGTTCTACTTCTGGCGCGTGGCGAAACAGGGTTCCCTCACCCACGCGGCGGAGCAGATCCATACTTCGCAGTCCGCCCTCTCCACGCAGATCAGACAGCTGGAGAACCGACTGGGAACGCCCCTGTTCGACCGCCAGGGACGCCACCTGGAACTCACCGCGACGGGCCAGCAGGTCTTCACCTATGCGGAAAACATCTTCGGGCTGGGCGAACAGATGCTGGGGTGGCTCGACGGCCGCGACGCCGGCGTCACCCGCGTGCGCGTGGGCAGCGTGTCGACCATGTCGCGCAACTTCCAGGTCAACTGGCTGCGCCCTCTGTTCCAGGACCCGACCATTCTGCTGTCCGTGGATTCCGGCCCCCTGCAGACGCTGATCGAACGCCTGCTGCGCCATCAGCTGGACGTGGTGCTGGCCAACGAGCCCGTCTCGTCCGATCCGACACGGCCGGTCTCGTCGCGTTTTCTCGGCAGCCAGGTCATCTCGCTGGTGGGCCGGTCCGACCGCTGGGCCGGCGCCACGCTGCAAGTCCCGGAAGATCTCGAAGACGTCGAAATGGCCATGCCCAGCACGCGCCACAACGTGCGCCTGCAGTTCGACGCCCTGTGCTTTTCCGCCGGCGTGCAGCCCAGGCTGCGCGCCGAGATCGACGACATGACCATGCTGCGCCTGATCGCGCGCGACAGCGGCTGGATCACGGTGCTGCCGGAAGTCGTCGTGCAGGACGAGCTGCACTCGGGCGAACTGGTGCACGTCGGCCAGTCCTCGCAGCTGACCGAACATTTCTACGCCATCACGGTCCAGCACGGCCATCTGGCGGGGCCCCTCAACCGGCTGCTGTCGCGCGCGGCGACCGGGGACATCCTGGGCGCAGCGCCACCCGAATCATCCGAATCCCTTCAACCGACAAGGACATCATCGTGTTCCCTCAACGACTGACGGAAGGCTACGCCTCATTCCTGCACGGGCGCCTCGCCACCGAACGCGCGCGATACCTGAACCTGGCCGAACACGGCCAGCACCCGGACATCATGCTGATCAGCTGCGGCGATTCCCGCGTCGCGCCCGAAACCATCTTCGACGCCGGCCCCGGCGAGATGTTCGTCGTGCGCAACATCGCCGGCATCGTTCCGCCGTGCGATGAAGATCCCGAGACCGCCTTCCACGGCACCAGCGCCTGCGTGGAATTCGCCGTCAATGCCCTGGAAGTCGCCCACATCGTCGTCATGGGGCACGCCAGCTGCGGCGGCGTCGCCGCCTACGCCAACAAGGCCGAACCGCTGTCCAAGCGCGACTTCATCGGCAAATGGATGTCGCAGATCAAGCCCGTGGCCGACAAGGTCGGCCCGCAGACGGGCGACCGCGCCGAATGGATCCGCAACATGGAATGGGGCGTGGTCGAATACAGCATGAACAACCTGCTGACCTTCCCCGCCGTGCGCGAGCGCGTCCAGGCCGGCAAGCTGACCATCCACGGCGCCTATTTCGGCGTGGCCACCGGGGTGCTGTTCATCCGCGATCCAGACACCGGCGTGTTCGAGCCCTATCGGGAATAGGCGGCCGCGCGGCCCGGAAAGCGGCGCTGTCCGGTCTTCGCCCGGACCCCGCCTAAGCGGGCCGCCAGTCCAGAACCCAGGCGCCGCTGCGCACGTTCTGCAGCCATAGCGCGCAGCTCAGGGTCTTGGCGTCGGTGACGCGGCCCTGCCGGCAGGCGGCGGCGAAATCTTCGTCCGACAGGGCGCAGACGTCCAGGAACTCATCCGCATCCAGATGGCGCTCGCCCGCCCGCAGGTCTCGCGCGAAGAAAATGTGGATGATTTCCGTGGAGTACGCAATGGCCAGGTGCAGAGCGCCCGCATGCGCCCACTGCCCGGCGGTGTAGCCGGTTTCCTCCAGCAGCTCCCGCTGCGCGCAACGCAGGGGGTCTTCGCCCGGCTCCAGCTTGCCCGCGGGAAATTCCGTCATGACCCGCCCCACGGGGTAGCGGAACTGTCGCTCCAGCAGCACGCGCGCGTCATCCAGCAGCGGAATGACGACGACCGCCCCCGGATGAATGATGTATTCGCGGGTGGACGTGCTGCCGTCGGGCATGCGCACGGTATCGCGGCGGCCCTTCAGAAAGCTGCCTTCGCACAGGGTTTCGCTGGCGATGCGGGTTTCCAGCAAATGGCGGTCCGAGTCATCCGGCACGGTGTCTCCTTCAAGTGGCAATGGCGTCTCGCAGCCAGGCGGCGGCGCGTTCTTCCGGCATGGGGCGGCCAATCCCGTATCCCTGACCCACGTCGCAGCCCAGGTCGCGCAGCATGTCCTGGACGGCGCGGGTCTCGATGCCTTCGGCGATCACCTGCAGGCCCAGGGTGTGGCTCATTTCGATGATGGACCGCACGATGGCCCGCAGGTCCGAGTCGCCCGCCATGCCGGCGACGAAAGACTGGTCGATCTTCAGCGCATCGACCGGCAGGCGGTTCAGGTAGGCGAACGAGGAATACCCCGTCCCGAAATCGTCGATGGACAGACGCACGCCCAGGGCATGCAGGGCGTACAGCGTGCGCAGGGACCGGGCGGGATCGGCCATGATGACGCTTTCGGTGACTTCCAGTTCCAGCAGCGCCGGGTCCAGGCTGTGTTGCGCCAGGGCGTCTTCGACCTGCTGCGGAAAATATTCGTCCAGCAGGTTGCGGGCCGAAATATTGACTGCCATGATGACCCCTGGGCGAACGGCCTGCAGCCGCACGCACGCCGCCACGGCCTGGTCGACGACCCAGCGGGTGAACGGGTGGATCAGGTCGCTGACCTCGATGATGGGAATGAACTGGGCGGGGGACACCAGGCCGCGGTCCGGATGCTGCCAGCGCGCCAGCGCCTCGAACCCGACCGGCGTGCCGGGCGCCAGCGCATCGTTGCCCAGCGCGATCTTCGGCTGCAGATGCAGCAGGAACTGCCCCTGCGCCAGGGCGGCGCGCAGATCCGCCCGCAGCAGCTGGCGGTCCTGCACCTGGGCCCGGTCCCGGACGTCGAAGACGGCGCTGCCCAGGCCTTCGCGCTTGGCTCGGCGCATGGCCGTATCGGCGCAGCGGATCAGCTCGTCGGGCGCATGGGCATGTTCCGGATAGACCGCCAGGCCGAAGCTGCAATTGATGCGCACCTGCAGCGCATTGACGGTGAAGGGTTCGCGGGTGGCCGCCAGCAGATCGCGCACCAGGGCGTCGGCCTGGGCCGGATCGTCCGTATCCAGCAGGAAGGCGAATTCGTCGCTGCCCAGCCGCGCCAGCGAACAGGCGCCGCCCAGGCAATCCCGGAACCGGAGCGCGACCGCCTGCAGCAGACGATCGCCCACGTCGTGCCCCAGGGCCCCGTTGACCTCCTTGAATCCATCGATGTTGGAGATGACCAGCGTCCAGGGCTTGTCCAGCCCCTGTTGGGTGCGCATCTGCAGGCGATGCAGGATGGCGCCCCGGTTGAGCAAGCGGGTCAGGGAATCGTGCGAGGCCTGGTGGGCCAGGGCGCGCTGCATCAGGTTCCCCGCCGCCAGCAAGGCGACGCACAGCAGCAGGCCCATGATCAGCAGGCCGGTCCACAGCGCCCGCCTGGCTTCGGCATACAGGGCCGCTTCGGGGATTTCGTAGCGCACGGACAGGCCCTGGGGATCTCCTCTGGGCCCGGCCGGCACGGAATAGACGATCCACCGCACCTGGTCCGCATCGGTGTAGGCGTTGCGCAGCAGGCCGGTCTGCTGATCGGGATACGGGTCCAGGCGCTCGCCCAGGTGGCTGGAATTCCCCGGCACGCGCTGCAGGATGTAGCCCTGGCGGTCGAGGATCCACAGGCGGGCCTGCGGCAGCAGTTCCGGGATGGCCGCCCCGGCCCGCAGATACCCCAGGTTCATGCCCGCGTAGGCGACCCCGGCGGTGATCCCGGAATCCCCCGGCACGCGCACGGCCAGCACCACCGTGGGAACCCCGGACATCCGGCCGATGATGAAGCCGCCCAGGATGACGTCCGGCTCTTCCATGGCCGCGTGGAAATAGGATCGGTCGCCCAGGAAGGAGCCTTTCCGGTCGGGGTCCGGCAGGCCCGAACAGACCTGCCGGCCGTCCGCGCCGATCACTCCCAGGTTCAGGTAGCGCGGCAGATGCGCCAGCAGCGATGTGAAGTATCCCCGGCATTCATGCCAGCGGGCGTCGCGCAGCACCGGCGAATTCGACAAGGACAGCAGCACGTCGCGCGCATCGTTCAGCAGGGTGCGGTCGTAGGCGGCCGTCACCTGCACCAGGTTTTCGGCCGAGCGTTCGCTGCTGAGCATCAGGCCCTGGTACTGATGCCAGATGTAATAGCCCAGGCCCCCGATGATGGGAATGGCGGTCGCCAGGACCGCCATGAACAGGCGCAGACGCAGATTGCCCAGCACGCCTGGGCGGGAGTCGGCACGGCTTGCGGAGAAAAGACGCCTCAACGCACCAGACAACGCTGTTTCCTTGTGCAAGTCCGGCCCGGCGACAGGCCAAGCCTACAGACAGGCCAATATACACGGAAACCCACGCAGCCTGAAGGTCTTCGGGGGTCGCGCCCCGATGCGCGGCGCGCCGCCGGGCGCCGCGCGGCGGACACGCGGTCTAAAATGACGCGGTCAACGATCGCGCCTGGAAGGCATTCATGTTCCATCTATCCCCCGAGACCTTCGCCAGCAAGGCCGCCCACTATGCCAGCCTGGCGGACCAGGCGCGGCACCTGATCGCCGGCGAATCCGACCTGATCGCCAACGCGGCCAATTTCAGCGCCCTGGTGTTCCACAGCCTGCCGCAACTGAACTGGGCGGGCTTTTACCTGTTCGACGGCACGGAACTGGTCGTCGGCCCCTTCCAGGGCAAACCGGCCTGCATCCGCATCCCCATCGGATCGGGCGTGTGCGGCGCCGCGGCCCTGGCCCGGCGGACGCAGGTCGTGCGGGACGTGAATCAGTTCGACGGCCACATCCCCTGCGACTCGGCATCGCAATCCGAAATCGTCGTGCCGCTGGTGCGCGCAGACGGATCGCTGCTGGGCGTCTGGGACGTGGACAGCCCCGTGACCGGCCGCTTCGATGAAGACGACCGCGCGGGGATGGAAGCGCTGTGCCAGGTGTTCATGGATCACCTCGGCTGACGCTCCCCCGGTCCCGCTACAGGGCGCCGATGCGCTGCGCGATGGCGGCGCCCATGTCGGTGGTGCTGGCGGAACCGCCCAGATCGCGGGTGCGCGGCCCCTGATCCAGGACATGCTCGATGGCCGCCATCAGTTCGGCCGCGGCCGCCTGGCAGGCGGGGTCCTGCTGCCCCAGGAAGTCCAGCATCATGACGGCGGACCAGATCATGCCCACCGGATTGGCGACGTTGCGCCCGTAGATGTCGGGGGCCGAGCCATGCACGGGCTCGAACAGCGACGGGAATCGGCGTTCCGGATTGAGGTTGGCCGAGGGAGCGATACCGATGGTGCCCGTGCAGGCGGGACCCAGGTCGGACAGGATGTCGCCGAACAGATTGGACGCCACCACCACATCGAATCGTTCGGGCTGCAGGACGAAACGCGCGCACAGGATGTCGATGTGGTGCTTGTCCCAGGCCACGTCGGGATATTGCGCCGCCATGGCTTCCAGGCGCTCGTCCCAATACGGCATGCTGAGGGCGATGCCGTTGGATTTCGTCGCCGAGGTCAAGGCGCGGCGCGGCCGGCGCTGGGCGAGATCGAAAGCGTACTTCAGCACCCGGTCGATGCCATGGCGGGAAAACACGGATTCCTGGATGACGATCTCCCGATCGGTCCCCTCGTACATCCGCCCGCCCAGGTTCGTATATTCGCCTTCGGTGTTTTCACGCACGACCAGGAAATCGATGTCTCCCGGCTGCCGTCCCGCCAGCGGGGCCCGCACGCCCGGCATCTGGCGCACGGGCCGCAGATTGATGTACTGATCAAAGCCCCGGCGGAATTTCAGCAGCGACCCCCACAAAGACACGTGGTCCGGCACCACATCGGGCCAGCCCACCGCCCCGAACAGGATGGCGTCGAAGCCCCTCAGGCGCTCGAACCAGTCCGGCGGCAACATGTCGCCATGGCGCTGCCAGTATTCCGCGCAGGCCCAGTCCAGGTGCTCGTACTGCAGCGACAGGCCATGCCGGTCCTGCAAGACGTCCAGCGCCCGCAGGGCTTCGGGCATGACTTCCTTGCCGATTCCGTCTCCCGGAATCACGGCGATCTTGAATGTGTGCATAGTGGGACAGCTCAATCGAATGTGGAAAAGAAGGGTCAGGCGGAACGGTCCGCCCCCCAGGAAAACACGCGGCGCAGGGCATCCGGGCCGCAATCGTCCCCCAGGCAAGCCAGGGCGAGCATCAGGCGCAGGCGCGCCTTGCGGCCCGACAGCCCGCTGACTCCCAGCGCGCCGGCCGCCTGCAGATCGTGCAGGGATCCGGCATATTCATAACAAGGCTGGACAGGTCCGGTCAGCGTGGAACTGCACACCAGCACCTTGCAGCCCGCGGCGGCGGCCCGGCGGACTTCGGGCACCCAGTCCGGCGGCACCTGGCCCCGGCCGGTGCCTTCCAGGACGATGCCGGGCGCGCCGGCATCCACCAGGGCCTTGAGCGCCAGCGGCCCGGCTCCGAGGTTCGCGCCCAGCAGCTCCACGGCCGGCAATTTCCCCGGCGGCGGCTGCAACAGGGGCTGGCGCCGGGGCTGCTGATAGATCAGCACGGCGTCATCATCGATGAACCCCAGGCAGCCGAAGCCGGGCGAATCGAAGCCGTTCAACTGGAAGCTGCTGGTCTTGCGCACGAAGGCGGCGGCATGCACCGTTTCATTGAACACCACCAGCACGCCCAGGCCGCGGCAGTCCGGGGACGCCGCCACCCGCAAGGCATGGCGCAGGTTCAGATACGCATCCGTGCCGGGCGCATGCGGCACGCGCTGCGAACCCGTCACGGCCACCACCACATCGCGCGTCCGCAGGCTGCTTTCCAGAAAATAGGCCGTGTCTTCCAGCGTGTCGGTGCCATGCGTCACCACGATGCCGTCCACCTCGCCGCCGTCGATCAGCGACTGGCATTGCGCGCGCAGGCCCTGCAGATCGTCCAGCGTCAGGGCGTTGCTGGGTTTCTGGAACAGGGACAGCACTTCGACCCGGATGTCGGCAGCCTCGGGCACGCCGCCCAGCAAGGCCTGCCCCGACAAGGCTCCGGCGATGTTGCGGCCCTCCGGGCCGGGCAGGCTGGCGATGGTCCCGCCCGTGGACACCACGGCCACGCGCCTCATCAGGCGCTCACCGGCAGAACGCGCTCGGCCAGGACACGGCGGCAGTCCATTTCAAACTCCATGTCGACGACGGGCGGACGCACGAAGTGCCAGGTCAGCCCCAGGCGCATCGCGCCCCGGCGCACGAATTCGTCCGCCAGGAAGGGATGGGGGTCATGGATCATGTAGAGCTGCGTGCCGGTGCAGTCCGGCCAACCATAGCCCAGCACCGCCATGCGGCGCTGCATTTCGTCCAGCACCCAGCGGGCCTTCTTGCGCATGCCTTCGGGCGAAATGTCCTGATAGGCGATCAGATGATCCTTGTAGTTGGCATGGCCTTCCGGCACTTCGCTGCTGCCGGCCACCACGAAGGCGCGCTCGTCCTCGGAGGACGGCACGGTATAGCTGAAGGCATGAAAGGAAGGCTGCGCGGGCGGATCGATTTCCGGGCAGACATTGCTGCGCGGCACGGGATTGACCGTGTCGCTCGCGATGCCCCAGGCCTGCAAGGTGCCGACATATTCGGCATTGAACCTGGCGAAGCCTTCTTCGCTGAACTGCCCCGGCGAGCGCAATTCGCAACCGCACAGGGCCGCCAGCGGCCGGCCCTCGGATTCCAGGACCTGCCGGATGCGGGCAAAGCCATCCAGCAACGGCACCGGCCGGGAAAACACGACGCGCCGGATCGTGTAGCCCGGCTCGGCGGCCGCCCCTCCGGAATACTGCATGACGCCGCTGGGCACATAGCGATAATTGCCCGCGGCGAAGACGACGGCTTGATCCTTCATGACGATTTCTCCATTCAAGAACAGAACGCCGGAGGATCCCATCCCCCGGCGCCACGCATCAATACAACAGACTGGGGATGGCCGTGCTGAACCACGGGACGTAGGTGATCGCGATCAGCGCCAGGAACATCAGCAGAATGGTCGGCAGCGCCGCCTTGAACACCTCGAAGAGGCTCATCTTGGCGATCCCCATGGCGACGAACAAGTTCAGGCCCACGGGCGGGGTCAGCATGCCGATCGACAGGTTCACCAGGGTGATGATGCCGAAATGGATGGCATCGACCCCGACCTGGGCGGCGATCGGCTGCATCAGCGGCGCCAGCACGATGATGGCCGACGCGCTGTCCAGGAAGGCTCCGGCCACCAGCATGATGGCATTGAACAGCATCAGGATGACGATGGGGGAATTCGTGCCCGACAGGACTTCGGTCGCCAGTTTCGTGGGCGCCCCGGTGCTGGCCAGGATCCAGGAAAACGCCGAAGCGCCCGCCGTGATCAGCAGCAGGGTGCCCGAGAGCACGCCGGTATTGCGCAGGATCGTCAGCGACTGGGAAATAGAAATGGTGCGATAGATGACGGCCCCGACGAACCAGCCGTACAGGCACGCGGCGGCGGCCGATTCCGTCGGCGTGAACAGGCCGGTGTAGATGCCGCCCAGCAGGACCACGGGCAGCCCCAGGCCCCACAGGGACCGGCGCAGCGCGTCCCAGATTTCCCCCAGCGTCGGGAAGGGTTCGCGCGGATAGCGCTTCGCCATGGCGTACCAGCAGCAGTACACGATCAGCAGGGTGGCGATCAGGACCGCGGGCAGGATGCCGGCCGCGAACAGCTTGCCCACCGAAGAGCCGGTCACCGACCCGTAGATGATCAGGGCGATGCTGGGCGGCACGATCGGCCCCAGGGTGCCGGCGGTCGTGATCAGGCCGATGGAAAAGTATTTGTTGTAGCCCGCAGCGACCAGCGCGGGGTACATAATGCTGCCGATGGCGATCACGGTGGCCGGGCTGGAGCCGGAAATCGAACCGAAGAACAGGCAGGACAGCACGGTGGCCGCCGCCATCCCGCCCGGCATCCAGCCGATCAGGGCGCGCGCCAGACCGATCAGTCGATCCGACAGGCCGCCGATGCGCATCAGCTCGGCCGCCAGGATGAAGAACGGAATCGACATCAGGGAGAAATTGTTCATCCCCGAAAACATGCGCATGGGCACGACCAGCGGGTCGATCGTGCCGAAGCCCTTCAGGGCCAGGGACACGGCGAATGCCAAAGACGCGAAAATCGGCAGCCCGAACAGCAACAGGACAAAAAAGATGGGAACGAGAGCAGCAATCATGGGGATTCTCTATCGAATGGGATCCGGGATCGAAGATCGGCGCGCCGTCAGGCGGTCGCGCTGATATCCATGGCCAGCGGCTGATACTCCTTGCCGCTGAGCATGCACCATAGAATCCACAGATACCGCAAGCCCATGAAGGCGGCCGACACCGGGATCACCATGTAGACGTACCCGACCGGAATGCGCATCGCGGGCGAGAGCTGGTTCATGGCCAAGGTGTTGATGGCCAGCCGCGCGCCGTAATACACCAGCACGCCGGCGAACATCAGGCCCAGCACGTTCGCGAGATAGTGCAGCACCCGGGCCAGCCGGGGCCCGACCATCAACGGCAGGACCTCGACGCAGATGTGCGCGGCATACCGCACCCCCATGCTGCAGGTCAGGAAGCTCATCATGATCAGCGCATACAGCACCGTTTCCTCGGACCAGTACAGCGAATTGTTGAATACATAGCGCGCAATGACCTGGATGACGGCGACGAAGGTCGCCACCAGCATGAAGACGATCATGGCGAATGATTCGATCTTGTCCAGGCACCGATTGATTCCTGCAAGCATGGGGACTCTCCTGTGATGGACCGGATCAGCTCACCGTGGCGGCCTTGATCGCGCGCTGCAGCAGCTCAGGCGTGATGTTGGCTTCGAACTGCTTGTAGATCGGCTCGGAACGCTCGATGAACTTCTGGCGGTCCGCGTCGGTCAGTTCGGTGATCTTGATCTGGCCCTTGATCTTCTCGATGATGCGGGCCTCGTCCTTAGCCGTCAGTTCGCGCCCGTAATCGCGCGCCACGTCGAAGGCGTCGGACACGACTTTCTTCAGATCGTCGGGCAGCGATTCCCAGGCCCCCTTGTTCATCACGGCCGCATAGGTGTGATAGGCATGGCCGGTCAGGGTCATGTATTTCTGGACTTCGTAGAACTTCATCGAGTCGATGTTGGCCAGCGGGTTTTCCTGCCCTTCGACCACGCCCTGCTGCAGGCCGTTGTAGACCTCGGTATAGGCCATGGCCGTCGGGTTCGCGCCCCAGGTCCGGTACGTGGACAGGATGGTCGGCGCCTGCAGCGTCCGCATCTTGATGTTCTTCAGGTCGTCCGGCTGGTGGATCTCACGGACGTTGTTGGTGATGTTCCGGAACCCAGCCCCCCAATAGTTCACGCCATGCAGATTGCTTTTTTCCAGGGTCGCCAGCAGTTCGCGGCCCACGTCGCCGTCCAGCAGCTGCTTCATCGATTGTTCGCCCTTCATCAGGTAGGGCAGGTCGAACAGGAACATCTTCGGCTCGAAGTTGGCCAGGTTGCCGGTCGGCGGAATGGCGATCTGGACCAGCCCCATCTGGGTCTGTTCGATGATCTCGACGTCGCCGCCCAGCTGGGCGGCCGGCCGGATGTTGATCTCGATGCGGCCCTGCGAGTTCTTCTCGACCTCTTCCTTGAACTTGACGGCAGCCTGGGCATTGGGCGTCTGTTCGGTCAGGACGTGGGCGAACGTGAAGGTGTAATCCGCCGCCTGAGCGAACGAGGCGCTCAGCAGGGCGCCGGCGATACCGAGGGATAGTTTTCCGATAGGGGAAATATTCATGGTCTCTCTCCTTTGGTGCCCCGCCCGGCCCCGCCACCCATGGCGCGGCCTGCACGGGGCGCATGGTCACAGCAAAAAGTCAGGGCATCCCAGGACATCGACAGGCTTGCCCAGACACGATTCGATGCTCAGCGCCGCTGCCAGCAGACGCTCTTCGGCATGCGGCGGCGCCATCAGCTGCAGCCCCACCGGCAGGCCCAGCGCGTCCAGCCCCACCGGCAGCGTCACCGCGCACAGGCCCAGCAGATTGGCGATGCTGGTATTGCGCAACACCATCATGTTGGCGCGGCGATAGGCGTCCTCGGCCTGCAGATCCGCCAGGCGCGGAGGCGCGATCGCCACCGTCGGCGTCACCAGCACGTCGGCCGCCTCGAAAGCGCCCAGGGCCTGCCGGGCGGCCTGCCGCAAGGCATGGACGCGCAGCAGATAATCGACGGAGGACAGCGACTCGGCGCCTTCGACCCGCAGCCGCACCACCGGGTCCAGGCGATCCATGCGCCCGGGCAGCTCCGCCTTCAGGAATGCGCAGAATTCGGGAGCGGCCAGGCCGCCCTGCTGGAAGATGGCATAGGCCTCGTGACAGCCCGGCAGCGCCGCGTCGCCGACACGCGCGCCGGATTCGGCCAGACGCAGCAGGGCCCGGTCGAAGACTTCCACGATCGATGCGTCCGCCCCTCCCAGGAAGAACCGGTCCACCCGCCCCAGGCGCAGGCCCGCCATCGAATCCATCGCGCGGATGGACGGCTGCGCCGCACCCCGGCCCGCTTCGATCGCCTGAAACGCGAACGCGAGATCTTCGACCGAACGGGCCAGGATGCCCGGCGTATCCAGGCTGGGAGACAGCGGCACGATCCCGTCGGCGGGCCAGCGCCCGTGGGTCAGTTTCAGCCCCGCCTGCCCCGTCACCGAGGCCGGGATCCGCACGGAACCCGCCGTATCGGTCCCCAAGGCCAGCAAGGCCGAGCCCTGGGCCAGCGAGACGCCCGCGCCGGAGCTCGATCCTCCCGGGATGCGGTGTTCCCGGACGCCCCAGGGATTGCAGGGCGTGCCCCAATGCGCATTCGCCCCGATGCCGCCGAACGCGAATTCTACGGTGTGCGTCTTCCCCATGACCGGGGCCAGCTGGCGTTCCAGAATGTCGACCAGCGGCCCGGGCCGTTCCCAGGACGGCCCCAGGGATTCGACCGAGCCGGCGAACGTGGGCAGGCCGCGCACGGCAAACAGGTCCTTGACCGACACGGGCATGCCCATCAGCGGCCCCAGATCCACGCCGCGATCCAGCAATCGGTCGGCCAGGCCGGCCGTCGTCCGGGCCGCATCGCCGTTCCAGGTCTTGTAGGCGTTCAGCGCCGGCTCGTGCCGCCGGTAGTTTTCCTGGCAGGCGCTCGCCAGCGCCGCCGCCGAATATTCCCGCGACCGCAAGCCAGCGTGCAGTTGCCCAAGAGAAAGCCGTCTCAGATCCATGTATCCCCCCGATCGGATGAACCGCCTGTGCCGGCGTTTCTGTGTCGCAGGGCGCGCGCATGTCGGCGCGGTTCCAGGCGACAGTTCATGTCGAATAGGGAGAAGTCTATTCAGAAGGATTCCGGCCTACAATTCCCATTCCGTGAAAACTGTTTTTACTATTCATGAAAGAAAACCTGACGATCGACAGCCTGAAGGTCTTTTGCGAAGCGGCCCAATACGAAAACTTCTCGCAGGCGGCCAGGATGATCGGAATCTCGCCCGCCTACGTGACCAAGCACATCAAGCTGCTGGAATCGGAACTGGACACGCTGCTGTTTCACCGCACCACGCGCCAGGTCACGCTGACCGAGCAGGGCGAGCAGGCTTACGACATGGCGCTGCAGATCCTCCGGAATGTCGAACAGCTGCACGACCGCATCGCGCAGTTCAAGGGGGATCCGAAGGGCCCGTTGCGCATCTCGACCAGCATGGGGTTCGGGCGCCAGGTGGTCGCCCCGGCGCTGGCCGGCTTCTCCCTGCGCTACCCCGCCATCCAGGTCAAGCTGGACGTCCTGGATCAACTGGTCAACATGGCCAAAGAGCAATACGACCTGGACATCCGCATCGGCGACCTGATCGACCCCAACTACATCGCCCGCCCGCTGGCGGCCAACCACCGCATCCTGTGCGCCGCTCCCGCCTACCTCGAACGGCACGGAGCCCCCCGCAAGCTGCAGGACCTGCCGGGGCACAACTGCCTGATCGTGCGCGAACGCGACCACCCGGTGGGGATCTGGGCGCTGTCGCGCCGGGACGTGACGACCAACGTGAAGGTCAACGGATCGCTGATCACCAACAATGGCGAGATCGCGCTGGCCTGGGCGCTGGAAGGGCACGGCATCATCCTGCGTTCCGTCTGGGACGCCCACAAGCACATCCAGGCGGGCGCGCTGGTCCATCTGCTGCCCGGCTACCGGCAGGACGCCGGCATCTGGGCCGTGTACCCCCAGCGGCTGGGCAATTCCGCCAAGATCAAGGCCTGCATCGAATACCTGCAGGCCTATTTCGCCCAGCGGGCGCCTGGACGGAAAGGCCGGGATTCCTAGGCCCGCAGGGCGATTCTCCGTTTCCGGCGGCCCATTTCTCCGTCTCCGGCGGCCCATTTCGGGTATGCTGGACACGGTATTTCAAATCGTTACCCCCCCAATGCCGCCACCCCCTCTTCCGCGCCTGGCCGATGCCCTCGATCTCCCATCGGGACAGCATGGATTCCGGCTGGCGATCATCGCGGGACTGTGCCTGCTGGCGCTGTGCGACATCGCCCTGATCGCCGCGCTGGCGGCGGCCTCGCGGGCCGGCGGCGATACGGCATCGGCCGTCTGGCCGGGCGCCGCGGCGCTGCTGCTGATCAACATCGGGGCGCTGGCGGCGATCCGCTGCCTGTGGCGCCTGCGGCGGCTGGCCGAGGCCGAGCGAAGGGCGCGGGCGCGCGTGCAGTCCATGTTCGACGGCCTGAACGGCAACACCGTGATCGGCATCTACATGGTCAACGCGGCCGTGCAGTTCACCTATGCGAATGCGCAGCTGGCGCGCATGCTGGGATACGACCAGCAGACATTGGCCGATCATTTCCCCCTGGACCGCATCTTCCCGCCCCTGACCTACCAGGACATCCGCCGTCGGGCCGGCCAGCGTCTGTCCGGCGAAGTGGCCCGCGCCCGCTATGAATGTCCCGCCGTGCGCAGCGACGGCACCCCCATCGACGTGGAAGTCTACGGGTCGCGGATCCTGCTGGACGGACGCCCCATCATCATCGGCATGATGCTGGACATCAGCGAACGCAAGCGGGCCGAGGCCGTCGTCTGGCACCAGGCGCACTTCGATTCCCTGACCCAGTTGCCCAACCGCGAGTCCTTCCAGGAACGGCTGCGAGACAGCATCGATCTGTCCACGGACCTGGGCCAGCCGTTCGCCCTGGTCTTTCTGGACCTGGACCAGTTCAAGGACGTCAATGATTCGCACGGACACCACGTCGGCGACGAACTGCTGCTGCAAGTCGCCCGGCGCCTGCAGGCCTGCATACGGGACACCGATCAGCTCGCCCGCCTGGGCGGCGATGAGTTCACCCTGCTCCTGGCCGCGCCGGCCACGCAGGACAGGATAGACACCGTCTGCCGGCAAGTCCTGCAGTCCATCGCGCAGCCGTTCACCCTGCACGAACACAGCGTGCAGATTTCCATCAGCGCCGGCATCACGATCTTCCCGCAGGACGGCGCGGACGGCGCCACCCTGCTCAAGCATGCGGATCTGGCCCTGTACGCGGCCAAGAACCAGGGGCGCAACCGCTTCCACCGTTACTCCGACACGCTGCGGCGGACGGCCCAGGCGCGGCGCGAACTGCTGCAGGACCTGCACGCCGCCGTGCGGGAACAGCAGTTCGAGCTGCTCTACCAGCCGGTGGTGGACATGCGCAGCGGCCGCACCATCAAGGCCGAGGCCCTGATCCGCTGGCGGCATCCGCAGCGCGGCATGATCGCTCCGGCGGACTTCATCGGCCTGGCCGAGGAGTCGGGCCTGATCACCCGGATCGGCGAATGGGTCTTCGAAACCGCCAGCCGGCAGCTGGCGCAATGGCGCCGCGGCATGCTTCCGTCCTTCATGGTGGGGATCAACGTATCGCCGGTCCAGTTCGAACGCGACGGCCTGGACCCGGCCGCCTGGATCCGGACCCTGCGCGCGCTGGATCTGCCGGGCAGCGCCCTGATCGTCGAAATCACGGAACAGGTCCTGATGGGCGTCGAAGAACAGGTCGGCTCGCGCCTGCTGCAGTTCCGCGACGCCGGCATCCGGGTGGCCCTGGACGACTTCGGCACCGGCTATTCTTCCCTGGCCTATCTGCAGCGCTTCCACGTGGATTACCTGAAGATCGACCGCTGCTTCGTCGCCAACCTGGGGCCCGAATCCAGCGACCAGATCCTGTGCCAGGCCATCATCGCGATGTCGCACCAGCTGGGCCTAAAAGTCATCGCCGAAGGGATCGAAACCCCCGAACAGCACCAGATCCTGCGGGACATCGGCTGCGACTACGGCCAGGGCTACTGGCATGCGCGGCCGATGACGGCCGCGCAGCTCACCGAGCGCCTGGCCGCGGAGGCGCAGGCGGCTTCGCCCTGAGGGCTAGCGTATCCCCGCCCGCATGAAGGATTGCACGAACTGGCGCTGGAACAGCAGGAACGCCACCAGCAGAGGCGCGGCGCTCAGCAGCGTCGCCGCCGTGATGATCGACCAGTCGATCCCCTGATCGGACGCGGCAAAGACCTGCAGGCCCACCGTGATCGGCCGGGTGGTGACCGACTTGGTGATGATCAAGGGCCACAGGAAATTGTTCCAGTGATAGCTGACGGACACCAGCCCGTAGGCCACATAGATGGGCCTGGCCAGCGGCACGTAAATGCGCATCAGGATGGTCCACGGCCCCGCGCCTTCGACCCGGGCGACCTCTTCCAGTTCCCGGGGCACCGTCTTGAAGGTCTGGCGCAGCAGGAAAATGCCGAATGCCGAGGCGAAGTACGGCAGTCCGACGGCGAAGATCGTGTCGTTGACACCGAGCCAGCTCATCTCGCGGTAGTTTTCCACGATGAGTACGTCGGGCATGATCATGAGCTGCAGCAGCACCAGCATGAACATGAAATCCTTGCCCCGGAATTCGAAGCGCGCGAACGCGTAGGCCGCCAGCGTGCACAGGACGAACTGCGCCGCCAGCACCATCGTGACCAGCATGAAGGTGTTCAGGAAATAATGGGCGAAAGGCGCCGCATTCCAGGCCGCCACGAAATTATCCAGGGTCAGCGGCGCCGTCAGATCGAAGCGGGTGGCGTAGGCGGACGGATGGAAGGCCGCCCACACGGTGTAGGCCAGGGGCAGAAACCACAGCAGGCCCAGCAGCCAGGCGCCCAGAGTATCGAGCCAGGTCGTTTTCATTGGTAATGCGTCTTGCGGTCAAGCCAATTGAAATTCACCAGGGCGGTGATGCCCAGGATCACCAGCAGGACGACCGTCAGCGTCGCCGCATAGGCCGAATCCCAGAACCGGAATCCCGCCTGATAGATGTAGAACAGCAGCAGCATGCTGGCGTTGTCCGGCCCGCCGCCGGTCATGACCACGATCTGGTCGACGACGCGAAAGGCATTGATCAGCGCATTGATCAGGACGAACAGCGTCGTGGGCATCAGCAGCGGCAGCAGGATGCGCCAGAAATACTGCCAGCGCGACGCGCCTTCCAGCAGGGCCGCCTCGCGCACGGACGGCGACATCTGCTGCAGGGCCGCCAGATAGAAGATCATGAAGAAGCCGGCCTCCTTCCAGACGGTGACCGCCATGATGGCCGGCAGCACGGTATCGCGGTTGCCCAGCCAGTTCACCGCGGGAAAGCCCAGGAACTGGCCGATCTGATCCAGCAGGCCGTATTGCGGCGTGTAGAAGAACAGCCAGATGTTGGCCACGGCCACCATGGGCAGCACGGTGGGGGTGAAGTACGCCATGCGCAGGAACCCGCGCCCATGCAGCTTGCCGTTGACCCACAAGGCCATGATCAGGGCGAGCAGGATGGACAGCGGGATGGTGCCCAGGGCGAAATACAGGTTGTTCCAAAGCGCTTCCCAGAACACCGGGTCGTCGATCATCGCCGCATAGTTGTCCATCCCCACGAAGCGGGCCGGCCGGGCGCCGCGCGGCGTGGAAAAAAAACTGTGCCACAAGGTGGACAAGGCCGGATAGTGCGTGAAGGCGATGAGCAGGACCATGGCCGGCAGCAACAGCAGCCAGCCATAGACGGCATTCATGGAAGCGCGTGTTTTCATGCCGCGGACATCAGCGATAGGAACGCAGGATGCGATCGGCGCCGGACTGGGCGTCGGCCATGGCCTGCGCCGGCGTCTTGCTGTTGGTCAGCACCGCCTGCAGATTGTCGTTGAGCAGCTTGGTGACCCGCTGATTGTCATGCGTGGAGAATTCCGCCACGCTGACCGCCAGCTGGTCGCGCGCCACCGCCGCTTGCGGCACGCTGCTCAGGTAGGACTTCATGGCGTCCGTTTCCCAGGCCGGCTTGGTCACGGCGACGTACCCGGTATCGATGCTCCACTGGGCCGCGTTTTCCGGGTTGGTCATCCATTTCGCGAATTCGAAGGCGGCCTGCTGCTGTTCCGGCGTGGCGTCCTTGAAGATGTAGAAGTTGCCGCCGCCCGTCGGGCTGCCGCCGCGCTTGGCCTTGGGCATCGGCGCCACGCCGAAATCGAACTTGGCGTTCTTGCGCACGTTGGTCAGGTTGCCGGTCGTGGTCCACATCATGGCGGTCTTGCCGACCAGGAAGTCCTGCGGGGTTGTGCCCCAGTCGGTGGTGCCGGTGGGCATGACCTTGTCCTTGTAGGCCAGGTCGTGCCAGAACTGCAGCGACTCGATGACGGCGGGCTTGTTCAGGTAGACCTCGTTGCCCGCGGCATTCATCAGGATCGCGTCATTGGGCGTGGTCAGGGCCTGGAACAGCCAGTAGGCGAAGGCGCCGCCCGACGGGATTTCCAGCCCCCACTGGGTCACCTGCCCGTCGGCGCCGGTCTTCGTCAGCTTCTTGGCATCGGCCACCAGTTGTTCCCAGGTGGCCGGCGGCTGATCGGGGTTCAGGCCGGCTTCCTTGAACTTCTGCTTGTTGTAGTACATGACGATGGTGGACCGCTGGAACGGGATCCCCCAGGTCTTGCCGTCCGTGCGGCTGTTCTGCATGAAGGCATCGTAGAAGCTGCCCAGCCACTGCTTGTCCGCGTCGGTCTTGATGAAGCCGTCGATGGGGATGATCGCATCCTGATCGATCAGAGTGAACATGTCGGTCGACAGCAGGACCGCCACCTGCGGGGGATTGCCGCCTTTCTGGGCCGTCAGCGCCTTGGCCACGGAATCCTGGTAGGAACCGGCATAGATCGACTTGATCTTGATGTCGGGATGGCTCTTTTCGAACTTGTCGACGGCATCGTCGACGATCTTGGTGATGGGGCCGCCGACCGCGACCGGATAATAGAATTCCAGTTCGACGGGCTTGGCTTGCGACCAGGCGGGCAGCGTGGCCAGCACGCCGGCCACGCCCAGGGTCAGGGCTTTCAGAACGAAGCGTTGCATCAGGAAGACCTCCAGTTAAGAACCGGCCGGAATGGCCAGCCCGGCATGATCAAACAGATGTTCAGCCGCACGCGGCCACCGCAGACGGACCGGTTCGCCCGACTGCGCTTTCAGGTGGCCCGCCACCCGCAGGGTGATGCCGGGATTGCGGCCCACCTCGCACACGACGATGGTGTCGGCGCCGAAATATTCCACGCCCTGGATGCGGGCGGACACGCCTCCGTGGTCCGTCAATTCGATATGTTCCGGCCGCACGCCCAGCTTGGCCGCCGCCGGGCCCGGCGGCTGATCCAGCGGCCGCTCGCACCCGTCGATGCGGGCCCCGCCCTCGGCCAGCGTCATCAGATTCATCGGGGGCGTCCCGATGAATCGCGCCGCGAATTCCGTGCGCGGGCGGGCATACAGCTGGTCGGGCACATCGTGCTGTTCCACCTGGCCGCCATTCAACAGCACGACCTGGTCCGCCATGCTCATGGCCTCGGTCTGGTCATGAGTCACGTAGATCATGGTGATGCCCAGCTTCTGCTGCAGGCCCCGGATTTCACGGCGCATCTCGTGGCGCAACTGGGCGTCCAGATTGGACAGCGGCTCGTCCATCAGGCAGACGGGCGCCTCGGAAATCACAGCGCGGCCCAGGGCGACCCGCTGCTGCTGGCCGCCGGACAACTGGGCGGGCTTGCGATCCAGCAGCTGCTCGAGCCCCAGCAGTTCCGCCACGGCGCTCAGGCGACGGGCGAAATCGCGCGCGGGTTCCTTGCGGACCTTCAGGCCGAACAGGATGTTTTCCCGGACGGACAGGTGGGGAAACAGGGCATAGGACTGGAACACCATCGAGATGCGGCGCTTGGCGGGCGGCAGGTCGGTCACGTCCCGGCCGCCGATCAGGATGCGTCCGGACGTCGGCGTGTCCAGCCCAGCGATCATGCGTAGCGTGGTCGATTTGCCGCACCCGGACGGCCCCAGCAGCACCGTGAAGGTGCCAGCGGGAACCTCGAAACTGACCTGATTGACCGCCGCGGGCGCGGTTCCATATTGCTTGGTGACGTTTTCCAGAGTGACGGCGGACATGGCGTGGCGACTTGTCGTTATGCGTAGTAGGCGGAGGCGTAATCGCCCACGACGGCGTGGTGCGTGACGGTATTGCCGGGACGGACCTGGTGCAGCTGGTATCCGGGGGGCTCGAACCGCGCCGCGAGGCGGGCGGATTCCGACAGGTTCAGGCGGATCTGCTGCGCCGTGCCCGGGCACGTGCAGGCGATCACGCCGCCCACCTGACAGACGATGGTGCGGTGCAGATGGCCGCAGAGGATTCTTTCGATGCGAGGGTGCCGCGACACGATACGGATGAAATCATCCCGGCCTTCCAGCAGGCCGATGTCGTCCATGGGCCGGATGCCGGTCTGAAAGGGCGGGTGATGCATGAAGATCACCACCGGCTTGTCGGGCTGTTCCGCCAGGCGATCGGACAGCCACCGCAGGCGATGCGCGGCCAGCGCCCCGTGCGGCTTGCCGAACACTGTCGTGTCCAGCGCGATCAGGCGCACCGGCCAGGCCTCGTCGGCATACAGGATGGACTGAGGATCCAGCCCCCAGGCCGACAATTCCGGGAAGGCGTCCCGCAAATGGCCGGGATGGTCGTGATTGCCGGGAATCAAGCGGTACGGCAGGGCCAGCCGATCCAGATGCTCACGCAGCATGGCGTATTCCGCCGGCGAGCCGTGCTCGGCCAGGTCGCCGGTGATCAGGACGACGTCCGGGCGCGGATCCAGGCGATTCAAGTCCAGAATGGCGCGCTGCAGATGGTCGGCGGCCGATATGCCGTCCAGCCCGGGGGTTTCCTGCAAGTGCAGGTCGGTGATCTGCGCGATCAGCATGACGAGGCCTCGGACATGGAGCGCGCGACATTCCGGCCGGGCAGCGAGTGCGCGCCCGCCCGGGCGGCCAGCAGGCAATCGGCCATCTCGACAAAGCCGTCGCCATAGGCCGCCTGGCATACCCAGCGCGGCTTGTGCGCCATGGCGGCCAGATGGGGGCGGATATTGGCGACGCCGAACGACAATTCGGTCTGGCCGAACAGGGTCTCGTCATTGGGGGCGTCGCCGATGAACAGCACCCGTGTGGCGCGATCTGCCGCGTCGATGCCGAAATCCTGTTCCAGCACCTGGCGGGCCATGCTGGCCTTGTCGTGATCGCCGAACCAGGCGTTCACATGGATGGAACTGGCGCGCGCATGAGCCCCGGCGGCCTGGAACACATCGATCAGCGCCCGCACCTGGTCCGCCGGCAGCGGCGCGATGTCTTGCGCGTGATCCACGGCCACATCGGCCAGCCGGTAATGCTGGTCGTTGGCCAGGCGGGCCGCCGGAACCCGCCGCAAAGCCTGCTGGGCGATGTCCAACAGGCGGCGCTGATCCGCGCGCATCTCGTCCAGGGGCCGCGCGTAGCGCTGTTCGAGCGCGCCGTCGGGTCGGATGCGAAACCGGAACGCGCCGCTTTCGCCGATGACGGCCGCCACGGGCCAGGCCCGCACCAGGTGATCGCACCAGCCTGCGCAGCCCCCGGTGACGGGCACCACGCGCACACCGTCCAGGGACAGGCGCCAGAGCGCATCCAGCGTGCGGGCCGAGAGCCGGCCGCGTTGGGTCAGCGTATCGTCCACATCGGTCAGAACGAGATCGACCTCCGCCAACAAGGGGAGATCCTCGGCAGAAAATGGCGTCATGCCCACTCCAGGGAACTTACTGGACCTGATGATATTGGAATGTGTCAGCCTGACCGCTGAAAGTCAAGACGCACAGTCCGTGGGCAAGCGTCTCAGGGCCGCTCTCCCCGCGCCAGGCGGGTGTCGATGTCCCGGATCACGGCGGGCAGATCGGCGATGGTGCGCACCACGTAGTGCGCCCCCGCCCGCGACAGGATGGCTTGCGCCGGCTCGCAGGCCGCCGCCTGGGCCTGCGGCGACAGCGAGGACCAGGCGTCCCAGTCCAGGCCGACCTCGTTGCCCGAGGCCGACAGGCCCACGGTCCACATGCCGGCGGCCAGCCCTTCGGCGATCCCCGGCACGGTATCGTCGACCTTCACGCAGGACGCCACGCTGCGGCTGCCCAGTTCGATCATATTGGCCAGCGCCATCCAGGGGCCGGGACGCCCGCCAGCCTTCAGGTCGTCGGCGGCCACCACGCAATCCGGGCGATAGCCCCGCTGCGCCGCCAAGGGCGCCAGCGCATCCATCACCACCCGGGGATAGCCCGAGCAGGAGCCGATCCGGATCCCCCGTTCGCGCAATACCGCCACGGTGTCCAGCGCCCCGGGGATCAACTCGGAATAGCGGCCCACGCGCTCGACCTGCAGAGGCATGAAGGTCGCATACAGGGCATCGACGTCGTCGGTGCCCATCGGCCGGCCATGGCGGTCCTGCCACCGGGCGGCAATGGCCGGGTTCCGGCCCAGGGCCTGTATGTGGTCCCGCTTGGCCACGCCCATCGGGCCGCGCGCCTCGGCCAGGGAAATGGGCACGCCCTGTTCGGTGAACACGTCCACCATCACCTGGGTCGGCGCAAAGGACCCGAAGTCGACCACCGTGCCGGCCCAGTCGAAGATGACCGTGTCGACGCGCGCCCGCGACGGCGCTTCATCATGCTGCTTCATGAAAACTCCTTGCCGCATGCGCGGCCTCCAGTTCGGACAACCAGCCCAGTTCCAGCAGCGCGGCCCGGATGGCCGCGACGGCCTGGCGGATCTCGGCCTGGCCGATGGCGCCGATGCAGCCGACGCGGAAAGTCTCCACCCGGGTCAGCTTGCCGGGATACAAGAGAAACCCCCGCGCCCGCACGGCCTCGTAGAAGCGTTTGAAATCATAGTCCGGATGCTCTGGAGCATGCCAGGTGACGATCACCGGCGCCTGGACATCGGCTGCCAGGAACCGCCGCAGCCCCAGGTCTTCCAGGCTCGAGCACAGAACGGCGCAATTGGCGGCATAGCGGGCCAGGCGGGCCGGCTGCCCGCCCTCGTCCCGGTACTGATCCAGCGCGCTGGCAAACGCCGCCACCACATGGGTGGGCGGCGTGAAGCGCCATTGTCCGGTCCGCCGCAGATGCCGATGCTGGTCCGCCAGATCCAGGGCCAGGGAATGGCTGTTGCCTTCCGCCGCGATCAGGGCCTCGTGGCGCACGATGACGAACCCCATGCCGGGCACGCCTTCCAGGCATTTGTTGCTGGACGCGATCAAGGCATCGTAGGGCACCTCGCGGGCATCCAGCGGCAGTGCGCCGAAGGCGCTCATGGCATCGACGATCAGGCGCCGGCCGGCCTGCGCCACCACTCGGGCGATGGCGGCCACCGGGTTCAGGATGCCCGTGCTGGTTTCGCACTGGATGATCCCGACGTGGGTGATGGCCGGATCGCCGGCCAGCCGCGCGGCGACCTCCGCCAGATCATGGCGGGCATCATCGGCCACCTCGTAGACCGACACCCGGCGGCCGATGGCGCCGGCGATGCGCGCCATCCGCTTGCCGTAGGCGCCGTTGACCAGCGCCAGCAGCTTGCCGCCGCGCGGCACCAGGGTGCCCACGGCCGCTTCGACGGCGAAGGTTCCCGAGCCCTGCAGCGGCACGCAGACGTGGCTGGCCTGCGCCCCGGCGATCGCCACCAGCTGGCGGCAGACCTTGGCGGTCAGGGCATTGAAAGCGCCATCCCGGGAGCCCCAGTCGCTCAGCATGGCGGTCTTGGTGGCCAGGCTGGTGCTCAGCGGCCCCGGGGTCAGCAGAATCGGTTCACGCATCAGAAATTCTTCTCTCTCGTTGGGCTCGGGTCGAGCGAGAAAAATTCTAGGGATCGAATGTGACAGGGGTGTGAAAGACACTTCACACCCCTGCGGTCAAAGGCCGGGAACGGGTTCGCTACACCCCGACGGCCGACACCGCCTTGGTGTTCAGGTAGGCTTCCAGCGCTTCGGGTCCGCCTTCCGACCCGTAGCCGGAATCCTTGACTCCGCCGAACGGCAGTTCGGCCGACGGCGTGGCGGGCTGGTTGATCCACAGCATGCCGGTTTCCACGCGGCTGACCAGTTGCTGCACATTGCGCAGCGAACGGGTGAAGGCGTAGGCCGACAGCCCGTAGGACAGGCGGTTGGCCTCGGTGATGGCTTCTTCCAGGCGGTCGAAGGTGCGGATGCCCGCCACCGGACCGAAAGGCTCGTTATTGAACAGATCGGCGTCCGTGGTCAGACCCGCGATGATGGTCGGCGCGAAGAAGTTGCCCGTGTCGCCGACGCGGCTGCCGCCGGTCAGGACCTCCGCGCCGCGCTGACGGGCGTCCTCGACCACCTGGGCGATGGCCGAGACGCGGCGGGCGTTGGCCAGGGGCCCCAGGGTGGTGCCTTCGGCCAGGCCGTCGCCCAGGGTCAGGGATTCGGCGTGGCGCACGAAGGCCTGCGTGAATTCCTTGGCCAGGCTGCTGTGCACCAGGAACCGCGTGGGCGAAATGCAGACCTGGCCGGCATTGCGGAATTTGCTGGCGCCGGAGATCTTGACCGCCAGTTCCACGTCGGCGTCTTCGGCGATGATGACCGGCGCGTGGCCGCCCAGTTCCATCGACACCCGCTTCATGTGGGCGCCCGCCAGGGCGGCCAGCTGCTTGCCGACCGGGGTGGACCCGGTGAACGTGACCTTGCGGATGACGGGGTGCGGGATCAGGTAGCCCGAGATTTCCGCCGGATTGCCGTAGACCAGGCCGACCACGCCCGGCGGCAGGCCGGCATCAACGAAGGTCCTGAGCAATGCGGCCGGCGAAGCCGGCGTTTCTTCAGGCGCCTTGCACAGGAAGGAGCAGCCCGTCGCCAATGCCGCGCCCAGTTTGCGCACGACCTGATTGATGGGGAAATTCCAGGGCGTGAACGCCGCCACCGGCCCGACGGGTTCCTTCACGACCAGCTGCAGGGCCTGCAGATTGCGCGACGGCACGATGCGGCCGTACACCCGCAGCCCTTCGTCGGCGAACCATTCCAGCAGCGTGGCGCCGGCCAGGGTCTCGCCCCGGGCCTCGGCCAGCGGCTTGCCCTGTTCCTGCGTCAGCAGGCGGGCGATGTCTTCCGCGCGTTCGCGCAGCAGCGCAGCAGCGCGACGCATGACGGCGGCGCGTTCGTGCGCCGGCGTGTCCCGCCACACCTCGAAACCGCGCTGAGCAGCCGCCAGGGCGCGGTCCAGGTCGGGGATGCCGGCGTGGGCCACCTTGCCGATGACCTGCCCGGTCGCCGGATTGAGCACGTCCAGCGTGCGGCCGTCGGCCGCATCCACCCATTGGTTGTCGATCAGGAGCTGTGTGTCGGGATACGCGTGAGTTGCCATCGTTCAGGACCTTCGGAGATAAAGGGGATGAAATTCATACAGATCGAGCCAGTATAAGACACGGAAGACAGGCTCACGGCCCGGCCGTATTGACCCGGGACGGGCGGGACACTACCGTGCAAGCATCGCCCCAGAAAGCCGCGCACGCCATGAACCTACCCGCTCTCCGGACCAGCCTGGTGCTGGCCGCCTTGCTGACCCTGCCGCTGCCACGCGCCACCCAGGCCGCGTCGGTCAACGCAGGCGCCATCGCGCCGGACGCCGCCGCGCCCTTTGCCGTCCGGAACATCGCCACGTTCGATGGCCCCTGGGCCATCGCCTTCCTGCCGGACGGCCGCCTCGTGGTCACCGAAAAAGCCGGCCGCATGTTCCTGGCCACGCAGGCCGGCGCAAAGACCGCCATCCACGGCATTCCCGCCGTCTATGACCGGGGCCAGGACGGCCTGCTGGACGTGGCGCCCTCGCCGGATTTCGACCGGGATCGCACCCTGTATTTCACCTTCGTGGCGCTCGACAGGGCGGGCGGCGCGCTGGTCCTGGCCCGCGCCCGGCTGGAAGAATCCGCCGGCGGCGCGCGCCTGAGCGCGCCGGAAACCCTGTGGCGGCAACAACCGTCCAGCCGCGGCGGCCAGCCGGGCGGCATCATCGCCTTTTCGCCCGACGGCAGGCATGTGTTCCTGGCGGTCGGCGACCGGATGGAGCCCGAGACCGCCCAGGACCCCGATGCCGCCCGAGGCAAGATCCTGCGCCTGAACCGGGACGGCTCCGCCCCGGCCGACAACCCCATGGCCGGACAGGCCGGCATCCGCGCGCTGACCTGGACGACCGGCCACCGCAACCCCTACGGCCTGGCCTTCGCCCCCGACGGGCGGCTGTGGGAACACGAGATGGGCCCCCGGGGCGGCGACGAACTGAACCTGATCCTGCCCAGCAAGAACTACGGCTGGCCGGTGGTGTCCAACGGCGACCAATACAGCGGCATCCCGATTCCCCGGCACGGCACCCATCCGGAATTCGAAGCCCCCTTCGTCTACTGGACTCCGGTGATCGCCCCCGCAGGATTGGCGTTCTACCAGGGATCGCAATTTCCGGCATGGCGAGGATCCGCATTGATCGGCGGACTGGTCGCGCGCGGCCTGGTCAGGATCGCCTTCGAATCCGACAGCGCCCGGCAGGCCGACCGCTGGTCCCTGGGCGCGCGCATCCGCGACGTCGCCGTGGCCCCCGACGGCGCGGTCTGGATCATCCAGGACGGCGCCGATGCCGCGCTGCTGCGGCTGACGGCAGGAACACGATGAACGCCCATCCTCCGCTTACGGACCAGGGCCATGAAAAAAGCCGGATCAGCGAAACGCGTGATCCGGCTTTTTGAATGGTGGTCGGGGTGACATGATTCGAACATGCGACTCCTACGTCCCGAACGTAGTACTCTACCAGGCTGAGCTACACCCCGACGGTGATGCTTCGAAGAACGGCAAGCCGGGAAACCCCAGCACACGCGCCCTTCTCGGGAATTTTCAACGGTCGCGCTCGACCGCGAAAGCACAGAATTTTAGCAGAGTTTCGCGGTAAACGGAATTCGGGAAGGCGGACAGCGCCTGGCGGGCCAGATCGGCTTCGGCCTGGGCGGCCTTGCGGGTGTAGTCCAGCGCATCGGTGGCGTGGATGGCGCGGGCCACGGCCTCGAAGTCGGCGTCGCCGGTTTCGATGGCGCGGCGGATCAGGGCGCGCTGTTCGGCGGAGCCCGTCTCCAGCACGCGGATCAGCGGCAGCGTAGGCTTGCCTTCGCGCAGATCGTCGCCCACGTTCTTGCCCAGCGCCTGCACGTCGCCGCTGTAGTCCAGCACGTCGTCGATCAGCTGGAAGGCCGTGCCCATGTGGCGGCCGTAGGCCGCAGCGGCGGATTCCTGTTCGGGCGTGGCGCCGGAAATGATGGCTCCCACCTGGGCGGCGGCTTCGAAGAGTTTCGCGGTCTTGTAGCGCACGACCTGCAGATAGCGGTCCAGGGAGACGTCCGGATCGTGGACGTTCAGCAGCTGCAGGACCTCGCCTTCCGCGATGATCGTGGTGGCGGCCGATAGCACGGCCATGGCCGCCATCGAATCCGATTCGACCATCATTTCGAAGGACCGCGAATACAGGTAATCGCCCACCAGCACGCTGGCGGCGTTGCCGAACACGGCATTGGCCGTGTCGCGGCCCCGGCGCATGTCGGATTCATCGACCACGTCGTCGTGCAGCAGCGTGGCGGTATGGATGAATTCCACCACGGCCGCCAGGCGGTGATGATTGTTCCCCTGATAGCCCAGGGCGCCCGCCACCAGCAGCACCATGGCCGGGCGCATGCGCTTGCCGCCCGCGCCGACGATGTAATCGCCGATCGTGCGGATCAGGACGACTTCGGAATCCAGACGGGCGCGGATGACGGCGTCGACCGCCTGCATGTCGGACACAATGGGGGCGAAGAGTTCGGAGAAATTCAAGGCGGACCCGGATACTGGTGGGCGCGGCGCCGGCCGCAAAGACCCAGATTATACTTTCCGGATCACAATCAGGAGAACCCAGTGGCTGACCCACAATTGCAGGCACTCATGGACCGCGCGATGGGCGTGCTCGCCCAGATCGAGGCCTGGCTGCCGCCCGCGCCGCCCGCCATCGACTGGAGCGCTCATGCCTACCGCTGGCAGCGGCGCGGCGCGCGCGGCTGGCTGGACGCCGTCCACCGCATCGCGCCCATCCGCCTGGACGACCTGCAGCACGTCGAACGTCAGAAGACCACGCTGGAACGCAATACCCTGGCCTTCCTGCAGGGCAAACCCGCCAACAACGTGCTGATGACCGGCGCGCGCGGCACGGGCAAGAGCTCCCTGGTCCGCGCCCTGCTGGATGCCCATGCCGGCCAGGGCCTGCGCCTGATCGAGATCGACAAGTCCGACCTGGGCGACCTGGGCCAGATCATCGAACTGATTTCCGACCGGCCGGAACGCTACATCGTCTTTTGCGACGACCTGTCCTTCGAGGAAGGCGAGGCCGGCTACAAGGCCCTGAAATCCGCCCTGGACGGCTCGGTGGCCTCGCCCGGCGACAATCTGCTGATCTACGCGACGTCCAACCGGCGCCACCTGATGCCGGAATACATGCACGAGAACCTGGAAGCCCAGCACCAGCCCGACGGCGAAATCCATCCCGGCGAAACCGTGGAAGAAAAGATCTCCCTGTCGGAACGCTTCGGCCTGTGGCTGTCGTTCTACCCCTTCGCGCAGAACGACTACCTGGACATCGTCAACCATTGGCTGGCGTTCCACGGCTGCACGGCCGAACAAATCGACGCGTCCCGTCCCGAAGCCCTGCAATGGGCGCTGGAGCGCGGCTCGCGCTCGGGCCGGGTCGCCCGGCAGTTCGCCCGCGACTGGGCGGCCCGCCATGTCTGACGCCGCCCCGGCCGCCCACTGAAACCTCTGTCCCTGATTCGCCATGACTGATCCAAAACCCTATGTACGCGTGGCCGCCGGCCTGATTCTCGACGCCCGGGGCCGGCTGCTGCTGGGCCAGCGCCCCGAAGGCAAGGCCTGGTCGGGTTGGTGGGAATTCCCGGGCGGCAAGATCGAGGCCGGCGAAACCGTCGAACAGGCCCTGATCCGCGAACTGGACGAAGAGCTGGGCATCCGCGTCACCCGCGTCTATCCCTGGGTGGTGTACGTGCATGAATATCCCAAGTCCATCGTCGAACTGGCCTTCTGCCAGGTCACGGCCTGGGACGGGGAACCTCACGGCCGCGAAAATCAGGCGCTGGACTGGGTGGACCCCTGGGACGTCCGCCTGGACGAATCGGAACATCCGATCGCGCCGGGCGGCGGTTCGCTGCTGCCGGCCGCCGCGCCGCCGCTGCGCTGGCTGCGCCTGCCCACCCGCTACCGCATCAGCCGCATCGGCCATCCCGACCATATCGAAGGCTGGCTGGCCAGGCTGCGCCAGGAACTGCTGGGCGGCCTGCAACTGGTGCAGTTCCGCGAGCCCGGCTGGGCCGGAGACGCCGACAGCCTGCAGGCCGCCTTCCAGGCCACCCTGGCGCTGTGCCGCCAGCAAGGCGCCCGGTGCCTGATCAACAGCTGCCACCCGCACGCCTGGTGGTCGCAGGCCGACGGCGTGCAGCTGCGCGCCGCCGACGCCGTGCGCGTCCTGCAGCAGGACACGCGCCCGCCCGGCTGGCTGGGGGTCTCGGCGCACGACGAGCAGGGCATCGCGATCGCCCGGGAACTGCAGGCCGATTTCGTGGTGCTGGGCCACGTGCATGCGACCGACAGCCACCCGGACGCCGAGCCTCTGGGCTGGGAACGGTTCCGCACGCTGGCCGCGACGGCCGGCCGGCCGGTCTTCGCCATCGGCGGGCAGTCCCTGGATACCCAGGAAGCCGCGCGGCGCAACGGCGCCCACGGCATCGCCGCCCTGCGCGGGCCGCTGATCGAAGCCTGCTGACTTCCGGCCTGACCCCGGGTCAGCGCCCGCCCGCGCCGGAGACCGCTCCGGCGGCGGGCGCCGCGTCCCGCAAGGGTTCGACGTAGCCGCCGCCCAGGGCCGCGACCAGCTGCACGGCGGCGGTCAGGCGCTGCGACCGCAGGCTCAGCACGTTCTGTTCCGCGCTCAGGGCGCTGGTCTGCGCCTGCACCACGCTCAGATAATCCACCAGGCCGGCCTGGTACTGGTTCGTCACCTGCCGCAGCGTTTCGCGGGATGCCGCCAGGGCGCGCTCCTGGGCCTCTTGTTCCCGCACCAGAGCCTGCGACTGCACCAGAGCGTCCTCGACCTCGCGCAGGGCATCCAGCACGGTCTTGCGGTATTGCGCCGCCTGGGCGTCGTAGGCGGCGCGGGCCGACTCGACGGCCGCGCTGCGGGCGCCGCCGTCGAACAGGCTGAGCGCCAGGCTGGGCCCCAGCGTCCAGAACCTGGCCGGGGCCATGATCCAGGATGCGAATTCCCCGGCCCGATAGCCCCCCTGGGCATCGAGCGTCAGATCCGGGAACCAGGCGGCCCGGGCCACACCGATCTGGGCATTGGCCTGCGCCGCGCGGCGCTCGGCCGCCGCCACGTCCGGACGCTGCTGCAGCAGGGCCGAAGGCACGCCCACCGGCACGGCGGGCACGGACGGCAGGCCCTCGCCCGCCGGCATCCGGAAGCCCGCGGGAACCTGGCCCAGCAGGATAGCCAGGGCATGCACCTGCTGTTCCCGCTGCCAGCCCAGGCGGATGCGCTGCACCCGCGTCTGGTCCAGCTGGGCCGAGGCGGCCGCCACGTCGGCCGACGACGCCACGCCGGCCTCATAGCGGTTGCGCGTCATCCGCAGCGCCCGCTCGTACTCGTCCAGGGTGCGGGCCAACAGCGCATCCTGGAGCTGGCTGGCGCGCACGCCGACGTAGGTCTGCGCCAGGGTGGACTGCAGGCTCAGGCGCATGGCGGCCAGATCCGCCGCGCTGGCCTGGGCGCCGGCCCGGGCGGCTTCGACGCTGCGGCGCACCCGGCCCCACAGATCGACTTCCCAGCTGACGCTGCCCGACAAGGAGAAATTATTGGAAGGATTGTTGGCGCCGGACAGTCCCTGCCCCGACCGGGTGGCGGAGGACGACACGCCCACGGACGGGAACAGCCCCGCCCGCGCCGACCCCAGTGCGGCCTGCGCCTGGCGATACTGGGCTTCGGCCTGGGCCACGTCCAGATTGCCGGCGGGCATGCGCGCCATCAGGTCATCCAGCCCGGCATCGCCGAACATCCGCCACCAGTCCGAGGCCAGCGCCGTGTCGCCCGGCTGCGCGGGCTGCCACTGGCCCGCCGGGGCATGGGCATAGGCGGCGCCGAGGTCCTGCGCCGGGCGCTGGTAGTCGGGACCGACGGCGCAGGCGCCCAGGGACAGGCCCAGCGCCAGCGCCAGGCCCAGGCGGGCGCGCCGGAAGGCCCGTCCGTCGTGGAGCGTCCGCCCGCCGGACGAAGGACGGCGATCCACCCCGGCTGCAAACAGGGAATCCACAGAAGCATCAGACATGCGGCACCACATTCCGGAGATGATCGGTCGAACGACGCGCGCCCCGCAGGCGATCCAGGCTCAGATACACCACCGGCGTCGTATACAAGGTCAAAATCTGGCTGACCAGCAGGCCGCCCAGGATCGTCAGGCCCAGGGGCTGGCGCATTTCCACCCCCGCCCCCGTCGCCAGCAGCAGCGGCAGCGCGCCCAGCATGGCCGACAGCGTCGTCATCAGGATGGGGCGCAGGCGTGCCAGGCAGGCCCGGTAAATCGCTTCGCGCGGGTCCAGGCCTTCGCGGCGCTGGGCCTGCAGGGCGAAATCCACCATCATGATGGCATTTTTCTTGACGATGCCGATCAGCAGGAACACGCCGATCAGCGCGATCAGGGTGAATTCCATGTTCACCAGGCGCAGGGCCAGCAAGGCGCCGATCCCGGCCGAGGGCAGCGTGGACAGGATGGTGATCGGGTGCACGGTGCTTTCGTACAGCATGCCCAGCACCAGGTACATCGCCACCAGGGCGGCGACCAGCATCCAGGGCTGCTGGGCGACGGCATCGCGCATCAGTCCCGAGCTCTGGTCCAGCCCGCCCTGGAGCTCCTGGGTCGGCAGGCCGATCCGGGCCACGGCCTGGTCGATGGCGCTCAGGGCCTGGTCCAGCGACACCCCCGGCGCCAGCCCGAAGGAAATGGAATCGGCCGCCAGCAGGCCGTCATGATTGACGGATCTCGGGGCCGTGCCTTCTTCGATGCGCGTGAAGGCCATCACGGGGACGCGCTCGCCCTGCGCATTGATCACCTGCAGGGCCTGCAGGGAATGGGCGTCCTGCGCGTATTGCGGCTGCACGCCCATGACCACGTGGTACTGGTTCAGCCTGCCGTACAGCACGGCCACCTGACGCTGGCTGAAGGCGTTGTTCAGCACCCCGGCCAGGTCCGCCATCTGCACGCCCAGGCGCCGCGCGGCGTCGCGGTCCACGACCAGTTCCAGGCGCCGGCCCTTGTCCTCGACGTCGTCGTCGACGTCCACCAGTTCCGGCAGCCCGGCCAGCACCGTGCGCACTTTCTGCAGCCATTGATTCAGCAGCGCCAGGTCGCTGCCCATCAACTGATACGAATAGGACCCCGCGCGCGAGGAGTGTCCCACGAAGATATCCTGCTGCGGCACCAGGAACATCCGCGCGCCCGGGGTGTGCTCGAAGCGCGAGCGCAGCCGGTTGACGACCTGGGTGGCGCTGACCCGGCGCTGATCCAGGGGTTTGAGCTGGATCTGGATGAAACTGGAATTGCTGCCGCCGCGCCCGCCGGCCGTGGCGGTGACCGTATCCACGGCGGGGTCCGACAGCAGAATCTTGCGGAAGGCATCCAGGCGCTGCTGGGTCTCGCCGAACGAAGTTCCCGTGTCGACGCGAAAGAACCCCATCAGCTGCCCAGTGTCCTGCTGCGGGAAAAACCCCTTGGGCACGCTGATGTACAAGTAGACATTCAGCCCGACCGTGGCCAGCAGAAGCAGCAGCACGATGCGGGAATGATCCAGCGCCCAGCGCAGGGACATCTGATAGGCCCGCAGGCAGGATTCCCCCACCCGCTGCGACAGCCTCGCCAGCCGGTTGCGCCGCGCGGGCCGGTCCGCCGGCGTCACCCGCAGCAGGCGCGACGCCATCACGGGCGTCAGCGTGACGGAAATCAGCAGGGACACGCCGATGGCCGCCGACAGGGTGACGGCGAACTCCTCGAACAAACGCCCCACCAGGCCGCCCACCAGCCACAAGGGGATGAAAACGGCGATCAGCGACACGCTCATGGCCAGGACCGTGAAGCCGACTTCGGTGACGCCGCGCAGGGCGGCGCGGGCCGGGCGCATGCCGCGCTCGATGTGGCGCATGATGTTTTCCAGCACCACGATGGCATCGTCCACCACGAAACCGGTGGCGACGATCAGCGCCATCAGGGAAATGCTGTTCAGACTGAAACCGAACCACCACATCAGGCTGAAGGTGCTGATGAGCGACGCCGGCACGGCGATCGCCGGAATCAGGGCCGCCCGCCAGTTGCCCAGGAAGGCGAACACCACCGCCACCACCAGGATCACCGACAGCACCAGGGTCAGTTCGGCCTCGTGCAGGGACGCCCGGATGCTGGGCGTGCGGTCCTGGGCGATGGTCAGGCGGACCCGCTCGGGCAGCAGGGACTGGAAGGCGGGCAGCAGTTCGCGCACCGCATCGACGGTGTCGATGATGTTGGCGTCGGTCTGGCGGCGGATGATCAGCAGCACGGCCGGCCGGTCATTGAAATAGCCGACCTGGTTGGTGTCCTCGACCGAATCGCTGACCTGGGCCACGTCGGCCAGGCGCACCGGGCGGCCGTCCTTCCAGGCCACGATCAGGGGGGCGTAGTCGGCCGCCTTGCGCAGCTGGGCGTTGGCGCGGATCTGCCACTGCCGGTCGTCGAGCTGCACCAGCCCGCCCGGACGCAGGGAATTGACGTCCTGCAACACCTGGCGCACCCGGTCCAGCGGCACGCCCATGGATTCCAGGGCGCGCGGATCCAGCAGCACGCGCACGGCCGGCAGCGAACTGCCGCCCACCGTCACCTGCCCCACGCCGCCGACCTGCGACAGTTTCTGCGCCAGCACGGTGGACGCCAGGTCGTACAGTTCCCCCTGCGTCGCCGTGTCCGAGGTCAGCGCCAGCGTCATGATGGGCGAGGACGAGGAATCGACCTTGCGGTAGACGGGGTTGCCGCGCATGCCCGAGGGCAGCAGGGGCCGCGCGGCATTGATGGCGGCCTGCACGTCGCGCGCCGCGTTGTTGATGTCGCGGTCCAGCTCGAACATCAGGGTGATGGTGGTCTGGCCCTCGCTGCTGCGCGAACTCATGCTGCTCACGCCCGCGATGGCCCCCAGCGACTGTTCCAGCGGCATGGCCACGCTGGTGGCCATGGTTTCCGGACTGGCCCCCGGCAAAGAGGCCGACACCGAGATCATGGGGAAATCCACCTGCGGCAGGGGCGCCACCGGCAGGAAACGCAGGGCCAGCGCCCCGGCCAGCACCATGGCCAGGCACAGCAGGGACGTGCCCACCGGCCGGCGCAGGAACAGGGCGAAGAACCTCATGGCTGTTCCGGGCCCGCCCTGCGGCGGGCCAGCCGTTCAAACATCAGATAAATGACCGGCGTGGTGAACAGGGTCAGCAACTGGCTGCACAACAGGCCGCCCACCATGGCCAGGCCCAGCGGCTGGCGCAATTCCGCCCCCGAGCCCGTCGCCAGCATCAGGGGAATGGCGCTGAAGAACGCCGCCAGCGTGGTCATCAGGATGGGCCGGAAGCGCAGCAGGGCGGCCTCGTGGATGGCCGCCTGCGGACCCAGCCCGCGCTCGCGCTGGGCGTCCAGGGCGAAGTCGATCATCAGGATGGCGTTCTTCTTCACGATACCGATCAGCAGGATGATGCCGATCACGCCGATCATGTCCAGTTCGATCCCGCCGATCCACAGCGCCAGCAGGGCGCCGATGGCCGCCGACGGCAGCGTGGACAGGATCGTCACCGGATGGATCAGGCTTTCATACAGCACGCCCAGCACGATGTACATGGTGACGACCGCGGCCAGCAGCAGCCACAGGGTGCTGGACAGGGACGCCTGGAAGGCCTGCGCCGCCCCCTGGAACTGGATATCCACGGAATCCGGCACTCCCAGCGCATCGCGGGCCGATTCGATGGCCTGCACCGCGTCCGACAGCGCCGCCCCCGGCGCCAGATTGAAGGACACCGTGGCGGCCGGGAACTGCCCCAGGCGCTGCACGGCCAGGTGCGCGACGCCCGGCACGAAACGGGCGACGGTCGCCAGCGGCGTCACCCCGCCGTCCGCCGTCGGCACGTGGATCTGCGCCAGGGCCCGCGGCCCGCCGTCGATGAAGGCGGCGTCGGCCTCCAGCACCACGCGATACTGGGCCGACTGGGTATAAATGGTGGAAATCAGGCGCTGGCCGAAGGCGTCGTACAAGGCATCGTCGATGGAGGACTGCGTGACCCCCAGCCGCGCAGCGGCGTCCCGGTCCACCTGCACCTGCAGGGCCAGCCCCCGGTCCTGCAGATCGCCCGCCACGTCGCGCAGTTGCGGCAGGTCCTGCATGGCCTGGACCAGGCGCGGCGTCCACGCCGTCAGCACGGTCTCGTCGGGACTGGACAGCGTCATCTGGAACTGCGCCCGGCTGACCTGATCCTCGACCGAGAGTTCCTGCACGGGCTGCAGCCAGACCTGCAGGCCGACGCTGCCGTGCAGAGACTGGTTCAGGCGGTCGATGACGGCGTCCGCGCGGTCGCCGCGATCGGCCAGCGGCTTCAAGGTGATCTGCAGGCGCCCGGTGTTCAGGGTGGTGTTGTCGCCGTCGATGCCGATGAAGGACGTGACGGATGCGACGGCCGGATCCCGCAGCACCCGCGCGACGGCGTCCTGCTGCAGGCGCGACATGACGGCGAACGAGGCCGTCTGCGGACCTTGCGTGATCGCCTGGATCGCCCCGGTGTCCTGCTGCGGGAAAAAGCCCTTGGGGATGCCCGCGTACAGCGCGGCCGTGACGGCCAGCGTGCCCACGGCGAACCACAGGGTCGCCCGCTGATGGCCCAGCACCCACAGCAGGCCCCGGTCGTACCAGGCGACCAGGCCATCCATCATGCGGCCCGCCTGCCGCAGGAAGCGGCCGTGCCCCGCTTCCGATTCCGGCCGCAGCATGCGGGCGCACATCATGGGCGTCAGGGTCAGGGAAATCAGCAGGGACAGAAGGATCGCCACCGCCAGCGTCACGGCGAATTCGCGGAACAGGCGCCCGACCACGTCCGCCATGAAGAGCAGCGGGATCAGCACGGCGATCAGCGAGACGGTCAGCGACACCAGGGTGAAGCCGATCTGCCGCGCCCCGCGCAGGGCGGCCGTCATGGCGCTTTCGCCCTCCTCGATGTGGCGGGCGATGTTCTCGATCATGACGATGGCGTCGTCCACCACGAAACCGGTGGCGATCGTCAGCGCCATCAGGGTCAGATTGTTGATGCTGAATCCCAGCAGGAACATCAGGCCGAAGGTGCCGACCAGCGACAGCGGCACCACCACACCCGGGATCAGGGTGGCCCGCCAGGTGCGCAGGAACACGAAGGTGACGGCCACCACCAGGGCGATGGCCAGCAGCATTTCGATCTGCACGTGTTCCACCGAATCGCGGATCGTATGCGTGCGGTCCGACGCCACCTGCAGGTCCACGCCCGTGGGCAGGGTCTGCCGCAGTCCCGGCAGCAGTTCCTCGATCCGGTCGACCACCTGGATGACGTTGGCGCCGGGCTGGCGCTGGATGTTCAACAGCACGGCCGGCGTGCGGTCGAACCAGGCCGCCTGGTACAGGTTCTCGGCATCCCGGCGCACCTGGGCGACGTCGCCCAGGCGCAGGGGGGCGCCATTCTCGTAGGCCAGGATCAGGCGTTCGTAGTCGGACGGGTCCTTCAGCTGGTCATTCACGCTGATGGTGAGCGAACGCTGCGGGCCGTCCAGATTGCCCTTGGGCTGATTGACGTTGGACTGGGTCACGGCGCGGCGCACGTCGGCCAGGGTCAGCTTGTGCGCCGCCAGCGCCTGGGGATCAACCTGGATGCGCACGGCAGGCCGCTGCCCGCCGGTGACGCTGACCAGGCCCACGCCGCCGATCTGCGAAAGCTTCTGCGCCACCCGCACTTCGATCAGGTCGCGCACCTGGTCCAGCGGCAGCGTGGGCGAGGTCACCGCCAGGGTCATCACCGGCGCGTCGGCCGGGTTGACCTTGCGGTAGATTGGCGGCGAAGGCATGTCCGACGGCAGCAGGTTCGACGCCGCGTTGATGGCCGCCTGCACCTCCTGTTCGGCCACGTCCAGCGGCAGGCCCAGGTCGAAACGCAAGGTGATGCGCGAAGACCCTCCCGAACTGGTGGACAGCATCTGCGACAGGCCCGGCATCTGGCCGAACTGGCGTTCCAGGGGCGAGGTCACGAGCGCGGTCATCACGTCCGGCCCGGCCCCGGGGTAGAGGGTCGTCACCTGGATGGTGGGGAAATCCACCTGCGGCAAGGCCGACACCGGCAACTCCCGATACCCCATGAAACCGGCCAACGCCAGGGCCACCATCGCCAGCAGCGTGGCGATGGGCCTGAGGATGAACGGGCGCGAGAGGTTCACGAAGCCGGGCCTTTCGGGGCGCCTCCCGCGGGCGGGGCCGCGTCGGCCGTCCCGCGTTGCGAACCTCCGTCCGCCGGGGCCTTTGCGGCCGGCGCGGCATCCGGGCCCGCCGCGGCGGCCTGCGGCGTCACGATTTCAACCAGGCTGCCTTCGCGCAGGCGATCCGTGCCCTCGAGCACGATGCTGTCGCCGGCCTGCACGCCGGATTCGATCACCACCTGATTGCCGTCATCCACCCCCGTCGTCACCGGCACGACATGCGCCTTGCGCTGGGCATCCACGCGGTAGACGTACTCGCCCGCCGAACCGCGCTGCACGGCCCGCAAGGGCAGGACCAGGCCGTCTTCCAGCCCCAGGCGCAGGCGCACCTGCACGAACTGATTGGGAAACAGGGACTCGTCGGCGTTGTCGAAACGCGCCTTGAGCTGGACCGTGCCCGTGGCCACGTCGATCTGATTGTCCACGGCGATCAGCTGCCCGGTCGCCAGCACGGGGCCGCCCGCCTGGCCCAGCAGCTGCGCCTGCAGGCCCAGATCCGCGCGGCGAGCCGCCAGCAGGGCCGGCAGGCGGGTCTGCGCAATGGCGAACACCACGTCGATGGGCTGGTTCTGGGTCAGCACGACCAGGCCATCGGCGTCCGAGGCGTGCACCATGTTGCCGACGTCCACCTTGCGCAAGCCCAGCCGCCCGGATACGGGGGCCGTGATCCGCGTGTAGCCGAGCTGCAGCCGGGCGTCGTCCACCGCGGCCTGATCGATCTTGGCCTGGCCCTGCAGCTCCCGCACCTGGGCGCGGGCGGCATCCAGCTGCTGGCGGGCGACGGAATCCTGTTTGAACAGCCGCTCGTACCGGGCCAGGTCCAGGCGGGCATTTTCCAGCTGGGCGGCGTGCTGCGCCTGCTGCCCCTGGGCCTGCTGCAACTGGATCTGGAAGGGGCGCGGATCGATCACCGCCAGCAGATCGCCGGCCTGCACCGACTGGCCGTCGGTGAAATGCAGGGACTGCAAAGGCCCGTCGACCCGAGAGCGGATCGTCACGGTCGCCGGCGCGGTGACCGTGCCCAGCGCCCGCAGCGCGCGGTCGATCCGACCGGACGTCACGGCGACGACGGATACCGGCGTGGCTTGCCCCGCCCCGCCCCGGAATCCCCGCCCGCCGGACTGATCCGCGCCTCGCGGCCAGAACAGCCAAAGCGCCAGGACCGCCGCCGCGCACAGCGCGATCCAGACCCACAAGCGACGGCGCCCGCCCGCAGGCCGCGTCGAGGATTCGATCATGATGGGAAGTCCTAGATGTTGCAGCGGGCGAGGCGGAAGGCGATGTCACGGCTGGCCGGTTGCGGCTTCATGACATTGTCCTGCATGGAAAACCGCACCCAGATGACGTATTTGTTGGCGCTGATTTCGGGGAACACCCCTTGCTGGGGATCGACCCAGACCCGCAGCAGCTGGAAGGTCTTTCCGCCCAGCATTTCCTGGTAGGCGCCCTGGCCGGCCAACTGGTCGCGGGCGTCGCCCGCATCGCGCAGCAGCTGCAGGATCAGGGCCATGGCGCGGTGCAGCGGCAAGATGGGTTCGATCCAGCCATGCAGGTCGCGCACCCGAGCTTCGGGAGGCTTGATCTGCCAGGCGTAGTAGGACGGCAGGTCGATGGGCGACGAGCCGCCGGGCACGGTGATCCGCCCGCGCAGGCTGGCCAGCCATTCGTTGTCGCGCAGGCACTGGCCGATGCGCCCCTGCCCCGCCAGCGCGCCGGACACGGATTGAATTTCGTCGAGCAGGCTGTCCAGCGTGGGGCGATCGACGCCCGGATGTTCGCGCAGGGCCGCCAGGGCCGTGCGGTGCCGGTCGAGATCCTGCAGGACCGCCGTGCGGACATCGGCCCGTTCACACACGTCGAGCAGGTCGAAGAGCGTGATCATGGCGATCTGGTGATGATGCGCGTCTTCGCCGCGCGCGAAATAGAACAGGCGGTCGAAGAGATACTCTACCCGGAGCAGAGTGCGTACACGTTCATTACAGGGGTACTCGTACAGAATCACACGCAAAAGACCCTAATCATGAATGGCCGATCCATGGCGCGATCGGGAAGCCAGGTCGCACCAGGACTGATGGCAGGACCAGGACCGCCGGCGCAGCGCATCCAGATCGGTGGCGCCATCGTTGAGGATGATGTCGTCGGCAACGGCCAAGCGGTCTTCCCGGGAAGCCTGAGCGGACATGATACGCCCAATGGTCTCCGGCGTCAGCCCGCTGCGGCCCTGCACCCGGCGCACCTGCGTGGCCGGATCGCAATCGACGACGCAGATGCGGTCCACGCGGTCGCGCCAGCGACCGGATTCCACCAGCAGCGGCACCACAAACACCCGGTACAGCCCCTGCGCGGCCTCGGCCCGGGCCCGCACGGCCTGGTCGATCAAGGGATGCAGGATGGTTTCCAGACGCTGCCGGACGGCCGGATCGGCGAAGGCCCGGTCGCGCATCCAGGCGCGATCCAGGCGGCCGTCCGCCGCGATGGCCTGCGCGCCGAAGGCCTGGCGCAACGGATCGATCGCGGCGCCCCCGGCTGCCGTCAGGTCATGGGCGATCTGATCGGTATCGATCACGGCCGCCCCCCACTGGGCCAGCCAATCGGCTACCTGGGTCTTGCCGGACCCGATCCCGCCCGTCAGGCCGATCGAAAACATGCGCGAATCCCGCCCCAAGGTGAAAACATGACTTTACCCCAGACGGGGGCCCGGGGATCACGGCCCGGGACGCGCGCCCCTACCCCAGACGGGTCAGCCAGGCCCCGGCGGCCTCGGGCCATAGAATCCACGGACAGGCGGCCAGCGCCAGATACGGACCGAAGGGGTGGGCCCGCAGCCGGTATCCCGGGCGGCAGACCCAGGCCAGCAGACCCAGGATGCTGGCCCCCCACAGGATCGCCAGCGCGGCGGACCCGCCCAGCCAGCCCGCCAGCATGGCCAGGCATTTGACGTCCCCGCCGCCAAAACCGTCCCGGCCGCGCACGCGGCGATACAGGCCGGCGGCCGCCGCCAGGCCTCCCCACACCGCGATGGAGGCGCACGGCGCATCCGGCAGGCCCTGCGGCCCCAGCCACCAGCCCGCAGCCATCAGGGGCAGCGTCAGGGCGTCCGGCAAAAGGCCGCTGCGTCCATCCAGCCAGGCCAATGCAGCCAATCCCAGTCCCAGCGGCAGGAGTGCAAGGCCGGCCCAGCCTTGCAGAGCCAGCAGCCCGGCCGCCAATCCCCCTGTCGCCAGGGCGCCCCAGCCGTCCCGCCGCCACCGGACGGGCCGCCGGTAGGTTTGGCCCGCCGCCCGCCACAGCGTGCCCGCAGTCGCGGGCGCACCCGCCCGAAGGCGGGCAGCATATTCCCGCGACCAGGGTTCGAACCGCAACCCGGCGCCCGCGCACAGGATCGCCGCCCCGGCCATCGCCAGCCAGGCCCCGCCGCCGTCAACCGCCATGGCGGCCAGCCCTGCCCAAGCGGGCCGCAAATGCGTAGAATGGCGTTTCCGCCCCTCCGACCGATACTGTCATGCCGCGCCCCATTGCCACTTCACTGACCCGCCTGCTGGGCCTTAGCCTGCTGACGCTGCTGGGCGCTTGCGCCCAGCAAAGCGCGCCGGGTTATTACGACACCCCGCGTGAAAGCACCACGTCCGACGCCCTGCACCGCGCCCAGGGCGATTCCGGTACCCAGGCGCCGGCCCAGCTGCAACTGGGCTTCGGCGGCCAGGAACAGAAATCCAAGTCCGCGGCCGCCCCGGCGGCGGAATCCGGCGCAAGCGCCGGCGCCGCCCAGCCGGCAGGCGCCGCCGTGCCCCGCGAACTGGCCGAATCCCGCACTTATCTGGGCACCATCGCCTGCATGGACGGCGGCCAATGCCCGCCCAGCCGCATGACCCTAACCCTGGCTCCGGACGGCCAATGGCGCGCCCGCAACACGCCGGTGGACGGTAGCGGGCCCGCCCGCGCCACGCTGGGCTGCTGGTACCTGACGGGCACCGATCCGGTGCGCATCGTGCTGCAGACCGGCGACCAGGCCCGCGCCAGCCTGGAATTCAGCACATCCAACGTGCTGCGGGTCACACGCCTGAACGGTCAGGCGCCTCTACTGGAATCCAGTCTGACCCGCCAGGCGGATCTGGACCCGATCACGGAACTAGCTTCCAAGCCCGCCCAGCACTGCGCCGCACGCTGATCCGGCCCGCGCCGGGCGCCAGGGATGCCGCGCCACGTCAGGGCGCGGCGACGGGCTCGCCCCCTGATCGTCCGACAGGGGCAGTTTCAGGCGCACGTAATGCTGGGTCAGTTCCACCGCGTTGCGCACGCCGACCTTCATGAAGATGCGCGCCCGGTGCGCCTCGATGGTGCGCTGCGACACCCCGAGTTCGGCGGCAATGTATTTGTTGGAACGCCCCCGGGTGATGTAGTCCGCGACTTCGCGTTCCCGAAGCGTCAGGCGCCGGGTGATCGAACCCTGCGCGTCTCCCAGATTCATGCCCATGATCGCCATGGCAATCCCCCGTGTGTTGTTTCTGGTGAGGGGATTCTGTCATGCGGCCCGACGCCCGGCAGCTGTCAGGCCTGCCAGACGCGCGGATGCGGGAACTTCCCGGGGCGCCGCCCCGGGCCCGTCAGCGCCCCGCCTGGAATTCCAGGTTGTCGATCAGGCGCGTGCTGCCCAGGCGGGCGGCCGTCAGCACCACCAGCGGTTCGCCCTGGCGGATTTCCTCCACGGTGGGAGGCAGGAGATCGCGCTGCCGGCGCACGGCCACGTAATCCGGGTCCCAGCCCCGATCCCGCAGCGTCTGCATGGCCTGGGCCTCGACCACGGCGCAGTCATCCTGGCCGCCCCCGATCGTGTCGCGCACCCGCTGCAGCAGGCCGTACAGCTGGGGAGCCTCGGCACGTTCCACGGTCGACAGGAAGCGGTTGCGCGATGACAGCGCCAGGCCGTCGGCGTCACGCACGGTTTCGTGGGCCAGGATTTCCACCGGCAGCTGGAACTGCCGGCACATGGCCCGCACCACCATCAACTGCTGATAGTCCTTTTTGCCGAACACCGCCACGCGCGGCTGCACGCAGGAAAACAGCTTGAGCACCACGGTGCTCACGCCCATGAAGAAATCCGGGCGGAATTCGCCTTCCAGGATCTTGCCCAGGGCCTCGCCGGGCTGGATGCGGAAATTCTGCGGCTCGGGATAGAGTTCGCGCTCGTCCGGAGCGAACAGCACGTAGACGTCGCGCTCGCCTTCCAGTTTTTCGATGTCCTCGGCCAGCGTGCGCGGATAGCGGTCGAAATCCTCGTTGGGGCCGAATTGCAGGCGATTGACGAAAATGCTGGCCACCACCGGATCGCCATGCTGGCGGGCCAGGCGCATCAGCGACAGATGGGCGGCATGCAGATTACCCATGGTGGGCACGAAAGCCACGCGCAACTGGCCCCGCAGCTGGTCACGCAGATCTTCGATGGAATGGACGACTTTCAAGGCAAGCTCCGGCGCGGGCACTCAGGCCGAGCGCGTATAGGACAGTCTGACATACAGCGGCGCATAGGGCGCCGCCTGGGTGATTTCCAGCAGGGATTCGCGCGCCAGTTCCAGCAGGGCCAGAAAGTGCACGACGATGACGGCGGCCGGCTCACCCATGCGGATGCGTTCCATGAACAGATCCGTGAACTCCATGAAGCGCACGTCCGAGAGCCGGCGCAGGATATGGCTCATGTGATCCCGCACGGACAGCTGTTCGCGGGTGATGCGGTGGCTGGCGTTCAGGCGCGCCCGCTGCAAAATGGCGGTCCACGCATCGCGCAGGTCCGCGGGGCTGACGGCCGGCAGCACGGTCTCGACATCCAGGTCGGCCTGCGCATGCGCTACGTGGAAATCGCGGCCGACGCGCGGCAGGGCATCCAGGCGCTGCGCGGCCAGCTTCATGCGCTCGTATTCCAGCAGGCGGCGCACCAGTTCGGCCCGGGGATCCTCGACTTCCTCGCCGGTATCGGACTGGCGCACGGGCAGCAGCATGCGCGATTTGATCTCGATCAGCAACGCCGCCATCAGCAGGTATTCACCGGCCAGTTCCAGATTGGTGCGGCGGACCTGCTCGACATAGCTGAGATACTGCGCCGTGACTTCCGCCATGGGGATGTCCAGCACATTGAAATTCTGCTTGCGGATCAGGTAGAGCAGCAGGTCCAGCGGGCCCTCGAAGGCTTCCAGGAAGACTTCCAGGGCATCGGGCGGGATGTACAGGTCCTGGGGGATGGCGAACAGGGGTTCGCCGTACAGCCGCGCCAGCGCCACGTGATCGACCACGTCGGGCGTGCTGTCCACAGCCGGCGCCATCAAGGCATCCAGCCCGGTGGCGGGCTCTGGCGGCATGACGGCCGGTCAGGCCTTTTGATAATAGACGTAGGGATCCTGGGCGACCCGGGCGGCGCGAAAGCCGTCCTGCTGTTCGGCATCCAGTTCCTTGTCCCAGAGGCGGAAGCGCCCGGCGCGCTGGCGCGCTTCGGTGTCGGGATGTTCCGTCTTGTACTGGTTGATGAATTGTGTCAGTTCGGAGGTGAAGTTGTTTGCCATAATAGTGCCGTTGCCGATTCTCATGACCGATGCGCTCCAAGTGTACTGCACTCCGACGCCCGCGCGTGCCTATGCCCGACCCCAGTAGATCTTCCGCCCCGCCCCCCGCCGCCCGCACCCGGGAACAACGGATGATCCCCTTCATCGTCGGCTGCGCCCTGTTCATGCAGATGCTGGATTCCACGGTGGTGGCCACGGCCCTGCCCGCCATGGCGCGGGATTTCGGCACCACCGCCGTGCACATGAACATCACCATCACGGGCTATCTGCTGGCCACGGCCGTCTTCGTGCCCATCAGCGGCTGGGCGGCCGACCGGTTCGGGGCGCAGCGGGTCTTCCTGGCCGCCATCCTGCTGTTCGGCCTCAGTTCGGCGGCCTGCGCCGCGTCGCAGACCCTTTCGCAGCTGGTGATCTCCCGAGTGGTCCAGGGCGCGGCGGGCGCCATGATGGTGCCCGTCGGGCGCATCATCCTGCTGCGGCGCATCCCCAAATCCGAACTGGTCCAGGCCATGGCGTTCCTGACCCTGCCCGCCCTGCTGGGGCCCGTCATCGGTCCGCCGGTCGGCGGCTTCCTGGTGACGTACGCATCCTGGCACTGGATCTTCCTGATCAACATCCCCGTCGGCATCCTGGGCATCGCGCTGGTGCGGCGCTACATCGCCCGCGACGTCCCGGACGGCAAGCCGCGGCTGGACACGCTCGGTTTCCTGCTCAGCGCCGTGTCCATGGCGGCGCTGATGATCTGCCTGGAAGCCGTCGGCCACGGTGACCTGGGCGCCGACGTGATCGTGAGCCTGCTCCTGCTGGGCCTGGTCTGCGGGGTGCTGTACATCCGCCACGCCCGCCACGCCACCTATCCGATCATCGACCTCAGCCTGCTGCGCGTCCAGACCTTCGCCGTCTCGGTGCTGGGCGGCAATCTGTGCCGCTTCGGTAGCGGCGCCTCGCCTTTCCTGCTGGCCATCCTGCTGCAGGTGGGCTTCGGCCTGTCCGCCTTCTCGGCCGGCATGATCACCTTCACCTCGGCGGCCGGCGCCCTGCTGATGAAACTGGTCGCCACGCCCATCGTGCACCGCTTCGGCTTTCGCCGCGTGCTGATGTGGAATGCGCTGATCGCCGCCTGCTTCACGGCCGCCTGCGCCCTGTTCCAGGCCAGCACGCCCGTCTGGCTGATGGTCGCGGTGCTGCTGATCGGGGGCTTCTTCCGCTCGCTGCAGTTCACGGCCGTCAACGCCCTGACCTACGCCGACCTGGATTCCGCGCAGATGAGCCGCGCCAGCAGCTTCTCGGCCATGGCGCAGCAGCTGGGCATCAGCCTGGGCGTGGCCTGCGCGGCGGTCACGCTGAACCTCAGCATCAGCCTGCGCGGCGGCATCGAGGCCGACCGCATCGACGTGATGTGGGGTTTCGCGGCGACGGCGCTATGCGTGGCGGCATCGGCCCTGTCGTTCCGCAGGCTGTCGAACAGATCGGGCAATCAGCTGCGCCACCGCCGCGAAGCCTGAGCCCGGCCGGGCCGCCTCGCAGCTCAGGCCTGGTCTAGCAGCATGACCAGTTTGCAGTCCGGGCGCACCGCCAGCCGGAACGTGAACTGCCGGAACATCAGTCGGCCGCGCGCCGGGTGCTGGAATTCGCGCACGCCGCCTTCCCGGTCCACCACGGTCTGGCGCGTCCAGCAGCCGGCGAACAAGGGGCTGCCCGCCTGCAATTCGGCCACCAGGGCGCCGATGGCGGGGTCTCCGGCCAGCGCCGCCACGTCGGCGCGGAATTCCGCCACCACGCGGCTGGCGCGCTCTTCCCAGTCCACCACCAGGGTGCGAGCGGCCGGATCCATGAAGATGTAATGCAGCAGATTGGCCCGCCCCTGCCCTGGCCAGCCGTCGAACAGCCGCTGCAACGGCGGATTCCAGGCCAGCACGTTCCAGGCCTGGTCCAGGATGTAGGCCGGCCCCTGGATGCTGTCCACGCAGTCGCTCAGTCCATCGGGCAGGGCCACGGCATCCAGCTGCCCCGCCTGCGGATCGGCGCATTCCGCCAGGCTGAACAGATAATGCCGTTCGGCGCGCGCCAGCCGCAATGTTTCGGCCAGCCGGCGCCAGACATCGACCGACACGGAGACTTCACGGCCCTGCTCGATCCAGGTGTACCAGGTCGTGCTGATGCCGCAGAGCTGGGCGACTTCCTCGCGGCGCAGGCCGGGCGTGCGCCGCCGCAACCCCGGCGGCAGGCCGTGGTCGCCCGGGCTGACCCGGGCGCGCGCGCTGCGCAGGAACGCCCCCAGGGACTGGCGCCGGGCCGCATCGTCACGCGGCATGACGGCGCTCCCGGCAGACCGCCAGGCGCGGCACGCCGCCCCCGCCCCGCCCCGGGTCGTCAGCGCAGGGTGCTGGCCAGCGTGCGGCGCACATCGTCTTCCTCCCGCCCCGTGCGGCGCACATAATCGGCCACCTGGTCGGCGCCGATGTTGCCGACGTTGAAATACTGGGATTGCGGATGGCTGAAATAGAAGCCGCAGACGCTGGACGCCGGCATCATGGCGTAGCCTTCGGTCAGCTGCATGCCGATTTCGCCGCAATCCAGCAGGTCGAACATAGCGCGCTTGACGATGTGCTCCGGGCAGGCGGGGTAGCCGGGCGCCGGGCGGATGCCCTGGTATTTCTCACCGATGATGTCCTCGTTGGACAGCGCCTCGTCGGGCACGTAGCCCCACAGGTCGCGGCGCACCCGGGCATGCAGGGTTTCGGCGAAGCCCTCGGCCAGGCGGTCCGCCAGCGCCTTGAGCATGATCACGGAATAGTCGTCGCCGGCGTCCTGGAACTGCTTTTCGTATTTCTCGATGCCGATGCCGCCGGTCACGGCGAACATGCCGATGTAGTCGGTGACGCCCGAATCCCTGGGCGCGATGAAGTCCGCCAGGCACTTGTTGTCCACGCCCTCGCGCTTCTGCGTCTGCTGGCGCACGCCGCGCCAGGTCAGCAGGACCTCGCTGCGGGTCTCGTCGCGGTAGATCTCGATGTCGTCGTCATTGACGCTGTTGGCCGGATAGAACGCCACGATGCCGTTGGCCGTCAGCCAGCGCCCTTCGACGATGCGCTTCATCATGGCCTGGCCTTCCTCGTACAGCTTGACGGCCTGCTCGCCCACCACATCGTCGGTCAGGATGGCGGGGAACTGCGCCATCAGGCCCCAGGACTGGAAGAACGGCGTCCAGTCCAGGAACTTCAGGATCTCGTGCAGATCGTAATGCTGGAAGGTGCGCCGGCCGATGAACTTGGGCCGGGGCGGCGTGTAATTCGCCCAGTCGATGGCGGGCTTGGCGGCCCGCGCTTCCTGGATGGTGACCATGGGCGTAGCCTTGCGGTTGGCATGGCGTTCGCGCACCAGTTCGTATTCGTCGGCGACTTCCTTCAGGTAGGTCTCGACCTGATCGGACATCAGGCTGGTGGCCACGCCCACCGAACGGCTGGCGTCGGGCACGTAGATCACGGGACCTTCGTAATTGGGCGCGATCTTCACGGCCGTGTGCACCCGGCTGGTGGTGGCTCCGCCCACCAGCAGCGGGACGTTGCGCTCGCGGAAATACGGGTCGCGCTGCATTTCGGAGGCGACGTAGGCCATCTCCTCGAGGCTGGGCGTGATCAGGCCGGACAGCCCGACCATGTCCGCGCCGACTTCCTTGGCCTTGTCCAGGATCTTGGCGCAGGGCACCATGACGCCCATATTGATGACTTCGAAGTTGTTGCACTGCAGGACCACCGTGACGATGTTCTTGCCGATGTCGTGCACGTCGCCCTTGACCGTGGCGATGACCATCTTGCCCTTGGACCGCACGTCGCCGCCGGCTTCTTCCAGCAGGCGCTTTTCTTCCTCGATGAAGGGCAGCAGGTGGGCCACGGCCTGCTTCATCACGCGAGCGGATTTCACCACCTGCGGCAGGAACATCTTGCCCGCGCCGAACAGGTCGCCCACGACGTTCATGCCGTCCATCAGCGGCCCTTCGATCACTTCGATGGTGCGTCCGCCGGCCGCGTCGATTTCCACGCGGACTTCTTCCGTGTCCTCGACGATGAAGGTCGTGATGCCGTGCACCAGCGAATGGGTCAGGCGCTCGCGCACCGTGCCCTGGCGCCACGTCAGGTCTTCTTCCTTCTTCGTGCCCGAGCCCCGGATGGTCTCGGCCAGTTCCACCAGGCGCTCGGTCGAGGTGCGCTCGTCCGCCGGGTCGGTCTTGCCGACCGGTTCGGGGCGGTCCATCACCACGTCCTCGACCAGATCGCGCACCTGCTTGTCCAGTTCCGAATACACGCCCAGCTGGCCCGCGTTGACGATGCCCATGGTCAGGCCGCGCTGCACGGCGTAGTACAGGAACACGGCGTGGATGGCCTCGCGCATGGCCTCGTTGCCGCGGAAGGAGAAGCTGACGTTGGAAATCCCGCCCGACACGCGGGCGTGGGGCAGGTTTTCCGTGATCCAGCCGGTGGCCTCGATGAAATCCATCGCGTAATGGTTGTGCTCGTCGAGCCCGGTCGCGATGGCGAATACGTTGGGGTCGAAGATGATGTCTTCCGGCGGGAAACCCACCTGATTGACCAGGATGTCGTAGGCCTTGGCGCAGATGTCGATGCGCCGCTGCAGGGTATCGGCCTGGCCGTCGGTGTCGAAGGCCATGACCACCACGGCCGCGCCGTATTTGCGGCACAGCCGGGCGTGTTCGATGAAGGCCTCTTCGCCTTCCTTCATGGAAATCGAGTTCACCACGCACTTGCCCTGCACGCAGCGCAGGCCGGCTTCGATCACCGGCCATTTGGAGCTGTCGATCATCACCGGCACGCGGGAGATGTCAGGTTCGGACGCCAGCAGATTCAGAAAGCGCGGCATGATGGCCAGGGCGTCGAGCATGCCCTCGTCCATGTTGACGTCGATGATCTGGGCGCCGTTTTCGACCTGCTGGCGGGCGACGGACAGGGCCTCGTCGAATTTTTCTTCGCGGATCAGGCGCAGGAACATCTTGCTGCCCGTCACGTTGGTGCGTTCGCCGACGTTGATGAACAGCGTGTCGCGGTCGAAATTCAGCGGCTCCAGGCCCGACAGGCGGGTCTTGACCGGAATGACCGGCGGCTGGCGCATGGGCAGATCGCGGACTTTGCGGGCGATTTCGCGGATGTGGTCCGGGGTGGTGCCGCAGCAGCCGCCGACCACGTTCACCAGCCCGGCCTGGGCGAATTCTTCAAGCAGGCCGGAGGTGTCCGAAGGGGTTTCGTCGAAGCCGGTTTCCGCCATCGGATTGGGCAGACCCGCATTGGGATAGACGCAGACGTAGGTATCGCAGATCTTGGACAGTTCCGCGACGTAGGGGCGCATCAGGGCGGCGCCCAGGGCGCAGTTCAGGCCGATGGTGACGGGCCGGGCATGGCGCACGGAGTTCCAGAAGGCCTCGACGGTCTGGCCCGACAGGATGCGGCCCGACGCATCGGTCACGGTGCCCGACACCATGACGGGCAGGCGGATGTTGCGCTCTTCGAACACGGATTCGATGGCGAAGATGGCGGCCTTGGCGTTCAGGGTGTCGAAAATGGTCTCGACCAGCAGGATGTCCACGCCGCCGTCGATGAGGCCGTTGATCTGTTCGGTATAGGCGACGCGCAGTTCTTCGAAGGTGACGTTGCGCGCGCCCGGATCGTTGACGTCCGGCGACAGGGACGCGGTCTTGGGCTGGGGCCCCAGGGACCCGGCGACGAAGCGCGGGCGGTCGGGCGTGGACACGGCGTCGCAGGCTTCGCGAGCCAACCGGGCCGCCGCCACGTTCAGGTCGTAGGCGATGTCCAGCAGGCCGTAATCGCCCTGGGCGACGCGGGTGGCGCCGAAAGTGTTGGTTTCGACGACGTCGGCGCCGGCTTCCAGGTAGGCCTGGTGGATTTCCCGGATGACGTCGGGCCGTGTCAGGGACAGAAGGTCGTTGTCGCCTTTGACGTCCCGGTCATGGCCGGCGAAGCGTTCGCCGCGGAAGTCGGCCTCGGTGAGTTTGTAGCGCTGGATCATGGTGCCCATGGCCCCGTCCAGCACCACGATGCGCTTGCCCAGGAGGCGGACGAAGTCGGCGCCGCGGGTATAGGATTCGACGGGATATGGCAGGGCGGGATAGGACACGGCGGGATCCGGGGCTGATGGACAAACTTTCATTGTATCGCTGGGGGTGCGGGACCTCATCGAGTGTCGTGGAGAGCTGTGCCGGGGTCCGGGCCCGGAGATCTCATCGGCATGTCATGGCGCTGGGCGGCGCCGGTCGCATTTTGGCGGCTTCGCCGGATGTGGACGAGTAAGCTCCAACAGCGCCGCCCAGCGCCATGACATGCCGATTGACGCAAAGAGGGGTAATCCACTACACTAGGGTTAACCCTATAAGGGTTTTCACTAGTCGCTCGATGGCGAGCAAACATCCTCAAGGAGTACAGCATGTTGGCCCCCTTTTCGAACTACCCCGTGAACGAAGCTTTTGAGCGCATGATGGCGGAAGAACTCGCCGCCCGCGCGAATCGTCCTCAGGAAGGCCTGATCGCCCGCATCCTGGACGTCCTGTTCGGCGCCCGCATGCCGGCTCCCGCCGTCGCCTGATCCTGATCGGCGGCAGGCGACACCCGTCGTCACAACCTGGCTTGCCGCGCACCACCGGTCGGCGGTGGCGGAACGGGTGCTATCCGATCGCAGGACGCCCGCGCAACGTTCTGCAAGCCATATCAAAAGCAGGATAAAAAGGCTACAGAAGCGCTTGCCGCTCAGCATGACACAGGGTAGCCTATCCCCCAGGCATTCACACAGGGGGTTCCATGTCGCATGTACTCTCTCACAAAGCATCACAGGCCCCGCGCCCGACATCCAATGGGATGCGCCGCCTGCAAATATGGGTTCCCGATACCCGGGATGCCGGCTACGCCACACAGGTCAAAGCTCAATGCGTGGCACTCAAGCATGATGCGGCGGAACAGGATGCCCTGGCATTCGCCGAAGCCGCTGCGCACGATATTGAAAGCTGGCGCTGATGCACCGCGGCAGCGTTGTCTCTGTATCGTTGCCTGGCGCCTATGGCAAGCCCAGGCCCGCCTTGGTCATTCAATCCAACCTGCTGTCCGAACTCGATAGCATCATCATCTGCCCCATCACCAGCGAAATTCGCGAAGCCGCTTTCAGGGTCCTGGTCGAACCCGACACCACCAATGGACTGCACACCCAGTCGCAAGTGATGGTGGACAAGATTTCGACACTGCCCAAAGTCCGAGTCGGGCCGGTATTCGGGCGACTGGATAGAGCCACGATCCAAGCCGTGGAACGAGCCCTTCTAGTCGTTACGGGGATTGCATGAGCAGCTCTTCCCCTTCACATCGCTGACTCCCGCATTCTCGAAACAGGCCGCATCGCACAGAGGCACGACGGCGGCCTGCGACAGCAAGGCACCAGGAATCGCAACAAAATCTTGCGCGGAAGGCCTTTATAATGCCCTCCGAAACAAGGTATGCCGGGACGGCTTGTCCGCGCCCGGCGTTTAAACGGGAAACAGGCGGTTCATCACTGAACCCAGCTGTGCTGCCCCCGCAACGGTGAGCGCGTCCGCCAGGCCTTCGGCCCGGCCCGCGTCAGCCCGATACCGGCCTGATTCGATCTCCTGATTGCCTGTTCGCCGCGCCCGATCACCAAATCATCCGGGCGGATTCACCACGGCCTGCAGGTGTTGATGATTCCGGTGTGCGGGGACGCGCACCCTACAGGGCCTGTCATGACCATCTCGTTTTCGCGGCGCACGCTCGCCGCAACCATCTGTCTGTTCCCCCTGGCCGCCACGGCCCAATCCGATGCCGCAGCCGTTCCCGCGCTGCAGGACATTGTCGTCACCCCCAGCCGTACTGCCGAACCCTTGTCCGACGCGGTCGGCGACGTGACGGTGATCGGGCCGAAGCAACTGGCCGAGGCGCGCGGCGACAGCATCGCCGAGATCATCGGGCGCGCGCCCGGCGTGCAATTCACGTCGAACGGCGGGCCGCAGACGGTGACCAGCCTGTTCCTGCGCGGGGCGAACTCCAATCACACGCTGGTGCTGATCGACGGCATGCGAATCAACGGCTCGGCCTCGGGCACCGTCAGCTTCCCGGCCATCGACCCGGCCATGGTGGAACGCGTCGAGATCCTGCGCGGCGCCGCCAGCAGCCTGTACGGCTCGGATGCCATCGGCGGCGTGATCAACATCATCACGAAGAAGGGCGAACAGGACCGTCCCCTGTCGGCCTGGGCGAATGTCGGCTACGGAACCTACGAAACCGCCAAGTCCAGTCTGGGCTTGTCGGGCGCGGCTCAGGGCTGGGACTACAGCTTTTCGACCAGTGCGGCAACCAGCAAGGGGTTCGATGCCACCCGCCGCCACACCGCCAACAATGCCCTCAACTTCAATCACTACCCGGACAAAGACGGCTACCGCAGCCATGCCGTCTCGGGCACGCTGGGCTACCGCTGGGCCGAAGGCCACCGCATCGGTCTGACGGCCTACAACGGCTACACACGAGGCGATTACGATGCAGGCACTTTCACAAGCGATGCCTATGCGCTCCACAGGCAACAAGCCTACAGCCTGAGCAGCGCCGATCGCATCACGGATTGGTGGGACAGCGACCTGCGCTTCGGTTTCACCAAGGACGGCTACGACGACCGGGGTTACCAAAGCGTCGTCAATTCGCTCAAACGCCACTACAGCTGGACCAATACGTTCAAGCCCCTCGTCGACCAAAGGATGTCGGTCCTGTTGGAGCGCCAGGAAGAACGTGTCCAGAGCACGACGCAATACGACCGGGACGCGCGCAATACCAATGCCGCCGCCCTGATCTACAAAGGCAAGTTTGACCGCCTGCATACCCAGGCCAGCGTGCGCAACGACAATATCTCGGGCTATGGCAACCAGACGACAGGCAGCCTGGGGCTGGATTTCGATCTGACGGACACCTGGCAGATCGGAATCGCGGGCAACACCGGCTTCCACGCGCCGACCTTCAACGACCTGTATTGGCCCTTCGAGGATTTCGGCCCCTACGGTTCCTTCGCGGGCAATCCAGACTTGAAGCCGGAGAAATCCCGCAATGTCGAAGCGCACGTTCAATACCAGGATGACAGCACCCTGCTGCGGCTCACCGCGTACCAGAACAAGATTCGCAATCTGATCACCAACATGACGGATCCCGCGACCTTCGCGATCACCCCGCAAAATATCGATCATGCGACGATCCGTGGCGTGACCCTGACAGGCGAGCACAGTTTCGGTGACACGACGATCCGCGCAAGCGCCGACCTGATGGAGCCGCGCAACGACGACCCCAAGGCGGGCGAAAACTCTCAACTCCCGCAACGCGCCCGCCAGGTCTTCCATCTCGGTGCCGAACATCGCATCCAGGATTGGAAACTGGGCGCCGAATACCAATACACCGGCAATCGCGTCGATGCCTCGACGCAAGCCCGCCTGGGCGGCTATTCCCTGGTCAACCTGACCGCCGCCTACGATTTCAGCAAGTCCCTGGGCATGCAGGTGCGCTGGAACAACATCCTGGACAAGGACTACGTGCTGGTGGACGGCTACAACACGCCGGGCTCCAACGTGTTCGTGAACCTGTCCTGGCGGATGTAGACATGAAGCAGCCGACGACGGACGGCTTCGGAAAGGTGCGGCAATGCCTGCCGCGTCTGGCCGCCGCCGTCTGCTTCGGCCTGTGCGCCGCCTGGGCGGGCATCGCTGGCGCGGCCGCCACGCCCCGCATCGTTACCCTGGCGCCCAACGCCACGGAACTGGTCTACGCCGCCGGGGCCGGCGCCGACATCGTCGGCACCGTCCTGAGCAGCGACTACCCGCCCGCAGCGCGCGCCATCCCACGCATCGGCGACGGCATCCAATTCAGCGAAGAACTCATCCTGACCCTGCATCCGACCCTGGTGATCGGCTGGCAGCCCTCCGACGGCACGCGCTCCCTGGCGCGGCGCCTGGCCCCGCTGGGCGTGCCCCTGATCTACGCCGACCCGGAATCGCTGGACGACATTCCATCGCTGATCCGCGACCTGGGCGAACGCCTGGACACCCGGTCCGTCGCCGACGCCGCCGCGCGCGGCCTGGAACACCGCATCCGCGACCTGCGGGCGGCGCCGCCCCCGCCTCAGACCGTCTTCATCGAAATCAGCGCCGATCCGCTGTACACCCTGGGCAGGGATCCTCTGATCAATGACCTGCTGGCGCGCTGCGGCGGCGTCAATCCCTACGCCGCGAACGCGATCCCGGCACCACAGGTCAGCGTGGAGTCGGTGTTGCACCTGAACCCGCAGGTGCTGCTGCTGTCGCCCTACGGTCGCGAAACCCTGGCCGCCCGGCGGGCCTGGTGGGCGCGGCACGGGCTGACGGCCGCCCGCACGGGCCGCATCTACGCCATCGACCCGGACCAGTTGCACCGGCCGGGCCCGCGCCTGGTGGACGCGGCCGAGGCGATCTGCGCGGATCTGCGCGATCATCGGCAGCCGCCTACAAGCCCGCGCTGAGGGCTGATCAACAAAGCCACAACAGTCGAACTGGAAAAATCAGCCGCCGCGCATCCACTGGCGCGCACGCGGCCTTCCAACCTCAATTGCTCAGCTTCATCTCCAGCAAGCGCAAGGGGCGATACGAATCGCGACGCCCGCCGCCATCAAAGAGCTGTTCCAAAGAGACCGGCCGGGCGGGTTCCATCGTCATCGACAGTTTGGAAGAACCACCCGTCACGAAATCCAGCAGTGCAAGACAGTCCTCGCGCCGCAGAGGCGCCCCATCGAAAGCGCCTTCAGGATCGCGCTTACACTGTTCCTTGCCCGCATCGATTTTGTCTTCCAGCCATTTCTTCCTTTGCTTTTCCGCCGAGCCCTGTCCTGGAGCGACATCAACATCGTGCCTGAGCGCCAACGCACGGGAACGTGTCACATAGCCGTCATTCTTCACACTCGCCGTGATGGAGCCGACTTCCACCTGCTGCACCTTCTGGCCGATGGCCATCAGAACGCCCCAAGGCCCGAAAAAGCCGAAGCCGCCCAGCATTTTCGGGATCTCTTCCGCTTTGCTGTCGGCCAGGCGATCCGTGAAACGCAGAAGCTCCCGCAAACGGCTCATGTTCACATTGAAATCGCCCTTGAACGCCTCGGGCTGATCCAGGGACAACTGCAGCGACCCGGTATCCGCTCGGCCATCCAGATCCCACGCCAATGCCAGCGAAAACGGCGGCAAATCGGTACGGCCAGCGGCCTGAATCACGCCGACTTGCGCCAAGGGACTGAACCCGCCGGCCCCCGCGATACCGGAAATTTCAACACGAGCCGTCTTCCGATCCGCTGAATCCTCCAGGTCTGACAGCGTCACGCGCTCGATGGCGATCTGCTCGGGATTTTTTGCGGACCCAAACCGGATCGTCACATCTTTTAGCGTTGCCGAACCCAGCGGCGAAGCCGACAGATCCTGCCAATGCACGGCGTCCCGCAGCTTGTATTGATCCAACAGGCCATAGAGCTTATCCTCCGCGCGGCGAGTCGCCACCGAGGATGCTGTCACCCAAACGCCCGCCAGGATCAGAGCGGTCGCGCCGCCAATCGCCAGGAATTTCTTTTGTCGATCCATCTTCATCATCCTTCGGCTTTGGCTTGATCAATCTGCCGCTGAGCGGTTTCCGGCGTCCAATCCGGCACACCATGCAGCAAGCGCATGACCGTCAGCGGATCCGCCAGATCAGAACATCCTTCTTTCTTGCAGGCCTGAATCCCGCCTGCGGACTTGGGCGTCACCACCGTCATCGGCAAACCCGCGTCATCCAGACGTTTCTGATCAGCACGCGCAGCCCCGCTGACGGCATACCAGGATTCCTTCAGATCCTTGCCACCCGCAATCCGCAAGTCATACGGGAAATCCACCTTGGCGTCATTGCCATCGTGGCCGCTGACGCGCACGATCTGCTGAAACGTCAGGGGGTTGCCTGCGTAGAAACGGGCGTACTGCCCTCCTTTCAGGGGGGTGTACGAGGCGGAACGGACAAAGTACTGGGCCAACAGGCTATCCGGTGCCGCCTTGTCCTTCGCGACCAGTTCTTGATACTGAGCCAATTGCCGTTCCGCTTCCCGAGCCTTGTCCTGCAACGCACGGCGCTTTTCCCACGCCAGCTGCTGTTGACGCTGCTTTTCCTGCCGCTCGGCCTGCTGCTGGCGCTGGCGTTCCTCTTCCGCCTTGCGCTTTTCACGCGCGAAGACGTAGTTATCCCCCCGATCCAGGCGATATTTCCAGGCTCCGACGGCATGACGCTTCCGGTAATCCCAATCGCGCGTCGCATGGATGGCATACATCATGCGATCCCGATTCTGAGCGACGACACCATCCAAACCATCGGCAAATCGGACATTCACCCCATTTGCATCTGGCAAGGCCTGAGTCTGCAAAGCCCTCAAGGCTGCCTCAATCTGATGGGAAATATCCGCAGCCTGGCGGAAGTTGGACTCCTGAGAAGTCAGCACGTCCAGATCCGGGTTGACGCGCAACGGCTGCAAACCGCCGCCCCATGCCGCGACCGTGGCACGCAGCAGAAAATACGATTGAGTCGCCGCATTGTGGCCCACGCTGAACCAGACGACATCTCGGCCGTTGCTGCCAACCAGGCGCGCGGCCTGGACCGGCGTGTTGAACGCATAGCCATCCTGAAAGTAGACCTTGCTTTCCCGCGCGATCACCGCACCGTCGGACCGCTGCAGCGTCAGGCCGCCCATTCCCTGAGCAAAGCCCCGCGCATCGCAGCTCAGGCCCGAACTCAACAAAGAGACATACTTCGCATCCGCCTCGTCCAGGCGATAGCCGATCCGGATGTTGCAACCGTTCTGGTCCTGCAGGGTCTTGATAAACGGCGACGCGGCCAGCGCATCCGCTTCATTTTGCGGTTTCCAACCCTTGACGTCGAAGTCTGCCGCCCCCAGCGTGGCCTGCGGCTCAGCCTGTGCCGCTGCCTTCTTGGCGGCTTCGTCGGCGGCGGCTTTCTCGAGAGCCAGCTTCTCTGCCGCCACCCGCTCAGCCGCTGCTTTCTCTGCCGCAGCTTGTTCGGCCGCAGCCTTGTCCGCTGCAATCCGATCCGCCGCAATCTTTTCACCCGCAGCAACAGCACCCTGGGCCGGCCGTGGAGGAGCCGCGACAACAACCTTCGGTTGAGGATCGGCCTGTTCATGCGTGGCCGCCGCCACCGGCGCAACAGCCACTACAGGCGCATTGCCACTGGCCACGCTCTTGTCCGCAACCTGCGGCTGCGCGACGACAGCCTTCCACTGACCAGCCTTGCTGCTGATCCCCGCCGCCACGACCTTGCCTGCACTGTCCTGGCTACGCCAGGTTACATCGCTGGCTTGCGGGCATTGCTGCCCCAGCAAAGCGCCCAGCTTGGGCATTAGGCGTTCAAGCGCCGCCATATCCGGCGCACCATGAAACACCACTCGAAGATCCGGACGTTCCGAACACCACGGAGCGCCCGCAGCGTGTTCGACGAAAATCTCGATGTTCTCCGCCTTGGAAAACGCCAAGCGGGAGGATTCGGCCCACGCAGGGCCGCAGGCAAAGGCGCCCGCCATTGCCCACACCAGCATACGTTGCGTCATGAGACTCACCCGATCTGCCATGCGCCATCCGGCTGCTGGCACGCATCGACGGTCTTGGACTCACTGCCCTTGGCGGTCGTGACGTCATACTGCACCGTGCGGCAGGTCGTTTGCACAGCGACCGTATCCACGACCGGCTTTGCCGGCTCGATCGTATCCAGATCGAAACCCTGGGACTGAGCCTGGGCGACCGTGATGGTATCCAGATCAACCGCCTGATCCGCCTTCGCCACGGCGACAGGCTGAACCAGCGAACCAGACACATAGCCGACCGTCACGCCCTTGCGGCCGACAGCCACCCAATTGTTATCCGTGCGCCCCAGCGCGGTAAACGTCTGACCGCTGGACAGGCCGCCGATCTTGGCGTTCTCCGTGCCAGGCCCCGCCCGCAGGTTGGTCGAGGATTTCGCCTGCCAGGTTTCGTTCAGAGCAACCAGATTCTTGACCTGAACCACGTTCTGGGAACGCTTGACGGACGCTTCGCGGGTTTCGGTTTTGGAGGACACAGGACGGATCACCGCCGTCGCTCCGCTATGATCGGACTTCCAGTTCTGCGCTTCCCCGCTAGCCAAGGCGCGCTGCGTGCTAGCGGCCAACGCTTCCTGGTCCTTCGCATCCAGATTCGATCCGATCCAGTTGCCCAGCGCACCGCCTGCCAGCGCGCCGGCGATCATCGCCACGGTGCGGCCCGTACCGCCCCCGATCTGGCTGCCCAGAAGCACACCGGCAACAGCGCCGATCGCGGTCCCGATGGACTGTTTAGTGCCCCAGCCGCCGCCACTGCCATCCGTCGCGCACCCCGTCGCAAACACAGAAGCCACCAAGGCAGCCACTAAAACTTTTTTGCTTCCCAGCACGTTATCCTCCCAGACTTGTGATGACGCTGAACAACGATCCGCCCAGCCGAACTGACGTTTGATTCAAAGTGCTATATTTTAAACAAATTTATACATTCGGCCTTCGCATTCCCCTTATAAGATTATTTCGATAAGCACGGCGGGACTTCGCTGGAAGGCGCTGTCCACGAAGCAACCGGCCCGCAACCATGCCGCAAATGGATTATCCTGTCCCCCAATAGCCGCCACGCACGGCGGCATCCATCACCGCTTCGCCCACGACAACGCCATGAACACCGCAGACACCCTCACCATCGCCGACCGCACCTTCCAGTCCCGCCTGCTGGTCGGCACCGGCAAATACCGCGATTTCGACCAGACCCGCGATGCCATCGAGGCCAGCGGCACGGAAATCGTCACCGTCGCCATCCGCCGCACCAACATCGGCCAGAACCCGGGTGAACCCAATCTGCTGGATTTCCTGTCGCCGGACCGCTACACCATCCTGCCCAACACGGCGGGCTGCTACACGGCCGACGACGCCGTGCGCACCCTGCGGCTGGCCCGCGAACTGCTGGACGGCCACAATCTGTGCAAGCTGGAAGTGCTGGGCGACGCCGGCAATCTGTTTCCCAACATGCCGGAGACCCTGGCGGCGGCCCGCACGCTGGTGGCCGACGGCTTCGACGTCATGGTCTACTGCAGCGACGACCCCATCCAGTGCCGCATGCTGGAAGACATCGGCGTGTCGGCCGTGATGCCGCTGGCATCCCTGATCGGCTCGGGCATGGGCATCGTCAATCCCTGGAACCTGCGGCTGATCATCGACCAGGCCTCCGTGCCCGTGCTGGTCGACGCGGGGGTCGGCACGGCGTCCGACGCCGCCATCGCCATGGAACTGGGCTGCGACGCCATCCTGATGAACACCGCCATCGCCGGCGCCCGCGATCCGATCCGCATGGCGCGGGCCATGCGCCTGGGCGTGGAAGCCGGCCGCGAAGCCTACCTGGCCGGCCGCGTGAAGCGCAAATACTACGACGCCGATCCCAGTTCGCCCGTCGAAGGCCTGCTGCCCTCGACACGGGCGGCCTGATTCTTCCCGGCCCCTGAATCCGCAACCGCCCGGCGCCCCGTTCGGCCGCCCCGTTTGAACGGGTCTTGACCGAACGGGGGCGCCAGGCCCTTACGACCGACGCAGAACCCTCGATGATTCCGAACACCCTATCCATCGCCGGCGTGGACCCCTCCGGCGGCGCCGGCGTGCTGGCCGACGTCAAGACCATGAGCGCCCTGGGCGCCTACGGCATGGCGGTGATCGCCGCCCTGACGGCCCAGAACACCCAGGCCGTCACGCACATCGCCCCGGTGCCGCCGGAATTCGTCGCCGCGCAGATCGACACGCTGTTCGCCGACGTGCGCGTCGACGCCGTGAAGATCGGCATGCTGGGCCAGGCGGGCGTGACGCGCGCCGTGGCGGACCGGCTGGCCCACTGGCGGCCCGCTCATCTGGTGCTGGACCCGGTCATGGTCGCCAAGAGCGGCGACCACCTGCTGGAACGCCAGGCCGTCGAGGCGCTGCGCGAAGGCCTGATTCCGCTGGCCACCATCATCACCCCCAACCTGCCCGAGGCCGGCGTGCTGCTGGACCAGGGTCCGGTCGACAACCTGAAGGACATGCGCCGGGCGGCCGAACGCCTGCGCCGCCTGCTGCCGGACGACGCCCGCCGGTGGGTCTTCCTGAAGGGCGGCCACCTGCCCGGCAACGACACCATCGACCTGCTGCACGACGGCGACCGCATGATCGAGCTGCCGGGCCGGCGCATCGACACCCCCAACACCCACGGCACCGGCTGCACCCTGTCGGCCGCCCTGGCCGCCCTGCTGCCGCGCGCCGGCGACGTGCCGGAGGCCGCCCGCCAGGCCAAGCACTATCTGGAGCAGGCCATCGCGGCGTCCGGCCAGTTGCAGGTAGGGTCCGGCCACGGGCCCGTGCAGCACTTCCACGCCTGGTGGGGCCGGCCCGCCTGAACCCGCCGTCGGCCCTCGCCCGCCCCGCAGGAGCGGGGGTCTGTCCTATAATCGACTCACGTTAACCCTAAGGCTTACGAGACATGAACGTCAACGACATCAGCGACGCCGAACGTGCCCGTTTCAACATGGTCGAACAGCAGATCCGCCCCTGGAACGTCCAGGACGAACGCCTGCTGCAGGCGGCCTTCGACCTGCCGCGCGAACGCTTCGTGCCGCCGCAGCTGCAGGCCCTGGCGTTCACGGACACGGAACTGCCCCTGGTGATCGATGGCATCGACACGCGCGAACACATGCTCTCGCCCAAGGTCGAAACGAAACTCATCGAAGAACTGCACCTGACCCCCACCGACTGCGTGCTGGAAATCGGCACCGGGTCCGGCTATCAGGCGGCGCTGCTGTCGCGCCTGTGCCAGCAGGTCACGTCCATTGAAATCGACAGCCGCCTGGCGGCCTTCGCCCAGAACAATCTGTCCCGCAGCCAGATCGGCAACGTCGTGCAGGAAACCGGCGACGCCCACGCGGGCTGGGGCACCGCGGAATACGACGCCATCCTGATCACCGGATCGGTGCCGGCCGTGCCCGACGCGCTGAAATACCAGCTGGCCGTGGGCGGACGCCTGGTGGCCATCGTGGGGCACAACCCCATCATGACCGCCTGCCGCATCACGCGCACCAGCGCCGCGAATTTCGAGACCGTGCAGATCTTCGACACCTGGACCAAGCCCCTGCGCGGCACCGCGCGTTCGCGCTTCAAGTTCTGATCGACCGGCGGCCGCCAGAACCGGCCGCTCCGCCTTGAAAAGCCTCTTCGGATGAAAGAGGCTTTTCTTTTGGCAAGGCCGGCGCAGCCTGCTACTGCCTGATCTTCTTCAGCAGGGCCGTGGTGGACCGTTGATGCTCGAACGGAATGGCCACTGCCCGGCCGCCCCAGCCGCGCACGGCGACGGTTTCCGGCAGCAGGTCCATGTCGTAGTCGCCGCCCTTGACGATGATGTCCGGCCGCAGCGCCTGGATCAGTTCCAGCGGGGTGTCTTCCTCGAACCAGGTCACCAGGTCCACGCAGGCCAGGGCCGCCAGCAGGGCCGCCCGGTCCGCGCAGGCGTTCAGGGGCCGGTCCGCGCCTTTGCCCAGCCGGCGCACGGACGCGTCGGTATTGACCGCCACGATCAGCGTCCCGCCCAGCTGCGCCGCCTGATCCAGATACGTGACGTGGCCGCGATGCAGGATGTCGAACACCCCGTTGGTGAACACCAGCGGGCGCGGCAAGCCGCCCCGGGCGATGGCCTGGCGGCATTCGTCGGGGGACAGGATCTTGGATTCGAAGCGGGGCGCGGGAACGCCCCGGGCCGTGCCCGCCCCGGCAGCGCCGGCCGCTGCGGCGCGGCGCGCGGTATCGGCCGGTCCGGAGGTCATAATCCGCCCCCCCGCGTCAAAGCCCACACGGCGACCCCCAGCCCCACCGCCAGGATGCCGCACAAGACGACCAGCAGGCGATTGGCGCCTTCCTGGGCGCGGCGCAGCCGTTCCAGTTCGGCCCGCATGGCGGGGCCCGGATCGGGGTGGTTCAGGCGGGTGTAGACCAGGCGGGGAATCTGCGGCAGGATCTGCGCCCACTGGCTGGCTTCCTGGTCCAGCCGCTGGCGCAGGCCCCGCAGCCCCACGCGCTGATGCATCCAGCGTTCCAGGAAGGGCTTGGCGGTCTGCCAGAGATCCAGATTCGGGTCCAGCTCGCGCCCCATGCCCTCGACGTTCAGCAGGGTTTTCTGCAGCAGCACCAGCTGGGGCTGGATCTCGACATTGAAGCGGCGCGAAGTCTGGAACAGGCGCAGCAGCACCTGCCCCAGGGAGATCTCCGCCAGCGGCCGGTCGAAATAGGGTTCGCACACGGCCCGCACCGCGCCTTCGAGTTCTTCTTCGCGGGTGGTGGGCGGGACCCAGCCCGATTCGATGTGCAGCTGCGCCACCCGGCGGTAATCGCGGCGGAAGAAGGCCAGGAAATTCTGCGCCAGATAGTTCTTGTCGAATTCCGACAGCGAGCCGACGATGCCGAAATCCAGGGCGATGTAGCGCCCCAGGGAATCCGGGCCGTCGGACACATAGATGTTGCCCGGGTGCATGTCGGCATGGAAGAAGCCGTCGATGAACACCTGCATGAAAAAGATTTCCACGCCCTGGCGAGCCAGCAGGGGGATGTCCACCCCGAGCTCGCGCAGCTGGGCCACCCGGCTGACCGGCACCCCGCGCATGCGCTGCATGGTGAAGACCTGGCTGGCGCAGAATTCCCAGACGACTTCGGGCACCAGCAGCAGGTCGGCACGGCCGGTATCCGGCCCGAAATTGCGCCGCAGCTGACTGCAGTTGGCCGCCTCGCGGATCAGGTCCAATTCATCGTGCAGGTACTTGTCGAATTCGGCGACGACCTCGCGTGGCTTCAGGCGGCGGCCATCCGGCGCCAGCCGTTCGACCAGGCCGGCCAGCGAGCGCAACAGGGTCAGGTCGCGCTCGATGGCCTCGCGCATGCCGGGACGCAGGACCTTGACGGCGACCTCGCGCCCATCGTGCAGGACGGCGAAATGCACCTGGGCGATCGAGGCGGAGGCGACCGGATCGCGGTCGAACTGCGCGAACAGGACCTGGGGCGACGCCCCCAGGGATTCCTCGATGATGGCCGCCGCCTGGTCGGAGGGAAACGGCGGCACGCGATCCTGCAGGCGCGCCAGTTCGTCGGCCAGGTCCGCCGGCACCAGATCGCGGCGCGTGGACAGCACCTGGCCGAATTTCACATAGATCGGCCCCAGGGTTTCCAGGGCCAGCCGCAGCCGCTCGCCCCGGGGGCGGCGCGGGCGATGCCCCAGACAGATCAGGCGCAGCAGCCTGTGCGCCCAGGGATGCTGCAGGCTGGAGAGCACCAGCTCGTCCAGCCGGTAACGCAGGCCGACCCACAAGATGTAGCTGAGACGCCAGAACGTCAGCATGCGGCCCCCGGCAGTTGCCGCAGGCGGGCATCCAGGCGGTCCAGCCGGGATTCGAGCGATCTCAGGTCGCCGCGCCAGCGGCGGAAATCCGCGCCGCGCACCCCGATGCCGGATTCTTCGGCCAGGTATTCGGCCAGATTGTCCTGCGCCCGCGTGGCGCCGAGCCGTGCGCCGGCGGCCAGCCGCCGCCCGCCCTGGACCAGGCGCACCGCCATCACGTCGCCCACGACGCGGGACAGATCGTCTTCGACGTCCCAGCGCAGGTCCCGCGCCAGGTCGGACACCAGGTGCGCCAGACCCGCATCGCCCTGGATCCGGGCCAGGGCCGTGATCCCGGCCAGGCCCTGGCCGCGCCAGGCGGCCGGCAGATCGCGCAGGCGGTCGGCCGGGATGGACAGCGTGACGTCGGGCACCACGGAGGCATCGCAGGCCTGCAAGGCGCCATCCGAGCCGATGCTGATCTGCAGCGACCACGCCCCCGAGGCGACCCGGACGGACTTGCCGGCATGACTGGCCAGCCGTTCGCCCGCCCAGGGTTCCCGGCGCAGCAAGGCATTGAACCCGCGCAGCAGAAGGTCCGCAGGCCGGGGCAGGAAGGGAGGAAGCAATATGTTCATGCGCAGGGAACCGATGACCGGGCCAAGGCAGCCCGGAAAACAGAAGGTCCGGGACACGCCGTGGCGATGTTCCCGGACCCTCAGTTTACTGGTTTTGGGCAAGGGATCCTCTGAACAAGTCGCGCGGCAAGCGGGCGCTGCGGATCGGGATGGGATGCAAGGCGCGAACCGCAGCGATAGCCGTAGCTATCGCGAGGATGAGCAACGCCGCAGACCACCCGAATCCGCAGATGCACGCGGCGCGACGACTTGTTCAGAGGATCCCTGAGCCCATGCGGGGCTTCGGGCCGCGGCATGCAGGCCCGGCCCGCCCCGCGAGCCGGATCAGGACTGCGGATTCAGCTGCTGGATGCCGGCCAGCAGCCAGCCCGCGCCGTCGGCCTTGTACAGATTCCAGACTTCTTCCACGCGGAAGGCCTCGGCGCCGGCGGCTTCGCGCAGCATGCCCGAATAGCGCACGCTGGCCAGATGGCCGCCCGCCACGGTTTCGATCCCCAGCAGTTCGGCGTTCAGCAGCACGATTTCCGTGTGATTGCCTTCGCCCGGCTGGGGCAGGCGCGGAGTGATTTCCGCCAGCAGATCGTCGGTCAGCAGCTCGCGCAGCGCGGCGCGGTCGCCCGCGTCCCACAGAGCCTGGACCTGGGTGAACTGCTGCTTGGCCTGCGTCAGGAAGGCCGGCACGTCGAAGTCGCCGGGAATGAACCAGGACGGATCCTGGACGGCGGTGGAAGGCACGGCTTCGATCACCGGCGCGGCCGACGCGGCTGGAGCCGCCGAGGCAGGCGGCGTCCAGGAGGACGGCTGTTGCGCCTGGCGATAGCTGTTGCCCGCCCCGGCCCCGGCGGCCGCCAGCGGACGCTGCGCGCCGCGCAGGCGCCGCACCAGGAACATGACGGCGAAGATCACCAGCCCGATCAGCAAGGCGCTGGACAGGAATTCCAGGAAGGCGCCCGACAGCCCCATGCTGGACAGCAGGGCGGCGATGCCCAGGCCGGCCGCGATGCCCGCGATGGGGCCCAGCCAGCGGGACATGCCGGTTTTGGCGGCGGTGCCCGCGGCAGCCGTGCCGGCCGCCGCGCCCGTCGTCGAAGTCGCGGACCGCTGCGTCGTCGTGGCCGTGGGCGGCGTGACCGCCTGGCGCTGACTCGTGACGTTGGAGGACTGGCGGCCGAAGCTCATGCCGCCGCCCATGCGACGCGCATGGGCATCGGAGGTGACGGCCAGCATCAGCAGGGCCGCAACCAGCAGCAGCGTGGCAAGGAACCAGCGTGGCATTTGAACAATCATGGAGTCTCCTGGGAAATCGTTCATCGGCTTGCGGCTGCCGGCTTGAATCTCAAGCTGACAGGAAGCTGAATTTCTGTAAATTACCACAGATTTCCCCGCTTCGCAGTAGAAACCGCAAGCGCGAACGGCCCATCCCGCCGACGGACGGGCCCGGAAACGGACGGGGCCGCATCATGCGGCCCCGATCAATGCCTGGGACGGAAGAGATCAGTCCAGCCGCACGCCTTCGTGCAGCGCCACCACGCCGGCCGTCATGTTGAAATACTGCACCCGGCCGAACCCGGCCGTGCGCAGCATGTCGGCCAGCGTTGCCTGGTCCGGATGCATGCGGATGGATTCCGCCAGGTACCGGTAGCTGGCCTCGTCGGACGCCACGAACCGGCCGATCTTGGGCAGGATGTTGAAGGAATACCAGTCGTAGGCGGGCGCCAGCGGCGGAGCCACGCGGGAAAATTCCAGCACCAGCAGCTTGCCGCCGGGCTTCAGCACCCGATGCATTTCGGCCAGGGCGCGATCCTTGTGCGTCATGTTGCGCAAACCGAACGCCACCGACACCCGGTCGAAATGCCGATCGGGAAACGGCAGGCATTCGGCGTCGCACACCGCCACCGGCGTCACCAGCCCGCGGTCCAGCAGGCGGTCCCGCCCCACCCGCAGCATGGAATCGTTGATGTCGGTCAGCCAGACCTCGCCCGTCGGCCCGGCCCGCTTGGCGAACGCCCGCGCCAGATCGCCGGTGCCCCCGGCGATGTCCAGCACCCGCATGCCCGGGCGGATCTGCGCCCGGCCGACCGTAAAGGCCTTCCAGACCCGGTGCAGGCCGCCCGACATCAGATCGTTCATCACGTCGTAGCGGCTGGCGACCGAATGGAAGACCTCGGCCACGCGATGGGCCTTGTCGGCCTCGCGGACGGTCTCGAATCCGAAATGGGTTTCCGGCCCCTGGCCGGGCTGTTGGGATGATTCGCTCATGATCCGCGTATCGTACCGCATTCCTCCGTTCAGGCATCCCCGAACCCGGCTGCGGCGGCGTCACATGAATGAAATAATGTGACCGTATGATGACCATGCTCAACACGACACCTGAATTCACACATCCGTCATGTCCGCCACGATCCTGATCATCGAAGACGAACCCGCCATCCTGGAACTGCTGTCCATCAACCTGCAGCACGCCGGCTATGCGGTCAACACGGCGCAGGACACCCGGCAAGCGCTGGCCCAGATCCAGAGCGTGCTGCCCGACCTGATCCTGCTGGACTGGATGCTGCCGGACCAGCCCGGCATCCGTCTGGCCCAGCAACTGCGCGCCGCGCCCCGCACCCGCGAAATACCGCTGATCATGCTGACCGCGCGCGGCACGGAACAGGACAAGGTCGATGGTCTGGAAGCCGGCGCCGACGATTACCTGACCAAGCCCTTCTCCCCGCGCGAACTGCTGGCCCGCATCAAATCGCTGCTGCGCCGCCGCGCGCCGCAGCTCACCCCGGACCCGATCCAGGCGGGAGACCTCCGGCTGGATCCCAATACCCGGCAGGTCTTCGGAGGCCAGCAGGCCCTGCCCATGGGACCGACCGAATTCCGCCTGCTACACTTCCTGATGACGCATGCGCAGCGCGTGTACAGCCGCGGCCAGTTGCTGGACCAGGTCTGGGGCGATCACGTCTTCGTGGAAGAACGCACCGTGGACGTCCACATCCGCCGCCTGCGCAAAGCGCTCTCCCCCGCCCGCCAGGATCACACCATCCAGACCGTCCGGGGAGCCGGCTACCGTTTCAGCACGACACATACGGAATGACCAAAACGCTTGTTTCCATCGCGCTCTGGGCGCTGGGCGGCTGGCTGCTGGGCGCCTGGCTGGGCGCCGCCACCGGCTGGGCGGTCTTCGCCCTGGGGCTGCTCGCCATGGTCCTGGCCAGCGGCCTGCAGCTGTCCCGCATCGCCCGCTGGGTGCGCAACATCGACGACCCGCCGCCTCCCTCGATCGGCCCCTGGGACGAAGTCCTGGCGCCCATCTACCGCAAGCTGAAACAGAACCGCCTGGACCTGCAGGAGCGCAGCCGCAACTTCCAGCGCGCCCTGCTGGCCGCCGAGGCCCTGCCCGACGGCGCCCTGACCCTGGCGCCGGACAAGTCCCTGCTGTGGTGCAACCAGACCGCGGCCGACCATCTGGGCCTGGACCAGGGCCAGGACCGCGGGCACAGCATCCTGAACATCATCCGGGCGCCGGAATTCGCCCGCTACGCGCGCCAGGACAGCTGGGACAAGCCCCTGATCCTGCACCTGAACCGCGGCGGCCAGACCCGCACCCTGATGCTGCATCTGGCGCCCTACGGCGTCGGCCAGTTCCTGATGGTCACGCGCGACATCACCCAGATCGAACGGCTGGAGAACACCCGCAAGGATTTTGTCGCCAACGTTTCCCATGAAATGCGCACCCCGCTGACCGTGCTGTCCGGTTTCGTGGAAACACTGCTGGACCTGCCCGAAGAGGCCATCAGCGCCGAGCAGCGGCGCCACTATCTGGAACTCATGGCCCAGCAGGCCCACAACATGCAGGCGCTGGTGGCCGATCTGCTGACCCTGTCGTCCCTGGAAACCACGCCCAACGGCCCCGGCACCCCCGTTCCCGTGCCGGCGCTGATCCGCACGGCCCTGACCCAATGCCAGGCGCTGTCCAAGGGCCAGCACCGGTTCGAGGTGCGCGTGGACGACACGCTGCAGGTCATCGGCCAGGACAGCGAACTCTCGTCGGCGCTCAGCAACCTGCTGACCAACGCCGTGCGCTACACCCCGGCAGGCGGCACGATCACGGTGACCTGGGAACGGCGGCCCGACGGCGGCGCCCGCTACCAGGTGCGCGACACCGGCATCGGCATCGCCCCGGACGACATTCCTCGCCTGACCGAGCGCTTTTTCCGGGTGGACCGGGGGCGGTCCCGCGCCACCGGCGGCACAGGCCTGGGGCTGGCCATCACCAAGCACGTGGTGCTGCGCCACCAGGCCGCGCTGGACATAGCCAGCACGCCGGGGGCCGGCAGCGCGTTTTCGATCGTCTTTCCCGCCGCGCGGGTCGGCGCGGCGGCCGTCCGGGCCGCGGACCCGGAGGGACACGCGGCCTGAAATCCCGCAGGCCTACAGAAACAGCTGATAGGCCGGGTTTTCCGTTTCGTTCCAGTACGGATAGCCCAGGGTCGCCAGGAAGTCCTTGAAGGCTTTCTTGTCGTCGGGCGGCACCTGGATGCCGACCAGGATGCGGCCGTAATCGTCGCCCTGGTTCCGGTAATGGAACAGGCTGATGTTCCAGTCGGGATTCATGGCGCCCAGGAACTTCATCAGGGCGCCCGGGCGCTCCGGAAATTCGAAGCGATAGAGCACCTCGTGCTTGGCCAGGCCCGAATGGCCGCCCACCATGTAGCGCAGGTGCGTCTTGGCCATTTCATTGCCGGTCAGGTCCAGCGTGGGGAAATCCAGCTTGCGGAAATGCGCGGCCAGCTTCTCGATTTCCGGTTCCGAGCGGATCTGCAGCCCGACGTACACATGGGCCTGCTCGGCATCGGAGATCCGGTAATTGAATTCTGTCACGGCGCGCTGGCCCACCGCTTCGCACAGGCGCAGGAAGCTGCCGCGCTTTTCAGGCAGCGTGATGGCGAACAGCGCCTCGCGGGCTTCGCCCACGTCGGCGCGCTCCGCCACGAAGCGCAGGCGGTCGAAGTTCATGTTGGCGCCGCAGGTGATGGCCACCAGGGTCTTGCCCTTCCATTTCTGCTGCGCCGCATAGCGTTTCGCCCCCGCCAGCGCCAGGGCGCCGGCCGGCTCCAGCACGCTGCGCGTGTCCTGGAAGACGTCCTTGATGCCGGCGCAGATGGCGTCCGTATCGACCGTCACGAAATCATCCACGTACTCCCGCACCAGGCGGAAGGTTTCCTGGCCGACCTGCTTGACCGCCGTGCCGTCGGAAAACAGGCCCACGTCGTTCAGGCGCACGCGGCGCCCGGCCCGCACGCTGCGGATCATGGCGTCGGAGTCTTCCGTCTGCACGCCGATCACCTGGATGTCGGGCCGCAACTGCTTGATGTAGGCCGCCACGCCGGAAATCAGCCCGCCGCCGCCGATCGCCACGAACACGGCATCGATGGGGCCCGGGTGCTGGCGCAGGATTTCCATGCCCACCGTGCCCTGCCCCGCGATCACGTCCGGATCGTCGAAGGGATGCACGAAGGTCAGCCCGTCGCGCGCCTGCAATTCGGCGGCGTGCTCGGCCGCGTCGGTGAAGCTGTCGCCAAACAGCACGACCTCGCCGCCCAGGGCGCGCACCGCGTCGATCTTGACCTGGGGCGTCGTCACGGGCATCACGATCACCGCCCTGCATTTCAGGCGGCTGGCGGCGAGCGCGACGCCCTGGGCATGATTGCCGGCCGAGGCCGCGATCACGCCGCGCTTGAGCTCGTCGGCGCTCAGGTGCGCCATCTTGTTGTACGCGCCGCGCAGCTTGAAGCTGAACACAGGCTGGGTGTCCTCGCGCTTGAGCAGCACGGTGTTGCCGATGCGCTTGCTGATTCGGGGGGCCAGGTCCAGGGGGGTTTCATGAGCGACGTCATAGACTTTGGACGTCAGAATGCGCTTCAGATAATCGACGGACATGGCACGCGGAGAATGATGGAGGGAACTGAAAAGAATATCACAGGGGAAAACCGGACCGCGGCGCCCGCCCCGCCCCCTCCGCCGCGTCGCCCGGCGGCCACAGCGCTTCAGGCGGCCCTCGACGAAAACCCGGGGGACCGGTACAGTGGCAATGTTTCAAAAGATGAACACACCACACCATGGGCTCCGAACAGCGCTACGCATTCAATACGCCGCTGTGCCTTGCCACCGCATTGCTGTGCCTGGCCGTCATCGGCGCCATCTGGCTGGCCGTGCAGCAGCGGATCGACAGCGAGCTCGACCAGGCGGTCAACGCCGCCATGCGGGCCAATTCCAACCTGACCATCGCATTCGAGCAGGACATCTTCCGCACCCTGAAGGCCGCCGAACAGGTCGCCGCCTTCGCCCGCGAAGGCTACCTGCGGCACGGCACGCCCCCCGATCTGCGGGGCTGGGTCAAGGCGGGCGTGATCCGCGAAGACATGTTCACCATCATCAGCGTGGTGGACGAGCAAGGCGCGATCATCGCCAGTTCCCAGGACACCCCGCCCAATGTGAACTATGTGGACCGGGACTTCTTCGTGGCGGAACGCAACAACCCCGTCGACACCCTGTTCATCAGCCGCCCCGTCCTGGGCCGGGTGTCGGGGCAATGGCGCATCCCGCTGTCCCTGCGGATCACGCTGCCGGACAGGCGCTTCGGCGGAGTGGTCGTCGTCGCCATCGACCCGGCCTACCTGACCAATTTCTATCGCCAGGCCGACCTGGGCGCCCACGGCTTGCTGGAAGTCACGGGGCTGGACGGGTATACCCGCGCGCGCAAGACGGGCGACAAAGTCAGCTTCAACGAGGACGCCCGCAAGCTGCCCTGGTTCATCCGCCGCGCCGACCAGCCGACGGGCAATTTCGTGGATGGCGCCGATCCGGACGGCGTCCGGCGCATCATCAGCTACCGCACGCTGGGCGGCTACCCCCTGATGGCCGTGGTCGGCACGGCCTACGACGAGGCCGTCGCCCCTGTCCTGCACCGGCGCACCGGCTATCTATTGGCCGCCGGCGCTTCTTCGATCCTGATCCTGGGCTTTGCCGCCGCCCTGATCCTGGGCATAAGCCGCCAGCGAGCCATCACCCTGGCCCTGCAGGCCAGCGAATCCCGGTTGACGCACGCCGCACGGCATGATCACCTGACCGGGCTGCCCAACCGCGTCCTGTTCCAGGAACGCTGCCTGCGGGCGCTGGAATCCGCCCGCCGCCACGGGAAGCAGGCCGCCATCCTGTACCTGGACCTGGATGGATTCAAGGCCGTGAACGACAGCTACGGCCACGTCACGGGCGACGTTCTGCTGCAGCAGGTGGCCCAGCGGCTCAAGCGTCAGGTCCGGGCGACGTCGGAAGACACGGTGGCGCGGTTTGGCGGCGACGAATTCGCCATTGCGCTGGGCGGGCTGCAGACCCAGGAAGAGGGAGAGCGCATCATCCGCAACGTCCTGCACGCGCTGTGCCAGCCGTTCGACCTGGACGGCATCGAAGTGCGGATTTCCGCCAGCATCGGCGCCGTGCAGTATCCCCTGCACGGCGTGGACCTGGATACCCTGATCGGCCGGGCCGACACCGCCATGTACGCGGCGAAGAACGCCGGCAAGAATCAATTCGTCTGGTGGTCGGCGGGAGGACAGGTGGACTGACCCCCGCCGTCCGGACTCATCACAGGGCGGCGATGGCCTGATCGTAGGCGGCCCGCAGGCGGGCGTACACCGGCCCCGGTGTGCCCGAACCCACCGGGCGGCCGTCATATTGCGTGATCGGCAGGACTTCCTTGGTGGCCGACGAAAGCATCAGCTCGTCGGCTTCGGCGACCTCGGCCTTGGGGATCGGCCGGGACTCGAAGGGAATGCCGGCATCGGCGGCCAATTGTTCCAGGAAGCCGTAGCGGATGCCTTCCAGGATGAGGTTATCGCGCACCGGAGCGCGCATTACGCCGTTCTTGACCACCCAGATGTTGCAGGACGAGCCCTCGGACAGGTTGCCGTCGCGGAACTGCAGGACTTCGTCCACGCCCGCGTCCGCGGCGTATTGCTTCGCCAGCACATTGCCCAGCAGGGACACGGACTTGATTTCACAGTGCAGCCAGCGTTCGTCGGGCATGCTGACCGCCGTCATGCCCTGTCCGCGCTTGTGCGCATTGGGGCGCTTCAACGGCGAGACCATGCAAAAGACCGTGGCCTGGCTGTCGGCCGGAAAGCCATGATCCCGTTTCGCCACGCCGCGCGTGACCTGCAGATACACCGAGCAATCCCCCCGGGCGCCGGAACGCGACAGCATGTCCGCGACCAGCGCTTCCCAGTCCGCGATGCCGCGCCCGGTCTCCAGGCGGATGGCCTTCAGGCTGCGCTGCAGGCGGGCCAGGTGGTTCTGCATCAGGAAGGGCTTGCCCCCATAGCAGGGGACGACTTCGTAGATGCCGTCGCCAAAAATGAAACCCCGGTCCAGGACCGAGATCTTGGCATCGCCCAAGCGGACGTAATCGCCATTCAGATAGACAATGCTGTCATTGTCGACACCGGGAATCATGACTCACACCTTTCACAAACAAAAAACAGAGCCGGCCGGAACGGCCGGCCCGACGCACCATCAGTGGTGCAGGATCTTCGACAGGAAATGCTTGGCGCGATCGGAACGGGCTTCCGGGTTGCCGAAGAATTCGTCCTTCGCGCAGTCCTCGACGATGGCCCCCTGGTCCATGAAGACCACCCGGTCGGCCACGCTGCGGGCAAAACCCATTTCGTGGGTCACGACCATCATGGTCATGCCTTCCTTGGCCAGGTCCACCATCACGTCCAGCACCTCGTTGACCATTTCCGGGTCCAGCGCCGAGGTGGGCTCGTCGAACAGCATGGCCATGGGGTTCATGGCCAGCGCCCGGGCGATCGCGACGCGCTGCTGCTGGCCGCCGGAGAGCTGGCCGGGGTATTTGTCCATGTGGGCGCTCAGGCCCACGCGATCCAGCAGGGCCCGGCCGCGTTCCTTGGCCTCGGATTCGGACCGACCCAGCACTTTGATCTGCGCCAGGGTCAGATTGCGCATGACCGACAGATGGGGGAAGAGTTCGAAGTGCTGGAACACCATGCCGATGCGCGAGCGCAGTTTCGGCAGATTGGTGCCCGCGGCGCCCACCGACACCCCGTCGATGAAGATCTCGCCCTTCTGGAAGGGTTCCAGCGCATTGGCGGTCTTGATCAGCGTGGACTTTCCGGACCCGGACGGGCCGCAGATCACCACGACTTCGCCCTTGGACACCGATGTCGTGCAATCCGTCAGGACTTGAAAAGACCCATACCACTTGCTGACGTTCTTGAATTCAATCATGAATAACTCCTGTCCTTAGCGCACGATGGCGATGCGGCGCTCCAGCCGTTTGACGGAGCGGGACGCGACATACGAAATGAGGAAATAGACGACGGCGGCGAAGACGAACATCTCGACCATCCGGCCGTCGCGCTGCGCGATGTTGTTGGCGGCCCCCAGGAAGTCGGTCAACGACAGCACGTAGACCAGGGACGTGTCCTGGAACAGCACGATCATCTGCGTCAGCAGCACCGGCGTCATGTTGCGGAACGCCTGCGGCAGCACGATCTGGCCCATGACCTGCCAGTAATTCAGGCCCAGCGCATAACCCGCGCCGATCTGCCCGAAAGGAATCGACTGGATGCCGGCGCGCATGATTTCGCAGAAATACGCGGCCTCGAACAGAATGAAGGTGATCAGCGCCGAGGTGAATCCGCCGACGGCGATCGGTCGGCCCGCCCCGGTCACCCAGCCAATGATGTAGGGCACCAGGAAATAGAACCAGAAGATGATCAGGATCAGCGGCAGGGCCCGCATCAGGTTGACGTAGAACCCGGCCACCCCCGAAATCACCGGATTGGAGGACAGCCGCATCATGGCCATCAGGGTGCCGAGGATCACCGCGCCGATCGTGGCCACCACCGTCAGTTTCACCGTGAACACCAGGCCCGTGCCCAGCACGTAGGGCAGCGTGCGCCAGATGACGTCAAAATCGAATCCGAACATGGTCGTCTCCTTAGCGCTTGGTGCCGATGAAGCCCGGCACGCTGATCCATTTTTCGATCAGGCGCATCAGCACCACGACCACCAGATTGATGATCAGGTACAGGATGGTGGCGGCCGTGAAGCTTTCGAAAATCTGGAAGGAAAATTCCTGCATGGACCGGGCGGCCCCGGTGATTTCCAGCAGGCCGATGGTAAAGGCGATCGACGAGTTCTTGATCAGGTTCAAGGCCTCGGACGTGAGCGGCGGCATGATGATGCGCACCGTCATGGGCAGCAGGATGTAGCGGTAGACCTGCGGCCGGGTCAGGCCCAGCGCGGTGCCCGCCATGTTCTGCCCGCGCGGCAGCGCGGTGATGCCCGCCCGCACCTGTTCCGCGATCCGGGACGAGGTGAACAGCCCCAGGCAGACGGTCGCCGTCCAGAAGGTGCTCCAGACCGGATCCGCCTGCTTGATCGCGTTGCCCAGCGACTGGGGCACGACTTCGGGAAAGACGAAATACCACAAGAACATCTGCACCAGCAGCGGCACGTTGCGGAAGAGTTCGACGTAGCCGGCGCACACGCGTTCGACCCAGCCGACGCGGGCGGTGCGCAGGACCCCGATGATGACGCCGAAGACCAGGGCGATGATCCAGGCCAGGGCCGACACGCCGAGCGTCCAGTACGCGCCCCGGATCAGGGTGTGCAGATAGGTTCCGGTGCCATCAGGGGCGTCCGCCCAGAAAATCAGCCAGTTCCAGTGGTAATTCATATGGATATCCTGTGGGGCGCCCATGGACGCAGAGACTGCAGCCATGGGCGCCTGTGATGCAAACGGCACCCCCCAGCGCCGGGTCCGGGAGGTGCCGCCACTTTCGCCGTGTTTCCCTGAGGACTACGGATTACTGCTTGTAGTCGGCGGGGTTGGGCGAATCGGTGGGATTCGCGATGACTTTCTTCAGTTCCGGCGTCATCGGCCAGTTCAGGTTGATGTTCTTCGGCGGGATCGGCGACATGAACCACTTCTTGTACAGCGTGTCGATCTTGCCGTCCTTCATCATGGCCTTGACGGCGTTGTCCACCGCTGTCTTGAACTGCGGATCGCCCTTGGGTTCGATCATGCCGTAGGGCTCGATCGTGTAGGCCTTTTCGCTGATCATCCAGTCCTTGGCGTTCTGGGAGTTCGCGACCAGGCCCGCCAGCAGGATGTCATCCATGAAGAATGCCGTGGCGCGGCCGTTGGCCACCGTCAGGAAGGCTTCGGAGTGGTCCTTGGCCGGGATGATGCGCATGCCCAGGTTCTGCTCGGCATTGACCTGGGTCAGCCATTTCAGGTTGCTGGTGCCCGACGTGGAGACGACGGTCTTGCCCTTGAAGTCGGCCAGGTCTTTCAGGTTCGAGGATTTCAGGGCGGTGAAGCGCGTGGCCGTCACGAAAGTGGTGGGCGCGAAGGCGACCTGTTCCTGGCGCTGGGCATTGTTGGTGGCGGAACCGCAGGCGATGTCCACCGTGCCGTTGGCCACCAGCGGGATCCGCGTGGAGGAGGTCACGGACACCAGCTTGATCTTCAGGTTGGGCAGCTTCAGGTCTTTCTTCAGGGCGTCGGCGATGCCATAGCAGATGTCCATGGAATAGCCGACGGGCTTCTGGTTGTCATCCAGATAGGAAAACGGAATCGATGACTCGCGATACCCGAGCGTCAGTTCGCCCGTGGACTTGATCTTGTCCATCCGGCTGGTTTCAGCCTGGGCGGTGGTCATGCCCGCTACTGCAACAGTCGTCGCCAGAATGATAGGCAATATTTTCATGGTTCCTCCTAGAAAGCCTGTTTTATTGGGTTTCCGTCGTTCTTGACGGGAACGGGCCTGCCAGGGGTGCGGCAGGCGACCGCTAGTGTAATCATTTGTCATCCTCGGCACCAGACCGCAAAGCGGCAAGGTGATCCATCCATTATCAGCAGATCGCCGGGATCCAACAAATAGCAATTTCACGGGGTCCCATAACAGCAGGCTATGCTCTATACTGCTGGACTGTCGGGCGCGCAGCCCGGCGCCATTCCGTTTCCTCCAGGCATCCTCCATGCGGTTGCGGCACATCGAAATCTTCGAAGCCATCCGCCAGGCCGGTTCGCTGACCCAGGCCGCCGCCCTGCTGAACATCTCGCAGCCGGCAGCCAGCAAAACCCTGGCGCACGCCGAATCCCAGCTGGGATTCAAGCTGTTCGACCGCGTCAAGGGCCGGCTGGTTCCCACCCGCGAAGCCGAGATCCTCAGCCCCCAGATCGAACTGCTGGGCCAGGAACTGGCCCACGTGCGCCGGCTGGCGGCCAATCTGCGCCAGGGGCGCCAGGGACATCTGCGCATCGGCTGCGCGCCGGCCATCGGCCTGGGGCTGCTGCCCATGGCCATCCAGCGCTTCCATCCGGCATCGGCCGCCTCCTTCAAGATCAGCACCCTGCACAGCCCCGACCTGGTCGAAAGCCTGCATGCCCAGGAACTGGACCTGGCCATCACGTTCGACAATCACGATCATCCGGGCCTGCGCCGTCTGCCCATCGGCGCCACGGAACTGGCCTACCTGAGCCTGACGCCCACCCCCAACCCCATTCAGATCCGGCAACTGGCGGGCCGGCCCGTGATCGCGCTGGACACCCGGGACCAGGTGGGCACGATCATGGACCAGGCGCTGCAGCAGGCGGGCATCGATCTGGACACCCGCATCATCGTCCAGACCCACTACGTGGCCTGCAGCCTGGTCGAGGCCGGCTGCGGCGACGCCATCGTGGATCTGCTGACCGGCCGGGCCATGCTCAAACCCGGCATGACCCTCAGCCGCCTGGACCCGCCCGTGCCCATCCCCATCAACATCATGGTGCACGCCAACGACCCCCTGAGCCTGCTGCATCGCGATTTCATCGACTGCGCCCGCGACATCTGCACGGAACTGTCGCCCGCCTCCTCCGCACCCAAGGGCCGAGTCCATAACCAATAGGTATGGATGATGGCGTGATCGGCATTTGTCACGATCATGCGCCGGATCGACAATTTCCCCTGTCCTCTGTTCATGGGTATGGAAAATGCATGCATGTGTGATCGGCGCCGGTGTCATCGGCGTCACGTCGGCCTGGCAACTGGCCCGTCAGGGCTGGCAGGTCACGCTGGTCGATACCGCGGCCGAGCCGGCCGACGGCGCCAGCCATGCCAATGGCGGGCAGCTCAGCTATAGCTACGTGGCCCCCCTGGCCGAGCCCGGCGTGCTGCCGCATCTGCCGACCTGGCTGCTCGATCGGGCCTCGCCGCTGAGATTCCGCCTGCGGGCCGATCCGCTGCAATGGCGCTGGTGCCTGCAGTTCCTGCGGGCCTGCAATGCCCGCTCGGCATCGGCCACCTCCGCCCAGTTGCTGTCGCTGTCCTACCTCAGCCGCCAGGCGCTGCACGATATCCAGCGGGAATCACCCATCGATTTCGGTCATGCCCGCAACGGCAAGCTGATCGTCTATCGCACGCCCGCGCTGCTGGAAAAGGCCCGGGCACAGGTCGCCCTGCAGGCGGAACTGGGCTCGGACCAGCAAGTCCTGAACGCCGACCAGTTGATCGAACGGGAACCTGCCCTGGAGCCCGTCCGCTCCCGGCTGGCGGGCGCCGTCTACACGCCCAGCGAAGAGTCGGGCGATTGCGCCCGCTTCACGCGGGGCCTGTTCGGGCAACTGGCCGCCATGGACCAGGTCACGCTGCGCATGCGCACGCCCATCCGGCGCCTGGAGCGCGGCGGCGGCCGCATCCGCAGCCTGGTGACCGCGTCCGGCGAATCTATCGAAGCCGACCAGTTCGTCATGGCCGCCGGCATGGGCAGCCGCCCGCTCATGGCGGCCCTGGGCGCCCGCGCGCCCCTGTATCCCCTGAAGGGCTACAGCCTGAGCCTGCCCTGCGCGCCCGAACAGGCGCCGGCCATCAGCGTGACGGATTACGAACGCAAGACGGTGTACGCCAATCTGGGCGGCACTCTGCGCATCGCCGCCATGGTCGGCATCGGCGTGGCGGACCACGGCATCGAAGCCGACCGCATCGCCCTGGTCAGGCAGCAGGCGCGCGAACTGCTGCCCCGGGCGGACATGGACCAGGCCCAGGCCTGGGCCGGCTACCGGCCCGCCACCCCGCACGGCCGCCCCCTGATCGGGCGCAGCCGGGCCGCCGGCAATCTGTGGCTGAACATCGGCCACGGCGCCCTGGGTTTCACGCTGGCCTGCGGCAGCAGCCGCCTGCTGGGCAGCCTGATGGACGGGTCCGCGCCCGCCATCGATCCCGCGCCCTTCCAGCCGAACTGCTGAAAGGCCGCTCCACGGATCCTGGATTACACTCTGCGGACCATGGAAGCCTGGCTGCAATCCTCGATACACGCCCTCCTGGCCGCACTGGCGCTGCCGGAAATCGGTCTGCCCGCCATCTTCCTGATCAGCCTGGTCTCGGCGACGCTGCTGCCGCTGGGATCGGAGCCCGCCGTCTTCGGCTACGTCCAGATCGCCCCGCACATGTTCTGGCCCGCCGTGCTGGTCGCCACCCTGGGCAACACGATCGGCGGGGCCATCAGCTACGCGATGGGAGCCGGGGCGCAGACCGCCTGGCAGCACTGGCGCCGGAACGCCGAAGACACCCACCATCCCTCCGCCGGCGGCCAGGCGGCGCGATCTCCGGTGGGCGGCCGCTGGCACGGCCTGATCATGGACTGGTTCCAGCGCTACGGCCCGCCGGCCCTGCTGCTGTCCTGGCTGCCTGCCGTCGGCGACCCGCTCTGCGCCGTGGCGGGGTGGCTGCGTCTGTCCTTCTGGCCCTGCGTCGCCTACATGGCGATCGGCAAGCTGCTGCGCTACATCGCCATGACGGCCGCGCTGATGCATGCCTGGCCCTGGGTCAGCCAATGGCTGTAGCGCGTCCCGGCCCCTCGGCATGCCGCTACGTTCATTTACATTTGAAGATTCCACCCCGGGACTCCGTCCTGATCGAGCCTGGAGGCAATCATCAAAAATCATCAAGAAACGTAAAAACGCGGACACATTCTGATAGAGTTGCCCACAAGTCAATGACCGCTTCCCTGGCATTTCATGTTCCAAGCCGACAGTCCTCCGGAACCCGCGGGCCGTTCCAGCGCCTGGGCAATCCTGGTGCTGCCGGCCGCATTCCTCTTGACCCTGCTAAGCCAGCCGATGGCTCCGGCAAAGGATCCGACCATCCTGTGGCCCACGCACGCCATCCTGGCGGGACTGCTGCTGAGATTCCGGATCCTTCGGCATTATTCGTTCTGGCTGGCCATCTACGCCGGCCCGACCCTCGCCCGGCTGTTCCTGGGCATGTCCTGGAGTCTCGCCAATCTCTACAGCCTGATCGATCTCTCGGGAATCCTGGCGATCCGGCTCATCCTGATTTCCCGATGGGCGCCCGCAAGCCTGCGCAGCCCCCAGGCGATAGGCCGGGTGCTGCTGGCCGGCGCGGCGGCAGCCGCCATCACCGCCGGACTGGCGCTGGCCCTGCTGCCCGGGTCCCAGCTGCGCGACGACCCGGCGTCGATGGCCGCCAACTGGTTTTTCAGCCAGCTGCTGGGCTACTGCACCTTCCTGCCGCCCCTTCTGCTGCTGCCCAGGCATGGTTCGCGGTCAACGGACCGGGCCGCCACCCCCCATGGGTGGCTGAAGCGCCTGCGGCATCCGATCTCGCCGCTGCCGCTCGTCGCCCTGGCGATCAGCACCGGGCTGTGCTTCCTGCTGGGCGGTCTGGGCGCCATCGCCTTCCCCATCCCCGCCCTGCTGTACTGCGCCTGGATCTACCCGCAGCGGGCCAGCGCCTGGCTGACGGCCGGCACCGCCACGCTGCTCGTCTTGAGCATGGCGCACGGATGGATCCCCACCTACATCGCGCCGCCGGATGCGCAGGCCTCCCCCTGGGAGGCCGCCTCCCTGCATCTGGGCATCCTGCTGCTGGTGGCCGCGCCGCTGCTGCTGTCGGGCGCGGCGGCGGGGCGCGATGACCAGATCTTCACGCTGACTCAGGCCCTGGATCACGACACACTGACCCGGGCCCTGTCGCGCGCAGCATTCCTGCAGTATTCCCGGGCATGCCTGCGCAACACGCCGATTCGCGCCGCGAAGGCCGGCATGCTGATGCTGGACCTCGACCACTTCAAGGATCTGAACGACCGCCACGGCCACGCCGCGGGAGACCAGGCGCTGAGAGAATTCTCGAGCTGCATCCACGCGGCCATCCGGCCTCAGGACCTGTTCGGCCGGATGGGCGGGGAGGAATTCGGCATCACCCTGCCGGACACCTCGCTGCCAGCCTCCGTCCGCATCGCCGAACGCCTGCGCGCCTGCGTCGAAGCGCTGGTCATCCGCCTGCCCGACGGCACGGACCTGTCCATCACCGTCAGCATCGGGGTCGCCCATACTTCGGAAAGCCCCCACGGCAGCCCCGAGGAACTGCTGGCCCATGCCGACCAGGCGCTCTACCAGGCGAAACGCAACGGCCGCAATCAGATTTCCGTCTGCCGGGACGGTCCGCGGACCGCCGGAAAAGCCGAGGAGATCATCCCGGACGGCTCACCGTCGCCGCCGGCCGACGCCGCCGCTAGCATAATGTCAGTTACAAACGGAATAGCCATGACTGCCGATACCGACGACACCCCCCTGATCGCCCTGCTGGAAGACGACCCCACGCAATCCGCGTGGCTGCAAAGGATCCTGCAGCCCGCCGGATTCGACTGCAGGGCCTTCGACAATGGCAACGACCTGCTGGCCACCCTGCGGACCTCCGACATCTTCCAGCTCCTGCTGCTGGATTGGGAACTGCCCGGCATCAGCGGCATGGAAGTCCTGCGCTGGGTCCGGGCCAATGTGCCCAGCAACCCGCCGGTCATCTTCGTCACCAGCCGCACACTGGAAAGCGACCTCGTCGAGGGGCTCGACGCGGGGGCCAACGACTACATCTGCAAGCCCTGCCGGCCCGCCGAACTGCTCGCCCGCATCCGCGCCCAATTGCGTCCGCAGCACTCTCATGCCAGCCAGAACGCCTCTTTCCGCCTGGGCGAGTTCTCGGTCGACACCATCGCCCGGCACATCGAGCTGCGCGGCGAGATCATCCGCATGACCCCCAAGGAATTCGAACTGGCCGCCCTGTTTCTGCGGCATCCCTGGCGGCTGTTCTCCCGCGACGACCTGAGCGCCCTGATCTGGAATCGGGAGATTCCCAGCACGTCCCGCACGCTGGACACGCACTTGTCCAATATCCGAAAAAAACTCCAGCTCGGCCCGGCCTCCGGCGCGCTGCTGAGCGCATCCTACGCGCTGGGCTACCGGCTCGAACTGCTGGACGAACAAAAACCGACGACCACTCCATGACGACATCCCTGCCTCTTTTCACCGCGTTTTCCCGCGCCCCGTCCCGTCTGCCCCTGCTGGGCGCCGGCCTGGCGCTGCTGCTTGCCGGCGCCGCCGCGCAGGCCCGGCCGCTGGGCGCCCAGGGCGACGACTTCCTCTACCGGGTCGAACCGGGCGATACGCTGGAAGCGCTGGCGCGGCGCTACACCCGGGACCCCGACAACTGGCGCGCGCTGCAGAACGTGAACCGGATCGCGGACCCCCACCAACTGCCCGTCGCCAAGGTCCTGCGCATACCGCTGGCCCTCATCCCCCGGCTGCCGGCCCGGGCCACGGTGACCTACATCCACGGGTCGGTGACCCGGGACGGGAAAGCCCTGCGGGTCGGCGACACGCTGGAAACCGGCGACGTCCTGCGCAGCGGCCGGGGCTCCGCCACGCTGTCGCTGGAAGATCACAGCCTGCTCACCATCGCGCCCGACAGCGAAGTCCGGATCCGCAATCTCCAGACTTTCGACGGCGCCGGCCTCACGGACACGGTGCTGGATCTGCCGCGCGGCAGCGTGGAGTCCTCCGTGGCGCCCGACGACACCGGCGTGGGCCGCTTCGAGATCCGTACGCCCGCCACCGTGACCGGCGTGCGCGGCACGCAGCTGCGCGTCCACACGGGCGGATCGGGGTCCCGCCACGAAGTCCTGCACGGAGAAGCCGCGATTCGCAATCCCGACCAGGCCGAGCAGCGGCTGGCGCAGGCTCACGGGGCCGCTTACGACGCCACGGGCGCCCTGCTGGGCGTCCAGACCCTGCTCCCCGCCCCGACGCTGCGGCCGCTCGCGCCGGGCGCGTCCCTGCTGACGTGGGCGCCGGTGCCCGGCGCCGCGTCCTACCGGGTCCAGGTTGCGCTGGACGATGGCGGAACCCGGCTGGAATCCAGCCGGCTCACGGCGCAAAGCAGCGCCGCGCTCGCCATGACGGGAACCGGCTTGCGCTACGTCTTCGTGCGCGCGATCGATGCCCTGGGCATCGAAGGCAGCGATGCGATGCTGAGCATCCGGCTCCTGCCCGGCCTCGCCAGTTCGGACGGAAGCGCGGTGCTGGACGGCAGCGGCGCGCCGATCCGCGTGGGCGGCGACTGAGGCATGTCCCGGCCGTCCGACGCCTACCCGACCGGCCTGCAACGCCGGCTGCGGGCGGAATGGCTGGGCCTGGCGCTGGCGCTGTCGCTGCTGATCGCCGCTCTTTCGATCTGGGGCCGGCTTCCTGTGCTGCGCGACATCAACCAGCAGGCCTACGACCTGAGCATGCAGCTCACGCCGCGCCCGGCGGCCGATCGCGACATCGTGGTGATCACCATCGACGACGCCAGCATCGAGGCGCTGGGCTACTGGCCCTGGCGGCGGGCCACGCACGCCGCGCTGCTGCCGCATCTGCGCCTGGCGCGGGCGGTCGTCCTGGACCTGATCCTGTCGGATTCCCGCCTCGCCTACCCCGGGGACGACGCCCTGCTGGCCGCCGCCATCGCCGCCCATAGGCGTGTCGTGCTGCCCGAGGTGCTGGGTCCGGAAGGCCGGCACGTCATCCGCCCCCTGCCGGTGCTCGCGGACGCGGCCGCCGCCATCGGCCGCATCGACGCGCAAGCCGATCCCGACGGACGCCTGCGCGCCATCCAGCTGTGGCGCACGACCAGCCAGGGCGCGCGCCTGCCCCATCTCAGCGTGGCCCTGGCGCGGGTGGCCGGCCTGGACGCCGCGACCGAACGGCCAGACGACAGGCCATCCCATCTGCAGTTCATCGATCCGGCCAGGACCTTCGTCCGCTACCCCTATGCAGCCGTCCTGCGCGGCGAAGTTCCCGAATCGGCCTTCGAGAACCGGATCGTCCTGATCGGCGCATGGGCCTCCGGACTGGGCGATCAGTTGCCCACCGCGATGGGCAGCGGCCTGACCACCGGGGTGGAGGTCCTGGCCGACAGCATCCAGAACCTGAAGCAGTCCCTGTGGATCCGCATCGCGCCGCCCTGGGTCACCATCCTGGCGTCCCTGTGCGTCCTGTGGCTGGTCTGCCTCGGGCTGCGCCGGCTGTCCCCCCGCCACGGCCTGGCGGGCGCGCTGGCCGCCCTGCTGGGTTTCCTGTCGGCGGACGCCTGGCTGCTGGCCCAGGGCGGACTCTGGATCCCGCCCGCGGGCCTGCTGGTGGCGATTCTCCTGGCGTACCCCCTGTGGACCTGGCGCATCCAGGAGGCATCTCTGCAACACATCGACCGGGAACTGGAACGTCTGCAGATCCACCCCAGACGGAATCCGGCGCAGGCCGCCCGGGGAACCGGCCCCGACACTCTGCCGGAACGCGCCGCCCGCCTGCATCAGGCCGTATCCCGCCTGAAAGCGGCCGCCCGGGATCAGCAGGACACTCTGGGATTCATTTCCCACGACATGAGATCCCCGCAAAACGCCATCCTGGCCGCCATCGAACTGCGCCGTCAGGCCCCGGAGCAATGGACGGAGTCCGGCACCCTGGCCCACATCGAGCAGCAGACCCACGCGACCCTGCGCCTGGTGGACAATTTCGTCCAGCTGGCCCGCGCCGAATCCGCCCCCCTGCGCAAACACCCCTGCCTGCTGGACGACCTGGTCCAGGACTGCTGCGACCAGCGCTGGTCGCAGGCGGCGCAGCGCCGCATCACGCTGCGCTTCGACCCCTCCGACCACGAAGACACCATCGACATCGACATCGAACTGATGCGCCGGGCCATCGGCAACCTGCTGGACAACGCCATCCAGTACAGCTTCGAAGGCACGGAAGTGCGATGCGTCATCGAGCGGGACGCATCGGCCTGGCGCATCCACGTCCAGGACGCGGGCCCCGGCATCGGGCCGGACCAGATCCCCCATCTTTTCACCCGGTTCTGGCGCGCGGCCGGAGACGGCAAGAAACCGGCCGGCAACGGGCTGGGGCTGGCATTCGTCCAGGCGGTCGCCCAACGCCACGGCGGGCAGGCCAGTTGCGCCAGCGAACCGGGGCGCGGATCCCGTTTCAGCATCCATCTGCCGCCTCCTTGAGGATCGGACCGTCGGATGCCGGGGATTTTGCCATTACACTAAGAGATTGCCCCTGGCTCCCACCGGGGCACTATCTTCACGATGCCCCCATGAACGCCCACGTCGCCCCCGAACTGCTCGAACCCGCTCAGGCGCCCCGCCTGCGTGAAATCCCCTACAACTACACGTCCTGGTCGGACCGCGAGATCGTCTGCCGCCTGCTGGGCGAACCGGCCTGGCGGCTGCTGTCCGAACTGCGCGGCCAGCGGCGCACGGGCCGGTCGGCGCGGATGCTGTTCGAGGTGCTGGGCGACATCTGGGTGGTGCAGCGCAACCCCTACCTGCAGGACGACCTGCTGGACAACCCGAAACGCCGGCACCAGCTGGTCGAGGCCCTGAATCACCGCCTGAACGAAATCGACCAGCGCCGCGACGACGACCACGGGGTGCGCGACGCCCAGGTCCAGCAGCTGCTGGCGGCGGCCCGAGGCGCGGTCGCCACGTTCGAGGAAGGCTTCGTCGCGGTCGAGAAACTGCGTCACGACGCCCTCAAGCAGCTGTCGCGCCTGACCAAGCGCGACAACATCCGCTTCGACGGCCTGTCACGGGTGTCCCACGTCACCGACGCCACCGACTGGCGCGTGGAATACCCCTTCGTCGTGCTGATGCCCGACACGGAAGATGAAATCGCCGCCCTGGTGCGGGCCTGCATCCGCCTGGGCCTGACCATCGTGCCGCGCGGCGGCGGCACCGGCTACACGGGCGGCGCGATCCCGCTGACCTGGCGCTCGGCGGTGATCAACACCGAAAAACTGGATGCCATCGGCGCCGTCGAAGCCATCGCACTGCCTGGCGTGGAACAGCCCGTGCACACCATCCTGACCGGCGCCGGCGTCGTCACGCGCCGCGTGGCCGAGGCCGCCGAGGCCGCGGGCCGCGTCTTCGCGGTGGATCCGACCTCGGCGGACGCCTCCTGCGTGGGCGGAAACGTGGCCATGAACGCGGGCGGCAAGAAAGCCGTGCTATGGGGCACGGCGCTGGACAATCTGGCCTGGTGGCGCATGGTCGATCCCCAGGGCGACTGGCTGGAAGTCACCCGCCTGGACCACAATCTGGGCAAGATCCACGACGTCGAGCAGGCCCGCTTCGAACTGAAATGGTTCGACGGCGGCAAGGCCCCCGGCCAGACACTGCTGAAGACGGAGATCCTGTCCATCGAAGGGCGGCGCTTTCGCAAGGCCGGCCTGGGCAAGGACGTGACCGACAAGTTCCTGGCCGGCCTGCCGGGCGTGCAGAAGGAAGGCTGCGACGGGCTGATCACAGCCGCGCGCTGGATCCTGCACCGCATGCCCGCCCATACGCGCACGGTCTGCATGGAATTCTTCGGCCAGGCCCGCCACGCCGTGCCGTCCATCGTCGAAGTCAAGCACTACCTGGACACGGACGGCCGCGCCGCCGGCGCCATCCTGGCCGGCCTGGAGCATCTGGACGAACGCTACCTGCGGGCCGTGGGCTACGCCACCAAGAGCAAGCGCGGCATCCTGCCCAAGATGGTGCTGATCGGCGACATCGTGGGCGACGACGAACACGCGGTGGCCCTGGCCGCCAGCGAAGTCGTGCGCATCGCCAATTCGCGCCACGGGGAAGGCTTCATCGCCGTCAGCCCGGAATCCCGCAAGAAATTCTGGCTGGACCGCGCCCGCACGGCCGCGATCTCCCGCCACACCAACGCCTTCAAGATCAATGAAGACGTCGTGATTCCGCTGCCGCGCATGGGCGAATACACGGACGCCATCGAGCGCATCAACATCGAGCTGTCCACGCGCAACAAGCTGCGCCTGATCGACGCCCTGGAAGGCTATCTGCAGGGGGACCTGCCCGTCGGCAAGGCGGAAGACCCTGACGACGCCGAGCACACCCGCGAATTCATCCTGTCCACCCGGCGCCACGACGCCCTGGACACGCTGGCCGCCGTGCGCCTGCGCTGGGCCTGGCTGCTGGACAATCTGGACGCGCCCCTGGCCGACCACCTGGGCACCCTGTCCTCCCTGGGCCTGGAACCCCTGCTGCCCGCCCTGGGGGAACGCCTGGCCGCGCAGCCCGACAGCCGCATCGTGGACATCATCCAGGACCATACGCTGCGCATCTCCTGGAAGGCCGACATCCGGGGCGCCATGGAACGCCACTTCGCCGGCGCGGAATGCGCCGCCGTCCTGGCCGGCCTGCAGGCCACGCATGACCGCATCCTGAAGAGCCGGGTCTTCGTCGCCCTGCACATGCACGCCGGCGACGGCAACGTGCACACCAACATCCCGGTCAATTCGGACGACTACGAGATGCTGCGCGAGGCCAACCAGGCCGTGGCGCGCATCATGGGCATCGCCCGCGGCCTGGACGGCGTGATTTCGGGCGAGCACGGCATCGGCCTGACGAAATTCGAGTTCCTGACCGAGGCCGAGCTGGGCCCCTTCCAGGATTACAAGCGGCGCATCGATCCGCACGGACACTTCAACGCGGGCAAGCTGATGCCCGGCGCCGACCTGTCCCGCGCCTGGACGCCCAGCTTCAACCTGCTGGGCTACGAATCGCTGATCATGCAGCGCAGCGAAATCGGCGCGATCTCCAATGCCATCAAGGACTGCCTGCGCTGCGGCAAGTGCAAGCCCGTGTGCGCCACGCACGTGCCGCGCGCCAACCTGCTGTATTCGCCGCGCAACAAGATCCTGGCGACGTCCCTGCTGATCGAGGCCTTCCTGTACGAGGAACAGACCCGGCGCGGCGTCAGCATCCGCCACTGGGAAGAATTCGAGGACGTGGGCGATCACTGCACGCTCTGCCACAAGTGCTACAACCCCTGTCCGGTGGACATCGACTTCGGCGACGTGTCCATGGAAATGCGCGCCCTGCTGAGGCGCATGGGAAAGAAGTCCTTCAATCCCGGCACGGCGGCCTCCATGTTCTTCCTGAACGCGAAGGACCCGCGCGTGATCAAGGCGACCCGCACGGCCATGATCGACATGGGCTACAAGGCGCAGCGCCTGGCCCACGATCTGCTGGCCCCGGTGGCGAAGAAGCAGGTGGCGCACCCGCCGGCCACGGTGGGCAAGGCGCCGGTGCGCGAACAGGTGATCCACTTCATCAACAAGAAGATGCCCGGCGGCCTGCCCAAGCAGACCGCCCGCAAGCTGCTGGACATCGAAGACCCGAACATCGTCCCCATCATCCGCAATCCGGCGGCCACCGCCCCCGACAGCGAAGCCGTGTTCTATTTCCCGGGCTGCGGGTCGGAACGCCTGTTTTCCCAAGTGGGCCTGGCGACCCAGGCGATGCTGTGGCACGTGGGGGTGCAGACGGTGCTGCCGCCGGGCTACCTGTGCTGCGGCTACCCGCAGCGCGGCAACGGCCTGGCCGAAAAGGCCGAACAGATGGTGACGGACAACCGGGTGCTGTTCCACCGCATGGCGACGACGCTGAACTACCTGGACATCAAGACGGTGGTGGTCAGCTGCGGCACCTGCTACGACCAGCTGGAAAGCTATGAATTCGACAAGATCTTCCCGGGTTGCCGGCTGATCGACATCCACGAATACCTGCTGGAAAAGGGCGTGGACATCGCGGGGGTGCAGGGGGTGCGCTACATCTATCACGATCCCTGTCACACGCCGATGAAGCAGCAGGATCCGATGAAGACGGTGAAGTCGCTGCTGGGCGAATCGAACGCCATCAAGACGGACCGCTGTTGCGGGGAATCGGGCACGCTGGCGGTGTCGCGGCCCGATATTTCGACGCAGATCCGGTTTCGCAAACAGGAAGAACTGGCGAAGAACACGGCGGCGATCCGCGCGGACGGTTTCCAGGGCGAAGTGAAGATGGTGACGTCCTGCCCGTCCTGTCTGCAGGGCCTGGCCCGCTACGAACAGGACACGGGGCTGTCGGCCGACTACATCGTGGTGGAGATGGCCAAGCACCTGCTGGGGGAAAACTGGATGCCGGACTATGTGAAGGCGGCCAATTCCGGCGGGATCGAGCGGGTGCTGGTCTAAAGGGGCTGTTGCTGCGGTGGGCGGTTCTGCGCAGCGCAGAACCGACGACGGCGGGATTTGGCGGGTATTTGGGCCTATCAGGCCTCGGGGCCAGTCTCGAATTCGCAGACGGTGTAGACGGGCAGGCCCGAATCGCGGACGGCCTTGGAGCCGCCCAGCTCGGGCAGGTCGATGATGGCGGCTGCTTCGGCGACGTTGGCGCCCAAACGCTGCAGCAGGCGGGACGCCGCCAGCATGGTGCCGCCGGTGGCGATCAGGTCGTCGATCAGCAGGACCCGCTGGCCGGGGCGCACGGAATCCGTGTGCATTTCCACGGTGGCGTTGCCGTATTCCAGGGCGTATTCTTCCGCCACGGTGCGGTAGGGCAGCTTGCCCTGCTTGCGCACGGGCACGAAGCCCAGGTTCAATTCGTAGGCCAGGACGGACCCGACGATGAAGCCGCGCGCGTCCACGCCCGCGACCAGGTCCAGGCGCTGACGCATGTAGCGGTAGACGAACAGGTCGATCAGGACCCGGAACGAACGGGGGTCCTGCAGCACGGGCGTGATGTCACGAAACTGGACACCCGGTTTCGGCCAGTCGGGCACGGTCCGGATCGTGTCGCGGATGTACTGGGCCGGATCGGTTTGCATGGCATCATCCTGATAGAAAGCAAGGCGGCGACAGTTTAACAAGCCCCCACATCTTTCACAGTAAAATCGACGGATGCACATTCAACCCCAGATCACCCCGGACGCCCTGCGCCAGAGCGCGGTTCGTACCTTCGACATCGAGATCCAGGCCCTGCAGGCCCTGCAGGGACGCCTCGATGGGCGCTTCGAACAGGCGGTGCGGCTGATCCTGGACTGCTCGGGGCGCGTGGTCGTCACGGGCATCGGCAAATCGGGCCACATCGCCCGCAAGATCGCCGCCACGCTGGCCTCGACCGGCACGCCGGCGTTCTTCATGCACGCCGCCGAAGCCATCCACGGCGACCTGGGCATGCTGACCGGCCAGGACATCCTGCTGGCGATCTCCTACTCCGGCTCGGCCCAGGAACTGATCACCATCATTTCCGTGGCCAAGCGCATGGGCACGCGCATCATCGCCATGACGGGCCACGATGATTCCGAACTGGCGCGCAACGCCGATCTGGCCCTGGACGCGGCCGTCGAACACGAGGCCTGCCCGCTGCATCTGGCGCCGACGGCCAGCACGACGGCGGCGCTGGTGCTGGGCGACGCCATCGCCGTCGCCTGCATGGAAGCCCGGGGTTTCAGCCGCGACGACTTCGCCCGCTCCCATCCGGGCGGGGCGCTGGGCCGCCGCCTGCTGACTTCCGTGGCCGACATCATGCGCAGCGGCGCCGCCCTGCCGCGCGTGGCGCCAGACACGCTGATTCCCGACGCGCTGACGGAAATGTCCGCGAAAGGCATGGGCATGACCATCGTGCTGGACCAGGACCGTCCCGTGGGCATCTTCACGGACGGCGACCTGCGCCGCATGATCGCCCAGCACGGCGACATCCGCGCGCTGACCGTGTCGGCCGGCATGAGCAGCCACCCCCGGACCATCGCCGCCTCCGCTCCGGCCATCGAGGCCGCGACCATTATGGACGCCCACAAACTCAATCAGATGCTGGTGCTGGACGCCGACGGGCTATTATTGGGTGCTTTGCACATGCACGACCTCCTGGCCGCCAAGGTGATCTGATGAACGAACTGCCCGGTTTCTCCCACCCCGCCGAAGCCCAGATCCTGGCGCGCGTGACGGCGGACGTCCGCGGCCGCGCCAGCGCCGTGCGCCTGATGGTCTTCGACGTGGACGGCATCCTGACGGACGGCAGCCTCTGGTACGGCGAACACGGCGAAGCCGTCAAGCCCTTCAACGCCCTGGACGGCCACGGCCTGCGGCTGCTGCGCGAACAGGGAATCCGCGTGGCCTGGGTCAGCGGCCGCAAAAGCGCCATCACCGCCCGCCGCGCCGCCGAACTCGGCATCTCGCCCGCCCTGCAAGGCGTCCACGACAAGATCACCACGGTCGAAGAACTGGCCCGCGACGCGGGGCTGGGGCTGGGCGCCGTGGGCTACATGGGCGACGACATCATCGATCTGCCCGTGCTGCGGCGCGTGGGCTTCGCCGTCAGCGTGCCCAATGCGCCGTTCTACGTCGGCCAGGCGGCCCACTGGGTCACGGGCCTGCCCGGCGGACGGGGCGCCGTGCGCGAATGCTGCGACCTGATCCTGGCGGCCCAGGGGCGCCTGGGCGCCTGCTTCACGGCATCCCTATCCACCCTGGGCGGGGCCATCCAATGAAGGACCGGCTGCCCAGCCTGGTCGCCATTCTGCTGCTGGGCCTGCTGGTGCTGGGCACCTGGTGGGCGTCCGACTACGCCCTGCGGTCCATCCAGGTCGACCCGCCCCGGCGCATGACCCACGAACGCGATTCCTGGTCCAGCGCCTTCGTGATGGTGCGCACGGATCCGCAGGGACACGCCATCAACCGCCTGGAAGGCAGCGCGATGGAACACTTCCCCGACACCGACAGCTACGACATCACGGCGCCCCGCGCGGTCGGCCACCAGCCCGATTCGCCCACCACCATCGGCACCGCCGACATGGGCACCATGGACCAGCATGGCGAGCGCATCGTCCTGAACGGCAACGCCCACCTGAAACGGCTGCCCGACGCCAGCCACAAGCTGCTGGACGTGCGCAGCGACCAGCTGACCATCGAGCCCAATCGGGACCTGGTCTACACTGACCGCCCGGCGCTGGTCATCAACGGCAATTCCACGATGCGCGGCCAGGGGATGCGCTACGATAACCGCACCCGCCAGCTGACGGTCAATGCCGCCAGCGACGTCAAGATTTCCGGCGAAGATCAGGCGGCCCGCAATGCCGGACCCAAAAAGGCTCCACAACCATGAAAACCTTGCCTCCAGCCCTGCTTGCCGCGTCGGCAGCCTGTTGCCTGGCCCTGTCCGTCCAGGCGGCGTCCGCCCAGAACAAGGCGGCGGACTCCAAAGCGGCGGAACCCGACACCGTCATCCTATCCGACACGCTGCATTACGACGACGTCAGCAAGACCAGCACCTTCACCGGCAACGTGGTCCTGACCCGGGGCGCCATGACCCTGCGGGCTGACAAGCTCGTCACCCACGAAGACGCGCAGGGCAACCAGTTCGGCACCGCCACGGCGGACAAGAGCGGCATCGTCACCATCCGCCAGGAAAACCCGGAAAAATTCGAAACCCTCATCGCCACCGGCCAGCAGGCGGACTACGTCGGGCAGGCCGGCGACATCACCCTGACCGGCCAGGCCACCGTGACGCGCCAGATCTGCGGCCAGATGTTCGACAACGTCCGCGGCGCCAAGATCATCTACCACGACAAGACCGGCACCTACGAAGCCTTCGGCGGCAAGAACTCCGCCGCGGCGGGCGGACGCGTCCGTTCGCTGGCCCAGCCGCAATCCCGCATCGACCAGGCCATCGCCAAGTGCCGCGCCGGGCGCTCCGCCGGGCGCTCGTAACAGCCTGAATCCCATGTCCGCCATCGTACATTCATCTTCCGAACCCCCGCGCGGCAGCGGCTGCCTTCAGGCCATCGGCCTGGGCAAGACCTTCGGCCGGCGCACGGTCGTCCAGGACGTTTCCCTGTCCGTCGACAGCGGCGAAGTCGTCGGCCTGCTGGGCCCCAACGGCGCGGGAAAGACCACCAGCTTCTACATGATCGTCGGCCTGATCCCGGCCGACACCGGCCGCATCGCCATCGACCACCACGACGTCACGGGCGTGCCCATGCACAAGCGCGCCCGGCTGGGGCTGTCGTACCTGCCCCAGGACGCCTCCGTCTTCCGCCGCCTGACCGTGGAACAGAACATCCGCGCCGTGCTGGAACTGCAGCGCGACGCGCACGGCCACGCCCTGTCGTCCCACGCGATCGAGGAACACCTTGAATCCCTGATCGACGAACTGCAGATCGAACACATCCGCCGCAACATGGCGCTGTCGCTGTCCGGCGGGGAACGTCGCCGGGTGGAAATCGCCCGCGCCCTGGCCACGCACCCGCGATTCATCCTGCTGGACGAACCCTTCGCCGGGGTCGACCCGATCGCCGTCATCGAGATCCAGCGCATCGTGCAGTTCCTGCGCGGGCGCAATATCGGCGTCCTGATCACCGACCACAACGTGCGCGAAACCCTGGGCATCTGCGACCGGGCCTACATCATCAGCGAAGGCCGGGTGCTGACCAGCGGGCACCCCAACGAGATCGTCGACAACGAGGCCGTGCGCCAGGTGTACCTGGGCAAGAACTTCCGCATGTAGCCGCCGCGCAGCTGGCCCCGCAACGCCGGCCGCCGCCCGAAAACGAATCGCCCCTGCATGCAGGGGCGATTTTCTTGTGCGCCACGGGACAATCGCCCCGCGACCAATCCAGCTATCTTACCCCTTTTTGCCCCTCTTGCTGTCTTTTTGCCAACCGGTACACTGGGCCTGTCATCAATCTGTCAGAAAAGGAGGCCGATTCCCCACATCACCGGTTCTTCACCGAACCGCCCCTGTCTTTTTCCGCAAGGAGCCTGCACTATGAGCCTGACAATCACCGGTCGTCATCTGGAAATCACCCCCGCCATCCGCGAATACGTCCACACCAAGACGGCTCGCGTCCTGCGGCACTTCGATCAGGTCATCGATACCCAGGTCATGCTCTCCATCGAACCGCTCAAGCACACGGCCGAAATCACCATGCGCCTGCGCGGCAAGGACCTGCACTGCGAAGCCTCGGATGACAATCTGTACGCGGCCATCGACCTGCTGGTCGACAAAGTCGACCGCCAGGTGATCAAATACAAATCCAAGGCTCAAACCTACGCGCACGAACCCCCGAAACGTCAGGAAATCCACGCTGAATAAGCATCCTGACCGGCTGGCTCGATCCGGCCGTCATTGACTCCATGGCCTCGCAGCGTTGCTCCGGGGCCATGTTGATGTCCGGGGGCGTCTGGCACCTATAATGTCGCCATGAACCTCAGTTCCCGCATCCTGCCGCCTGGCAACATCGTCCTGGATCTGGCGGCCACCAGCAAGAAACGTGCCTTCGAACACGCCGGCCTGCTGTTTGAGAACCACCAGGGCGTGGCCCGCATGTCGGTCTTCCACAGTCTGCTGGCGCGCGAACGCCTGGGCTCCACGGCCCTGGGACACGACGTCGCCATCCCCCACGGGCGGCTGAAAGACCTGCGCGAACCGCACGCGGCCTTCATCCGGCTGGCCAGCTCCATCCGCTTCGATGCCAACGACGGACGCACCGCGCGGCTCCTGTTCTTCCTGTTGATGCCCGAAGCCGCCACCCAGACCCATCTGGACCTGCTGGCCGGCATCGCCCGCCTGCTGTCCGACGCCCAGGTGCGCCAGACGCTGGCCCAGTCCACGGACCCGCAGCAGATCCACCAACTCATCCTGAACGGCGCCCAGTCCCCGACCACCGACCATGCTGACCATCCAAGAGCTGATTCGTGACAATGCCGACAAAATCAGCTTCACCTGGCTAGCGGGGCAGGACGCCGCCGCCAACCGCCCCATTCCGGACACCCGGGAGGCCGCCGCCGACCTGGTCGGCCACCTGAACCTGATCCACCCCAGCCGCATCCAGGTCTTCGGCGCCGAGGAAATCTCCTATTACAGGCGCCTGGACCCCAAACGCCGCCGTCACCACCTGGAAGACCTGGTCGCGGGCGGCGTCCCGGCCATCGTCATGGCCGGAGGCACGGTGCCGCCCGACGACCTGCAGGCCTTCTGCCAGGAACAGGCCATCCCCCTGGTGGGCACCGCCACCGACGCGGCCCACCTGATCGATCTGCTGCGCATCTACCTGGGCAAGCGCATCGCTCCCAAGACCACGGTGCACGGCGTCTTCATGGACGTGCTGGGCCTGGGGGTGCTGATCACCGGCGAATCGGGGCTGGGAAAAAGCGAACTGGCCCTGGAACTGATTTCACGCGGCCACGGCCTGGTGGCCGACGACGCGGTCGAACTGTCGCGCACCGCCCCCAATTTCGTCGAGGGCCAATGCCCCTCGCTGCTGCAGAACCTGCTGGAAGTCCGCGGCCTGGGCCTGCTGGACATCCGCACCATCTTCGGCGAGACATCCGTGCGCCGCAAGATGAAGATCAAGCTCATCGTGCACCTGGTGCGCATGACGCCCGACAACTTCGAACGGCTGCCCATGCAGGACGAATACCAGGACATCCTGGGCATCCCCATCCGGCGCGTCATGCTGCAGGTGGCGGCGGGCCGCAACCTGGCCGTGCTGGTCGAGGCGGCCGTGCGCAACACCATCCTCAGCCTGCGCGGCATCGACACCATGGGCGAATTCATCGAACGCCAGGCCCTGGCCATCATGGAAAGCACCCGGGAGAAACGCCCGTGACGCCGCCTTCTCCTCCCTGTCGCCCGGCACGACCGGAACGCCGAGGCGCCCGATGCTGAACATCGTCCTCATCACCGGCATTTCGGGGTCGGGGAAATCCGTGGCCCTGCGCATGTTGGAAGACACCGGCTACACCTGCATCGACAATCTGCCCGTCCGCTTCCTGCACGAATTCATCGCCAGCACCCAGGACAGCGGCCTGGAACGGGTGGCCGTCTCCATCGACGTGCGCACCCCGGGCGACCTGGACGAACTGCCCGGCATCCTGACCAGCCTGCGGGCGATGGGCATGGCCCTGCACGTCATCTTCCTGGATGCCGACGACCACACCCTGATGCAGCGGTACTCGGAATCCCGCCGCCGCCACCCCCTGACTGACCGGCTGCGGCAGGAAGGCCTGGACGCCTCGCTGCAGGAATGCATCAGCCGCGAGCGGGAACTGCTGGCGCCCCTGCGCCACCAGGAACACGTCATCGACACGTCCGACCTGACGCCCGGCCAGCTGCGCAGCTGGGTCCGCAATCTGGTTCAGGTGGACCGGGCCTCGGTCATCCTGACCTTCGAGTCCTTCGCCTACAAGCGCGGCGTGCCGCACGATGCGGACCTGGTCTTCGACGTGCGCTGCCTGCCCAACCCCCACTACGACCCCCAGCTGCGCCCCCTGACCGGGCGCGACGAACCGGTCGCCGCCTGGCTGGCCCAGTTCGGCAGCGTCGACGCCATGATCGAGGACATCTCGAACTTCATCCGCAAATGGCTGCCGCTGTACATGCAGGACACGCGCAACTACCTGACGGTCGCCATCGGCTGCACCGGCGGGCAGCACCGCTCGGTCTACGTCACCGAACAGCTGGCCCGGCGCTTCGCCGACCATTCGCCCCTGCTGGTGCGCCACCGCAACCCGATGCTGCACACTCCGATTCCATGATCCACGCCCTGCCAGACGCTCCCGCCGCCTCCGTCCGCCGGCCCGCCGCCCTGCGGGCCCTGCTGATGGGCGGCCTGTGCGTGCTGCTGGCGGTGCTGGCGGGATGCGCGTCCCGGTCCGGCGGCTACTACAAGGACGACGGTCCCGGCAGCGACATCCCGGCCGACATCGCCTCGATTCCAGATGCCGTGCCGCGCCTCGAACGCCACGCCCCGGCCAACTTCCGGCCCTACGAAGTCTTCGGCGTGCAGTACGTCCCCATCGGCGAAGACCAGCCCTACCGCCAGGAAGGCATCGCCTCGTGGTACGGCCGCAAGTTCCACGGGGAAAAGACCGCCAACGGCGAAACCTACGACATGTACGCCATGACGGCGGCCCACCCGACGCTGCCGATCCCCAGCTACGCCCGGGTCACCAACCGCGCCAACGGGCGGTCCGTCATCGTGCGCATCAACGACCGGGGCCCCTTCCACACGGGGCGCATCATCGACCTGTCCTACGTGGCCGCCGCCAAGCTGGGCCTGATCGGCCCGGGCAGCGGCCGCGTGACGGTCCAGGCCATCACCAATGCGGACATCCGCGCCGGACGCTACCCCGGCGCCCCGCTGATGGCCTCGGCCGCGCCAACGGCCGAACCGGCGCGGACGCAAGCCAGCCCGGTCCGCGCGCCGCCGCCCTCGCCCGCACCGGCGCCCCTGCCGGCGCCGACGCCCATGCCCGCCGCCATGGCGCCGGCATCCCCGACCGGCGGAGGCATCTACCTGCAGTTCGGGGCGTTTTCCTCCGAGGACAACGCACAGGCCCTGGCGCAACGCGTCAACGCGCAAATGGACCAGGGCCTGGGCCGGGCATCCGTCAGCTATCAACCGCCGCTCTATAAAGTCCGCATGGGTCCGTTCCCGTCCCGCGACCAGGCCCACCAGACCGCCAGCACCCTGTCGGCATCGGCCGGGCTGAGCCCCGTCATCGCCATGGATCAGGGGCTTTGACGCAGCGCCCAGGCATATAGGCGGTCGCGCGGCGCCCCGGTGGCCGCCGCCCCGATCCGCGCCGCATCGCGCACGGACAATTCCGCCAGCAGCGCCCGCATCAGCCGTTCCTGGTCCGCGGACAGGTCTTCTTCCCGCATCTCGGCGGCCTGTTCGGGCGCATGCAGCACCAGCACGAATTCCCCCTGACCGCGATGGGGGTCCTGCGCCAGCCAGTCCAGCACCCGCCCCAGGGGCTGGGTGCTGATTTCCTCGAACCGCTTGCTCAGCTCGCGCGCCACCGTCAGCACGCGATGTTCCCCCGCCAGTTCGCACAGGTCGGCCAGGGCCGCCTGCAGGCGATGAGGGGTCTCGAACATCACCACCGGCACGGGCCAGTCCAGCCAGCGCGCCAGCCATTTGCGGCGCGCCTGGGCCTTGGACGGCAGAAAGCCGGCGAACGCGAAGCCGGGCTCGTCATCGCGGGTGGCGCCGCTGGCCATCAGGGCGGTGATTACGGCGCTGGGGCCCGGCAGGGGCATGACCCGATAGCCCGCCGCCCGCACCTGGCGGACGATGCGGGCGCCGGGGTCGCTGACGGCCGGCGCGCCCGCGTCGGACACCAGGGCGATGCGCTGCCCCTGGGCCAGGCGCTGCACGATGGCATCGGCCGCCTGCTGTTCATTGTGCCGGTGGGCCGCCAGCAGGGGCGTGGCGATGCCCCAGGCATCCAGCAGGGTCCGGCTGGTGCGCGTGTCTTCCGCCGCGATGGCATCGCAGCGCCGCAGGGCCTCCCAGGCCCGCAGACTGAGATCGCCCAGATTGCCGATCGGTGTGGCCACCACGTACAGGCAGGCGGCGGGCCAGGCCTGCTCCGCCACCTGAAGGGCGAGACGTTTCCACGTCACCGCCCCTTCGTCCAGACCGTCTGTTTCCATCATACTGAATCCCTATCCCCGAATGATCCCGCCCCATGTCCATCGATTCCCACGCCCGGGCGCAAGAGGCCCAGCGCCTGGCCCGGCAACGGCGCCAGCGGGCGCTGCGCGCCGCCGCCCGCCAGCCGGCGCCGCAGGCGACGCCGGAGGCGGCGTCCGCCGCGGCGGGGTCGCCGACGCAGCGCCGGGGACACGCCGCCGAAACCCGGGCGGCCCTGCATCTGGGCGCCCGAGGCGTGCCGACGCTGGCCCGCAACCTGCGCTGCAGGGCCGGCGAGATCGACCTGGTCGCCCGGGACGGCCCCGTCCTGGTCTTCGTCGAGGTGCGCCAGCGCCGCGACCGGCGCTACGGCGGCGCCGCCGCCAGTGTAAACCGCGCCAAGCAGGCCCGCCTCATCCGGGCGGCCCGCTACTTCCTGCCCGCTCTGAGCCGCGCCCACTTCGCAGGCGTCCAGCCCCCCTGCCGCTTCGACGTGGTCAGCATCGAAGACGGCCGGATCGACTGGATCCGGGACGCCTTCCGGATGTGAAAACGGTTACGTTCACCCGTACCCGTCCGGCGCGGTCATGCGATAATCAGGCGCATGGATATGACCTCCCGCATGACGTCGCACTTCGATGATGCCGTCGACACCTTCAAGGCCAGCGCCCGCGAACTGGCCCCCGCCCTGGCGGCGGGGGTGGACCTGCTCTTCGGCGCGCTGACCAACAACGCCCGCATCCTGGCCTGCGGCAACGGCGGCTCGGCGGCCGACGCCCAGCACTTCGTGGCCGAACTGGTGGGCCGCTTCGAGCGCGACCGCCTGCCCCTGGCCGGCATCGCCCTGAACACCGACACCTCCATCATGACGGCGGTGGGCAACGACTACAGCTTCGCCTCCGTCTTCGAACGCCAGGTCAACGCCCTGGGCCAGCCCGGCGACGTGCTGGTGGCCATTTCCACCAGCGGCAATTCTCCCAACGTCCTGAAGGCCATCGAAGCCGCCCACGAACGCGAAATGCAGGTCATCGCCCTGTCCGGCAAGGGCGGCGGCCAGATCAACAGCCTGCTCTACGAGACCGACATCCATCTGTGCGTCCCGCACGATCGCACCATGCGCATCCAGGAAGTCCACATCCTGCTGCTGCACGCGCTGTGCGACGGCATCGACGCCCTGCTCCTGGGAGACCCTCTCTGATGCCTCTGCCCGACCGCCTGTCCGCCTCCCGCTCCCTGGCCCGCTGCCTGCTCGGCCTGGCCTGCCTGTCCACCCTGTCCGGCTGCAGCCTGCTGGTCGTGGGCGGCACGGCCGCCACCACGACCGTCGTCGCCACCGACCGCCGCACGGCCGGCGAACAGGTCGACGACCAGACCATCGAATTGCGGGTCTCCAGCGAAATGAACAAGGCCTTCGGCGACAAGGCCCGCGTCGTCGGCACGGCCTACGCCGGCCGGCTGCTGCTGGTGGGCGACGTGCCCACCGACGCCGACCGCCAGCAGGCCGTCAAGATCGCCCGCGGCATCACCAAGGTCCGCGAAGTCGACGACTACATCCGCGTGGGCGACCTGACGCCGCTCAGCGTGCGCACCAACGACACCTGGATCACCTCGAAGGTCAAGACCCAGTTGATGACGACCGAGAACGTGCCCTTCCGCACGATCAAGGTCACGACCGAGCGCGGCATCGTCTACCTGATGGGCAAGGTCACCGCCACCGAAGGCGAACTGGCCGCCAAGGTCGTCTCGGGTATCTCCGGGGTCAACAAAGTCGTAAAATTGTTCCAGCTCGTGTCGCGGGAAAGCCTGATCACCGATTCCGGCAAACCGGCGCCCGTCACGGATTCCAGCGCTTCCGGCTCCACTGCCGCACCGGCCTCCACGCCGGCGGCGGGTGACGGCGGCGCGCAACCCATGCCTGTGAAATGAAGAAAATCGTTCTCGGCCTGGCAGCGGCGATTGCAATCGGCGGCGCTGCCCTCTGGCAATTCCAGGGTTCCGCCCAGGCGGCGCCCAACGTCGCGTTCACCGATCTGCAGGGCCAGACCGTCACCACGCAGGACCTGCGCGGCAAGGTCGTGCTGGTGAAGTTCTGGGCCACCAGCTGCGTCACCTGCATCGCCCAGATGCCCGACACCATCCGCCACTACCAGGACCTCAAGTCCCGGGGCTTCGACACCATCGGCGTGGCCATGCAGTACGACCCGCCCAACTACGTCAAGAACTACACGGAAACCCGCCAGCTGCCGTTCCCGGTGGTGATCGACGCCCAGGGCAAGCTCGCCCAGGCGTTCGGCGACGTGCGCCTGACCCCGACGGCCTTCCTGATCGACAAGCAGGGCCGCATCATCAAGCGCTATCTGGGCAACTACGACGAACAGGCCTTCCTGGCCACTGTGGAAAAGGCACTGGCTTCATGAGCACGCTTGCGGACACCGCCCCGGCACTGTCGGCCGCCACCAAGGCCGAAGTGCTCTCCGAGGCCCTGCCCTACATCCGCCGCTTCCACGGCAAGACCGTCGTCATCAAATACGGCGGCAACGCCATGACCGACGAACACCTGCAGCGCAGCTTCGCCCACGACGTGGTGCTGCTGAAGCTGGTCGGATTGAACCCGGTCGTGGTGCACGGCGGCGGGCCGCAGATCAACAGCGCCCTGAAGCGCATCGGCAAGGAAGGCACCTTCATCCAGGGCATGCGCGTCACCGACGCCGAAACCATGGAAGTCGTCGAATGGGTGCTGGGCGGCCAGGTGCAGCAGGACATCGTCATGATGGTCAACGAGGCCGGCGGCAAGGCCGTGGGCCTGACCGGCAAGGACGGCTGCCTGATCCAGGCGCGCAAGAAACTGATGCCCGACCCCGAGCACCCCGGCGAGATGCTGGACATCGGCTTCGTGGGCGACATCGAACGCATCGAACCGGCCGTGGTCAAGGCCCTGCAGGACGATCAGTTCATTCCCATCATCTCGTCCATCGGCTACGGCGAGGACGGCCAGGCCTACAACATCAATGCCGACGTGGTCGCCGGCAAGATGGCCGAGGTCCTGGGGGCTGAAAAGCTGGTCATGCTGACCAACACGCCCGGCGTGCTGGACAAGAACGGCGAACTGCTGCGCAGCCTCTCGGCCCAGACCATCGACACGCTGTTCCAGGACGGCACGCTGTCGGGCGGCATGCTGCCGAAGATCTCGTCCGCCCTGGATGCCGCGCGCTACGGCGTCAACTCGGTCCACATCATCGACGGCCGGGTCCCCCACTGCCTGCTGCTGGAAATCCTGACCGACCGCGGCGTCGGCACCATGATCAGCTCGCACTAAATGTCACCCCTACGCGCCCCCAGCCCGCTGCGGCGGGGGCGGCCCGTCCCTCCCGACGCTCCGGTCTGGCTGTTCGACCTGGACAACACCCTGCACGACGCGTCCCATGCGATTTTCGGCATGATCGACCAGCGCATGAGCGCCGCCGTCGCCCAGGCCCTGAACCTGCCTGCCGACCAGGCCAACGTGCTGCGGCAGCGCTACTGGAAGCGCTACGGCGCGACAGCGATCGGCCTGGCGCGGCATCACGGCGTGAACCTGCGCCAGTTCCTGGCCACCTGCCACGATTTCGACGTCGCCGCGCTGGTCCGCGCGGAAACCGGCCTGAAGGCCCGGCTGCGTGAACTGCCCGGCACCCGCATCGTGCTGACCAACGCCCCTGCGCACTATGCCCGCCGGGTGCTGAAGGCGCTGGGCGTGCTGCAGGAATTCGACGGACTGTGGGCCATCGACCACATGATGCCCATGGGCCTGCCGCGTCCCAAGCCGTCGCTGGGCCTGATGCGACAGATCGTCGCCCGGCTGAACGTCCCCGCGCGCCGCATCATCCTGGTGGAAGACACGCTGCGCAACCTGAAGGCCGCCCGCCAGGCGGGGCTGGGCACCGCCTATCTATACCATCCGGGCACGCCGTTCTCGCGGCAGCAGCGCGGCCGCGATCTCTATGTGGACGTGCGGGTCAATCGCCTGAGCGCCCTGCTGCGGCAGGCGCACGCCGGGCGCATACCGGGCACTCGGGATCGCGCCTGAAACGGATCGTGTGCCACTGCATGCGCAGGGCATCCACCGACAGCAGACGCCCGACCAGGGGTTCGCCCATGCCGGCGATCAGCTTGATGGCCTCGGCGGCCTGCACGCTGCCCACCATGCCCACCAGAGGCCCCAGCACCCCGGTGGTGGCGCAGCGCAGTTCCTCGACGTCGTCGGCCTCGGGGAACAGACAGTGGTAGCAGGGGGACGCGTCGTCGCGCAGATCGTAGACGCTGATCTGGCCGGAAAACTTGATGGCGGCCCCCGACACCAGAGGCACCCGGTTGGCCACGCACGCCCGGTTGATGGCATGCCGGGTGGCGAAATTGTCGCTGCAATCCAGCACCAGGTCGACCTGGGCGGTCAGTTCGCGCAGGCGGGTCTCGTCCAGCCGCTCGACCAGGGCCTGCACCTGGATGTCGGGATTGATGGCCAGCAGGGCATCGCGCCCTGATTCGGCCTTGGGCCGCCCCAGGCCCGCCATCGTATGCAGGATCTGGCGCTGCAGATTGCTGAGTTCGACGGCGTCGTCGTCGACCAGCAGCAGCTTTCCCACCCCCGCGGCGGCCAGATACAGGGCGGCGGGAGACCCCAGGCCGCCGGCCCCCAGGATCAGCACCCGGGCAGCCAGCAGGCGTTCCTGGCCTTCGATGCCCAGCTCATCCAGGAGGATGTGCCGGGCGTAGCGCATCAGCTGCGCATCGCCCAGCGCAGCCGGATCATCGGGCGTCATTGGACCTTGATCATCCCTTCCGGGGTGATCCGGTAGTGTTCCACCGCGCCCGAGCCATTATTCAGGGTTTTTTTTTCAGCCGGAGCCGGTCTGGAGGCCGAAGGCGCCGGTTTCGCCGAATTTTCCTTGTCCGTGGCGGCCCGCGCCTGGCGCACCTGCGCCGGGTCGGACTTCAGCACCGGACGCCCCTGCAGGGCATTGAGCGCCTGCTGCAGCTGCCAGTCATCGGCGCCGCCGAATTCGAACATCTTGATTTCGCCCGGCACGAAGTCGTTCTCATCGTCTTTGTCGGTCTGCTGCGCGGCCTGGTTGGTCAGGTGATGCTGCAGATCGACCTCGCGCTGGATGCGGAACAGATTGCCGGCGGCGCTGTCGTCGACGACGTGGTCGGGCGCCACCCCGGTATTCTGGATGGAGCGCCCATTGGGCGTGTAATAGCGGGCCGTGGTCAGCTTGATGCCGGTGTCCTTGCTGAGCTGCAGCACCGATTGCACCGACCCCTTGCCGAACGTGCGGTTGCCGATGATCTGGGCGCGCTTGTAATCCTGCAGGGCGCCCGCCACGATCTCCGAGGCCGAGGCCGAGCCGACGTTGACCAGCACGACCATGGGCACCGTGCGCGTCCAGGAGGGCAGCGTGACCCCGGCATCGACGCCATGGCTGCTGTTCAGGGAGCGCGCATAGAATTCTTCGTTGGACGAGGGAATGCGGCCTTTGGTCGAGACCACCAGCTTGCCGGAATCGATGAAGGCCGAGGTCACGCCGATCGCCCCGTCCAGCAGGCCGCCCGGGTCGTTGCGCAGATCCAGGACCAGGCCCTTGGGCGCCTGCTTCTTGGACAGATCAGACAGCATCTTGACCAGGTCGGTGGTCGTGCGGTCCTGGAACTGGCTGATGCGCACATAGGCGATGTCGTGCGCCAGCATCTTGCCCCGCACGCTGCGGGTCTTGATCATTTCCCGGACGATGTGGAATTTCAGCGGCTTGGGACTGCCGGCGCGTTCGACGGTCAGGTCGATGGGGGTGCCCGGTTCGCCGCGCATTTTCTTGACGGCATCGTTCAGGGACATGCCCTTGGTGGGTTCGCCATTGATCTGCGTGATCAGGTCGCCGGTCAGGATGCCGGCGCGCGCCGCCGGGGTGTCCTCGATGGGGGCGATGACCTTGGGCATGCCGTCCTGGGTGCCGATTTCGATGCCCAGCCCGCCGAAGCCGCCGCGCGTGATGTCCTGCATCTGCTTGTAGGCTTCCTCGTCCAGATAGACGGAATGCGGATCCAGATCGGCGAACAGGCCCTTGATGGCATCGTCCATCAGCACCTGGTCGGCCACGGGTTCGACGTAGCTGGACTTGATGGCGCCATAGACGTTGGCGAACTGCTGCAGGCTTTTGAGCGGCAGCGGTTCGCCCTTCTGGGCGGCTGCCGTGATGCCCAGGCTGACCAGGATGCCTCCCAGAAAACCTGCCGCAATCCACCCCAATGATCGATTCTTTCGCATGCCCATGCACGTTTCCTAAACAAGTGTCCTGCCGTCAGACCGGCCCGCCACGCAATGCGCCCGCGCCAAACTCAACATAGTACAGAAATTAAGGCCGCAGCCATAGTTGGGGATTGATCGGGGCCCCCTGATGGCGCAACTCGAAATACAGGCCTGGTTCCACCTGCCCTCCGGTGGCGCCGACCCGGGCGACGACGTCCCCGGCCGAGACCACGTCGCCCACCTGCTTGAGCAGGGCCTGGTTGTAGCCATAGATGCTGAGATACTGCTGGCCGTGGTCGATGATGAGCAGATTGCCGAAACCGCTGAGCCAATGCGCATACACGACCCGGCCGGAGGCCACGGCGCGCACCGGCGTGCCTACGGCCGCGCGCAGCACGATGCCGCGCCACACGCCGCCTTCGGGACGCTGCATGCCGAAGCGCCCCTGGACCTCGCCTGACACCGGGCGGATCAGGTTCTTGTGCAGACCGGCGAAGCCCTTGTCGGGCACCGCCCGGACTTCGTCCTCGGCGGGGGACGACGCGGGCGGCTCGGACCGGGCGGAGGCCGGAGTCGCAGCCTGTTCTTCGGCGGACAGGCCCTGCCCCGCCGATTCCCGAACGTGGCGTTCGGCCTGTTCGCGCACCTGCTGCGCCTCACGGGCCGCCTGCTCGCGCTGCGCCTTCAGGCGCTGCTGTTCGCGCCGCGCCTGTTCCGCCCGTTCCTTGGCGCGGCGCTCGGCCGCGGCCTTGAGCGCCGCCTGGCGGCGGGCCTCCGCCCGGGCGATCTCGACATCCAGCGACTGGATCAGATTCCCCAGCCGCCCGTCCCGGGCCTGGAGATCCTTGGCCTGCCGGTGTTCGTCCTTCAGGCGCGACTGCACCTGAGCCAGAACATCCTGGCGCTGAGCCTGCTGGGTCTGCAAGGCCTGCTTCTGCGCCTGGGTGTCCTCCACCAGGGCGGCCAGTTCCTTCTGGCTGGCATCGGTCTGCCGCTGCAGTTCCGACAGCCGCGCCACGGTGTCCTGCAAGGCCTTCAGGTCCTTGGTCCGGGCCCGCGACACATAGGCCAGGTAGGCCAGCTCGCGGCCGATTTCCTGGGGATCCCGGCCGGACAGCAGGGCCGTCCAGGGCGACAGGCCGCTGGCGTACTGCGCCCGCAACTGGTCGGCCAGCGCCTTGCGCTGGCGGTCGAATTCGGCGGTCTGCTGCTGGCGGGCGGCCTGGAGGCGCTGCAGGGTCTCGGTCAGCGCCTTGTGGCGCTGGTCCAGATCGGCCAGCTTGCGGCTGATGTCGGAAATCGCCTGTTCCGAATCCTTCAGCGCGACGGTGGCGTCCTGGCGGGCGGACTCGGTCGCCCCGATGCGCTTCTGCAAGGCGTCGATCTGCTCGCGCAGCGCCTGCCGGTCCTCGCGGGCCTGCGTCTGGCGCGTCTGCAAAGAAGATTGCGCCTGGGCGCAGACCGCGGCCAGACACAGCAACAGCCCCAGGCCGACATGACGCATATCAGGCCTGGCTTGCCTTGCCCTGATTCGCCACCGCCTGCATGGCGGCGCGGATCTGCTCCTCGTCGCCCAGGTAGTAGTGGCGCAGGGGCCGAAGTTCGTCGTCCAGTTCGTAGACCAGCGGCTGGCCGGTCGGGATATTCAGTCCGACGATGTCCTCGTCGGACACGCCGTCCAGATGCTTGATCAGCGCCCGCAGACTGTTGCCGTGGGCCGACACCAGCACCCGCCGCCCCGACCGGATCGCCGGCGCGATGGAATCGTTCCAGAACGGCACCACCCGGTCGACGGTGTCGCGCAGGCATTCCGTGGCGGGCAGCTGGTCCGCCGGCACGCGGCGGTACCGCTCGTCGAACCGCGGGTGACGGGGATCGTCTTCCGACAGGGGTTCCGGGGCGATGGCATAGGCGCGGCGCCACTGCAGCACCTGGGCTTCGCCGTATTTGGCGGCGGTCTCGGCCTTGTTCAGCCCCTGCAGGGCGCCGTAATGGCGTTCGTTCAGGCGCCAGCTCAGCCCGATCGGCGTATGCATGGCATCCATCGCATCCAGGGCGATCCAGAGCGTGCGGATGGCGCGCTTGAGCACCGACGCGAAGGCCAGATCGAATTCATATCCCTGGGCGCGCAACAGTTCGCCCGCCTGCCGCGCCTGGGCTCGGCCGGTGTCCGTCAGGTCCACATCGGTCCATCCGGTGAAGCGGTTTTCGAGATTCCATTGGCTTTCACCATGGCGCATGAGGACCAGTTTGTGCATGATCGGTTAACCTGCGAAGTTCAAAACTGCCGACCATTTTATAATCCCCGGCATACAATTTCCCTTGACCGTTGTTACAGGAACCTCTGTGGACTTTTTACTCAGCCAGAACAACCTCTGGATCCTGCTCATCGCCCTGGCGTCGGGCGCCATGCTGCTGTGGCCCGGCCTGAGCAAAGGGCGCTCGAACGCGCGCATCGCCCTGACCGACGCCATCGACCAGATCAACCGCGAGCAAGGCGTGTTCGTGGACATCCGCCCGGCCGAGCAATTCAAGGCCGGCCACATCCCCCAGGCGCGCAACATCACCCTGGACACGCTGGACGCCCACCTGGGCACCCTGTCCCAGGACAAGCCCGTGGTCATCGTCGATGCCCAGGGCCGTGAAGGCGCCCGCGCCGTGGCGCAACTGCGCAAGCACGGCTTCACCCGCGCGTTCTGCCTGGACGGCGGCCTGAACGCCTGGACCGAAGGCGGCATGCCGCTGAAAAAATCCTGATCGAGTCCCCAAGATGGCCCAAGTCACCATGTACTGCACCACCGTGTGCCCCTACTGCACACGCGCCGAGATGCTGCTGAAACAACGCGGCGTCCAGGACATCCGTAAAATCTACGTGGACCGCGATCCCGCCCAGCGCGCCGTCATGATGGAACGCACCGGCCGGCGCACGGTCCCGCAGATCTACATCGACGAGCGCCATGTCGGCGGCTTCGACGACCTTTCCGCCCTGGACCGCGCCAACGGCCTGTTGCCGCTGCTGCAGGCCTGATTCCGATACCCCACCCCATCTCGCACGGAAAACCCCATGTCTGAAGAAAACCAAACCGAAAACGGCCAAGCCCCAAGCTTCGGGCTGCAACGCACCTACGTCAAGGACCTGTCGCTGGAAATGCCCAATGCGCCGGCCATCTTCCTGGAACCGGAAGGCCCGACCGTGGAAGTCTCGATCCAGGTCGGCGGCCAGCAGCTGGCTGAATCCGTCTTCGAATCCGTGGTCACCGCCACCGTCACCACGCGCATCGGCGACAAGGTCCTGTACCTGGTCGAACTCAGCCAGGCCGGCATCTTCGAAGCCTCCAACATCCCGGCCGACCAGCTCGACCCGCTGCTGGGCATCGTCTGCCCGACGATGCTCTACCCCTACCTGCGGGCCAACGTGGCCGATGCCATCACGCGCACCTCGCTGCCGCCGCTGCATCTCAGCGAAATGAACTTCCAGGCGCTGTACGAGCAACGGATGGCCCAACAGGCCGGCGAACAGTCCCAGGGCGAAGACTCGGGCCTGATCCTGCCCCCGGGCGCCCGCAACTGACGAAACCGGCGGGTTCCGTCCGGCCCCCGGTCGTCGGAACCCGCCGCCCACGGCCACCACCAGGACCCACCCTATGTCATCCGTTCGGCTCACGGTGCTGGGCGCAGGCAGCTGGGGCACGGCGCTGGCCGCGCTGGCCAGCCAGCGCAGCGACACCCTGCTCTGGGCGCGCGACGCCGATACGGTCCGCGCCGTCCGGCAGACCCGGCGCAATCCGCGCTACCTGCCGGACATCGATCTGCCGTCCTCGCTGACGGCCACCGATGACTGGTCGGCCGCCCTGGCCCACGTGCGGCAAGGTCCGGACGACGCCATCCGGTTGATCGTGCTTGGGGTGCCCATGGCGGGGCTGGGCGATGTGTGCCGGCAACTGGCCCGGGACCTGTCCGCCGGGTCGCATTCGCCCATCCACCTGCTGTGGACGTGCAAGGGCATCAGCCCGGACACCCTGCAATGGCCGCACCAGATCGTCAGCGGCTCGCTGCCCCATGACGACCGGCTGCAGGCCGGGGTGCTGTCCGGCCCTTCTTTCGCCCGGGAAGTCGCCCAGGGCCTGCCCGTCGCGCTGACGGTCGCCAGTTCCCACGCGGAAACCGGGCAAGCGGCGCAAGCGGCCTTCCACGGCACCCAGGCCCGCATCTACACCACGCGGGACATCATCGGCGTGGAAGTCGGCGGCGCCCTGAAGAACGTCATGGCCATCGCCTGCGGCATCAGCGACGGGCTGAACCTGGGCACCAACGCCCGGGCGGCGCTCATCACTCGCGGCCTGGCGGAAATCCAGCGCCTGGGCGTGGCCCTGGGCGGACGGGCGGAAACCTTCACGGGCCTGACGGGCCTGGGCGACCTGGTGCTGACCGCCACGGGGGATCTGTCCCGCAACCGCCAGGTCGGCGTGGCGATCGGCCAGGGCCGGCCGCTGGACGCCATCCTGGCCGGCGGCATGACGGCCGAAGGGGTGCGCTGCGCCCGCGCGGCCCTGGCGCTGGGGCGGCGCCACGAGATCGAGCTGCCCATCACGGAAGCGGTCTGCCAGGTGCTGTTCGAAGGCCTGTCGCCTCGTCAGGCCGTCGCGGCGCTGCTGGCCCGCGAAGCGCGGTCGGAATAAGCGCTCGCCGCCACGATCCGGGCGCGCCCCTTGCGCGGCCCGCGCCCTGGCGTCAGACGCCGCCTTCGTAACCGGCCTGCCGCCAGGCCTCGAATACCGTCACCGCCACGGCATTGGACAGGTTCAGGCTGCGCTGCTGCGGCCGCATGGGCAGGCGGATGCGCTGGCCGGGCGGAAAGAACCGCATCTGTTCATCCGACAGGCCGGCGGTTTCCCGGCCGAAGACGAAGACGTCGCCCGCCCGCAGGGGACATTCCCCGATCAGGACCGAACCGCGCGTCGTCAGGGCGAAACGTCGGGCGGGATCTCCGCCGATGGCCTCCAGCGCCTGGGCCAGGCTGTCGTGCACCCGCATGTCGGCCCATTCGTGATAGTCCAGCCCCGCCCGGCGCATGCGGGCGTCGTCCAGGGGAAACCCCAGCGGACGCACCAGGTGCAGATGGGCGCCGGTATTGGCGGTCAGCCGGATGATGTTGCCCGTGTTGGGCGGGATTTCGGGTTCGACCAGAACGATGTGAAACATGGATGCGGGACGGTGACGGTCACAAGGGACAGGCCCCGATTGTAGAGCGCCGCCGGCGCCCTCAGGATCGAGGCCCCGCCCCGTGACGCACGGCGCGGGCCAGTACCCAGCCCTCCACGCTGCCCGCCCCCGCCGCCTTCAGCGCCATGGCCACCGCATGCATCGTCGCGCCGGTCGTCAGCACGTCATCAACGACGGCGATCCGGGCGCCCGCCAGGTCCGCCGCCGGACGGCGCCATGCCCCGGACAGGCCGCGCCGGTCCCGCGGACCGTCGCAGGCGTACAGGCCCGCCTGGGCCTCCAGCCGGTCCGCGCGCCCCAGCGCCGCCTGCTTGCGGCCGTCCCGCAGGCGGCGCACCGCCGTCAGACGGCAGGCCAGCCCCAGGCGCGGCGCCAGCAGGCGGGCGATCTCGGCGGGAGGGCTGAAGCCGCGCTGGCGCAAGGCTAGGCGCCGGGCCGGCACAGGGACGATCCAGCGGGGAACATCCGCGCCGGCCGCCCACGCCCCGCGCACGGCGCAGGCCATCCGGTCCGCCAGCACATCGGCCAGCGACAGGCGGCATCGGATCTTGTAGGCCTGGACCAACTCGCGGCCCAGGTCCCGGTAGTCGAAAGCGGCGATGATCCGGTCGTACGCCGGCGCGGCGGGCGCGCAGTCCGGGCACCGGCCCGCCGCCAGGGGATGCATGCAGACCGCGCATCGCGGGAGACCCGGGTCCATGGCCAGCGCCCCCGCGCACGCGGGGCACAGCCCCTGCCCGGCCATCCGCAGCCCGCAGCCCGGGCATTCGGCCGGGACCCAGCCGCGCCAGTCGCGCCAGGCTGTCAGATGCCGCATAATGTCACCTTCCTTTTCGCCAGTGCGCTCCATCACACCACAGCCCGGGGCGCGGCGGCACCGGCCTTGATCCTTTATGTCACAGCTTCCCCGCCTGCCCATCGACCCAGCGGCCGTTTCGCGGCAATTCGCCCGGCGCGCGCCCCTGGACGCACCCCAGTTCCTGTTCGGCGAGATCGCCCAGCGCATGCTGCGCCGGCTCAGCTACATCCGGATCGATCCGCACGACATCCTGGACGCCGGCTGCGGGGCGGCGCACGCCCTGGACCCGCTGCGGGCCCGCTATCCGAACCTGCGCTACATCGGCCAGGATCACTGCGCCGCGCTGCTGGACACAGCCCGCGAACGCTACCTGAGCAAGCCCGGCTTCTGGCATCGCCTGCGCAACAAGCCCACGCCGCAGCCCGACTTCCTGCAGGCGGACCTGGCCGAGACCGGCCTGCCCGATGAAAGCCTGGATCTGGTGTGGTCGAACCTGGCTCTGCACTGGCACCCCGAACCGCACCTGGTGCTGCAGGAATGGCGCCGCATCCTGCGCAACGACGCCCTGGCCATGTATTCCAGCCTGGGGCCGGGATCGCTGCGCGAACTGCGCGACGCCGTCGCCGAGGCGGGCCTGGACACCCAGCCCATGGAATTCGTGGACATGCATGATTTCGGCGACCTGATGCTGCAGGTCGGCTTCGCCGACCCCGTGATGGATCAGGAAATCATCACCCTGACCTACAAGACCGCCGACAAGCTGCTGGAAGACGTCTATGCCCTGGGCGGCAACCCGCATGCACGGCGGCGGCCCGGGCTGGCCGGGCGCGCCTGGCGCGACCGCCTGGTCCAGGCGCTGGAGCGCCGCCGCCACCAGGACGGCACCATCCATCTCAGCCTGGAAGTCGCCTACGGCCACGCCTGGCGGGCGGCCGCCCGGCGCGGAGTGATCGGCGACCTGCCCGTCACGGTCTTCAAGCGGGCCCAGCCCCTGGAAGACGGCAAACCGCCGCCCCGGGTGGTGCCGCGCAAGCCTTCCGAAGAAAGCTAGCGCCCAGGACGGCTGATCCGCACGGGACGCTAGACCGGCGTTCCGTACAGATCGTATTCGTCGGCGTCCTCGATGCGGACCTGGATCAGATCGCCGGGGGCGCGACCGGCGGCGTCGCGCAGCAGCACGCTGCCGTCGATCTCGGGGGCGTCGGCCATCGAGCGGGCAGTAGCGCCGCCCTGGTCGTCGACCTCGTCCACCAGCACCGTCAGCGTGCGGCCGATCTTGGCCGCCAGGCGCTGGGTGGAAATGGCCTGCTGATGCGCCATGAAGCGTTCCCAGCGTTCCGCCTTGACCTCATCGGGCACCGGATCGGCCAGTTCATTCGCCCGGGCGCCTTCCACCGGCGAATACTGGAAACAGCCGACGCGGTCCAACTGGGCCTCGCTCATCCAGTCCAGCAGATACTGGAAGTCCTCCTCGGTCTCGCCCGGGAAGCCGACGATGAAAGTGGAGCGCAGCGTCAGGTCCGGACAGGCCTCGCGCCATTGGCGGATGCGGGCCAGGGTGCGGTCCTCGAAGGCGGGACGCTTCATGGCCTTCAGGATGCGCGGGCTGGCATGCTGGAAAGGAATATCCAGATACGGCAGGATGCGGCCCTCGGCCATCAGGGGAATCAGTTCGTCCACGTGCGGATAGGGGTAGACGTAGTGCATGCGCACCCAGACGCCGAATTCCCCCAGGGCCTGGGCCAGTTCGGTCAGGCGGGTCTTGACGGGGCGGCCATCCCAGAAACCCGTGCGGTATTTGACGTCCACGCCGTAGGCGCTGGTGTCCTGGGAAATCACCAGCAGTTCCTTCACGCCGGCATCCACCAGGCGGCGGGCCTCGCCCAGCACGTCGCCGATCGGCCGGCTGACCAGGCGTCCGCGCATGGAAGGAATGATGCAGAAGCTGCAGTTGTGATTGCAGCCTTCGGAGATCTTCAGGTAGGCGTAGTGGCGCGGGGTCAGGCGGATGCCCTGGGGCGGCACCAGATCCACATAGGGGTCGTGGGCGCGTTCGTGCGGCGCGGCCTCGTGCACCGCGCGCACCACCTGCTCGTACTGCTGCGGGCCGGTCACGGCCAGGACCGCCGGGTGCACGTCGCGGATCATGTCGGCTTCGACGCCCAGGCAGCCGGTGACGATGACCTTGCCGTTCTCGACGATGGCTTCGCCGATGGCATCCAGCGATTCGGCCTTGGCGCTGTCGATGAAACCGCAGGTGTTGACCACCACCACGTCGGCGCCGTCGTAATCGGCGCTGATGGTGTAGCCGTCCATGCGCAGCTGGGTCAGGATGCGTTCCGAATCGACCAGGGCCTTGGGGCAGCCCAGGCTGACGAAACCGACGCGGGGGGATGGGCTCATGAAATCCTCAAGGTGCAGAGCAAACCCTTGATTTTAATGAATTGGTGCTACAGTCCCCAAAAAACGTTCCTCACCGGCGGAATTCCCCTTTTTATCGTGCCAGAATCACCACACTCTCCCAGGACCGCCCCCGCGGGCGGGACAAGCCATGCGGCGGACGCCTCCCTGGCCAGCCAGCTGCTGGCCGCCGCCCGTGCCGTGCGCGGCGTGCTGACCGGACTGTCCTTGTCCGAGTCCCTGGACCGGTCGCCGCCGGACCTGCGGCCGGCCGCCCAGGCGCTCTCCTTTCATGCCATGCGCCAGCTGGGATTCGCCCAGACGGCGCGGGCGCTGCTGGCGCCGCGCCGACCGTCCGACCGCCTGACCGAGGCCTTGCTGCTGCTGGGCCTGAGCCTGCTGGAAGCCAGCCGGCGCCAGGCCGACGGCGCCGACCAGCCTCCCGGCACGCCGGTCTATGCCGAACACACGCTGGTCCACCAACTGGTGCAGGCCGCCGACTCCGACCGCCACACGCGCCCCGCGAAGAACCTGATCAACGCGGTCCTGCGCCGCTACGGACGGGAACGGGACACGCTGCTGCCGCGGATCCTGGAAAAGCCGCTGGCCCGCTGGAACCACCCGGACTGGTGGATCGATGCCCTGCGGCAGGCCTGGCCGCAGGACTGGGAGGCGATTCTGCGGGCGGCCGACCTGCCCCCGCCCATGACGCTGCGGGCGAACGCCCGCCAGATCGGCCGCGACGCGCTGCTGGAGCGGCTGCGGCAGGCGGGAATCGCCGCCGGGCCGGTCGGCGCCGCCGGCCTGATCCTGGACCGCCCGAGGCCCGTGCGCGACATCCCCGGCTTCGCCGAAGGCTGGTGGTCGGTGCAGGACACCTCGGCCCAGCGGGCGGGCGAACTGCTGCCCCTGCGAGACGGCATGCGGGTACTGGACGCCTGCGCCGCGCCGGGCGGCAAGACCGCCCATCTGCTGGAACGCCACGTCCTGACCCTGACGGCGCTGGACAGCGAGGATCAGCGGCTGTCGCGGGTGGCGGACACGCTGCAGCGCCTGCGCCTGCAATCCGGCGACGTGCGGCTGCGCTGCGCCGACGCCGCCGACCCCGCCGCCTGGTGGGACGGCCAGCCCTACGACGCCATCCTGGCGGACGTGCCCTGCACGGCGTCCGGCGTGGTGCGCCGCCACCCCGACATCCGCTGGCTGCGGCGAGCCGAAGACGTGGTCCGCACCGCGGCGCTGCAGGCCCGCATCACGGATGCGCTGTGGCCGCTGCTGGCGCCCGGCGGCCATCTGCTGTATGCCACCTGCTCGATCTTCCCCCAGGAAGGCGAATGGCAGATCCGGGCCTTTCTGGACCGCCACCCCGACGCGCAACGCCTGCCGGCGCCCGGCCAGATCCTGCCGGGCGGCGCGGACCAGGGCGACGGATTTTTCTACGCGCTGCTGCGCAAGCCGGAGCAGGCGCCCCGATAGTACGCGCCGGCCGGACCGGGCCTCGCGCCGCCTCGATCGCCCGGCTGGGGAACCGAAAACCGGGGGGCGATCTCATCCCCGGCTTGCGCTCGGGCGCGGGGTCATCAACAATACCGCCATTGTCCGCCCCGTCGCCCGGCTTCGAGCATGCTCCGTTTTCTGACCGCCCTGACCTTCTGCCTGCTGAACCTGCTGCCGGCCGCCTATGGCCGCGACGGCCAGGTCGTGCGCATCGAACCGCTGGTGCAGCAAGGCCAGCTGCTGATCGACGCCGACATCGACTTCACCCTGGGCAGCGAGCTCCACGACGCCGCGCAGAAAGGCGTGCCCCTGTACTTCACCGCCGACCTCGAAATCCTGCGCCCCCGCTGGTGGTGGTTCGACAAGACCGTCGTCACCACGGAACAGACCTGGCGCATCCAGTTCAACGCCCTGACCCGCCAATGGCGCGTCAGCCTGGACGACCTGTCCCTGCCCGCCGCCACGCTGGATGAGGCCCTGGACCTGGTGCGCCACATCCGCGGCTGGCAGGTGGCCCCCGCCGACGAGTTCAAGCCCGACATCGAATACCAGGGGCAACTGCGTCTGCGGCTGGATACCTCGCGGCTGGCCCGACCGTTCCAGGTCGACGCCATCAACAGCAACGCCTGGTCCCTGACGACCCCATGGAAAAAATTCACGTTTTCTCTTTCCGCCGGCACGCCCCGAAACTGATCCGCTGGGCGCTGCGCATCGCGCTGCTGGTCGCGGCCATCAGCGCCGTGGCCCTGCTGGGGCTGCTGGTCTGGTCCACGGGCAACGCTTCGCGCTACGCGCAGCAGTACGACCTGCTGCTGCTGCTCAACGGCGTCCTGGCCGTCGCCCTGATGTCCTGGGTGGCCATGCTGGCGATCCGGCTGGTCCGCCAGATCCGGCGCCGCCAGTTCGGCGCCCGGATGACCGCCCGCTTCACGCTGTACTTCACCCTGATCGGCATCCTGCCCGGCGTCATCATCTACGTGCTGTCGGTGCAGTTCATGTCGCGCTCGATCGAATCCTGGTTCAACGTGCGCGTGGACAGCGCCCTGGAAGCGGGTCTGAACCTGGGCCGCGCTGCCCTGGACGCCCAGCTGAACGAGCTGAACGGCAAAGCGCGCAGCATGGCGCTGCGGCTGAACAACGCCAGCGACGCCGAGACCGCGCTGCTGATCACGTCGCTGCGGGAAAGCAATGGCATCGACGAGACCATGGTGTTCACCGGCAACGGCCGCCTGGTCGCCTTTTCCTCGTCGGCCTTCGGCCAGCTGCTGCCGGATCTGCCGCCCAGCAGCGTCATGAACCAGCTGCGGGTTTCGCAGGGCTATGCGGCGGCGGAAGCCGACGTCGCCCCCGCCAGCGGCCCCACCAGCACCGGCCTGCATCTGCGCATCATCATCCCGCTGGGTTCCACCGCGGACCGCCTGGGCACCCCGATGGGCCTGGGCAGCGACACCCGCTGGCTGCAGGTGATCCAGGCCGTGCCCGAGCGCATCGCCCATAACGCCAGCCAGGTGCAGCAGGGTTTCCGGGACTACCAGGAACTGGCCCTGTCGCGGCTGGGGCTGCGCAAGCTCTACGGCATCACCCTGACCCTGGCCCTGATCCTCGCGGTGTTCGCCGCCGTCGTCGTCGCCCTGGCGGTGTCGCGCCGGCTGGTGCGGCCCCTGCTGACGCTGGCCTCGGGCACCCAGGCGGTGGGCGTGGGCGACTACCGCCCCCTGCCGGAACCGCCGGCGCGCGACGAGGTCGGCCAGCTGACCCGGTCATTCAACGCCATGACGCGCCAGCTGGACGAGGCCCGCCAGATGGTGGACCGCCACCGGCGCCAGCTGGAACAAAGCAATCTGTACCTGGAATCGGTGCTGAGCAATCTGTCGTCCGGGGTGCTGGTCTTCGACCACGCCTTCCGCCTGAGCCTGTTCAACCAGGGGGCGCAGGCCATCCTGCATCTGGACCTGCGCACCTGCCAGGGCCGGCCCCTGGAAACCGTGGACGGCGCCCTGGCGCTGTCGCAGCTGATCCGCCAGGCCTTCGCGTCCCACGACGCAGTGGAGTCCACCCGCCCCTACTGGCAGCAGCAGTTCGAGATCGAGCTGCAGCAGGCGCCGGACAATGAACGCAAGAAGCACGTCATCACCCTGCTGGCCCGCGGCACCCGGCTGATCATGGACGGCCACGAAGACGGCTACCTGGTGGTGTTCGACGACATCAGCGAGGTCATCTCCGCCAGCCGCACGGTCGCCTGGGGCGAAGTCGCCCGCCGCCTGGCGCACGAAATCAAGAATCCGCTGACCCCCATCCAGCTGTCGGCCGAGCGCCTGGCCATGAAGCTGGCCGACCGCCTGGACGCCGACGACGCCGCCATGCTGCAGCGATCCACCCAGACCATCGTCAACCAGGTGACGTCGCTCAAGCACATGGTCGACGACTTCCGCGAATACGCCCGCACGCCGCCGGCGCAGATGCAGGACATCGACCTGAACGCCCTGCTGACCGACGTGCTGACCCTGTACGGCTGGGATCCGGCCGAACCGGGCCACGCGCCCGCCCGGTCGGGGGTGCGCATCGACGCCCGCCTGGCCGAGCCGCTGCCCCTGATCCAGGGAGACCCCGCGCAGCTGCGCCAGGTGATCCACAATCTGCTGGCCAATGCCCGCGACGCCGCCAGCACCCATGCGGCGCCCGGCACGGCGGAAATCCGGATCCAGACGCGGCTGATCGCCCCCGACGACCCGGCCGACCACGCCCGCATCCGCCTGACCGTCTCGGACAACGGCCCCGGCTTCGCGCCGGAAGTCCTGCACCGGGTCTTCGAGCCCTACGTCACCACCAAAGCCACGGGCACCGGCCTGGGCCTGGCCATCGTCAAGAAGATCATCGAAGAACACGGCGCCCAGGTGGACATTTCCAACCGGTCCGAAGGCGGCGCCCGCATTTCGATCCTGTTCTCGCGTCTGGCCGACGGGATTGTCCGGCTGGACGCCGAGGATCAGGCACAGGATAATACGCACAATACACAGGTGAGGTGATATGGCCAGAATTCTGGTGGTCGACGACGAAATCGGCATTCGCGAACTGCTGTCCGAAATTCTCTACGACGAAGGCCACACGGTCGAACTCGCGGAAAATGCCGCTCAGGCCCGCGACTACCGCCTGCGTCAAAGACCGGATCTGGTCCTGCTGGACATCTGGATGCCCGACATCGACGGGGTCAGCCTGCTGAAGGAATGGTCCAGCCAGGGTCTGCTGAACATGCCGGTCATCATGATGAGCGGCCACGCCACGGTGGACACCGCCGTGGAAGCCACCCGCATCGGCGCCGTCGACTTCCTGGAAAAACCCATCACCCTGCAAAAGCTGCTGAAGACCGTGGCGGCCGGCCTGGCCCGTCCGGTCATCCCGGCGTCCATGCGCAGCCGCACTGAACGGCCCGTCATGCCCGACCCGGTGTTCACCCAGCCGCCCGCGATCAACAACGCCGCGACAGCGGCAGCGCCTGCTCCGGCCGCCGTCGCGGCCACGGACGATTCCCACCTGGGCGCGATTTCCCTGAACCAGCCGCTGCGCGAAGCGCGCGACGAATTCGAGCGCATCTATTTCGAATACCACCTGCTGCACGAAAATCACAGCATGACGCGGGTATCCGAACGCACCGGGCTGGAACGCACCCACCTGTACCGCAAGCTCAAACAGCTGGGCATCGACACGTCGCGCAAGAAATCATCCGGCGGCTGAACGGCCGCGCGGTCACGGCGCCCGGTACGATTGCAGGAAGACATCCGCCGGCTGACGCCGGCTGCCGGGCTTCTGCAGCACGGTGATCCGCAGCAGGCCATCCGCCGTCGCCACGTCGATGCCTTCGCGGCCCGTGCGCACGACGGCGCCGGGCGCTTCCCCGCCCGGGCGACGATCCGGGGGCAAGGCATGCGCGGCCCAGACCTTCACCGGCTGATCGATCCCCGGCAGGACCATCGTCGTCCCCGGAAACGGATCGAAGGCTCGGATGCGGCGGGCCAGCACGGCCGCCGGCAGGGAAAAATCCAGGACCGATTCGGATTTCTGCAGCTTGTCGGCGTACGTGATGCCATCCAGAGGCTGCGGCACGGGCGCCGGCGCGCGCCCCGCATCCAGCTCGCCCAGCACCCGGACGATGGCCCCGGCGCCGTCCTGCGCCAGCGCATCATGCAGGCTGGCGCCGGTGTCGTCCGGCCCGATGGGCCGTTCCACCTGCAGCAGCATGGCGCCGGTGTCCAGGCCCGCATCCATCTGCATGATCGTGATGCCGCTGGCCGCATCCCCGGCCTCGATGGCCCGCTGGATGGGCGCCGCCCCCCGCCAGCGCGGCAGGAGGCTGACGTGGATGTTCAGGCAGCCGTGGCGCGGCAGATCCAGCACCCACTGGGGCAGGATAAGGCCATAGGCCGCCACCACCATCACGTCCGGCGCCCAGGCCTGCAGCGCGGCCTGCGCGGACCGGGCCTCGTCGGCGAACTTGCCGTCCAGGCGCAGGCTGCGCGGCTGCTGCACGGCCACGCCGGCGTCCAGCGCCGCCTGCTTGACGGGGCCGGGCTGCAATTTCATGCCTCGCCCGGAAGGGCGATCCGGCTGGGTCAGGACACCCGCGACCTGGTGCCCCGCCTGCAGGATGGCGGCCAGGGCCTGGCGGGCGAATTCGGGGGTTCCGGCAAAGACGACCCGCATGCCCTCAGACCCCGGCGGCTTCGCGCTGGGATTCGCGCTGCTGCTTGCGCAGGCGCGTGCGGATGCGGTTCTGCTTCAGCACGGACAGGTATTCGACGAAGACCTTGCCCAGCAGATGGTCCAGTTCATGCTGCACGCAGACGGCCAGCAGGCCTTCGGCGTCGAATTCGTAGGGCTCGCCCTGCTCGTTGAGCGCGCGCACGTGGATGCGGGCCGAACGCTCGACTTCGTCGTAGACGCCCGGCACCGACAGGCAGCCTTCTTCGTAGACCTGCAGTTCGTCGCTTTTCCAGGTGATCTCGGGATTGATCAGCACATGCAGGTCGTCGCCGTCTTCGGACACGTCGATGACGACCACGCGTTCGTGGACATCGACCTGCGTGGCCGCCAGGCCCACGCCCGGCGCGGCATACATGGTTTCGGCCATGTCGCGCACCAGTTGGCGAATGCGGTCATCCACCTGCTGCACCGGGGCAGCGACCTTGTGCAGCCGGGGATCCGGATATTTGAGGATGGGAAGCAAAGCCATGTTGATTGCCTGATTCTGTGATGCCTAAAGCTCTATCATAAAACATGTTTTCCCGATGAAACCGTCCACGGGCCAAGACAGAAACATCCCGCCGGGACCGGCCCGGGGCGTTCATTCATGGCACACTGGCGCCATGCCACTGACCATTGCCGAAGACGAACTGCGGGCCTGGATCCGCCTGAGCCTCGAACCCGAACTGGGGGCGGCGCGCATCCGCCTGCTCCTGTCGGTCTTCGGCATGCCGCAGGACATCTGCGCGGCGTCCACCGGCAGCCTGGCCCGGTACCTGGATCCCGGCCTGGCGGCGCGGCTGCGCCAGGCCCCCGACGAGCCCCTGCGGCAGGCCATAGCCGCCAGTCTGGGCTGGCTGGCGGAACCCGGCCATCATCTGCTGACGCTGGCCGACCCCCTGTATCCCCAGGCCCTGTTCGAATTGAACGATCCGCCGCCCATCCTGTACGCGCACGGGCAGCTGGACATCCTGAGCCGGCCGATGCTGGCCATCGTCGGCGCCCGCAGCGCCACGCCCGAAGGCGCCCGCAACGCGCACGATTTCGCGCGCCACCTGGCGCAACAGGGCTGGTGCGTGGTCAGCGGCCTGGCCAGCGGCATCGACGGGGCGGCCCATGCCGGCGCGCTGGACGCGGGCGCGTCGGGCGGCGGCACCCTGGCCGTGCTGGGAACCGGCATCGACCGGGTCTATCCGCCCGCCCATCGCGCCCTGGCGCACCGCATCGCGGAACACGGCCTGATGCTGTCGGAATTCCCGCTGGGCGCCCAGGGCCTGCCTTTTCATTTTCCCCAGCGCAACCGCATCGTGGCGGCGCTGGGCCGGGGCGTACTGGTGGTCGAGGCCGCCGCCCGCAGCGGATCGCTGATCACCGCGCGGCTCGCGGGCGAACTGGGACGCGAGGTCTTCGCCATCCCCGGTTCCATCCATTCCCCGCTGTCGCGCGGCTGCCATGCGCTGATCCGCCAGGGGGCCAAGCTGGTCGAATCCGGGCAGGACATCGTCGAGGAACTGCGCCAGGGCGGACTCCCGGGAATCGCCGCCGGTCCCGCCGCGCCGCGCCCGGTCCCGCAACAGGAACCGGATCCCGAGGCGGCGCCCCTGCTGCAAGCCCTGGGCTACGAACCCGCCGACCTCGACACCCTGCAGGCCCGGACAGGCTGGTCCATCGACCGATTGACGAGCCGCCTGACCCTCCTGGAAATCAGCGGCGCGCTGGAACGCCAGCCGGACGGCCGCTACCGGCGGCTGCCGGACCGGGCGTAAGCCCCATCCAGGGGCCCTGCCTCCCACGCCCGCAGGCGGCGCGCTATGATCGTGGCATGACTCCACAGACCGGCTCCGGGCGCATCGGGCCGGGCTTCATGCATCGGCAAGGATCCCCATGAGCGAATACGTCAAGATCGTCGAAGTCGGTCCGCGAGACGGCCTGCAGAATGAAAAGCAGTTCCTCGATTCGGCGGTGAAGATCGAACTCGTCGACCGGCTGGCCGCCGCCGGCTTCCCCAACGTCGAAGCGGTGTCCTTCGTCTCGCCCAAATGGGTCCCCCAGATGGCGGACGGCGCGCAGGTCATGGACGGCATCGCCCGACGGCCCGGCACGATCTACTCGGCCCTGGTCCCCAATATGCGCGGCCTGGAAGGCGCGCTGGCCGCGCGGGTGGACGAAGTGGTGATCTTCGGAGCCGCCAGCGAAGCCTTTTCCCAGCGCAACATCAACTGCTCCATCGCCGAATCGATCGCCCGCTTCGAGCCCGTGGCCGCGGCGGCCAAACAGGCCGGTCTGCGCCTGCGCGGCAGCATCAGCTGTTCCCTGGGCTGCCCCTACCAGGGCGAAGTCCCCGTCGGCGCTGTCGTGGACGTGGCCGAACGCTTTCTGCAGCTGGGCTGCGACGAAATCGACGTGGCCGACACCATCGGCGTGGGCACGGCGGCCCAGGTAGCCCGGGTATTGCGCGCCGTGGGCCGGATCACCGACCTGGGCACCCGGGTGTCCGGGCATTTCCACGACACCTACGGCCAGGCCCTGGCCAACATCCTGTCGGCCCTGGACTGCGGGGTGCGAATCTTCCATAGTTCCGTGGCCGGCCTGGGCGGCTGCCCCTACGCCAAGGGCGCCACCGGCAACGTGGCCACCGAAGACGTGCTGTACCTGCTGCAGGGCCAGGGCCTGAGCACCGGCGTGAACCTGGATGCGGTCGTGGACATCGGGCAATGGATCTCCGGCCAGATCGGCCGGCCCACGTCCAGCCGCGCCGGCCGGGCGCTGGCGCTGAAAAAGGCCTGATCCGGAATCCCGCCCGCGAGGCCGCCCGGCCCGCGCGGCGTCCCCCAACCCCGCAGCCGGGCCGATCCGGCCGGCCGCGCCGCTCCGACTCACGAACCAATGTCCCCTTTCGACCGCCCCACTCCCGAAGAACACGCCACTCTCATGGAACAGATCGCCCCCCTGCCGCTGCGCGGGCGCGCCTGGCCGCGCTGGATCGGCGTGATCGCCTGGCTCATCATGGCCTTCATCGCGACGCGCCTGTTCCTGGTGCTGCGGCTCGCGCCCGAAAGCGCCCTGCCGCTGCCGGTCGTCGCCAGCCTGGTGGTGTGCTTCGCCGCGCTGCTGTGGATGAGCTGGCATATGTGGACATCGGTGACGGAAATTTCCGACTGGGGCATCCGCCAGTCCTGGATCTCGCGCCGCGAGGTCGCCTGGGGCGACATCCAGTCCACCAAGTTCATCCCGCTGTTCGCCTCGAAGAAACTGGTGTGCTTCGTGCAGAAGGGGCGGCCGCTGGTGTTCCAGGCGGGCAGCCCCGAACTGCAGGCGGCCTTCGCACGCATCAGCCTGGTCTACCGCAAGAAGATCTGACCCGCACGCAAGCCGGCCCATGCCCCGACCGTCGACGCACCGGCGGGCTCGGCCGCGCTCCCGGCCGGCGCGCCGGATTCAGTCGTAGCGGCGGACGTCCTCGATCACCTTGCCGTCGTTGGGCAGGCTGCCCGCCGGCACCACGTCCACGACGGCCCGCAGCTTGGTCTGGTCCCGCACCGTCTCGGCCACGCGGGCCACGTCCAGGCCGTCGGCCGATTCGACCTTCAGCGTCATGACGTCGTGCCCCATCTCGCCGGACACGACCAGGCGGGCGCGGCCGATCTGCGGGTGGCGGTCCAACACCCGGGCGATCTGCTCGGGATGCACGAACATGCCGCGCACCTTGGTCGTCTGATCGGCGCGCCCCATCCAGCCGCGGATGCGGCCGTTGGTGCGGCCGCAGGGCGACGACCCCGACATCAGGGCGGACAGATCCCCGGTGCCGAAGCGCAGCAGCGGATAATCCGGATTGAAGGTCGTCACCACGACTTCGCCGACTTCGCCGTCCGGCACGGGCTGGCCGGTGCCCGGCCGCACGATTTCCACGATCAGGTCCTCGTTCAGGACCAGGCCGTCGCGGGCGCCGGTCTCGAAGGCGATCATGCCCAGATCCGCGCTGCCGTACGCCTGGAAGCCCTGGATGCCGCGCGCCTGGAACCAGGCCTGCAGCGACGGCGGATAGGCCTCGCCCGAAAACAGCGCGCGATGCAGGGACGGCAGCGCCACCCCCATTTCATCCGCCTTTTCCAGGATGATGCGCAAGAAGCTGGGCGTGCCGGTGTAGGCCTGGGGCGCCAGGTCGGCCATGGCCCGCACCTGCTGCTCCGTCTGCCCGACCCCGCCGGGAAACACCGTGCACCCCAGGGCGTGGGCGGCGGTCTCCATCATCGAGCCCGCGGGGGTGAAGTGATAAGAAAAACAGTTGTGCACCAGATCCCCCGGCCGCACCCCCGCCGCGTGCAGGGCGCGGGCGAAGCCCCAATAGTCGGAGCGGGCGCTTTCGGGTTCGTAGATCGGCCCCGGCGACGCGAACACGCGCCGCGCCTCGCCCCAGCCGATGGCCGACACCCCGCCGAACACCCGCACCCGTTCCGCATCGCCCTGCGCGGCCGGCCGGGCGATGCGGGCGGCGTGCTGGATCTGCAGCAGTTCGCTTTTGCGCAGCACCGGAATCCGCGCCAGGGCGCCGCGCGACGTCAGGCCGGCGGGATCGACGCCTTGCAGCTGCCGGGCGATGGCCGGCGCCCGGTCCCGGGCGGCCGCCACCACGGCGGGCAGGCGGGCGAACAGCGCCTGTTCCCGCTGCTCGGCGGACGCCGTCTCACGCGCATCGTAGTAAGCCTGCATGCCATCTCCCGTGAATCAGGCCAGCCAGCGCTTGCGCCGGCGGTAGAACTTGGTGTCGCGAAAGCTGGTGCGGCCAGATCCCGAAACTCCCAGATAGAATTCCTTGACGTCTTCATTCTCAGCCAGCGACCGAGCCGAACCGTCCATCATGACGCGGCCGTTTTCCAGGATGTAGCCGTAATCAGCATACCGCAGCGCCACGTTGGTGTTCTGTTCGGCCAGCAGGAAGCTGACGCCTTCGCGCTGGTTCAGGTCGCGCACGATCTCGAAGATTTCCTCGACGATCTGCGGCGCCAGCCCCATGGAAGGCTCATCCAGCAGGATCATGCGCGGGTCGGCCATCAGCGCCCGGCCGATGGCGGCCATCTGCTGCTCGCCGCCCGACGTGTAACCCGCCTGGCTCTTGCGGCGCTGCTTCAGGCGCGGAAAATACTGGTAGACGCGGTCCAGCGCGGCCGTCAGGTCGCCGCGCCCCAGCTTGCGGGTATAGGCGCCGGTCAGCAGGTTTTCCTCGATGCTCAGGTGGGCGAAGCAATGCCTGCCCTCCATCACCTGGATGACTCCGCGCTGCACCAGGTCGGCCGGCGACAGCGATTCGATGCGTTCGCCGCGATAGTCGATGCTGCCCTTGGTGACTTCGCCGCGTTCGCCCCGCAGCAGATTCGAGATCGCCCGCAGCGTCGTGGTCTTGCCCGCGCCGTTGGCGCCCAGCAGCGCCACGATGCGGCCTTCGGGCACGCTGAGCGACACGCCCTTCAGCACCAGGATCACGTGGTTGTAGATGACCTCGATGCCGTTGACGTTCAGCAGGACGGCGGGTTCGGGGGCCTGTGCGCTTTCCATGAATCTTCTCCTGGGGGCCGGGCATGCGCCCGGCCCCGGCACGGCTTACTCGGCTGCACAATCCCGCACGGGCAGTTTCTTTTCCGTGGCGTATTTTTCACCCAGAGACTGCACCAGCGGCTTGATGTATTTCGGGTCGGACTGATACCAGTCGGACACCACATTGAACTTCTTGCCGTCCCACTGGATGATCCGCGCCCAGTCCGTGCCCATGTGGTTCTCGCACGTGGTCTTGACCGGCCGCATCAGCTTGGCGAACCCCAGTTTCTCCAGGCGGGCCTCGTCCAGGTTCAGGTTCTCATAGCCCCAGCGCACCTGTTCAGGCGTCATGACCTTGCCCTTGCCGAACTTTTCCTGGGCCGTGCGGATGGCTTCCACCTGCAGCATGGAAATCATCATGCCGCGCGTGTAGGCGATGGACCCGAAGGTCTTGCCGTCCTTGTCGGCGCCCTGGCCCTTGTCGTAGACGTACTTCTTGACGTCCTCGTGCACGCGGCCGTGTTCGGCGCTGTTCTGGATGGTGATGCCGTGATAGCCCTTGGCCGTGTCGCCCAGGTCGGCCACGTCGGTCTCCGAACTGGCCCACCAGATGCCGTACATCTTGTCGCGCGGATAGCCCACCGCCTGGGCCTCGCGGATGGCGGTCGGCGTCATGATGCCGGCGCTTTGCAGCAGGACGAAGTCGGGCCGGTTCTTGCGGATCTGCAGCCAGGTGGATTTCTGTTCCACCCCGGGGGCGGCCACGGGGTAGACCTGCAGCTCGAAGCCATTGTCCTTGGCGCGCGCCTCCAGCAGCGGGATGGGTTCCTTGCCGAACGGCGAATCGTGGTAGATCAGGGCGATCTTCTTGCCCTTGAGCTTGTCCGCGCCGCCCAGGTTCTTGGCGATGTCCTGGATCATGGAGTCGTAGGCGGTCCAGTAATTGCCCAGCAGCGGGAAGTTCCATTTGAACACCCGCCCATCGGCCGACTGCGACAGGCCATAGCCCACCGTCACGACGGAGCGGCCGTCCACCATGGCCTTGTCGGTCACGGCGAAGGTGATGCCGGTGGATTGCGTGTCGTATCCGGTCGCGCCGCCGAACTTGTCCTTCAGGCGCTCGTAGCATTCGACACCCTTGTCCGTGGAATAGGCGGTTTCGCATTCCTCGTAGACGATCTTGACGCCATTGACCCCGCCGTCACGCTCGTTGACCAGCTTCAGGTAATCCAGCTTGCCGTTGGCCCAGGGAATCCCCAGCGGCGCGAACGAGCCCGTGCGGTACACCAGCAGGGGAATGAAATTCTCTTCGGCGGCCTGGGCGGTGCTGGCGACGCCCGCCAGCCCGGCGGCTGCCATCACGACGGCCGCCGTGGCCTTGGTCAATGCATGTTTCATCTTGAGCTCCTCCTGGTGCTGATGGCACCTTATTTATGAAACGCATCCGGCTGGATGCATCCCGGGATGACGCCACCGGGACCCGCCGCCGGCACAGGACCACGCCTGCGCCGGGCGGCGCGCCCTAGTGGGGAAACGGCCAGATCCTCAGCTTCTCCTTGGCAATGCTCCACAGCCTGGCCAGGCCGTGCGGCTCCACGATCAGAAAGAACACGATCAGGAAGCCGAACACCATGTGTTCGATGTGGGCGGCGACGTCCACGGGGAGGGACAGCCCCAGGGCGTGCGGCACGTTGGTCAGCAGCACGGGCACCAGCACCATGAAGGCCGCCCCGAAGAAGCTGCCGATGACCGAGCCCAGGCCGCCGATGATGATGATGAACAGCAGCTGCAGCGAACGATTCAGGTCGAAGGCCAGAGGTTCCCAGGACCCCAGGTGGACGTAGGCCCACAGAGCGCCCGCCACGCCGATGATGAAGGAACTGACAGCGAAGGCGGTCAGCTTGGCGTAGACCGGGCGGATGCCGATGACGGCGGCGGCCACGTCCATGTCGCGGATGGCCATCCATTGCCGGCCGATCGCCCCGCGCACCAGGTTCTTCGTCAGCACGCCGATCACCGCGACGAAGCACAGCACGAACAAGTACTTCTGGACCGGCGTGACCACCGGCAGGCCGAAGAAATCCAGGGCCGGGACGGACACATTGCCGGAGGTCGAATAATTGGTGAAATACGGAATGCGCAGAAAAGCCCAGTCCATGAAGAACTGCGCCGCCAGCGTGGTCACCGCCAGGTACAGGCCGCGGATGCGCAGGCTGGGCACGCCGAACACGACGCCCGCCAGGGTGGCGAAGACCCCGCCCAGCAGGATCTGCACCACCAGGGGCAGGTCCAGGCGCACGCCGAAATTCCAGGCGGCGTAGGCGCCCACGGCCATGAAGGCCCCCGAGCCGATGGAGATCTGCCCGCAATAGCCCACCAGCACGTTCAGGCCGATGGCCGCCAGCGCCAGGATCAGGAAGGGAATCAGGATGGCCTGCAGCCAGTATTCCGACGCCAGCGCCGGCACGCCCACGAAGGCGGCGACCAGCAGGGCGCCCATGAACCAGCGGTCCTGGCGGATCGGAAAGATCTGCTGATCCGAGCGATAGGTGCTCTTGAACTGGCCGTTTTCACGATAGAACATGGATGCGGACTCCCCCGTGACGCCTGAACCGGTCAGACGCGGTCAATGATTTTTTCGCCGAACAGCCCCTGCGGACGGAACAGCAGGAACACCAGGGCCAGCACGTAGGCGAACCAGATCTCGATGCCGCCGCCCACGAACGGCCCCAGGTAGACCTCGGACAGTTTTTCGCCCACGCCGATGATGAGACCGCCCACGATGGCCCCCGGCACCGAGGTCAGCCCGCCCAGGATCACCACCGGCAGCGCCCGCAGGGCGGCGGTGGACAGGGTGAACTGCACGCCGAACTTCGACCCCCAGACGATGCCCGTCACCAGGGCCACCAGGCCCGCGACGGTCCAGACCACCACCCAGATGCGGTTCAGGGGGATGCCCACCGACTGGGCCGCCTGGTGATCGTCGGCCACGGCGCGCAGGGCCCGCCCCACCGTGGTGTACTGAAAGAAGAACGCCAGCGCGGCGACCAGCACGGCGGCCACGACCGCCGCGGTCAGGTCTTCCAGGCTGACCAGGACGCCGCCTTCGAACATGGAATCGAGGATGATGACCGGGTCCTTGGGCATGCCCACGTCGATCGAATACACCGAACTGCCGAACAGGATCTGGCCGATGCCGTCCAGGAAATAGCTGATGCCGATCGTGGCCATCAGCAAGGTGGTGGCTTCCTGGTTGACCAGGTGGCGCAGCACCCAGCGTTCGACCAGCACGGCGATCAGCCACATGAAGGCGGCGCTAAGCGCGAAGGCCAGCAGGTTGGCCAGCCACAGGGACTGCCCGCCCAGCCAGCCGTCGATCCAGCCCGACAGCCGGGCCATGGCCAGGGCGGCGATCAGCACCATGGCGCCCTGGGCGAAGTTGAACACCCCCGAGGCCTTGAAGATCAGTACGAAGCCCAGCGCCACCAGCGCATACAGCATGCCGCTCATCAGGCCGCCGATCACGGTTTCCAGAAAGAATCCCATGCTGTTTCCCTAGTGTGTGGTGCCCAGATAGGCGCGGATGACTTCCGGATTGCCCCGGACTTCGTCGGGCGTGCCGTCGCCGATCTTGCGGCCGTAGTCCAGCACCACCACCCGGTCGGAAATATCCATCACCACGCCCATGTCGTGCTCGATCAGCACGATGGTCGTGCCGAACTCGTCGTTCACGTCCAGGATGTAGCGGCTCATGTCCTGCTTTTCTTCCATGTTCATGCCGGCCATGGGCTCGTCCAGCAACAGGATGCGCGGTTCCATGGCCAGGGCGCGGCCCAGGTCGACGCGCTTTTGCAGGCCGTAGGGCAGGCGTCCGACGGGCGTCTTGCGCCAGGCCTGGATTTCCAGGAAGTCGATGATGTTTTCCACGACGGCGCGGTGGGCGAGCTCCTCGCGTTCGGCCGAGCCCAGGCGCAGGGCCTGGGCCAGCACCCCGCTTTTCATGCGCAGATTGCGGCCGGTCATGATGTTGTCCAGCACGCTCATGCCCTTGAACAGGGCCAGGTTCTGGAAGGTGCGGGCGATGCCCATTTCGGCGGCGCGGCGCGGATTCATGCGCGTGAACTGCTGGTCCTGCAGCAGGATGCGGCCTTCCTGCGGGGTGTAGACGCCGTTGATGACGTTCAGCATGGAGCTTTTCCCCGCGCCATTGGGGCCGATGATGGCGCGGATTTCGTGTTCGCGCACGTCGAAGGAGATGTCGGTCAGGGCCTTGACCCCGCCGAAGGACAGGGAAATGTTCTGCAGGTCCAGGATGGCCGGCCCGATGCGGGCGGCGCGGGCGGCGCCGGGCTGGAGTTCGTCCGCCACGGAGGCGATCTGTTCGGTCATTCAGGCCACCTTCTTCAGGGCTTCGGGCCGGGCGACGGCGGCCGGTTCGATCCGCAGGTCGGCGGCGATCCGGCCGCTGCGCCCGTCTTCGAACTTCACCTCGGTTTCGACGTACTGCCGGGCGCGGCCCTCGAACAGGGCGTCCACCAGCACGGCGTATTTCTGGGCGATGAAGGCGCGGCGGACTTTGCGGGTGCGGGTCAGTTCGTCGTCATCGGGGTCCAGTTCCTTGTGGAGGATCAGGAACCGGGCGATCTGCGACGCCGACAGCTTCGGGTCCTGCGCCAGGTCCCGGTTGGTCTGCTCGACGCAGTCGCGGATCAGGTCGTAGACCTCGTCCTTGGAGGCCAGGTCGGTGTAGCCGGCGTAGGGCAACCCGCGCCGTTCGGCCCAGTTGCCGACGGCCTCCAGGTCGATGTTCACGAAGGCGCAGACCTCCGGGCGGTCGGCGCCGAAGGCCACGGCTTCCTTGATGAAGGGGAAGAACTTGAGCTTGTTTTCGATGTACTTGGGCGCGAACAGGCTGCCGTCCGCCAGATGCCCGACGTCCTTCGCGCGGTCGATGATCTTGAGCTGGCCGTCCGCGTCCAGGTAGCCAGCGTCCCCGGTGTGATACCAGCCGTCCTGCGTATAGGATTCGGCCGTCGCCTGGGGATTCCGGTAGTAGCCGGTGAACAGCCCGGGGCTGCGCACCTGGATCTCTCCGGTGTCGGCCACGCGGATGTCCACGCCTTCGCAGGGCGGCCCCACCGTGTCGTCGCGCACTTGGCCGTTGGCCTGAACGCAGACGAAGACCGAGGTCTCGGTGGAACCGTACAGCTGCTTCAGGTTGATGCCGATGGACCGGTAGAAGACGAACAGATCCGGCCCGATGGCCTCGCCCGCCGTGTACGCCACGCGGACCCGGCTCATGCCCAGGGTATTGCGCAGCGGCCCGTAGATCAGCAGGTCCCCCAGCGCATATTTGAAGCGGTCCCAGGCCCCCACGGACCCGTCGCCGTCCAGCACGTGCGTACCGACCCGCCGCGCCAGGCGCATCGCCCGATGGAACAGCCAGCGCTTGAAGCGGCCGGCGTCTTCCATGCGGATCATGACGTGGGTGAGCAGGCCTTCCAGCACCCGGGGCGGCGCGAAATAGTAGGTGGGGCCGATGTCGCGCATGTCGATGGACACCGTATCCGGCGATTCGGGATGATTCACCGTGAAGCCGGTGGTCAGGAACTGCGTGTAGGAAAACATGTTCTGGCCGATCCAGGCGGGCGGCAGGTAGGCCAGCACGTCTTCCTGGTCGGTCAGGCCCTCGAAGCGCTCGATCACCCGCGCCCGGTCGATCAGCGCCTGGTGGCTGAGCACCACGCCCTTGGGCTTGCCCGTGGTGCCGGAGGTATAGAACATGGCTGCCGTGTCGGCCGGCCCGACGGCGGCCATGCGCTCGTCGATTTCCCCGGGCCGCTGGCCGATGCGGGCGTCGCCGCGTTCCAGCAGGGCTTCCCAGGACAGCAGCCGGGCGTCGCGGTAGTGGCGCAGGCCGCGCGGATCGTCGTAGACCAGCGCCCGCAGCGCCGGGCAGCGGCCGGAGACTTCCAGCATCTTGTCCAGCTGTTCCTGGTCTTCCACGACGACGACGCCGACCTCGGCGTCCTGCAGGACGAAAGCCATTTCCTCGGCCACGGCATCCTGGTAGAGCGGCACCGGAATGGCCCCCAGGCACTGGGCGGCCATCATCGCCATATACAGCCGAGGACGATTTTCACCCACGACGGCCACGTGCTCGCCCGCGGCCACGCCCAGATCGGCCAGCCCGGCCGCGATGCGGCGGACTTCGTCGGCCACCTGGCGCCAGTTGAGGGTCTGCCAGATGCCCAGGTCCTTTTCCCGGATGGCAGGCCGCTGGCCGCGCGCCTGCGCATGGTGCATCAACAAGGCGGGGAACGTCACCGCCGCGGCGGATTCCTGTACCATGATGTCTCCTTGGCCAGGCCGCATGCCATCGCAGGCGGCCGGGTGGTGCGCCCCTTATCCGGGGCGTCATGCGTCCTAAGGTACAGGGCGCATCCACGCCGGACTGTCGCACATATGACATTCGCATACGATCTAGGGTAATTCCCCATGAACCTGTCACGGGCTTTGCAGACCCATGCCGCCTGGTTTGACTTGCTGGACGACGCCCAGCAGGCCCGCGTCATCCGCGACACGACCCTGGCCCAGGTCGAGGCCGGGACCATCATCGAACACAAGGGCGTGGTGGCCGGCGCATGGATCGGGGTGATCGACGGCCTGATCAAGGTCTCGGTGGGCAATGCCGACGGCAAGCTGGCCTCGCTGACGGGCGTTCCCGCGGGCGGCTGGATCGGCGAAGGCTCCCTGCTGAAACGCGAAGCCCGCAAATACGACATCATCGCCCTGCGCCGCAGCGTCATCGCCCGGCTGCGCGGCGACACCTTCGACTGGCTGCTGGACAACAGTATTCCCTTCAACCGCTTCCTGCTGCATCAGTTGAACGAACGGGTGGCCCAGTTCATCGGCAAGGCCGAGCACGATCGCCTGCTGGCCCCGGACGCGCGCGTCGCCCGCTGCCTGGCGGAACTGTTCAATCCGCTGCTGTATCCCGGCAATTCCACCCGCCTGGAAATCACCCAGGAAGAAATCGGCTATCTGGCCCGCATCTCCCGCCAGCGCACCAACCAGGCGCTGCGCGCCCTGGAAGCGGCCCGGCTGTTGAAGGTCGAATACGGCGCCGTCCAGGTGCTGGACCTGGACGGCCTGAAGCAGTACGGGGTATGACGCCCGGGGCCGCGATCACCCCAGGCGCACCAGCCCGGCGGCCGCCGTCTGGTTCGTGGCGGTGTCGATCAGGATGAACGACCCCGTCGCCCGCTGCGTTTCATAGTCATCCAGCGCCAGGGCGTCGCGGGTCCGCAGGCGGACCCGGCCGATGTCGTTCATGGCCAGGGTGCCGTTCCACTCCACCGCGCGCAATTCATGGATGTCGCGCCGGGTCTGCACCGCCTGGATCCGGGCCTGGGTCAGGCGGCTGCCCAGCTTCAGCCAGTACAGGCGGGCGGGATTCAGGGCCTGCTGGTCCAGCCAGCACAGGTCCGCGTCGAAATCCTGCCGCAGCGCGGGCTGCGCATGGCCGTCGACCAGCAGGTCGCCGCGCGACACGTCGATGTCCCGATCCAGCACCACGGTGATGCTGTCCCCCGGCCGGGCTTCATCCAGTTCCCGGTCGCCGCGCAACAGGCGCGCGATGGTCGCCGGTTCCTGGCTGGGCAGAACCCGCACGGTGTCGCCCACCCGCCAGGCGCCGCCCTGCAGCTGGCCGGCATAGCCCCGGAAAGCATTGGGACCGCTGCCCTGATGGCGGATCACCCACTGCACGAAAAAGCGCGCCTGGCCGTTGCCCTGATGCGGGTCCAGCGGCAGGCTTTCCAGCAGCGGCAAGAGCGGCAGGCCGCGATACCAGGGCGCCAGGCCGCTGGGCTGGACGACGTTGTCGCCCGACAGGGCCGACAGGGGCACGATATGGAAACGGGGGATCTCCAGCCGCGCGGCCAGGTCCTGGTAGGCGGCGTGGATGCGGTCGAACACCGCCTTGTCCCAGTTCACCAGATCCATCTTGTTCACGGCCACGATGATGTGCTGCAGGCCCAGCAGGCGCGCCAGGGTGCTGTGCCGCTTGGTCTGCGGCAGCAGTTCGCCGTCGGCCACGCGGCTGGCGTCGATCAGGATGATGGCGGCATCCGCCGTCGAAGCCCCCGTGACCATGTTGCGCGTGTACTGTTCGTGTCCGGGCGCGTCCGCCACGATGAACTTGCGCGCCGGGGTGGCGAAATAGCGGTAGGCGACGTCGATGGTGATGCCCTGCTCGCGCTCGGCTTCCAGGCCGTCGGTCAGCAGGGCCAGGTCGTATTGCGCGTCCGGCGCCCGGGTGTACTTGGACCCGGCGATGGCCTGCAGCTGATCGGCGAACACGCCCTTGCTGTCCAGCAGCAGGCGCCCGATCAGCGTGGATTTGCCATCGTCCACGGACCCCGCCGTGATCAGGCGCAGCACCCCGGTTTCAGGGTCGGCCGGCCATTGTTCATTGATTGCGTTCATCAGAAATATCCTTGTTTCTTGCGCCGTTCCATCGATGCTTCGGAGGTCTGGTCGTCCATGCGCGTGGCGCCGCGCTCGGTCAGGGTGGCGACGGCCGTCTCGGCGATGATGTCGGCCGGCGTGGCGGCGTCGGAGGCCACCGGGCAGGTGCAGGACACGTCGCCCACGGTGCGGAAGCGCACGGTCAGGCGCTCGCCCCGCTCGCCTTCGCGCGGCGGCGTCAGCGGGGTCACGGGGACCAGCAGGCCCTGGCGGCGCACGACCTCGCGTTCATGCGCGTAATACAGGGACGGCAGGTCCAGCCCTTCGCGTTCGATGTATTGCCAGACGTCCAGTTCCGTCCAGTTGGAAATGGGGAACACGCGGATGTTCTCGCCGGGGTGGACGCGCGTGTTGTACAGGTTCCAGAGTTCGGGGCGCTGGGCCTTGGGATCCCACTGGCCGAACTCGTCTCGGAAGGAACAGATGCGCTCTTTGGCGCGGGCTTTTTCCTCATCGCGCCGGGCGCCGCCGATGCAGGCGTCGAAGCCGAATTCCGCGATGGCTTCCAGCAGCGTCGTGGCCTGGGCGGCATTGCGCGAATCCGTGGCGTGGCGCAGCACCACCGTGCCCCGGGCGATGGAGTCCTCGACCCCGCGCACGATCAGTTCCTCCCCCAGTTCCGCCACGCGGCGATCCCGGAATTCGATGACTTCGGGGAAGTTGTGCCCGGTGTCGATGTGCATCAGGGGAAAGGGGAAGCGCCCCGGCCGGAAGGCCTTTTCCGCCAGCCGCAGCAGCACGCAGGAATCCTTGCCCCCGGAAAACAGCAGCACGGGCCGGGCGCATTCGGCGGCCACTTCGCGCAGGATGTGGATGGCTTCGGATTCCAGCCAGTCCAGGTGGGTACGGGTCGAGGAAGCAATCGCAGTCGTCATGATGAAGTTTCTCTAAGATTGGAGGCATGCAGGCCGCATTCGCGGCTGTCGCGCTGTTCCCACCACCAGCGGCCGGCGCGGGGGTCTTCGCCCGGGCGCACGGCGCGGGTACAGGGCTCGCAGCCGATGGACGGATAGCCTCGGTCATGCAGGGGGTTGTAGGGAATGTCCAGCGCCCGCACGACGGCCCAGACCTCGTCGGTCGTCCAGGCCGCCAGCGGGTTGTATTTCCGCAGCCCGAAGGTCTCGTCCCGCTGCGACTCGGGCAGGTCCGTGCGGGTCACGGACTGTTCGCGGCGCTGCCCGGTGATCCAGGCCGAACGCCCCGCCAGCGCCCGGCGCAAGGGTTCGACCTTGCGGATGCCGCAGCATTCCTTGCGCAGCGCGACGCTGTCGTAGAAGGCGAATTCCCCATGCGCCGCCACGTGGGCCCGCACGGCGGCGGGATCGGGATGCATGACCCGCACCTCGATGCCGTAGCGATCCCGGATCACGTCCACCATGCCGAGGGTCTGCGCATGCAGCCGCCCTGTATCCAGCATGAAGACTCCCAGGGGCCGCGGCAGCTGCGCCAGGGCATGGATCAGCAGCGTGTCCTCCACCCCCATGGACGAGGCCAGGACGGCGTCGGGATGGTCCGCCGCGATCGTCTCCAGGCGGGCCAGCAAGGCTTGCCAACGAAGCAGGAGCGGATCGGTCAGGGCGGCGGGCACGGCATGTCTCCATCAGGATGGGGGGCGTCGCGAAAACAGGCGGCGACGCCCCGCGACGAAAAACAGTGTGCCCGCGCGGGCGCCGCAACGGAACGAACAAATCGTTGATTCCATATAACCCTGGAAGCGCCGCAACCGGCGCGGCGGGACCGCCCGCCGCCGCATATGATGATCTTCCCTGACTCCACAGATGCGCGGGGCCGCACTAAAATGGTGCCGGTTGTATGTCCTTGTCATTTCTGAATTCATCAAAAGGCTGCACATCATGGCTGAACCGCATTCCCACCCCTTGCCCTCGTATCTGGACCCTGCTCATCCGGGGCCCTGGGGGATCTACCTGGAGCAGGTCGACCGGGTGACTCCGTACCTGGGCAACCTGGCCCGATGGGTTGAAACCCTGAAGCGCCCCAAGCGCATCCTGGTCGTGGACGTGCCCATCGAACTGGACAACGGCACCGTGGCCCACTTCGAAGGCTATCGGGTGCAGCACAACACGTCGCGCGGGCCGGGCAAGGGCGGCGTGCGCTTCCACCAGGACGTCACGCTGTCCGAAGTCATGGCCCTGTCGGCCTGGATGTCGGTGAAATCCGCCGCCGTCAACCTCCCCTTCGGCGGGGCCAAGGGCGGCATCCGCATCGATCCGCGCCAGCATTCCCAATCCGAACTCGAACGCATCACGCGCCGCTACACCAGCGAAATCCACGACATCATCGGGCCCAGCAAGGACATCCCCGCGCCGGACGTCAACACGAACGGCCAGGTCATGGCCTGGATGATGGACACGTATTCCATGAACGAGGGCTGCACCACGACCGGCGTGGTGACGGGCAAACCCGTCTCGCTGGGCGGCAGCCTGGGCCGCGTCGAGGCCACCGGGCGCGGCGTCTACGTGATCGCCTGCGAAGCCGCGCGCGAATCGGGCATCGACATCAAAGGCGCGCGCGTCGCCATCCAGGGCTTCGGCAATGTGGGCGGCACGGCGGCGCGGCTGTTCCACGAAGCCGGCGCCCTGGTCGTCGCCGTGTACGACCACACCGGCATCGTCTACGACGAACGCGGCCTGAACGTCCCCGGCCTGATCGACCACGTGCACGAAACGGGCGGCGTGGGCGGCGCCGCCGGAACCCAGTCGCTCAGCCCCAAGGAATTCTGGTCGCTGGAAACCGACATCCTGATCCCGGCCGCCCTGGAAGGCCAGATCACGCATGAAAACGCCGACCTGATCCACACCCGCATCCTGGTCGAAGGCGCCAACGGCCCGACCACCCCCGAAGCCGACGACATCATCTCGGCCAAGGGCACGGTCATCGTGCCCGACGTGGTCGCCAACGCCGGCGGGGTCACGGTCAGCTACTTCGAATGGGTGCAGGACTTCTCCAGCTTCTTCTGGACGGAACAGGAAATCAATCACCGCCTGGAAGCCATGATGCGCTCGGCCTACAGCGCCATGTCCGGCGTGGCCCGCCAGCACGGCGTGTCGCTGCGCACGGCGGCCTTCATCGTGGCCTGCACGCGCATCCTCGAAGCCCGCCAGGTGCGCGGCCTCTACCCCTGATGCGCCGCCGCCTGCTGCTGATCGGCACGGGCGGCACGATCGCCGCCACGGCCGACGCCCACCGGCTGACCGACTACCAGGTCACGGAAGGCATAGACTCCATGCTGGCCGCCATTCCCGGGGCCGGCGATCTGGCCGCCATCCGCTGCGAACAGCCGTTCAACGTGGACAGCCGGGCGCTGCGCACCGCGCAGGTGCTGCAGCTGGCCCGGCGCGTGTCGCAGGCCGTCCAGGACGACACGGTGGACGGCATCGTCATCACGCACGGCACCGACAGCCTGGAAGAAACCGCCTTCCTGCTGCACCTGACCGTGCGCACGCCGAAACCCGTGGTGCTGACAGGGGCCATGCGTCCCGCCTCGGCCCCCAGCGCCGACGGCCCCCTGAACCTGATCAACGCCCTGCTGACGGCCCGCGATCCGGCCAGCGAGGGGCGCGGCGTCCTGATCGCCATGAACGATCTCATCCTGGCGGCCCGCCAGGCGGCCAAGGGCCACACCACCCGGGTGGACGCCTTCGGCGGCGACGGCGTGGGCGTCCTGGGGTCGGTCTGCGACGGGCAGGTCCGCTACCGGCAGCGCCCCGATCCGCTGACGGCGCCCGCGCTGCCCCTGGCGGGCCTGCGGTCGCTGCCTCTCGTGGACATCATCCAGGATTACCAGGATGCCCCGCCGCACCCCTATCAGGCCGCCATCCAGGCCGGAGCCCGGGGCATCGTGGTGGCGGGCATGGGCAACGGCAGCCTCAGCCAGGCGGCCGAGCGCGGCTGCGCCCAGGCGCGCCGCAAAGGGCTGATCTGCGTCCGGGCCAGCCACGTGCCGCGCGGCCCGGTCACGGCCAAGGCGTCCGACGCCGATTCAGGCCTGCTGGCCTCGCACGAACTGAATCCGCTGCAGGCCCGCATCGCGCTGCGCCTGGCGCTGGCGCACGGCTGGGACCGAGACGCGATCGGGGCGTTGTTGCGGCAGCTGTAGAAAGACGCCGTGGCATCTCTCCACCTCGCCGCTTGCAGGCGGCTCGGATGAATCAGGCGTGAAATAGCCCGCAGGGGCTAATTCGCGTCCTGATTCATCCAGTCCAGGACGACCTTGCCGCTCTGCCCCGACAGCATGGCATCGAAGCCCTGGCGGTACTCCGCAACCGGGAAGCTGTGCGTCAGGATGGGAGACAGATCCAGCCCGCTTTGCAGCATCGCCACCATCTTGTACCAGGTCTCGAACATCTGCCGGCCATAGATGCCCTTGATTTCCAGGCCCTTGAAGATGATCTGGCTCCAGGCCGCGCCCACCCCGTCGGGCAGGATGCCCAGCATGGCGATCTTGCCGCCATGGTTCATCTGTTCGAGCATGGTGGCGAACGCGCTGGGCACGCCCGACATTTCCAGACCGACGTCGAAGCCTTCGGCCATGCCCAGTTCGCGCATCACGTCGCGCAGATCTTCCCGCGCGACGTTCACGGTGCGGCTGGCCCCCATGCGGGCCGCCAGGTCCAGGCGGTAATCGTTCACGTCGGTGATGACGACGTTGCGGGCCCCCACGTGGCGGGCGATGGCGGCCGCCATGGCGCCGATCGGCCCGGCGCCGGTGATCAGCACGTCCTCGCCCACCAGATCGAAGGCCAGCGCGGTATGCGTGGCATTGCCATACGGGTCGAAGATGGCGGCCAGGTCGTCGGAGACATCGTCCGGGATGCGAAAGGCGTTGAAGGCCGGAATCGCCAGATAGTCGGCGAAAGCCCCCGGCCGGTTGACCCCCACGCCCTGGGTGTTGCGGCACAGGTGGCGGCGACCCGCCCGGCAGTTGCGGCAATGCCCGCAGGTGATGTGGCCTTCGCCGGACACCCGGTCGCCGATCTTGAACCCCTGCACTTCCTGGCCGATCTCGACGATCTCGCCCACGTATTCGTGGCCCACGTGCATGGGCACGGGAATGGTGCGGGCCGCCCATTCGTCCCATTTCCAGATGTGGATGTCGGTTCCGCAGATCGCGGTCTTGCGGATGCGGATCAGGATGTCGTTGTGGCCGATCGCGGGTTTGGGCACGTCCACCAGTTCCAGCCCTGCGGCAGGCTGGGTCTTGGCCAAGGCTCTCATGGAAGCTCCGATAGAAGGAAAGTGAAAGGCAGGCCGCGCGCGGCCTGCCGGATCTGTTCCGGCGATGCCGTCAGGCCCGCCCGATGACGCCCAGTTCGCGGCCGACGCGGGCGAACGCGTCCACCGCCCGGTCGATGTCCGCCAGCGAATGCGCCGCGCTCATCTGGGTCCGGATGCGGGCCTTGCCCTTGGGCACCACGGGGAAGGAGAAACCGATCACGTAGATGCCCTGCTCCAGCAGAGCGTCGGCCATGCGGCCGGCCAGCGCGGCATCCCCGAGCATGACGGGAATGATCGGATGCCGCCCCGGCACCAGGGTGAAGCCCAGCGCTTCCATGGCCTGGCGGAAATGCCGGCCATTGCGATGCACCTGCGCCCGCAGCCGGTCGCCCTCGGCGTCCTGCAGCAGGGCCAGCACCCGGCGAGACGCGGCCACGATGGCGGGCGCCAGGGTATTGGAAAACAGATAGGGGCGCGAACGCTGGCGCAGCAGATCGACGACGACGGGATCGGCGGCCACGTAGCCGCCCGAGGCGCCGCCCAGGGCCTTGCCGAGCGTGCCGGTCAGGATGTGCACCCTGCCCTGCACGCCGCAGTATTCGGGCGTGCCCCGCCCCCCGTCGCCCATGAAGCCCACCGCGTGGGAATCATCGACCATGACCAGCGCGTCGAATTCGTCGGCCAGGTCGCAGATGGCGGGCAGGTCCGCGATGATGCCGTCCATGGAAAACACGCCGTCGGTGGCGATCATCACGTGGCGCGCGCCGCCGTCGCGGGCGGCCTGCAGCTGGGCGCGCAGATCGGCCATGTCGTTGTTGGCATAGCGATAGCGGCGGGCCTTGCACAGGCGGATGCCATCGATGATGCTGGCATGATTCAGGGCGTCGCTGACGATGGCGTCCTGTTCGTCCAGCAGGGCCTCGAACAGGCCGCCATTGGCGTCGAAGCAGCTGGAATACAGGATCGCGTCGCCCATGCCCAGCCAATGGGCCAGTTCGGATTCCAGCGCCTTGTGCCCGGACTGGGTGCCGCAGATGAACCGCACCGACGCCATGCCGAAGCCATCGGCCGCCAGCCCCGCCTGCGCGGACTGGATCAGGCGGGAATCGTTGGCCAGGCCCAGGTAATTGTTGGCGCAGAAATTCAGGACCTGGGCGCCGTCCGCCAGCTCGATCCGCGCCGCCTGCTGGCTGGCGATGACGCGTTCTGATTTATAGAAGCCGTCGGATTGCAGCTGCCCGATCCGGGCCCGCGCATCGGCAAGGAATGCCTGGGACATGATTCACCTTTTGGGGGAATGTCGGAAACCTGGCTGGGATTGTACGCCGAGCCCCGGCTTGTCGGACAATCGACGAAACTGTTGACAATCTGACGGCCAGTGCGTGACATTGCCCTGCAACGCGACGCCCTATGATTGCAACATCTGTTCTATATTCAACGCTATGCGCCTGCATGCACGCACGATTCTTGCAATTTTCCGGCTGGCCCTGACATGCTGCCTGGGTCTGGCCGCCGCACGGGCGCAGGCTTTGACCCTGAAAGTCGGCATCTATGACCAGAAGCCCGACGTGTACATCGGCGCCGACGGCCAGCCCGCGGGCATCCTGGGCGAACTGCTGGTCGAGATCGCGCGCCGCGAAGGCTGGACCTTGCAGACCCAGGCCTGCACCTGGGAAGCCTGCATGCGCCTGCTGTCCAGCCGCCAGATCGACCTGCTGCCCGACGTGTACTACACCCCGGAACGCGCCCTGGCATTCGGCATGCACCATGTGCCGGCCCTGCACAGCTGGTCGCAGATCTACGCGCTGCCCTCCAGCGGCCTGCAGTCGATCACCGACCTGAAGGGCCGCTCCGTGGCGGCGCTGGCCGGTTCCACTCAGCAGGACTACCTGCGCACCACGCTCGACGGCCTGGGCATCGACGCCCAGATCGTCCCCGTCCAGCGGCTGGAGGAAGGCTTCCAGATGGTCAGCCGGCATCAGGCGGACGCCGTCGCCGCCGATTTCTACATCGGCGAACTCACCGCGCGCGACTACAACCTGGCGGCCACTGCGATCGTCTTCCAGCCCACCCAGGCCTTCTTCGCCACGCCGAAGGGCGAACACCCGGCCGTGCTGGCCGCCATCGATCGCTACCTGGGCGTCTGGCAGGCCGACCCGAATTCCTTTTACTTCCGCACGCTGGATCACTGGCGCACCCCGCCCGCCCGGTCCGCCCTGAGCGACAACGCCGTCTGGATCGTCGCGGGCCTGGCGGGCCTGCTCGCCCTGGTGCTCTGCATCATCCTGGGGATGAAGGTCCGGATGAGCCGCCAGCGCCGCCGCCTGCAATCGAGCGAACGGCGGCTGGACGCCATCCTGGACAGCGTCGACGCCATCGTCAGCATCAAGGACCCGAACGGGCGCTACATCTTCGCCAACCACAAACTGGAAGAATTCCTGGGCGTCGGCCCGGGCGACATCGTCGGCCGGCGCGATGCGGACTTCATCACGGACCCCCAGTCCCTGATGTCGATCGAACAGAGCGACCAGCTCATCATGAACTCCCGGGAACGCAGCGTCATCCAGCAGACGCTGAAGCGCCCCGACAGCGACGACGCCCGCACCCTGCTGACCATGAAGGCGCCGCTGCACACCCCCGATGGCGGCATCGAAGCCATCTGCGTCGTCGCCACCGACATCACCGAACGCCTGCTGGCCGAGAAAACAGCCCATCGCCTGACCTTCTACGACAGCCTGACCAACCTGCCCAACCGGCGCATGGCGCTGGAACGGCTGACGCAGCTGATCGAGCATGCGCAGCAGGAACACGGCCACGGCGCCCTGCTGCAGATCGACCTGGACAACTTCAAGAAGATCAACGATATCCAGGGCTACCGGGTCGGCGATCAGGTTCTGTCGGCCATCGCCGAACGGCTGGCCCACATGACGCGGGAACGCGATCTGGTGGCCCATACCAGCGCCGACGAATTTGCGGTGCTGATCGACGGCCTGGGGCCGGAACAGCACGACGCGGCCCGCACCGCCATGCACATCGCCGAGAAACTGCGGCTGGCGATTTCAGGCAGCGCCCTGACCATCCAGGGCACTCCGGCCTTCGTCACCGCCAGCATCGGCCTGACGCTGATCCACGCCGCCAGCCAAACGACCGACCGCGTGATGCGCGAAGCCGACATGGCCACTCAGCGCGCCAAGGAACAGGGCGGCAACCAGGCCACCTTCTACGAGCAGGAACTGCAGTCGGAAGTCGAACAGCGCCTGTGGCTGGAACACGATCTGCTGCAGGCCATCAACACCCCGCAGCTGTCGCTGCACCTGCAGCCCCAGTTCGGCCAGGACGGCCGCGTGTCGGGCGGCGAGCTGCTGGCCCGCTGGCGCCATCCGCGCCATGGCGCCATCTCGCCCGCGCTGTTCATCCCGATCGCCGAAGAATCCGGCCTGATCAACCTGCTGGGGGCCTGGACGCTGAGCGTGGCCTGCGACACGCTGCTGACGCTGCAGGCCCTGGGGGAAACCTATCCGCTGTCGATCAACGTCAGCCCCAAGCGCCTGATGGATCCGCAGTTCGTGGACTACGTGCGCGACATGCTGGAACAAAAGGGCCTGCCCGGCAACCGCCTGATCTTCGAAGTCACCGAAGGCGTCCTGATCCAGGACATCCAGGCGGTCGCCCGCCGCATGCAGGCCCTGGCCCGGCTGGGGATCCGCTTTTCCATCGACGATTTCGGCACCGGCTATTCCAACCTCGCGTACCTCAAGCGCCTGCCCCTGTACGAGCTGAAGATCGACAAGAGCCTGATCCAGGACCTGCCCCACGACACCGACAGCATCGCCATCGTGCAGATGATCCTGGCCATGGCCGACCAATTGAACCTGCGCGTCGTGGCCGAAGGCGTGGAAACCGAGGAGCAGTCCCGCTTCCTGTTCCAGCACGACTGCCACGCCCTGCAGGGCTTCCTGCTGGCCCGCCCCATGCCCATCGACGCCTGGATCGGCATCGTGCGCGAACGCGGTCAGGCGGCTGAATAGTCGTCATGCCCGCGCGGCGCGGGCATGACGAGCCAGGCATAGGCGGCGCAGCCGATCTGCACCGCGCCGCCCATCAGCATCGCGATGCGCAGGCCGTCGGCTCCGCCCCCGGCCGCGTCGAAGATGGCGCCCAGCGCCGCCACGCCAAAGGCCGCCCCCGCCATGCGGGCGACGTTGATCAGCGCACTGGCCGTTCCCGCCCGCTCGGCGATCACGGCGCCCACGGCCGAACCCATCAACGGCCCCGTGGCCAGCCCCATGCCGACGCCAGTCAGCGCCAGGCCGGCCTCCTGCGCGATGATCGACGACCGATGCGCCTCGACGCCGATGAGCGCGAGTCCGGCGCCGATGAGCGCGACGCCGCCGGCTGAGACGATGCGCGCGCCATATCGCTCGGCCAGCGCGCCGGAACAGGGTGAAACGGCAAGGAACACCAGTGCCATCGGCATCAAGGCGAGGCCCGTCTCCAAAGCGCTGAGCCGGCCGGCGCCCTGCCAGGCAAGCGGGAGCAGAAACAGCACGCCATACATGCCGAAGGTCATGCCCGCCGTCGCCGTCATCGCGCCACGGAAAGTCCGGGAGCGGAAGACGTCCAGCGGCACCAGGGCGGCCGCTCCGCGGCGCGCTTCCACGCGGGCGAACAGCAACAGCGCCAGGGACGCGGCGGCAAAGGCGGCCGCTGCCACGGTCGGCGCCCGATGCGCTTGAATGGCCGCCAGGACCATGCCGCCGAGCGCCAGGGCGCCCAACAGCTGCGCCGCGCCATCGAAACGGCGCCCCTGCGGATCGGAGGATTCGGGAATGGACACGAGAGCCAGGATGGCCGCCGCCGCGCTGAACGGCACGGCGACGAGAAAGATGCTCCGCCAGCCGGCATGTTCGATCAGCACGCCGCCCAGCGTCGGGCCGATTGCCATGGCCAGGCCGTTGCAAGCCGCCCAGAGGCCCAGGACCCGGCCCCGCTCGGCCGGATCGCGCCAGACCACGCGAATGATGGCCAGCGAAGCGGGTACGAGCAAAGCCGCTCCGAACCCTGACAGCGCCCGGCCGCCGACCAGGATCGCCACCGATGGCGCGGCCGCGCACAGCAGCGACGAAGCCGTGAAAATGACGGCCCCGATCACGAAAACGAGGCGCCGCCCGCACAGATCCGCCAGCAGGCCGCCCGTCAGCAGCAGCACGGCATAGACGAGGTTGTAGCCGTCCAGCACCCATTGCAGGGCGCCCATGCCCGCGCCAAGGTCGCCGTCGATGCGGTGCATCGCCAGATTCACCACGGCGGTGTCGACCTGGGCCACCAGCACGGCCAGGCACAGCGCCGCCAGCGCACGGCCATGCCGGCGCTTCGATGCGGAGGCGTCCGGCGTTGAACTATCGCTGTGGCGGATGAATGGTTTCGGCTGCATGAGTCCAGCGTACCAAGGGCGTCCGATCCAATGATTCGACGACCAACGAACCATGAGGACGCGGCATGAGTTAGTATTTTCCTCGTATGGAGAGATCGCCATGTCCACCTTTTCCAACGTCTCGAAAACCGCCTTTCTGATCGCCGACTCCAGCCGCGCGGCCATGCTCATGGCGCTGATCGACGGGCGCGCGCTGCCGGCGGGCGAATTGGCCCGCGCTTCGGGCGTGACGGCGCAAACCGCCAGCGCGCACCTGGCCAAGCTCCTGGACGGCGGCCTTATCTCGGTGGAAACCGAGGGCCGGCACCGCTATTACCGGCTCGCGGACGGACACGTGGCCCAGACCCTGGAGCATCTCGCAGCCATCGGGCCGATCGCCAAAGCGCGGCCGATGGCGCTCAGCCCCCGGCACCGGCAGCTTGCCTTCTGCCGGTGCTGTTACGACCATCTGGCCGGACAGGTGGGCGTGGCCATGGCGCGCGCCATGCAGGACCGCGATTACATCCGCCGGGCGGACGACAAGCAGTTCATCGTGACCGCCGCAGGGGTGCGCTGGCTGAGCAGCATCGGCCTGGACATCGCAACGGTCGCGCCGAGCCGGCGCGGACTGGCCCGGCAATGCCTGGACTGGACGGAGCGCACCCATCACCTGGCGGGCCCGCTCGGGACCCGGTTGATGGCGACCCTGTGCGAGCAGGGCTGGCTTCGGCGGTCCGATTCGACCCGCGCCATCGCCGTCACCCCAAAAGGATGGCTTGGATTCCAGCGATCCCTGGGCATCACGAAAGAAAGAGTCGCCGAGCTCGCGCAGCCCACAGCCAAATAAAAATGCCCCGCCCCGGAATCCCGGGACGGGGCATGGCATGACGCCGGCGCAAGCCGGCGCGCTGCCGATTACTTGAACATATTGTTGTAGTCCTGATCGGACGGCGTCGACGGCGCGGCGTCGGACGGAGCGTCGCCGCCCGCCGAACCGCCGCCATAGGCGCCGGCGGCATCGCCGTAGCCCCCGCCCCCGTAGCCGCCGAAATTGCCGGGATCGATCTTGATGTCCTCGATGTTGATCTGGGGCCGATCCGCCTTGTAGTGCGTCACCATGCCCGGATAGGCCAGCACGGCCACCACCATGATGATCTGGATGACGATGAAGGGCAGCGACCCCCAGTAGATCTGGCCCGTCGTGACCTTGGCGATCAGCTTGCCCGTGACCTTGTCCTTGTAGTCTTCCTTGGGCGCCACGGATCTCAGGTAGAACAGCGCGAAGCCGAAGGGCGGGTGCATGAAGGACGTCTGCATGTTCACGGCCAGCAGGACGCCCAGCCAGATCAGGTCGATGCCCATCTTGTCGGCCACCGGCCCGATCAGCGGCACGATGATGAAGGCCAACTCGAAGAAGTCCAGGAAGAACGCCAGGGCGAAGGTCAGCAGGCTGACGACGATCAGGAAGCCCATCTGCCCGCCCGGCAGGCCGGTCAGCAGGTGTTCCACCCACAGGTCGCCGTTGACGCCGCGGAACGTCAGGCTGAACACCGACGAGCCGATCAGGATGAACACCACGAAGCAGGTCAGCGTGGTGGTGGTGTCCATGGCCTGGCGCAGCAGCTTCAGGTTCAGCCGGCGCTTGATCACGGCCATGATCAGGGCGCCCACCGCCCCCATGGCCCCGCCTTCGGTGGGGGTGGCCACGCCGATGAAGATCGTGCCCAGCACCAGGAAGATCAGCGCCAGCGGCGGGATCATGACGAAGGTGACGCGTTCGGCGATCTTCGACAACAGGCCCAGGCGCAGGACCTTGTTCAGGACCGCCATGACGAAGGCCGCCGCGCCCCACAGCAGGATGCTGGTGACGATCAGTTCGTCCACGTGGGCCTGATCGTCCAGCAGGAACTCGACCCCGCCGACGGCGACGGCGACGGACAAGGCCATCAGCACCAGCAGGGAAGGCACGCCGTGGCCGCCATTGGGTTCCACGAAAGTGCGGGCCTCGGGCGGAATGGCCGGCGCCGACTTGGGCCGGAACATCGCCATGGCCACCACGTACAGGACGTACAGGCCGGTCAGGGCGAAGCCCGGCAGGAAGGCGCCTTTGTACATGTCGCCGATGGACCGCCCCAACTGGTCGGCCAGCACGATCAGCACCAGCGACGGCGGAATGATCTGCGACAGGGTGCCCGATGCGGCGATCACGCCCGTTGCCAGGCGCCTGTCGTAGCCATAGCGCAGCATGATGGGCAGGGAGATCAGACCCATGGAAATCACCGAGGCCGACACCACGCCGGTGGTCGCCGCCAGCATGGCTCCCACCAGAATGACCGCGATCGCCAGACCGCCGCGCAGCGGGCCGAACAGCTGACCCACGGTTTCCAGCAGGTCCTCGGCCATGCCGGAACGTTCCAGGATCAGCCCCATGAAGGTGAAGAAGGGCACGGCCAGCAGGGACTCGTTGGACATGACCCCGAACACGCGTTGCGGCAGAGCCTGGAACAAGGCCGGCGACAGCAGGCCGAGATCGATGCCGATCAGGCCGAACAGGATGCCGTTGGCCGCCAGGGAGAAGGCGACGGGAAAACCCAGCAACAGCAAGATGACCAGCATGCCGAACATGATCGGCGCCATATAGGCAAGAAACAAAGCTTCCATGATCAGCGCTCCTCGTGCGAGGCGGCCTCGCGCTGTTCAGCTTCCCGGGCGATCTCGTCGGCCAGTTCCTCTTCCGCTGATTTGCCGGGGTGCGTATCCCGGGGATCGGGGCACAGTCCGGCCAGACAACCGACGCATTTGATGAGGTGCGACACGCCGGCCGCCACCAGCAGGGCGAAGCCGATGGGAATCAGGAACTTCGCCGGCCAGCGGATCAGGCCGCCGGCATTGGAGGACTGTTCCAGGTTCACGAACGAGTCCATGAAGAACGGCCAGGACAGCCACATGATCAGGCCGGCCATGGGCAGCAGGAAGAACAGGATCCCGAAGATCTCGATGCAGAGCTGGGTCCGGCGGGAGAGGTGGGACGCCAGCACGTCGACGCGGACGTGTTCGTTTTTCAAGAGGGTATAGCCGGCGGCCAGCAGGAAAACGCCGCCAAACAGATACCACTGCAATTCGAGCCAGGCATTGGAACTGAGGTTGAAGACCTTGCGTACCGTCGCGTTGGTGGCGCTGACGAGCACGGCAAGCAGGATCAACCAGGTCACGGCCTGGCCCACGCGGCGATTGACGGCGTCAATCACCCGTGACAGGGCTAGGAGTGCATTCATGGTGAAAACCAATCAAAAAATGAGAGAACCCCGGACACGCAGAAGCCCCCGCAAGCGGGGGCTGATGCACGGACCGGCGATGCGGGCCAGCCGAAAACGGCTGGCGCAAGGCGCGCAAGCGATTATTTCGCTGCCGTGGCCATGTACTGGTCGAAGCTGCCTTCGGCGATCCGGAACCAGGGAATTTCGTGGTCGCGGAAGCCCATGTAGGCGTCGTGGATCTTCTTGAAGTTGGGATCCTTGGCCGAGAGTTCGGCGTAGGTGTCCTTGGCGGCCTTGTAGCAGGCGTCCATGACGGGCTTGGGGAAGGCCCGCAGCTTGGCGCCTTCGCCGATCAGGCGCTTCAGGGCGTTGGGGTTCTCGGCGTCGTAGGTGGCGATCATGGTGTTGGTCGCCAGCGCGGACGCCTGGTCCAGCACGGCCTGATAGTGCTTGGGCAGGGCCTCGTATTTGTCCTTGTTCACGTACAGGGACACCTGCAGCGTGCCTTCCCACCAGCCCGGGAAGTAGTAGTACGGCGCGACCCGATGGAAGCCCATCTTCTCGTCATCGTAGGGGCCGATCCATTCGGCGGCGTCGATGGTGCCCTTTTCCAGCGAGGGATAGATGTCGCCGCCCGCGATCTGCTGCGGGACGACGCCCAGCTTCATCAGCACGGCGCCGGCGAAGGCGGCCGTGCGGAATTTCAGGCCCTTCAGGTCTTCGACGGTCTTGATTTCCTTGCGGAACCAGCCGCCCATCTGGGTGCCCGTGTAGCCGCAGGGGAAATTGACGATGTTGAACTTGGCGAACAGGTCGCGCAGGACCTTCAGGCCGCCGCCATGGCGCACCCAGGCGTTGTACTGGCGCGTGTTCAGGCCGAAAGGCACGGCGCCGTCGAAGCACAGGGCCGGATCCTTGCCGAAGTAATAGTAGGACGCGGTATGGCCGCATTCGACGGTGCCGTTCTGCACGCCATCGAGCACGCCCAGCGCCGGCAGGATTTCACCGCCGGGGAAGGCGCGGATCTGGAATTTCCCGCCCGTTGCTTCGGACACGAATTTTGCGACGTTTTCACCGCCGGAGTAGATGGCATCCGCACTGCGCGGAAAACTGGAAGCCAGGCGCCACTGGAGGGTGGGCGCATCCTGGGCGAAGACGGGAGCGGCGAGGGTGGTGCCGCCGGCGGCCACGCCAAAGGCGGCCTTCTTGAGGAAGGAACGACGTTGCATGAGAGAGAGCCCCTATGAGTTGATGGTAAACCCGGATTTTTGTACTGTTTTGTAAACAGCGAGAGCGCGCGAATTGTCTCGTGAACACCACAACGGCGCAATCAGTAATAACGCTTACTGGGTTCGGGAACCGAATCTGCCGGCAACCCGCAGCCAGGGCGGACGGCCCGCAATTTCCTTGCGCGGCGCGGGTTCGCGCGCCGCAGGACGGACGGCCGTATGCGACAATAGTCAATTGACCCTTTGACGTCCCATCGCGTGTCAGCCTCTCCAGAATCCTTCAGCCTGCGCCAGATCGCCCTGCCGGCCTTTGGTCCTTCCCTGCTGTTCGGCATGGGCGAAGGGGCCATCTTCCCGGTGCTCGCCCTCAGCGCCCGCGAACTGGGCGCCAGTTCGGCCGGAGCCGGCCTGATCGTCGCCCTGGTGGGCATCGGATCGCTCCTGGCCAACCTGCCGGCCGCCGCCCTGGCCACCCGATACGGCGAACGCCGGGCCATGGTGGGAGCCGCGGCGGTCAGCCTGCTCGGCCTGGCGCTCTGTCTGCTGGCGCCCAACCCCTGGATCTTCGGCGCCGGCGTCCTGATGATCGGCGTCTCCAGCGCCGTCTTCCTGCTGGCCCGCCAGGCCTTCCTGATCGAGGCCGTTCCCCTGCACATGCGCGCCCGCGCCATGTCGACCCTGGGCGGCGTCATGCGCATCGGCCTGTTCATCGGCCCGTTCGCGGGGGCCGCCTTCATTCATCTGATGGGCCTGCAAGGCGCCTATTGGCTGTCCGTGCTGGCCATGCTCGGGGCCGGCGCCGTCTCGCTGGCCATCCCCGACCTGGAACCCCGCGCCGCACCGGGCGCCGCCGCGACCCCGCCCCCGCTCAGCATGAAGGCCATGATGCGCCGGCATGCCCGGGTGCTCCTGACGCTGGGCGTCGCCACCGCGCTGGTCTCGGCGTTGCGGGCCTGCCGGCAGATCGTCATCCCGCTGTGGGCCGACCACATCGGCCTGGACGCCGCGACCACGGCTCTGGTCTATGGCCTGATGGGCGGCGTGGACATGCTGCTGTTCTACCCCGCCGGCAAGGTCATGGACCAGCACGGCCGCCTGTGGGTGGCCCTGCCCTGCATGCTGGTCATGGGGCTCAGCCTGCTGGCCATGCCCTGGACGACCGGCTTCGTCAGCCTGCTGGCGGTCTGCATCGTCCTGGGATTCGGCAACGGCATCGGCTCGGGCATCATCATGACCATCGGGGCCGATGCCTCGCCCCGCGAAGGCCGCACCGTCTTTCTGGGCCTCTGGCGCCAGATCACCGATCTGGGCGGCAGCGGCGGTCCCCTGCTGCTGTCGGGGCTGACCGCCGTGGCATCCCTGGCCACCGGCATCACGGCCATCGGCGGCATCGGCCTGGTCGCGGCCTGGATGTTCTGGCGCTGGCTGCCCCGAGGCCGGGTTGTCCGATGAGCGCTCCCCCGCCCCCCATCGACCGCGCCGGCCCGCGACCCGTCGACACGGGCATGCGGGCCGCCTTCTTTCTGGTGCTGACCGGCATCTGCGCCGCCCTGCACATCTGGAAACTGCCCCCCGCCCTGCCGCAGCTGCAGGCGCAGTTTCAACTGAGCCTGGTGCAATCCGGCTTTCTCCTGTCCGTGGTACAGATGGGCGGCATGGCGCTGGGCCTGCCGATCGGCCTGGTGGCCGAGCGCATCGGCCTGCGCCGCTGCATCCTGATCGGGCTGGCCACGCTGGCGGCGGCATCCGCCCTGGGCGCCTGGCTGGATTCCGCCGCCGCAGTCCTGCTGTGCCGCGCCGTGGAGGGCTGCGGCTTCCTGATGGTCGCCATGCCGGTGCCGTCCCTGATCCGCCGGCTGATCCCGCCGGAAAGCCTCAGCCGGGTCATGGGGCTCTGGGGCTGCTACATGCCGCTGGGCACGGTCATCATCCTGCTGTCGGGGTCCTGGGTGCTGAGCCTGGGCGACTGGCGGCTGCTGTGGCTGCTGCTGGCCGTCCTGACGCTGGGCTGCCTGCTGCTGACGCTGACGATCGTGCCGCCGGACCCCGCGCGGGGCGACCAGCCCCACCCCGCCACGCTGACGCTGGTGAGCGCGACCCTGAGGTCGCAGAACGTCTGGCTGGTCGCCCTGACCTTCGGCGCCTACGCCAGCCAGTGGATCGCCGTCATCGGGTTCCTGCCGACGATCTATATCGCGGCGGGCATCACCGGCACCACGGCCGGCCTGCTGACGGCCATCGTCGCCGGGGTCAACGCCATCGGCAACCTGGCGGCCGGACGCCTGCTGCACCGCGGCGTCCGGGCCTGGCATCTACTGGCGCTGGGCCTGGGGACCATGATCCTGTGCGCCTACGCCGCCTTCGGCGCCCAATTGCCGGCCACGGCGCAATTCCTGGCGGTGCTGACCTTTTCCCTGGTGGGCGGCCTGGTGCCGGCCACCCTGTTCGTGCTGGCCCTGACCCTGGCGCCCAGCCCTCAAACCACGTCGACCACCATCGGCTGGATGCAGCAATGTTCGTCCCTGGGGCAGTTCGTCGGCCCCCCGCTGGTCGCCTGGGTCGTCAATCAGGCGGGCGGAGACTGGCGATGGACCTGGGTGGCGACCAGCGCCCTGGCGCTCTTCGGAATCGGCCTGGCCGTCCAGATCGGGCGGCGGACGCGGGGCGCCGGCTAGCCTCTAATCGACCACCGGCGGCACGGGCAGGCCGGACTGCGCCCAATCCACCGGCGCGCGCACCGGCAGCACGGCGCTGCCGCAATCGGGTTCGGCCAGATTCACCCGGCGTTCGGGAATCGCATGCGCCCAGCGGATGGAATAGAAGACCTTGACCACCGGCTGCTCGGGCAAGTCGCGGTTCTGCGCCACCACCAGGCCCAGTTCGCTATTGATCAGGCTGATGATGGATCCCACCGGATAACGGCCGACGGTGCGCACGAAAGCCCCCAGCACGTCCATGTCGAACTGGCCTTCGGATTTCAGCATCTTGAACAGGGTGAATGCGGGATCCCAGCCCTTGCGGTAAGGGCGGCTGGACGTCATTTCATCGTAGTAGTTGCAGATGGCGGCCATGCGCGAGAGCAGGCCGATCTGCTTGCCGGCCAACTGGTCCGGAAAGCCCTTGCCGTCCATGCGTTCGTGGTGGTGCAGGCAGACTTCGACGACTTCGGAGGGAATGGACGAGTCGGCCCGCAGCACCGCCGCGCCCGCGGCGGGATGCTGATGCAGGAGTTCCTGGGGCGGCTGGATCGGACGGCCGATCTTGCCCGGGGCTTCGGCGGGCTCGCGGACCTTGCCGATGTCGTGCAGCAGGCCGGCCATCCCCGCCAGATGCACGTGCTCGTCGGCCAGCCGCATGGTGCGGGCCAGGGAAGTCATCAGCGCCGCCACCGACACGGAATGCGCATACAGATACTGGTCCGCCTTCTTGATGCGGGCCAGGCTGGTCAGGGCGTCGGGGTGACCGTCCAGGGAGTCGGCCATGTCCTGCACCAGCCCGTGGACCTGCTGCAAATCGATCTTGCTGCCCAGTTCGGCTTCGGCAAACAGCTGCTTGACCTGCTCCCGCGAGCCGTCCAGGATTTCCCGGGCATCGTCGAAAGCCTGCTGTTCGCTGGAGGCGGCTGCCCGCGCCGGCGCATGATGCCGCGTCGCGGCGCCCGCGGCCGCGGGCGCATGGTCGGGATGGCTGGGCGCGCCCTGCGCCGTCTCCCGGACGTCCACGCCGCGATCCGTATCGATCAGCACCCATTCCAGGCGGGATTTCTGCAATTTCTGCAGCTTGCGATCGTTGGCGATCAGGAAGCTGGATCGCCAGAAGGAATGGTCCAGAAAAGACCCCCCCAGATCCTGAACATACATGCCCACGCACAACTGGGAAACAGGAACTTTTTTGATCATTGCGGATGTCGGGAAGGGGATGAACGGCCTGTCAAAGTGTATCCGAAGACCGCCCGGCGGGTCCCTCCGGGGTATCCATGCCTTCCCAGCGCGGGCCGGGGACGTGGATGTCGAACAGATCCAGCACCCGGCACACCGTATGATCGATCATCTCGTCCAGGCTGGCGGGCCGCATGTAGAAGGCGGGCAGCGGCGGAAAGATCACCCCGCCCATTTCCGTCACGGCGGTCATGTTGCGCAGATGCGCCAGATTGAAGGGGGTCTCGCGCACCATCAGCACCAGGCGGCGGCGTTCCTTCAGGGTGACGTCGGCGGCCCGGGTGATCAGGTTGTCGGACAGGCCGTGAGCCACGGCCGCCAGGGTGCGCATGGAGCACGGCGCCACCACCATGCCCGTCGTGGCGAAGCTGCCGCTGGCCAGGGTGGCGCCCACGTCGCGCGGGCTGTAGACCCGATCCGCCAGCGCATGGACCGCCTGGCGGCTCATGCCCAATTCATGGCGGATGTTCAGCGCCCCCGACGGGGAAACGACCAGATGGGTTTCGACATCCTGGCCGCGGGCCAGTTCGAGCAGGCGAATGGCGTACTGCGCGCCCGTCGCCCCGCTGATGCCGACCACCAGCCGGCGTCTGTCAGTCACCGATCGCCCCGGCGTCCTTCAGCAGGGTGGCCAGTTCGCCGCTGGCGTGCATTTCATTCATGATGTCGGTGCCGCCGACGAATTCGCCCTGGACGTAGAGCTGGGGGATGGTGGGCCAATTGGCGTAGTCCTTGACGCCCTGGCGGACTTCGGCGTCTTCCAGGACGTTGACCGTGACCAGCTTGGTGACGCCGACTTCCTTCAGGATCTGGATGGCGCGCCCGGAAAACCCGCACTGCGGGAACTGCGCCGTGCCCTTCATGAACAGCACGACAGGATGGCTGGTGACGGTTTCGCGGATGAAATTCTGGACTTCGGATTGCACGGTATCGGTCATGGTGATCTCTTTAAAATTCAGGCCGGCAGGCGGCCCCAGGTGACGCGTTCGATGCCGGCCAGGTCCCGCAGGCTGACGGCATCGGAAAACCCCGAGGACTGGAACAGGCCCCGCACGGCGGCGGCCTGATCCCAGCCATGTTCCACGCACAAGGCCCCGCCGGGCCGCAGATGGCCCGCCGCCCCCTGCACGATGCAGCGCAGGGCGCCCAGGCCATCGGCCCCATCGGTCAGCGCCCCCTGCGGTTCGAACCGCAGGTCGCCCTGGGCCAGGTGGATGTCTTGTGAGTCGATATAGGGAGGATTCGAGACGATCAAGTCATAACGCCCCGAATCCAACTGGGTATCGTACCAATTCCCAAGGGAAAACAATAGCGTTGCCCCTAAGGCGCGTGCGTTCATTTCCGCCACGGCCAGCGCCTCCGGGCTGCAGTCGGTGGCCCGCACCCGGGCGTCGGGGCGATCCAGGGCGATGGACACCGCGACGATGCCGCTGCCGGTGCCCAGGTCCAGCACCCGGGGGGCCTGCAAACCGGCGATGGCCCGCAGGCCGCATTCCACCAGCGCCTCGGTATCCGGCCGGGGAATCAGCACAGCGGGGGTGACCTGGAAATCCCGTCCCCAGAATTCCCGCCGCCCCAGGATGTAGGCCATGGGCTCGCCCGCCAGGCGGCGGGCTTCCAGCGCCCGGTAGGCGGCTTCGTGCGCCGCGTCCAGCGCATCGGTGTCGTGCGTGATGAGCCAGGCGCGGGAGACCCCCAGCACCTGCCGCCACAACATCTGGGACTCCAGGCGCGGCAAGAGGCTGTTCGCCAGGCTGTCCCGCAAGGTATGGGCCATGGTCCGCGTCCCGCCGGCCTAGTCCAGCGCCAGGGAGGCCAGCTGTTCGGCCTGGTGCTCGGCCAGCAGGGCGTTGGTGACTTCGTCCAGATCGCCGTCCATCACCTGGGCCAGCTTGTACAGCGTCAGATTGATGCGGTGGTCCGTCACCCGCCCCTGGGGAAAATTGTAGGTGCGGATGCGCTCGGACCGGTCGCCCGACCCCACCAGGCTCTTGCGCTGCGCGGCCTCGCGGGCATGGATTTCCTGCTGCTGGCGGTCTTTCAGGCGCGCCGCCAGCACCTGCATGGCCTTGTCCTTGTTGCGGTGCTGCGAACGGTCGTCCTGGCATTCCACCACCAGGCCGGTGGGCAGGTGGGTGATCCGCACGGCGGAATCGGTCTTGTTGATGTGCTGCCCGCCCGCGCCGCTGGCGCGAAAGGTGTCGATGCGCAGGTCGTTGGCATTGATCTGGATGTCCGACTGGGCATCGGCCTCCGGCATCACCGCAACGGTGCAGGCCGAGGTGTGCACCCGCCCCTGGGATTCGGTTTCCGGCACGCGCTGCACCCGGTGCGCCCCGGACTCGAACTTCAGCTGGCCGTACACGCCGTCGCCTTCAATGTGGGCGATGACTTCCTTGTAACCGCCCAGTTCGGCGGCGCTCTCGGACATCAGTTCCACCCGCCAGCCCCGGATTTCCGCGTAGCGCGTGTACATGCGCAGCAAGTCGCCCGCGAACAGGGCGCTTTCGTCGCCGCCCGTCCCGGCGCGGACTTCCAGAAAGACGCTGCGGTCATCGTCCGGGTCCTTGGGCAGCAGCAGGATCTGCAGATCGGCTTCCAATTGCTCGATGCGCTCGTCCGCCCCCGCCAGTTCCTCTTCCGCCAGGGTCTTCATGTCCGGATCGGACAGCATCTCGCGGGCCGCGTCCCGGTCGGCGCAGGCCCGTTCCCAGGATCCGAACGCCTGCACCACGGGGTCCAGTTCGGCACGTTCCCGCGTGAGCTTGCGAAAGCGGTCCATGTCGTCGGCGCTGTCGGGCTCCGCCAGCATGGCATCGATCTCGGCCAAGCGGTGGCTGAGCTGTTCCAGGCGGCTGCGCATCGAGCTTTTCATGACGTGGATTCCGGAGGATTATGCGAGGGACGCGATCCGGGGCGCGGGCCGCCGGATCGGAAGACGAGAAAGGGAAAGAGCCGCTACCGGCGGCGGGCGCCGGATTCGGGCAGCAGGCGCGGCAGCAGCGTCAGCAGCTGGTCGCGTTCCGCGCCTTCGCTGCGATTGAGCGCCGCCAGGGGGCCGTGCATGTATTTGTGCGTCAGGCTGTAGGCCAGCTGTTCCAGCACGGCCTGCGGGTCGTCGCCGCGCGCCAGCAGGCGCCGGGCGCGGTCCAGTTCGGCCTGGCGCAGAGCGTCGGCGTTCTGCTGGTAGTCGATGATGGCCGGCACGATGGCGCGGTTGGACAGCCAGTGCATGAAATGCTGCACGCGGGCTTCGATGATGGCTTCGGCCTGCACCACGGCGGCCCGCCGGGCATCGGTGCCCGACTGCACCATGCGCCCCAGGTCGTCCACGGTATAGAGGTAGACGTCCGCCAGGCGGCTGATTTCCGGTTCGATGTCGCGCGGCACGGCCAGATCGATCATCACCATGGGGCGATGGCGGCGCGTGCGGGCGGCCGTTTCCACCATCCCCAGACCGAGGATGGGCAAGGATGAGGCCGTACAGGAGACGACCACGTCGTATTCGGCCAGATGATCCGGCAAGGCGGACAATTTCAGCGTGCGGGCGTCGAATTGCGCGGCCAGCAGTTCCGCCCGTTCGACGGTGCGGTTGGCCACCGCCATCTGGCGGGGTTGCGCCGCCGCGAAGTGGGTCGCACAGAGTTCGATCATTTCGCCCGCGCCGATGAACAGCACGTTCGCACAGGACAGGTCGCCCAGCACGCGTTCGGCTAGGCGCACGGCGGCGGCCGCCATGGACACCGAATGGGCGCCGATCGCGGTCTGCGAGCGGACTTCCTTGGCGACCGAGAACGTGCGCTGGAACAACTGATGCAGCAAGGTGCCCAGCGTGCCCGCCTGTTCGGCGGCCCGCACGGCGTCCTTCATCTGCCCCAGGATCTGCGGTTCGCCCAGCACCATGGAATCCAGCCCGCTGGCCACGCGAAACGCGTGCCGCACGGCGTCGTTGTGCTGGTATTCATACAGATGCGGCGTCAGCTGGCCGGCTTCCAGGCGATTGAATTCCGCCAGCCAGGCCGGCAGCTTCGCCTGCACGCCCGGATCGGCCGCACAGTAGATTTCCGTGCGATTACAGGTGGACAGGATCGCGGCTTCGCGCACCGAGGAGCCGAACGCGGTCCGCAGCGCCGACAGCGCGGGCTTGAGCAATTCGATCGGAAACGACACCCGTTCGCGCACGGAAACCGGCGCGGAAACGTGGTTCAAGCCAAAGGTTAGGACGTCAACGGACATGCCGCAGAGAGATTTACAGATGGAGACTTTCGTATTATAGGTCGCGAAGCGGGTATTGGGGCGTTTTCCGGCCGGGCGGTCTGCGCACGGTCAAAAATTCGTGTATGATTCGACGTCTTGGCCCGGTAGCTCAGTCGGTAGAGCAGAGGATTGAAAATCCTTGTGTCGGTGGTTCGATTCCGCCCCGGGCCACCATCCCCTCTTCCCATCTGGTTTCATCGCATCCCATTTTCTCTAAGAAAACAAGGACTTGCGAAGAAAATCTGCCTCATCACTTCCCACGTTGTTTCATTGAATCCCAGGGTTTTTGTTCCCTGCCGCGTTCCCTTATCTTGTTCCCCATATTTCCAGGGAACAAATTGGGAGCCACACGATGAAGCTTACCGCCAAAGCCATAGAGCTCGCCCAGCCCGCGGACAAAGAGTATTTGCTGTCCGATGGGGAAAAATTGTATCTGCGCGTCCATCCCAGCGGCAAAAAGAGCTGGCAGTTCATCTACCTCAACATCGAGAACAAACGCGTCAAGCTGACTCTGGGAACTGTCCCTGAAGTGTCTCTCGCCCGAGCACGTGAACTGGCAGCAGGGCAACGCCAGAACCTCGCTATCGGTAAAGATCCTCGCGCGCGAAAGCGTGAGGAGCGACAAGAGGCGCGACGTCAAGAGCTCGCCACCTTCGACAAGGTTGCCCGGGAATGGCACACCCACGCAAAAGCCGTGCATGAGTGGAGCGACGACTACAGCCAGAAGATTCTGCGCCAGTTAGAGCTGCATGCCTTCCCGAAACTTGGCCGACACCCTATCGGCTCATTGAACCAGCTAGACGTCCTGCAATGCCTGGAGGCCATCTCACTCGCAGGAACCCGTGAAACGGCTATACGCTTGCGAGAAAGCCTGCAACGAGTCTATGCCCGAGCCGTCACCCTCGGCCTCTTGAAGCCTGGAGATAACTTCATGGCAAAGGGCGTAGCTGATTTCAAACTACGCAGCCCGATGGTGAAGCACTACGCCACCATCCTAGAACCGCAGAAGATCGGCCAACTGATTCGAGACATACGCGGATACCGTGCCATGCCGCTGCGGCGCATCTACATCCCCAAGAGCAATGGGAAGAAACGGCCGCTGGGAATTCCCTGCATGCGGGACCGGGCGATGCAGGCTTTGTGGAAGCTCGCTCTGGAACCTATTGCAGAGACCCTGGCGGACCCGAACTCCTATGGCTTCCGACCGGAACGCTCGACGGCCGACGCCATCGAACAGTGCTTCAACGCGCTATGCAAGCGCAACTCGGCAGAGTGGATACTGGAAGGTGACATCCGGGGTTGTTTCGACAACTTCAGCCACCGCTGGTTCCTAGAGCACATACCGATGGACAGGTCGATCCTGCGCCAATGGCTGGAGGCCGGCTACGTCGATGAGGGATCTTTGTTCGAAACGCGGGCAGGCACTCCCCAGGGAGGCATCATCTCGCCCGTGATCGCGAACATGGCGTTGGATGGTTTGGAGGCAGCAGTACACGTGCACCCCGGTAGAACGGATCGCGAACGCCGAAAAGCCAAAATCAACATCATCCGCTATGCCGATGACTTCGTGGTGACGGGTGCGTCCAAAGACGTGCTCGAATCCCAGATTCTGCCCGCCATCCGCCGCTTCATGGCAGAGCGCGGGCTGGAACTGTCGGAGGAGAAAACTCGGATCACGCACATAGCGCAAGGATTCGACTTTCTCGGTCAGAACGTGCGCAAGTACGGTGACCTATGTCTGACCATGCCAGCGCAAAAGAGCATCAAGTCCCTGCTGGACAAGGTCAGGCAGATCGTCAATGGCAACGCCAGCATTACGCAGGAAACGCTGATACGGCTGCTCAACCCGGTGATCCGTGGCTGGGTGATGTATCACCGTCACAGCGTGGCCAAGCGAGCCTTCTCATGGATTGACGCCCACATCTGGCGTCTGCTCTGGAATTGGGCCAAGCGAAGGCATCCCAATAAAGGAGCGCGATGGGTCAAAGACCGGTATTTCCATGTCATTGGACGCAGCAACTGGAACTTCGCCACGAAGGGCTCGGCCGACGGCAAAATCGTCGTGCTCAAACTCTTCCGTGCGCCGGCGGTATCGATCATCCGTCACGTAAAGATCGCAGCGGCTGCTCATCCCTTCGACCCGGCATGGGCCAAGTACCTCTCCCGTCGTCGAGCCTCCAAACGCTCAGTCAAACTGCCCGGTGCCAGTCCATGGTGCTGATGAATGGCTTGAGCCGTATGCGGGGTGACTCGCACGTACGGTTCTTAGGGGGCGGCGGCGCAGCAATGGGCCGCTGCTACCCGACGCGCAGGCCCGAAGCGGGAAGCCGGGCCGTAGGCGTCAGCGATGTGCAAGGCTGGCCATGGCCAGTCCCGTTAGGGATGAGTGAATAGCGAACCTGGAGCAGCGCGGTCTGCAGAAGCAGAGACGCTATGGATGACTTGCTCATACAGTGAACACTGTCAGCCATAACATTATTTAGTTGATTTTTGATACATTCATAGATAGGAGAGCACTATAAATACCAACTTGGAGTAAAGAGCAATGATCACACGCGGGTCTGAGTGGCATCGTTGGGAGCCTCATATCCATGCTCCCGGGACGATACTAAATAACCAATTTAAATCTGACGATTGGAACAGCTATTTAGATACGCTTGAAAACGCCTCTCCTCCAATTGAGGCCATTGCTATTACTGACTACTACACTACAACACTGTATGAGGAAGTTTGCCGATACAAGGAATCAGGGCGACTTCCTGGCGTTTCGCTAATCATTCCCAACATAGAAGTACGTTTGGATGTAGCGGCCAAGTCCGGATTCGTGAATCTCCATCTTTTAGTAAATCCTGATGATCCAAACCACGTTACTGAAATCCGTAGATTTCTCTCTCGTCTCCATTTCTCGGCGCACGACGACCGATTTGACTGTACCGTCGATGATCTGATTCGTCTCGGCAAAGCTGCAGATCCCTCGATCCAAGATGATCGCGCTGCATTGGCTCACGGCGCAACCCAATTTAAAGTCAACTTTACAACTTTACGAACGGCGTACTCCGATAGCGCTTGGGCAAAGGCCAATATTCTGATTGGAGTTGCTGGAGGCTCCGGTGATGGCACATCTGGCCTTCGTCAGGCGGCAGATCAGACCATTCGACAGGAAATCGAAAAATTTTCTCATTTCATTTTTACCAGTAACCCTACCCAGCGTGAATTTTGGCTAGGTTTACGTGCCCTGTCCTTTCAACAATTGCAAGAACGATACGGCGGCTGCAAGCCATGTATGCACGGCAGTGACGCTCACAGTCTCCCAGATACCGCCCAGCCTGCGGACGATCGATTTTCTTGGATCAAAGGGGCACTTACCTTTGATGCTTTGCGACAAGCGTGCATAGACCCCGCTAGCAGGGCTTATGTCGGTGCCGAACCCCCAAAAACTGCCATGCCGTCACAAGTAATTGCCAGCGTTGACGTTGAAGGGGCTGATTGGATGGCGACCAAATCCATACCACTAAACTCGGGTTTAGTCGCAATCATTGGCGCGCGTGGCTCGGGGAAAACGGCTCTCGCCGATATGATTGCCGCGGGATGTGACTCCATCGGGGATATAGCTCGGCGAGACGACATGGACATCAGTCCATCATTTTTGGCCAGGGCACGGCCACTTCTCCGGGACAGTGGAGTCTGCCTACGCTGGGGCGGAGGGAGCACAACGAATCGCCACCTGGACGGTAGAGACTCCAACGACGCGTGGACCTTTGCGCGCGCACGTTATCTATCCCAGCAGTTCGTTGAAGAACTCTGCTCTTCAACCGGCGCATCGCAAGGTTTAATCCGCGAGATTGAGCGCGTAATCTTCGAGGCTCATACGCCTGACGAGCAGGACGGTGCAATTAATTTTGAGCAGTTGCGTGAACAACAAACGCATCGTTTCCAGCAGGCGCGTCAGCGCGAAGCTGAAGCAATTGCCTCAATCTCTGATCGTATCGCTACAGAGATTGAAAAGGAGGCACTAATCGCAAGCTTGAAAACCCAAGTTGCAAGTAAGGAAGCGATCATTAAAGGCTACACCGCAGATTTAAAAAAATTTGTGCTGAAAGGAACAGAGGCACAGGCTAACCGACATGCCGAGCTAAGCACTGCCGTCCAAATGCTTACCACACGCATTACGGCACTTACTACGCAACGCAGAACATTTGTCGCTATGCAGGACGAAGTTACTAGCACCCGAGTAGCCAAAGCTCCAGAAATGCTTAGGCAAGCCATTGCAAGATATCCCAGCAGCGGCCTGAGTGACAGTCAATGGGACTCATTTCTCCTGGTATACAAGGGTGACGTCGACGGTGCCCTGGACGGCTACATCGCGTGGGCTGACAAAGAGATCGCGAATCTAACTGGTACGACAGTAGCAGACGGTGATCCGAATACTTCGCTTATCAAACCAGAAGACGACCTCTCCACTATTCCTCTCTCAGTATTGAAAGCAGAGATGAACAGGCTGGAGAAATTAATTAGTGCAGACACTGTCGTAAGAAAACAGTATGCAGCGTTGTCCAAACGGATTAACACCGAAAGTCATGCGTTGCAGGCGTTAAAAACGCAACTAGCCGATGCAGAAGGAGCAGCAGAGCGACGCAAAACACTTCAGGCTGAACGAGAAAATGCCTATGGACGTCTCTTCGAAGCAGTAATCAGCGAGCAACAGGCTCTCGTCGATCTGTATGCACCACTTATGACTCGACTTAGCGCCAACAGCGGCACTCTCAAGAAGCTCAGTATTCGGGTATCCCGTTCTGCCGATGTCGCATGTTGGGCAAATCATGGAGAAGAGCATCTCATTGACTGCCGTAAATCTGGCCCATTTATGGGGCGTGGGAGGTTAGAGGAAATTGCTCTTTCTGAATTAAAAACAGCGTGGGAACAAGGTTCAGCAGCAGATATTCAGACATCAATGTCAGAGTTTATCGCCAAGTACTCAAAATCACTCTTTTCCCATGCTCCATTCGCACCAGATGATCAGGTGTCATTCCGGCAGTGGTCACTGCAGTTTGCTCATTGGCTGTTTGATACAAGCCATATCTCAGTACGCTACGAAATACTTTACGACAGATCAGACATCCATAAACTGTCTCCCGGGACACGCGGAATCGTTCTGCTCTTGCTGTATCTTGCGCTTGATGAAGCAGATGATCGACCTCTTATTATTGACCAGCCCGAGGAAAACCTAGATCCTAAATCAGTCAACGACGAGTTAGTACCACTTTTTATGGAAGCACGCTCAAAGCGACAAGTCATTATCGTGACACATAATGCAAACCTTGTGATCAACACAGATGCCGATCAGATTATCGTCGCCGATGCCAGTCCCTCAACAGGAACAGACCTTCCAACTTTCACTTACTCCTCCGGTGGACTGGAGGACGTAGACATTCGCAAGCAAGTGTGCGACATCCTTGAAGGGGGGGATACGGCCTTCAAGGAGCGTGCCCGCAGGCTTCGAGTAAAGCTCGAACGCTAGAGGCGACAGTAAGAACAAGGAAATGACGCCCCCCATAGCTAAGGCTGAAAAACAAGCACGCGGAGCACGCCGTGGCACGATGACCTCAAAGCAAGGCCCACCCTCACTCTAAGCTTGAAGGCAAGTGCCACCCGACACGTGATTGGTGTCAGGGATGAGCGAATAGCGTACCTGAAGGCGTTCGGCCTGATCAAGTCAAGAGACGCCACGTTGAGTTACTTCAACTTGCTCTCTTGACCATGAAAGACACACGATCGGCCAGTTTAATAGCAAGATGTGCATGCCCATCAGCTGCTTGCTAAAAAGGTAAAGAAACGACAGGTCGATTTTTGAGAAAGAACATACCTGCCCGCGCCCAAGCATCGCCCCGTTGGGCCGCATACTGTAGCGAAGTCATATCCTTCAATTGCCAGCCTGGGAGCGTCATCTCAACAGTTGTAGCTTGGCTTTCTTGCAAACAGTAATCAAGAAAGTCCTTCATTCTCTTTGTAATAACGGGGTCGGCGGCTAGCATCACGTTCTGATCGTACCGGACCGCCTCTTGATAACGCAAAAAGGGGGGAAGACTGGTATGCAAAGACCAACGCACGAAGGGCATCGATGCCGCCGGGTGACTAGAACGGCGCGGCAAGTAATGCGGCCCCAGATCCACTAATGCCTGCCCGACCTCTATCCAATAGTGCGATGGCTCGGGCGCCTGAGAATTAGGAGTACCAAAACCTTGAAAGGTTGCCTGTTTGCCATCTGGCGACACAACAAGGCACATGAACTGTCCACCAACAATTTGAGGTGTCAAGCCCGCTGCTTGCAAAAGTTGACGCAATCCAAATGCCGCATACATGCAACGCTTGTCGAAATCATCGGGGAATGCTGTGCGTAGCGCTTTATCGACGACAGCAAGGCTCCGGTTAATAGGATCGTGGGATGCCATTGTGGGGACCCCTGCTACTCCGACGTCTGCCCGGACGAAGGTTCGTTATTCGTACTGGTGGGCGTTGTCTGGGGTGCCGATTCTGCTGAGGAAGGCATAGCGCCGGGGGAAAGTGGCGTCATGATGCCAGCGGGCAAGCCCTTGTGAAGGGGAGCGTCCGTTGACACATTCGTCATTTCCTGCATGGTGGAGGCTGGCACGCCATTGACTGCTAAATCTTTCTTTTCAGACATTTGATTCGCCTCATTCAGATTGATAGCAACAAATACCGACGTAAAAATAAGAGCAAGAATGAACGCACTGCCCGCAAATCGATTCGACAATCTGGTGTACAGGTCGCACCACGACGTCTTATTGAGATACTGGGAGTTTCCTTCCAGATAATACCTCTGTGCAAATAGTATGGATAACTCCTGTGCGCGATAACTCACCAAAAAAGAGAGGATAGTCAACGCGGTCGCCAGCACGAATAACGACCATGACCCATACAGCAGAAAAGATAGCTTGGCCGTTCTGATCGGGATGAAATCCTTAAGAAAAGCCAAGGACAGAGCCAGTCCTCCACTGGAGTATGTGAGAATGGCTTTATCGAAATTTTCCGAACTGGAAAGCTGACGTTTCCGTGCATCATCAAGAAACTCTTTAAACAGCTTTTGAGCTTCCTCGGACGGCACGTAAATTTCCAGGGTAGCGGAGGTATCCTGCTCGGATGAGGCAACGCTCTGTTCCGTCACTTACCGCTTCCGCCTCCGGCCGGTTTTGGCGGTACGGGTGGCATGTGAGACGTAGGAATGCCACCCTTGACCGGTGTACTTCCCGGACGGCTGGTGCCGATCGGTCTGGCTATCGGGGGAGTGGAAGGGCTCCGGTTTCCATTCTTAGTCGTGGTCATTGGCAAGAGTCCTGGCAATTGTTCAATTGAAAATATGTAATCTGCCACCGTATGCAGATGCAACATTATCCTACGAGCAGGGGATTTTTTCATCTCGTAGCGAACACTCGTAGCGGCTACGCCGGGAAAGTGTGCCCTTATTGCCATTCCTGGTCCAGACGAACTGCTCACAGACATCATTGCACTTGAGAACTGGCGCGCACTCGTGCACAGGCGTTCGGAAGACACGGCGAAGAAGCGTAAGGCCGGGCCGCCTCCGATTGCAGCCTAGACTGGTAGCTAGCCGCATCAACTGGATAAACCAATTAACCATTCTCTGTAATCAATTGAAAGTCCAACGCACGGTAGCATGGTTGCGATGCGAGATCGATACTCCGCACTCAAGGTATTGCGGCTTCGCGAGTATGAGACCGCAGCAGCCAAAATCCCCGAGTTCAAGACTCCTGCAATTGACGTATCGTCGCCATAGGCAAGAACAACCGTTGGGTACTGTTCGGAAAATCAATAAACCCGTATTTGCGATAGAACTTAGCGGCAGCAGCGTCTTTTGCATCCACGACCATCGCGTGGACGGCCATTACCTGTGTTGCGAGCAATGTACGATACATCGCATCCATAAGCAGGAACTCGCCCAAACCCGATCCCTGAGCATCACGATCGACAGCTAAACGGCCAAGCAGGACAGCAGGGACGGGATAGCGCGGTAGCTTCCTGGCCTGTTCCGCAGGCAGTTCATCCCGCTGGAAGCTCGTCGCACTCAGACTGTAATAACCGCAGATCGCCGTGGTTTCGGGCCGCACAGCCACAAAGACACGAGCAACATCCCGTTTGATGTCCTGCGACGCATGCTCTCGAAGATAGCGGTCAAGTTCAGCAGCGCCACAGGAGAAAACGGTGCGATCATGCACCTTGCTATCAAACGCCAAGGCTCGCCAGGGTAATGGCACGACTGTCATTCAGCCGACTTCTGATACTTGGCAAACGCCTTCCGCAACGCGGCATTCGGTGCGGGAGGATTGTTCAGAGCGTCGTAAAATACTTTCCAATCCGCCGCCGACATGGTGACGGCCTCGTTCTCGCGAATGACCTTTTCAGCCTCGGCCAAAGCCGTCGTCAGCACGAACTGACTCACCGTCTTATGGCGGTAGTTCGCCGCGCGCTGAAGCACGGTCTTGGCCTCGGCGTTCAGGCGTACCTGAAGCCGCTCATCTTTTGCTTCTACTATGCTGGACATGGCAAGCCTCTCGGGTTGGAGCGATAATTGTACTTCCAAATGGAGTACAATCCAAGATGCATCCTAGCCATTGGTACCTAGGTGTTAGAAGCGTAATGTTTGCATCTATGGGGACTGTTACCTAAACTGTTCCCTCGGATTTCATCAATTCTGAAAAGGTTCTTTATTTATGCTGGTTTACGCCCGTTTTGGGATCGTGCCCCGGGCCACCAGTTGCAATCAACCCAGTCGGTTTCGGCTGGGTTTTTTGTTGCCTGAAACTCCGGCATCGGCGCGCGCGCCCGTTCAACGCGGCTCAGGCGCCGAGTGAGTGGGCGCCTTCCGTTTCGATCGCGCCTCGGGCGCCGGCGTGCGGCCCGGATGGGCCAGCATGGCCTGGCAATCGGCGGCCTCGGTCGTGCCCGGATTCAACAAGGGCAGCAGCGCCGCGAAAGGCGTGGCCACCACGCCCAGCAGCGCAGCCGCGCCGGCGCGCAACAGCAGCGGCCCCTTGTAGACGCCCACGTCGGGGTGTGCGAACGTACCGTGCGCATATAGCGGGGTGCGCAGCGTAAAGACGCGCACCGACTTGTTCTTGGGCGTGACATCCAGGTTCAGCGCCTCGGTGGCCAGGTTGATGGTGCCGGTGACATCGACGACGGCATCGGTGGTGTCCAGCCTGAAGACGCGGATGCTCATCAGGCCGTCGCGCACGCTGAAATCGCTGGCCATGCAATTGAGCACCACCTGGCTGTCGCCGAACAGCTTGTTGATCAGGATGTTGGCCACATTCAAGCCTGCGGTCTCGAGCAGCAGGCGGCTGATCGTGCCCTTGCTGATCAAGGCGCGCACATCGCCGTTGGCGTGGCCCAGCAACGCGGCGATGGAGTTGCCCGCGCCGGCCAGCTTGGCATCCCCATGCAGTTCGCCGAAGCTGGCGTTCATGCTCTCGGCGCCCGGAAACAGCCGCTTGAGCTTCAGGTGCCGCGCCGTCAGCGTCATGTCCGCCTTCAAGGGCTTGCCGCGGCCATCGACGTGGATCACGGTGGCCAAGGTGCCGCCGGCCACCCCGAAGTCCAGCGGCTCCAGGCGCAGCACCCGATCGCTCAGCACGACATGGGTCTGGATGTGGTCCAGCGGCAATTCCTTGGAATGGACGATCTTCTGTCCCGAGAACCGGACGTCGGCATCCATCGTGCCCCAGCTGTCGGTGGAGATCGGATCGACCGGCAGCACCTTGCCGGCGGGCTGCCGCACTCTCTTGGCAGGCTGCAGCGCTTCCCCTTCGGCATTGTGAACCGCTTCCAGGCGCCGGGCCTTGCGCGCCGCGGAGTCGACCCCGACCAGCGGGCCCAGGTCCTTGAATCTCAGCAGCGATGACCGCAATTCGCCGCTCAACAAGGGGCGCGGCTTGCGGATCCGGTATTCGAGCGTGCCTTCGATGTCGCTCGCGCCGACCTTGCCGCGAAAGCCGGAATACGTCCAGGTTTCATGCCCGGGCTGCAGCGTGCCGACCAGATGGCCCTCGGTGCTGTAGGCGGGGGTGTTGGGCAGCACCACTCCCAAGATGGGATATAGATCGGCCATGGTCGCGCCTTGCAGCTTGAGCTGCACGTCCAGCGCCGCCAGGTCTTGCGGACGGGTCACCGAACCCCGGGCCTGGATCAGCGTTTCGCCGATCTTCACAGTGGCGTCGATGGGAAAGGGCTGGCCGCCCTGCTGCAGCGACAGAATGCCGCCGGAACTGCCCTGCCCCTGGACAGGCGCGCGGTTATAGCTGCCGCTGAGCTTCCAGCCCAAACCGTAGCCCTCGGAAGTCACTTGCGGCAGGCTGTTCAGGCTCGCCCGCAGGTCGAGCCGATTGGCGGCATCGCGCACCCGCACGTCCACGTCCTGCAACTGCAGGCGGCGCAGGTCGAAGCTCCAGTCCGACGCAGAGTCGGCGGACGGGGCCTGCGTCAGGCTCCAGTTGACGGCGCCGTCCTGGGCGCGCTGCAGCGAGGCCTGCGCCGCGGTGACTTGCAGGCTGTCGATGCGCGCCACGCGATCGGGCAATACCCAGGGGTCGACGACAACGGCCACATCGCCGGCCTGCAGCAGGTTCCCGTCGCCCTGGATCCATTGCGGATTGCCCACCACCAGGCCCTGGACCCGGATGCGCGGCAGCGGCAACCAGCCGCGCCAACCGGAACGGTCCTGAGGCCAGAACCAGCTGACGGACAGGTCCTGCATCGACACGGGCCGATGCAGCAGCTCGCTGAGCTGGCGATCCAGGGGCGCGCGCACCAGATTCCAGTTGAAGGTCCAGATGACCGCCACGCAAAGCGCCAGCGCGCCCAGCAGCGCCGCCGCCACCCATGTTCCGATTTTCACGTCTCTGCGCATTCTTGCTTCCATGCCAGATGAGCGACGCGGGCCGCCCGCTGTATCGAATGCTACGTAGGATGGGCGACGGCCGTACGAACAGAGAGTGACTTAATGCAACAACGCCGGCGCGCCGTCCCCGTGACCGGGCAATCAGGCCAGCGCGCCCGCCATCTCGGCAGTCACCTGGAGAAACCGGTCGATGTCTTCAGGCGTATGCACATGCAGAGGGGATATCCGCACGCCCCCGCTGATGTTGAACGAATCCAGCATCCGTTTCGAATAGATGCTGCCGGCGGTCCGCTGATAGACCACCACGCCGCGCCGTTCGTATTCCAGAACGACTTGCGAAGAATCGTGATCTCCCATGCCGATCATGACGATGAGGTCGCGCTTGCTCAGGTCGGGATAATCAAGATACACCGTCACCCCCGGGATATGCCGCAACCCGCGGACCGACCCGCCCCCATCCAGCAATCGTGACAGCAAGGCGCGTTCCTGCAGTTCGATCCGGGTCATCCCGCTCGCGAACAGGTCGCGGCGATCACGGCTATCGGTAAACCGCTCACCCAGCCAGCAGACATAGGAGACGATCTCGGTCATGGCCGCGAACTGCCAGGGCGTGCCGCTGCCCAGGCCCCAGAAGCCGGCATCCTTCCCATGGAGCTTGTGGTGCGGCAATACGGCGGCACGATCCGACAGCCAGGCCACCCCCGAGCCACGGGCCCCGAAGAATTTGTACGGTGCGATATTGATGCCGTCCACCGGCGTGCGTTGCAGGTCGATCAGGCCATGAGGCGCATGCTGGACGGCATCGACAAGAATGTAAAGATCCGGTTTGATGGCGCGCGCCCGCTGGACGATCGCTTCCAGATCCAGCTTCGCGCCCGAAATATTGGACGCGCAGATCACATTGAGCACGCAGGTGTCCTGGTCGACCAGGCGCACGATCTCGTCCACGTCGATGCCACCGGTATGGGGGTTGCTCCCCGCGACCCTCAGTTCCTTGCCCGACCGTTGGGCATACAGGGACATGGCGTCAAAAGCCGAAGGATGCTCCAGCACGGTGGTCACCATATTGGTCCCGGGAACGTTCTCCGAGATGGCGCGCACCATGTCGAACATGACCGAGGAAGCGGTCTGGGACGCATGAATGCTGCCGCCTTTCGCGTTCAGCATGCAGCGGAAATCCGCTTCCCCTCTGGCCTGGACATCCTGCAGGTGGCGCGCCACGGTGTGAACGCGCTCTATATTGTCCGGGATCGCATCCAGCTCGACCATGCGGTCGAGCACGGATTTCAAGCGGAAAGCGCCGCCAGCATTGTCAAAATACAAACGCTTCTGCCCCGCATGGTCATGATCCACCTGATGAAATCTGCTTTTGATCTCGGACGCCAGACATTCAGAAAAAAACTGATCTTGAAAAGAAGGCATAAGAAGCTCTTGAAAGATTATTCAAAACAGACACATCGCTCCGCCGCGCAGGCGGATCGATCAACCACGATCACCAGACACCGGAGGGACCGGATGCATCCTCACGCAATCAAGGTGGGCAACCAGGAGATCAAGGCGGGAAACAGGGCCATGACCAGCACAAAAATCACCATGATGGAGAAAAACGGCAGGGTCGCCACGGCGATACGCGACATCTTTTCGTTCGTCAGCCCCTGAATCACGAACAAGTTCATGCCCACGGGGGGAGTGATCTGCGCCAGCTCGATCACGATGACCAGAAAGATGCCGAACCAGACCTTGTCGTAACCGGCGGCCAGGATCAGAGGCACCACGATGGGCAGCGTCATCACCAGCATGGACATGCCCTCCAGAAACATGCCCAGCACGACATAGACCAGCAGCAGAAAAATCACCAGTTGGATGGGACTCAGCTGCATGGCATGTATCTTGGCCGCAATGGCCTGGGGCAGGCCCAGGAAACCCATGGAGACAGAGAGAAAGCCGGCGGCGCCGATGATCAGGCCCAGCATGCTGACGGTGCGCGCGCAGCCCATGCAGGCGTCCTTGACCGTCGCCCACGACAGCGAACGTTCGCAGGCCATGATCCCGCAAGTCGCGGCCACGGCCACCGAGGCGGCCTCGGAGGGGCTGGCCCAGCCGGCGTACATGGACCCCAGCAGCACCGACATCAAGATGAGGAACGGCAGCAGGGCGGGCAAGCCCCGGATGCGGATGCGCCACAGTTCCGCGCGCGTCGTGGCTGGCGCCTCGATCTTGGGCAGGAACAAGGAACGGATGGCCAGAAAGCCCATGAAGCTGGCGGCCAGCACCAGGCCGGGCACGATGCCCGCGGCGAACAACTTGAGGATGGACGTCTGCGTCAGCACCCCGTAGATGATCAGGATGATGCTGGGGGGAATCAGGAAGCCGAGCGTCCCCGCCCCGCCCAGGGAACCGAGCGCGACGGAACGGTCGTAGCCGCGTTTTTCCAGCTCGGGCAGCGTAATGCGTCCGATGGCCGAAGTCGTGGCCGCCGAAGAGCCTGACACCAGGGCGAACAAGGTACAGCCCAGCACGTTGGTGTGCAGCAGGCCTCCGGGCAGATTGCGCACCCAGGGTTCCAGGGACGAGAACAGATTGCGCGTGAAGGTCGAGCGATACAGCAACTCGGCCATCAGAATGAACAAGGGCAAGGCCACCAGCTCGGGAGAGGTGAGCGTGTTCCAGATCGACTGGGCCAGCAGATTGTCCACCGGCATGGAGCGGAACAGGTATAGATTGCCGATGGCGACTCCCATCAGGCTCAGCCCGATCCAGGCCCCCGCGCCCAGCAGGCCGAACAGCAAAATGATCGTGGTGATGATTGGCATGGGCTCTCCAGTCTCGGGCAATCAATCGGCGGTCAGGACCGCTTCGTGCTCGTTCAACTCGGCCGGGCGGCCCGTTGCGGCCTGGAACAGCCGCAAGGCCAGCTGAATGCTCAGCAGGACGGAACCGAAAGCCACCAGCGAGGCCGGATACACCAGGGGGATATCGTTGGTGGTCCCGGACGTGCGGCCGCTGACGCCGTAGCGCCAGGCCAGCGACACCAGGGCATAGCTCAGGAACACCGAGATCGCCAGGCCCGCGAACGTGCTGATGAGTTCGAAGCGGCGCGGGTTGGCCGACTGAAGCAGCGTGACGCGGATATGCCCGCCGCTGCGCAGGGTGAATGCCGCGGCCAGGAATATGGCCACGATATGCAGGTAGGCGGCGATTTCCCAGACGATGCTCAGGCTGGTGTTCAGCAGATTGCGGCTGAGGATCTCGCTGATCTGCAAGGCGGCGATGATGAAGATGAGCAGGCCGGCCAGGTACCCCAGTCCTCGGGAAAACCGGTCCACCATCCGACTCAGAGTATCCATGTGCGTCTCCCGATCGGCCCGCGTCGGCGCTCAGCGCTTCTGGTAGGCGTCCACCACGGCCTGGGCTTTCGGGCCCAGCTTGGCGATGGTGTCGTTGCGTATCGCGGCCGCCTTGTCGCGCAACTGCGCGCGCATCGCGTCGCTCAACGAGCCGTTGACCATGCCGTGCCCGGCCAGCTTGTCCATCATCACCTTGTCATTGGCATCGGCCTTGTCCCAGAATTCCGGCTCCAGGCGCCGGGCGACCTCGACGATGGCCTTGCGGTCTTTTTCGCTCAGGCTGTTCCAGGCATCCAGGTTCACGCTGATGACGTCGGTGTTCCAGGTCTGGCGAGTGGGGTAGCCATATTTCAGCAACTCCCAGAACGAGCCGTCCACGGCCGAGGGCGAAGACGTCGCCACCGCGTCTATGGTGCCGGCCGCCAGCGCGGGAACCACGTCGCTCCAGGGCAACTGGACCGGGCTCATGCCGATCGCCCGGAAGATCGCGGTCGAAGAACGATCGTACGAACGGATCTTCACGCCTTGCAGATCATCCAGCGACTTCACTTCCTTGCGGGTGTAGATCTGCTGCTGCGGCCATGGGATGCGGAACAGGATCTTCTGATTGTTGGCGGCATAGATTTCATCCAGCAAGGGCAGATAGGCCTTGCCGAAGTCTTTCAGCCCTTGAAAGTCGTCGATCATGAACGGCAGGGATTCCAGCCCCAGCAAGGGATTGAAACCCACTTGCTGGTTCAGCAGCATGTCGCCGATGGGCACCAGTCCATCGCGCACGGCGCTCAGCATCTCGGGGCCCTTGAACCCCAGCGAGCCCGAGGGATGCAGGGTGATCTGCACCTCCCCGCCCGTGGCCTGCTTGACCTCCTCGGCGAACTGCCCCACGTATTTGACGATGTAATTGCTTTCGGGCCAGGCCAGGGGGAGATCCCAGGTGGTCGCCGCCTGAGCGCCGGCGCTCGTCAGCATGCCCAGGGCGGCCGCGGCAAAAAAGGTCTTGATTCGGGTCGGTACCATCATGATGTCTCCAAAGTCATAGTGATCGGCCATGTGCTCATGGTCTGGTCTTGCCCGCCTCACTGGCACAGGGGCCTTTCTGACGAGTCTTGCGGTTGTCAAGAATTCTAGGGAAGATAGAGTATTCATTAAAGAGATAAATAGTTATAATTAACCATCTCTTTTATTCATAATAAAAAAGAATAGAACCCGATGGGAAAAAGGAATGGATCATGGCCATGGTGTCATTCAAGCAGCTTGAAGCGCTGTACTGGATCGCCGAACTGGGCACGTTCGAAAAAGCGGCCGCCCGACTGTGCACCACTCAATCCGCCGTTTCCAAACGCATCCAGGAACTGGAGAGCATCAGCGACATCGAAGTGTTCGACCGTTCCCAGCGCGGGGCGCGGCTCACCGAGAAAGGCGAAGAACTGCTGCTGCTGGCCCAGCAGATCCTGGGCTTGGGAGAACAGATCCTGCATCTCAAAAGCCAGCGCGCGCATCCCGCCAGGAAACTCAAGCTGGGGGTGACCGAACTCACCGCCTGGACCTGGCTCCCCCGACTGATCGTCGCCCTGCAGGCCCACTATCCCAAGATCATCATCGAGCCCGAAGTGGACATGAGCCGCGCCCTCTTCGATCGGCTGCGGGAAGGCTCCGTGGATCTCATCATCGTGCCCGAGACCTTCCGCGATCACGACATCGCCGCGGTGCATCTGGCCTCGGTGGAGAACATCTGGATGGCGCGACCCGGGATGATCAAGAAACTCGACCGGGCCCTGCGCCTGGACGAACTGGTGCAGCATCCCATCCTCGCGCAAGGCTCGCGCTCGGGCTCGGGCCTGCACTTCAATCGCTGGCTCAAGGAGCAGGGAGTGGGGATCTCCCGCCTCATCTCCAGCGACAGCCTGAACGCCATGCTGGGCCTGACCGCGGCCGGCCTGGGGGTCAGCTATTTCCCACGCGCCTGCTTCCAGCCCCTGGTCGACGCCGGCAAGCTGGAGATCATTCCGGTCACCCCGGCGCTGCCCCCCGTCCCCTATGCGGCCATGTACCGCTCCGACCGCCCCTCCGCCTTCATCGAAGAAAGCGTGGAGATCGCCAAGGGAACCTGCGATTTCTCGCGCCAACTGCAAAGCTGACCACTCGCATCATGTCCAGATCTCATCCCTCCACAGGCCATGGCGCGCTCCAATGCGCCCGCCTGGGCGAATACGCCGTCCTGTGCGACGCCGGCCTGGCCGGCGACCCCGTGTCCCGGCCCGATCTGCAGCAGCGCGTCTGGGCCGTGTCCCGGCGCCTGGGCGCCTGCGCGGACGTGCTCGAAGTCGTGCCGGGAATGAACAACTTCCTGGTGATCTTCAGGCACATGCCGCCGGACCTCGACGCCGTCCGCCGACGCATGGAACAGGCGTGGCACACCATCCAGGCCGGCAATCCGGATAGCCGCGAAGTCGTCGTCCCGGTGCGCTACGGCGGCGCATACGGTCCCGATCTGGACTCGGTGGCCCGGCACGCGGGCCTGGCTCCGGAGGAATACGTGCGACGGCACGCGGCCGGCCACTACATCGTCTACGCCCTGGGCAGCCAGCCCGGCTTCGCCTACCTGGGCGGCCTGAACCCCGGCCTGGCCGTGCCGCGCCGCCCCTCGCCAAGGCCCAAGGTCGAGGCCGGCGCCATCATGATAGGCGGCAGCCAGACAGGCATCCAGTCCCGCACCACGCCTTCGGGCTGGCACGTCATCGGCAAGACGCAGCTCGAATGCTTCGACGCCGCCCAGTCTTCGCCCGCCCTGTTCGCGCCCGGCGATACCGTGCGCTTCCAGGTCCAGGAGCTGCATACATGATCACGGTGACACGAGCGGGCTACGCGAGCTCCGTGCAGGACCTGGGGCGCCTCGCCCACCGCCACTTGGGCGTGGGTTTAAGCGGCGCCATGGACACCCTGGCCCTGTCGATCGCCAACCTGATGCTAGGCAACCCCGCCGGGGCGGCAGGCCTGGAGATCACACTGGGCAATGCCAGCTTCGCCTTCAGCGCCGACACCGAGATCGCGCTGACCGGCGCCCGCACGCACGCCATGCTGGACGATCAGGCTCTGCCGAACTGGTGGGCCTGCAGCGTGCGGGCCGGTCAGACCCTGCGGCTGGGAGAAACACAGACCGGGGTACGCAGCTACCTGGCGGTGCGCGGCGGCATTGCCGAAGCCCTCGTGCTGGGCTCGGCCTCCACCGACCTGAAAGGCGGTTTCGGCGGCCACCAAGGCAGGGCGATCAAACGAGGCGATCAACTGCCCCTGCATGACAGCCCGCCGCTGCGCCGACCGAATCCCGGCCTCGGCCTGTGCCCCTGGCTGCTGAACCCGTACGACGTCGCCTCGGGTGCCGAGGCGCATCCGGAACCGGTGGTCCACATCCTGCCAGGCCCTCAGTGGGCCGACATCGCGACAGAGGCGCGAAATGTACTGACACGGACGGCCTGGGCAGTATCGGCGCAAAGCAACCGTGTGGGCTGCCTGCTGGAAGGGCCCGAAATTCCTCTGCCGAACCGCCGCGAGATGCGCTCGCACGGCATCATGCCAGGCGTGGTGCAACTGCCGCCTTCGGGACGCCCCATGGTGCAGCTGTGCGACGGCAATACCAGTGGAGGCTATCCGGTCATCGCCACCGTGCTGCAGACCGACTTGCACCGCTTCGCGCAACTGCGCCCCGGGGAATGCGTGCGCTTCAGCCTGTGCGATCCCGCCCAGGCCCGGGCCATACACCAGAGGCACGAAAAATTCCTGGACGAAATCGCGAAGCGCTGCGAACTTGCCCGCCGGCGTTTCAGCTAAGCGCCCCCCGTTTCGATGAACGTCCGCAACAGAGAGAAAGGAGCCGACTTGAAAAGCATAGACCTCAACGCCGATCTGGGCGAAGGCTTCGGCGATTACGCCATGGCCGATGACGCCTCCCTGATGGCACTGATCACTTCGGCCAATATCGCCTGCGGTTTCCACGCCGGCGATTTCACCACCATGGCCCGCACCGTCGCCCTGGCGGCGCAGCACGGCGTGCGGATAGGCGCTCACATCGGATACCCGGATCGCCAGGGCTTCGGGCGGCGACACATCGCTTATACACCCGATGAAATCGCCCGCATGTCGCTCTACCAGCTCGGCGCGCTGGACGCTTTTGCGCGGCAAGCCGGCCTGCGCCTGAGCCATGCGAACTTCCATGGCGCCCTGGGCAATCTGTGCTTCGCCGACGAAGCCATCGCCCGCGCCGCCTTGTCGGCATTCAAGGACTTCGATCCCGACCTCAAATTCGTCATCCCGCCGCACACGGCGGCGCACAGGGCGGCCCAGGCGCTGGGCATCGACGTCGTGGCCTCGTTTCTCGCCGACCGCGCCTACACCCCGGAGGGCTTGCTGGTCGGCCGCGGCACCCCCGGCGCGGTCATCCACGATCCGGACGCCATCTGCCGCAGGGTGCGGCGGGTGCTGCTGGAGGGCGAGGTGGCGGCCATCGACGGCACCGTCCTGAAAATGCCGGCGGACTCGATCCTGGTGCACGGGGATACGGCGGGGGCGCTCGAGATCACCCGCAAGATCCGGCAGACGGTGGAGGATGCCGGATTCGAACCGCGGGGCTTCGGGCCGGACAGGCGCGGCTAGCCACAGGCGCTGCATGGGGGCTCTTTCCATTTCGGCCCCGCCCCGGGCACCCCCGGCATATGCTTCGACCCGCGATCACAGTATGCTTGACGGCATAGCCCGGAGCCGAACCTATAGTTTTCCATGCGGAAAAGAACCTACACGCCCGATGCCAACTTCATCGACCTCCTCATGGATGCGGTGTTCGCGGTCGATATCGACGCGCGGGTGGTGTTCGCCAGCGCCGCATGCGAACGCATCCTCGGGTACACGCCCGAAGAGATGGTCGGCATGAACATGTTCGACCTCATGCTGCCGGAAGACCGCGAACGGACCCGGCAATCGGTGACCGCGATCATGTCCGGCCACCCCCAGCTTCACTTCGAGAATCGCTACGTGCGCAAGGACGGACAGATCGTCCATCTCATGTGGGCGACACGCTGGTCGCCAGAGGATCAGGTGCGCATCGGCGTGGCGCGCGACATCACCGAGCGCAAGCACGCCGAGGCGATCCAGGCTGCGCTTTATGCGATCTCCGAAGCTTCCCAAGGCGCGCAGGACCTGCTCACGCTGATTCAGCGCATTCACCGGATCGTCGGCGCCCTGCTCCCGGCGGACAATTTCTCCGTCGCGCTATACGACGAGAAAACGGAATTGCTGAGTTTTCCATACTACGCGGACGAATACGACCGCAAGCCCGAACCCTACAGACCGCTGGCCGGGACGCTGTACGCGAGGATCCTGCAAAGCGGGCAGCCGCTCCTGCTGTCGCAGGAAACGGCCATGGCGGACGAACCGGGCGTGCATGCCGGCCCCCGTCCGCTTTGCCGGCTGGGCGTGCCTCTCAAATCGCACCAGGGCACCATCGGCGTGCTGGTGCTGAAGAGCTACCCGGGCGGCGCGCGCTACAACGAGAAAGACCAGGAATTGCTGCAGTTCATCTCCGCCCAGATCGCCACCGCCATAGAAAGCCAGCGCATGCAAGCCCGGCTTCAGCACATGGCGCAATACGATCAACTGACCGGACTGCCCAATCGCGGGCTGCTGTACGACCGGCTCAGGACGGCCCTGGCAATGGCGCGGCGGGAACGCGAACGGCTGTCCGTGCTGTATATCGACCTGGACCGGTTCAAGCCGGTCAACGACACCCTGGGCCACAGCGTCGGCGACCTGCTGCTGCAGGAAGTCGCCAATCGCCTGATGCAATGCGTGCGCGAGTCGGACACCGTGGCGCGTATCGGCGGCGATGAGTTCGTGGTGCTCCTCCAGCGCGCTCCCGAAGCCGGACAGGCCGCGGCGATCGCGGCAAAGATCCACGAAGCCATGAGCCGCCCGTTCATTCTGGACGGCCATACCCTGAGCATCGCGCCCAGCATCGGGATCGCGCATTACCCCGAACATGGCGAGCTTGCGCAACAGCTCCTCAAGCACGCTGACCAGGCCATGTACCTGGCGAAACACAAAAAGGCACCGAAGGCGGCCGGGTAGCCCGCCCGGCTTCTGATACGAACAGAACGACGATGACTGGGTTTCAGGGGCTTTTTCTGTCGACGCGCCCGCCGCCCGATGGCGCCGGCTCATCGGGGCAGGATCGCTGCGCCAGCGCCCAGGCGACGTGTTCGCGCACCAGGGCGCTTTCATGATCGGCGCGGCTCAGCAAGGCGGCGCGTAACGCCGGGGCCTGGCTCGCATCGGCCTGGCGCAGCGCATTGCCCAGCGCCACGGCGATATTGCGCAACCAGCGTTCGTGGTCGATGCGCCGGATCGGCCCGCCCTCGGTGCGCTTGAGGAACGTTTCCTCGTCCCAGGCGAACAGATCCACCAGCCGGCGGCCGACCAGCAGCGAGCGCTCATCGAAATCGGGCAGCTCCGTGGTCCGGGCGTATTTGTTCCAGGGGCAGATCGTCTGGCAGTCGTCACAGCCATAGATATGATTGCCCATCAGCGGCCGCAAATCCTCGGGAATGGGGCCGTGGTTTTCGATGGTGAGATAGGAAATGCAGCGGCGCGCATCGACCACGCCCGGCGCGACGATGGCGCCCGTGGGGCAGACGTCGATGCAGGCGGTGCAGGTGCCGCAATGGTCGCTGACCGGATCCGTGGGCTCCAGCGCGAAATCCACGAAGATCTCGCCCAGGAAGAACATCGACCCCGCATCGCGCGAGAGCACCATGGAATGCTTGCCGCGCCACCCCTGTCCGCTGCGGCTGGCCAGCTCCTTTTCCAGCACCGGCGCCGAATCCGAAAAAACGCGATAACCGAACGGGCCGACCAGCGCCTCGATGCGGCCGCACAGCTTTTGCAGACGCGAGCGCACGACCTTGTGATAGTCGCGTCCCCGGGCATACAGCGAAACCACGCCCTCGCCCGGATCCTCCAGCCGCGACAGTTCGCGCTCCCGCCAGTCGGGCGGGGTGGTGCCGCGCGGCAGGTAGGGCATGCGCGCGGTGATCACGCTGACCGTGCCGGGAACCAGCTCGGCCGGGCGCGCGCGCTTGAGGCCATGCCGTTCCATGTAATGCAGGTCGCCGTGGTAGCCCAGGGCCAGCCATTGCAGCAGAAGCGGTTCGGCCGAGGACAGGTCCACCCCCGAGACGCCGATCTGGGAAAACCCCAGTTCGCGCGCCCAGTCTCGTATCTGCTGAAGCCATTGGCCTCTGTCGGCGTCGTTCGGCAAGGATGGAATCAAAGGTGTCGCCATGCTGCTGCCAGTTCTGCGTGAATCGCGAGTTCGTCCTTCCGTATGATACGGCCCGATGGCCCGGGACCGCTGCGAACCATCCTGCCTATAATGAATGCTTCCGAGGAAAGCCGCCGGTTCCGGCGCCGCCCACGCAAGATCCATGACCACAAGATCCGCCCCCGATCTGGACAACGCCAGCACGGCCATCGCCCGCGTGCTCGCGGGCAGCCTGCAGGTGCTGTCATTCCCCAGCGCCAGCCACGTCTACAACCCGCTGATCTACATGTGGTCGGCGCACCGTGAATACTTGCAACGGCACGGCGCCCGGACGGGCCGGATCCTGCTGGTCGGCATGAATCCCGGCCCCTGGGGCATGGCCCAGACCGGCGTCCCCTTCGGGGAAGTCTCCATGGCGCGCGACTGGCTGGAAATCGAAAAGCCTCTGGGCGGGCCTCTGCCCGGCCAGCACGAAAAATACCCGATCACCGGTTTCGCCTGCCGCCGCAGCGAAGGCAGCGGGGATCGCTTCTGGGGTTGGGCGCGGCGGCGCTTCGACAGTCCCGCCCGGTTCTTCCAGGACATCTTCGTCTGGAACTACTGCCCCTTGCTGTTTCTGCGCCACAACCGCAACCTGGTCCCGGAACAATTGCACAAGGCCGAACGCGAGCCGCTGTTCGGCATCTGCGACGCGGCGCTGGGCGCCGTGATCCACGCCATCAGGCCGCGCGTGGTGGTCGGCATCGGACGCTTCGCCCATAGCCGGGCGCAGCTCATCACGGGGGCCGGCATCCCGACCGCCTACCTGCTGCACCCCAGCCCGGCCAACCCCACGGCCAACCGAGGCTGGGCGGACGTCGCCGACCAGACCCTGGCTCCTTGGCTGTGACAGGGCGGCAAGAACACGGCAGCGGGCGGGACCGACGCAAATCTTCACGATGAAGACCGGATATGAGACCCGGGCCTCACATCTCGGCGAACAGCCCCTCGAGGTCGACGTCCCCCGCCTGCCGGTCCAGTTCCAGGCTGCCCTGGACGTGGTCGAAGTGTTCCAGAATCAGCGCCACGGCGGCATCCGCATCCCGGCGGATGATGGATTCGGCGATGCTCTCGTGTTCATCCGCCCGGCAACTTTGCGTGGTGGACTTGCTGTACAGGCTGATGATCAGGCAGGTTCGCATGGACAGTTCGCGGATCGTGCGCAGCAAGGCGGCATTCTCGGCCAGGTCCGCAAGCAGCACGTGGAACTCGCCCGACAGCCGGATGATGCTAGGTTCGTCCGGGACGCGCCGCGCCTCCGCCTCCATGTCCAGGTGTTCCCGCAGCTTCACGGTCTTCTCGGCAGTCAGGGTGTCCGTGAGCTTGCGAACCGTGAAGGGTTCGATCAGGCGCCTTGCTTCGAAGACATCCCTGGCGTCTTCCACGCTGGGCTTGGCGACGTGCGCGCCGTGATGCGGCACGAGTTCTACCACCTGTTCGTACGCGAGCCGGGAGAGCACCTCGCGGATGCGGGTGCGGTTCACGGCAAATATCGTCGCCAGGCGACTTTCGGCGAGCTTGGTCCCGGGAGGGATACGGTGTTCGAGAATGGCGGAGTACAGTTTGGCGGCGATCTCCGCAGCACCAAGATCGCCTCGACGGTATCTGTTCTTCCCGGGTCGTGTCGTAGTCACTGGTTCATTTCTAGGTCGTAGGCGCCCTATTTTATCAATTCGGCGCGCGCGAAGCCCCTATCGATTTCCCGCTGGCTGCCTGCCCAGAAGCCTGACGATCGGCTCCGGCAGGCCCGCGTTGGGCTTGACGGGAGGCCGGGCGAAACTGCCCTTGCTCGCCCCGACGGGCGCCAGGCGGGCGAGCGTCTGCGCGTGGCACACCGCGCTGGAGACGCCATCGACGACGGGCACCGGCAACTGGTCCCTGACGCGGCGCGCCAGCCCGGCCAACGGGGCGCCCGCCAGAATGATGCTGTCCGCATGATCGTGCTCGACCGCATCGTTGCACAAGGCGATCAGCTTTTCGGCATGGTCTTCCTGGACGGATCCGATGTCCCTCAGCGGGCTCTCCAGATTGCGGATGCTGGCCAGCCGCGATATCAGGCCGTTGCGCTCGACGTTCTCGCGATACCAGGCGGTGATCCGGGACGAAATCGCGATGATCGAAAAGCGCTGCCCCAGCAGGCACGCGCTCATCAGGGCGGCTTCGGTCATGCCGACGACGGGGATGTCCAGCGCCTCGCGCAGGCCCGTGACGCCGGGATCCCCGAAAGCCGCCACGATCACCGCGTCGTGCGCCGGCGCATGCTCCGCCGCAAGGATGGAGGTCGCATAGCCGGCGATCAGCGATTCGAACCGGGTTTCGATGTAGGCCACGCCGAATTGCGCGGTCAGCATGGTGATCTGAGTATCGTCGGCCGCGGCGCGCCTGGCTTCGGCCTCGATGAGATCGCTGACGCTGGTGGAGATGTTCGGATTGATGACAAGCAGACGCATGACGGTTCCCTAAACTTGCCGCAGGCTTACGCCTGCGGCGGATCAATATCCCAAGGCGCGTGGCAGCCAGGTCACGATGGATGGAAAGATCATGCACAGAATCATGACGAGGAACTGATACGCGACGAAGGGGATGCATTCGCGGACGACAGGCCCCATCGGAACCCGAGTGATGCCGCAGACGACGAAATACAGCACCCCGACCGGCGGGGTCATCATGCCGATGACCAGGTTCAGCACGAACAGCAGGCCGAACCAGAGCGGATCGATGCCGAAGGTCTGCGCGATCGGCGCGAACAGCGGCACCAGCATGATGTACGCGGCGTTGGATTCCAGGAACATGCCGACGATCACCAGGAGGACCATGGTGGCGATCACGAACGTCATGGGATCCGTGGTCACGGACTGTATCCACTGCGCCAGCTGCTGCGGCACCATCTCCACCGCGAAAAGGAAGGTGACGGTGGCGGCGAAGGCGATCAGGGCGGCCACCATGGCCGACACGACAGCCGCTCTGAACAGGCAGCCGGGCACGTCCCTGAGTTTGAGCTTGCGTGTGGCGAAGAAACCGATGAGCGCGGAATAGACGACCGCCACCGCCGCGCCTTCGGTCGCCGTGAACAAGCCGCTGATGATTCCGCCAAGGACGACGATCGGCATGAGCAGGATGGCGTAGGCGCGGCGCAGTTCGCGCAGCGCCACCTTTGCATTGAACGGCTGGCCGGTCAGCGGGTACTTCCGCTTCCAGGACAGATAGCTGGCGATGCAGATGAAGCCGGCGCAGAGGATGACGCCGGGAACGATGCCCGCCATGAACAGCCCGCCGACCGAAACGGCGGAGCCGGCCATCAAGGCATAGACGATCATCGCATTGGAGGGAGGGATGATGGGGCCCAGATTGGACGCCGAAGCGATGACCGCGCAGGAATAGGAATCGGGATAGTATTTGCGCAAGGACGGGACCAGGGCGCTGCCCAGGGCGCTGGCGCTGGCCACCGCGGCGCCGCTCACCGCGGCCAGGATGGTGCCCGCGACAATGGTCACGTTGGCCAGGCCGCCGTGCACCCGCCCCACCAGGCTGTTGGAAAACGCCACGAGGCGCTCCATCATGCCCGCCTTCACCATCAGTTCACCGGCGATGATGAACAGGGGGATGGCCATCAGGGGGAAGCTGTTCACGGCGTAGAGCATGCGCTCAGCCAGCATGGTGACCGGGAAATCGCCAAGATACAGCGCGCCCAGCGAAGTGAACCCCAGCGCGAACGCCAGGGGCATTCCCAGGAACGCAAAGACAATGAACAGCACAAGCATGACGATTGTCATAGCGTTTTACCTCCCCAGATCGAAGATCCGCCCCAGGCGAACAGCACGAGGTGCAGCAGGGAGTGGGCGGTGCAGGTCAGAATGGCGATGTAGAAGATCGCGGCCGTGATCGGCAGCGTCGGCATGAGTTGTTCCCATTGCCCCTGGGCGGCGCTCCAAGCGGCGACCGTCACGGCGGCCATGAGGACAGCCGCGGCAAGCGACATCAGCCTGAACACCAGTTCCTTGACGGCGGGCGCCATGAAACTGACCATCAGGTCGATGCCGACGTGAACCCCGTACTTGATGCCGTGAGGGATGGCGAGGAACATCGCCCAGACGAAAAGCAGGCGGGACAGCTCATCGGCCGAGTCGATCGAGGAGTTGAGCACGTGCCGCCAAAGCACCTGGGCGGTCACGATGATCGTCATCGCGGCCATGGTCACGATGATCAGGCCGAAAGAGGCTCGATCGACCCCCATCACGACACGCTGCAGCGCGCTCCCCGACCACTTGGGCGGCACGGGGGCGCTGCGCGTCTCGTTGGAGCTATCGACGGTTTCCGCGCCGCTCACGCGCCCACCTCGGAGAGCACGGCGTCGATGACCTGCGGATCAATGTTTTTCTTGACCTTTTCGATCACCGGCAAGGTCGCTTTCTGCATTTCCTTGCGGGCATCGCTGGTGATTTCCGTATATTGCATGCCGCGCTTGATGAGCTCGTCCTTCCACTTCATGGCCTGGGTCGCCGACTGATTGCGCTGCCATTGCATGGCCGCATTGGCCGCCTTCAGGACAATATCCTGGTTCTCGGGGCTCAGCTTGTCGAAGGTTCGTTTATTGGCGACGAACACGGCGAAGTCGAACAAATGCCGGCTGCCCGATATGTACTTCTGGACTTCATTGAAACGGCGCGTGGCGATGCTGTCGTAAGGATTTTCCTGCCCGTCGAGAACGCCTTGCTGAAGCGCCGAATAGACTTCGCTGATGTCCATCGACACCGGGTTCGCTCCCAGGGCCCTGAAGGTGTCCAGATGGACCTGATTCGGCTGCAGGCGGATCTTCAGGTCCTTGAAGTCCTTCAGTTCGGCGATCGGGCGCACGTTGTTCGTCACGTTCCGGAAGCCGAGTTCACCAAAGCCCAGTCCCTTGAACCCTTTGGCCGCCATCTTTTCATCCAGGATCTTGCCGACCTTGCCGTCCACCACGCCGTAGGCCTTTTCCCGCGAGTCGAAGATGAACGGCAGGCTGATGGCCTCGAATTCGGGGACGACCCGCGAAAGATAGGCCACGCTGAGCATCGTTCCGAACGTCGTCCCGTTCCTGGCCTGGTCGACGTTTTCCTGGGCGCCGCCGAGCATCATGTTGGGGAAGAGATCGATCACGAGCTCTCCCTTGGTGTTCTTCTCCACTTCCTGCTTGAAGACTTCCATCGCTTTGGAAATCGAATGTTCGACCGGGAAGTTGCCCGTCACGCGCAGGTGCTGGGCGGCCAGGGCCTGCGGCGCGGGCATCATGCCCAGCAGCGCAAATCCCACCATTGTTCCCTTGATTGCTGAAGTAATCCTCATCGCATGTCTCCCTGTAGAGCTGGTTGCGCCATATGTTTTCCGGCTGGGCTGTCGATGCAGGTCGCTGATGGCGGTAGTTATGTGTATTGCCCATGGCTTCGATGAAGCGGCGACTGCATTCCCGCACATAGTATTTTGCCGATCCATTTGAGAACATAAGTGTTAACACTTAATTCAACAATTAATTCGTACAACTGTGTCGAAAACCTTGGTATGGTACGCAGACCCAGACCGGCGGGCGTCGCAACGCGAGTCCGCGGCTGGCTCAACAGCACACCTCGGGAAGCGGGCTCATGACGATCATGATTACGGGAGGGGCCGGGTTCGTCGGCCTCAATGTCGCGGAACAGCTGCTGGCCGCCGGGCGGCACGTGGTGTCCTTCGGCCTGGAAGCGCCGTCGGCCGCGTTTGTGGACAAAATGGCGGCCGGACCCGGCGCCATCGACGTCGAACTCGGCGACGTGCGGGACCGCCAGCGTCTCATGGAAGCGATGCGCCGACATAAGGTGCGCCTGCTGGTGCACGCCGCGGCGATCACGGCGGGCGCGGAACGCGAGGCCCGGCAGCCGGATCTGGTCGCGGCGGTCAACCTGGGCGGCGCCATCGAGGTGCTGGAAGCCGCCAGACAATGCGGCGTGCGGCGGGTCGTCCAGCTGAGTTCGGGCTCGGTCTTCGGTTCTTCGGTGAAGCAGGACGGCAGTCTGGATGAAATCGACGACGTGCCGGTGCCCGAAACGCTGTACGGCATCACCAAGTACGCCGCCGAAAGAGTCGCCATACGCTATCGCGCCACCGGAAGGCTCGACGTCGGCGTGGTCAGGGTGGGAACGTGCTTCGGACGCTGGGAGCACGACACGGGTCAGCGCGACACGCTCAGCATCCCGTTCGGCCTGATGCGGCTGGCCCAGGCGGGCAAGCGCGCCGTGTTCCGGAAACACCTGCCCGACGACTGGGTCTACGCCACGGACGTGGCGGACGGCATCGTGCGGATCCTGACCAGTCCCGACGCCCTGCCCCAGGCGCTCTACCACGTCTCGTCGGGCCGCCGCTGGTCCGCGAGCGACTGGTGCGACCGCCTGGCGACGGTCTACCCGGAATTCTCCTACGAGATCTCCGACGAACCATCGGCGCTGAACATCGGGGTCGCCGCGCCGACGCCCCGCCCGCCTTTCAGCATCCGGCGGGCGCAGGCGGATTTCGGCTACGTCCCGCGCTTCTCACCGGACCTGGCCTTCGCGGACTACATGGCGTGGGAGCGCGCGGCCTGAACAGGGGGGGACGCCGTTCGGCTGGCCATCCAGAAGGAAGAATCAGGAAGGTGGTCCGTGCGGGTGGTCGACACTAAGCGTTGAGCACTACTCAAAGGCCGTTGCCGCCTCACCCCCGGTCAGCCCAGTTCTCTATCTCCAACGCCGGCACGCGCGCAAATTCCGACACATTATTGGTCACCAACACCAAGCCTTCGCTGCGGGCGTGACCTGCAATGTGCAGATCATTCACCCCGATAGGCCGACCCAGCTTTTCAAGAGCCGCGCGTATGGAGCCATAGTGCTGCGCAGCCTTGGCGCCATATGGCAATATTTCAACGCGGCCGCAAAAATCTTCGACAACGGCCAGGTTCTCGCTGACGCGCCTGCTTTTCTCCGCGCCATGCAGAAGTTCCGCCAAGGTGATGGAAGAGATCGCCATGCGACTGGCATTTGCATTGAAAATAGGCAGCATTTCGACGGGGCGCTGCTTCAGGACATAAATAACAATATTGGTGTCCAATAAATAGCGCAGCATCAGAGCGCTTCCCGCTCTGATTGGTGCTGGCTGGCACGCTCAGGCATGAAATCATCGCTGACGGCAGAACCATCCCGGAAAAAACTGTCCCAGGACTGCCCCAGGGGCGCCAGAATGCGCTCATTCCCTCTGACTCGGACCTGCACCTTGCTCACGCCCTCGGGCAGACGCACTTCCACTGGAAGACGGACTGCCTGGGTGCGGTTATTGATAAAGACGGTACCAATGGACATATCGCCTCCCTTGGATGCAATGTCAGTACGTATATAGCAATTGTATATAGCTCGGTGCCCACAATCAAGCGCCGGCGATTCCGGGGGCCCCTGAAACAGAGGGCTTACCCACGAACCAGCTTGAACGAGCGATAGGCGTGAGGTATTTGGCCTGGTAGTGCGCCAGAAGCTGTTCCAGCACGAGACGACAAGACATGCGTAGGCTCAGGATCTCGCCTAGAGCACGCCTGCCGCGCTCACACGCCGGTGGCCAGCTTCGCCATGACGACGATGATGGCGATCTGCATGACGCCCTGGCTGGCGACCACGTAATAGAACCGGCTCATCATGCGCCCGATCTTCGGGCCGTCGGGGGCGGGTTTCTGCAATTCGAGACACACCCGCACGCTGGTGGGCAGCAGATAGCCCAGGCCCTGGATCGTCATCAGCGTCACCAGCGCCAGCGCCGCGGCGATCCAGCCGAACTGGGGCCAGGGCAATTGCATGAATCCCATCTGGACCGCCAGGAACCAGCCCGCCGTCCCGGTCATGACGGACAGGGTCGGCATCAGGAACAGGGTGACCGGCGTCAGCCGGATGATGATTTCCTTGCGCACGGGGATCGACACGCTGCGGATGATCGGGCCGATGACGAAGCCCATGAACAGGTCGATGCCGGTCCACAATACGCCGCTCATGACGTGGACCCAGTCGAGAAACCAGAAATTCCCGGCGAGAATGGCCGCCACCAGGACGATCAGGGCCGCCGCGACATACCAGAGGTAGTGCCACCGGATGAGCTCCGGCCGCGAATCCGCAGGCGTAACGAGCGATGCATCCATGGATCCTCCGCTGTCATATTGTCCTCGGCATCGGACGATCTCCGGATTTTAAGCCTGAACCCTCCGTGGAGGAACATGTCGATCATGGTTTGCGCAGCGCCCGGTCCGCCAATGCCGGCCCCGGGGACGGCTAGAATATCCGCATGAGCATTCATGAATTCCGACCCGAGTCCCTCCCATGACCCATGGATCCCCGGGTCGACGCCCCCGCACGGGCGGGATGCGTCGTGTGGCCAAGGCGCCTCCCGCGCAACCCCGCCTCCTGGTGCTGAACAAGCCCTTCGGCGTGCTGACCCAGTTCAGCGACGACCAGGAGCGCGCCACGCTGAAGGACCTCGTCGACGTGCCCGGCGTCTATCCGGCGGGGCGGCTGGATCGCGACAGCGAAGGCCTGCTCCTGCTGACGAACGACGGCCGGCTGCAGGCGCGCATCGCCGATCCCCGATACAAGATGGCGAAAACCTATTGGGTTCAGGTCGAAGGCCAGCCGACCGAGGATCAATTGCAAGGTCTGCGCACCGGCGTGGTTCTGAAGGACGGCCCCACCCTGCCCGCCCAGGCCCGCCTCCTGGCGGAGCCACGGCTCTGGCCGCGGGATCCCCCGGTGCGATTTCGCAAAAGCATCCCAACCGCGTGGCTGGAAATCACGATTCACGAAGGGCGCAACCGCCAGGTGCGGCGCATGACGGCCGCCGTGGGCCTGCCGACCTTGCGCCTGGTGCGCATGAGCATCGGGCCGTGGAGCCTGGAAGGCCTGCAGCCCGGCGCGTGGCGCGAGGTCGACCCGTCGTGACGCAACACCGGCACCCGATCCAGGAACAGGACGTCGAGTTCACCGCCATCCGGGCCCAGGGCGCGGGCGGTCAGAACGTCAACAAGGTGTCGAGCGCCGTCCACCTGCGCTTCGACATCCGGGCGTCCTCGCTGCCCGAAGCCGTCCGCGAACGGCTGCTGAGCCTGCGCGATCACCGCATCACGGCGACGGGGGTGATCGTGATCAAGGCGCAGTCCAGCCGCAGCCAGGCTCAGAACCGGCTGGAGGCGCTGGCGCGTCTGCAGGAACTCGTCGACCGGGCCGGCGCCACCGCCGCGATACGGCGCCCCACCCGACCCACGCAAGGATCCCGGCGCCGCCGCCAGCAGGCCAAGACCGAACGCAGCGCCACCAAGCAGTTGCGCGCCAAGATCACGGGATACTGATCGGTCGGCGGAAGGCCGCCAAGGCCCGCTGGCCTAAAATGTGCGCTGTTTTTCAGCCGAAAGATCCGTTGCGGGAGCAGAGTCATGAAAACACAGGAATTCGGCGCGACCGGCCGTCAGGTCGCCGTGCTGGGCCAGGGCAGCTGGTACATCGAAGACGCCGACCGCCGCGAGGCCGTCGCCGCCCTGCAGCGCGGGATCGATGCGGGCATGACCCATCTGGACACGGCCGAAATGTACGGTTCGGGGGCCGCCGAGGCCGTCGTGGGCGAGGCGATTCGCGGACGGCGCGACGAGGTCTTCCTGGTTTCCAAGGTGCTGCCGTCCAACGCGTCCAGGACGGGCGTGATCAAAGCCTGCGAGCGCTCCCTCAAAGCGCTGGGCACGGACCATCTGGACGTCTACCTGCTGCACTGGCGCGGGGCCGTCCCTCTGGAAGAAACCTTCGAGGCGTTCGAGGCCCTGCGGCAGGCCGGAAAGATCCGCGCCTTCGGGGTCAGCAATTTCGACGTGGAGGACCTGGACGAAGCCCTGGCCATCCTGGGTCCGGGCAAATTGGCCTGCAACCAGGTGCTGTACCACCTGCGGGAACGGGCCATCGAACACGCCGTCATCCCCTGGTGCCGGGCGCACCAGGTCGCCGTGGTCGCCTACAGCCCCTTCGGGCACGGAGACTTTCCCGACGAGGCATCCGCATCGGGACGGGCGCTGCGCGCCGTTGCCGAACGCCACGGCGCGACGCCGCGCCAGGTGGCGCTCGCCTGGCTGACGCGGGAAGCCGGCGTGTTCGCCATTCCGAAGGCGTCGTCCGTCGCCCACGCCCAGGAAAACGCGAAGGCCGGGGCGCTCGACCTGACGCCCGCCGACCTCGGCCAGCTGGACGCCGCATTCCCCAGAGGCCGGCGCCCCGCCTACCTGCCCATGATCTAGGCCCGCGCACTTGCCGATCGGCCGCCGACCGCGCACCATGAGGGATCGCTCGATACCGCATCGACACCCATTCCGAAGAGAGACCGAGATGACTGATCTGTTCGACAATCCGATGGGCCTCATGGGATTCGAATTCGTGGAATTCGCCTCGCCCGCGCCCGACGTGCTGGAACCGCTGTTCGAGAAACTGGGCTTCACCCTGGTCGCGCGGCACCGGTCCAAGGACGTCCTGCTGTATCGGCAGGGCGAGATCAATTTCATCATCAACCGAGAACCCAAGAGCCCGGCCGCCTATTTCGCGGCCGAACACGGCCCTTCCGCCTGCGGGCTGGCCTTCCGCGTGAAGGACGCCCACCACGCCTACCAACGGGCGCTGGACCTGGGCGCGCAGCCGGTCGAGATCCCCACGGGGCCCATGGAGCTGCGCCTGCCCGCCATCAAGGGCATCGGCGGCGCGCCGCTGTACCTGATCGACCGCTTCAAGGACGGCGAGTCCATCTACGACATCGATTTCGCCTTCCTTCCCGGCGTGGACCGGCATCCCGAGGGCCATGGCCTGCGCATCGTCGATCACCTCACCCACAACGTGTATCGCGGCCGGATGGAGTTCTGGGCGGGCTTCTATGAACGGCTCTTCAACTTCCGGCAGATCCGCTATTTCGACATCACGGGCGAATACACCGGCCTGACGTCCAAGGCCATGACGGCGCCGGACGGCAAGATCCGCATCCCGCTGAACGAAGAATCCTCCAAGGGCGCCGGACAGATCGAAGAATTCCTGATGAAGTTCAACGGCGAAGGCATCCAGCACGTCGCGCTGCTCAGCGACGACCTGCTGGACACGATCGACAGGCTGCGGGCGGCCGGCGTGCCGCTCATGACCGCGCCGCTGGCCGCCTACTACGAGATGCTCGAGGAACGACTGCCCGGCCACGGACAGACGGTCGCCGACCTGCAGGCCCGGGGAGTGCTGCTGGACGGTGACACGTCCCACGGGCAGCCGCGCCTGCTGCTGCAGATTTTCTCGGAAACCCTGCTGGGCCCGGTCTTCTTCGAATTCATCCAGCGCAAGGGCGACGACGGCTTCGGCGAAGGCAATTTCAAGGCGCTGTTCGAATCGATCGAACGCGACCAGATCCGGCGGGGCGTGCTCGGCAAGGAATGACCGGTCGAAAGAAACGGCGTCCAGCGGATCACTACATCGACGGCAGTTCTCCCCCAACCATGAAAATGACACATAAAGACTCATATTCATGATATTTATCATTATTTGTTTCTTTCAGTTTCAATCCCTATAATGAGCCCTCGTCACGAGGGCAGCCAAGGCTGCCTCTCCCCTTTATCCAGGAAGCAGCCTCATGTCCAGATCACTCGCCATCCTCGCTTGCGCAACGCTCACTGCCGCCACGTTGGCCGGCTGCGCCACGGAACAGTCCCAAGCCCTGCAAGTCCAGACCGTCGCATCAGCAGGCACCCCTTACCAGGGGGTCCGCAGCCCGATCTCCGTCGGCAAATTCGACAACCGCAGTGACTTCCTGCGCGGTGTGTTCTCGGATGGCGTCGACAGATTGGGCGGTCAGGCCAAAACCATCCTGGTCAGCCACCTGCAGCAAACCGGCCGATTCCAAGTGATGGATCGCGAGAATCTCTCGGAAATCGCCCAGGAATCGAAATTCAACAAGAGAACCGCCCAGATCAAAGGAGCTCAGTACGTCATCACGGGTGACGTCACGGCCTTTGGCCGAAAGGTAACCGGCGACCATCAACTGTTCGGCCTCCTCGGACGTGGCAAGAAGCAAGTCGCCTATGCCAAGGTGAATCTCAATGTCGTGGATGCGAACAGCTCGGAAGTCGTGTATTCCAGCGCGGGGGCGGGCGAGTACAGCCTTTCCAATCGCGAAATCGTGGGCTTCGGCGGGACCGCTGGATACGACTCGACACTCAACGGCAAAGTCCTGGATCTCGCGATTCGAGAGGCCGTCAATCACTTGGTCGAAGGGATCCAAAGCGGCGCCTGGCAGCCCCAAGGCAAGTAAGGGCGCTCATCATGTCGATCACACACGTCACTGCGCTTGTGAAAACACAGCGGCCTACAGCCACACGCATCGTTCGACTGGCGGCCCTATGCATCAGCAGCGGGCTGCTGGCTGCCTGCGCGCAACAACGGACCATGTACAGTTGGGATAGCTATCAACCCGCTGTCTACGACTATTTGCAAGGCGATGAAGACCCTGCCGCCAAGGCGCTGGCCATGGAGAAAAACATCGAAACAGCGCGCTCCGGTAATAAGGCGCTGCCGCCGGGTTTTCACGCTCACCTCGGACTGCTGTATCTGCAGCAGGGGAAAGGCTCACAGGCTATGGAGCAGATCCAAAGCGAGCGCACTGCATTCCCGGAATCCGCCCCATTCATGGATTTCCTGCTTCGTCAGAACAAAGGATCCAACGATAAGCAGGACGTCTCCATGACTACCCCCAACGGTCGACAGGCGCCAGCCACCGCCCGTTCCGTTGAACCCACCAAGGCCAAGCAACCGTCATGACGCGAACACTCTATAAACACTTCCGTCTGCTGGGCACGCTCGGCGTCATTCTGCTGACCGGGTGTGCGGCGCCTCAGCAGCAAGTCGACTACACGGCTTTTCGCGAAAGCCGCCCTGCGTCCATTCTGGTGCTGCCGCCACTCAATGAGAGTCTGGAAGTCCAGGCATCCAACGCTGTTCTCGCGCAAGCCACGCTGCCGCTGGCCGAATCCGGCTATTACGTGGTGCCGGTAGCCGTCATGGCCGAGACATTCCGCCAGAACGGCCTGACAACTCCCGCCGACATCCAGGAACTGCCGGCAAAAAAACTGCACGACATCTTCGGCGCGGATGCCGCGCTGTACATGACGGTAAAGAACTACGGCTCCTCATACGCGGTGATATCCAGCACCACACGGGTATCCATTGACGCCGAGTTAATCGACCTGCGCTCGGGGGCCAAGCTCTGGGCGGGCCACAAGGAATTAGCTCAAAGCAGCGGCAGCGGGGGTGGACTGATCGGAATGCTGGTCAACGCCGTTGTCACTCAGATCGCCAACAACTTGTCGGATCAAAGCTACCATGTAGCAGGCACAACCAATCTGCTGCTGTTATCAGCGGGTCAGCAGGGCGGCATCCTCTACGGGCCAAGATCCGCCAAATACGAGCTTCGCTAGCGCATCGAGGCGGCAACCGGGCCGGATGCTAAGATTCGAACCTGCCTACCCTTACTCTGGTATCCGCCTTGAATTCCCGCCAACTGTTCGGCCTCGCCCTGCTGACGCTGATGTGGGGCTTGAACTGGCCCGTGATGAAGCTGGGCCTGCGCGACTGGAATCCCCTGTGGTTTCGCACCGTCACCATGGCCGGCGGCGCGCTGGTGCTGCTGGCCTACTACTGGCGGCAAGGCGTTCCCCTGCTGCCGCGCGGCGCGAAGCAATGGCGCAGCGTCGTCGTGCTGGGCCTGCCCAACGTCATGGGCTGGCACGGCCTGTCCATCATCGGAATCGATCACCTGCCGGCCGGCCGCGCCGCCATCCTGGGCTTCACCATGCCCGTGTTCACGGTCCTGCTGTCGGTGCTCTTCTATGGCGAACGCTTCACCTCGCGCCTGGCCCTGGCCGTCACGGCGGTATTGATCGCCATCGCGCTGCTGCTGTGGAACGAGATCAGCACGCTGGCCGGCAGCCCGGTGGGCATCGCCTGGATGCAGGGAGCCGCTTTCTGCTGGGCGCTGGGCACGGTCTGGATGCGGCGGGCGAACCTGACGATGGCGCCCGAAACCCTGGTGATCTGGATGCTGGGGCTGTCGTCGCTGGGGCTGGGCCTGCTGGCCTGCATCCTGGAACCGGCGCCGCAATCCTTCCCCAGCGGGACCATGTGGGCCGTGCTGCTGTGGTCGATGCTGCTGAATTACGGCGCGGCCCAGATCATCTGGTTCGCCATGGCGCGCGCGCTGCCCGCCTCCACCAGCGCCATGAGCGTCACCGCGATTCCCATCGTCGGCATCCTGAGCAGCATGCTGATCGGCGAATGGCCCAGCTGGCAGGACGGCCTGGCCGTCGTTTGCGTGGTGGTGGCCATCAGCGCCGTCCTATTGCGGCGCAACTGAACGGAGACTCCCATGCCCAATCCGCCCGATTCGCCGGACCTGCGGCCCGATCCGCTCCTCATTCTTCCCTCCGACGGCGCGCCGGCCCAGCTCTTCGTCGTGCTCCACGGCGAATCCGCCGAGCCCGGCCAGATGCTGGAGTTGGTCGCGGCCATCCGACAGGCGTTTCCGCTGGCCGTGATCGTCCAGCCCTACGGGCCGTTCGGCGCGCAAGCGGATCGCCGCTGGATCGCCGAATGCGCCCCGGACGCGCAGGCCTACGTCGGGCTGATCGCGGACGCCGGGGCGGCGCTGGCCGGGGAAGTCGCAGCCTGGCAGAAGCTGCATGGCCTGAGCGGCGAACAGACCGCGCTGGTCGGGTTCTCGGAAGGCGCGGCGGTGGCGCTGGAAGCCGTCTGCTCGGTCCCCGGACTCGCGGGCCGGGCGCTGCTGTTCTCCACGCGTTTCGCCACGCTGCCCGAGACCGCGCCGCGCACCGCCACGCTGCACCTGCTGCACGGCGCGGAGGACCGCGTGGCGCCGGCGGGGCAGGCCCGCCAGGTTCACGCGCAACTGGCGGAACTGCAGGGCGACGTGACCCTGGACATCGCCTCGAACGTCGGCCATGAGCTGCACGAAGCGCTGATCCGGCAGGCGATCATCCGCCTGCAGACGTGCGTGCCTCTGCGCAGTTGGGAAAGCGCCCAGGGCGAACCCAGCCTGCGCATCGACGAGTACAGCGCGGACGACCCGCAGGACGGCGAGGATCCCGGTTCAGGAACGCTGCACTGACGACCGGCTTTCAGGGGCTCGAAGGCTGCAGCACGATCACCGCCATGCCGGCCAGCGCGATGCCGGCCCCCGCGAGGTCCCATCGGGTCGGCGCGATCCCGTCCACCCAGCACAGCCAGGCCAGCGCCGTGGCGACGTAGACGCCCCCATAGGCCGCGTAGGTGCGGCCCGCCGCCGTGGGATGCAGCGTCAGCAGCCAGACGAACAGCCCCAGCGACAGCGCCGCCGGCGCCAGCAGCCACCACGGTTTGTCCTGCCTGAGCACCAGCCACGGCAAGTAGCAGCCGATGATTTCGGCGACGGCCGTGACCGCGAACAGAAAGGCGATCTTGAGCAACTCCATGACGGGGCCTGCCGGCCGCCCTCCAAGGTCATCACGATGAGGCCTCAGCTTAAACCAACTCCGGCGTCCGGGTCCCGGGACCGATGATCGCAAGGCCCGCTGACGCGACGCGCCCGTTCAGTCTTCCTGCGCGAAGTCGCCGCTCCCCAGCTCGGTGACGCCATCGGTCGGCGTATTCAAGGACTGCTCGACGGCGCGCTCGATCCGGTCACGCCCGCGCTCGAAGGCATTGAGCAGCGCGCCGCCCGTCGCATCCTGGGCGCCGAAGGATTCCTGCAACGCCTCCGCGGAAATCTCGTAAGCCCGTTTTTCATCCCCGTTATGCCAGAAGAAGCGGATATATCCCTCGACATATTTCGCTTCCGTCATCTTCGCGAATGCGCTCATGGAAGCCTCCTTGGCAGTCGGACCACAGATCGTTTCATGGTAGGACTTATGGCGCGCGGCGGAAGATATCGAATGCAAGCGGCCGTTACCACGCGCCACCGCCGGAAGGACCCGGCATGCCACTTGCTGCATGGCGTGCAGGCCCCCTTTCCGGGCCTCATGCCAATCTTATGGAGGCCATCATGACCCAATCCAGACTTGCCCAGGCGCTGGCGCTGACCACAGCTGTGTTGACTTTGGCGGCATGCGGCTCGCCCCACCGCTACCAGAACACGGCCGACGTCGACACCATGGATTCCGCCGTCAGCGGACCGACGAACTACCGCGGCACGGAAAGCGGCGCGGCCAACGCCGGCAACAACGACGCAATCATCAACTCGAACGTCATCAACGCGCTTTCCTCCGTGCCGGGCCTGCAGGCATCGAACCTGCAAGTGGGCACGCTGCATGGCATCGTCACCTTGCGCGGCACCGTCGCCAATCAGGCGGCGGCCCAGAGCGCCGTGCAGACGGCGCGCCAGGTTCCGGGCGTGCAGACCGTCAACTACGATCTGCAGGTGCGCTGAAGGTCCCATCCGGCGCGTCGGGAGTGTCGGGAAGCCCTGTGGCTTCCCACCTTCCCTGGCGCCACCGCCCGGGGGCGCGGCCGACGTGATCGCCTCCCGAGTCCTGCAGCACGCGGCGCGCCAGTTCTTCCCGGTCCGGCTGCGCGCGCACCACCAGCAGGACGCCCGAATCGCAGACTCCGGGGGCGGCGGCCGAGTCGCGCCGGGGGCTCTGACGAGCGCGCTTGCCGCCCATCCACAGCGCCCCCCACAGGGCCCCCAGGTAGGCTCCGGTGCCCGCCCCGGCGACCACCAGCAGGATAGCGTCGTTCAGCCGCCACACGATGAAGCCGCAGACGACGGCGAACAACAGGCCGATCCCGGCAGCCGCAGCCGCGGTTCCCCACTGCATGGCGCGGACGTCGTCGTGCGACTGGCGCGCCTCGTACCCTTCCAGATAGAAAGTCGTGATGTCCTCGTCCTGGAAGCCGTTCGCATGCAGCTGTCCGGCCGCGCCTTCGGCGAGAGAAAATGTGTCGAACCTTGCGGCCACGATGACAGTCATCTCGGCGCTCCTCATTTCTCGTCCGACTTGTGGTCCGGCATGTCCCGGGTGTCGGTCTCGGCCAGTTCGAGCAGTTCCTTCTCCGACATCGATTCATACATGGACTTGGACGCGCCTTTCAGTTCGCGAACCTTCTTTTCGCCGCGCTTGGCCGCCAGGGCGATGCCCGCCGCCTGTTGCTGAGCTTTCGATTTTGCCGGCATGTGAATCTCCTTCGTCAATCAACCCGACAGGCATCGGCCAGCAAATAGCATTCCCGCGCCCCCACGCCCCGCCCGGAACATGCCCGAACGGACGATTGCTGATAACCCCGGGTTATGAAAAGCTATGACAAAATGCCCGCATATCACCAAACCAGGAGACACCATGCAACGCGACACCATCGCCATCCACGGCGGCTTCGCCGGCGACCCCCAGACGCACTCCGTCGCCGTGCCGATCTACCAGACCACCAGCTACTACTTCGACGACACCCAGCACGGCGCCGACCTGTTCGACCTGAAGGTGCCGGGCAACATCTACACCCGGATCCAGAACCCCACGACGGACGTCCTGGAAAACCGGGTGGCCCAGCTGGAAGGCGGCGCGGCGGGCCTGGCGTTCGCATCCGGCATGGCGGCCATCACGGCGTGCGTGCTGACCGTCGCCAAGGCGGGCGACAACATCGTGGCGACCAGCCAGGTCTATGGCGGCACCTACACCTTCCTGCGCCACACGCTGAAGGACCTGGGCATCGAGGCCCGGCTGGTGGACGGCCGCGACCCGCAGGCCTTCGCCCGCGCCATCGATGACCGCACCCGCCTGGTGTATTGCGAATCGGTCGGCAACCCGGCCGGCAACGTGGTGGACATCGCCGCCCTGGCCCAGATCGCCCATGCCCAGGGCATCCCCGTGGCCGTGGACAACACCGTGCCCACTCCAGCCCTGTGCCGCCCCATCGAACACGGCGCCGACATCGTCATCCACGCGCTGACCAAATACCTGGGCGGACACGGCACCAGCATCGGCGGCATCCTGATCGACGCGGGGCGCTTCCCCTGGAAGGACAACCCCCGCTTCCCGCAATTCAACCAGCCGGAACCCGCCTACCACGGCGTGGTGTATGCGGATGACTTCGCCGCCGTGCCCTTTGCCGGGCGCGCCCGCACCGTCGCCCTGCGCAACACCGGCGGGGCCATTTCGCCTTTCAACGCCTTCCTGATCCTGCAGGGCATCGAGACCCTGGGCCTGCGCATGGAGCGCCATTGCCAGAACGCGCTGGCCCTGGCCCGCCACCTGCAACAGCACCCCAAGGTCGGCTGGGTCAATTTCGCCGGCCTGGAAGACAATCGGGATTACGCCCTGGCGCAGAAATACATCGACGGCGGCATCCCCTCGTCCCTGTTCAGCTTCGGCGTCAAGGGCGGCATCGCGGCCTGCACCCGCTTCATGGACCGGTTGCAACTGGTCAAGCGCCTGGTGAACATCGGCGACGCCAAGACCCTGGCCTGCCATCCGGCCACCACCACCCACCGCCAACTGACGGAAGAAGAGCTGAAGACGGCCGGCGTCAGCGCCGACCTGGTGCGCCTGTGCGTCGGCATCGAGCACATCGACGACCTGATCGACGACGTCGACCAGGCCCTGGCCGCGGCCTGATCCGGACGCGGCGACCGCCGGCGGGCGGGGTCGCCTCGAAGGCGCGGCGGGCGGCGCGGCGACATTGTCCTGTAGACTACAGGCTGTTTCGCACCGCCTCCGCCGCTCCTCATGACCATCGCCTCCGTCCGCCAGTTCTTCTCGCAACACGCTCCGGACATCCACATCCTGGAATTGGGGCAGAGCACGGCGACGGTGGATCTGGCCGCCCGGGCGCACGGTGTGGCGCCGGGCCAGATCGCCAAGACCCTGTCGCTGCGGGTCGGCCAGGACGTCATCCTGGTCGTGGCCTGCGGCGACACGCGGCTGGACAACAAGAAACTGAAACAGGCCCTGGGCGGGCGCCCGAAGATGCTGGCCGCCGACGAGGTCGCCGCCCTGACGGGGCACCCCGTGGGCGGCGTCTGCCCCTTCGGCCTGGCGCAGCCGCTGCCGGTGTACTGCGACGTGCGGCTGCGCGAATACGACATCGTCATGCCCGCCGCCGGATCCCTGGACAGCGCGGTGCGCATCGCGCCCCAGCGGCTGGCCGAACTGGCCGGAGCCGCCTGGGTCGACGTCTGCCAGGAGCCCTGATGGCCGGACTCGACTCCATGCCGTCCGCCGGACGGCCCCGCTCCCGGGACGGGAATCTCTTTCCGACGGATACTCCATGAACCGCCATCTCCTGCTGCTGACCGTGTGTCAGGGGCTGTTCCTCATCAACAACGTCACCTTCATCGCCATCAACGGCCTGGTCGGGCTGGAACTGGCGCCGCATGCCTGGATGGCGACGCTGCCCATCATGGGCTACGTGGTGGGCGGCGCCCTGGCCGCGCCGCTGGTCGCCGCCACGCAGATCCGGTTCGGCCGGCGCGGCTCCTTCCAGATCGGGCTGGCGGTGGCGCTGGGTTCCGCGCTGCTGGCCGCGCTGGCCGCACAATACCGGCTGTTCTGGCTGCTGATGGCGGCCACCGTGGTGGCGGGCTATTACAACGCCAACGGCCAGCTGTACCGCTTCGCCGCCACCGAACTGACCCGGCCCGACTGGCACGAAAAGGCGGTTTCCCTGGTGCTGGCCGGCGGCCTGCTGGGCGCCGTGGTCGGCCCCAACCTGGCCAACTGGACCCGAGCCGTGCTGCCCGTGCCGTTCGTGGGCGCCTACCTGGCCCTGTCCGTCGTGGCGCTGCTGGCCATGGGCCTGATGGCCCTGATCCGCTTCCCATCCGAACCGGCGAACCAGCGGCACGCCCCGCAAGGGCGCCCCATGAGCCAGATCATGCGCCAGCCCGTGTTCTTCGTGGCCACGCTGGGGGCCGCCATCGGCTACGGCGTGATGAATCTGCTGATGGCCGCCACGCCCCTGGTGATGGACGTCCACCGCTTCGAATTCGGCCACATCGCCGCGGTGCTGCAATGGCACGTGATCGGCATGTATGCGCCCGGATTCTTCACCGGCCACCTGATCCGCCGGTTCGGCGTCCTGTCGATCATGGGGCTGGGCGTGCTGCTGATGGCCGCCTGCATCGCCGTCGCCCTGTCAGGCACCGACATGAGCCACTTCATGGTGGCGCTCACCCTGCTGGGCGTCGGCTGGAACTTCCTGTTCACCAGCAGCACGGCGCTGGCCCTGCGCGCCTACCGGCCCGAGGAAAAGGATCGCGCCCAGGCAGCGATCAATTTCTGGGTCTTCGTGACCATGGCGTTCACCGCGTTCACCTCGGGCGCGGTGGCCACCACCAGCGGCTGGGCCTGGCTGAACGTCGGGGCGCTGCCCGCCCTGCTGCTGGTCGCGCTGACCCTGCTGTGGCTGCATCTGTGGCAGCGCAAGCAACCCGATCGAGGCCTTCCCGCCTAAGCGATGTCGTCCGTGCGCAGCCAGCCCGTCAGGCTCCAGCGCACGGCCCGGGACGGCAGGACCTCGTGGGGCATGACGCCGCTGACGAAGACCGCCAGCCGGGCGCCCAGGGGTGCGAAGCGCTGGATTTCCGCGTCCGGGTTGTAGGGGTCGTACAGGCACAATTCGCCGCCGTGGGCCGGGTCCCAATCGGCGTTCAGGTACAGCACGATCGAGACCTTGCGGTGATCCGTGCCGCGATGCTGATCGATGTGCTTTTTGTAGCCCGCGCCCGGCGCATAACGGGCGAAGTGGAATTCCTGGCTGCGCAGGCCCATGCCATAGCGATCATTGAGCACCTGACGGAACTGCGCCATCCAGGCGAAGAACGCATGGCCGGCCAGGCTGGAGGCCGGCGGCACCCAGCAGATGGAATCTCCGCGAACGGAGGGCTGGCGGGCATCCTGGGCGCCACGGCCGATCTCGCCGCCGGAAAACCGGCCGGCTTCCCAGAGCTGACGAGCCTGCGCCAGCAGGTCCGCCTGCCAGGCCGGGGCGATGGCGGTATCGGAAATCGCCCAGCCTTGCTGATTCAACAAACGGATGATTTCGTCGTAATCGTTCATGGTTCCTTGCCGTTCATGCCGCATCGGCGGTGCGGGAAAATTCTACCCCGGGCCGCGCCCCGCGATCATTGCAGGGGCAGGGAAAACCGGGCGGCCCAGCCATAGTCGCCCGACGTCAGGTTGCGGGTCGTTTCCAGGCGCACTCTCAGGTATGGGCCATAGCGGAAACCGTGAACCAGCCCGAACTGCTGCTCCAGCGGCTGGTCCAGACCGTCCTCCAGGCGTTCCCGCCGCTCGAAGGAGCCGCTGAACGAACCCCAGCGCCCGGCCGCCAGATCGATCTGCCACTGGTTGCGGATGCACTCGCAAGCGTCGTCGAGACCGTACGACGCCAGATCGGCGTAGCCGGCTTGCTGCCGCACATTGACCCAGGACACATCCAGCCCGGGCCGCAGCCCCAGGGTATAGCCAAGCTGCCGGCGCAGCCCCTGTCCCTGTCCCTGGTCCTGGCGCGCATCGGACACGCCCGCGCGCCAGGCGCCCAGGGAGCCCGTCGAATACGCGCCCCCCACCCCCAGCACGGACAGGCCCCGCGCCTGCTGCAGCCGCGACACCAGCGTGGCCTGGCGGTCCAGCGCATACTTGGCGGACGCATCGACGGCCACGGCTCCATAGCTCAGGTCGCCTTCAGCGGCCGGGCGCGCATTGCGCGCATCCAGTGCCCCCGCCGCGACCGCGTAATCCCACGCCCCCGCAGGCAGATCGCCCGAGGGCCGCAGGCGATACACCCCCACGCCCGCCAGGGGCACGGTCTGCCCCCAGGCGGGGAGACGGGCGTCGAGGCTGCCCAGCGTCACGCCGTAGCCGGACGAACTGAGATAACGCCAGCGCCGCTCGCCCAGGGACCAGGAATCCAGGCCCTGGGACGCCGGCGGGGCGAACAGGTCCCGCGCCGTCAAAGGCATCGTCGCGTCACCCGGCACGCCCCAGCCGCGCATGCCGCTCGCATCCGCCCCCGGCAGGTCCAGGAACAGGGCCTCGTAGGGAATCCATTGATAGACGACCGCGGAATCGTCGCCGGCCGAAGCGTCGTCGGCTGCGGGGTCCACAGGACCCAGAGGCTGCGGCACGTCCCGGGGCACGTCGGGCACCGCATAGCGCTGGGGGGACAGATCGATCAGCCCCGCGCCGCCCCTCGCGGCCTGCTGGGCGCGGGCAGCCGAAAGACCGGCGCCGCATGACAGCGCCGCTGCAACCAATAGCCAGACAATCCTGTTCATTCACCGAGGGGGAAGCGTGTTCTTGAAACCGGGGCGCCTGAGCGCCCCAGGATTCAAGTGTACTATCCGGCCCGCATGCCTTTGAAGCGTCGGCCGGCATAGGCCGCCAGCAGCACCAGGCCGGTGGAAATCAGGATCATCACGATCCCCAGGGCGGACAGCTTGCCCCACAGGCCATCGTCGGCGAAATTCAGGATCTGCACGGCCAGGACTTCGCTGCCCGGACGCGACAGCACCACGGACACCGTCAGTTCACGCACGAACATGGTCGCCATCAGAATCCAGGCGGACACGATGCCGGGGACCACCAGCGGCACGATGACGCGCCGGAAGGTCGTCAGCGGCCCGGCCCCGCACACCAGGGAAGACTCTTCCAGGTGGGCATGGACCTGCACGAAGGCGCTGGCCAAGGGCCGCACGCCGTATGGCAGGTAGGTGGCGACATAGGCCAGCAGCAGGGCAGTCAGGGTGGCGTACAACGGCGTCTGCACGAAGAACCACATGAAACCGATGCCGATCACGATGCCCGGAAACGAGAACGACAGGAAACTGAGGGATTCCAGCAGACCGGACGCCCGGGTGCGGATCTTGACGACGACATAGGCGATGAACAGCGACAGCATCACCCCCAGCGTCGCCCCGACAATCGCCAGGAACAGGCTGTTGCGCAAGGCCAGCAGGGATATCGGATCCTGCAGGACCTCGACCCAGTGATTCCAGCTCATGGAGGCGAAGGCCTGGGCGCTGGGCACCATGGAATACGGCACCAGCGACGTGTAGAACAGCACGGCGACGGGCAGGACCACCATCAGCACGCTGAACAGGCCCACGGCGGCGAACAGCGGCAGACGGGCGTTCTTCAGTTCGATCACGGACGGACGGTAGCCTCGGCCCGAAATCGTCACGAACTTGTCGCCCGACGCCGTCAGCGCACGGTACAGCACGATGAGACCGATGGAGACCGACAGCACGCTCATGCCCAGGGCAGCCGCCTGGCCGTAGTCAGGTGCGAAGCCGGTGGAGATCATTTCATACAGGTAGGTGGCCAGCACGTCGACCCGCCCCGGCATGCCCAGCACCCGGGGCACCGCATACGACGCCAGGCTGCGCACGATCCCCAGCACGAAGGCCGCCAGGATGGCGGGGCGCAGCACGGGCAGCGTCACCCGCCACAGGGTGCGCCAGACCCCGGCGCCGCCCACGCGCGAGGCCTCTTCCAGCGCGCCGTCGAAAGACGCCATGGCCGGCGCGATGATCAGGTAGGCGATGGGCATGTTCAACAGCCCCTCGACCAGGATCATGCCTTCCAGGGTGTAGATGTCGAAAGGCGACGCGGACAGGCCCAGGAAGTCCTTCAGGAACAGATTCAGCAGGCCGTTGGACGGGTTCAGCAGCAGCGCCCAGCTGACGGAGAACAGCAGGTGCGGGATCATCATCGGAACGATCGACAGCACCGTGAACAGGGACTTGCAGGGAATGTTGGTGCGGGTGTTCAGATAGGCCAGCACCAGCGCCAGCAGCGTGGCGAACACCGTCGACCCCAGGACGAAGATCACGGTGTTGCTGAAGACTTCCAGCAGATGGGGGTCGGTATAGGCGGCGACGTACTTGGCCGTCGTGAACTGCCCGAACGCCGTCAGCCCCTGGGAAAAGCTGCCCAGCAGCAACATCAGCACGGGGCACAGCGTCAGGAAGCCGACGATGACGATCAGGGACCAGGTCAGGCCCGGGCGTTTGGGATTCATCGGCCCGCCCTATTCCATGACCAGCAGGCAATGCTCGGGCGCCAGCATGAAGCGCACCGCGTCCCCCGCGGCGGCCGCCACGCCCGGATCCACCCGCGCCAGCAGCAGCTGGTCCTGGACGCGGACTTCCGTCTCGTAGACCTCGCCGACGAAATCCAGCGTTTCCAGGCGCCCTTCGATGATGTTGGGCGGCGCGCCCGCCGCATCGGCGCCGCCCCCGCCCCCTCCGGCGTCGACACGGGACAGCAGCAGGAATTCGGGGCGGATGCACAGCGTGACGGAGGCGCCCACCGGAAAGTCGCGCTTCTGGCAGCGCAGGACGCCCAGGGGCGACTGCACGACCGTGGCGTCGGGTTCCTGGGCCTGGACCGTGGCGGCGATCAGGTTGGCGCGGCCGATGAAATCCGCCACGAAGCGGTGGTCGGCGTTGAAATAGATCTTCTGCGGATCGCCGCGTTCGACGATGTGGCCGCCATTGAGCACCGCGATGGAGTCCGACAGGGCCAGGGCCTCGACCCGGTCGTGGGTGACGTACACCGCCGTGATGCCCAGCTCCGTCAGGAAGCGGCGCAGGATCTTGCGGGTTTCCTCGCGCAGCTTCGCGTCCAGATTGCTCAGGGGTTCGTCGAACAGGATGACCTTGGGTTCGGCCACCAGGGCACGCGCCAGGGCGACGCGCTGCTGCTGCCCGCCCGACAGGCGCGTGGCGGAACGGCCTTCCAGGCCTTCAAGCTGAACGAACCGCAGCGCCTTGAGGACCTTTTCGCGGATGGCGGCGCGCCGCTCGCCGCGCACCTGCAGGGGATACGCCACGTTGTCGAACACATTCATGTGCGGCCAGATGGCATACGTCTGGAACACCATGCCCAGGCCGCGCTTTTCCGGAGGCACCGAAATCCGCTTGCGGCCCGACCACACGACCTGGTCGCCGATGCGGATTTCACCGTCATCCGGCGTTTCCAGCCCGACGATGCAGCGCAGCAGCGTGGTCTTGCCGCAGCCGCTGGGGCCCAGCAGGGTGAAGATCTGGTTGGCGGGAATGTGCAGGTCGATGCCGTCCAGCGCGCGGACGGTCCGGCCTTCGGATTGGTAGGTCTTGACCAGTCCTTCGATATGAATATCCATGCGTTTACCGGGCGCCGAAGATCTTGCCGAATTCCCGGCCCCATTTTTCGATCTCGCTGTCGGGCAGATCGCGCACCGGCAGGACCTTGACCTGATCGATGCCTTCGATATCCGGATACACGCCCGGAGCCAGCACGTATTCGCCGACCTGCTTGGCCAGCAGCGTCATGGCGTCCTTGGACAGCCAGAAATCCATGAAGGCCCGCGCGGCGGCCGGCCTGGGGGCTTTCCGGGGAATGGCGATGGCCCGCGGCGTGCCCAGCAGCGGCTGGCCGCTGCGCGGCCCCCAGTCCAGCGGCGCGGGAGCCTTCGTCACGACGTACTTCGGCATGGAGATCGCCACCAGTTTTTCGCCGCTTTCGATGGGCGCCGGCGTGGGGCCGAACGAGGCCACGAACATGGGCTGGTTGGCCGCCAGGCCCTTCAGATACGCCATCCAGTCGGACTCGGACTTGAAGACCTGTTCCTTCAGGCCGACCAGCCAGGAAATCGTGGACGAGTGATTGGCCGGATTGGCCATGACGATCCGGCCCTTCCATTTGGGATCGGCGAGATCTTCGTAGCGCTGCGGCGCATCGGCCTTTTTCAGGTGCTGGGTATTGAACAGATAGGAGACGTATTCGATCCCGAACAGCGTCATGCGCGGGTCTTCCACCGCCCAGTCGGGATAGCCCTTGGCGGACGGAGACTGGTACGCGGCCAGCACGTCGTGCTCTTCGAGCAGGCTGAGCATGGGACGCGGCGCCTGGACGACGTCGGCCAGCAATTTGCCGGCATTGTGTTCGGTGACGATCGTGGGAATGAATTTGGAACTGGAGATCCGCGTGTACTGGCCCTGGAGGCCGGTGGCCGCATCAAAGGCCTTCATGACGCTGTCGACCGACGTGATATTGGCGTAGAAGACCGCCTTGCCTTCGGCCTTGGCCTGGGCGGACACGCCCTGCGCCCAGGACCGGGCCGGCAACGCCCCCGCCATGCCGGTCAGGCCGGCGGCGCCGGCCAATTTCAGGAATTCACGCCGATCCAGTGCATTCATGGATGTCTCCGGAAGTTGAAATTTTTATGACGACAGCGGCAGTGTGACCGAAATGACGGCATTTTGCCACCCGGCCCGGTAGCCCCGGCCTGCCGGGAAGCCCGTAATATATCGTCAAAGGACAAGCAGGAATGCACGCATGGGCAGCACGAACTTCAAGGATCATTTCTCCAGCGGATCCGCTGGTTATGCGACCTACCGGCCGACCTACCCCATCGGACTGGTGGACGCCCTGGCCGGCATCAGCCCTGGCCTGACGCGCGCGCTCGATTGCGGGTGCGGCACGGGACAGCTGTCGGTGCTGCTCGCCGAACGCTTCAAGGAAGTCATCGCCACGGACGCCAGCGCGGCCCAGATCGAGAAAGCCCGGCTGCGCGACGGCGTGACCTACCGCACCGCGCTGGCGGAAGACAGCGGGCTTCCCGACGCCAGCGCGGATCTGATCACGGTCGCCCAGGCGGCCCACTGGCTGGACCTGGACAAGTTCTACGCCGAGGCGCGGCGCGTAGCCCGGCCGCAGGCCGTCGTCGCGCTGATCTGCTACGGTGTGCTGCACGTCGAAGGCGCCGTGGATGGCGCCGTACAGCGCTTCTACTACGACACGCTCGACCCCTACTGGCCCATCGAGCGCCGGCACGTGGAAAACGGCTACCGCAGCCTGCCCTTCCCGTTCGAGGAAATCCCGCTGCCTCCGCTGGCCATCGAAGTGCAGTGGCGCCTGGACGATCTCATCGGCTACCTCAACACCTGGTCGGCGGTCAGGGCCGCGGAAAAGGCGCTGGGGTCGAACCCCGTGGATGCGCTGGCGATCGCCCTGAGCCGGTCATGGGGCGACCCGGACACGCCGCGCCGGGTCGCCTGGCCTTTGGCGATCCGGGCCGGCCGCATCCCGTCATGACGGGACCGCTCCGCAGGCGTACCGGCCCTGAAGGCCCGGTCTTGCATTTCCACCGCTTTTTACCGAGGATCCAGCGATGAGCGATCTTTCCACCTGCGACGCGCCGGTCAAGGCAACGTACATGCGAGGAGGCACCAGCAAAGGGGTGTTCTTCACGCCCGACGACCTGCCCGCAGCCGTCAGAACGCCCGGCGCGGCGCGCGACCGCTTCCTGCTGCGGGTGATCGGCAGCCCCGATCCCTACGGCAAGCAGATCGATGGCATGGGGGGCGGCTCCTCCAGCACGAGCAAGGTCGTCCTGGTGTCCCGCAGCGCGCGCGGCGACTGCGACGTGGACTACCTGTTCGGGGCGGTCTCCATCGAATCCCCGGTCATCGACTGGAGCGGCAATTGCGGCAATCTGACCGCGGCCGTAGGGCCGTTCGCCATCGCGCGCGGCCTGGTGGACGTGCCGGCGGACGGCGTCGCGGCGGTCCGCATCTGGCAGGTGAACATCGGGAAGCGCATCATCGCCCACGTCCCCGTGTCCGGCGGGAAAGTCGTGGAGGCCGGCGGATTCACGCTCGATGGCGTCACCTTCCCCAGCGCGGAGATCCGGCTCGAGTTCCTGGACCCGGGCGCGGACGAGGACGGCGCCGGCGGCGCCATGCTGCCGACGGGACGGGTGCTGGATGAGCTGGAAGTTCCCGGCGTCGGACGGATCGCGGCGACGCTGATCAACGCCGGCAACCCGTCGATCTTCGTGGCGGCGCGGGACCTGGGGCTGCGCGGCGACGAGACCCAGGCGGAAGTCAATGCCGACCCCGAACTGCTGGCCCGGCTCGAAACCATCCGGGCGCACGGCGCCGTGGCCATGGGGCTGGCTGCCAGCGCGGAAGACGCCACGCGCAACAGGCCCCACACGCCGAAGCTGGCATTCCTGGCGCCCCCGAAGACATTCATCGCCGCCGGCGGCAAGCAGGTCCCGGCCGACGAAATCGACGTGCTGGCCCGGATCATGTCGATGGGCAGGCTGCACCACGCCATGACGGGGACCGGCGCCGTCGCCATCGCCGCCGCGGCGGCCATCCCCGGTACGGTGGTGGCGCGCCTGGCGCGCACAGGCGCGGGCGGACAGATCCGCATCGGCCATGCCTCCGGCGTGCTGGCCGCCGGCGCGGAAGCGCGAAAGACCGACAACGGCTGGCATGTCTCGAAAGTCGTCACCAGCCGCAGCGCGCGCCGGCTGATGGTCGGCGAGGTCTTCCCCGCGCCGCAGGCGCCGGGCGCCTGAGCTCCCGCCCCCGTTATCCGCGGGGCGTCACAGCCACTTGATCCGGCGGAACTTCCAGTACAGCAGCCCGCAGAAGGCGGCGGTTCCGGTCAGCATGGCGGGATAGCCGTAGGTCCAGCCGAGCTCCGGCATGTCGTGGAAGTTCATGCCATAGATGCCGGCCACGGCCGTGGGGACGGCCAGGATGGCGGCCCAGGCGGCCAGCTTGCGCGTGATGTCGGTCTGCTGCATCTGGCTGATCATCATGCTGGCCTCGAAGGCGAAGGCCAGGGCCTCCCGCAGCCCGGCGAGCCCTTCGACCACGCGCTGGATACGGTCGGCGACTTCGCCGAAATAGCCCCGGCTGTCGGGGTCGATGTTGCGGGTATCGACGCGCGCCAGGCGCCGGCAGATTTCCACCAGCGGCGCAATGGTCGTCTGGACGCGCAGCAGGTCTCGGCGCAGGCGGTACAGGTGGCGGATATCCTTCTCGCGGAAGCCGCGCAGCAGAAACTGGTGCTCGATGGATTCGACCCTGGCCTCCAGATGGTTGAAGGCCTCGACATAGCGGTCCGCCATCAGGTCCAGCAGGGCGGACGCCACATAGTCGCTGCCGCGTCCCAGGAATTCCGGCGAATCGGCCAGCAGGCTGCGCAGCGCCAGGTGCGATCCGGTCGCATGGCGGCGAATCGTCAGCAGATAGCCCGGGCCGATCAGGATCTGGGTGTCGCCGAAACTGGGGCGCCCATTGACGATCTCGACGGTGATGGCCACGACCAGCGTCAGCCGGTCGTACTCGATGACCTTGGGCCGCCGGTGGGGCTCGATGATCTCCTCGATGGCGCGGGCCGGCAGGTCCAGGCGCTCGCCGACGGACTGCATCAATTCCGCCGTCGGGTCCTTCAGGCCGACCCACAGCAAGCCCGCCTCCGTGGCGGCGGTCCCCAGGTCGTCGAGCCCGACGTCCTGCGGCGGCTGCGAGGCCGTGTACAGGATCGACGCCACGGCGGATTGCCGGAAAGCGTCCAGCAGGTCCCTATCTTCTGTCGTCATCGCACCCCCGGATACGTTCAGCGCGGCCAGGCCCGCAGGAATGCCAGCAGCACCTGGGCCGAATTATCCGCCGCGATGTGCAGGAAGGCGTTCATTTCGTTTTCGCCCGGCCCGCCACCCGCCAGGTCGCTGAGCGACCGGAAGGCGATGAAGGGGACCTTGCTGCGCCAGGCCACCTGGGCGCAGGCGGCGCTTTCCATGTCCAGCACATTGGCCTGGAAGGTGCGGTAGGCATAGCGGCGAAAATCGGCATTGTCCACGAAGGCCTGGCCCGATACGCCATTGCCGCCCACCACCAGGCGGGGGCGGTCGGCCACGCAAAGGCCCTGGCGGTCGCAGGCCCGCAAGGGCACGGTCTCGATGCTGCGGGCCACCGACAGCATCCGCGGATCCGCGTCGAACCAGAACTTTTCCTGGATCCGCGCGGATCCCGCCTGGCGCACGCGCACGTCGCGCGGCTGCATCATGCCGTAAGGGGCGAACGGGGACAGCGTCTTGGATGCGGGCGCCTGATACCGGCCGGGGCCGGTTTCCCGCATCATCACGAGTTCCAGGTACTGCCCCCAGCGCGCCGGGACGCTGACATCGCCGATGCGCAGCTCCGGATTGACGCCCCCGGCGATGCCGCTGAACACCAGATGGCTGACGTTGAAGCGGTCGAACAGCAACTGGGTGTTCATGGCGGCATTGACCATGCTGATGCCCGACAGCAGCAGGACGACCGGTTGTCCTTCCAGGGTGCCGGTCGTGAAATCCACGCCGTCGCTCGTGATCGCATGAGGCTGCCGCAGCCGTTCGCGCAACAGGGCCAGTTCCGGCGCGAAGGCGGACATGATCGCCATGCGCGGCGTGTCGTCCAGGCGTCCCGCCGCCGGGGCGGCCGCCGCCTGACCGGCGGACGGCTCGGCGGCCAGGCCGCGGACCGGCCAGCCGCCCCAGAGCATGGCCGTCAGCAGCAGCGCCGCGCATAAAAGCCGGCCTGGCCCGATGCGGGCCGGCCGTGGCGCGCCGCGCGCGCATGCCGCCGATGTCCTGCTGTTCATCCTGTCTCCTTCGAGGCGCCGCCCGGCGTACGCGCCGATCAGGCCGATGCGGGCGGCTCGTCCGGCTCCGGCAGCGCCGACGCGCCGGCGGGCCCCGCATCCGCGTCGGGGATCACCGCCTGCAGGCGCTGGACCTCGATGTCGGCATGCATCGGCTCCAGGTCCGGCATCTGCTTGTTGGCCTTGGCCGAGAGCTCCGCGAAACGGTTGACCTTGCCGTACAGCCCCTGCTGGCCCGCCACCGCCGTCACCGCGCTGTTGTAATGCGTGTTGACGGTATTGAGCGTATTGCCCAGTTTCTGCAGGCGTTCCGCCACGACCGCCACCTGGTTGTACAGGCCGCCGGCCATGTCGCTGAGCGCGCGGGTCTGTTCATTGCTGCGGGCGATCATCCACAGATTGGCCACCGTGCGCAGGATCGGCATCAGCGTGGTGTGCGACACCATGACGACGTTCTGGCGATAGCCGTAGTCGAACAGGTCGCGGTTGTGCTTCATGGCCTCGATGTAGGCGGGCTCGATGGGCATGAACATCAGCACGAAGCTGGGGCTCTTCAGGCCGATCAGATTGCTGTAGTCCTTGCGGGCCAGATCGTCGATGTGATGGCGCACGGCCTGGACGTGCGCGGCCAGGGCCGCTTCGCGCTCGGCATCGGTCTGCGCGGCGATCGCGCGATCGTAATCCACCAGCGAGACCTTGCTGTCGATCACCATGTGCTTGTCGTCCGGCAGCTTGATGACGAAATCGGGCTGCAGGCGATTGCCGGACGCATCCCGGAAACTGGCCTGCGCCTGATAATGGTCGCCCGGCACCAGGCCCGCCAGCTGCAGGCTGCGTTCGAGTTGGATTTCCCCCCAGTTTCCGGTGGTCTTCTTGTCGCCCTTCAGCGCCGTGGCCAGGGTGTTGGCCTCGGTGCTCATCTTCAGGCCGATGTCCAGCACGCGGCGGATTTCCGCCCCCAGCTGCGTCTGGCCGCGCAGGGACGCATCGTGGATTTCATTGACGCGCTTCTGGAAGCCGTCGATCTGTTCCCGGAAGGGCCGCAGCAGGCCATCCAGCGAAGTCTGGCTGGTCTGGGCGAAGGCCTTGCCCTTTTCTTCCAGGACCTGGTTGGCCAGATTCTGGAATTCCGTGCGCATGGCAGCCTTGGAGTGTTCGAACGTCTGCTGCAATTCCTGGATGAGCGCCAGCTTTTCCTGGTGCACGGCCTGCAGGCGGGTCAGTTCCAGATCCCGCGCCTGGACGCGCGCCCGGCCTTCGTCGAGATCACGGGCGGCCTGCGCCAGATCGGCCCGCAGATGCTCGATCTGCCGGGCCTGCTCCGCCTGCGTGGTATCCAGGCGGACCCGCTCGGCCGTCTGCTGCGCCAGATCCGCCATCAATCCGTCCATCCGGCGGCGCGCCAGCCACCACCCCGCAAGCCCGCCCAGCAGCGCGGCCAGGGCCCAGCCCAACAGGATTTCGGGGGAGAACGCGGTCACGATACAGATCCTGAGTAGCGAAAAACCACATCATCGCACACCCCGGACGGCATCAGGCCATATGCAGGGTCTCGGCGAGAGCCGGCGTCGCATGCGGCAAGCCGTTGGGATCCGTTTCCACGAACTGGGGGACGACTTTCAGCACATGGCTGTGCAGCCCGCGGATCAGGCGCTGAGCGCCTTCGGGCAGGTCATGCGTCAGCGGGGAGACCACCCCGATCCGGTAATGGACGTCGGACAGGACCGGGCGCACCACCACGCCGTCCAGGCTGCCGCCCTGCGCGGAAAACGGATCCATCAGCCCCACGCCCAGGCCGGCCCGAACCATGGCCAGCGCCGTCTGCTGGCTGCCGACCTCGATGTGGCGGCGCTGATCGCCCGCCGTGGCCTGCACCAGGCTGTTGGTCAGGTGGTAGCGCATGCGGTAGCGGCTCAGGAGCGTGATGACGTCCGTATTGCGGATGTCGTCCAGGCGCACGGCTTCCTGGGACGCCAGGACGTGGCCGACCGGCATGGCCAGCAGGCAGGGCGCCTGCCCGCACCAATGGACGCGCAGTCCTTCGGTGTCGATGGGCAGGTTGATCAGGGCGAAGTCGGAGCGGCCGTCGAGGATCTCCTGGGCGGTCACTTCGTGCACGGCTTCTTCCACGACCAGGTTTCCGCCGAATACCGCGTTGAAGCGATCGATCCGCGCCAGGGCATCGGGCAGCAGGCCCCGGGCCAGATCCGAGGTCGCCAGGATGCGCAGGGGACGGACCTGGCCGCTGCGCATGCCCAGCACGCGGGCTTCCAGCTGCTGGAGATCCGCCAGGATGCCGCGGACTTCGCGATAGAATTCCGCGCCCGATTCGGTCAGGGTGATGGTGGGGCGCGTGCGTTCGAATAGCACGAAGCCAAGCTCGCCTTCGAGATCGCTGATCTGGCGGCTGACGACGGGCTGTGAACGCCCCAGTTGACGGCCTGCGGCCGTCACGCTGCCGCTGACGACAACGGCGTTGAGCGCCTCGAGTTGGCGGATTTCCATAAGGACACGCGGTGGGGGCGATCGCGCGCAGCGCGGCCCCCCGATGAAACCATTGGTGTCATCATGTTAATGCGTACGGCGCACGCCAAAGCAGTGATCAAGCGTGGGAAAAGTTTCTTCCCGCACCGATTGGGCGTAGTCCCGGGCGGCATCGCGGATGACCTGGCCCGCGTCGGCGAAGCGGCGGGCGAATTTGGGGATCCGGTCGCCGCTGAGCCCCAGGATGTCTTCCGTGACCAGTATCTGGCCGTCGCAGGCGGGCGACGCCCCGATGCCGATCGTGGGAACGTCCAGATCGGCCGTGATCTGGCGCGCCAGAGGTTCGCTGATACCCTCCAGGACGACCCCGAACGCCCCCGCCTGCGCGTGGGCGCGGGCGTCTTCCAGGATCCTGCGGGCGGCCTCGTCGGTCATGCCCTGGGCCTTGAATCCCCCCATGGTATTGACGTACTGCGGCATCAGGCCGACGTGCGCCAGCACCGGAATGCCCCGGTCCACCAGGAACCGGGTGGTCTCGGCCAGCACCTGGCCGCCTTCCATCTTGACGCCCGACACCCCGCTGGCCGACAGCATGGAGGCGGCATTGTCAAAAGCCTGGGCGGGCGACTGCTGATAGCTGCCGAACGGCATGTCGACGATCACGCAGGCCTGCTGCGTGGCCCGCACGACGGCTGCGGCATGCGCGGCCATCGTCCGCGTCGAGATCGACAGGGTATCGGGCAGGGCGTAACCGACCATGGCGGTGGAATCCCCGACCAGGATCATGTCCACGGATTCATCCAGCAGACGGGCGATGGGGGCGATATAGGCGGTCAGCGCCGCAATCTTGCGTGTCCCTTTGTAAGACATCAGCTGGGGCACGGTGACGCGCTGCGCCTGACTATGTACACTCATTGGTCTACCCTCGAAAAAGAATCATTGTCGGCCATTGCAGGGCTTCAGGGCCAGTGGCCGAGCCATCATGGAGACCCTCATGTCATCCAATCAGCCATACCTGACGTTTCACGACGGACGGCGCGCGCCGCAACTGGGCCTGGGCACCTGGAAAGTGACGGGCGACGACGCCGCGCCCGCCGTCCAGGCCGCCGTCGAGGCGGGCTATCGCGCCATCGACACGGCCTACATCTACTATAACGAGGCCGAGGTCGGCCAGGGCATCGCCGATTGCGGAATCCCGCGCGAAGACCTGTTCGTGACCACCAAGCTCTGGAACAACCGCCATGGCCGGGACGATGCCAAATCGGCCTTGCAGGAAAGCCTGGACCGCCTGAAGCTGGATTACGTGGATCTCTATCTGATCCACTGGCCGGTGCCGCAGGAAAGGCGCTACCTGGAAGCCTGGGAAGCGCTGATCCAGCTGCACGACGACGGCCGGGCGAAATCCATCGGCGTCTGCAATTTCCAGGTGGACCAGCTGCAGAAGCTGCTGGACAAGACCGGCGTGCTGCCCGTCGTCAACCAGATCGAGCTGCATCCATACTTCCAGCAGGCCGAGCTGCGGGCCTACCACGCCGACCACGACATCCTGACCGAGGCCTGGAGTCCGCTGGGCCAGGGCCAGGCGCTGCAGGATCCCGTGATCCACGAAATCGCCCACCATCTGCAGGCCACGCCGGCCCAGGTCATCCTGCGCTGGCACATCCAGATGGGTCACATGGTGATCCCCAAGTCCACCCACGCGGACCGGATCCAGGAAAACTTCAACCTGTGGAACCTGTACCTGGACGACGACGCCATGGCCCGCATCGCCGCGCTGGACCGTCCCGACGGCCGCATCGGCCCCGACCCCGACAGCTTCCATCTGATGGAAGGGTGATTCCGGGCACGGGGCCGTCCCTGCGGACGGCCCCGTGCCTGAATCATCGGAGCGGCCCGCAGGCCGCTACCCTCAGTTCAGCAACTGGCGGATCGCGTACTGCAGGATCCCGCCGTGCCGGTAGTACGCGGCCTCGCTGGGGGTGTCGATGCGCACCAGCGCGTCGAATTCCACGTCGCCCGCCTTCACGTGCACGATCTTCGGGGTCTTGCCGCCGTTGAAGGCCTCGATCCCGGTGATTTCAAAGGTTTCCTTGCCGCGCAGGCCCAGGGAATCGGCGTTCTGGCCTTCCGGGAACTGCAGCGGCAGCACGCCCATGCCGATCAGGTTCGAGCGGTGGATCCGTTCGTAGGATTCGGCGATGACCGCCCGCACCCCGAGCAGCACCGTGCCCTTGGCCGCCCAGTCGCGCGACGATCCCGAGCCGTATTCCTTGCCCGCCAGGATCACCAGCGGCACGCCGGCCTTCTGGTAGTTCTGCGAGGCATCGAAAATCGTCGCGACCGGAGCGCCGTCCCGGGTGAAGTCGCGCGTCCAGCCGCCTTCTGTGTCCGGGGCGATCTGGTTGCGCAGGCGCACGTTGGCGAAGGTGCCGCGAATCATGACCTCGTGGTTGCCGCGCCGCGACCCGTAGGAGTTGAAGTCCTTGGGCTGCACGCCCTGCGATTGCAGGTACAGCGCCGCCGGCGAGTCCTTGGCGATCGAGCCGGCCGGGCTGATGTGGTCGGTCGTGACCGAATCGCCCAGTTTCGCCAGCACCCGGGCGCCCCGGATGTCGTGCACCGGGTCCGGATCGCGGCGCATGCCCTCGAAGTACGGCGGATTGCGCACGTAGGTGGAGGCATCGTCCCAGCGATACAGGTCGCCTTCGGGCGTCGGCAGATTGCGCCAGGCGTCGTTGCCCGCGAAGACATCCGAATAGCCGCGCATGTACATTTCCGCCGTGATCGACGACTGGATGACGGCCTGGACTTCCTGGCTGCTGGGCCAGATGTCGCGCAGGTACACGTCCACGCCGTTCTTGTCCTTGCCCAGCGGCGTCTTGTACAGGTCGAAGTCCATGGACCCGGCCAGCGCGTACGCCACCACCAGCGGCGGGGACATCAGGTAGTTCATCTTGACTTCGGAGTGGATGCGGCCTTCGAAGTTACGGTTGCCCGACAGCACCGAGGTCACGGCCAGATCGTGGCTGCGGACGGCATCGGACACTTCCGGGATCAGCGGGCCGGAATTGCCGATACAGGTCGTGCAGCCATAGCCCACCAGATTGAAGCCCAGCGCTTCCAGGTACTTCATCAGGTCGGCCTTTTCATAGTAGTCAGTGACGACGCGGGATCCGGGAGCCAGGGAGGTCTTGACCCAGGGCTTGCGCTGCAGGCCGCGTTCGACCGCCTTTTTCGCCAGCAGGCCGGCCGCCACCATCACGGCAGGGTTGGACGTGTTGGTGCAGGACGTGATGGCGGCGATGGCCACCGCCCCGTGATCGATCTCGAAATCGACGCCATCGCCCAGATGGACCGGCGCGGGGTTGGAAGCGGGCGAGCCCGGCAGGGCGGCCAGGGACTTCTGGAAGGAGGGTTTGGACTCGGACAGCAGGATGCGGTCCTGGGGACGCTTGGGCCCGGCGATGGACGGCACGACCGTGCCCAGGTCGAGTTCCAGCCGTTCCGAATAGACGGGTTCGTGTTGCGGATCGTGCCACAGACCCTGGGCCTTGGCATAGGCCTCGACCAGCGCGACCTGTTCGGCCGAGCGCCCGGTGAAGCGCATGTAGTTCAGGGTTTCGTCGTCGATCGGGAAGATCGAGATCGTGGAGCCGTATTCCGGGCTCATGTTGCCGATGGTGGCGCGATTGGCCAGCGGCACGGCCGCCACCCCCGGGCCGTAGAATTCCACGAACTTGCCCACCACGCCATGCTTGCGCAGCATGTCGGTGATGGTCAGCACCAGGTCGGTGGCGGTGGTGCCCTCGGGCAGGGCGCCCGACAGCTTGAACCCCACGACGCGGGGAATCAGCATGGAAATCGGCTGGCCCAGCATGGCGGCCTCGGCCTCGATGCCGCCCACACCCCAGGCCACCACGCCCAGGCCATTGACCATCGGGGTGTGCGAGTCGGTGCCGACGCAGGTATCGGGATAGGCCTCGGTGACCCCGTCGACCTGGCGGGTGAACACGCCGCGGGCCAGGTGTTCCAGATTGACCTGGTGCACGATGCCGGTGCTGGGCGGCACGACGCGAAAGCCGTCGAACGCCGTCTGCCCCCAGCGCAGGAACTGGTAGCGTTCGACGTTGCGCTGGTATTCGATTTCGACGTTGCGGCGGTAGGAGTCGTTGTGACCGAAGTCGTCGACGATGACCGAGTGGTCGATCACCAGTTCCACCGGCGCCAGCGGATTGATGCGGTCGGGTTCGCCTCCCAGGTCCCGCATGGCCTGGCGCATGGCGGCCAGGTCGACCACCGCCGGCACGCCGGTGAAATCCTGCAGGATGACGCGCGCCGGGGTGAAGGAGATCTCGCGGTTGGGCTGGGCGTCGGGGTCCCAGGACGCCAGCGCGCGGATGTCGTCGGCCGTGACGTCGCCGCCGTCTTCGGTGCGCAGCAGGTTCTCCAGCAGAATCTTCAGGCCGTACGGCAGGCGGGACGGATCCAGTCCATGGTCTTTCAGCGCCCCCAGGCGGTAGATATGGTAGGGCTTGCCCCCCACATCCAGAGTTGTCCGCGCGCCGAAACTGTTGGGATGAGCCATTGCAAGTCCTCCTGGAAGCCGTCGTGTTGATGGCCGGCCGGAGCCCCGAGGCCCCTGACCGACCCGATTCGACTCATCTTACACGCAATCCCGGCGAGGGCTCCATCCCGCCCCGGCGGCCGGAAGGGATTTGGCCGCAGCCTCCCGATGCCCCCAAGCCCGGGCCCGGCCCCCAGGGGAGCGGCCTCGGGACGGCCCGGCGGCAAAAATTCCCTGGATCTTGATGCTTGTCATGCCCTGGGGATCGAAACGACCGGACATCCCTCAGGGTTAAAAGCCGCATGGGCGGGACCGACTCCTACACTGATCCATCGTTGACCGTTTCCGGAGTCGTTCCATGGCATTTCCCGCATTTTTCACCCAGGCGCCGCGCATCGCGGTGCATGACCCCCTGGCCCAGCTGCTGGGGGCGTCCGACGATGGCCGGATCGAATACGGCTACGAAGACGCCGTGCGCCTGGCCGGCCATTCCTGCCCCACCGTCGCGGGCGCCTGGCTGATGACAGTCAAGGCGCTGCGGGCCCTGTACCCGGACACGCTGCCCGAACGCGGCGGCATCCTGGTCGAATTCGCCGACAGCGCCGTCAACGGGGTCACGGGGGTGATCGCCAACGTCGTCAGCCTGGTCACGGGATCGACGACGGACACGGGCTTCAAGGGGCTGGCGGGCCGCTACGACCGCCGCCGTCTGCTGTCGTTCGACCAGAGCCTGCCCGGGGAAATCGGCTTCACGCGCCAGGACACGGGCGCCAGCGTGGCCGTGTCCTACAGCGCCCAGGGCGTGCCGCCCTCGCCCGCCGCCATGCCGCTGCTGCAAAAAGTGCTGTCCGGCCAGGCCAGCGATCCCGAGAAACAGGAATTCGCCCGCCTCTGGCAGGACCGCGTGCGCCGCATCCTGGAAGCCGCCGACCAGCCGGGACTCATCACGCTTCAGGCGCGTCAGGCGGCACGATCCCTCTGAATCCCCGACCGGGCCGCAAGCGGGCGCACCGGGCCCGCCCGGCCGCTGTCCCGCGCCAGCCCGGACCGGATCGCGACGGTCAGGCCCCTTCCCCGCGTTCGGCGCCGTCTTGCGCCCCGCGCCAGTCATCGGCGTCCGCCGCCGGGCGGCGGCGTTCGTGCGTCTGGTAATAGGCGATCTTGTCGGCATACATGGCCTGGTCGGCGGCCTTCATGGTCAATTCCAGATCCGCATGGTGCCGGCTGACGGCCAGCCCGGCCGACACGCTCAGCGGCACGCCGCTGTAATACTGGTTGTTCAGTTCGACCAGCGCGCGGATGTTGTCCAGCACGACCTGGGCGGCGGCCTCGTCCATGCCGGGCAGCAGCACCATGAACTCATCCCCGCCGATCCGGGCGGCCTGCCCGGGCTTGTCGACGGCCTTGTTCAGGACCTCGCCGAAGCGGCGCAGCAGATCGTCGCCGGCCGCGTGGCCGGATTCGTCGTTGACGCGCTTCAGGTTGTTCAGGTCCAGGGCGATGAACGCCACCATCGGCGTGCGCTTGCGAGCCAGGCGGCCCAGCTCGTCGACGAAGAAGGAGCGGTTCTTCAGCTGGGTCAGCACGTCGTGCTGGCCCAGGTATTCCAGGTAGGCCTCGGCCTTTTTGCGGGCGGTGATGTCGGTGAGCGACACCAGCACCTTGGACCAGTCGTCCTCGCAGCCTTCGAACACGGACAGCTGCAAATGGATGTACAGCACGTCGCCCTGCAGCGTGCGGTTCTGGACTTCCTTCTGGTGGAACAGACGGCCTTCCCAGAGATCGATCAGCTGTTCGGCGAACGACGCGCGGGCCTCGTCGCTCAGCACGTCGCCCAGCCGCGCCAGCAGGTCGGCCTGCGTAGAGGCCTTGAACATCGTCAGCGTGTAGTCATTGACGTCCAGCACCCGGATTTCCTGCAGGCAGCGGTCCACGAATTCCTCGTGCACGTCCAGGAACGTGCGGAAATCGCTGACGCCCCGCGCGCGCAGCTCGCCGAACAGGCGCTTGATGGCGCTGAAATCCTCGACCCACAGGGACACTGGCGCCTGCTCGAAGAATTCCCGGGCGTCCCGGGCGCTGTCCTGCGCCTGGCGCTTCAGGTTCTGCAGTTCGGTCACGTCTTCCATGGAGACCAGGACCCGGTCCCAGGGCAGCCGCTCCTGCGGCAGCACGACGCCTTTCAGGGACAGGTCCAGGCGCCTGCCCGACAGCGTGTAGTTGACGGTCAGGCCGTGGAAATCGGTCTTGCCCCGCCATAGCTGATCCAGTTCCTCCAGGAAGCCGTCGAGCATGTCGCCGCGCAGGACGTCCTCCAGATGCGCCAGCAGCGTTTCCTGGGAGTCGGCCTCGTACATCTGCAAGGTCTGGCGATTGACGCGCAGAATGCGCATCAGGGCGGCGCATTCCGCCAGGCGGCCGCGGTCCTGCTGCAGCCAGGGCCGGATGTCCTGGATGCCGGCGCCGCGCAATCGCCCGAACAGCGCATGCAGCTCGCTGTAGTCCTCCAGCCAGAAGGCCATGGGCGAGGCCTCGAACAGGCCCGGCAGGTCGGAGCCGGACGCCGGGGGCTGCTGATCGTCGGAAGATGCCAGGGTATTCATACAGTCAAGTCCGTCTGAAAGCGAGCATATTGCCATTAGTCACGCCGCCGCATGCGGCGGGGCCCGTCCAGTTCGACTAGCGGAAACCCCTATGGACTTTGTTCGATATAAAAACCTGAAGATAGGCAATATGTTAGCCCACATACCTCGCCGCGCCGACTGAAGTTCACAATACACCCTAAGCCGCACCGCCGGCCAGCTCGCCCTGGGCTTATCAGAGGCATCCGTCATCGGCCCCGTCTCATTCCACCGCGTCAGGGCCGACCCACGACGACAATCAGGATGGAGACCGCTTTGAACACCCCGACCCACACCCAAACGCAGCGCCCGGAAGACGAACACCTGGGCCTGTCCGCCAACGTTCTGTACGGACTTCAGCACGTGCTGACCATGTACGGCGGCATCATCGCCGTGCCGCTGATCGTGGGGCAGGCAGCCGGGCTGGGGCCCGCCGAAATCGGCATCCTGATCGCTTCCTGCCTGTTCATGGGCGGCCTGGCCACCCTGGTCCAGACCCTGGGCATTCCGTTCTTCGGCTGCCAGCTGCCCCTGGTGCAGGGGGTGTCCTTCGCCAGCGTGGCCACGATCCTGGCCATTCTGTCCTCGGGCGGCGACCTGCCGTCCGTCTTCGGGGCCGTGATGATGGCCGCGCTGCTGGGACTGCTGATCACGCCGATCTTTTCCAAGATCATCCGCTTCTTCCCTCCCCTGGTCACGGGGTCCGTCATCACGACCATCGGCCTGTCGCTGATGCCGGTGGCCGCCCACTGGTCCATGGGCGGCAACGCCAAGGCGCCGGATTTCGGCAGCGTGGCCAACATCGGCCTGGCCGCCGTCACGCTGCTGATCGTGCTGCTGCTCAGCAAACTGGGCAATGCCGCCATCTCGCGCCTGTCCATCCTGCTGGCCATGGTGCTGGGCACGTTGATCGCCTGGGCGTCGGGCATGACGGATTTCTCCCGCGTCGTCGACGGCCCGACCTTCGCCCTGCCCACGCTGTTCCACTTCGGCCTGCCGGAATTCCATCCGGCCGCCATCCTGTCCATGTTCATCGTGATCCTGGTCGTGCTGGTGGAAACGTCCGCCGACATCCTGGCGGTGGGCGACATCATCAAGACCCCGATCAACTCCCGCCGCCTGGGCGACGGCCTGCGCGCCGACATGGTGTCCAGCGTCATCGCGCCGGTCTTCGGATCCTTCACGCAAAGCGCCTTCGCGCAGAACGTCGGCCTGGTCGCCGTCACCGGGGTGAAAAGCCGCTTCGTCGTGGCCACCAGCGGCATCATCCTGCTGGTGCTGGGCCTGCTGCCGGTGATGGGCCGCCTGATCGCCACCGTGCCCGCCGCCGTGCTGGGCGGCGCCGGCCTGGTGCTGTTCGGCACCGTGGCCGCCAGCGGCATCCGCACCCTGGCCAAGGTCAACTACGAAGACAACATGAATCTGATCATCGTCGCCACGTCCGTGGGCTTCGGCATGATCCCCATCGCCGCCCCGAAGTTCTACAGCCATTTCCCGGACTGGGTGGCGACGATCTTCCACTCGGGCATCAGCTCGGCCGCCATCATGGCCATCGCCCTGAACCTGCTGTTCAATCACATCAAACGCGGCACCCCGGACAAGCCCTCGGTCTTCGCGGCCGGCACGGCCCACGCGCCGGGCGACACGACAGCCTGCGACACGCTGGACACGCCCGCCAAAAGCCTGGCGCACTGATCGGCGCCGGCTGCCCGCCGCTTCCGGCGGGAAGCCGAGCATGACAAGAGGCCGGCCGGACGCGCTGATACACATCGTCAAGGATGACACGCGCGGATTGCCGGATCCGCCACCGCCCGGCGGGTCCCGGTGCTATGCTGCCGTACCCGTTCACTCCGGCCGGATACGCTCATGGAACACCTGAACCAGACCCTGTTTTTGTGGATCAACGCCGTGGACCCCTCCGCCTTCAGCCTGGCGCTGGGCACCTTTCTGGCCAACGGCCTGGTCTACGTCTTTCCGCTGTACGTAGTCTTGAACTGGCTGCGCGCCGACACCGCGGGCCGGGACGCCCTGGTGCAGGCCGTCCTGACCGCCGCCGTCGCCCTGTTCCTGTCCTGGGCCGCCGGCCAGCTGTGGTTCCACCCGCGCCCCTTCGTCCTGGGCATCGGCCACCAGTATCTGCACCATGCGCCGACGGCATCGTTCCCCAGCAACCACCTGAGCTTCATCTGGGCGCTCTGCGCCGGACTGTGGATCCACCCCGTCCGGCGCCGCGCGGCCTGGGTGCTGGGGCTGCTGGGCCTGGCCGTAGCCTGGGCCCGCATCTACATGGGCATCCACTGGCCGCTGGACATGGCGGGCGCGCTGTTGAACGCCCTCATCGCGGTCCTGCTGTGCCTGCCGCTGCGCGGTCGGGTGGTGCCCGGCGTGCGGGCGCTGATCGAACTGCTCTACCGACGGGTCTGCGCCTGGCCGATCCGCAAGGGCTGGTTCCTGGCCTGAGGCCGCCGCTGGCCGGACTCGCGCCAAGGCGAGCGGACGCGAGGTCAAGGGTCCTGCCGGGCGATCGTCATGGCCTCGCGCAGGATTGCCAGATCGCCGATGTGGTTGGCCAGCAGAAGGATCAGGCGGGCATTGACTTGCGCGCTCTGCTCGTCGCTGAGGTTCTGGTGCAGCGCGATCAGCTCTTCGTAGAAGTCGTCGCCGGGAGTATAGGCGCGCGCGTAGCTGCGGCCCGGCTCGCCGAAGTTCAGGTTCAGGCTCAGTCCCATGGGATTCATTCCTGGTTGCAGGTTGCGCGCGCCAGCGCCTGGCGGACCCGGCGGACGTCGAGGGCGCGCCAGCGGGCGGCGATGTGCTGGTCGGGGCGGATCAACCAGGCGGAGCCCGGCCGGGCGTCGTAGCGCTCGGCGAATCGGCCGGTGTAATCCTCGAAGACCCGGAAGCCGTGCGGCGAGCGCCCGCCCGACGGCGTCACGAGGATGACGTCCACCGGCAGAGAGCCCGACATCAGCGCCTGCAGGGCGTCGGCCTGAGTCACGTCGCCCGGCTTGTCCGCATAAACCAGCAGCTGGAAACGGTTGCCCAGCCTGCCCAGCAGCCAGAAGTGATCCACCTGGGCTCTCATAGGGCTGTCGTCGCAGGGCGCCCCCGGCGCCATGTCCCCGGCGAACGCGGCCTCGTCGGGCGTGTTCAGAACGGAATCCGCCAGGATCGTCGGCACCGACAGGCGGCCGGAGTTTACCAGCGCCCTGGCGAACGGATAGTGGCGCGCCAGTCCCAGCACCGCGTTGCGAAAGGCCAGCGAGGTCTTGGTCTTGGGCGTGATGAAATCCGTCGAGCGCGTGGAATTCAGCAGATTCTCGTCGGCGGCGCAGGTTCGCTCGTCGGAGTAGGTGTCCAGCAGGCTATCCGGAGCCTTGCCGTCCATGACCAGCCGCAGTTTCCAGGCCAGATTGTCCGTATCCTGGATGCCGGAATTGGCCCCGCGCGCACCGAATGGCGACACCTGATGCGCGGCATCGCCGACGAACAGCACGCGGCCATGGCGGAACTTCGCCATGCGCCGGCACTGGAAGGTATAGACGCTGACCCATTCGAGTTCGAATTCGTGCTCCTCGCCCAGCATGGCCTTGATGCGGGGGATGACCTTCTCCGGACGCTTCTCTTCTTCGGGATCGGCATCCCAGCCGAGCTGGAAGTCGATGCGCCACACGTTGTCGGCCTGGTGATGCAGCAGCACGGACTGCCCTGGATGGAAAGGCGGATCGAACCAGAACCAGCGCTCGGCGGGGAAATCGGCCTTCATGACCACGTCGGCGATCAGGAAGCGGTCCATGAAGACCTTGCCCTCGGCCTCCAGACCCATCATCCTGCGGATGGGGCTGCGGGCGCCATCGGCCACGATGAGCCAGTCCGCCTCGACCGGATAGACGCCGTCCGGGGTCTCGACCTGCAACGCGACGGCATCGTCCTGCGCGCGCATCGACACGACCTTGTTGCGGAATCGCAAGTCCAGGGACGGCAGCGACCGGGCCCGCTTCACCAGGAATTCTTCCAGGTAGTACTGCTGCAGGTTGATCATGCCCGGCCGGTGATGATCCGGTTGCGGCAGCAGGTTGAAGCTGTAGACCTCTTCGCTGCGAAAGAAGGTCCGACCCACGTTCCAGCTGACGCCCTTGTCCACACAGGGATCGGCCACTCCCAGGCGGTCCAGCACTTCCAGCGCCCGCTTGGCGTAGCAGACCCCGCGGGAGCCCACCGAAACCGTGTCGTCGTCGTCGAGCAGCAGCACGGGCACGTTCTGCTGGGCCAGGTCGATGGCGGCGGCAAGGCCGACCGGACCGGCGCCCACGATCACCACGGGATGGCGGACGGCCTTGTCCGCCCCCAGTTCACGCGGCGGATGATATTCGAATTTCTGGTACTGATAAGTGCTGAGCATGTCTGTGTCTCCTCCGGGGCGGGGCGCGGTCTCGGCGCCGCGACGCCCGCCGCGCAATCAGTGTTCCGCCTGCAGGCCGTGCCACATTTCCTGGTCGCGCTCGGCCGTCCAGATGCGGGGGTGGCGAATGCCGGCGGCCTCGTCCATGGCCCGGACCACGTCGAATGGCAGGCAATGCTCGTAGATGAAGACCTGGGCGAACTTGGGGTCCATGGCGCCGCGGATGTGCTCCATGGCCTGTTTCAGATCCATCCCCCGGGCATGCGCCTCGCGGGCGGACGAGTACAGCGTGGACACGAAGTCGCGCGTGTAGGCCAGGCCGGCGGCGACCCTTTCGGGCGTATCCAGCGCCGGCCCCCGGCCCGGCACCAGCTTTTCCGCCCCCAGGGCGGCCAGCGCGTCGAGCGTGGCCGGCCAGTCGGCCAGCTGGGCGTCGCCCGTGTAGCAGGCTGCGTCATATTCGACCAGGTCCCCGGAAAACAGGACCTTCTCGGAAGGCACCCACACCACGGTGTCGCCCCGGGTGTGGCCCGCGCCGGGGTGAAAGACGCGGACTTCCAGGTCGCGCCCCATCCACAGACTGATGCCATCCCGAAAGACCAGCGTCGGCCAGGTCAGGCCCGGAATCGACTCGAAGGCCTGGAACAGGCGCGGAAAGCGTTCATATTCGGACTGCATGTCCTGGGCGCCGCGCTCCGCGATCATCTCGTAGGTGCCCTGGCTGGCGATGACTTCCTGCAGGCCCTCTTCGCGGTAGGCCGAGGCGCCCAGCACCCGCACGGCGTGATAGTGCGACAGCACGGCGTACTTGATGGGTTTGTCGGTCACCTTGCGGATCTCCGCGATCAACCGCCGCGCCATCATGGGGGTGGCGAGCGTGTCGCAGATCAGGACGGCCTCGTCGCCGATGACGACGCCCGTGTTCGGGTCGCCTTCGGCGGTATAGGACCAGCAGTGCCCGGACAGGCGGGCGAAGGTGGTCTTCTTCTCCTCCAGGTCGGCGACGGATGCGAATTGCTTGCTCATGGTGGTTTCCTCTTCGGCGTTTCACATGCCCAGGTACGCGGCGCGCACCTGTTCGTTTCGGATCATGTCCTGCCCCGTGCCCGACAGCACGATCTGACCGGTTTCCAGGACGTAGGCGCGGTCGGCGATGCCAAGCGCGGCGAAGGCGTTCTGCTCGACCAGCAAGATGGTGATGCCCCGGGCCTTGAGCGTGCGGATGACATTGAAGACTTCCTCGACCAGCAGAGGCGCCAGGCCCATGGACGGCTCGTCGAGCAGCAGCAGGCGCGGCCGCCCCATCAGGGCCCTGCTGATGGCCAGCATCTGCTGCTGCCCGCCGGACAGCGTCCCGGCGGGCAGGCGCCGTTTCTCGCGCAGGACCGGGAACATCGCGTAGACACGCTCCAGATCCTCGTCCACCTGATCGGCGGACCGCAGGTAAGCGCCCAGACGCAGATTGTCTTCGATCGACAAGGGGCCGAAGACCTGCCGGCCTTCCGGACTATGACAGATGCCGGCCCGCACCCGGCGATCCGCCCGCACGCGGGACAAGTCCTGCCCCGCGAAACGGATCCGGCCGGCGCTCATGGGCTGGATCCCGGACAAGGCGCGCAGAAACGTCGTTTTGCCCGCCCCATTGGCCCCGACCAGGGCCACCAGCTCGCCCTTGAAGACGTCGAGGCTGATGCCCTTGAGCGCCTGGATGCGGCCATAACAGGACTCGAGGTCCCGGACTTCGAGCAACGGTTCGTGCGCGGCGGCGGCCAGGTGCCGGAAACCGCCCGCCTGGCTGCCGCCCAGGCCGACCGTTTCCGGGGCGAGCGACACGATGCGGTGGTAGAGTTCGCGGTACTCGGCGCGCGCCTGTTCGCCGAACAGGGGGTCGCGGTGATCGGAGAACGCCGCCGCGATGCCTGCCCAGTCCTCGGGCAGCAGCACCTCGCGCGCCAAGGGAAAGATGCTCTTTTCCTCGGTCCGGATATGCCGCTTCAGCTGATCCGCATAGCGGCGCAGGCCTTCGATGAACTCGGACTGGTCCGACAGGCGGCCTTCTCTTCCCAGGAACCGGCGCAGATCCTGAAGGCTGGCGGGACCCTGGCGGTGTTCTTCCTCAAGGGAATCCAGGATGGGCGCCGCCGCGTCGGGCGCGCGCCGCCGCAACGCCAGGAACAGGTACTGGTCCTCTTTGGCGTGATGGCAGCCGTCCATGAACTCCCGGATGTAGTCGAACAGGGCCAGGAAGAAGCCTTCCTCGACCGGCTCGCCCGCCTGCAATTCGCCGGCCACCCAGTCCATGGTGGTGGCGATGCGCCAGAGATTGCGGTGTTCTTCCTGGATGATGTCCAATGCGTGCATGAGTTCCCCGATCAGGCGTGGCCGCCCAGGTAGGCTGCGATCACATCCGGATTGCCGCGGACTTCCGGCCCGGACCCCTCGGCCAGCCTTTTCCCGTAATCCAGCACCAGAATCCGGTCCGACAGATTCATGACCATCTTCATGTCGTGCTCGACCAGGACGACCGTCACCCCGGTTTCCGCGATCCGGCGCACCAGCGCGTCGGCTTCCCGGGTTTCCGTGGGATTGAGGCCGGCGGCCGGCTCGTCCAGAAACAGCAGGCGCGGTTTCATGGCCAGCGCCCGGGCGATCTCCAGGCGCTTGAGAGCCCCATATGGCATGCTGTCGGCGCGCGACCGGACGTAGGATTCCAGGCCCACGAAGGCCATCAGGGCCGCGGCTTCCTCGCGCAGCGCATGCTCGCGCCGCCGCAGGCCCGGCGTGCGCAGCAGCGCCTTGAACAGGCTGCCGTCCAGATGCAGGTGAGCCCCGACCATGACGTTCTCCAGGGCGCTCATGTTCATCCAGACCTGCAGGTTCTGGAAAGTGCGCGCCATGCCTCGCCGGGCCAGTTCATAGGGCGTGCAGCCTTGAATTTCCTGGCCATCGAGGCGAACGGCGCCCGCCGTGGGCCGATAGATCCCGGTGATCAGGTTGAACAGGGTCGTCTTGCCCGCGCCGTTGGGGCCGATCACGGAATAGACGATGCCCTCGTCCACGGAAAAGCTGACGTCCTGGACCGCGCGGACATTGCCGAACTGGATGGACAGACGATCGACTTCAAGCAGGGCCATGGCGTCAGTCTCCGATGCGCAGGCGAGCCGCCAGCGTGGGCACCAGGCCGCGCGGCAGGAAGATCATGCACAGCATCAGGATGGCTCCGAAGACAACGATCTCCCAGCCCTCGAAGGTCGCCAGCGCCTGCGGCAGCGCCGTCAGCAGCACCGCGCCCAGCACGGAACCGAACACCGACGCCATGCCGCCCACCACGACCATGGTGACCAGCTCGATGGAATGGAAGAAGTTGGCGATCTCGGGCGTCACGAAGCCGACGTAGTGCGCCAGGATGCTGCCCATGACGCTGGCCGCGACGGCCGACAGCACGAATACGGTCGTTTTGTAGCGCGGCACGTCCACGCCCACGACCTGGGAAGCGATCTCGGAACCATGCAGGCCCCTCAGCGCGCGGCCGAAGGGCGAGTCGATCAGATTGAGCGCGCCCCACACGCTCAGCAGCAGCAAGACGGCCACGACCCAGTACCACTGGATGTCGCGCACGAGTTCGTAGCCGAACAGTTCCATGGACTGCACCGGCATGCCGTCAGGCCCGCCCGTCCAGCCAGCCTCGTTGCGGATCACGATGTTGATGATGACGCCCAGGCCCAGCGTCGCCATGGCCAGGTAGTGCCCTTTGAGGCGCAGGATCGGCCGCGCGACCAGCAGCGCCAGCAGCCCGGTGCCCGCGGCGCCGGCCGCCAGGGCCAGCAGCGGGTGCCAGCCGAAATGGGCGGGCAGCACCGACGAGGCATAAGCCCCCAGACCGACGAAGCCCGCATGGCCCAGGCTGATCTGGCCCGCATAGCCGACCAGCAGATTCAGGCTGAGGACGATCACGGCATTGATGCACATGCGGATGACGATGTCCAGGTAATAGCTGTTGGGCGCCAGGAAGGGCGCCGCCGCCAGCGCGGCGGCCAGGAGAGCCAGACCGATCAGAGAGCGTCCGCGCATGATCACACCCGCTCTGTGGAAAGACCGCCGAACAGGCCGCGCGGCATGAAGAACAGGATCAGCAGGATCAGCACGAACGGAATGGCGTCCTTGTAGGCCGAAGACACGTAGCCCGCGCCCATCGCTTCCAGCACGCCGACCAGCAGGCCGCCGACCACGGCGCCCAGGCCGCTGCCCAGGCCGCCGACCACCGCCGCCACGAAGCCCTTGAGGCCCAGCATGATGCCCACGTCATAGGAAGTCAGCGTGATCGGCGTGATGAGGATGCCCCCCAGCGCGCCGAGAGCCGCCGCCAGGGCGAAGCTCATGAGCAGGACCCAGCCGGTGCTCACGCCCACCAGCTGCGCTGCGACCCGGTTGTAGGCCGTGGCCAGCATGGCCTTGCCCGCCAGCGTGCGGCTGAAGAAGTACCAGAGCAGCGCCACCACGATGGCCGTCACCCCGAATACCCAGAGGCTCTGAGGCTGCAGAGACGCCCCCAGGACCGACAGGGGGGCATGTCCGGAAAACGGCGGCAGGCTGTGGGCGCCCTTGCCCAGCCAGACCTGGATCAGGCCGCGCAACACCAGGGACGCGCCGATCGTGATGATGATCAGGGTGACGGTATCGGCATCCTTGACCGGTTCGATGGCGCACTTTTCAAGCAGCACTCCGACCAGGGCCGGCAGCAGCACGGCCAGCGCGAACGCGGGCGCCCAATGCAGGCCCGCCTGGGTGAAGAAAACCGCCAGCATGCCGCCGAGCATGATGAACTCGCCTTGAGCGAAATTGATCACATGACTGGCGTTGTAGATCAGATTGAAGCCCAGCGCGGCCAGAGCGTAGGTCGCCCCGACGGTCAGGCCCGAGAACAGGAACTGCAGGAACTCCGCATGCACGGCATGTCTCCTTGCCAAGGTCTGTCCGGGGCCGGCCCCATGTCGCAGGGCTTCTTTTCCAGACGTATTACGAAATAGGTACTTTAGCCATTAAATTTGGTATCAATGAAAACATAAAAGACTTGGCCGCCATGATCAAGAGGATCTGATGAACAACCGACACTTATTCGGGAAAACCATCAAGCGAACTCGATTCCCGACTGATGGATTCATCGGATGTTCCTCTGGATGCCATGCTCCGGCAACAACACGAAAAATTAATTTTTATAATTTTTTTTGTATCGTGCGAAACGGGTGAATCAAAGCGAGATCGAAACCAGCGGATCGTCCGAGGGGAACCGCTCGAAGCCGTCTTCCAGGCGTTCGGGCACCGTGCCGTCGGCCAACAGCATCTGGGCGTCCAGATGCCGCTCGGACGGTTCCGCCAGCCGTCGGTAGAGTTCGCGGCACACCATGCGCGCGGACTGTCCCGGCCAGTCGGCCGGCAGCAGGACTTCCGGCAATTCGGGATCGCGCAGCAGCAGACGGCGATAATCATGGATCATCAGCACGCGCAGCAGAAAGGCTTCCTCGGGTTCCAGACGAACCTGACGATCGCGCCGCAATTCGGCCAGGATCGGCAAGTAATCGCCCACGAAGGCCGCATAGGATTCAGCCAGGCGATCCAGGTTCCAGGCGCGGGCCACCAGATCGGCGTCGGACGCCGTCAGCGCAATGCGCGCATCGGCCGCCAGCAAGGGCAGCAGGCAACCCAGCATGTCGCCCAGGCCATCGGCCTCCAGCGTATCGTAGGCGGCTTCCAGGTGGGTCGACGGATGGACGAAGCAATCGCTGCCCAGGCTGCCGAAGCCCTGCCACTGCAGGGCCTGGCGCAGACGCTCGCGCTGCCGCGGATCGAGTTCGCCCACCACCAGGATCAGGCGCCAGCGGCGATCCCAGATCGGCGCGTGCGAAGAATAAATGTGACGCGAGGCTTCCTCGAACCGCAAGCGCCCCGAATCGGTCAGCACATATTCCGCCCGGCGCCCGTGGGAGTCCGCCCTCAGCCATTTTTCCTTGCCGAGGCGGAATACTGAAGTGCGCACCAGGCGCTCATTCAGCCCCAGCGGTTCGAGCAGCCGGATCAGGCTGCCCAGCCAGATCCGCCCGCCACGCGGCAGCACCGCATCGCCGAAGACGGACATGATCAGCGACCCCGCGCGCACCCGCTGTTGTTGACGGAAATGGTCGATGCGATGCTGGATGGCTGGAATCAAGGCGGTCCTCAGGCGGCTGAGGCCTGTTCATGGTTCAGGATTGGCGGCCCTCGGATCGGACATTCTGGATGGCGAAGAAACCTTCCTTGTGGATGAGATCGTCCTTCGCGCCCAGCGCCTTGACCGCCGCGACGCAGGCATCCACGAATTCGGGGCTGCCCGCGATGAAAACACTGTGCGCGGACAAATCCGGGTACAGCCCGGGCAGGATTGCATCGATACGCCCCTGCAAATAGCCGTCCCGCTGCTCGCGCGTGAGGGTTATTTTATAGTCGAAATTGCGATGCTTGGTGCGCCACCAGGCCATCATGCCCCTGCCATAGACGTCGGCCTCGGTGCGCGCCGAGAAGATCAGATCGACTTTCTTCCGGTAGCCGCGTCGCAGGGCGGCCTCGGCCAGATCCAGGATCGGCGCCAGACCCGTGCCCGCAGCCAGACAAAGCACCGGCGTCTCGGCGGACGGATCGCCGATGAAGGTGCCATAGGCGCCATTGACCTTGACGCTGTCTCCGACCTGCAACGCATCGTGGATCCACGCGCTGGTGACGCCATCATCCGCGCGCGCCACCTGCAGAGAGATCTCGCCGTCGGGCCGGGGCGCGTTGGCGATCGAATAGGCCCGCCGGGGAACGCCGGCGCGCTCGTCGCCCACGGTGACGTACTGGCCGGGCCAATAGCGGATCGGCTGACCCACCGGGCGCAGGCGGATTTCCAGAGTGCGGTTGGCGACCTCGCGACGTTCGATCAGGATGAACAGCGCGCCTTCCCGGGGCGGGAACAGCTTCGGGCGCGCATCAGCCGTTCCCCATTCGATCACCATTTCCTCGGAAATCGGCTTGGCCATGCACATCAGGCCATAGCCCTGACGGCGCTCGTCGGCCGACAGCGCCATGTCCAGCACCATGCCTTGGTCGTACTGGCCCTCCAGGACCCGGACCTTGCATTCGCCGCAGGCGCCGGCCCGGCAGTTGTTGGGCAGCGCGTATCCGGCCTTTTCCAGGGCCATCAGGACCGTGTCGCTGTCCTTGCATTCCACGGATTTGCCAGAAGGTTGGATGGTGATGCGTGACATGGAAACTTCCGTCTTTTTTGACTATCTTGATCGGAGCAGCCGGGCAGCGGCATCACCGCCCGGCCGGGAATGGCGCCGGATGCGGGAAGGGCGCGACGCCCTTCCCCAAGCGGTCAGAACACGGGAATGATGTCCTGCATTTCAATGTCCGAAACTTCATGGCCCGTGATGCCGACTTCCGGGATGGCCGGGAACGGAATGCCGTAGCGGTCCAGGACGCCCTTGAGATTGAGCATGGCGTTCTTCCAGTTCTCGAGCTTGGCCTCGTAGGTGGGAATGCCGAAACCGGCATCGCGGGCGATGGCTTCCGCTTCCCGCTGGGTGGCGATGAAGTCCTCCGGCAGATCCCAGAACTCCATCGGCGGCTCGAACAGGACGGCGGACAGAAACAGGTAACCGGCCCGGATCTGCTTGGTGACGACGGACTTGTGCTCCTCGCTCAGGCCCGGGTAGTCGCGTTCCATCACGGCCATGCAGATCGCCATGTGACGACCTTCGTCCCGGCCGATGTTCTTGAAGGCTTCCTTGAAGACCGGTTCGCGCGAATTCTCGTACATCTGCTTGAAGATGGTGGCGGCCGCGATCTCGCCCATCAGGAAGGAACTGAACAACACAGCCAGATCGTATTTGGGCACGGCGTTCTTGTAGCCGTTCCAATAGCGCGCGCCGTTGAAGTACAGCCACTTGGCGTTTTTCTGCAGGCGGCGGCCGATGTCGGTCTTGGGCTCGTACGTCAGTGGGTCCGGGTGATCCAGAAGCTTGGTGATCGACAGCCCGCACATGATCTCGTGATTCTGCTCGTCGCTGGCGACCGAGAAGAAGCACTTGCGCACCGGGTCTTCCTCGTGGACTTCATAGGTCTTGATCAGGGCCTCGGCGAACACCGGGGGCGCGGACGCGTCGAACACCGACAGCAGCGTCCACCAATAGGCGATGCATTCGCGTTCTTCCCAGGAATAGCTTTCAACGTCGAGCGTGTCCCAGGGCAGTTTCTCGGGCTCCCAATATTCCCTGAGCGAAGCTTCCCAGACTTCTTGCAGCTTCTGGGTCTTGCGATGCCAGGACAGGGGATAGACGTTGGGCTGTTCGATTTCGGGCGGAAATTCCATCTTGTCCGAAAAGCGTTCTTTGCTGGACATGAAAAGGCTCCTTTGGATGGCGGGTACAAGGGGTGGCGGACAGGTATCGGGTCCTTTTTGCCCGCTTTCGATCGGGCATGAGCTCATAATGTTACCTTAACATCACTTCTGTCAAATTATTTGTATCGCTTTAATCCTAGGGTTTTCCTCGACAGAAAGGTCATAGGGAACGAATTGCTATCAAATACCCTGTGAAATCATTGATTTCACAGGGTATTGAATTAATTGATGAGTCCATCACAAAAACCGATAAATGAAAGCTACTTGAAAAATTTCTAATCAAAAGTGATACATTAATCCACATCAATTATTGATTTTTCGTATTTCTACAAGAAGCGCCATCCAATGGCCGGTACCGGAGACTTCCATGTCGCACCCCTTGCTGGATCAACACCGCCCTCTGCTCGAACACGCGCTCGAGACCATCGCCACGCGCGGCTATTGGTCGGCCTTCGCCGAATCCCCCAGCCCCAAGGCCTACGGCGAAGGCGCCCCGGAAGCCGGCCGCGCCGCTTTTGAAGCCCACCTGAACAAACCCTTCGAACTCGATCAGCCGGGCCAGATCGGATGGCACGACGGGGAAAGCTCGCCGTACGGCCGCCCCTTGGGCATCCGCTACCCCCAGTCCGATCCTCAGGCGCTGGTGCAAGCGGCCCTGTCAGCGATGCCCGCCTGGCAGGCGCTGGGCGCCGAAGGCCGGGTCGGCGTCTGCCTGGAAATCCTGATGCGGCTGAACCGCCAGAGCTTCGAGATCGCTCACGCCGTCATGATGACCAGCGGCCAAGGCTGGATGATGGCCTTTCAGGCGGGCGGCCCCCATGCTCAGGACCGGGGCCTGGAAGCCGTGGCCTACGCCTGGCGCGAAATGTCTTTCATTCCGCCGGAAGCCGTCTGGGAAAAGCCGCAAGGCAAGCATCCGGCCCTGACCATGCGCAAGCACTACGAGATCGTCGGCAGGGGCGTCGGCGTGGTCATCGGCTGCGCCACCTTTCCTACCTGGAACACCTACCCGGGGCTGTTCGCCGCCTTGGCGACCGGCAACCCCGTCATCCTGAAGCCGCACGGCAGCGTCGTCCTGCCCGCCGCCATCACCGTCCGCACGATCCGCGCCGTGCTGGCTGAAAACGGTCTGGACCCGAATCTGGTCACCCTGTGCCTGCCGCCCGACCACGAAGCCGCCCACGGACTCTACACTCACCCCGATGTCCATTCGATCGACTACACGGGGGGCAGCGCCTTCGGCCAATGGCTGCTGGATCACTGCCGCCAGGCCCAGGTCTATGCGGAACTCGCCGGAGTCAACAGCATCGTGATCGATTCCACGGACGACTACGCGGGCATGCTGCGCAACCTGGCCTTCACCCTGTCGCTCTATTCGGGACAGATGTGCACCACATCCCAGGCCATCGTGATCCCGGAGCAAGGCATCGACACCGACGACGGCCACAAGACCTTCGAACAGGTCGGCCAGGACCTGGCGCAGGCGATCGAGCGCCTCCTGGAGAAACCGGAAACCGCCCAGGCCGTCCTGGGAGCCATCCAGTCCGATGCCACGCTGAAACGCATCGACCAGGCAGCCAGTGGCGACATGGGCCGGGTCGTGCTGGCGCCCCGCGCGCTGCACTACGACGAATTCCCGCAGGCGCGCGCCCGCACGCCGGCTCTGCTGGCCTGCGACGCTCGGGCCGCCGCACACTACGCCCAGGAACAGTTCGGCCCCATCAGCTTCCTGGTGCGCGCGGCCGACACGGCGGCCGCCTTGACGCTGGTGGAAAGCCTGACGCGCCGCCACGGCGCGCTGACGCTCGCGGTGTACACCACTCGCGATACCGTGCAGGACGCCGCCATCCAGGTTTCCTGGCGGGCCAAGGTCGCACTGTCCTTCAATCTGACGGGAGGCGTGTTCGTGAATCAGTCCGCGGCGTTCTCCGACTTCCACGGAACGGGCGGCAATCCGGCAGCCAACGCCTCCTACGCCGATTCGGCCTTCGTGGCCAACCGGTTTCGGGTCGTGCAGCGCCGCGCCCATATCTGAAGCCGTTCCCACTCACCCGCGGAGGCCCGGCGTGACTTACCAGAACATCCGTTTTTCCATCGAACAAGGCGTCGCCCGCCTGATCCTGTCACGGCCCGACAAGCTCAACAGCTTCACCGAGGCCATGCATCTCGAGGTCCGCGATGCGCTGGGCAGGGTCCAGGAGAACAGCGCAGTCCGCGCGCTGGTCCTCTCCGGCGCCGGCCGCGGTTTTTGCGCGGGCCAGGATCTGGGCGACCGCGCCATGCAGATCGGCTCCGGTCAGGCTCCCGATCTGGGCGCCACCGTCGAAGGCTTCTACAAGCCGCTGATCCTGGCGCTGCAGAACCTGCGGGTGCCGACACTGGCGGCCGTCAACGGAATCGCCGCCGGGGCGGGAGCCTCCATCGCGCTGGCCTGCGATCTGGTCGTCGCTTCGGAATCCGCCTCCTTCCTGCAGGCTTTCAGCAAGATCGGCCTGATCCCGGACACGGGAGGCACCTGGCTGTTGCCCCAGCGCATCGGCATGGCGCGCGCCATGGGCCTGGCTCTGCTGGCCGAACGGCTGCCTGCGCGCCAGGCGGCCGATTGGGGCCTGATCTGGTCGTGCGTCGCCGACGATGCCTTCGAGGCGGAAATCAACCGACTGGCCGCGCAGCTGGCCCAGGCGCCGACCCGCGCCCTGGTGCGTACGCGCCAGGCCATGCAGGCCGCCTCTTCCCACACGCTGGAACAGCAACTCTCGATGGAAGCCGGCATCATGCGCGAACTCGGCTGGCGCGCCGATTATGCGGAAGGCGTCGCCGCCTTCCTGGAAAAACGGCCGGCCCGATTCACCGGGCAATGAAACCCAATCGCGCCGCGCCACAGTCCTCAACGCGCCCGGCAATCCGACATCCACACGGGAAACCCTCTCCATGACGCATGAAGCCCTCGCCCCTCAGACTCTGGCCGAAACCGTGGCTGCCGCCATGTGGTCCCGCGACCACGCCGCGCAGTCGCTGGACATGCGGTTGGACTCCATCGCGCCAGGCAGCGCCCGGCTATCGATGACCGTGCGCGGGGACATGCTCAATGGCCATGGCATCTGCCACGGCGGCATGATCTTCACGCTGGCCGACACCGCCTTCGCGTATGCCTGCAACAGCGACAACCACAACACGGTGGCCTCGGCCTGCCACATCGATTTCCTGGCGCCCGCCCGCGAAGGCGATCGTCTGCAGGCGCGCGCTGAAGCCCGGACCCAGGGCGGTCGCACCGGGGTCTATGACATCACGGTCCACAATCTGACGGCGGGTCGCGACGTCGCGCTGTTCCGGGGCAAATCGCACCGGATCCAGGGCCTGGTGACCGACGCCCTGCCTGCGGACTGAGTCCGCCCGCGAACCAACACCATAAGACAAGGAGACAACCGCCATGCCCGTCAAGACCGCCCGCCCCGGGGATCTGGAGCCCATCGAAACCGCCAGCCGCGACGAAATCACCGCGCTGCAGCTCGAACGCCTGCGACAGACTCTGCGCAATGCCTACGACAACGTCCCCCACTACCGGCACGCCTTCGACGCGCGCGGAGTCCGCCCCGACGACCTGCAACGTCTGGAGGACATCCGCAAGTTCCCCTGCACGACCAAGGAAGACCTGCGGCGCAACTACCCCTTCGGCATGTTCGCCGTGCCTCGGGAACGCCTGGCCCGCCTGCACGCATCCTCCGGGACGACAGGCAAGCCGACGGTCGTCGGCTACACCCTGAAAGACATCGACACCTGGGCGGAACTGGTGGCCCGCTCCATCCGGGCGGCGGGAGGGCGAGCGGGCGACACCGTCCACGTGGCCTACGGCTACGGCCTGTTCACCGGCGGGCTGGGCGCCCACTACGGCGCGGAACGCGCCGGCTGCACCGTCATTCCCATGTCCGGCGGCCAGACGGAAAAACAGGTCCAGCTGATCATGGACCTGAGGCCCGACATCATCATGGTGACGCCCTCCTACTCCCTGGTCATCGCGGAGGAATTCGACCGTCAGCGGATCGCGCCCGACGACATATCGCTGAAGGTCGGCATCTTCGGCGCGGAACCCTGGGGCGAGGGCATGCGCTCGGAAATCGAGCGCAAACTGGGATTGGACGCGGTGGACATCTACGGTCTGTCCGAAGTCATGGGTCCGGGGGTCGCCTCCGAATGCATCGAATCCAAGGATGGCCCGGTCATCTGGGAAGATCATTTCTACCCGGAGATCATCGACCCGGCCACCGACGAGCCGGTGCCCGATGGCGAAGAAGGCGAACTGGTCTTCACCTCGCTCACCAAGGAAGCCTTGCCCATCATCCGCTACCGCACCCGGGACCGTACCCGGCTGCTCCCTCCGACCGCCCGCAGCTTCCGCCGCATGGGCCGCATCACCGGCCGCACCGACGACATGCTGATCATCAGGGGCGTCAATGTGTTCCCCACCCAGATCGAGGAACAGATCCTGCGCAATCCGATCTTCAATGGCACTTACCAGATCGTCGTCTCGCGCATCAATCATCTGGACCAGGTCGAGGTCCGCTGCGAGCTGCAGCACGAAGCCAACGGCGCCACGACCGAGTCCATCGACCAGTCGGCCCGTCAGCTGCAGCACCACATCAAGACCAATATCGGCATTTCGACCCGGGTCACCGTCATGCACTACGGCGAATTGCCGCGCACGCAGACCGGCAAGGCCCGCCGCGTGTTCGACGAGCGGCCGAAACAGGAATGAGCGCATCACCCGCGATCATCAAAAAACCACCCAAGGAGACACACCATGAAATCACCGACCTGGCGCTTGATGACCGGCTGCGCGCTGGCCGCTTTCACGCTCGCCGCGCAAGCCGCCGATCCGATCAAGATCGGCTCCGTTCTGTCGGCCACCGGCCCCGCCGCATTCCTGGGCGACCCGGAAGTCAAGACTCTGGAAATGTACGTCGATTCCATCAACAAGACGGGCGGCGTCCTGGGCCGGCAGCTGCAGCTCGTGCACTATGACGACGGCAGCGATGCCAACAAGGCCAACGGTTTCGCCAAGCGCCTGATCTACGACGACCAGGTGGACGTCATCATCGGCGGCACCACGACAGGCTCCACCATGTCCATGGATCCGCTGGCCGAGAAGACCGGGATCCCCTTCATCTCCCTGGCGGGCGCGGTCGTGATCATCGACCCGGTGAAGAAGTGGCTGTTCAAGACTCCGCACACGGACCGCATGGCCGCCGAAAAGGTGTTCGAGGACATGAAAAAGCGCGGTTTCACGAAGATCGCCCTGGTCAGTGAAACCAGCGGTTTCGGCCAATCCGGCAAGAAGGAATCTGAACTGGTCGCGCCCAACTACGGCATCCAGATCGTGGCCAACGAGACCTACGGCCCCAAGGACACCGACATGAGTCCGCAGCTGACCAAAATCAAGAACATGCCCGACGTGCAGGCCGTGCTGGTCTTCGGGCTGGGCCAGGGCCCGGCGCTGGTCACCCGCAACTACAAGCAGTTGGGCGTCAAGCTGCCGCTCTATCATGCGCACGGCGTATGCTCGAACGAGTTCATCAAGCTCGCCCGCGATGCGGCCGAAGGGGTCCGCCTGCCCTGCGCCGCCCTGGTGGTCGCCGACAAGCTGCCCGACAGCGACCCGCAGAAGCCGGTGGTCTCCGCCTACGCCAAGGCCTTCCAGGAGCGCTGGAAAGCCGAGGTCTCGACCTTCGGCGGCCATGCCTACGACGGCCTGATGCTCTATGTCGACGCAGTCAAGCGGGCCGGCGGCACCGACAAGGCCAAGGTGCGCGACGCCATCGAACAGACCAAAGGCTACGTCGGCACGGGCGGCGTGGTGAACATGTCCGCCGCCGACCACATGGGCCTGGACCTGAGCGCGTTCCGCATGCTCGAAATTCACAATGGCGACTGGAAGCTGATCGACTGACCGCAAACCCGCTGGCATCGATCGGGCCGGCCGCTTCCGCGGCCGGCCTTTTTTATCCCCCCACCGCCGCCGAGACCCGGCGCCCGGCCGCCCGCAGCGCCCGGGCGGCCGGGCTGTCCGGGTCGGCCCGCAAGGACCCGGCGTGCCCCACCAGGGTCAGGGCCAGCAGCAGCCGGCCCTGCGCATCGAGCACCGGCACGCTGAGGGCGTTGATGCCCGGGACGTGTTCACCTTCCACCATCGCCAGGCCGCTGGACCGGATATCGCGGCGGACCGCGGGAGCGAGCCGCCGCGACGGAGGATCCTGCCAGGCGGCGAAGATGCGCCCCGTGGCCGAGGACTCCAGATCGAAGAGAGCGCCCTCGGAGACCCCGACGGAGACCCCCTGGCCGGGCAGGCAGACCCGGACGGCCGTCACCCCGCCCTGCCCGTTTACTGCGACAAAGCAGGTTTCCCCCAGCGTCTGCGCCAGCGCGCGGGCTTCTTCCCCGGCCAGCCGCAAGGGATCCTGGCGCGCCAGCCAGGACAGGGCCAGATCGCGCACCGCCGGGCCGACGTCGTACCGCCCCGTGCGCGCATCCTGGCTGACCCAGCCGGCGCGCGCCAGGCTGACCAGATAGCGATAGGCCTTGGCCCGGTGCATTCCGGCCTGCCGGGCCAGGTCCGACAGGCCGCACGGCGCGCCTGCGCCCGCCAGCAGGCGAAACAGGTCCAGCCCCAGTTCCACCGACTGGATGCCCTGGATGTCCCCGGGCCATGCGCCGGCTCGCGGCGCGGATCCCGCCATTCCGGGGGGCATATCGTTTTCAGCGGAGGTCATGGCGCGTCTTCGTCCTTCGATGCGGCTGCCGCATGTCGCCCATCGCAACAGCCAGCGCCACGGGTGCCGAAATGACACACCGGCCGCCCCGTGCAGAAGCGGGGCCGATCCATTCATGGGCAAAAACTGTTGGACGCACGGACGGAGCATGCCTTAGATTATCAGTGCTGTTTATATGATAACACTGTTAATTATTTCATAACAACCTCACAGAGACATCCATGAAAAACCCCATCACTTTCCCCAAGGCCGAAGGCATCTACACCCGCCAGGCCCACTGCGACATTCCCGACGGCCTGTACGAACGGGAACACGGCCGCAACGGCTTCTTCGGCCCGGCCAGCCACATCCTGCACACTCACAAGCCCACCGGCTGGACGAAGTGGGAAGGTCCGCTGGAACTCAGCCTGCTGGACCTGAATCGCCTGGACGACAGCGCCCCCTGCCCCTGGAAGGCACGGCGCTTCATGCACAACGGTCAGACCCAGGTCTGCTTCTGGAAGTTCGACGTGTCCATGCCGGACCTGGCGCGCAACGGCGACGGCGACATGATTCTGTTCTTCCACCGGGGCGAAGGCGAGTTCTTCTGCGACTACGGCCACATGAGCTACCGCGAGGGCGACTACATAAACATCCCGCGCGGCACGACCTGGCGCCTGGAAACATCGGTGCGCAACGAGGTCCTGACCATCGAGGCCACGGAGGACCTGTTCCAGCTGCCGGAACGCGGCATCACCGGCCGCCACGCGCAATTCGACCTGGCCGTGCTGGACACGCCGAAGATCGACGAGGCCTACAAGGCCCAGTACGGCGAACATGAAACCCGCGTGCGGGCCAAGCGCCGCCAGCAGGTCACGACGGTGACCTTCCCCTACAACTTCCTGGACACGGCCGGCTGGCACGGCGACTGCGTGCCGGTGAAACTGAACTGGCGCGACATCCGCGAACTGCTGTCGGACCGCTACCATCTGCCGCCGACGGTGCACGCGACCTTTCTGTCGAACACCATCATCGTCTGCACTTTCGCTCCGCGCCCCATCGAAAGCGACCCTGGCGCGCTGAAGGTGCCCTTCTATCACAACAACGACGAATTCGACGAGTCGATCTTCTACCACCAGGGCAATTTCTTCAGCCGCGACAACATCAAGCCGGGCATGTTCACGCTGCACCCGTCGGGCTTCCATCACGGCCCGCACCCCAAGGCCTTCGCGGCCGCGGCGGCCAACAACAAGGGCGAGCGCAAGTACACCGACGAGGTCGCGGTGATGATCGATTCACGCTATCCGCTGGAACTGGACACGCTGCCCGAGGGTGTGAAGGTGCCGGGGTATGTGGATTCGTGGAAGGAGTGAATCGGGCGCGCAACGCCGGGCGGGCATCCCGCCCGGCAAGGTTCCGGCGTTGAACGTTTATCGCTTCGCCGGATCGAAGCGCTTCGTCAGGCCCTGCCAGCAGCGGTAGTATTCCCGCTGCCGCTGCGGCGATTCCAGGGCCTGGCGGGTGGCCTGGATCGTCACCGGCGTCTCGAACATAAACGCCATGGTGTCGGCGACGTAGTCCGGCTTGGACGTATCCGCCGCGCTGGCCTTGGCGAAGGTCTCGGCGTCCGGACCATGACCGGTCATGGTGTTGTGCAGCGACGCGCCGCCGGGCTGGAAGCCTTCGGCCTTGGCGTCGTAGCGGCCATGCACCAGGCCCATGAATTCGCCCGCCAGGTTGCGGTGGAACCAGGGCGGCCGGAAGGTGTCCCGCATCGCCAGGATGCGCGGCGCGAAGGCGACGAAGTCGATGGTGTCCACGCCCGGCACGGCGCTGGGCGCATGCAGCACCAGGAAGATCGACGGATCCGGGTGGTCGTGGGTGATTGAGCCGATCGCGTTGAAGCGGCGCAGATCGTATTTGTACGGCGTGTCGTTGCCATGCCAGGCCACCACGTCCAGGGGTGAATGGTCCATGCGGGCGCTCCAGAAGCGGCCCTGGAATTTCGCCAGCAATTCGAAATCGCCATCGAGGTCTTCGTAGGCGGCCACGGGCGCCAGGAAGTCGCGCGGGTTGGCCAGGCCGTTCGAGCCGATCACGCCCAGATCGGGCAGCCGCAGGTGCGCGCCCGGATTCTCGCACACGTAGCCGCGCGCCACGCCGTCGGGCAGGCGGACCTGGAAGCGCACGCCACGCGGAACGACCGCGATTTCCTGGGGCTCGACCAGCAGCACGCCCAGTTCGGTCGCCAGTTCCAGGCGACCTTGCTGCGGCACGATCAGCAGTTCGCCGTCGGCATCGTAGAAATAGCGGTCCCGCATCGAACGGTTGGCGGTGTACAGATGGATGCCGCAGCCGACGTTGCCGCCCATGGTCACCATGCCGTCCACGAAATCCGTGGCCGCGTCGTCGCCCGGCAGCGGCAGGGGATCCCAGCGCATCGGGTCCGGCGGCGTGGGAACTTCATCGTAGCGGCTCAGCCAGCGCGCCCCCGCGGAGGACGGCTCGAACGGCCCATGCGTGGCCGCCGGCCGGATGCGATACAGCCAGGATCGCCGATTGGCATGGCGCGGCGCCGTGAACGCCGTGCCCGACAGCTGTTCGGCATACAGGCCGTAAGGGGCTCGCTGGGGGGAATTGCGCCCGACCGGCAGCGCGCCGGGCAGGGCCTCGGTGGCGAACTCGTTGCCGAATCCGCTCTGATATTCCAAGGAGGGTGTCGTGCTCATGATGATCTCCCGAAAAACACGGCCGGCGGCAGCGTCACGCGCGCCGGATCCGCCGGGCCGCGATCGGCGACTGCCGATCCGCCCGGCGCGCCGTCACTCCGCATCCGGCTGCGCGTCCGGATGCGCCGCCTGGAAGGCGGGCAGCGACTCGCAATGCGCCGCGATCCGCGCGATCGTCGGAAAGGCCGACAGATCCACATCATAGCGGCGCGCGTTGTAGACCTGGGGCACCAGGCAGCAGTCGGCCAGGCCCGGCTCGTCGCCATGGCAGCAGCGCCCCGTCGCGGGCGACCGCAGCTGCGCCTCCAGGGCCCGGAAGCCCAGTTCCACCCAATGCCGGTACCAGTCGTCGCGGGCGGATTGTTCGATCTTCAGTTCGCGCGACAGCCAGCGCAGGACGCGCAGATTGTTCAGGGGGTGGATGTCGCAGGCGACGTGCAGCGCCAGGGCGCGCACCCGGGCGCGGCCCGGCGCGTCGACCGGCAGCAGGGTGGCGGGGCCGTGCGTCTCGTCCAGGTATTCCATGATCGCCAGGGACTGGGTCAGGATCCGGCCGTCCTCGTCCAGCGCCGGCACCAGGCCTTCCGGATTGCGGCTCTGGTAGTCGTCCCCGAATTGCTCGCCGCCATGGCGCAGCAGGTGCACCGGGATGACCCGGTAGTCCAGGCCCTTCAGGCCCAGCGCGATCCGGACGCGGTAGGCCGCCGAACTGCGGAAATAGGAATAGAGTTCCAGCATCGCTCAGGCCCCCGCGCGGCGTTCGACCGTCTGCTCGATGACGCCGAAGATGTCCTCGCCCGCGGCGTCGCTCATGTGGATGCGCACCCGGTCGCCGAAACGCATGAAGGGCGTGGCCGGCGCGCCGCCTTCGATGGTCTCGTACATGCGGACCTCGGCGATGCAGCAGTAGCCCACGCCGCCGTTGCGGATGCTGGAGCCGTGCAGCCCGCCCTGCTTGTTGGACACCGTGCCCGAACCGATGATGGTCCCGGCCGACAGCGGACGCGTGCGGGCGGCATGCGCCACCAGCTGCGGGAAATCGAAGGTCATGTCCCGGCCGGCGTTCGGGCAGCCGAAGGGCTCGCCGTTCAGTTCGACCCGCAGCGGCAGGTGGACCTTGCCGTCGCGCCAGGCCGATCCCAGTTCGTCGGGCGTGACGGCGACCGGGGAAAAGGCGCTGGACGGCTTGGACTGGAAGAAGCCGAAGCCCTTGGCCAGTTCTCCCGGAATCAGGCCGCGCAGGGACACGTCATTGACCAGCATCAGCAGGCGGATCGCGCCGCCGGCGTCCGCCGGGCGCGCGCCCATGGGCACGTCGCCCGTGACGACGGCGACCTCGGCCTCCATGTCGATGCCCCAGTCCTCCGTGTCCGCGACGATGGGGTCGCGCGGCCCGATGAAACTGTCCGAACCGCCCTGGTACATCAGCGGATCGGTGAAGAAGGATTCCGGCACCTGGCTGTTGCGGGCGCGGCGCACGAGTTCCACGTGGTTCAGGTAGGCCGAGCCGTCCGCCCACTGGTAGGCGCGCGGCAGCGGCGAATGGCAGGCCGCCTGATCGAAGGGGCGGGCTGCGCCATCCTGACCCGAATTGACCCGATCATAGGCGGCGCGCAAGGCCGGCAGGCAGGCATCCCAGTCGTCCAGCGCCGCCTGCAGGGTGGGCGCGATCTCAGGCACGGCGACGCATTGCGTCAGATCCCGGGACACGACGACCAGGCAGCCGTCGCGCGACTCGTTTTTCAAGGTGGCAAGCTTCATGGGAACTCCGGTTGTCCGGGCCGCCGAAGCGCGCCCGGGGCGCGGGGCCGCGGCCCCGCGCAAAGGCTGACTTACTTCAGTTCGGCCTGAACCTGGTCGAACAGATCCTGGCCCACGCTGGGGATGAACATCTTCCACACCGGCTGGACGCGTTCGCGCATGCGGTCGTGCTCGGCATCGCTGACCTCGTTGATCTCCATGCCGTGCTTGGCCATGGTTTCCTTGGCGGACTGCGCCTGGGCGCGCGCCACCTGGCGCTGATAGGCGCGGGCTTCGATGGCCGAATCCTTCAGGATCTTCTGCTGGTCCGGCGTGAGCTTGTCCCAGAAGGCCTTGGACACCAGCGGGATGAAGGCGCCGTAGCTATGGCGCGTGATGGACAGGTATTTCTGCACTTCATAGAGCTTGAGCGCGGCGATCACGGCGTTGGGCGTGCCCTGGCCATCGATGGTGCGGGTTTCCAGCGCCGTGTAGAGTTCGGGCACGGCCAGCGGCACCGGATTGGCGCCCAGGGCCTTGATGGTCTCCTGGGTGATCTTCGCCTGGATCGAACGGAACTTCAGGCCCTCGAAATCCTCGACCTTGGCGATCGGGTGCTTGCTGTTGGTGGCGTTGAAAAAGCCGTTCTCCCAATACGCCAGACCCACCAGGCCATGCGCCGGCAGGGTTTCCAGCAGCTTCTCGCCCACCGGGCCGTCCAGCACTTTTTCCGCCTGTTCGCTGTTCTTGAACAGGAAAGGGAAATCCAGGATTTCATAGGCCTTGACCATGCCCGTCAGGGTGGTGGTCTGGGGCACGGTGAATTCGATCGTGCCGCCCTGCAGGGCGGAGGTCACCTGCACGTCGTTGCCCAGCGCGCCGCTGTAGTAGGGCTTGATGTTGATCTCGCCATGGCTCTTGGCCTTGACCAGTTCGACGAACTTCGCCACGCCCTGGCCCTGGTGGGATTTTTCCGGCAGGGTGACGGCGAACTTCGCGTTGACGGCCGCCCAGGCGGAGCCGGACAGCGTCGCGGCCAGCAGGCCGACAAGCAGAGTGGTGCGGATTTTCATGGAATGTCTCCTTGGGTGGAATCGGACGGGGCGCCGGGCGCTAGCGCCACCATTGGGCGGGCACGGTCACCAGTTCGGGGAACAGGATCAGGGCGAGCAGCAGCGAGACCAGGGCGATCAGGAACGGGGCGATGCCGCGCGTGGCCTGGGCCATGGACACCTTGCCCACGGAGCTGACGACGTTCAGCACCACGCCCACGGGCGGGGTGATCATGCCGATCGAGCAGTTCATGATGAAGATCACGCCGAAATAGACGGGATCGATGTCCGCCGCCTGGATGATCGGCATGAACACCGGCGTGAAGATCAGCACGATGGGGATGAAGTCCAGCACCATCCCGGCGAAGAACACCACCACCATCATGGCCGCGACCAGGACCAGCGGATGGTCCGACAGCGAGGACAGCCAGCCGCCCACCTGGCCGGAAATGTCGGTGATGGTGATCATGTAGGACGCGACCATCGCCAGCGCGGCCAGCAGCAGCACGACCGACGTCGTCTGCGCCGTGGACAGCAGGCATTCGTAGACCTTGCGCCAGTCGAGTTCCCGGTACACCGCGACGCCGACGAACAGCGCGTAGGCGGCCGCCACCACGGCGGATTCGGTCGGGGTGAAGATGCCGAAACGCAGGCCGCCGATGATGATGACCGGCAGCATCAGCGCCCAGCCGCCCTGCCCCAGCAGGCGCAGCCGCCGCCCCCAGGGCACCCGGGGCGTCAGCGCCGCCTTCTGCCGCCGGGCGACGAACCACCAGGCCACGGTCAGGAACAGCCCCATCAGGACGCCGGGCACGATGCCGGCCAGGAACAGGCGGGTGATGGAGATATTGGCCACCACGCCGAAGATCAGGAAGCCGATCGACGGCGGGATGACCGGCGCGATGATGCCGCTGGCGGCCATCAGGCCGCAGGCGCGCGCGGGGTCGTAGCCGGCCTGGCGCATCATGGGCACCAGGATGGCCGCCAGCGCCGCCGTGTCCGCCACCGCGGACCCCGACAGGCTGGCGAGCAGGATGCCGGCGCAGATCGCCACATAGCCCAGGCCGCCGCGCAAATGGCCGACGAAGGCGCTGGCCATGTCGACGATGCGCCTGGACAGCCCGCCCGCGTTCATGAATTCGCCCGCCAGGATGAAGAACGGCACGGCCATCAGCACGAAATTGTCCGCTCCGGAGACGGCGTTCTGCACCACGATCTGGGCGTCGAACTGCCCGATCAGCAGCATCAGCGCCACCCCGGAGAACATCAGGGCGAAGGCGATCGGCAGGCCCAGCGCGATCAGGCCCAGCAAGGTGCCGATGAAGACGAAGGCGGTCATTGATCATTCCCCTTCTTCGCGGCGGCTTCGTCTTCGATGCGTTCCGCCTGGACTTCGATGCGGTCAGCCAGGTCCTCGGTCAGGCCGTCGTCGATGCCCGCCAGCGCCCGTCGGATGTTGTTGCACACCGGAAAGATCAACGCCACCCCGAACACCAGCGCGGCCCCGTACAGCCAGGCGTAGGAAATGCCCAGCACCGGGTAGGAGTTGCCCAGGTTGATCAAGGTCTGGCGCCAGCCGCCGACGATGAAGATCCCGCAGCCGGCCAGGATCAGCACGCCGGTGAAGACCACCAGCATCCGGCGCGCGCGGGGCCCGACGGCCCGCTGCAGCGTGTCGAATCCGATGTGGATGCGCCGCGCCGAGGCCAGGACCGCGCCCATGAAGATCAGCCAGACGAACAGCAGGCGCGAAAGTTCTTCCGAAATGGCGATGCCGGAATTGAAGGCGTAGCGCAGCACGACATTGCCGAAGACCAGGATGCCCATGATCGCCAGGCAGGCGACGATCAGGATTTCGAAAGCCCGGGCGACCAGGCGGGCGGTATGGCTCATCATCGGCGTTCACCGCGCGAGGTAAGGGACGTCATGGCTGTCTCCGGTCCGGGTGTGGATGCCTGCCGGGCGATGCCCGCGCATCCTTGTTCTTGGATGCTCCATTAGACGGAGTTTCCAGCTATCATACAAACAGTTTTTATTCATTGATTCATAGGATTTTCCGATGGAAGTCACGCTTCGCCAGTTGCGCGCCTTCGCGGCGCTGGCCCGCACCGGAGGTTTCACACGGGCGGCCGAATCCTTGCACATCACCCAGTCGGCTCTCAGCGGCCTGATCAAGGAACTGGAATCCCAGCTGGGCGTGCGCCTGGTGGACCGCAGCACGCGGCGCATCCAGCTCTCGGAGGTCGGGCGCGAGTTCCATTCCGTCGCCACGCGCGTGCTCCGCGACCTGGACGGCGCGCTGGACAACATCGACAATCTCAAGCGCCTGCGCCGCGGCATCGTCCGGATCGCCGCCCCCCAGCTCATGTCCAGCACGCTGATCCCGGAAGTCATCGCCGGCTTTCGCCAGGCGCACCCCCACATCCAGGTCCACCTGCTGGACTGCGCCGTGGAAAACGCCATCACCCAGGCGATGCGCGGCGAAGTCGACATCAGCATCGGCCCCTATCGCGAGGGCCTGTCCGACATCGCGGCCGATCCGCTGTTCGACCTGCCCTTCATGGCCGTGTTTCCCGCCGGCCACCCGCTGGAATCCCTGAAGCGGGTCGGCTGGACGGACCTGATGCGCCATCCGCTGATCGCGCTGCACGGGCAGTTCACGGATCAGCTGGCCATGGACCTCCACCAGCTGTCGCCCGCGCAGATCGTGCGCCCCAGCCACGAAGTCACCTTCATGAGCACCGCCCTGAGCATGGTCAACGCCGGCCTGGGCGTGACCGCCTGCCTGCCCTACGCGCAGCGCCTGGTGGACCTCTACGGCCTGCGGGCGCGGCCGCTGCACGATCCCCAGGTCCGCCGGAAGTTCTTCATCTACAGCCGCCAGCACGCCAGCCTGCCGCCGGCGGCCGAGGCCTTCGTGCACTATCTGCACCAGCACGTGGCGGAACGAAAATGGGGGTGAACACCCCCACGCCCTCCTGAAGACCTCGATCAGCTCCGGGCGAAGGTGATGTCCGCCTGGTGCGCCAGCATGCCGTCCTGTTCCGCCCACAGCTGCGCGGCCTGTCCGTCCTGCAGGCGGCCGCCCACCTGGAAGGCGCGCGGCGAAATCAGCGGGCGCAGGCCCCGATAGGCCAGGGACCGCACGGCCAGATCGGGGTGGGCCCGGGTGAACGCCTGCACCATCAGCGTGGCGATCATGGGACCATGCACCACCAGGCCGGGATAGCCTTCGACCTCGCGCACGTAGCGGTCGTCGTAATGGATGCGATGGCCATTGAAGGTGACGGCGGAATAACGGAACAGCCGGGTGGAGTCGGGCGTCACGGCCTGCGTCCATTGCGCCTGCGGCGCGGGCTTGGCGCCCTGCAGCACGGGGGGGGCCGGTTCGCGGTAGACGATGTCCTGCTCCTCCGCGATGCACAGCGCCCCGTCCTGGGTATAGTGATGCTCGACCGTCATGAACTGCAGCAGGCCGGTGCGCCCCGTCTTTTCGACGATGTTCGCAATCCTGGAGACTCTCCGGGCGGGCCGCCCCACGACCAGCGGCGCGTGAAACTGAAGGCGCCCGCCGGCCCACATGCGGTTGCGGCTGCCCACCGGCGGCAGAAAGGCATCCTTCTGGGGATGGCCATCGCGCCCCAGGCTGGCGTAGGGCTCGCCGTGGACGAAGAACGCCCAGTGCCACAGCAAGGGCAGATCGCGGCGTGAATCCAAGGGGTCGTCCAGGCTCAGCGCCACGCGCTGCGCATGGATCGGATCCAGCGTGTCATCGCAGGTCTCGGTGCGGCCGATCCAGGACGAAAAATCCATCATTGATGCTCCAAAAGAATGCGGCCCGCCCGGAGGGCCCCGGGCGGGCCGCTGCGACAGGGTTCAGCTCTTGTTGGACGCCTGGGCGGCCTCGATCAGGTCCTTGCCGATCTGAGCTTCGAACTTCTTCCAGACGGGCTGCATGGCCGTGCGCCAGGCAGCGACGTCTTCCTTGGACAGGGTCTGGATCTTCGCGGCGCCCGCATCGGCGATCCGCTGGCGATCGCGTTCATTGATGTCGGCCGCCAGCTTGTTGGCGTATTCGGTGGCGCCCGCCATGGCCTTGCTCAGGCCCGCCTGCACGTCCTTGGGCAGGCCGTCCCACCAGCCGGCGTTGGCGATCACCATGTAATCGATGTCGCCATGGTTGGTGACGGCGATGGTCTTCTGCACCTCATGCAGCTTCTGGGTGTAGATGTTGGACCAGGTGTTTTCCTGGCCGTCCACCACGCCGGTCTGCAAGGCCTGATAGACCTCGGAGAAAGCCAGCTTCTGCGGGTTGGCGCCCAACTGGCGGAACTGGGCCTCCAGCACGTCGGACGCCTGGATGCGGAACTTCAGGCCCTTGATGTCTTCCGGACGCGTCAGCTTGCTCTTGTTGGTGGACAGCTGCTTCATGCCGTTGTGCCAGTACGCCAGGCCCTTGATGCCCTTGGACGTCATGGAATTCAGCAGGCTCTGGCCCGCCTGGCTGGCCTGGAAACGGTCCACGGCGTCCATGTCGTCGAACAGGAACGGCAGGTCGAAGATCTGCAGCTTCTTGGTGTAGCGGTCGAACTTGGACAGCGACGGCGCGATGAGCTGCACGTCGCCCAGCAGCAGGGCCTCCATTTCCTTGCCGTCGCCGAACAATTGCGAATTCGGGAAGACCTGGACTTCGACCTTGCCCGGCAGGGCGGCCTCGGCCAGTTCCTTGAACTTCAGCGCGCCCTGCCCCTTGGGAGCGGTCGCCGCCACCACGTGGCTGAACTTGATGACGATGGGCGCGGCCTGGACGGCCGTGGCCGCCAGGCTGGCGGACAGCGTGATGCCCAGGGCCAGCGCCAGGCGGGTGAGTGTGCGGGATTGCATGGATTTGTCTCCTTGAAGGTGATGTATCGGCCCGGGTCAGCCAGCTGATCGTTCCAGCTGCCAGGCTCTGTGTGAGGGTCCGGTGAGGCAAGGACCCGGTGGATCATCGGGCGCTCAGAGCGTGTCGTCCGAGAAGCCCAATTCCTGCAGGATGGCCCGGGTATGTTCGCCCAAGGCCGGGATTGCGCCCATCCGGGTTTCTGCGGGGTCGCCGACGCCGGGCGGCAACAGCGCGGGCAGCGCGCCCGCCGGACTGTCGACCGTCGTCCACCGCCCCCGCGCCCGAAGCTGCGGATGCGCCCACAGATCGGCCATGTCGTTCATCTGCGCATTGGCGATCCGGGCCTCGTCCAGGCGGGCGATGACCTGATCGATGCTGAGCGCGGCGAAGACGTCCAGGATCAGGGCGCGCAATTCGGCGCGGGCGGCCGAGCGCCGGGAATTGCTTGAAAAGCGCGGGTCGACGGCCAGGTCCGGCTGCCGCAGGACCTTGTCGCAGAAGACCTGCCATTCCCGCTCGTTCTGCAGCCCCAGCATCACGGTCTTGCCATCCCCTGCCGTGAAGGGGCCATAGGGATAGATCGTGGCATGCGAGGCCCCGCTGCGGGCCGGCGGCGGGGCGCCGTCGAAGCCGTAATACATCGGGTAGGACATCCATTCGGCCATGCTCTCCAGCATGGACACGTCGATATGGCGCCCCGTCCCCGTCTTGCCGCGCTCGATCAGCGCCGCCAGGATGTTGGTGTAGGCATACATGCCGGCGGCGATGTCGGCGATGGAACAGCCCGCCTTGGCGGGTTCGTCCGCCGAGCCCGTGACCGACAGGAAGCCGGATTCGCTCTGGATCAGCAGATCGTAGGCCTTCTTGTCGCGGTACGGACCGTCATTGCCGTAGCCCGAAATATCGCACACGATCAGGCGGGGAAAGCGCTCGTGCAGGGCCTCGAAGGACAGGCCCAGGCGCGCGGCGGCGCCCGGCGCCAGGTTCTGCACCAGCACGTCGGCCTTCTCCAGCAGACGCTCGATGACGTCCGCCGACGCCGGCTGCTTGACGTCCAGCGCCAGGCTTTCCTTGGACCGGTTCACCCAGACGAAGTGCGACGACAGGCCGCGCACCCGTTCGTCGTAGCCGCGCGCGAAATCCCCCACGCCGGGCCGCTCGATCTTGATGACCCGGGCGCCCAGGTCCGCCAGCTGGCGCGTGCAGAAAGGCGCGGCGATGGCATGTTCCAGGGTGATGACCGTGATGTCCTGCAAGGGCAGCATGATGACCTCTTCAGAACGAACGCGGCATGCCCAGCACGTGCTGGCCGACGTACGACAGGATCAGGTTGGTGGAAATCGGCGCCACCTGGTACAGGCGGGTTTCGCGGAACTTGCGCTCGATGTCGTATTCGCAGGCGAAGCCGAATCCGCCGTGGGCCTGCAGGCAGGCGTTGGCGGCTTCCCAGGATGCGTCAGCCGCCAGCATCTTGGCCATGTTGGCCTGGGCGCCGCAATCCTGATGGGCATCGAACAGGGCGCAGGCCTGGTAGCGCATCAGGCTGGCGGCCTCCACGTTGACGAAGGCCTTCGCGATGGGAAACTGCACCCCCTGGTTCTGGCCGATGGGGCGGCCGAACACGATGCGCTCGCTGACGTACTTCTTCGCCCGGTCCACGAACCAGTAGCCGTCGCCGATGCACTCGGCGGCGATCAGCGTGCGTTCGGCGTTCAGGCCGTCCAGGATGTACTTGAAGCCCTTGCCTTCCTGGCCGATCAGGTTTTCCTCCGGGATTTCCAGGTCTTCGAAGAACAGCTCATTGGTCTCGTGATTGACCATGTTCAGGATCGGCCGCACGGTCAGGCCATGGCCGATGGCGGACTTCAGGTCCACCATGAAGATCGACATGCCTTCCGATTTCTTGCGGACCTGATCCAGCGGCGTGGTGCGGGCCAGCAGGACCATCAGGTCGGAATGCTGCACCCGGGAAATCCAGACCTTCTGCCCGTTGACCACATAGCGGCCGTCCTTCTTCACGGCCGTCGTCTTGATCTTTGTGGTGTCCGTGCCCGTGGTCGGTTCCGTGACGGCCATGGACTGCAGGCGCAGTTCGCCGCTGGCGATCTTGGGCAGCCACTGCCGCTTTTGCGCCTCGGAGCCATGCCGCAGGATCGTGCCCATGTTGTACATCTGCCCGTGGCAGGCGCCCGAATTGCCGCCCGCCCGGTTGATCTCCTCCATGATCACGGAAGCCTCGGTCAGCCCCAGGCCGGAGCCGCCGTACTCTTCCGGAATCAGGGCCGCCAGCCAGCCGGCCTGGGTCAGCGCGTCGACGAATTCCGCCGGATAGCCGCGCTGTTCGTCCACTCGCCGGAAATATTCGTCGCCGAATTGCGCGCACAGATCGCGAATCGCATCGCGAATGTCCTGATGGTGTCCCGCAGCGTCGAACATGCACAGCCCCTATGGTGAAGAAGAGAAGGCAGGATGCAGGAATCGGTCCGGACAGGCAATTTTGTTTTGCCAAACCAGGCCTTTTGGAGATCAGGCGGGCGCGTCGTCCCGCGCGTCGCTGACCAGCAGATCCACCAGTTCCCGCGCAAAGACCGGCAATTCCCCCGCCTCGCGCCAGCAGATGTGCAGCTTGCGCAGCGACCAGTCATCCGTCAGCGCGACGATGCGGATCGGCAGGGTCTGCGCATAGCGCAAGGCGGCGGACTGGGGGATCACGCCGATGCCCACCCGCGCCGCGATCAGGCGGCACACGGCCTCGAAATTGCCGACCTCGACCCGGAATTTCAGGATGCGGCCCAGGTCCTCGGCGGCCTTGAGCAGAAAGGAATGGATGGCGCTGGATTCGAACAGGCTGATGAAATCGTCGCCCAGCGTCTGCTCGAACGCGCAGGCGGCCTGCCCGGCCAGGGGATGGTCCGGATACGTGACCAGCACCAGCCGGTCGCTGCGATACGGCAGGTAGCGGACCCCCGCCCCGCCGTTGCCCTGGGCCGTGATGCCGATGTCCGCCACGCCGTCGGCCACGGCCTTGACGACCTGGTAGCTGAGCCGCTCGCGCAGTTCGACATTGACGTCCGGATGGCTGACCAGATAGCGGCCCAGCACGGCGGGGATGAATTCATTCATGGCCGTGGTGTTGGCATAGACCCGGACCCGGCCCTTGATGCCCTTGGCGTATTCCTGGATCTCGCCGCGCAGATGTTCCAGCTGGCGCAGCACCGTGCGGGCGTGCTTGACGAACACCTCGCCCGAGGGCGTCAGGGTCACCCCCTGGCTGCCGCGATACAAGAGGTCCGTGCCCAGCGCCTCTTCGAGGCTCTTGACCCGGTTGCTGGCCGCGGGCAGCGACAGGAACGTGCGCTCCGCGCCCTTGGTCAGGCTCTGGGCGCCGGCCACGTTGACCATGAGCTGCATGTCGGTGAGGTCGAACCGTGTCGCCATGGAATGCCGATCCCTTATGGTTTGATGAAGCCAGTCTTCAGCAAACAATAATAGGCAAAAAATTCCCGATCAAGCAAAGTCGCTCCATACGCCTTCGCGGGGGGCGCTCCGGCGCGCCTCGCGGCAACGCCGGCTTCACCCGACTTTTCATGACAGGAACATCATGTCCCATCCCAGCGCCACACTGACCCGCTTCCTGGCGGATCTCCGTTACGAGCAGATCCCGGCCCCCGTGCTGCGGCGGGCCGAAGACCTGCTGCTGGACTGCCTGGGCTCCATGCTGGCCGGGTCGGGCGGGCGCGCCGTCCGGGCCATCGCCCAGTACGGGCAGGCCATGGGGCCGCAGCAGGGGCCGTCGGAGAACCTGGTCACCCGCAGCGGCACCAGCCCGGTCTTCGCCGCCATGAGCAACGCCGCCGCGGCCCACATGGTCGAACAGGACGACGTCCACAACGGGTCCGTCTTCCACCCGGGGGCGGTCGTCATGCCGCCCGCCCTGGCCATGGCGCAGGCCCGCGGGGCCTCGGGCCGCGAGCTGCTGACGGCCATCGTGGCCGGCTACGAGGCCGGCATCCGCATCGGCGAATTCCTGGGCCGCAGCCACTACACGATCTTCCACACGACCGGCACGGCCGGGGCGCCGGCGGCCGCCATGGCCGCCGGCAAGCTGCTGGGACTGGACGCCGCCCGGATGCTGCACGCCCTGGGTTCGGCCGGCACCCAGGCGGGGGGCCTGTGGGAATTCCTGCGCGACGGCGCGGATTCCAAGCAACTGCACACGGCCCGCGCCGCCGCCAACGGCCTGATGGCCGCCTGGCTGGCCGCGCAAGGCTTCACCGGCGCGAGCCGCATCCTGGAAGGCCCCCAGGGAATGGCCGCCGGCATGTCCAGCGATGCGGATCCGGCCCGCCTGACCGACGGCCTGGGCTCGCGCTGGGCGCTGCTGGAAACGTCCTTCAAATATCACGCATCCTGCCGCCACACCCATCCGGCGGCCGACGCGCTGCTGTCCGTCGTGCAGGCGCACGATCTGGACATCGCCGACATCGCCCAGGTGACCGCGCACGTCCATCAGGGCGCCATCGACGTCCTGGGGCCGGTCGTGAACCCGACGACGGTGCACCAATCGAAGTTTTCCATGGGCACGGTGCTGGGCCTGATCGCCAAGCACCGGAAGGCCGGCCTGCAGGAATTCGACGACGCCCCCGCCGATCCCGACATCGCCGCTTTCCGGTCCCGCGTGACCATGCGGCTGGATCCCGAAGTGGACGGCGCCTACCCGCGGCGCTGGCTCGGCAAGGTGACCGTCATGACGCGCGAAGGCCAGACCCTGCACGGCCGCATCGACACCCCCAAGGGCGATCCGGACAACACCTTGAGCCGCTCCGAGATCGAGGACAAAGTCCGCCGCCTGGGGCGTTATCATGATGTGGCCAGCGACGCGGACCTGGATGCGCTGATCGACCGGGTCTGGAGCCTGGCGGATACGGCGCGGGTCGGGGACTTCCACCCCCGGCTCGGCGCGCCCGCCCCCCTTTGACGGCACCAAGGCCCGACGTGATCCATTGTGTCTACTGCGACTGATTCCGCTCCTCCCCTCGCATCGTCCGCGCTGACGCTGGCCGCCACCCTGACCATCCAGTCGCTGGTGTCGATGTCCCTGCTGACCCTGCCGGCCATCGCCCCGGTCATCGCGGACGTGCTGCGGGTGCCGGCCGCCTACGTCGGCGTCTACGTGGCCCTGGCCTACCTGGGCGCCATGGCCGCCAGCCTGCTGTCCGGGTCCGCCACCCGGCGCTACGGCGCGATCCGCGCCAGCCAGGCCGGCATGGTGGTGTGCGCGCTGGGTCTGCTGCTGTGCACGATTCCCTCGGTGCCTGTCATGGCCGTCGGCGCCCTGCTGGTCGGGCTGGGCTACGGCCCCATCACGCCGGCCAGTTCCCACCTGCTGGCCCGCACCACGCCCGCCCACCGCATGTCCTTCGTCTTTTCGATCAAGCAGACGGGCGTTCCCCTGGGCGGCGTGCTGGCCGGCCTGATCGTGCCGGGCCTGGCCCACTGGACCGGCTGGCAGGCCGCCTTCATGATCGTCGCCGCCGCCAATCTGCTGTGCGCCCTGGCGATCCAGCCCCTGCGCCCGGCGCTGGACGCGGACCAGGACCCCAGGCAGAAGCTGTCCGCCGGCAACGGCCTGATCGGGCCGCTGAAGCTGGTCTTCAGCCATCGCAGCCTGGCGGTGCTGGCCGGCGTCTCTTTCCTGTTTTCCATCGCCCAGCTTTCCCTGACCTCGTACCTGGTGACGTTCCTGAACCACGACCTGGGGATGGACCTGATCGCGGCCGGCTTCATTCTGGCGGTGTCCCAGGCCGCCGGCGTCGGCGGCCGCCTGCTGTGGGGCTACCTGTCGGACCATTACTTCGGTCCCGTCAGGACTCTGGCCGGCCTGTCCGCCCTGATCGCCCTGTGCGCCTTCTGCACCCCGCTGCTGCGGATGATCGACTCGGATGCCGTCGCGCTGGTGGTGCTGTGCCTGTTCGGCGGCAGCGCCATCGGCTGGAACGGCGTGTACCTGGCCGAAGTCGCCCGCCAGGCCCCCGCCGGCCAGGCCAGCGTCGCCACCGGCGGCACGCTGGCCATGACCTTCCTGGGGGTGGTCGTCGGACCGCCGATCTTCGGCTGGATCGCGTCGCTGTCCGGCAGCTACGGATTCGCCTATGCGACCCTGATGGCGCCTGCCAGCATCTGCCTGATGCTGCTGTGGCGGTACCGGGCCGCATTCGCCAGGGGCGCCGCAGCCTTGCGCTCTTAGTGCAGGATGTCCGCCAGGAATTTCTTGGCCCGGTCATGCCTGGGGGCATTGAAGAAGGATTCCGGCGTGCTGTCTTCCAGGATTTCGCCCTGGTCCATGAACCAGATGCGGTCCGCGACCTCGCGGGCGAAATTCATTTCGTGCGTGACGCAGACCATGGTCATCCCGTCCGCGGCCAGCGTCTTCATGACGCTGAGGACCTCGCCCACCATTTCCGGATCCAGCGCGCTGGTCGGCTCGTCGAACAGGATCAGCGGCGGCTTCTGGGCCAGCGCGCGGGCGATGGCGACGCGCTGCTGCTGTCCCCCGGACAGATTCGCCGGCATTTCATCCAGCTTGGACGCCAGCCCGACCTTCTCGAGCAGCGTTTCCGCCAGGGCATAGGCATCCTTGCGCGACATGCCGCCGACCTTGATCGGCGACAAGGCGATGTTTTCCTTCACGGACAGATGCGGAAACAGGTTGAACTGCTGGAATACGAAACCGATGCCCGCGCGCAGGCGATTGATGTCCAGGCTGCTGTCGGCCACATCCCGGCCCTCCACCCGGATCGTGCCGCCCTGGATTTCCTCCAGGCGGTTGATGGTGCGGATCATGGTCGATTTGCCCGAGCCCGAAGGCCCGCACACCACCAGGACTTCTCCCTGGCTGACTTCGCCGCAGATGTTGTTCAGGGCGTGGTACTGCTTGTACCACTTGTTCACGCCTTCGAATTGGATCATTTGTCTCTCCATTGTGTGTCATGCCGCGACGCCCATGCGCCTGTTGTACAGGTGGGTTTCCAGGACCTTCGACAGCCTGGACAGCAGGGCGCAGAGCAGGAAATAGAACAGCGCCAGGATCAGGTAGGTGCGCAGGGTGCCGGTCAGCTCGATGCTGTTGATCTGCTGCGCCGAAAAGGTGGCCTCCTGGACCCCGATGATGTAGACGATCGAGGTCGCCTTGATCGTCGACACGAACTGGTTCAACAGCGAAGGGATCATGTTGCTCAGCGCCTGCGGCAGCTGGATGGACGTCAGCGTCTTGAAATAGCCCAGGCCGATCGCCCGCGATGCCTCGACCTGCCCCCTGGGCAGCGATTCCAGGCCGGCCCGGATGATCTCGGCCAGGAACGCCGATTCATACACGACGATGGCGCACAATGCGGTCGAAAAGGGCGGGATCTCCATGCCCGTCAGCACCGGCAGCATGAAGTAGGCCCAGAAGATGATCATGATCAGCGGGATCGACCGGAAGGTATACACCCAGATCGTGGCGACCGTCTTGACGGACCGGATGCCGGACGTTCTGGCGATGCCGATCAGCAAGGCGAACGGAAAGGCCAGCCCCAGCCCCAGGCCCGCCAGCAGCAAGGTCCCCGCGAAGCCGCCGACCTGGCCATTGGGCCATGAGCCGACCAGGAACATCATGCCGTAGGTATGCAGGAAATCCATCATGATCGGTCAGCTCTTGAAGTTGGCGGGGTACCGGCGCGCGACCTGCGCGCCCAGGGCGCTGATCAGCAGGCAGATGGCCAGATAGATCAGGGTCGAGATCACGAAGATCTGGAACGTCTGGAAGGTGGCGTTCTCTATTTTCTTGACCTGATAGGTCAGCTCCGTGACGCCGATCACCATGGCGAGGCTGGTGTCCTTGAACAGGATGAGCGACCGGTTGATGATGGGCGGCACGGCGTACCGCACGGCTTGCGGCAGGACGACATATTTCAGGGCCTGCATCGCGCCCAGGCCGATGGCGCGGGCCGCTTCGATCTGCGTCCGGGCGATGGCCTTGATGCCCGACCGGATGTCTTCATAGTAATAAGCGCTGACGTTCAGGGAGAGCGCGATCAGGGCGAAGGAAAATTCCGTATTGCCCTGGTTGATCCACAGCCGGATCGCCTGCGGCAGCACCTCCGGCATGCCGAAGTACCAGACCATGATCTGGACGACCGTGGGCACGTTGCGGTGGTATTCCACGTACAGCGCGATCACTGCGCGAACGATTCGCGAGGGCGCCAGATTGATCGCGGACAGCAGCAGGGCGATGGAAAATCCGCACACGAAGGCCCCCGCAAACAGCCGCAGCGTGGTGGCCACCCCATCCGCGAGCATGCGCAGCAGCTCCGGGTCGGAGAGCATTGAAAAAGACAGGTCCATGAATCACGAGGGGCGCGATTGCGCCCCTTCCTCGCTGTTATTTAGAAGCGACGTCGGCGTCGACAGGCCCGACCTTGAAGCTGCGCGTCAGCTTGTAAATCGAGCCGGCGCCCATCCACTTGTCGAAGATTCCGGTCAACTCCCCCGATTTGTCCAGGTCCAGGATGGCCTGATCGACGGCTTTCTTGAGCTCGGGCTCTCCCTTGTTCATGATGATGCCGATATGCTCGGTATAGGTGGGCTCGGGCACCAGCGTCGTCGGGGAATCGGTTCCCTTGGAATCGTTGGCGAATCGCAGGAGGACCAGTTCCCCGGCCGTCACGCCGGCGACCTTGTCGTTCTGCAGCCCCAGATAGCACTGGGAAATGTTCTGGAACGTCAGGACGTCGGTGCCCTTGAGCACCTTCTGGGCGATCGCCGCCGAACTGGAGCCCGAGGAGGCGCAGACCTTCTTGCCCTTGAGATCCGCCAGCGTCTTGATGCCCGCGTTTTCCTTGACCAGGACCTTGATGTAGCCCTGCAGGTACTGCAGGCTGAAGTCCACCTGCTCGGCCCGCTTCGGCAGCCACGCGACCGAACCCGCCACGATGTCGACGCGCCCCATCTTGACTTCCGGGATGCGCGCCTCGGTCGACAGCGGCTTGTGCTGCAGCTTGACGCCCAGCTGCTTGGCGATCGCCTGGCACATGTCCACGTCGTAGCCGACGTATTCGCGGGTCTTCGGGTCCTGGAACCCGTATGGCGAGCTCGCATTCTGCGTTCCGCAGATCAGCGTGCCGCGCTGCTTGATGTCGTCGAGCCGGTTCGCGGACGCGCTCCCCGCCCACCCCGCCATCAGCGCCAGGATGGAAAATGCCGCAATCTTCTTGAATTTATCTGTCATGTCTTGTCTCCTGTACAGGCACTAAATGCCGATTGAAAAGGTGTTCCGCTCCTGCTCGTCGAGCTGGGCGACCAGATTGGTTTCCCATTCCAGATACTTCCGCGCCGCCTCTTTATTGCCATCATGACGGTCGTGCACGAAAAACAGATAGTCGATGCAGGCGGAATCCGGCAGGCGATCGCCATCGGCCACCAGGGGCAGCCCGCTGGCCTTCAGGCCGGCCGCATCCACGACGCACAGCGCGACCGAACGGCAACCCGCCTCTTCCAGGTCCCGGGCCAGCAGGCTCAGGGCCGCCAGCCCGGCGCCCAGGATCAGGACGGGCCCGGACGCCGCGTCATCGACATGGGTCGCCAGCGCGGGCCGGATCACCCACGCGGAGTCCCGAAGAGACAGGGCCCGGTATTGTGAACTGGGCCGGGCGTCCAGCACCAGGGCCTGGGGATGGGACCGCACATATTCCGCCAGGTGATCCGCGGACAGGATCGTCGTGTGGCCAAGGTCCGGGGCGTACGAAGGGGCCTGGGGCAATTCGCCCAGCGCCTCGGGATTCTTCAGCAGGCAGACATCCCAGCCCAGCTGCTTCAACCAGCTGGCCACGACGGGCGCGCGGATGCCGTCCAGGTCGCACAGGACCACCCGCGCCCCACGGACGCCGAGATACTGGTCGGTGGCCTGGATCAGCTGACCGCCCGGCGCGTGCTGCACCAGTGACGGCAGGCCCCCGGCATTGAATTCCTCTTCCGTGCGGACATCGCACAGGAAGACCGTGCGCGCGTCGTCCCGCAGCCATTCGCGCACCTGGCCGGCGTCGACGGCGCCGATCTTGAACCGGCTGGCCAGGCGGGCCGCGCGTTCGCGCAGCCCGGCCTGGGCCGACTCGGCGACGTGATCGGGATACAGGCGGCTGGAGCCGTGTTCGAGGGGCAGGTCTTCCAGAAACCAGCCCTGCGTGCCGTTTTCCAGGGCATAGACCTTGTTGGGAACATCCAGATGAATCAAGGTCTGGGCGCCGATGATGCTGCGCGTCCGGCCCGCGCAGTTCACCACGATGGTGGTGTCCGGGTCCGGCGCCAGTTCCTGCGCCCGCAGGGCCAGTTCGCCGTTCGGGCAGCAATACGAACCGGGAATGTTCATCTTCCGGTATTCCGGTATCGGGCGGCCATCGAGCACCACCACCTTGCTGCTTCCGTCGTTCAACATGCCGTACAGCTCGCTGGCGGACACGCTGGGCGTCTTGTAGGCATGCTCGGCAAGTTCGCCGAAGGTCTTGCTGGGCAGGTTCACGCCCGCGAACGTGGCATGACCCGCCGCCTTCCAGGCCTCGATGCCGCCCCGCAGAATGTGCACGTTCGAATAGCCCAGCCGCAGCAGCGCGTCGGCCGACGAGCGCACGGCCCCTTCGGTCGCCTCGTCGCCGTACACCACGACGCGGGTCGCCTTGCGCGGCACCAGGCGCAGGACGGCAAGCTCGAGACCGCTGTAGGGAAGCGGCGTCGCGAAGAAGAGGTGATCTTCGCCGTACTGCCCATGTTCCCTGACGTCGAGCAAGGCCAGTTCGGCGCCATCATGGATCCAGCGCTTCAGCTGGCGCGCTTCAACATATTGCGGAGTGGTCGGATTCATCATCGGATTTTCAAATTAAGGGATCGTTCGTTCAGCCCAGCGCGGCAAGCAGCCGTTCCAGGTCCGATTTCAAATCGGCGGGGTCTTCGAGACCGACGTGCAGCCGCAGCAGATATCCCGGCTTTTCCGCCTCCCGGGCCAGCCGGGTGCCGGAGGCTTCGATGGGCAGCACGAGGCTTTCGTAGCCGCCCCAGGACGAGCCGATGCCGAAGAATTCCAGGCGATCGATGGCCTGTTCCACCCGCTCCGGGTCGAGGGCGGGATCGAATTCCACCGTCAGCAAGCCGTTGCCGCCCCGGGCGTCGCGCCGCCACAGCGCGTGATTGGCATCGCCGGGCAAGGCGGGATGCCAGACCGTGCGGATAGCGGCTTGCGAGCCCAGCCAGCCAGCGATTTCCAGGGCGCCGCTGGCATGCCGTTCCAGGCGCAGCTGCAAGGTCCGCAAGCCGCGCAGCACCAGGAAGGCGTCTTCGGCCGAGACGACCTGCCCCAGGTTGACGCTGATGTCCTCCAGGGGCTGGAAGTGCTCCTCGAGCGTCGTGACCGAGCCCATCATGACGTCGGAATGGCCCCCGAGGTACTTGGTGGCCGCCAGGATGGAGACGTCGCACCCCAGTTCCAGAGGCTGGTAATTCAGGGACGAGCCCCAGGTGTTGTCGGCGCAAAGCAGGATCCCGCGCCGGCGGCATTCCCGCGACATCTCGGGAAGATCGCACATGTCATACAGCAGGGAACCGGGGGATTCCACATAGACCATGCGGGTCTCGGGGCGCAGGTGGCGGCGCCAGTCCGCATCCCGGGCATCGAAGAAGCTGTGCGCGATGCCGTACCGGCTCAGCTGATCCGCGCACAGCCGCTTGGCCGGCTGGTATGCGCCGTCCGAAAGCAGCACGTGATCGCCCGCCTTCAGATAGGCCAGGAACGTCGCCGCGATCGCGGCCAGGCCCGTCGGAAACAGCTTGGAGCGATAGCCGCCCTCCAGGGCCGTGATGGCGTCCTCCAGCGCATAGACGGTCTCGTTGCCGCGCGCGCCATACGACAGCACGCGCTCGCTTTGCCGGCGGGTCCTGGCTTCGCGCCACTGCGCGATGTTGTCGAACAGGAAGGTGCTGCCTTTCACAATGGGCGTATTGGCCCAGCCAGACGACGGCCGGCCCAGTCTGGCCAGGAGGGACGCCCGTGACACGGAAGTCATCAGTTGCCGCTCCGACGCGTCTGGACGCCGACGGACATGACCTTGCAGGTGTTGCTCTCCATGTCGTAGGCCAGCCTCTTGTGCAGCTTCTCCAGCGCCAGGCCGTACATGTGCAGGTGGCGGATGCCGCCTTCGTCGTCGATATGCACCGCATGGATGTCGTCCGCCAGCAGGGCGATCCCCGTGCCGGGACCGACCTGCATCTGGCCGGTCTGTTTCAGGGTCGCGGGGCCGGCCTCGCTGCCGCCATCCGTGCGTTCGTACAGGTAATTCGTTTCAGTGCCTTCCACTGCGGCGATGCAGGCCCAGGTCGTGTGGTCGTGCGGCACGATCTTCTTGCCCGGCCGCATGACGTTCAAGTACAGGGCGTAGGTGCTGTCGGCGTCTTCGGAAATCAGGTAGCGCGCCTGCAGTTCCCCCTGCTCGGGCTTCGGATATTCATCTTCGGACCACCATTCCCGGTGAGCCGCGATCTTGATCAGGCCATCCAGGACGGCGGACAGGTTCTCGCGCGTCACGGCGCCCGCGGTCTGCTCCCGGGCCAGATCGAGAAACCGGGCGACGGCCATCTGCTTTTCGTGTGTTGGGGTCATTTCAATCTCCTGTGGATGAGAAAAATATACGGGGGGATCAGGGTGGGAACAAATTAATTATGTTGGCTAAAACATAAGAGGTGCTAATCTTTTATCTATAGAGATGCTCTCTCTCGGTGCATGACGAACAAGGGATTTCCCTATGAAAAATCTGGATCTGAATCTGATCAGGACTTTGGTAACCATTGAACAAACTAATAGATTTTCCGGCGCCGCCGAGACCCTGTTCAAGACGCAGTCCGCCATCACCCAGCAGATGCAGCGCCTGGAATCGCAAATGGGATTCCCCCTGTTCCAGAAGAAAGGGCGAAGCAGGGTTCTGACTCCCCAGGGCCAGCAACTGGCCGACTACGGACGCCGGCTGCTGGCCATCAACGACGAGGCGCTGCGCACGGTCGGCCAGAAGCAGATGGAAGGCCAGATCCGCCTGGGCGCGCCGCTGGACGTCGCGGACACGATCCTGCCGCCCATCCTGACGCACATCGCCCGTCAGATGCCGAAGGTCTGGCTGGAAATCCGGGTGGACCGCAGCCCGTTCCTGATGGACGCCCTCGAATCCGGGGACATCGACCTGACCATCTCCACCCGCCAGGACGCCAGCCTGAACGGCTTCGCCCTGCGCACCTCGCCGACCGTCTGGATCTGCGCGGCGGACTACGCCTACAACAAGCGCTCGCCGCTGCCGCTCATCCTGGCCGACGAACGGAGCATCTTCCGCAAGATCGCGCTGCAGGCCCTGGAGCAGACGCGCCTGACCTGGCGCATCAACTACCTGGCGCCGACGCTCGTGGGGATCAAGGCCGCCGTCCGGGCCGGGCTGGGCGTCACGGCGCGCAGCATCGAGTTCCTGGGCGCCGACATGCGCGTGCTGGGGGAAGCGGACGGCCTGCCCACGCTCGCGCCCATCACCTACAGGCTCTGGACGCGCAAGGACACGATCAGTCCCTTGACCCTGCATGTCTACGAAACGCTCAAGCAGCACTTCGAGCAGGTGGAAACCCCGTCCGGGCCGCAAGCCCCCGCCCCGGCGGCCGCGGGCCGGCGCTAGCGGCGCAGGGCCTCGCTCTTGATCAGGTCGTACAGCACTCTCGCCGTGGGTGAGAGTTCGTTGTTCTTGCGGTAAAGCAGCCCCAGGGTGCGGGAGACCTCGGGCTCGATCAGGGCGATGCCCTTGTGCGTCGAGCGGTTCTCCGCCGACAGGGCGAGCTTGGGCACGGCGGCCACCCCCAGGCCGACTTCGACCAGCCCCAGCAGCGAGGACACGTGGGCCACCTCGAAGAAGCTGGTCGGCCGGGCCGGAAGGCTGGCCAGGGCCGAATCCAGCAGCACCCGGTTGCCGCTGTTCTTGCCCACCGTGATGAAGCGCTCGCCGACCAGCTCCCGCCATCGGATCTGGCGGCGCCTGGCGAAGCGGTGATTGGCGGGAACCGCCAGGACGAACTGTTCGCTGAGAATGGGCTCGAAATGCAGATCGGTTTCCTGGGTCCCGATGAAGTTCACGCCGAAGTCGGCGCGGAAATTCAGGACGTCGTTGAGCACCGTGTTGGCGCCCTCGTCCAGGATCTGCACGCGGATCTTCGGATAGAGCTGCGTGAAGGTCTTGATGACGCTGGGCAGGAAGTAATAGGCCACCGACGGCACGCAAGCCACCGTGACGACGCCGCTGTAGTGGGCGGCCAGGTCCTCGATGCCCAGCACCCCCTTTTCCAGCTCGTCCAGCGCCCGGCGCGCCCGGTCCAGAAAGACACGGCCGACGTTGGTCAGCTCGACGCGGCGCGTGCTGCGATCGAACAACCGGGCGCTGAGCAGCCCTTCCAGCTTTTCAATGCGGCGGCTGAGCGCGGGCGGGGAAATGCTCAGGAAATCGGCGGCTTCGCGAAACGACAGTTTCTCCGCCACCGCGACGAAAGCCTGTAATTCCTGCAGATCGAAATTGATGCGTGCCATGCAACTATGATTGCCAAAATTGCAATCCACTGACTAGCGATTTCCACATAATAACCCCCATGGAAACGTCAATACCTTGTGTCGTGCTTCGCGGGGGAACCTCCAGAGGCCTCTACTTCCGGGCGGAAGACCTGCCCGCCGACAGCGCGCAGCGCGATCGCGCCCTGCTGCAGATCATGGGGACCCCGCACGTGCTGCAGGTCAACGGCCTGGGAGGCGGCAATTCCCTGACCAGCAAGGTCGCCATCATCTCGCGCTCGTCGCGCCCGGGCTGCGACGTGGACTACCTGTTCGCGCAGATCGGCATCGAGCAGGCCATCGTCGACACCCGCCCCAATTGCGGCAACCTGCTGTCCGGCGTGGGCCCCTTCGCCATCGAAGAAGGACTGGTGCCCGCCCAGGACGGCATCACCCGGGTCCGCATCTACAACGTCAATGCCAGGACGGTCGTCGAGGCGGAAGTCCTGACGCCCCACGGCCGCCCGATCTATGAGGGCGAGGCGCACATCGACGGCGTGCCCGGCACGGGATCCCCGATCATCCTGAACTTTCTGGACGTCCAGGGAGGCAGCACCGGGGCCCTGTTCCCGACGGGCTCCCGCATCGACATGATCGACGGCCTGGCGGCCACCTGCATCGACGTCGCCATCCCGGTCATGATCCTCGACGCCCGCGCCCTGGGGCTGTCCGGCAACGAAACGCCGGAAGCGCTGGATGCGGACGCGAGCCTGATGGAACGCATCGAAGCCCTGCGGCTGGAGGCCGGACGGCGCATGGGGCTGGGGGACGTCACCCACAGCGTCGTGCCCAAACCCATCCTGGCCAGTCCGGCGGGTCCCCAGGCGATCCAGTCCCGCTATCTGACGCCCCACCGCTGCCACAAGGCCCACGCAGTGACGGGGGCGATCTCGCTGGCCAGCTGTTTCGCCATCCCGGGCACCGTCCCCCACGGCATGTGCGAGGACCACCGGGACGACAGCCGCGTCTCCATCCTGCATCCCGCGGGCCATATCGACATCGCCCTGGACATCCGACAGGAAGGCGACGCCATCCGGATCGCCCGGGCCGGCGTGATCCGGACCGCGCGGAAGATCATGAAAGGCATGGTCTTCCTCCACGACACCCACGCCCTGGATGCATACTTTCCCGACCCTCGCTGAACACAGACGACAACAATACGGAGACAGACAATGAGACACACCTTCGCCGCAACGGCGGCGCGCGCGGCGGATCGCCCCGCTTCCGCATCACGAGCCGACGCGGGGTCATGCCGACGCCTGCCCGGCCAGCACAGGTAAGGTCGACATGAAAATCGAAATCCAGCAACTGAAGCTGCAGTACGGAAAATTCACCGCCCTGCACGAATTCGACCTCCAGATCCAGGATGGAGAATCCATCGTCCTGCTGGGGCAGTCGGGCTGCGGCAAGACCAGCGCCATGCGATGCGTCGCGGGCCTGGAGCGCCCCACCTCGGGCCGGATCATCATCGGCGACGACACCGTCTTCGACGGCGCAGCGGGGGTCAACACGCCGCCCAACAAGCGCAACGTGGGCATGGTGTTCCAGTCCTACGCCATCTGGCCGCACATGACGGTCTTCGAGAACGTCGCCTATTCCCTGGCCACCCGGAAGATCGCCAAGGAAGACATCCGCAAACAGGTGACGGCGGCGCTGACGACCGTGGGCCTGCAGGCCTTCGCGGAACGCGGCGCCAGCCTGCTGAGCGGCGGGCAGATGCAGCGGGTCGCCCTGGCGCGCAGCCTGGTCATGCAACCCGGCGCGCTGCTGCTGGACGAACCCCTGTCCAATCTGGACGCGCGGCTGCGCGACCGCCTGCGGGTCGAACTGCGCGAACTGCAGCTGCGGCTGGGCCTGACCTGCATCTACGTGACGCACGACCAGAGCGAAGCCTTCGCCCTGGCGGACCGCATCGCCATCATGCAGGGCGGACGCATCGTGCAGATCGACACCCCGCAGAACATCTACGCCAATCCGATCACATCGCAGATCGCCGACTTCCTGGGCGTCTCCAACGTCTTCCCCTGCAGCGTCACCCGCGTCGACCCGGGCCGCCACGTCGCGGAACTTTCCGGCCACGCGCTGGCCGTGCATTCCAGCCTGCCCGTGCCTGCGACGACAGGCGCCATGAGCCTGTGCGTGCGGCCCGAAAGCTTCCGCATCCAGGCGGCGGACCCGCGGGCGCCCGCCGCCGGGGACGCCGCCAACCGCTGGCCCGGGAAGGTCGTGGTCGCCAGCTTCCAGGGCGGATACGTGCAATATGCCATCCAGCTGGACCAGGGCCCCGAGATCAGCGCCGCGCAGCTGACGTCCGAAGGCCCCGTGCTGAACAGCGGGGACAGCGTGTCCGTCAGCCTGGATCCGGGCGCCGCGCAGATCCTGCCCTCGGAGCTTCCCGCATGAAGGCCGCCAACCTGCTGCGTGGTTACTGGCGCGACCACGCCCCCGTCGCGGGAATCAGCGCCGTCCTCTTCGTCCTCTGCCTGATTCCGGTGATCCTGGTGGTCCTCGCGTCGCTCTCGACCACGGTCCCCCGCCCCGGCAGCTCGGGCCTCGGCAGCCTGACGTTGGCGAACTTCGCCTCTCTGATGACGCCGAACGCGGCGAACGCCTTCGTGAATTCCCTGAGCGTGGGCCTGGGCGCCGCCGTCATCGCGCTGCTGGTCGGCGGTTCGCTGGCGTTCCTGTGCGCGCGCACCGACGCGCCCGGCAAACGCTTCATTTTCTTCGTCGGCATCTCGCCCATGTTCATCCCCGCCCTGGTGGGGGCGCTGGCCTGGTCCTTCCTGGCCTCGCCGTCCAGCGGATTCCTGAACGTGGCCCTGAGAAACCTGGGCCTGGACTTCGCCATCAACATCTACAGCCTGGGCGGACTGATCTTCGTCCTGGGCATCTACTACGCGCCCTACGGCTTCCTGCTGATGCGCAGCTCCTTCGTGCTGATGAGTGGCGATCTGGAAGAAGCCGCCGCCGTCCACGGCGCGTCGTTCGCCCGCACCCTGCGGACCATCACGCTGCCGCTGGTGCTGCCCGCGCTCCTGGGCGCGGGCATCCTGGTGTTCGCGCTGGCCATGCAGAACTTCCCGGCCGCGCAGGTGGTCGGCATGCCGGGACGCGTCGACACCCTGCCCACGTTCATCTACCGCCTGATGAGCGCGACGCCCGCGCAGAGCAACCAGGCCGCGGCGGTCTCCGTCATCCTGACCATCGGCCTGCTGATCTTCACGGTGCTGCAGCAGCGGGTGGTCAGCCGGCGCAAGTTCACCACGGTCACCGGCAAGGGCGCCATTCCCCGCAAGGTGCCCCTGGGCGGCTTCAAGTGGCTGATCATGGGCTACGTCCTGGTCTATTTCCTGATCTCGATCGTGCTGCCCATGCTCGCGCTGCTGGTGACCGCCATGCAGGCGTCGCCCTTCTTCACCAAGATCACGCAGCTGATGCAGCCCGGCGCGCTGTCGCTGGACAGGCTGTCGGCCACGCTGCAGTCCCTGGACTTTCACGTCGGCCTGCGCAACAGCATCATCGTGTCGGTGCTGGCCGCGGCCTTCGGAACCCTGCTGAGCTTTCTGGCTTCCTACATCCGGCACCGCACGATCTCCGGATGCCGGGGGCTGATCGATTTCATCGCCATGACGCCCCTGGCGATTCCGTCCATCGTCATGGGGATGGGCCTGCTGTGGACCTGGCTGTTCATTCCCATCCCGGTCTACGGCACCGTATGGGTGCTGGTGATCGCCTGCATCGCCGTGTTCTTCCCGCAGGGGTATCAGGGCATTTCGGCCTCCATCCTGCAGATCGGCAACGACCTGGAAGACAGCGCCGTGCTGCTGGGCGCCAACCGTTCGCGCGCCGTCCGGACGATCACGGTGCCCCTGATGCGCGTCGGCATCACGTCGACCTTCCTGCTGTTCCTGATGATGTCGATGCGGGAGTTGAGCGCCGTCATCTTCCTGTTCACGTCGGACACGCGCATCTTGTCGATCATGGTGTTCGAGAACTTCGAGAACGGCCAGATCCAGGCCGCCGCGTCCGTCAGCGTGTACTACTGCATCGTGATCGCCTGCATCGCCATCCTGGGGCAGGTCCTGGGCTCGATGGAGAAACGCCGCAGCGCAAGTCAAAACCAACCACACAGCCTGGCAAGCTGAATTCCATCCAAGGAGACTTCATATGACATCCACCGTCCACACCAAAAGATATCTGGCGCCGGCGCTCTCCGCCGCCCTGCTCCTGTCCGCCTACGCCACCGTGGCGCACGGGGCGGACGGCGCCCTGGTCATCGAGGGGGAAACCATCGCCGACGGCGCCACGTACCAGCAGGCCAGACAGGAAACCTTGCGTCTGTACACGGGATACGTGCAATCCGCCGAAAAAGCGCTGATCGACAACTTCACGAAAGACACCGGCGTCAAGGTCAGCATGATCCGCCTGACCCCCAACCAGCTGTCCGAACGCGTCCTGTCCGAACAAGGGGCGGGGAAACTGGGCGCGGACGTCATCCGCACCTCCGACTACCCGATCGCACAGGCGATGAAAAAGGCCGGGGTATGGCAAAAGTACCTGCCTCCCGTCATCGCGGGCACCCCGGAACTCAGCCTGGATCAGGGCCAGTTCAACCTGACCTTCGACTCCGTCTACAGCATCGGCTACAACACCCAGTTGGTCGACAAGGCGTCCGCGCCGAAATCCTGGGCCGATATGGTCAGCGGAAAATGGAAGAACAAGATCGGCATCGTGCAAGGGGGATCCGGCGGCAGCACCGCGGCGCTGAACCGCTTCATGCTGTCGAAACTGGGAGATGACTACTTCAAGAAATACGCCAGCCAGGATCCGGTGATCTACAACTCGCTCGGGCAGGAGGCCATCGCTCTGGCCAGGGGCGAGGTCTCGGTCGGGACCGTCAAAGTCAGCGACATCGGGGTGCTGGCCACCAAGGACAACGCGCCGCTCACGTTCATCGTTCCCACCGAGGGCGTGGCCGTCTACGACTACTACCTGGGCATGACCAGCGCCGCCAAGAATGTCGCGGCAGCGAAGGTATTCATCAACTACAACCTGTCCAAGCGCGGCCAGGAAGTGTTCTCCAAGCTCGGCGAATACCCGGCGCGATCGGACGTCGCCTCGCCCACGGTGCTGGGCGTCACGCTGCCTCCCATCAAATCCGCGCAGTACTTCCGCATGAGCACCGAGGATTCCATGAAGTATTCCAAGGATGATCTGAAGAAGTGGAACGCGGACTTCAATTTCACGAAGTGAGCGTCAGACGAACATGCCGCCGGACGCCTCGATGCGCTGGGCGTTGACCCAGCGGCTTTCCGGCGACAGCAGGACGGCGACCAGGTCGCCGATGTCGTCCGGCTTGCCTGCGCGCCCCAGCGCCGTCACCGAGGCGACGAAGGCATTCATGTCCCGGTCGTCGCGCACGGCGCCGCCGTGGAAATCCGTCTCGATGGCGCCCGGGGCCAGGGTATTCACCGCGATGCCGCGCGGCCCCAGCTCCTTGGCCAGGTAGCGCGTCATCACTTCGATCCCGCCTTTCATCACGGCATAGGCCGCGAAATTGGGCAACGCGAAACGCGTCAGCCCGGTCGACACGTTCAGGATCCGGCCGCCGTCGCGCAGCAGAGGCAACAAGGCCTGCGTCAGGAAGAACGGGCCTTTCAGATGGGTGCGCATCAGCTCGTCGAACTGCGCCTCGGTGGTGTCGGCGAACGCGGCATAGATCCCCATCCCCGCGTTGTTCACCAGATGGTCGAAGCCCGTGCTGCGCCACTGGTCGGACAGGACGCCGCGGACCTGCGCGGCGAATCCGGCGAAACCGCCGCTGTCGCTGACGTCCAGCTGCAGGGCGGCTGCCCGCCGCCCCTTGTCCCGGATGCGGGACACGACTTCGTCCGCCGCGGTCCGGTCCGCGCGATAGGTCAGGATCACGTCGTTGCCGCGATCGGCCAGCTTGAGCGCCGCATCCCGGCCCAGGCCGCGGCTGCCGCCGGTGATGAGCGAAATGGTTTGATGCATGGATGCCTCCGGTATCAGTCTGTTGAATCAGTGGTCATTCTATTGAACGGGATGAATGATATAAATACACAAATCAAGAAAACATTGTTCGACTTCAAGAGACAATCATGGACCGTATCCAGGATATGGAAGTGTTCAGGCGCGTGGCGGAACTGAGCGGCTTCAGCGCGGCGGCCGACAGCCTGGGGCTGCCCAAGGCGACCGTGTCCGGCGCCGTGCGCCGCCTGGAAGACCGGCTCGGGACGCGGCTGCTCCACCGCACCACGCGGCGCGTACGCCTGACGCGGGACGGCGAGGCGTTCTACCAGCGGTGCCGGGACCTGCTGGCCGACTTCGAAGAACTGGAGACCCTGTTCCTGAGCGGCGACGAGGCGCTGTCCGGTGTCATCCGCATCGACATGTCCCACGGGATCCTGCAGACCATGATCCTGGCCCGCCTGCCCGAATTCCTGGACGCGCACCCCCTGCTGAACGTGGAAATGAGCACCACGGACCAGTTCGTCGATCTGGTGCGGGGCGGATTCGACTGCGTGTTCCGGGTCGGGGAACTCGGCGATCTGAATCTGGCGGCGCGCCGGCTCGGCCGCCTGCCTTTCATCAGCTGCGCCAGTCCGGCGTACCTGCGGCGCCACGGCGTGCCGCGCACGCTGGACGACCTGCGCCGCCACCGCATGGTCCATTACGTCGGCCATCTGGGCGCGAACGACCCGGGATTCGAATACCCTGTCCGGGATGGATACGGGCTGCTGCCCATGCAGGGGGCGCTCACGGTCAATCACGTGCACGCCTACGAAGCGGCGGCGCTTGCAGGCATCGGCATCATCCAGGCGCCGGAAGCCCGGATGCGGCAACTGATCGAAACCGGCGACATGGTGGAAATCCTGCCGGAATACCGGCCCCGTCCCCTGCCCGTGTCCGTGCTCCATCAGGGGCGCCGCCACCTGGCGCGCCGCACCCTGGCGTTCATGGACTGGGCGCAGTCCGTCATCGCCCCCATCCTGGCGAATGACCGGCAACCGCCGGGATCCTCAGCCGCGCCCGCCGGCCCCGACGGCGCGCATCAATAGACCCCCGGCGCCGGCCGCGTCGGCATGTCCTCCGGATCGGAGCCCATGGATTCTCCCAGGTAGTCCAGGAACGAGCGCACGGCCGGCGACATGCCGCGGCGCGACAGGTAGGCGGCATGCACGATGCCGGACGGCACGGACCATCCGGGCAGAACGGGTTCGAGGCGGCCCTGGGCGATGTCCTCCCGGCACATGTAATCGGGCATCATGCCGATGCCGACGCCGCCCTTGATGACATCGAGCAACGACAGCAGATCGTCCACGACGCACGGCGCGCGGCAGACCGCCTGGCATTGCGCGCCCTGCGGCCCGATCAGGGCGAAATGGATCCTGCCGGCCTGCGCCGACATCCCCACCGCATCGAACCGCTCCAGGTCGGCGGGCTGAACCGGCCGGCCGAGACGACGCAGCAATTCGGGGCTGGCGACCAGCACGCCGTGGCTCAGGCCCAGCCGCTTGATGACGGCGCTGCCGCTGTCTTCCAGGCTCTGGCGCACCCGCAACGCGATGTCCACGCGCTCGCTGACCAGATCGACGACGCGATTGGTGACCTCGACTTCCAGCCGGACCAGCGGATGGCGTTTCAGGTAGTCCGGGATCAGCAGCGCAATCACCGACTGGGCGAGCGTGACGGGACAGGATACCCGCAGCGGGCCGCGCGGCTCGGCCAGAATCCGGGAGATTTCCGCATGCGCCTGATCGGCCTCTTCCCGGACCGCGACGCAATGACGGACGTACTGCTCGCCCGCGAGCGTCAGGGACAGCTTGCGCGTCGTGCGGTTCAGGAGCCGCACCCCCAACTCCGCCTCCAGCTTCGCGATCCGCCTCGACAGGCGCGAGGTCGGCAGGTCCAGCGCGCGGGCCGCGCCCACGAAGCTGCCATGTTCCACGACTTCCGCGAAATACCGCATGTCATTCAGGTCCTGCATGGCGGATTCACCTCAAAAATAGAATACTGTACGGCGCAGCAGACATATTATCGATTTCCGGTTCGTAATGGAAAATATCGCCTATCAAAGGTCATCGTCCCGACCATCATTCAGACAAGGTGTTTCCATGAAACTGCTGCACATCGATTCCAGCATCACCGGCTCCGATTCCGTCTCTCGCCGCCTGACCCACGACATCGTGGCGCAGCAGCGGGCCGCGCATCCCGACCTGCAGGTCGAATACCTGGACCTGGCCGCCCAGGCGCCCCAGCCCCTGTCGCTGGACGCGCTCGGCTTCCGGACGCCCGGCTCGGCCGAAACGCTCAGCGAGGTCCAGCGCCGCGAGAACGAAGTCTCCGAAGCCCTGGTCAGCCAGCTGATCGAGGCGGACGTCGTCGTCATCGGCGCGCCCATGTACAACTTTACGATCCCCGCCCAGCTCAAGTCCTGGCTGGATCGCGTGGCCCAGGCCGGCCGCACGTTCAAGTACACCGAAAGCGGCCCGGTGGGCCTGCTGGGCGACAAGACGGTGATCCTGGCGCTGAGCCGCGGCGGCATCTATTCCGCCAACCCGGCCATGGAACACCAGGAAAGCTACCTGAAATCGATCTTCGGTTTCATGGGCGTCACCGACATCCGTTCCGTGCGCGCCGAAGGGCTGAACATGGGCCCCGAGCACCGCGAACGCGGCCTGGCGCAGGCCCAGGCGGACATCGAAGCGCTGCTGGCCGCCTGAGGCCCGGCCGGCGCGATCGCGCCGCCGTCAGTCGCCGACCGTGCGCATCGCATTCGTCAGCGAACGGGCGCACGCCAGCAAGGCGGGCGCCATCTTTTCCTCCGCCTCGCGCAGCGCCCACCGGCTGGTCGGCACGACCACGTGCACGGCCGCGACAGGCCGCCCCTCGCCATTCAGGACGGGGGCCGCCAGCGTCATGTCGCCCAGGAACAATTCTTCCTTGTTGAAGGCGTAGCCCCGCGCGCGCGCCGCGCGCAGGACATCCATCAGCGCTTCCACGTCCGTGCAGGTATGGACCGTGTGCGCCCGGATCGGCTGCCGATCCAGGATGCCCCGCGCCTCGTCTTCCGGCAGGGCGCTCAGGATGGCTCGGCCGGAACCCGTGCAGTACATCGGAATCCGGCTGCCGGTCGGCATGTGGATGGGAATGTAGCGGGCGCTGACGAAACGGGCGATATAGACCATCTCCCCGTCGTCCGGCTCGGTCAGGCAGACCGTTTCCTGGGTGAAATTGGACAGCTCGATCAGGAAGGGAATGGCGATGCCGATCAGCGGATGCAGGCTGAGGTAGTCGAAACCCAGTTGCAGCGACCGGACGGTCAACTGGTAACGGCGCGTCTTGCTGTGCGTGCGCAGATACCCCAGCTGCTGCAACGTGTACACCATCCGCTGCGCGGAGCTGCGATTGATCCCCACCACGTCGGCGATTTCCCCGATCGTCATGGTCCTGCGCGTCGGCCCGAAGGCGCGCAGGACCGCCAGGCCCTTTTCCAGGGACTGGTTGAAGAGTTTGTCGGTGACGGATTCCTTGTCCATGGGCCAGAACCTCTCGATGCGGCAGTGGAAGTATAGCTTCTCGCAGCCTAAATAATCGCTTATCGATTACTTAAATGCGATTAGTGGTTTATACCAATTCATAAGCGATCACTCTCCCACTATCTTTGAACGGAGGTCAGCCCGGCTACGGGTCGCACAACAAGCCCGGCTGTGTCACAACAGAGCGCCGCCCGCCAGTATGTTCCAGGGACTCGCTCATATCCGGAGTACATACCGATGGCCAGGACCACACACTTCATCCAGTTCGCCGCCGCATCGCTGTGCATGGCGGCCGGCTTGTTGGCCGCCGCCCCCGCCGGCGCCGAAACGCTCAAGGTGGGCGCCACCTCGACCGGCATCCCCTTCACCTTCCTCGACGTCAAGACCGGCAAGATCGAAGGCATGATGGTCGACGTCGCCAACGCCGTGGCGAAGGCTTCGGGCGACCAGGCGGAAATCACGCAAACCGTCTTCTCGGCGCTCATCCCTTCGCTGACCACGAAGAAGATCGACTTCATCTCCGCCGCCATGATCCAGACGCCGGCCCGCGCCGAAGTGGTCGACTTCACGGATCCCGTCTATGACAAGTACGGCGACGGCCTCATCGTCAAACAGGGGGAAACCGCGGACATCAAATCGCTGGACGACCTGCAAGGCAAGACTCTGGGCGTGCAGGCGGGCACGGTCTACTACAACATCGCGACCAAGAAGGGCGGCTTCAAGGCCATCCGCACCTATGATTCGATCGCGGACATGGCCCGCGACCTGGCGCTGGGACGCATCGACGCCGGACTGGGCGACAAGCCGATCATGGCCTACCAGATCAAGACCGGAAACCTCAAAGGGGTCGAACTGGCCCCCCACTACGTATCCATCCAGGTGGGCCACATCAGCCTGGTGGTTCGCAAGGGCGACGCCAAGCTCCTCAAGACCCTGAACGCGGGCATCGCCAAGATCAAGGCCAACGGGGACCTGGACAAGATCATCGCCAAGTGGGGCATCTAGGCGCGCCAGGAGGCGGTATGAACGAAGCAATGCTGCACGTGCGCGAATTCCTGCCGCTCCTGCTGGAAGGCGCGCTCATCACCGTCCAGGTCACGATCCTGTCGTTCCTGCTCAGCAGCGCGATCGGCCTGTTCGTGGCGCTGCTTCGTGTCAGCCACATCGCCGCGCTGCGAGCGGTCGCAAAGACCTACATCAACGTCATCCGCGGGCTGCCGATCATCGTGCAGCTCTTCTACATCTACTTCGTGCTGCCGGATTTCAACATCGAACTGAGCGCCTTCCAGTCGGGGGTCATCGGACTCGGGATCGCGTACAGCGCCTACCAAGCCGAGAACTTCCGCGCGGGGATCGAGGCCGTCGACTCGGGCCAGCGCGAGGCCGCGCAGGCGATCGGGATGCGCATGCCGCTCATGATGCGCCGGGTCATCCTGCCCCAGGCGTTCAAGATCGCGCTCCCTCCCTACGGGAACATCCTCGTCATGATGCTCAAGGATTCCTCCCTGGTCTCGACCATCACGGTGGCGGAACTCACCCGCCAAGGGCAACTGATCGCAACCTCGACGTTCCAGAACACCACCGTCTATACCATGGTCGCCATCATGTACCTGGTCCTGAGTTTGCCGCTGGTCTGGGTGCTCAACCGCATCGAGGCGCATCTCAAGACGAGGAAGGCTCATGATTGAAGTCGCCAACCTGCAGAAATCCTTCGGCAAGCACGCCGTCCTGAAAGGCGTCTCGCTGAGCGTGGAACCCGGCGAAGTGGTCTGCCTGATCGGGCCTTCTGGGTCGGGCAAGTCCACCATCCTGCGCTGTCTGAACGGACTCGAATCCTACGACGGCGGAGAAGTCCGCATATCCGGCCGCCTGGTCGATCAGGCCTCCAGGGACATCCACGACATCCGCGCTTCCCTGGGCATGGTCTTCCAGCGCTTCAACCTGTTCAGCCACCGGACCGTCATGCAGAACATCATCGAAGGCCCGGTGTACGTCAAGCGCGAGACCGTCGATCAAGCCCGCGCCAGGGCCGCCGAGCTTCTGGACAAGGTCGGCCTCAAGGGCAAGGAAGACGCCTACCCGGCCGAACTGTCCGGCGGGCAGCAGCAGCGCGTCGCCATCGCCCGCGCGCTGGCGATGCAGCCCGACGCCATGCTGTTCGACGAACCGACCTCCGCGCTCGACCCGGAACTGGTGGGCGACGTGCTGCACGTCATGCGCGACCTCGCCGAGGAAGGCATGACCATGGTGGTCGTCACCCACGAAATGGGCTTTGCCCGCGAAGTGTCCGACAGGGTCTGCTTCCTGTACGACGGCCGCATCCTGGAGGAAGGCCCGTCGAAACAGGTTCTGGGGCATCCGGAGAACCCGCGCACCCAGGACTTCCTGAGACGCGTCCTGCACCCCGACGCCCAAGAGGACGCATGATGCCGCAGCCCCGCTCGGTGAGCGCCCATCCGGGCGCGGATTCCTACTGGATGGACACGGCAACCCCCGCACCGCGGGCCCCGGCCCTCGAGGAAAGCCGCCACACGGACGTGCTGATCATCGGCGCCGGGTTCACCGGGCTGTCGACGGCCCTGCACCTGGCGCCATCGGGCGCATCCGTGACGGTGGTCGACGCGCATCAGCCCGGCTGGGGGGCCTCGGGCCGCAACGGCGGCCAGGTCAACCCCACCCTGAAATACGACCCCGACGAACTCACCGCGATGTTCGGCGACCGGGCGGACAAGCTCATCCACGCCATCGCGGCCTCGGCCGACCAGGTCTTCGATCTGATCGACCGGCACAGGATGGACTGCAAGCCGGTCCGCAGCGGCTGGCTGCAGGTCAGCTATAAAGCATCCGGCATCCTGGCGCTGCATCGCCGGGCGCGCCAGTGGCAGGACCGGGGCTACCCGGCCGACCCGCTGGACGACGCCGCGACGCGGCGGCTGACGGGGACGCACGCGTTTCGCGGCGGCTGGATCGACCGGCGCGCCGGCAGCCTGCACCCCCTGTCGTACGCGCGCGGCCTCTACCAGGCGGCCCTGGCCGCGGGCGTCAGGGTGTTCGGCGACAGCCCCGTCACGCAGCTTTCACGCCAGGGCAGGCAATGGGCGGCGACTCTGCCCGGCGGCATCCGCATCACCGCCGGGCAGGTCGTCCTGGCGACGAACGGCTACAGCGACGCCTTGCTGCCGGGGCTTGCGCAAACCATACTCCCGGCCAACAGCTTCATCATCGCCACCTCGGCCCTGGGCGACCGGAGCCGCCACATCCTGCCGTCCGGAGAAACGCTGTCCACGGCCGAGCGCCTGCTGATCTATCTGCGCAAGGAAGCGGACGGGCGATTGCTGCTGGGCGGGCGCGGCCTGTTCGACGACCCCGCCGGGCCGGGCGACTTCGACCACATTGCGCGGTCGATGACCCGGATCTTTCCCGAGCTGGCCCCCTTCCACTACGAATACCGCTGGGCGGGCCGCATCGCCATCACGCGGGATTTCCTGCCGCACGTGCACCGCCCGGCCCCCGGCATGCTGGTCGCCCTGGGCTACAACGGACGGGGCGTGGCCGCCGCGACGGCCATGGGCATCCACCTGGCGCGGCTTCTGACCGGCGGCGCCGAGACGGAATTCCCCTTCCCGATCACGCCGCTCAGGCAAATTCCGCTGCACGGCAGCCTGCAGCGCTTCTACATCTCGGCGGGCGTCGCCTGGTACGGCTTGCTCGACAGACTGTCCCTCTGACGCCCGTCCGATCACTCCACGGTCACGCTTTTCGCCAGATTGCGCGGCTTGTCCACGTCCGTGCCCCGGGCGCAGGCCGTGTGATAGGCCAGCAGCTGCAGCGGCACGGTGTGCAGGATGGGCGACAGCTTGCCGTAGTGTTCGGGCATGCGGATGACGTGCATGCCCGGGGCGCCCACGATCTGCGAATCGGCATCGGCGAAGACGTAGAGTTCGCCGCCGCGCGCGCGCACTTCCTGCATGTTGGACTTCAGCTTTTCCAGCAGTTCGTCGTGCGGCGCCACGGTGACCACCGGCATGGCGTCGGTCACCAGCGCCAGCGGGCCGTGCTTCAGTTCGCCGGCGGGATAGGCCTCGGCGTGGATGTAGCTGATTTCCTTCAGCTTCAGCGCGCCTTCCAGGGCGATGGGATAGTGCATGCCGCGCCCCAGGAACAAGGCGTTTTCCTTGCTGGCGAAGCGCTCGGCCCAGGCGATGATCTGGGGTTCCAGGGCCAGCACGGCGGAAATGGCCGCCGGCAGGTGGCGCAGGGACTTGACGGCCTGCTGCTCGGCGCCGTCGTCCAGCCGGCCGTGGGACTGCGCCAGCGCCAGGGTCAGCAGATACAGGGCCGTCAGCTGGGTGGTGAAGGCCTTGGTGGACGCCACGCCGATCTCCACCCCCGCCCGGGTGATGAAAGCCAGCTTGCATTCGCGCACCATGGCGCTGGTGCCCACGTTGCAGATGGTCAAGGTCTGTTCCATGCCCAGGCTGCGTGCATGCTTCAGGGCGGCCAGGGTATCGGCGGTCTCGCCCGACTGGGAGATGGTCACGACCAGGGTGCGCGGGTCCGGCACGCTAGTGCGGTAGCGGTATTCGCTGGCGATCTCGACATTGACCGGAAGCCCGGCGAGCGACTCGATCCAGTACCGCGCCGTCAGCCCCGCGTAATAGCTGGTGCCGCAGGCCAGGATCAGCACCCGGTCGATGGCCTTGAACACCCCGTGGGCGCCGTCGCCGAACAGTTCGGGCATGATGGCGTCGATGTCCTGCAGGGTGTCGCCCACGGCGCGCGGCTGTTCGAAGATTTCCTTCTGCATGAAATGGCGGTAGGGACCCAGTTCGGCCTCGCCCGTATGGATCTGGACGGTATGCACGGACCGTTCCGCCGGCTGGCCCTGGGCGTCGACGACCCAGACGCGGGACAGTTGCAGGTCCACCACGTCGCCGTCTTCCAGATATATGATCTGGTCGGTCGTGCCCGCCAGCGCCAACGCGTCCGAGGCCAGATAGTTGCCCTGCTCGCTGCGGCCCACCACCAGGGGCGAACCCTGGCGGGCGCCGACCACGCGGTGGGGTTCCTGGGCGCAGAACACGGCGATGGCGTAGGCGCCTTCCAGGCGCCGGGTGGCCTGCTGCACGGCCGCGAACAGGTCGCCGTCATACAGGTGGTCCACCAGGTGGGCGATCACCTCCGTATCGGTCTGGCTGTGGAAGGTATAGCCGGCCGCCTGCAGTTCCGCCCGCAGCACGTCGTGGTTCTCGATGATGCCGTTGTGCACCAGCGCGATGCGCGGCGCGCCGTTCTCCGGGCCGGAAAAATGCGGGTGGGCGTTATGCGTCAGCGGCGCCCCATGGGTGGCCCAGCGGGTATGGGCGATGCCGGTCAGCCCCTCGACGTGATCCTGGGTGGTCTGGGCGGCGAGTTCCGCCACCCGCTGGGTGCTGCGCACCCGCTGCAGGCCGGTGCCGGTATGCACCGCCACGCCGCAGGAATCGTAGCCGCGGTATTCCAGGCGGCGCAGGCCTTCCAGCAGGATGGGAACGATGTTGTGACGCGCAACGGCGCCGACGATGCCACACATAGGGATGCTCCTGAAATTCGAATTGCGGGACGCGGAGAACCTGCCATTGCCGTCCGGCCCTGTCCAGCCGCTATTGTGTCCCGAGGGTCAAGAAATATGATTTCTATTTTTCCATTGTTATGAAATAATATTTCGCAATCAAAATGCAATGAAATATAATTTCATATTCGTTGCGGACTCCACAGGAGCGCCCGACCATGACCGATATCACCGCCCCGCCGCCGCTCGACGATCTGGATCGCCGCATCCTGGACCAGCTGCAGCAGGATTGTTCGCTGAGCAACCTGGACCTGGCGGCCCGCGTGCACGCATCCCCTCCGACCTGCCTGCGCCGGGTGCGCAAGCTTGCGCAAAGCGGCCTGATCCAGCGCCAGGTCGCCATCCTGGACCCGGCACGGCTGGGCGCCGCGCTGACCGCCATCATCGAAGTCTCGCTGGATGTCCAGGCGGCGGCGCAACTGGATGCCGTCGAGGCCGACCTGGTCCTCGAACCCGAGATTCAGCAATGCTATCGGGTCAGCAGCGGCCCCGATTTCGTGCTGGTGGCCCAGGTCGCCGACATGGCGGCCTACCAGGATCTGGCCCTGCGCCGGCTGACGGGAGACCCCCGGGTGCGCAACGTGCGTAGCTTCTTTGCCACAGCCCGCAGCAAATTCGACACCCGCATCCCGATTGTCAGATAAGGGTTAACACTTATGCTATACTTGCTGATTGCTTGTTTTCTGACCTCCTGACCTTGGTTTGGCGCCAGGTGTTCCCCGAATCCCCTCATCGACGGGCTTCGGACCTTCACACGGAACACGATCTTCGCGCGCTTTTGGGTTGATCCGGTCGGCGCATGCGACTGAACTCTGCGGCAGACATCCGCAGCAGCAACCCGACGGGCTTGCGCACCGACGCGCCCCGCACCCATTGCCCGCTCTCGCGGGCCCAAGGAAATCATGTCTTTCGACTCTCTGGGGCTCGGCCCCAAGCTCGTGTCCGCTCTTCAGGAACAGGGCATCGCCACTCCCACCTCCGTGCAATCCGCCGCCATCCCCAAAGCGCTGGCCGGCCACGACCTGATGGTGTCCTCGCAGACCGGCAGCGGCAAGACCGCCGCCTTCATGCTGCCCTCGCTGCAGCACCTCAGCCACCGCACCGGCCCCGGCGGGCGCGGCGTGCAGGTGCTGGTGCTGACGCCCACCCGTGAACTGGCGATGCAGGTGGCCGACGCCACCCGCGCCTACGGCAAGCATCTGGACGGTCTGCGCGTGGCCACCGTGGTCGGCGGCATGCCCTACGGCGCCCAGATCAAATCCCTGTCCAAGCGCGTGGACGTGCTGGTCGCGACCCCGGGCCGCCTGATCGATCACCTGCAGGCGCGCCGCGTGAACCTGTCCACCGTGCAGACGCTGATCCTGGACGAAGCCGACCGCATGCTGGACATGGGCTTCATCGAAGACATCGAAACCATCGTCGGCGCGACGCCGGACGACCGCCAGACCCTGCTGTTCTCCGCCACGCTGGACGGCACGGTGGCCAAGCTGGCCGCCAATCTGATGCACGAACCGCAACGCGTCGAGATCGCCTCCGCCCAGCAGAAGCACACCAACATCACGCAACATCTGCTGTACGCGGATGACCGCGCGCACAAACTGCGTCTGCTGGACCACCTGCTGCGCGACACCTCCCTGGACCAGGCCATCGTCTTCACCGCCACCAAGCGCGGCGCCGACGACCTGGCCGATCACCTGTCCGAGGAAGGCTTCGCCGCTGCCGCCCTGCACGGCGACATGAACCAGCGCCAGCGCACCCGCACCCTGGGCCTGCTGCAGAACGGCCGCGTGCGCGTGCTGGTGGCCACCGACGTCGCCGCCCGAGGCATCGACGTGCAGACCATCACCCACGCCGTGAACTACGACCTGCCCATGCAGGCCGAAGACTACGTGCACCGCATCGGCCGCACGGGCCGCGCCGGCCGCGACGGCCAGGCCATCACGCTGGCCGTGACGGCCGAACGCCACAAGATCCGCCGCATCGAACAATTCATCGGCCAGTCCATCCCCATGGAAACCATCCCGGGCCTGGAGCCGCGCCAGTCGGTCCGTCCGACCTGGAAGGATCGCCCGAGCCAGAACCGGCCGCGCGGCGGCAAACCCGGCGGCGGATACCAAGGCCGCAAGCCCTGGTCGCAGAACCGCGACGAGGCGTCCAGCGGGTCCGGCTACGGCGCGCGCAAACCCTGGCAGCAGGATCGTGACGAGGCGGCGGGCGGTTCCCGTTCCGGCGCCCGTCAACCCTGGCAGCAAGACCGCAACGACGCCGCCGGCCCCAGCCACGGCGCCCGCAAGCCCTGGCACAAGGACCGGGACGCCGCCTCGCGCCCTCACGCCGACGCGGCCAAGCCCTGGCACCGCGAGCGCCCGCAGATGGATGACGACACGCGTCCCGCCCGCGCCCCCCGCAGCCACGGCGCGCGCCAGTCCGACTGGACGGCCGCCGATGCCGCTTCCCGGCCCGGCCACGCCCGCCGCCCCGACGCCCGCGCCGATCACGGCCAGCGCGGCCCGCGCGGCGACAAAGTCGGCGCCAAGTCCGCTTTCAAGCGCCAGACCCGCCAGGACCAGGGTAAAAAGCCGGTCCAGCGCCCGCGCTTCGCCTGAACGAACCCCGGCGTCCAGCATCCTGCCCGGCTCGTCCGGACAGGATGCCGACGCCACCGCACCGCCATCGCCCCGGGCGCTCTTCACGAGCCCCCGGGGCGATGCGTCTCTGACCAAGCTGCTATGCTTCGCCCCATGATCGAACTGCCCGACGTCCGGATCCCCGCCAACCTGCCCGAACCCGATGCCGATGCCCGCGCCCACGGCTTGCAAGTGCAAGCCATGCTGCTGGACCGGATCCGGGCGGCGGGCGGCTGGCTGCCTTTCGAGTCCTGGATGCAGGCGGCCTTGTACGCTCCGGGCCTGGGCTACTACAGCGCCGGCAGCACCAAGCTGCACCGGGACGGCGACTTCACCACGGCGCCGGAAACCAGTCCGCTGTTCGGCCAGGCGCTGGCGGCCCAGGTGGCGCAGATCCTGCAGGCCAGCGGCAGCCGGACCGTGCTGGAATTCGGCGCCGGATCCGGCGCCCTGGCCGCCGCCCTGATCCCTGCCCTGCAGGCGCTGGGCATCGCGGCGGACTACCGGATTCTGGAACTGTCCGCCGACCTGCGGGCCAGGCAGCAGGAACGGCTGGCGCCCTGGGGAGACCAGGTGCAGTGGCTGGATGCGCTGCCCGAGGCCTTCGATGGCTGCGTCCTGGCCAACGAAGTCCTGGACGCCATGCCCGTCTCGCTGTTCCGCTGGAACGGCCAGGGCGGTCTGGACGCGCTGGGTGTCGAACACGACGCGCGCCCGGATGCCGCCAGCCCCTTTGCCTGGGCGGCGCGGCCGGCGGATCCCGGCACGGCGGCGACCATCGCAGCCCGCATGCCGCCCCTGCCCGGCTACCAGTCGGACATCAACCTGCAGGCCGAGGCCTGGGTCCGCGATCTGGGCCGCTGGCTGCGGCGCGGGGCCGCCGTTCTGATCGACTACGGTTTCCCCCAGGCCGAGTACTACCACCCCCAACGCCTGCGCGGCACGCTGATGTGCCACTTCCGCCATCATGCGCACGACCAGGCCCTGGTCCTGGCGGGCCTGCAGGACATCACCGCCCACGTGGACTTCACCGCCATGGCGGACGCCGCGCTGGAAGGCGGCCTGGACGTCATGGGCTACACCTCTCAGGCACGGTTCCTGATGAATGCGGGGCTGACGGACCTGATCCAGGCGCCAGGAATCGATCCGGCGCAGCGCGCGCGCCAGATGGCCGCCCTGAACACCCTGCTGTCCGAGGCCGAAATGGGAGAACTGTTCAAGGTGCTGGCCGTGGGGCGCGGCCTGGACGGCCCGCTGCTGGGCTTCGCCCGCGGCGACCGGCGCGACCGGCTGTAGGCCGGGACGCCGCCACCCGCCGGGACCCGCCGCCCGAACGCCCCGTCAACCCACCGCCAGGCCGAAGCTGTTCATCAGCCGGCGCGTGGGGAAATCCGGCGCGCCGCCGGTGAAGACGGCGCGGTCCGCCGCGTCCGGATGCAGGGCATGGTCGGCGGCGGGCAACAGGCTGCGGGCATGGCGGGCGATGGCTTCGGCCGGGTCCAGCCAGTCCACCGGCCAGGGAGCCAGCCGCCGGAACACATTGGCCAGGAAAGGATAGTGGGTGCACCCCAGCACGACGATGTCGGTGCGCGCCGCGTCTTCCTCCACGAAGCAGGCCGCGATCTCCGCGCGGATCTCCGCATCGCCGACCGGCATGCCGCGGATGTAGGCTTCCGCGATCCTGGCCAGCCGGGTGGATCCCACCAGCCGCACCCGGCACAGCGACGCGAAGGACTGGATCAGGCGATGGGTATAGTCGCGCTGCACCGTGCCGGGCGTCGCCAGCACCGAGACCAGGCCCGAACGGGTGCGCTCGGCCGCCGGCTTGATGGCCGGCACCGTCCCGACGAAGACCCGGTCCGGATAGGCCGCCCGCAACGCGGCGCCCGCCACCGTGAACGCCGTATTGCAGGCCACGATGCACAGGGCCGGATCGTGATCCCGCAGCAAACGGCCGAACAGCGCCACCACGTGATCCCGCAAGGCATCTTCCGCCCAGCCGCCGTAAGGAAACCCGTCATCGTCGGCCACATAGACGAAGCGTCTTTCCGGAATCAGCACCCGCGCCTCGCGCAGGACGGTCAGGCCGCCGATGCCGGAATCGAAGACCAGCACGGGTTGATCGGGGCGATCGGGCGGTGGCAGAGCGGACACGGCTGAAGTGAAGGTTTGAAAAAGGAGATTGTCCTCTTTTTCGGATGTCCCCGCGCCGGCCCGCAGGCGCTTCCAGCGGATTCAGGCAAGCGCGAACAAGGCCTGGAGCCGCGCAGCCCTCAAGCCAATCCGGATCTGCTCCGGATTCCCCCGGGCCGCGCGGGCGACAGCCCCGGCGTCCACGGAGCGGATGGCATCCAGGCGTTGCGCCCAGGCAGCCAGGTCGATGCTGTCCAGCACACAGGCGGCGGCCGCTAGCAAGTCCAGGCAACGGTCCGGGCGGCGCACGGCATCGCAGGATTCCAGCAAGGCCAGCCAGGCATCCGGGTCGTCCGGCGACACCGCGCCGCGTCCCGCCAGTCCCGCTGCACTTGGCTCACCCGGCGTGGGCGGCAAAGCGGACGCATCGGCGGGCCCGGAGATACCCGCCAGGCGGTCCAGCACGCCCGGCAGCAGGCGCGCCAGATCCCGGCAGGCGGACGGCGCCCGCAGCCGGTCCTGCAGTTCGCCGGCCGACGCGCGGCACAGCAAGGCGTGCCGCTGAGCCAAAGACAGGCCGCACGCGGCGCCCTGCGCCAGGCCGGCGGCCACCTCCGCATCCCAGACCAGGCCGGGCGCAACCCGCGCCAGGGCGCCGCATTCCGCCAGCACGTCGAACATGCGGCCGGGGTGGTCCGTCATCAGGCCCTTGGCGAATTCCTGCCAGACGCGTTCCGGCACCAGGGCATCGACCTCGCCGTCGAGCACCAGGGCGCGGCAGAGGTCCAGGGTTTCGGGAGCGATGGAAAAATCATGGAACCGCGCGGCGAAGCGGGCCAGGCGCAGCAGGCGCACCGGATCCTCGACGAAGGCCGGCCCGACGTGCCGCAGGACGCGGGCGCGGACGTCCGCCGCCCCGCCCAGGGGGTCGATCAGGGCACCGTCCGGCGCCTGCGCAATGGCATTGACGGTCAGGTCGCGGCGGCGCAGATCATCCGCCAGGGTGACGTCCTGCCCCGCGTGAAAGACGAAACCGTGATAGCCCCGGCCGGATTTCCGTTCCGTGCGGGCCAGGGCGTATTCCTCGTGAGTCCGGGGATGCAGGAACACGGGAAAATCCCCGCCGACCGGAGTGAAGCCCCGCGCGGCCATGATTTCGGGTGTGGCTCCCACGACCACCCAGTCGCGATCGCCCGCAGGCCGTCCCAGCAAGGCGTCACGCACGGCGCCGCCCACCACATAGACTTCCAGGTCCTTCAGGACGGGATCTTCCCAGGCCGTCACGGCCGCGCCGTCCGCATGCCGTCCAGGGGACTGACCGTGCCCAGCCGCGCCTTCAGGGAATCCGGCTTGCCGGAAAACAGCATGGCGTACCAGACCGTGTTGGACATGACGTTCTTCACGTACAGGCGGGTTTCGGTGAAGGGAATGGTTTCCGCGAAGATCGCGCCTTCGACCGGCGCCTGCAGTTGGGAGCGCCAGCGCTTGGGCCTGCCGGGGCCGGCGTTGTAGCCCGCCGTAGCCAGTAGCTGGGACCCGCCCAGCCCCTGCAGCACCATGTTCATGTAGTTGGTGCCCAGGACCGTGTTGGTGTCGAAATCGTTGACCATCCCCGGCTGGAAGTCCTTCATGCCGATCTTGCGGGCCACATATTTAGCCGTGGCCGGCATCAGCTGCATCAGGCCCGAGGCTCCCACCCATGACCGTGCGTCCATGATGAACCGCGATTCCTGGCGGATCAGGCCATAAACCCAGGCGGGATCCAGATCGATCTGCCGGGCCTTCTCAGCCACGCGGCCCTCGAAGGGGGCGATGAAGCGCTGGCTGAAATCCACCACCTGCTGCGTCTGCAGGGACGTATTCACCACCCGGTCGTAGATGTGTTCCGAGCGCGCGAATTCCGCCGCGCCGCGCAACTGGGCGTCGTTCATGCCGCGCAGGTTGAAATTCCATTCGGGCACGGCTTCCCGCCGCCAGCCCAGCTGGAACAGCGCGATGGCCCGCTGCAGGCCGGCATTGGCCCGGGCCTGGGCCGTCCAGGCGGGATCGAGCGGCGCGGGGGCTTCCGGCAGCCGCGGCGTGCGGCCGAGTTCTTCGGCCGCCAACTGGCCATAGAACCCCAGGTCGCCGGCGATCGATTCGTAATACTGCCGCGCGGCCTGCGCATTGCCCTGAGCCGCCAGCGCCCGGCCGTACCAGTAGCGCCAGACGGGTTCGTCGGCCTGGGCGCCCGACATCTTGCGGATCGCCGCCGCGACCCGATCCCACTGGATGGGCGAAGCCCGCAGTTCCGCGCGGACTTCCCAGGCGTGGTTGTAATCGGTCATGGGGATGAAGCCGGACTGGCGATACCAGCGGGCGGCGTCGGCCTCGACATTCAGGGCGGCCGCCAGCCCGAACTGCCCCCAGACCCACTGCATATCGGCCTTGGGCATGACGGCGGCCCATTGATCCTGGACGTACCGCGCGGCCTCCGGCCGGTCGTCGCTGCGCGCCAGGCGGGCCAGGGCCAGCGTCGTCAGCTCGAATTCGGTCGTCGAGCGGGGCTTGGACCGGGACCCCAGCCATTTGCGCGGATCCTTCATCAGGGCGGCGAACTGCACCATCGCGGCATCGTCGAAGACCACCGAGGCCAGGCGATTGATGTCGGCGGTCTTGCCGGCTTCCATGGTGTCGCGCAGCAGCCCGTTCAGTTCCTTGCGGCTGAGCACATGATCGGCCGCCACCTGATCCAGCAATTCCCAGCAATCCGAATTGGGCTTGAAGGCGTCGATCACCTCGGCGGCGCGGGCGCGCTTGCCCGTCAGGTGGCGGGCCAGCAGCAGGGAACACTGCACGGCGGACGAGGGATTGGCCACCGGCTCGATGGCCAGGGCCCCCGCGTAATTCCCGGCCCGCACGGAGGCCAGGATCCAGTCCGCGCGGATGCGTTCGTTCAGGTAGGTGCCCGGATTGTCGTGCAGGAACTGCCGAACGGCGTCGTCGGGCACGGGCGTCGTGCGGTCCTGCAGATGATGCAGCAAGGCCCAGAAACGGGGATACTGGCCCAGCACGGGGTCGCCGACCGCCAGCGGAGCCAGGCGATCCAGATCCGTCCAGCGGCGCTTCTGCACGGCGTCGTAGGCATCCTGCACGGCCTGCCGGGCGTCGGGCGGCACGTCCGGCGCCACGTAGGGCGCCACCACGGGGACTGCGGGGGCGGCCGCCGGAATCGGGGCGGCCTGCCCTGCGGCCGCGGGGCCGCTGGCGGCCACCACCGACTGCGGGGCCTCGCCCGCCTGCGCCTCGGCCTCGGTCGGCGCATGGGCCGCCGCGCAGCCGCTCAGGCCCAGCGCGGCCGCCAGTCCCCAGGCCAGCATGCGCCCATGCGGCGCCGGCTGTTCAGGAGAACCGGCGTGCCCGGCCCGGCCAAAACGTTCCGGATCCCTTAGAATGTCCACGCGCATCACGCCACTCCACAGCTACTGCTTGCCTTATGAATCAGAACGCACAGGATAACGCAGTCCCCCTGAGGACGCGACTGAAACAACGCCGCGCGGCCCTGCCCGCCGCCGACCGCGACCGGGGCGCCCTGCTGATCCGCGGCCGCCTCTACACCTGGCTGGCCGGCCGCCGGACCGCCCTGCGCGAAGCGGGCCGGGCGGACGTCCGCCACATCGCGGCCTTCTGGTCCATGCCCGACGAACCCGCCCTGCAGGCGCTGCTGCGCCAGTGGGCGCAGGACGAATCCCTGACGGTATCCCTGCCCGTGGTGACGGGCCCCGGGGCCCCGCTGTCGTTTCGCCGCTGGACGCCGGACACGCCGATGCGCGCGGGCGCCTACGGCATCCAGGAACCCGACGGCCCCGACGCCCCCGCGCCGGACCTGATCCTGGTGCCGACCCTGGGCTTCACCCGCCAGGGCGACCGCCTGGGGTACGGCGGCGGCTATTACGACCGCACGCTGGCGGCCTTGCAGGCATCCGGCCATGCCTTCACCACCATCGGCATCGCCTGGGCCAGCGGGGATCTCAGCGCGGAAACCTATGTTCCGGCCCCGCACGACGTCCGTCTGGACGCCGTCCTGACCGACAAGGGCTGGGCCGTCCCGGCCCCGGAACTGTAACGCCGCGCCGGCTCGGGCCGCGCCGCCCGGCCTTGCGAAGCGTCACGCCCCGATCCGCAGCCGGTCGCAGATCTGCACCACGGCATCCGCATTGTTCAGGGTGTAGAAGTGCACCCCGGGGGCGCCGTTTTCCAATAGCCGCGCGCACAGGCTCGTGATGACGTCGACGCCGAACGCCCGGATCGACGCCTTGTCGTCGCCGAAATCCTGCAGGCGCAGCCGCATCCAGCGCGGGATTTCCGCCCCGCACATGGACGAGAACCGCGCCAGCTGGGTGTAGTTCGTCAGGGGCATGATGCCCGGCGTGATGGGGATGTCGACGCCTTTGGCGCGCGCCCGATCGACGAAATCGAAATACGCATCCGGATTGAAGAAATACTGCGTGATCGCGCCGTCGGCGCCGGCCCGCACCTTGTCGACGAAATGCCGCAGGTCCTGTTCGGCGCTTTCCGCCTGAGGGTGCATTTCCGGGTACGCCGCCACTTCGATGTGGAAGGCGTCGCCGTATTGTTCCCGCACGAAGCGCACCAGTTCGCTGGCATGATGCAGGTCGCCGGTGTCGCCCCCCATGCCCGAGGGCAGGTCGCCGCGCAGGGCCACCAGCCGGTGGATGCCGCGGCTGCGGTAGTCGTCCAGGATCGTGCGCAGATCGTCGCGCGTGGCCCCGATGCAGGACAGGTGCGGCGCCACGTCGGTGCCCAGGTTGCGCAGCATCTGCACGGTGTCGACCGTGCCCGTGCGGGTGGACCCGCCCGCGCCGAACGTGACGCTGACGTAGGCGGGGTTCAGGGCCGCCAGGCGCTTGGCCGAGCGCACCAGGCGTTCCTGGGCGGCGATGTCGCGGGGCGGAAAATATTCCAGACTGAGGACGGACGTCCCCGGTTTTGCAGGATGTGGCATGGTTTCCCGGAATTCCTTATTGCAGCAGCAGGCTGGCCAGCACGCCGGACACCAGGCTGTAGACGATGGCGCCGATCACGGCCCACCAGAAGCCGTCCACCTGGAAGCCCTTCAGGATCGAGCCCGCCCACCAGAACACCAGGGCGTTGAGCACGAGCAGGAACAGGCCCAGCGTGACGATGGTCAGCGGCAGGGTCAGCAGGATGAGCAACGGCTTGACGATGGCATTGAGCAGGCCCAGCACCAGCGCGGCGATCAGCGCCGAGCCGAAGGAGGCCACCGTGATGCCGGGCAGCAGGTAGGCCACCACCAGCAGGGCGACCGCGTTCAGGATCCAGACAAGCAATAGCATGATGGGCTCCTAGGGGGATCAATAGCGATAGTGGCCGGGCTTGAACGGCCCCTTGACCGGCACACCGATGTAGTCGGCCTGCTTCTGCGACAGGGTCGTCAGGCGCACGCCCAGCTTCTTCAGGTGCAGGCGGGCGACCTTTTCGTCCAGATGCTTCGGCAGCACGTAGACCTGGCCGGTCTTGTACTGATCGCCGCGCGTGAACAGCTCGATCTGGGCGATGGTCTGGTTGGTGAAGGAGGCCGACATCACGAAGGACGGGTGCCCCGTGGCGCAGCCCAGGTTCACCAGGCGGCCCTTGGCCAGCAGGATGATGCGCTTGCCGTCGGGGAAGATGACGTGGTCGACCTGGGGCTTGATCTCTTCCCACTGCAGGTCCTCGACCGAGGCCACGTTGATCTCGCTGTCGAAGTGGCCGATGTTGCAGACGATGGCCTGGTCCTTCATGCGGTACAGATGGTCGCGGTCGATCACATGGTAGTTGCCGGTGGCGGTGACGAAGATGTCGGCCTGCTCGACGACGTCCTTGTCGTTCAGGTCCACGACCCGGTAGCCTTCCATGGAGGCCTGCAGGGCGCAGATGGGATCGACTTCCGTGACCCAGACCTGGGCGCGCAGCGCCGCCAGGGCCTGGGCGCAGCCCTTGCCCACGTCGCCGAAACCGCAGACGATGGCGATCTTGCCCGCCACCATGACGTCGGTGGCGCGCTTGATGCCGTCCACCAGCGATTCGCGGCAGCCGTACAGGTTGTCGAACTTGGACTTGGTCACCGAGTCATTGACGTTGATGGCCGGGATCTTCAGTTCGCCGCGCTGGGACATCTGATACAGGCGATGCACGCCCGTGGTGGTTTCCTCGGTCACGCCCCGGATCTGCGCCAGGCGGATGGAATACCAGGCGGGGTCCTGGGCCAGTTTCGCCTTGATGGAGGCGAACAGGACGCGTTCTTCCTCGTTTTCGGGCTTGGCGATCACGGACGCATCGGTCTCGGCGCGCGCGCCCAGGTGCAGCAGCAGCGTGGCGTCGCCGCCGTCGTCCAGGATCATGTTGGCCTGTTCGCCGGGCCAGTCGAAAATGCGGTGGGTGTACTGCCAGTAGTCTTCCAGGGATTCGCCCTTGACGGCGAACACAGGGGTGCCGCCGGCGGCGATCGCGGCGGCGGCGTGGTCCTGGGTGGAGAAGATGTTGCACGATGCCCAGCGGACTTCCGCCCCCAGCGCCTTCAGGGTCTCGATCAGCACACCCGTCTGGATGGTCATGTGCAGGCTGCCGGCGATGCGGGCGCCCTTCAGCGGCTGCGATGCGGCGAATTCCTCGCGCGTGGCCATCAGGCCCGGCATCTCGGTTTCGGCAATGGAAAGTTCGCGACGGCCCCAATCGGCCAGGGCGATGTCGGCGATGACGTAGTCGTGTGCAGTGCTCATGGTATCCCTGTAGAGCCTGCGCAGCGGGGGAACGGTTGCCGCCCACCCCTGCCCGCGCAGGGCAACGATGGGCGCCGTTCATGAAGAAGGTTCCTGAGCCTGGCGGCCCGCATCGAGGCCCGCGACGGGCCGGCGGGGCCGGTGCAGCGCCCCTCAGGAAAAGGGGGTCATTATAACGCGCCGAATCGGCAAGCAAGCGCCATCGGACAGGGCCGCCCCGATCAGCGCAGCATCGTGGACATGGCCGACAGGCAATTCAGAATACGCACCACGGATTCCATGCGATCCGCCTCGAAGGCCAGCGTCGTGGCATCCAGGCGTTCCAGAGTCGGCCACTGGCAGAACAAGTCCGCCAGACCCGGCGTCTGAGTCGTCAGTTCGCAACGAAAACCCGGTTCTTGCCGCGACGGAACACTCAGCGCCTTCACCTGCCCCATCGCCCGGACAGCGGCGGCCCGGATCGCCGCGCAGGACTGCGCCGGCGCCAGCGACACGCCGCTGGCGTGGCCCGTCGCCTGCTTGGTCTGCACTGTCACAGCACCGGGAAAACGATCGCGGGTTTCCGCGATGAAGGCATCGTCTCCCGCCATCAGCGCCACGGGGGCGCCATATTCAGCAGCCAGGGCCCCATAGAGCCCGGCCTCGTTCAGCTCCGCGCCATTGACGCTGACGCGCCGGAAGGCAAAGCTGTTGATCGTATGCGCCAGAATGCCGGAGCGTCCCGCGCCAGCGTGATAGCCGATCAGAAACACCGCATCGCAACCTTCCACGCCAGCCACCATGCCCAGGTTGCGCGGCTTGCCGGTGATGATCCGGGCGCGCTCGTCCAGGCGGTCAAGCAGCAGGTTGCGAAACCCGCCGTGCGAATCGTTCACCCGCACTTCCTCGGCGCCCCCCTCAAAGGCGCCGCGGATGGCCGCGTCGGCTTCCGCGGTCATCCAGGCGCGGGCGCGCTCGTATTCAGGATTGCCCGGCCGCACCTGTTCCGCATGCGTAACGCCGGCCACGCCTTCGATGTCGACAGAGATCAGAATCTTCATGACAGTGTGTTCCTTAACGACAGTCTTTCAAATCCGCCAGGCCGCCTGCGGCTCGGGCTGCGCGCCTTCGGCGACCGGCGCCAGCCAGCCACGCCAATCCGGACAGCGATCGCGCAAGGCGACGCGCGTGTGGCCGTCCCGACCGGTCACGGTTTCGGCGGACCAGAGCGCATGAATGATGGCCTGCTCGACCGACTCGGCGGCGGCGGCGAAGAGCGCGTCCAGGCGGGTTTCATGCAGCATGGCCAGCGCCGGCATGGGCGCTTGCGCCGAGAAAGGAATGCGATAGGCGGTGCTGAAGGCCAGCGCGATGTCCCCGCTGCCATGGCCATACACCGAGCCGGTGCGAGCCAGCCCGACCGCCGCGCGCAGCGACAGGCGCCCCAGCTGGCGCGCGTCCAGCGGCGCATCGGTCGCCAGGATCATGATGATGGAGCCTTTGTCCGGTTCGGCCTGAGGCTTTCCGCCGCCAAGCTGGCGGACGATCCGCTGTCCGAGCGGCGCTCCGCCAACGGTCAGATTGGCCTGCTGTCCGAAATTGGCCAGCACCAGGGCGCCGACCGTGTGCTCCAGGCCGTCGTCCCATCGAGCCAGGCGAGAGGCCGAGCCGATGCCGCCCTTGAGCTGAAAACAAGACATGCCGCGTCCAGCGCCCACGCTGCCCGAGGCGAAATCAGCGCGGGCATCCGCGCAGGCCTGATCGTAATGCGCGCGCTGGACGGCGAAAGCCTGGATGTCGTTCAGATAGCCATCGTTGCACTCCAGCACCAGCGAATTGAGCGTCGGCCAATCCCTGCCGATCTGCGGATGCCGGGCGCTGGCCTGTCGCAACTGCGCCATGGCGACCTCGCCGACCGAGAACGTGTTGGTGAGCGCGATGGGGCTTTCAATCACGCCCAGTTCGCGCACCTGCACCAGACCGATGCTCTTGCCGAACCCGTTGAGGACGGTCACAGCCGCAGGCGCACGCTCAAGGAACGGATCGCCATCATGGGGATGGATCACGGACACCCCGGTCTGCACCGCTTCCTGCGCCAGGGTGACATGCCCGACGCGCACGCCGCTCACATCGCTGATCAGATCCAGCGCGCCGGAGGGAAGCACGCCGACGCGAGGCGCCCAGGGCGCCGGAAAATCCTGTAGGTTGGATGAATGCATTATTCGATCTTGGGATCCAGGGCGTCCCTCAGGCCATCGCCCACCAGGTTGAAGGCCAGCACGGTCAGGAAAATGGCCAGGGCGGGAAAGATGGCCACGTGCGGGGCCAGCAGCATGTCGGCGCGGGCCTCGTTCAGCATGGCGCCCCATTCGGGCGTGGGCGGCTGCGCGCCCAGCCCCAGAAAAGACAGGCTGGCGGCCGTGATGATCGAAGTCCCGATGCGCATCGTACCGTACACCACGATGGGGGAGATCGTGCCCGGCAGGATATGGCGCATGAGGATGACGAGATCCGAAGCGCCGATGCTGCGCATGGCCTCGATGTAGGTCATGTGCTTGATCGCCAGCGTGCTCCCGCGCACCAGCCGTGCGAAAGCCGGCACGCTGAAGATGGCCACCGCGATGATGACGTTCACCATGCTCGACCCCAACAGGGCCACCACGCCGATGGCGAGCAGAATGCCCGGGAAAGCCAGCAGCACGTCCGACACACGCATCGTGATGCGATCCCACCAGCCTTCGTAGTACCCCGCCAGCAGGCCCAGGACCGTGCCCACGAGCGCGCCGAGGGCCACCGACACGAAACCGGCCGCCAGGGAAATACGCGCGCCCATCAAGACGCGGCTGAAAATATCCCGGCCCAGCGAATCCACACCCAGCCAGTGGACCGCGCTGGGCGGGCTGTTCAAAGCGTCATAGTCGAAGAAATTCTCCGCATCGAAGGGCACGATCCAGGGCGCGATCACCGCGACCACGATCAGCAGCAGGATGAAGACGCCGGCCCACATGGCCAATTTCTGCCTGCGGAATTTGCGCCAGAACTCGCGCAGGGGCGTGCGTACCCGCACATCCGTTTCCGGGAGCGGCAGGGACGCCGCGGAGGCGGTCTGTGTCATGGCCCTCACCTACTTGTAGCGGATCGTCGGATTGATGAAGCCGTACAGCACATCGACGATCAGGTTGATCAACAGGAATTCCAGCGAGAACAGCAGGATGAGCCCCTGGATCACGGGATAGTCCCGCATGATCACGGAGTCGATCAGCAGGCTGCCCATGCCCGGCCAGGCGAAGACGACTTCCACGACGATCGAGCCGCCCAGCAGGAAGCCGAACTGCAGTCCCATCATCGTGACCACCGGAATGAGCGCATTGCGGAAGGTATGTTTGATCACCACGACCCGCTCCGCCAGGCCCTTGGCGCGCGCCGTGCGCACATAGTCTTCCTGCATGACCTCGATGAAGGCCGCGCGGGTGAACCGGGCCATGACGGCGGCCACGCCGGCGCCCAGGGCGAAGGACGGCAGGATGTAATGCCTCCAGGTGTCCGCCCCGACCGTGGGCAGCCATCCCAATTGCACCGAGAACACCTGGATCAACACCATCCCCAGCGCGAATGCCGGGAAGGAAATGCCCGAAACCGCCACGGTCATGCCGACGTGATCAGGCAGGCGATTGCGCCAGACGGCGGACACCACGCCCACCATCAAGCCGAAGACCACCGACCAGATCATGCTGGTCAGCGTCAGGGTCAGGGTCGGCATGAAGCGTTCGCCGATCTCTTGCGCCACAGGACGCTTGGTCCGCAAGGAATTCCCCAGGTCGCCATGCGCCAGATGATCGACGTAGCGGACGAACTGCTGCGGCAGCGGCAGATCCAGCCCCAGCTGATGACGCACGATCTCCACCGTGGCCTGATCGGCCTCCGCGCCCGCCGCCAGCCGGGCGGGGTCGCCCGGCAGCGCATGCACGAACAGGAAGACCACCGCCATGACCAGCAACAGGGTGGGAATCATGCCCAGAAGGCGTTTGATGATGTAGCTGAACATAATGTCTCGCCGATGAGCAAGGGGCCGAAGCCCCCGCCCGATCAATGCTTCAGGGCAACGTCCCGATACTGGAAGGACCCGTCGGGCATCACGTAGAAGCCTTCAAGCGACTTGCTCTGAGCCGACAACAGCCGCCGGTTGACCAGGAACATCCAGGGGGCCTGTTCCCAGATCCGTTCTTGCGCCTGGTTGTAGAGGCGGGTCTTCGCGGCCGGGTCCGTGGTCAGCAAGGCATCGCTGATGGACTTGTCCACCTGGGCGTCGGCATAGTAGGAGACGTTGTTGAACACAGGCGGCCAGGCCGTGCTGGCAAAGAGCGGCCGCAGAGCCCAGTCCGCTTCGCCCGTGGAGGCCGACCAGGTCGCGTAGTACATGCGCACCGGCGCCGTCTTCGCGTCCTTGACCGACTGCACCCGCTGGACGCGCTGGCCGGACTCCAGCAGCTCGATGGAAGCCTTCACGCCGACCTGCCTCAGCTGCTGCTGCAGGAACTGCACGACCTTGGCAGCGGTGCCGTCGTTGTAAGCGGACCAGAGCGACGTGGTGAAGCCGTCGGGGTAGCCCGCTTCCTTCAGCAACTCGCGCGCTTTCTTGGGATCGTAGGGCCAGGGGGCCATCTTTTCGGCATACTGCACGCCCTGGGGAATCACGCCGGCGGAAGGCACGGCGTAGCCGGCGAATGCGACCTTGGCCAACGCTTCCTTGTTGATCGCGTAGTTCAGGGCCTGGCGCACACGCACGTCATCGAACGGCTTGTGCTGCACGTTCAGGGCGACATAGTCGGCGACGATGGAGGGGGCGGCCACAATGCTCAGCTTGTCGTCCTTCTCCAGCAGCTTGGCCTGTTCATAGGGCAGCGGATAGGTGAACTGGGCTTCGCCGGTCTGAACCATGGCTCCCCGGGAGCTATTGTCCGTCACCGTGCGGAACGTCAGGGTGTCGATCTTGGGATAGCCTTTCTGCCAGTAGCCCGCGAACTTCTTCACCTTCAGATGCGTGGAGGGCTTCCATTCGACGAACTCGAAGGGGCCGGTGCCGGTCGGATGGAAGGTGATGTCCTTGCCCCACTTTTTCAGGGCCGTGGGCGAAATCATCATGGCCGAGGGGTGCGTCAGCGCGTTGATGAAGGCCGAGAACGGCTCCTTGAGCGTGATCCTCACGGTGGAAGGGTCGACCGCTTCAACCTTTTCGATCCGGTTGAACTGGTTGTAGCGCGCCAGGCCGTTGGCCTTGTCCAGCACGCGCTCGAGATTGACCTTGACCGCCTCGGCATTGAAGTCCGTGCCGTCATGGAACTTGACCCCCTGGCGCAGGGTGAAGGTATAGACCTTGCCGTCATCGCTGACCGTGTGGCCGGTGGCCAGCAGCGGCTGGATGTTCAAATCCTTGTCGAAGGCGAACAGGCCCTCGTAGTAGCTCTTGCCCACCGCCTGAGCCAGGGTGGAATTGGTATTGTACGGATCCAGCGAATCCAGCGAGATCGGCACGGCGACCGTGACATCGTCGCTCGCCATGGCGGGCATCCCCGCCAGCAGACCGACCCCCAGGCTCAGCGCGGCCACAGTCCGCTTGAGATTGAAATGCTGCATGAGTGCTCTCCTCAATAGGCCGCATCAGGCTGATGCGGCGCGACAAAATGACCAGCGGCCACCTCGACCAGCGGCTGCGTCACAGGTTCGTCTCCGACCCGGCGGCGGGGACTGGGAATTTCGCCGGACAGCAATCGCCGGTCCCGCTGCCGCTTCGCGGGATCGGCGATCGGCACCGCCGCCATCAGTTTGCGGGTATAGGGGTGGCGCGGGTCCTCGAATACGGCGCGGCGCGGGCCCATCTCGACGATCTGCCCCAGGTACATCACGGCCACCCGGTGACTGACGCGCTCGACCACCGCCATGTCGTGCGAAATGAACAGGAAGGCAAGTCCCATTTCCCGCTGCAGATCGATCATCAGATTCACGATCTGGGCCTGGATGGAAACGTCCAGCGCCGACACGGATTCGTCCGCGATGATGACCTTGGGGCGCAAGGCCAGCGCCCGCGCGATGCAAATGCGCTGGCGCTGGCCGCCGGAAAACTCGTGGGGATAGCGCTGCGCTGCCTGGCGCGGCAGGCCGACCTTGTCCAGCAGCGCCAGCATGGCGGCCTCGGCTTCCCGGGGACTCGCCAAGCGATGAATCAGCAGCGGCTCCATGATGGAATAGCCCACGGTCAAACGCGGGTCGAGCGATGCGAAAGGGTCCTGGAATATGAACTGGATGCTGCGACGCAAGGATTGCAGTTCCGCCCCTTTCAGAGCGCCGATGCTGCGTCCGTCGAACTCGATCTCGCCGGCCTGGCTGTCCACCAGGCGCAGCAAGGAACGGCCTGTGGTGGACTTTCCGCACCCCGATTCACCCACCAATGCCAGGGTTTCGCCGGCGTAGAGGTCGAAGCTGACTTTCTCCACCGCATGGATGCGATGCGTGACCCGGCCCAGCAATCCCGAGCGGATGTCAAAGCGCGTTACCAGATCGCGCACTCGCAGGATGGGCGAACCTGCCTGCTGATCAGGCCGTACATCCTCCGGCGACACGTCCGGGACGGTAACCGGCTGCCCGCCCTGCCGCTCGTCCGCGGTCGGCATGGCCGCGGCTGCGTCCACCAGCGGGAAATGGCGGGGATGATCGGTTCCCTGCATAGAACCCAGGCGCGGCACCGCCGCCAATAACGCGCGGGTATAGGCCTGCTGAGGGTGATCGAAGATCTGCTGCGCCGGCCCGGCCTCGACCCGATCCCCGCGCAGCATGACCAGCACACGGTCCGCCACTTCCGCGACCACGCCCATATCGTGGGTGATGAAAATCACCCCCATGTGCATGTCATTCTGCAGCTCACGGATCAACTGCAGGATCTGCGCCTGGATGGTGACGTCCAGGGCCGTGGTCGGCTCATCGGCGATCAGCAGCACCGGCCGGCAAGCCAAGGCCATGGCGATCATCACCCGCTGGCGCATGCCTCCCGAAAGCTGATGGGGGAAACGATCCAGAACGGCGGCGGCATCCGGAATGCGCACCTGGTCCAGCAGGCGCCGGGCTTCCGCCAGCGCCTGCCTGCGCCCCATGTTCTGGTGCAGGATCAGGCTTTCGGCGATCTGGTTGCCCACGGTGAAGATGGGGTTGAGCGACGTCATGGGCTCCTGGAAGATCATCGCCATGTCCGAGCCCCGCACCCCGCGCAACTGCGCGGATCCGGCGGTCGCCAGGTCCAGAACCTGGCCGCTGCGCCGGCGCAACAGCATTTCCCCCTGCAAAATGCGTCCGCCGCCATGCCGCAGCAGGCGCATCAGCGCCAACGACGTCACGGACTTGCCCGATCCCGACTCCCCCACGACCGCCAGGGTCTCGCCCCGATCCACGTGGAAAGACAGATTGCGCACCGCGTCCACGACCCGATCGGCGCTGCGGAACTGAACGCTCAGGTCCGTGACGCGCAGCACGCGCCCCTCTTCCAGGGGCGAAGGCGCAAAGGTGGTGTCTGCCGTTCGCATCATGCCCGCCCGGTCATCGGTAGATCGCCACTTCGGGCTTGCCGCCCGAACGCAGACAGCCGCGATACATCCCTTCCGTATTGAAGGGCATCACGACATGGCCTTGCGCGTCGACGGCGATCAGCCCCCCCGCACCGTCCACCAGCGGCAGCTTGTCATGCACCACGCGACGGGCGGCCTCGGCCAACGGCAAGCCGCCGTACTCCATCAGCGCGGAAATATCGTAGGCCGCCACCGCGCGGATGAAAGCTTCGCCCTTGCCGGTGGAAGACACGGCGCAAGTCGCATTATTGGCATAACAGCCGGCCCCCACGATGGGGCTGTCACCCACCCGGCCCGGCCACTTATTGGTCATGCCGCCGGTCGAAGTGGCCGCTGCCAGATCGCCCCGGGCGTCCAGCGCCACGGCGCCCACGGTCCCCATCTTGCGGGTTTCGTCCAGCGGCGCAACGCGGGCCGCGTCGTGGTCCAGCACGATGAACTCGGCGCCCGCGCTTTGGGCCTCGCGCAGTTGCTCCAGGCGATGCGGGGTGGAGAAAAACGCGGGATCCACGCACTCCAGGCCCTGTTCGCGCGCAAACGCTTCAGCGCCTTCGCCGACGAAGAACACATGAGGGCTATGTTCCATCACGGCCCGGGCGGCCAGCACCGGATTGCGCACGGTGCGCACATTGGCCACCGCGCCACAGGCGCGCGAGCGGCCGTCCATGATGGCGGCGTCCAGCTCGTGACCGGCATCCCGCGTGAAAACGGCGCCATGGCCTGCGTTGAACAAGGGGCACTCTTCCAACAGGCGCACGGCCTCCGTGACGGCGTCCAGCGCGGAGCCGCCCTGGGCCAGCACCTGGCCGCCCCCCTGGAGAACCTCGCACAAAGCCTCTTCGTAGGCCCGCTGCATATCCGGCGTGATCCGCGACCGGGAAATGGCGCCGGCGCCTCCGTGGATGGCGATGACGGGTTCAATCATGACGTGGTTTTCCATAAATCAGCCAGGGCATGACCGATTCGGCCAGCTGGGCGGCTGCGACGAGCGAATGTTGGGACTGGTGGGCGACCGCGGCGGACAAGGCCTCGATCAGGCCCAGCACGGCGGTCTCGGAGTTCGACAGCAGCTGCCGCTGAGTAGCGGCATACAGGCAGATGTCGGCCAGGGGCACCAGGGGCGAAGAGGGTTTATCCGTCAGCGCCAGAACCGTAACGCCCGCATTGCGCGCCGCCTGAGCCAGGGTGACGGTATCGGCCAGGTAGCGGGGAAAGGCAATGCAGATCACGAGGTCGCTGGGCTGCAGGCGCGACAACTGGCGCGCCGCATGCGAGACGCCCCCGGGTCCGGCCAGGGATTCGACCATCCGGCAATGCTGACTCAGGCCCCGCTGCAGCAAGCCCGCCAGAAAGCCGCTGGAACCGAAGCCGATGATGAATATCCGTTCCGCCCGCAATATGGCCTGCACCGCTTGCTCGCACTGTTCCGGGCTCAGCGCCATGCGCGTGTGCTCCGCGTTGCGTTCGTCCTCGTACAGGGAAGCCGCGAAGATGTCGGCTGCGCTGGCCGACTTCCCGCGCTCCAGGCGCAGGCGTTCGACGGGCGCCAGGGCCTCCTCGAAGCCACGGGCCAGTTCCGCGCGAAACTGCGCGTACCCAGGCAGCCCCAAGGCCCGCGCGAAACGGTTGGCGGTCGCCACGGATACCCCGCACTGCTGAGCGAACTCGTCGATGGACATCGTGGCCACCTTGAAAGGGTGGGCCAGCGCATGATCGGCCATCCGGCGATGCGACTCGCTCAAAGCGGACATGGCATCCTGGATGCGGCTGGCAATCGTCTGTTCGGCCATGTCGGACTCCACGATGAAAGATAGATGCAGGGACCCCGCGAAACGCCCGGCTCGGACTCGGCAGGCGCTTGTGATTCCCGGCTGATGACTTGATATTAAATTTACATTAAATTTTGTTTGATGAAAAAAAATTTTCATCAGGATTAACCCCGATGCCAGTTCCGAAGGACGAAAGGACAAGCCTGGCTGCGCCAGTTCCTGATCGGCGCTACGCGAAAGGCTTCGCCGCGGCCCGCCCAGAAACAGCAAGCCCCCGACCCGCAAAGGTCAGGGGCTTGTCCGCAGACTGATCGCGTTGCGTCATCGACGGCCCCGGGCTGGCGGCCGGCGACGGCTCATGGAAGCCAAAGCGTCCGGTCAGACTCCCTTGTCATTCGGATGGGCGATCGCGTCCTTCAAAGGCTGCGTCATGGGGAAGTTCAGATTCAGGCCCTTGGGCGGAATCGGCTGCGTGAACCACTTGTCGTACAGGGACTGGAATTCGCCCGAGCGCATCAGGCCGACGAGCGTCTTGTCGACCAGAGTCTTGAACTGCGGATCGTCCTTGCGCAGGATCAGGCCGTAGGGCTCCACGCGCAGGGCATCGTCCAGCAGGCGCCATTTCCCGGGATCCTGGCTGTTGGCCACCATGCTGGCCAGCAGGATGTCGTCCATCACGAAGGCATCGGCTCGCCCCGTCGTCAGGGCCAGGAACGACCCAGCATGGTCGGAACTGAGCACCCGGACCGTTTTGAAATCGTGCTTCTGTTCATAGGCGTTCAACAAGGCGATCGATGTGGACGCCGCCGTCAGCGCGACGTTTTTCCCCGCAAGGTCCTTGAAGGACTTGATGGGGCCGTCCTTGCGGACGACCGCGCGGATGCTGGACACGAAGATCGTGTCGCTGAACGCCACGACCTTCTGCCGTTCCAGCGTGTTGGTGGCGGGCCCGCACACCAGATCGATGGTCCCGTTCTGGATGAGGGGGATCTGATTGCTCAGCTGGATCGGGACGAGCTTGATGCGCAGGTCCGGCAGCTTGAGCTTCGCCTGGGCGGCATCGGCCACCTTCTTGCAAAGATCCATCGCGAACCCGACCGGCTTGGGCCGGTCGTCCAGATAGGAAAACGGGACCGACACATCCCGATAGCCCAGGCTGATCTCGCCGCTTTGCTTGATCTTCGCAAGCGTCCCGTCCAGAGCCTGTCCCTGGGCGGGGACGGCGGAAAACGTCAGTGCGGCGCCCGAAGCCAGCAGGGCAGCAAACAATCTCTTCATGGTCTGTCTCCTTGGTGGGTCGGGCGGCAAGCCCGATAATCCGTCGAATGCTAAAAAGGCCGGTCGCGCGATGCTTCCTGCCGCTTGCGGCGCAATACCGTGCGGGTCTTCTCGATGTGCGCCTCCAGGAGGCGCACCGCCCGCTTCGCGTCCTGCGCCGCGCACGCCTGCAAGATCCGGTGATGGTCGGCTTGCGGACCGGAGCGGCCGACCGTCACGGAAATATAGGTGCGCAGGAACTGATGATTGACCAGCACGGCGTCCTCGATCATCTTCAGGAGCCGGTTCCTGCCGCAGGGCCGATAGAGCGTCATGTGGAAGCTCATGTTCAGATCGCGCCATTCTTCGGGGTTCTCGCTGCCGTCGTACCGGGCGAGCACCGCTTCCGCCTGGGCGATGACCTCCGGCGTCATGTTCGGGATGGCCAGCTTCAAGGCGCGCGATTCGAGCGCGATCCGGATGTCCAGCATTTCCTCCAGTTCGTCGAGGCTGCGCGAGGACACGAAGGCGCCGCGATGCAGTTCCGACGCCACCAGGCCCTCGGCCTCGAGCTGGCGCAGGGCTTCCCGCACGGGCACGCGGCTGACGCCGTACTGGTCGGCCAGGGCTTCCTGGCGGATCTGCAGGCCCGGAGGCAGGACGCCGTTCAGGATGTCATGGCGCAAGGCCCTGACGATTTTGAGGGATACCGGTTCAGCATCAGACATGGCCGATCGCACTCCTGTGGCAAGAACGAATCGCGGCGCCGTCCGGGCGGGGATGCGCGCCGCGCGACTAGCGGTGAAATCCTTAAAGGCTGCCCTTGCCCATCCGGGCCAGTTCGGCCATCAAGGCCGCATCCGCATGGCGGCTCAGGCTGAGCGACGAAGCGAAATCCGGCAGCGGCCGGCCCGTCACCCACCGGGCGCACAAGGCCCCCGCCGCGCAGGCCCCCATGGAGCCATACCCCGACAAGGCCCCGGCGACAAAGGCGCCCTGCCCGTCAAGCGGACCGATCAGTGGCCAGTTTTCCTCGGTCATGGTGTAGTACCCGCCGTAATGGCGGGCGCCGCGCGGCAGGCGCCCGATATACGCGGCCAGGCCCGGATGCAGGCGGCTGGCGCCTCGCAGGACCGTATCGGGGAACTGGGGATCGATGGGATCTTCCTGGTGCGGGTCCGTCGCCGTCTGGTTGTACGCCCATCCGAGCTTGATCCATTTCCCGTCGGGCGCGCCGTCCGGACGGCAATGGATGCCGCCCCGCATCGGTTCGGTCAGGTGGCGGGTGTCGGGGTCTTCGGCCAGCAGGGCCCGGTCTTCGTCTTCCCAGAACAGGACCTGGTCGTCCAGATCGATGGTGAACGGCAGATCGCGCGGAATCGCCGCCTCGCGGTCCTCGAAGGCGATCTTCTGCTGGAAGACGGACTTCACCGGCAGATCGCATCCCAGCATCTGCCCGACATCCTTGAGGTACGGGCCCGCGGCATTGACCACGCGGTCCGCCATGAGGGTGCCGCGCCCCGCCCCGCCGTTCAGATCCAGGCCGTATCGCGCGCCACGCGTCACGCCCCGCACCTCGGCGCGGATCAGTTGCCCGCCCCGGGCCCGGATCTGTTCGAGCATGTACTGGCCCATCTGCTGGGCGCTGATGGATCCGGCGCGGCGGATGTGGATGACGGTGGCGATGTCCTGCGCGCAGGTGGGAAACGTCTTGCGGATGGTCGCGGCATCCAGCAGCACATCGACGCCGTTCGGGGCGTCTTCCCAGGGCGTCCGCCGAGGCGGGTCGTAGCGCGACGACACATGGTCATGGATGCGGATGGGCGCATGCGATTGCGCATAGCCCTGGTACAGGCTGTCGATCAGGTCCTGCGGCTTGCGCCGCCGGGTGACCAGCGCGTACCCGCCGCGGGTCATGTTCAGCCGCCCGCCGCTTTGCCGATCGATGCCTTCCATCAGCGAAATCGAGTGATCGGTGAAGGCGGTCATCACGGGATGCGGCCACCAGTTCCGGTAATTTTCCCCGGACTGGGCCGAAGTCAGGCTCATGGGGTCAAGCGGGTCGATCAGCGCCACGCTGCGCACCCCTTCCTCGACCGCCAGGTAATAGGCGACGGCGATGCCCACGCTGCCCGCGCCGATCACCGCCACATCCACGGATTGAATTGAGTTTTCTGACACACGCCCCCCGGAACCAGACAGGACAAGCAGTCCTGGAATTCATTACTTCATATCCAATATCGTATCCAATTTTGGCGGCAAAAATGGATTAGGGACAACCCTGACCCCAGAACCAAGATCCTGGTTTCAAACGGATTTACGGGAAAACGAGACGCGCCGTCAGCGAACGCGTCGCATCGGGGCAAGGAGAAATTTCAAGGAGCCAGACCGGGGCCCGCCATGGATCGGGGCCCGGAATGAACAGGGCGCGACCCATCCGCGATAGCGTCGCGCCCCGCGTCCGGGTGATCAGGCGGCCGCCTTCAGCACCTGCACCTTGTCGGTGGCTTCCCAGCTGAATTCCGGCTCGCTGCGGCCGAAATGGCCGTAGGCGGCGGACTTGGAGTAGATGGGACGCAGCAGGTCCAGCATGTTGATGATGCCCTTGGGGCGCAGATCGAAGTGTTCGCGCACCAGGCGGGCGATCTGCTCGTCGGGGATCACGCCCGTGCCCTCGGTGTAGACCGTGATGTTGATCGGTTCGGCCACGCCGATGGCATAGCTGACCTGCACCTGGCACTGGCGGGCCAGGCCGGCGGCGACGACGTTCTTCGCCACGTAGCGGGCGGCGTAGGCGGCCGAGCGGTCGACCTTCGACGGGTCCTTGCCCGAGAAGGCGCCGCCGCCGTGCGGGCAGGCCCCGCCGTAGGTGTCGACGATGATCTTGCGCCCGGTCAGGCCGCAATCGCCCTGCGGGCCGCCGATGACGAATTTGCCCGTCGGGTTGATCAGGAACCGGGTCTTGTCCGTCAGCAGGCCTTCCGCGAAGACCGGGCGGATTATGTGTTCAATGGCCGCGTCGCGGATTTCCGCCTGGGAGATGTCCGGATGATGCTGCGTGGACAGCACCACAGTATCGACCTCGGCGGGCTTGCCGTCCAGGTAGCGGAAGGTGACCTGGGACTTGGCGTCCGGGCGCAGCCAGGGCAGGCGGCCGTCCTTGCGCAGTTCGGCCTGGCGCTGCACGATGCGGTGCGCGTACCAGATGGGCGCCGGCATCAGGTCGGGTGTCTCGTCGCAGGCATAGCCGAACATCAGCCCCTGGTCGCCCGCCCCCTGGTTCAGGATTTCTTCCGGCGTGCGGTCCACGCCCTGGGCGATGTCCGGGGACTGCTTGTCGTAGGCGACCAGCACCGCGCAGCCCTTGTAGTCGATGCCGTAGTCGGTATTGTCGTAGCCGATGCGGCGGATCGTGTCGCGGGCCACCTGGATGTAATCCACGTTGGCGCGGGACGTGATTTCGCCGGCCAGCACGACCAGGCCGGTATTGCAGAGGGTTTCGGCGGCGACCCGGGAATTCGGGTCCTGTTCGAGCAAGGCGTCGAGAATCGCGTCGGAAATCTGGTCGGCGACCTTGTCGGGATGGCCTTCGGAAACGGATTCCGAGGTAAAGAGAAAATCGTTGTTTGCCACAGCGATACGTCCTGTATGTACGCCGGAGACCGGCGCGAGGTTGAACGAAACGCGTTGCACCTCTGGATATATCGGGGCGCGACGCTTTAGCGGTTTAGACCATGCCGTCGCCGGCACGGGGATCGCTCCGCAAGTTGTCGGGTTAACTCAGCGATCAAGGGGATTTTAAGCGAAAATACCCCATGCCTGCTGAAAACGCCTCGCCCGACAGGGACATCCTGCCTCTCATGCTGCTGTCCCTCGTCCGCCTGCTCGCCCGATTGCCCCTGTCCTGGCTCCAGTCCCTGGGCCGGCTGATCGGCCTGCTCGTGTACTGCTTTCCGGGGCGCTATCGGCGCCGCCTGCAGGCCAACGCCCGCCGGGCCGGCTACGACACGCCCGCGTTCCTGCGCCGGGCGGCGGCCGAATCGGGGGCCATGATCCTGGAGATGCCCAAGGTCTGGTGGCGCACGTCCCAGTGCCTGGCCTTGACTCGCAGCGACCAGGAATCCGTCGTGCATGACGCGCTGGCCGAAGGCCGCGGCGTGCTTTACCTGACCCCGCATCTGGGCTGCTTCGAGATCACCGCCCGCCACCTGACGCAGCACGGCCCGCTGACCGTGATGTTCCGCCCGTCGCGCAGCGCGCTGCTGGACCCCATCGTGGAATCCGCCCGCGACATGCACAATCTGCGAGCCGTGCCCGCCAACCGCAACGGCGTGCGCGAATTCGTCCGGGCGCTCAAGCGCGGCGAGGCCGTGGGCATGCTGCCCGACCAGGTCCCCCGCGAGGGCGACGGCCTGTGGCTGCCGTTTTTCGGCGAATACGCCCTGACCATGACGCTGGCGGCCCGCCTGGCCCTGCAGACGGGGGTCGCGGTCATCCTGACGGCCGGCGAACGCCTGCCCGGCGGACGCGGCTGGCGCATCCACTACCTGCGCCTGCCGGAACCCCTGCCGCAGACGCCGGAAGCCCTGGCCCTGGCGATCAACCAGGCCATGGAAACCGTGATCCGGCGCTTCCCGGAACAATATCTGTGGAGCTACAACCGCTACAAGTGGCCGGATGACGCGCCGCCGCACCCCGGCGACCCGGCCATTCCGCAGCCCGATCCCCTGAACGATCCGCCGCGTGATGCCTGACGCATCCCGCCGGGCGGCCCTGCGGGCGGCAAGCAGGCGCCGCCTGCCCGCGCCGGCCCTGATCCTCCTACAATGCCCGGATCATGGCTTTCGATAAAAAACCCCTGCTGCGGGCGGTGTTCTCGTATTTCGGCCGCTGTCCGACCGCCACCCGGCTGCGCTGGGGACGCATTCTGGGCTGGCTGACGCCCCGGCTGCTGAAGTCCCGCGCCCACATCGTGCGCGTCAACCTGGCGCGCTGCTTCCCGGAACTGAGCGACGCGCAGCGCGAAGCGCTGGCCCGCCGTCATTTCCGGCTGCTGGCCCAGTCTTTCATCGACCGCGGCCTGTGCTGGTTCGGCACGCCGGAGCGGATCCTGTCCACCGTCGAACTGCAAGGCGAACAGCACTTGCAGGCCCTGCTGGGCCAGGGCCGGCGCATCCTGATGTTCGCCCCGCACTTCATCGCGCTGGACGCGGCCGCCACCCGCCTGACCCTGTTCCTGAAGGAATCCGCCACGCTCTACACCCGCCAGAGCGATGCCGACGTCGACGAGATCGTGCGCCTGGGGCGCGGGCGCTTCAACCAGGTCCACCTGGTCAGCCGCCACGACGGCGTGCGCGGCCTGATCCGGCATCTGCGCAAAGGCATCCCCGTCTATTACCTGCCGGACATGGACTTCGGCCGCCAGGGCAGCGCCTTCGTGCCGTTTTTCGGCGTGCCGGCCGCCACGCTGCTGTCGGCGGCCCAGATCGCCGCCGCCTGGGACGCGGCGGTGGTGCCCGTCATCAGCCGTCTCGACCCCGACACCGGCCGCTACCAGGTCATCGTCGGCCCGCCGGTGGACGATTTCCCGGGGGACGACACTCCCGAAGCCGCCACGGCCCGCCTGAACCGCCTGATCGAAAACGAAGTCCGCCCCGATCCGGCGCAATACTACTGGGTGCACCGGCGCTTCAAGACGCGGCCCGAAGGCGAGGCCGGCTTTTACTGACCCGCGTCCCGCCCGGCCATGCCGTGCCCCTGATCGGGCGCGCAGCGGCCGGACGGGGCGCGAGGGCGCCGCCGGACCCGAATGGCGCTTGCGCCCTCCGTTTTTTGCAGGATAATCTGTCGGATGATCTGGAATTTCACCAAAATGCAGGGCGCCGGCAACGACTTCGTCGTGCTCGACGGTGTGCGCCAATCCATCGACCTGACCCCGGAACGCGCCCGCGCTCTGGCGGACCGGCATTTCGGCATCGGCGCCGACCAGGTTCTGCTGGTCGAAGACCCGCTGGACCCCAGCGCCGACTTCCGTTACCGCATCTTCAATGCCGACGGCGGCGAAGTCGAACACTGCGGCAACGGCGCCCGCTGCTTCGTGCGCTTCGTGCACGATCAGGGCCTGTCGCGGCGCAATCCGCTGCGGGCGGAAATCGCCACGGGGTTGCTCGTGCTGCGCGAAGCGGACGACGGTTCGGTTTCCGTGGACATGGGCCAGACGGCGTTCACGCCCGACCGGCTGGCCTTCGACGCCACTGGGCTGGAGACCCGCTCCGTCTTCGCCGACACCCTGTACGGTCTGGACCTGCAGGACGAAGCCAGCCCGCTCTGGTGTTCCCTGGTGGCGATCTCCAACCCCCACGCCGTCACCCTGGTGGACGATGCCGACACGTTCCCGGTCGACCGCATCGGCCCGGCCATCGAAGGCCATCGCCGCTTCGCCCGCCGGGTGAACGCCGGCTTCATGCAGGTGCTGGACCGTCACCACATCCGCTTGCGCGTCTACGAGCGCGGGGCCGGCGAAACCCTGGCATGCGGCACCGGCGCCTGCGCCGCCGCCGTGGCGGGCATCCGCCGCGGCCTGCTGGACAGCCCCGTGCGGGTAGACACCCGCGGCGGCGTCCTGCATATCGACTGGAACGGCAAGGCCCTGCACATGCGCGGCCCGGCCACCACGGTTTTTCACGGCCAGGTCGATATCGACGCCCTGGTCGCCTCTCGCTGATGGAACCCCACATGACACAGGAAGCCCCAAGCCCCCAGGACATCGCCGACTACCTGAGCCAGAACCCCCGGTTCTTCGAAGAACACGCAGACGTCTTTGCCTCGCTCAGCGTGCCCCACCCGCATCAGGCCCGCACCATTTCCCTGGGCGAGCGCCAGATCCTGACGCTGCGCGCCCGGGTCAAGGAACACGAACAGCGCCTGATGCAGCTGCTGCAGAACGCCGGCGGCAACGAACGCATCAACCAGGCGCTGATGCAATGGTGCGCCCGCATGCTGGCGGAACCGGACGCGCTGCAGATCCCCGCCCACATCATCCGCAGCCTGGGCGACCAGTTCGACCTGGACGCCATCGCCCTGCGCGTCTGGGACCTGCCGGCCCTGGCCGACAGCGAATTCGCCCAGGACGTGACGCCCGACATCCGCCGCGACGCCGCCGACATGAACCAGCCCTACTGCGGCCCGGTCAAGGGCCAGGCCGCCGCCGGCTGGCTGGCCAACGAGCCCGCGTCGCTGGCCATCGTGCCCCTGCGCGCGCTCAACGGCGCGGACCCCATCGGGCTGCTGGTGCTGGGATCCGCGGACGCCCAGCGCTTCACCGCCGACATGGGCACCGCCTTTCTGTCGCTGATCGCATCCCTGGCCGGCGCCGCGCTGGGACGCCTGATCGATCCCGCGCCCCAGGCGGCCTGAGCCGCCGGGCAGCGCCATGTCCGCCGACGACACCCGGCACATCGAGTCCTGGCTGACCGAGCTGGGCGCCGGGCAGCGGTATTCGCCGCACACGGTCGCCGCCTACCGGCGCGACCTGCAGGCCCTGCAGGCCTGCTTTCCGGACAACGCCCTGGACACCCTGGAAGAGATCCACATCCGCCAGGCGCTGGGGCGCCTGCACGCCCAGGGACATCAGCCGCGCAGCCTGGCGCGCACGCTATCGGCCTGGCGGGCCTATTTCGCCTGGCGGGCGCCGCAGGCCGGCCTGCGGCGCAACCCGGCCCAGGGCGTGCGGGCGCCCCGCATCCCCCACAGCCTGCCCAAGGCCCTGTCGGTGGATCAGGCCCAGGCGTTGCTGGATCGCACGCACCTGCCGCCGGCGGAAACCCCGCTCGAAAAACGCGACATGGCGATGTTCGAGGTCCTGTATTCCAGCGGGCTGCGGCTGTCGGAACTGGTCGGCCTGGACTGGCAGCCGATGCGCGAACCCGGCTATGCCTCGCACAGCTGGATCCAGCTGGCCGAACGCGAAGCCATCGTCCAGGGCAAAGGCCGCAAGACGCGAGCCGTGCCCCTGGGCCAGCATGCCATCGACGCCCTGCAGGCCTGGCTGTCCGCGCGTGGCCCGCTGCTGCCCCCGGATCCGGATGCAGACACCCGGGCGGCGCTGTTTCTCGGCGCCCGGGGCCGGCGCATCAGCCCGCGCGTCGTGCAACTGCAGCTCCAGGCGCTGGCGCAGCGCGTCGGCCTGCCGCTGCACGTCCACCCGCACAGCCTGCGGCACAGCTTCGCCAGCCACCTGCTGCAGTCCGCCCAGGACCTGCGCGCGGTGCAGGAACTGCTGGGGCACGCGAACATCGCCACGACCCAGATCTACACCCGGCTGGATTTTCAGCACCTGGCCGCCAGCTACGACCAGGCGCATCCCCGGGCCCGGCGCAGGACGCGGGACGACAAGACGCCCCGATAACCCGGACGGCCGCGTCAAGCCCTATTGCGCCGGCGCGGCGTCCCCCTGCCAGGCCGCCAGCAGCTGCTTCGTGTTCCAGCGGAACATTCCCAGATACGTCGACGCGTCCTGGCCGGGCTGCTCCAGGGTGTCGGCGTAGAGCGCCCCGCCCAGGGTGACGCCGGCTTCGGCGGCCACCTGGCGCAAGGCCTGGGAACCGCTGCCATGTTCCAGGAAGACGGCGCTGACGTGCTGCGCGCGGACCTGCTTCAGCAGATCCGCCATGGCGCGGGCGGACGGCTCGGCCTCGCTGGAGAGGCCCACCAGCGACAGAATGCGGATGCCATACGCTGCTCCGAAATAGCCGAAGGCATCGTGCGAGGTCGCCAGGACCCGGCGCTCTTCCGGCACGGCGGCCAGTTGCTGGCGCCACTGGGCATCGGCCTTGCGCAACTGCCGGATGTAGGCGTCGGCCCGGGCGAAATAGGCCGATTCATGGGCCGGATCGGCCCGCGCCAGCCCCTGGGCGATGTTCTGCACGTACTGCACGCCGTTGCCCAGATCCTGCCAGGCATGGGGGTCGACCGAGCCGGCCTCGTGCCCATGGCCGTGTCCGGCATCCGCCTCATCGTGCGGATGCTCCTCGTGCCCTTCCTCGTCCCGGGCGGCCTCCGCTTCGCTCAGGTGGCGCGGCGCCACCCCCTGGGACGCGACGACGGTCCGCCCCTTGAAGCCGGAGGCCTCCAGCAGACGCGGCATCCACGATTCGAAGCCCAGGCCGTTGACCACCAGCACCTGGGCGGCGCCCAGGGCACGGGCGTCCTTGGGGCTGGGCTCGAAGGTATGTGCGTCGCGCCCCGGCCCCACCAGGACATCCAACCGGATATCGTCGCCGCCGACTTCGCGCGTCATGTCGGCCAGAATCGAAAACGACGCCACCACCCGCAGGCGGGCCTCGGGCGCCTGCGGGGCCGGCGCTTCCTGCGCCCGGGCCGCGGCCCCCAGGGCCAGGCACAGCGCCAGGCCTGCGCCCAGATGCCGCCAGAGTTCACGCATGATCATTCTCCATGGATTGCAACAAGCGGGCGCGTCCCGCCCGGATCTGCCGGGCGGTCTGCAGCAGGCCGCCGTAGGGCCCGACGGCCACCGACACGAAATGCGCCGCGCCCGCGGCCAGGATGATGGCGGGCGACGCCGCCACATCCGCGTAATACGACACGAGCAGGCCCGCATAGGACGCCAGGGCCCCCAGGATGGCGGCCAGCACCATCTGGCCGCCGACCGACCGCACCCAGAACCGGGCTGCCGTGGCGGGCAGCATCATGATGCCGACCACCATCAGCGTGCCCAGCACCTGAAAGCCCGCGACCAGGTTCAGCACCAGCAGCAGCAGGAAGCCCATGTGGGCCCAGGCGCCGATCCGGCCTTCGGTGCGCAGGAACAGAGGGTCCAGGCATTCCGTGACCAGCACCCGGAACATGCCCGCCAGCGCCAGCAGGGTGATGCTGCTGACCAGCGTCACCAGCAGCAGCGCGGCGGCGCTCAGGCCCAGCACGGTGCCGAACAGCACGTGGATCAGGTCCAGATTGGTGCCCTTCAGGGACACCAGCAGCACCCCGAGCCCCAGGGACACCAGATAGAAGGCGGCGAAGCTGGCGTCCTCGCGCAAAGGCGTCAGGCGCGACACCAGCCCGGCCAGCACAGCGACGATCACGCCCGTGACCAGGCCGCCCACCGTCATGGCGGTCATCGACAGGCCGGCGGTCAGAAATCCCACCGCGACCCCCGGCAGGATGGCATGCGCCATGGCGTCGCCCATCAGGCTCAGGCGCCGCAGCACCAGGAACACACCCAGGGGACCGGCCGCGAAAGCCAGCGCCCAGGACCCGGCCAGGGCGCGGCGCATGAAACCGAAATCGATGAAGGGCTGCACCAGCAGATCCCACAGATGCATCATGACAGCCCCCCGGCGCACAAGTGCCGCGCCAGATGCAGATTGGCGGTGTTGAGCACGCGGTCGCTGGGCCCCCAATCCACCACCTGGCCGGCCAGCAGCAGCGATTCAGGGAAATGGTGGCGCACCATGTCCAGGTCATGCAGCACCGCGATCACGGTGCGGCCTTCCTCGTGCCACTGATGCAGCAGGATCAGCAGATCCTCGGTCGTGGCCCGGTCCACGGCGGCAAAGGGCTCGTCCAGCAGGATCACCCGGGCATCGCGCAGCATCAGCCGGGCGAACAGGGCCCGGCGCAGTTGCCCGCCCGACAGCGTATTCACCGGCTGATGGCCGAAACCGGACAGCCCCACCGCGTGCAGCGCCGATTCCACGGCATCCCGGCCCCCGCCATCCAGCCCTTTCCAGGCCCCCACGCGATGCCAGGCGCCCAGCGCCACCAGATCGAAGGTGCTGATGGGAAAGTCCAGATCCAGCTCCGCCGTCTGCGGCAGGCAGGCCAGGCTGCGCCCCAGCTCGGGTTCGATGCGGATGTGCCCCCGGATCGGGCTGAGCCGCCCGGTCAGCGCCTTGATCAGGGTCGATTTGCCCGCGCCGTTGGGCCCGACCAGCGCCGTCAGCGTCCCCTGGGGAAAGGCGCCGCAGGCGTCCCGCACGGCGACGCGGTCGCGCCAGCCCAGCCAGACCTGCTGCAGTTCGATGGCCGGCGCGGACGATTCCCCACCCGCCGCCCCGCCATGCACGGAGCAGGCCTCCGCATGATCTACCACCATTGCAGCGCCCACCCGGTCAGGGCCCAGAGCAGCAGCACGGCCCAGGCCACGCGCCGCATGCGGCACGCGGCCGACAGCAACAGGGAAGACCCCCGGTAATGATCGGATCGGGAAGACGGCAGGAATCGCGGCATGGCTGAAGGGACTCGGAAGATTCGTTATGTTATAACATAACTATCATGACGACTCCGGCCCATTCTCATCCGCCCACCTCCATCGCTCAGCGGCTGCGCACGGCGGAACAGCTCTGCGCCCAGCGCGGCTCGCGGCTGACGCCCTTGCGCCGCCTGGTGCTGGAAACCCTGCTGCGGCATTCCGGCAGCCTGAAGGCCTACGAACTGCTGGATGCGCTGCGCACCGCCCAGCCCGGCGCCGCCCCGCCCACGGTGTACCGCGCCCTGGACTTCCTGACGGAACAGGGCCTGATCCACCGGCTGGACGCCATCAACGCCTGGACCGCCTGCACCGACGCCGGCGGCAAGCCGCACGACCTGCTGATCGTCTGCACCCGCTGCGGCAGCGTCGCCGAACTCAGCGACCCGGCGCTCAGCCGGCGGCTGGCCGACTGCGTAGCCCAGGCGGGCTTCGTGCTGGACGGCCATGAAACGGAACTGCGCGCCGTCTGCACCCGCTGCCAGCGGGAATGAGCCCGGATGCAGCGCGGTCCTCCGGACCGCGGTGCATCCGACGAACCCGAACCGCCTGCAAGCGGCGCGCCCTCAACCCGCCAGCAGGTGGGCGTAGCGCTGGCGGAACTTCGCCATTTTCGGAGCGATCACGAACTGGCAGTAACCCTGTTCCGGATGACGCTCGAAATATTCCCGATGCAGGGATTCGGCGGGCCAGAACGTGCCCGCCGGCTCGATCCGGGTGCAGATCGGCGTATCGAAAAAGGCCTGGGCGTCGTCGCGCGCGGCCTCGGCGGCGATGCGCTGCGCCTCGTCCCGATGGAAGATGACCGAGGCGTACTGGGGGCCGACGTCATGTCCCTGGCGATCCGGCGTGGTCGGATCGTGCGTGCCGAAAAAGACTTCCAGAATGGTGCGGTAGCTGACGCGATCCGGGTCGAAATCCACTCGCACGGCTTCGACGTGGCCGGTATCCTTGCGACAGACCTGTTCATACGTGGGGTGATCGACGTGCCCGCCGCAGTACCCCGGCTGCACGTCCAGCACGCCCGCCAGCGCCCGAAAGACCGGTTCCAGGCACCAGAAGCACCCGCCGCCAAGAATCGCCTGTTCCATGTTGTTCCCCCGATCGTCCGTTGATCATTCGCCTTCAGGATACCCCAGGCCGCCCGATCTTCAGGGCTGCCCGGCATCCGACAGGGACAGGATCCACTGCGCCAGGCGCAGGGCGTCGGCATCGGACAGCCGCGTCTGGGCCGGCATGGGGATCGCCCCCCATTGGCCGCTGCTGCCCCGGCGCATGGCCTGCGCCAGATACTGCGCCGCCTGCGGCTGTCCCTGGAAACGCTGCGCGATGGCGCGGAAGGGAGGCCCCACCCGGCGGGCATCCACCTGGTGGCAACCCAGGCACTGGCGCTGGCTGGCCAGGGCCTGGCCTGCGGCGAGGCTGCCCCCGTCCGCCATCGCCGGACCGACCGCCAGCGCGAGCAGGCCCGACAGCGCGCCCAGGCGGGCCATCCGGATCATTGTGTGACGATATTGCATGGCGTGGCTGTCACCCCCATCAGACTGATCACGGTATTATCCTTGATTGTCTTTCCTGCGGGCGTCTCACATGCACTACCCTCAAATCGACCCCATCGCGCTGCAGCTGGGGCCCATCGCCATCCACTGGTACGGCCTGATGTACCTGGCCGGCTTCGCCCTGGCCTGGCTGCTGGGCCGCTGGCGCATCCAGCACCATCCCAACGGACTCACGCTGCGGGATCTGGAAGACATCATCTTCTACGGCGTGCTGGGCGTCGTGCTGGGCGGGCGCCTGGGCTACGTGCTGTTCTACAAGTTCGACGATTACCTGGCCCACCCGCTGTCGATCTTCGAAGTCTGGCAGGGCGGCATGTCGTTTCACGGCGGCCTGCTGGGCGTGATCCTGGCGATGCTGATCTTCGCCCGCAAGCGCGGCCAGCCCCTGCTGGCCATCGGCGACTTCATCGCCCCGCTGATCCCCCTGGGGCTGGCGGCCGGACGGCTGGGCAATTTCATCAACGGCGAACTCTGGGGCCGCCCCACGGACCTGCCCTGGGGCATGATCTTCCCGGGCGCCCACGACGAAACCCCGCGTCATCCCTCGCAGCTGTACGAAATGGGGCTGGAAGGGCTCGCGCTCTTCGCGCTGGTCTGGTGGTTCGCCCGCAAGCCCCGCCCCATGGGGCAGGTCAGCGCGGTATTCCTGATGGGCTACGGCGTCGCCCGATTCCTGGTGGAATTCACCCGGGAGCCGGACGACTTCCTGGGTCTGCTGGTGGGCGGCCTGTCCATGGGACAGATCCTGTCCATTCCCATGGTGCTCATCGGCCTGTGGCTGTTCGCTCGGGCAGCAAAACGATCGTCCCCTGAACGGACACGCTGAGCGTCTGGCGCCCGCCCTCGATGGGTGCGGCGACCTTGTCCGCCGTCATGGCGCTCATCATCATGCGCGGCATGGGCGCCGCCGGCACGTCGCCCGCCCCGCCCAGATCCACGTTGTACAGCCGATAGGCGCCGAATCCCAGGGCCTGCGTCAGGTCCTGGGCGCGGTCCTGGAACGCCTTGACGGCCTGGCGCATCAGCTTCTGCTCCTCGGCCGCCTGGCGTTCCCGGGACACCGAAAACGACATCCCGGCGATCGGCATCCGATCGGCCAGCTGGGCCGCCAGTTTCGACGCCGCCGCGAAGTCCCGGGATTCCAGCAGGATCTCGGCATGCCCCCGCCATTCCGAAATGCGGCCGTCCCGATCCGTCATGGGCCAAATGCGATAGTTGCCGCTGCGGGCTTCGATCCCGTCGCTGCCCTTGGCCTGCTTCATCACGGCATCCAGCCGGCCGTTCAGCTGATCGGACACCTGGGTCTGCGACGTCCCGGACACCTCCGCCGCCAGAGTGACCACCACCGTATCCTGCTGCACTTCCGCACTGGCCTGGGCCGACAGCGTCGCCTGCGGGCGATCCTGTCGCGATTCCCGCGAGTCATGGTGGGATTCGGCGCGCGCCGATGGCGCCACGGCCAGTGCGACACCCAGCGCTAGGCCGGCCATCAGCGATTTGTGAAACAGGACAGAATGCGCCATGGAAAATCCCTGCAAGCACCGCCGAGCGCGGCTGGAAGACTGCAGGATACCTGCAAAGAGCAGGCAAACCAAGGCCCCCCCACGCTGCGCAGGCTGACGCCCGCTTGCTGCCCCCCAAGGGGGCGCGTTTGCCTTGGGGCGGCCCAGCGGCAAACAAAAGCCCGCCGTGTTACCACGGCGGACCATTTGTAAATGCCCCACCTGTGCCGTCTAGGCCGGCATCCCGGAACCGGAGGTTCACGGTGGTCGCCTTCAGCCAGGTTTCGGGCTATCCAGGTTAAGGTAGCGCTCCCATCTGTCAATCCGGCAACCTATGCCAATTAGCATTGGTTCAAGGAATGTATGGCCAGGTCTCGAACACGGCAGGGACTTAAACAGCCGGACGCCAGAGCGCGGCCGGGGAAAGTCGGTTAAACGGCATCCTCGGAGACCGAGTCGAGCATGCGGTTCATGGCCTCAATTTTACCTCTGAAATCGCCCAGGGCAATATGGCTGAGGGGACCATCCGGCGCGCGCAGGGTGAGAAGTTCGTTGGCGATCTGGATGGCGGCCATCACGGCGATACGTTCGTTGCTGACGATCTTGCCATTGCCCTTGATGGTCAGCATGCGCTGATCGACCTGGCGCACCGCCGCCAGCAAGGCGTCTTTTTCCTGGGGAGGGCACGCCAGCGAATAATCGCGCCCCAGGATGGATACATCGACTCGTTCCATGGATCAGGCCTCCGCGCCGGGCAGGCGCTCTAGGATGAGATCAATCTGCTGCTGGGCGCCGCTGGCCACGGCGCGCAGCCGGTCGTAGTCGGCCTGCGTCGTCGTCAGGCGCTGCTGCAGGGACGCCGAACGTTCCTGGTGGTCCCGCAACTGGGTTTCCAGCGACTGGCTGGCTTGCGCGGTTTCGTCGCGCACGGCCTGCAATTCCTGGTCGTGCCGGGCCATGCGTTCGGACATGCGGGCGAATTCGTCATGTTCACGCGCCTGTTGGGACTTGAGCGCCTGGCATTCCTGTTCCAGCTGCTGGATCCGGGCTTGGAGGGTGCGACGTTCGGTCTGCAGGCTCTGGGCGAACTGCACGACCGTCTGGATACGTCGGGATAAGGCGTCGAGATCTTCGAGCATGCGGCTACCCTAGGAAGAGGACTGGGAGGAATGCCCTCCCGGCGATGCCGGGGGCGGGCTGGCCTGTACGGTACCGCGGTGCCCCCGATGACGCAAATACCGGTTTTCCCGCCCGCGCCGGAACAGCAGGCCGGACAGTTCGTTGAGCGCCAGGGTGTAGACCTCGCGCTTGAACTCGATCACGGCATCCAGCGGCACCCAGTAGGCGTTCCAGCGCCAGGCGTCGAATTCGGGCGTATCGCTCGCCCGCAGCGAGACGTCGCTGTCGCGCCCCACCATGCGCAGCAGGAACCAGATCTGCTTCTGGCCTTTGTAGTGGCCGCGCAATTCGCGGCGCACGTAATGGTCTGGCACGGTATAGCGCAGCCAGTCTCGCGTACGCCCCAGAATGCGGACATGTTCGGCCTGCAGGCCGGTTTCCTCGTGAAGTTCTCGATACATCGCCTGCACGGGAGTTTCGCCGTGCTTGATGCCGCCCTGCGGAAATTGCCACGCGTGTTCGCGGATGCGCTTACCCCAGAAAACCTCGTTTTTCTGGTTCACGAGAATGATGCCGACATTGGGACGGTAGCCTTCGCGATCCAACATGGGGCCACCTCGGTTGTGAATTCAATACAATTACCATCGATTATACGTACCCAGCGGGATCCCTACCATGCACGCCAGCAAGTACCACCTGAACACCCTGAAAGAAGCCCCTGCAGAAGCCGAAGTCGTCAGCCACCAGCTGATGACGCGCGCCGGCATGATCCGCAAGATCGCCGGCGGGGTGTACACCTACATGCCCCTGGGGCTGAAAGTGCTGCGCAAGATCGAAGCCATCGTCCGCGAGGAAATGAACCGCTCGGGCGCCATCGAACTGCTGATGCCGGTCGTGCAGCCGGCGGAGCTGTGGCAGGAATCCGGGCGCTGGGAACAGTACGGGGCCGAACTGCTGCGCATCAAGGACCGCCACCAACGCGACTTCGTCCTGCAGCCCACGTCCGAAGAAGTCATCACCGACATCGCCCGCAACGAGATCCACAGCTGGCGCCAGCTGCCGCTGAACTTCTACCACATCCAGACGAAGTTCCGCGACGAGCGCCGGCCCCGCTTCGGGCTGATGCGCGGACGCGAATTCACCATGAAGGACGCCTATTCCTTCGATCGCGACGAGGCCGGCGCCCTGGCCAGCTACGACATCATGTACGCCGCCTACCAGCGCATCTTCGCCCGCCTGGGTCTGACGTTCCGGGCCGTGGCGGCCGACACGGGGTCCATCGGCGGCTCGCGCAGCCATGAATTCCAGGTCATCGCCGACACGGGCGAAGACCTGATCGTCTACAACCCCGACTCCGACTACGCGGCCAACATCGAGCTGGCCGACGCGCCCTGCCTGCTGCCGGCCCGGGAGCCGGCCCGCGAGGCGCTGACGAAACGCGCCACGCCCGACGCCCCCAAATGCGAAATCGTCGCCGACCAGCTGGGCCTGCCCCTGTCGCGCACGGTGAAGGCCGTCGTGCTGGCGACCGACCCGGCCGACGGCCCCGCGCGCCTGTGGCTGCTGCTGATCCGCGGCGATCATGAAACCAACGAGATCAAGGTCGGCAAGCTGCCCGGCTTCCAGGACGGCTACCGCCTGGCCACCGAAGCCGAGATCCAGGACGCCTTCCACTGCGCCCCGGGCTACCTGGGACCCGTGGGCCTGGACGCCGCCGTCACGGTGATCGCCGACCGCACGGTCGCGCACATGGGCGATTTCGTCTGCGGCGCCAACGAGGCCGGCTACCACCTGACCGGCGTGAACTGGGGCCGGGACCTGCCCGAACCCGCCCTGGTGACGGACCTGCGCAACGTGGTGGCGGGCGACCCCGACCCCCAGGGCGGCACGCTGGCCATCCAGCGCGGCATCGAAGTCGGCCACGTCTTCTTCCTGGGCGACAAGTATTCCCGCGCCCTGAACGCCACCTTCCTGGAAACCGACGGCAAGCCCGCCGTGCTGCAGATGGGCTGCTACGGCATCGGCATCAGCCGGATCGCCGCCGCCGCCATCGAGCAGAACCACGACGACCGCGGCATGATCTGGCCGCGCGCCCTGGCGCCGTTCGAAGTCGTGCTGTGTCCCATCGGCCTGGGCAAAAGTGAAACCGTTCGCAACGCCGCCGAATCCCTGTACCAGGCCTTGCAGGCGCAGGGGGTCGACGTCATTTTGGACGACCGCGACACCCGGCCCGGCATCATGTTCGCCGACTGGGAACTGATCGGCGTGCCGCTGCGGGTCACGCTGGGGGATCGCGGCCTGAAAGAAGGCATCGTCGAGATCCAGGCGCGCCGCGACACCGAAGCGCAGCGCGTGGCCCCGGACGACGCCGTCGCCCACATCGTGAATGCGCTGGCGGCCCTCTGAACCCGGCATCGCCCGGCCGGCCCGCGACATCGCGCGGGTCGGCCGGACATGTCACACGGCTTAACGAAAAAATGAGCCCAAGCCCCGACTATCCTTCCGGCGACCTGTCCATTCGCGTATATTACGAGGACACCGATACCGGTGGCGTCGTATATTACGCAAATTACCTGAAATTTTTCGAGCGCGGCCGCACCGAATGGCTGCGGGCGCTCGGAGTCGATCAACGCGAACTTGCAGCCCGGGAACAAATGATGTTTGTGGTCAGACATGCGGACATTGCCTATCGGCAACCGGCCCGTCTGGACGATCAGATCGACATCCGCACCACCGTCGCCGATCTGCGGGCATCGACCCTGGTGTTCCGGCAGCAGGCGCTACGCGACGGTGAACTACTCGCCTCGGCCACGGTCCAAATCTGCACCGTGCATGCCACCACTTTCAAACCCATCCGTCTGTCCCCCACCCTGCGGGATCTTTTGAACAAGGCCCTTCATTAACCATGCAAGCCTCTAGCGATTTGTCGCTGCTATCCCTGATCGGCAACGCCAGCATCCCCGTGCAGATCGTCATGTTGATCCTGCTCGCGGCCTCGGTCCTGTCCTGGACCTACATCTTCAGCAAGCGGGCCGCGCTGCGGCGCGCCGACGAACAGACCCGGCGCTTCGAAGACGACTTCTGGGCGGGCGGCGACCTGACGGTCCTGCAGCAGGCCATTGCCAGCCGCCGCAACGAGCACGGGGCGCTGGCCCGCATCTTCGACGCCGGCATGACGGAATTCGTCAAGGCGCGGCGTTCCTCCGGCCGGGGCGACAGCCTGCTTGACGCGCCGCGCCGCGCCATGAAAGCCGCCCTGCAGCGCGAAATGGACGGCCTGGAATCCCACCTCAATTTCCTGGCCTCCACCGGCTCGGTCAGCCCCTACATCGGCCTGCTGGGCACGGTCTGGGGGATCATGCACGCCTTCATGGGCCTGTCCACCATGCAGCAGGCCACGCTGGCGGCCGTGGCCCCCGGCATCGCCGAGGCCCTGATCGCCACCGCCATCGGCCTGTTCGCCGCCATTCCCGCCGTGCTGGCCTACAACCGCTACACGAACCAGATCGACCGCCTGTCGATCCGCTTTGAAAGCTTCGTGGAAGAGTTCCTGAACATTCTCCAACGCCAGGTGCACTGAGATGACCTCTCTGAGCGGCCGTCGCGGACGGCGATTGAAAAACGACATCAATGTCGTCCCCTACATCGACGTCATGCTGGTCCTGCTGGTCATCTTCATGGTGACGGCCCCCATGATCACCCCGGGCCAGATCGAACTGCCCTCGGTGGGCACCGCCTCCGAAGTCCCGGTCCAGCCCATCGAGGTGCAGATCGACGCCCAGGGGGCGCTGGCGATGCGCCTGCGCGAAGGCGGCGCCTCGTTCCGCCCCGTGGACAAGGCCAACCTGCTGGCGGAAGTCCGCGCCGCGGCGACGCCCCAAACCCCGGTCGTGATCTCGGCCGACGGCAAGGTGCCCTACGAAACCGTGATGCAGGTCATGGACGAGCTGCGCAACGGCGGCGTCGCCAAACTCGGCCTGCTCGTCAATCAAAATGCGCCGGGCGGCCGCCAGTGACGCTCCCCCTGGCAGGACTTCCGTTTCATGAACTGGTTTGATCGCTTCACCGACACCGAAGGGCAGTCCGATGGGCGCGACGATCGGCGCGGCCTGATCCTGTCGCTGATCGCGCACGGCCTGCTGATCCTGCTGATGGTCGTGGGCTTCTCGTCCGCGCCCGACAACGCCGGTCCGGTCCAGGTCGAGCTCTGGGCCAAGGGCACGGTCGCGGAAGCCGCTCCGCCGCAGGAACAGCCGGAAGAGGCGCCGACGCCGGAAGAAAAACCCGAGCCGACACCCGAGCCGCCGAAACCCGACGACAGCGAACAGAAGGCAGCCGAAGCCGCCAAGGCCGAGGCCGCCCGACAGGCCGCCGCCCAGCAGGCGGAGGCGCAGGCGCGCGCGGCCGCCGCGGCCAAGGCTCAGGCGGACGCGGAAATCGCCCTGGCCAAGGAACGCAAGGCCAAGGAAGAAGCCGAACGCCTGGCCCAGGAACAAGCCGCTAAGGAAAAGGCCGAACAGGAAGCCGCTGAAAAGGCCGCCAAGGAAAAGGCTGCCAAGGAAGCCGCCGACAAGGCCGCGAAGGAAAAAGCGGCCAAGGAAAAGGCCGCCAAGGAAGCGGCGGAAAAGGCTGCAGCCGAGAAAGCTGCCGAGAAGGCCGCCGCCGACAAGGCTGCCAAGGAGCAAGCCGCCAAAGAGAAGGCCGCCGCTGAAAAAGCGGCCGCCGACAAGGCGGCGAAGGAAAAAGCCGCCAAGGCCGCCGCCGAGAAAGCGGCCGCCGACAAGGCCGCCAAGGAAAAAGCGGCCAAGGACGCCGCCGCCAAGCGCGAAGCCCTGAAGGCCGCCATGCGCGGCGCCGCCCTGGAAGCCGCCGGCATCCCCAACGGCAATGCCGACCGCAACCAGCGCGGCGGCGGAGGCAATGACGGCTATGCCGCCAAGGTCCGCGCCTGCGTCCAGCCCGGCGTCATCTACAACGTCCCGCCGCGCAGCGGCTCGGGCAACCCCACCGCCAGCTTCCGCACGCGCCTGGCATCGAACGGCCAGGTGCAGGACGTCAACCTGACCCGGTCCTCGGGCGACCCTCGCTTTGACGATGCCGTGCGCAAGGGTATCCTGGCGTGTTCCCCCTTCCCCAAACCGCCTAGCGGCCGGTATCCATCGTATATTGACGTGGATTACCGCATGTACGACTAAGGAGATCGTTACCATGACCGTATTTACAGCCTCCGGCTTCATCGGGCGCCTGTGGCGGCGCGCGACGACAGCTGGCCTGGGTCTGGCGCTGGCCGCCGTAGCGTCCACCACCGCCCACGCCCAGCTGCGCGTCGATATTTCCGGCGTCGGCGCCACCCAGTACCCGATCGCCATCGCGGACTTTTCCGGCGCCGCCAGCAGCACGTCCACCCCGGAAGTCATCCGCGCCGACCTGACCCGCTCCGGCCAGTTCCGCCTGATCAACGCCGCGGGCGCCAACCTGACCGCGCAAAGCTCGGTCGACTACGGCTCCTGGCAGTCCCGCGGGGCCGACTATCTGGCCTACGGCACCGTGGCGCAGAACGGCGGCCAATACACGGTCAGCTACCGGCTGGTGGACAACGTGCGCAAGTCCGAACTGGACTCCGCCGTGTTCAGCGGCGGCGAAGCCGAAATGCGCCGGATCGCCCACCGGATCGCCGATCGCATCTACGAAAAGATCACCGGCGTGCGCGGGGTTTTCTCCACCCGGATCGCTTATGTGTTGCAGACCAGCAACGGCTATGAGTTACAAATTGCAGATGCCGACGGTCAAAATCCCCAGGTCATGCTGCGTTCGAAACAGTCGATCATCTCTCCGACGTGGTCTCCGGACGGCAGCAAACTGGCCTACGTCAGCTTCGAATCGGGCAAATCCGTGATCTACGTGCAGACGCTGGCCAACGCCCAGCGCCAGCCGATCTCCAATTACAAGGGCAACAACAGCGCCCCGGCCTGGTCGCCCGACGGCAGCCACATGGCGATCGTGCTGTCTATGGACGGCATCTCGCAGATATACACCATCAATGCCGACGGCTCGAACCTGCGCCGCGTCATGCGCTCGCCGCTGATCGACACCGAGCCCAACTACACCCCCGACGGCCAGTCTCTGGTCTTCACCAGCGACCGGGGCGGCAGCCCCCAGATCTACAAGGTCCCCGCCGCGGGCGGCGATGCCCAGCGCCTGACCTTCTCCGGCAGTTACAATATCTCACCTAGGGTATCGCCGGATGGACAGCAACTGGTGTACGTTACTCGCAGAAACGGTGCTTTCAGAATTGCAAGCTTGTCCTTGGGTTCGGGCTCCGAACAGATCCTGACGGACGGTCCGGACGATCAGTCTCCCAGTTACGCTCCCAACGGCATGCAAGTGCTCTACAGTTCCATCCAGAACGGGCGCAGCGTACTGGCAGTGACTTCGATCGACGGCCGGGTCCGTCAGACGCTGTCGGTGCTCAACGGCAAGGTCCGCGAGCCGGCCTGGGGCCCTTTCACGAATTGATTTTTCCGTGTGACTCTTTCTCTTAAAGGACATTAAATGAGCTCGCGCATCACCAGGACCCTGACCATAGCCGCTTTTGCCGCCTCTCTGGCCGCTTGCAGCTCCGTGCCGCTGGATCAAAACGGCGCTAACGGCGCCGGCTCGGATTCGGCGTCCGCCGGGCAAGTCATGGATCCGTTCAATCCGCAAAGCCCGCTCGCGCAGCAACGCTCGGTCTATTTCGACTTCGACAGCTACACTGTTCCCGAACAGTATCGCAGCGTCGTCGAAATGCACGCCAACTACCTGACGAGCCATCAGGCGCAAAAAGTCCGCGTCGAAGGCAACACCGACGCACGCGGCAGCTCCGAATATAATCTGGCACTGGGCCAGCGTCGTTCGGATGCCGTGGCGCGCATGATGAAGCTGCTGGGTGTCAACGCCAACCAGATCGAAGCCATCAGCTACGGCAAAGAGCGTCCCAAGGCTCAAGGCAATACCGAAGCCGACTACGCTGAGAACCGCCGCGCCGACATCAACTACCAACGTTGATCGCCGTCTGGCCATGACAGCGCCGTAGCGGCTGACGCTACGGCGTTTTCATTTGTGCTGACACTCTGGATGGAAGGAACCGACTCATGCATGCACCGACTCACCGCCTGAACGCCCTGCCCGCGGCGGCGCTGCTGGCCCTGGCGCTCACCGCCCCGGCCGCCCATGCCTTTACCGACGACGAGGCCCGCCGCGCCATCCTGGAACTGCGCACGCAGATCCAGCAGATGAAAGACCAGAACCAGCAGGCCCGACTGCAACTGGCCGACCAGATGGACATGCTGCACCAGGAAATCGCCACCCTGCGCGGGCGCATGGAAGAACTGAACCAGCTGAACCGCAATGCCGCCGCCCCGGGGCAAGGCAATGCGCCCCAGCAACAGACCCCGCAAAGCGGCGACCCGCAACAGCAAGCCGCCTACGAGGCCGCAGCCGATCAGTACCGCAACGGCCGCTACAAGGAAGCGGCGAGCAGTTTCGCGACCTTCGTCCAGTCCTATCCCGACAGCGAGCAGGCCACCGACGCCCAGTTCTACCTGGGCAGCAGCCAGTACGCCTCCAAGGACTTCAAGAATTCCATCCAGACCATGCAGTCGCTGGTCAAGTCGCATCCGGATGACGCCCGCGCCCCGGACGCCCTGCTGGTGGTGGCCGCCGACCAGATCGAACTGAACGACATGAAGGGCGCCAAGGCCAGCCTGCAGCGCATCATCAAGGACTACCCCAAGAGCTCCGCCGCCGAAACCGCCAAGAGCCGCCTGAAACTGCTGTAATGCCGGCCGCCCCCGACCTGCCGCACCACATCCTGCCGCTGGACGACGGCGAGCTGCACTACACCCAGGCCGGAGACGGCGGCGACGCCATCCTGCTGATCCATGGCTCGCTCTGCGACTATCGCTACTGGCGCTGGCAGGTCCCCGCTCTGGCGGAACGCCACCGCGTCCTGGCGCCCAGCCTGCGCGGCTGCTGGCCCGACCCGCAGCCGCATCCGCAGGCCGCCTATCGGGTCGACGCCCATGCGCGCGATCTGGCCCGCCTGATCCGGTCGCTGGATCTCGGACGGGGCGTGCATGTGGTCGGGCATTCGCGCGGCGCCCAGGTGGCGCTGGCCCTGGCCGTCCAGGCTCCCGCCCTGTGCCGGTCCCTGACCCTGGCCGATCCGGGCTTCCGGTTCGACGACGAGCCGGAAACCACGCCCTTCTACGCGCACGCGGTCGAACAACTGCGGGCCGGCGACGTCGACGGCGCCCTGGAGGGCTTCATCGATACCGTCAACGGCGCCGATACCTGGCGCAAGATGGTCGGCTGGTTCAAGGACATGACCCGCGACAACGCCATGACGCTGCTGTCGCAGATCCTGGAGGCCAACACCCCCGTGCGGCTGCTGGACGCCGCCGCCCTGAACGGCCCGTTGCTGCTGCTGGGCGGAGCCAACAGCCCCGCCAAATACGGTGTCCGCCAGGACCGGCTGCAACAGCTGCATCCCCACGCCCGCCGGGCGCGCATCGCCCTGGCGGCGCACGGCATGAACCTGGCCAACCCCAGGGCCTTCAACCGGTCCGTTCTGGAATTCGTGGATTCGGTTCGCGCGACGACCGTCTCCGCCGCCGCGCGCTGATGACCGGAGTCGGACCGATGGACGACCCCGGCAAGGGCATCAATGCTTCATGCCATGCTTCATGCCGTGGCCGGCCATGCCGGGCATGGCGTTGGCGGGCCTGACCTCGCACTGCGCCGTGACGCGCTGGCCATTGTCCAGGGCGAAGTCGACCTGCGCCTGATCGCCGACCTTCAGGCCGCTGCGGGCCTGTTCCAGCATCAGGTGATAGCTGCCGGGCTTGAGCGCCAGCTGTCCGCCGGCCGGCAGGGCGACCTGATGCACCATGGACATCTTGCTGACGCCGTTTTCTTCCTTCGTCTGATGGATCATGACCTGGCCATAGTCGGACGAGCGAGCGCCCACCAGGTTCACGGCTTGCGTCCCGGCATTGTGCAGGACGAGAAAGCCGCCCGAGGGCGCCGGGGCCGGCAGCTGGCGGATCCAGCAGTCCGACGCCGTGACGGCCGTCGACACGGGCGCATCGGCGGCCGGCATCTGCGCCATCGCGCCGTGGCCAGCGGCCCACGCGGACGTCGCCAGCACCATGCAGGCCGACACGCCGCCCGCCATCATTCTTATCCGATTCATTTTTTTCCACCACATTTCAAACGGGGCGCAGTCTGCCCCCATGGCTCTGCGCGACACCGGCTCAGGCCAGTGTACTATGGGCTTTTCCGCTTTCTTTTGCGCCATGTCCAATCTTGCCGAACCAGCGGACACAGCCGCTGCGCCCGCCGCGCACATCACCCCCGACGGCTTCCGGGACCTGCTGGCGCGGCTGCATCCCTTTGCCGCCGTGCTGGGAATCGAAGTCCAGGACATCCGCCACGGGCAGGCCACCCTGCGCCTACCCCCGAACCCGGCCAACCAGCGCCTGGGGGGCATCGTGGCGGGGCCGATGCTGATGGGACTGGCGGACCTGGCCCTGTACGCGGCCGTGGTCAGCGCCACCGGCGTGCCGGAAGCCGTCACGGCCAGCCTGACCATCCATTTCCTGCGCGGCGCGCCGGCCGGCGGCATCATCGCCCAGGCGCGAATATTGAAAACCGGCCGCATGACGGCCGGTGAAGTCCTGCTGCTGCCCGAAGGCGGCGGGGAACCCGTCGCCCAGGTCATGAGCACCTGGTCGGTGCCCAAAAAAGCCGGTTAAGAAGGCCTTTCGCCGCCGGGCCGCCCCAAGGCGGAAGCGCCCCCCTTGGGGGGGCAGCAAGCGGCCGCAGGCTGCGCAGCGTGGGGGGCTTCAATTCTTTTGCAGTTTGCCCACCACGCCTTCGACGTAGTAGTCCATGGCGTTCAGGCCCTTGTCGTCCAGGGCGCCTTCAGCCAGCACGACCTTGCCTTCATTGGTCTTGATGGGCGCGGCGAAGACGTTCAGCGTGCCGTTGGCGATGGCGTCTTCCTTGGATTTGACCTCCGCCTTCAGGGCGTCATCGACCGCGGGACCGAAGCCTTCGATAGCCACCATGTGTTCCTTGAAGCCGCCCCAGACCTGATCGGATTTCCAGGTGCCGTCCAGCATGGCCTGGGCCTCGCGGGTGAAGTACGGCCCCCAGTGGTGGGTGACGGCGCCCAGCTGCGCATGCGGCCCGAACTTCAGCATGTCGGAGTGGTAGGCGATGGCCCACTTGCCGCGTTCCTCGGCGGCCTGCACGGTGGCGGTGGAATCGGTGTGGTGCGTGACGATGTCGGCGCCCTGGTCCAGCAGCGCCAGGGCGGCGTCGCGCTCCTTGCCCGGATCGAACCAGCTGTTGACCATGATGACCCGCACCGTCGCGTCCGGCTTGACGCTGCGCAGGCCGCGCGTGAAGGCGTTGATGCCCTGCAGCACTTCGGGAATCGGATAGGCGCCGACATAGCCGACCACGCCGGTCTGGGTCTTGTGGCCCGCCAGCACGCCGGCCACGTAGCGGGCCTGGTAGAAGCGCGCATTGGTCGTGGCGACGTTGGGGGCGGTCTTGTAGCCGGTCGAATGCACGAACTTCACGTCGGGAAACTGCTTGGCGACCTTGATGGTCGGATTCATGAAGCCGAAGGACGTGGTGAAGATCAGCTTGTTGCCTTGCTGGGCCAGGTCGCGGATGACGCGTTCGGCATCGGCGCCTTCCGGCACGTCTTCGACGTACTGGGTCTTGATCTTGTCGCCCAGCTGCTTCTCCATGTATTTGCGGCCCAGATCCTGCTGCCAGGACCAGCCCGCCTCGCCCACGGGGCTGACGTACACGAAGCCGATCTTCAGGGGTTCCTGGGCCGCGGCGGGGCCGGCGGCCCACAGGCAGGCGGCGGCCGTCACGGCCCCCAGGGTTTGGCGTATCACACGAGTTTTCATGGTGGGAGATCTCCGTCGGGTCAAGGTGTGGGTCGGGTCGGACAGCGGGCGCCGTCAGCTGTTGGGGTTGAACACGCGCCCCAGGGACGCGGGCATGTTGATGCGGATCCAGTCCACATTGCGCGAGATGAGGACCAGCACCAGGATCGTGGCCAGGTAGGGCAGCATGGACAGCAACTGCGAGGCGATGGGCACGCCCAGGGCCTGCATGTGATAGGTCAGGATCGTGATGCCGCCGAACAGGTAGGCACCGATCAGCACGCGCAGCGGCCGCCAGGTGGCGAACGGCGTCAGGGCCAGGGCGATCCAGCCGCGCCCGGCCACCATGTTCTCGACCCACATCGGCGTATAGACCAGAGACATGAACGCCCCCGCCAGACCGCAGCAGGCGCCGCCGAACAGCAGGGCCGCCAGGCGGATGCGGCGCACCGGATACCCCAGGGCATGGGCGGACTCGGGGGATTCGCCCACCGCCCGCAGCACCAGCCCGGCGCGGGTCCGGTACAGGAACAGGCTGAGCAGCACGGACAGGCCCAGCGCCCCATAGACCATCGGGTGGTGCTGGAACAGAGCCGGCCCGACGAAGGGGATGCCGCTCAGCACGGGAACCGACCAGGTCGAGGCCTGGATCGTGGCGCCGACGTAAGGCAGGCCGATCGAGGCCGACAGGCCCACCCCGAACAGGGACAAGGCCAGCCCGCAGGCGATCTGATTGGCCCCCAGCCAGACCACCAGCCAGGCGAAGAGCCCGGCCATCAGGGCGCCCACGACGGCGCCCCCGGCGAAACCGACCGCCGTGCTGCCGGTCTGGACCGTGAGCGCGAAGCCCAGGGCCGCCGCCACCAGCATCATGCCTTCGGAGCCCAGGTTGATAACCCCGGATTTTTCATTGATCAGCAGCCCCAGGGCCGCCAGCATCAGGGGGGTGCCGGCGTTCATGGCGGCGGCGATGAGAGGCGCCAAAGCATCCATGGTCAGCGTCTCCAGCGCAGTCGTTGATGGATCAGGACATCGCAGGCCAGCAGGGAAAACAGCAGGATTCCCTGGAAGATGCCTGTGATGGCGTTGGGCATGCCCAGACGGGTCTGGGACAATTCCCCGCCGATGTAGAACAGCGCCATGATGAAACTGGCGAAGATGACGCCGATCGGATGCAGGCGCCCGACGAAGGCCACGATGATGGCGGCGAAGCCGTAGCCCGGCGAAACGGACGGCGTCACCTGGCCGATGGGCCCCATGATTTCGCAGGCGCCGGCCACGCCGGCCAGGGCGCCCGATCCCAGCATGCAGCCCCACAGGGCCCGTCTGGACGAGAACCCCGCATAGCGGGCGGCCAGCGGCGCCAGGCCGCCGACCGTCAGGCGATAGCCCGCGAACAGCCGCGACAGCAGCAACCAGGCGAACAAGGCAGCCAGCAGCGCCAGGACGATGCCCAGATGCAGCCGCGTGCCCGGCCAGACCGGCAGCAGGAAACCCTGATCGAACAGGCGGGACTGCGGGAAGCCGAAGCCGTCCGGATCGCGCATCACACCGTGCACCAGGTAGCTGAGCAGCAGTTGCGCCACATAGACCAGCATCAGGGACACCAGGATCTCGTTGGCGTGATAGCGGTCGCGCAGCCACGCCACCAGCGCCGCCCAGAAAGCCCCGCCCAGGGCCCCGGCCAGAAGCGCCAGGGTGATCATCAGGGGACCGCCCCCGCTGCCCGAGCCGTCGTCGAACTGCAGGATGAAGGCGCCGGCCGTGATCGCGCCCAGGACCAGTTGCCCTTCGGCGCCGATGTTGAAGATGTTGGCCCGGAAGCACAGGGCCAGCCCCACCGAGCACAGGAGCAGCGGCGCGACCTTGACGCCGATCTCCGACCAGCCCCGCAGGCTGCTGAGAGGTTCTATGAAAAAGACCGCCAGCCCCTGAAGCGGCGATTTGCCGACCGCCAGGAACATGAACACGCCGCACAGCGCGGTCAGCGCCAGGGCCAGCAGCGGCGACACCCAGGCCATGCGGCGCGAAGGCTGGGCGCGCGGGACCAGTTCAAGCATGGGCGGTCTCCTGCGCGGCTTGCGCCGCGCCCGGCCACAGGCCGCTCATCCACTGGCCGATCTGTTCGCGGCTGGCCTGTTCCCGCGTGATCGATGGAGACAGGCGGCCCTTGGCCATGACGACCAGGCGATCGGAGAGTTCCAGCAATTCGTCGAGCTCCTCGGAAATCAGCAGGATGGCGCACCCCGCATCGCGCAGGGCCAGGAGTTCGCCCCGGATCTGCGCCGCCGCGCCGACGTCCACGCCCCAGGTGGGCTGGGCGATGATCAGCAGCCGGGGCCGGCGTACGACTTCCCGGCCGACGATGAATTTCTGCAGATTGCCCCCCGACAGGCTGCCGGCCAGGGCCTGCGGCCCGGCGGCCTTGACGTGGAAGCGGTCGATGATGTCGGCGGTGATGCGCTGCACGACGCCGGACCGGATCCAGCCGTGGCGGACGGTTTGCGCTTCCTGGTGGGACAGCAGCAGATTGCGGGCCAGGCTGAGTTCGGGCACGGCGCCCCGTCCCAGGCGCTCTTCGGGCACGAAGGCCAGGCCTCGCGCCCGCCGCCAGGCCGCCGACTGCCGGCCGATGGGCGTTCCGTCCAGCGCGATGGCATCGGACGCCGCCCGCGGGTCTTCGCCGGAGAGCACGCCCATGAGTTCCTGCTGGCCGTTGCCCGACACGCCCGCCACCCCCAGGATCTCCCCGGCATGCAGATCGAAGGCGACCTGCGACAGCGGCGTGGCGAAGGGATGCGCGCGCGGCAGGTCCAGCCCCTGCACGCGCATCAGCACCGGCCCGGCCGCGCGCGCCTGGCGCTGCTGCACCGGCAGATCGGCGCCGATCATCAGGCGCGACAGGCTGGCCTCGGTTTCCTGGCGCGGATCGCAGACGCCCGTCACCCGCCCCGCGCGCATCACGGTGCAGCGATGGCACAGGCTGCGGATCTCGTCGAGCTTGTGGCTGATGTACAGGATGCTGCAGCCTTCGGCGGCCAGCTGGCGCAGCACTTCGAAGAGCCGCTGCACGGCCTGCGGGGTCAGCACCGAAGTCGGTTCGTCCAGGATCAGCAGGCGCGGTTTGCCCAGCAGGGCGCGGACGATCTCGACGCGCTGGCGTTCGCCCACGGACAGGGTATGGACATGCCGGTGCGGCTGGACATCCAGCCCGTATTGCCCGGCGGTCTGCTCGATGCGGCCGGCCAGGGCCTGCAAGGGCGTGTCCGGCGGCAGGCCCAAGGCGATGTTTTCCGCCACCGTCAGGGTGTCGAACAGCGAAAAATGCTGGAACACCATGCCCAGGCCCAGGGCGCGCGCCGCCGCCGGATTGGCGATCTGCACGGCCTGCCCGTCCCATTCGACGGTGCCCTCGTCGGGGCGGACCACGCCATAGATGATTTTCATCAGCGTGGATTTGCCCGCCCCGTTTTCACCCAGCACGGCATGGATCTCACCAGGCTCGACCGTCAGGTCCACCGCGTCGTTGGCGCGGACGGCGGGGTAGGTTTTGGTGATGCGGCGTAAGGCCAGTCGCGGCGGCATGCAGGCGTCCTGTTCGAATCGTTCGTGAAACAGCCGGATTCGAAAAATTCTACTCAGGAAGCGGAAAGCGGCCTAAAGGGGAAAAACCCCTAGGCAAGCCGGACGAACCTGAGCGACGCGAACCGCCAGGCCCGCCACACGGTCGTGTGCGGGTTCCCGGCACCGGGACATCACGTTTGATGAATGTCGGATATTAGCGCAGAGTGATGATAGCTGTCATGCGGCCGTCGCACGGCCGCCGGCGCCCTGACTCAGGCTTCGAAGGCCATGCGGCCGGCGAACCACAGGAACAGCGCGCCCACCAGGCCGCTGCCGGTGCGCGCCAGCCCCTGGCGCCGACGGAAGGCGGCTGCCAGGCGCGAGCCGCCGAAGATCAGCGACGACAGATACAGCGCGCTGCACACCTGCAGGATGGCGGCCAGGATGAGGAAGGACAGGGCCGGATGCGGATAGGCCGGGTCCACGAACTGGACGAAGAACGACAGCAGGAACAGGATGGCCTTGGGATTGAGCAGACTGAGCAGCAGGGCCTTGTGGAAGGGATTGCCGGCGGAACTGGAAACAGTCCTGGCCGAACTCTGACCCGGACGCCAGGCCGACCACAGCAGGCGGATGCCCAGGTAGCTGAGATACACGGCCCCCACGGCCTTCAGGGCCAGGAACAGCACCGGCAGCAGCCGCAGGACGGACGCGGCGCCGGCGGCCGTCAGGGTCATGAGGATGGAGTCCCCCAGGAACACCCCGCAGGCGGCCTGATAGCCCGCCCGCACTCCGCGCCCCGCCCCGACGGCCAGCACGAACAAGGAATTGGGTCCCGGAAGCAGCACGATGAAAATGACGCCGGCCAGGTAGGTCCAGACATCCAGAACGCCGTATTCAGATAGCATGGGTGGGCTCGATCAGACAGGCCGCGCCGGCGCCCGGCCCGGTCGATCCGTACCGGGCGCCGACGCGGCCACGCGCGGAAATTGCGCAGCGCTCATTGTATCTGCATCGGGTCCCCGGCATGCATGGGCCAGGCAGCCGATGGCGGGCGCGCAAGCGCCCGGATCACCTCGCGCGCAGCGCAACCTTGGGGAAATCGACCGGAACGTCCAGGGCGACATTGATGTAGTTGGTAAAGAGATTCAAGGCGATATGAGCCATGATCTCGACGATCTGCCCGTCGTCGAAGCCCGCCTGCCGCAGGCGGGCGACGTCGGCGTCGCCGATCTGCGCACGCCGATCCACCACTTTCAGGGCAAAGGCGAGCGCCGCGGCGGTCCTGGCGTCCGTGGATTCGCCGGCCTGGGCCGCCGCCATTTCGGCAGCCGAAGCTCCTGCGTTCCGCCCAAGCGCAGTATGGGCCGCCAGGCAGTATTCGCAACGATTCCGGTCGGCGATCGCCACCGCGATCTGCTCGCCGAGCCTGGCGCCGAGAGCGCCTTTGCCCAAAGCGCCGAAGGCGGCCCACATGCTCTGCAAGGCGGCCGGCGAGTTGGCTACCGCCTTGAACATGTTGGGCGTGGCGCCAAAGGCCTCGTCGATCTGGGCCAACAAGGGCTGGCTGGCGGAAGGGGCGAGTCGGGATTCAATGCTGACGCGAGACATGTTGATCTCCTTGAACGGTTAGAGACGGCAGGAAAGGAAATGCAGCCGGCTGTGCATGCAGTATGCGTGCATTGAATGTATGATTGGATACGTTCAATACACAAAACATACCCGTTCATCCAAATGCGCACCGATCCGCCCACAGACCGCCTCTCCGGCCTCCTCCAGCGCTTCCGCGTCCGGGCGCAGCTGCACCACTCCGGCGCGCTATGCGGACTCAACCATTTCGATGCCTGCGACGGACATGGGTATCTGCACGTGCTGCGCAGAGGCCGGCTGGAAGTGAGCCATCCCGCCGCGCACGGCGTCCCCGCACGGCTCCGCTTCGACGAGCCGGCGCTGCTGTTCTATCCCCGCCCGTTCACCCACCGTTTCCACAACCCGCCCACGGAAGGCGCCGATTTCACGTGCGCGCGGCTGATCTTCGACGGCGGCTCTGAGAACCCTCTGGCGCGGGCCTTGCCGCCCCTGATCGCGCTGCCGCTGGCGCACGTATCCGGGCTGGACCTGGCGCTGGAACTGCTATTCGCCGAGACCGAGCGCGTGCGCTGCGGCCAGCGGCTGATCGCCGACCGGCTGTTCGAGGTGGTGGTGCTCCAGCTGCTGCGCTGGCTGCTGGATCACCCTCAGGCGGCGGGCATCCGCCCTGGGCTCATCACCGGCCTGTCGGACCCGCGTCTGGCGCGCGCCCTGGTTGCCGTACATGATCGCCCCGGCGAGCCGTGGACGCTGGAGCGCATGGCCGAACGCGCGGGAATGTCCCGAACGGCGTTTTCCATGGCGTTCCGCGAGGCGGTGGGGCGGACGCCCGCCGACTATCTGGCGAGCTGGCGTATCGCATTGGCGCAAAGCCGGTTGCGCGAAGGACGTCCGATCAAGCTGCTGGCCGATGAACTCGGATATGCGAACCCCTCGGCGCTATCGCGGGCGTTCTCGGCAAGGACTGGCATGTCGCCCCGCAACTGGCTGGCGGCGAACGCCCTCGAAACAGGTCCGGCTTTATCGGCCCCGGAATGAAGAACGCGCAGCCTCGCGGCTGCGCGTTCGATGGAGACCGGGACGCCGATCAGGCGGCGGCGACCGCGTCCGCGTCCACCGAGCTGCGGATCAGGTGGTCGAAGGCGGACAAGGCGGCCTTGGCGCCATCGCCGGCGGCGATGATGATCTGCTTGTAAGGCACCGTCGTCGCGTCGCCGGCGGCGAACACGCCCGGCACCGAGGTCTGGCCGCGCGCATCGACCACGATTTCGCCGTGCTGCGTCAGGTCCACCACGCCCTTCAGCCATTCGGTGTTGGGCACCAGGCCGATCTGGATGAACACGCCTTCCAGCTCCACCTGATGGACGTCTCCGCTGCTGCGATCCTTGTAGCTCAGGCTCGTGACGCGCTTGCCGTCGCCGTGGATTTCCGTGGTCTGCGCCGACGTCAGAACGACGACGTTGGGCAGGCTGCGCAATTTGCGCTGCAGGACCTCGTCGGCGCGCAAGGCATCGCCGAACTCGATCAGGGTCACGTGGCCGACGATGCCGGCCAGATCGATCGCCGCCTCGACGCCCGAATTGCCGCCGCCGATGACCGCCACGCGCTTGCCCTTGAACAGGGGACCGTCGCAGTGCGGGCAGTAGGCCACGCCGCGATTACGGTATTCGTCCTCGCCCGGCACGTTGATCTGGCGCCAGCGGGCCCCCGTGGACAGGATGACGTTCTTGGCCTTCAGCACGGCGCCGCTGGCCAGTTCCACCTGGATGGACTTGCCCGGCACCAGGCGCGTGGCCCGCTGCAGGTTCATGATGTCCACTTCGTAGGCCTTGACGTGCTGTTCCAGCGCCACGCCGAATTTGGGGCCTTCGGTTTCCAGCACCGAGATGTAGTTCTCGATCGCCATGGTATCCAGCACCTGGCCGCCGAAGCGTTCAGCCACGACGCCGGTGCGGATGCCCTTGCGGGCCGCATAGACGGCCGCCGCCGCGCCGGCGGGGCCGCCGCCCACCACCAGCACGTCGAATTCTTCGCGGGCGTTCAGGGCTTCGACCTTGGCGTCGTCATTGCCGGCATCCAGCTTCGCCAGGAATTCCTCGACCCCGGCGCGGCCCTGATGGAACAGCTCGCCATTCAGGAAGACCGCCGGCACGGACAGGATCTCGCGCTTCTGCACTTCGGCCTGGAACAGGGCGCCGTCGATGGCCACGTGGCGGATGCGCGGGTTGATGACCGACATCGCATTCAGCGCCTGCACCACGTCCGGGCAGTTCTGGCACGACAGGGAGAAATAGGTTTCGAACTGGTAGTCGCCCGGCAGCGCGCGGATCTGCTCGATCACGGCATCGTCCAGCTTGGGCGGATGGCCGCCGACCTGCAGCAGCGCCAGCACCAGCGAGGTGAACTCGTGGCCCAGCGGAATGCCCGCGAAGCGCACGCCGATGTCGCTGCCGGCGCGGGCGATTTCAAACGAAGGGCTGCGACCATCGGCGGCCGCGACTTCCGATACGGACAGCTTGTCGGACAGACTGGCGATTTCTTCCAGAAAGACGCGCAATTCCTGCGCCTGGGTGCTTCCATCCAGGGAGGCGCGCAGCTCGACCGGCAGAGTGACCCGCTCGAGATAGGTTCCCAATTGTCCTTTGAGGTTTGCATCCAGCATATTCACACCTTTTTGGAAAAAACTTCCCCCGGACAAGCCATTATGGCACTGCCCAATCAAATGCACGGGGAGAAAACGGGCGGCCCGCCCGCGGACGGGCCGCTTCGCATCGCGAGGGACGCGGGCGGCTCCTGCCGCCGCGCGCCGTCAGGCGACGGAGATCAGATCTTGCCGACCAGATCCAGGGACGGGGTCAGGGTCTTGGCGCCTTCTTCCCACTTGGCCGGGCAGACTTCGCCCGGGTGAGCGGCGATGTACTGGGCGGCCTTGACCTTGCGCAGCAGTTCGGACGCATCGCGGCCGATGCCGTTGTCGTGGATTTCCAGGACCTTGATCTCGCCGGCCGGGTTGACCACGAAGGTGCCGCGCAGGGCGATGCCTTCTTCTTCGATCAGCACGTCGAAGTTGCGCGACAGGGCGTGGGTCGGGTCGCCGATCATCGGGTAGCTGACCTTCTTGATGGCTTCGGACGTGTCGTGCCAGGCCTTGTGGGCGAAATGGGTGTCGGTGGACACGGAATAGACTTCCACGCCCAGCTTCTGGAATTCAGCGTAGTGGTCGGCCAGGTCTTCCAATTCGGTGGGGCACACGAAGGTGAAGTCGGCGGGGTAGAACACAAACACTGCCCATTTGCCGGCGACGGTCTGGTCGCTGACCTCGACGAACTTGCCATTGTGATAGGCGGTGGCTTTGAAGGGCTTGATCGTGGTGTTGATCAGGGACATAAGGACTCCTTGTGGTTGGTTCAGGACGTTGCCTCAGTGGCTACGGGATCTAGTGTAGGCAATCCCTATTGATAAGTAAAATTGATAGTTTTTATTGTTACGATTGGAATTGACTATCAGAATACCGGCAAAACGTGCAACAAGACCTCCGGAATCGTACCCACATCTTAAAGAAGGCGTTCCATCCCGCCGGTCTGGACATCATATCCGGGATTGCCAATGGCCGGTGACGGGCGCTTCACCGTCTTTCAGCCGGTTTTCAGCGCGGACCGCCCCGAAAATGGCGGCTGAATAATTGCTAACAGTTATAGTCATCTGGTCGTTGACGGTCTCGAAAGACGGGGGGTAGCGTGAAAGTACTGCCTTCTCACTTTACGGAGGATACGTCTTATGCGAGCAAAACATACTCTGGCCGCAATGGCCGTGATGTCGATGACGTTGGCCGGAACCGGGTTCGCCCAGACCGGCTCAGGCCCTGCTTCCACCCCCGCGCCGACAGCCAGCGGCGCATCCGGCGATGCATCCGCCGGTCAGCAGGAAGCATCCCAGATGCTGGCCAGCAATATCCTCGGTATGCCAGTCAGGAACGGCACGGGCGACAAGGCCCAGGACATCGGGAAAGTCACCGATCTGGTGCTGAACCAGGACCAGAAGACCGTCAACGTGCTGATCGGCGTGGGCGGCTTCCTGGGGATCGGCTCCAAGGACGTGGGGGTGCCGCTGGACAAGGTGGAATTCAACACCCAGGCCAAGACCGCCGTCGTGCACATGAGCAAGGAAGAACTGGAAAAGGCTCCGGCCTATGTGACGCTGGCCGATAAACAGTCCAAGGAGAAAGAGGCCGCGCAATCCCAGTCGCAGCCCGCGCCCATGGGGTCTCCAGCGCCCGCCGGTGGCGGCGGAGCTCCTGCCGGTGGCGGAGGCGGCGCTCCGCAATAACCCTGCATGACGTCCTTCCGGGCGGCCGGCCGGCATTCAGGCGGACGGCCGCCCGGCAATATCAATATCCGACCATACGAACAAGAAGGGAAAACACATGCTCTATACCATTGCCGTCGTCCTGCTGATCCTGTGGCTGTTGGGACTGGTCAGTTCGTACACTATCGGCGGGTTCATTCACATTCTGCTGGTGATCGCCGTGGTCATGATCCTCGTGCGACTGATCAGCGGACGGCGCTTGTAGCCGGCATCCGGCTCATCTTCCCGCGCCTTCGCGGCGCTTGGCCGGCGGCTTGCTCCGGCGCGATGCAGGGTCGCCAGCAAGCCGCCGGATCCCGGGCGATCAGGGCGCCACGACGATGTTGTTGTGGACTTCCTTGACGCCGTGGACCGAACTGGCAACCTGGCCGGCACGGTCCTTTTCCTTCTGGGTCTTGGCAAAGCCAGAGAGCTGGACGATGCCGCCCTGAATGGTCTTCACATTGATGTTGGCCGCCGGACCCGCCCCGAGGTCATCGGCGATGCTGGCCTTGACCCGGGTGGTCACCACGGAGCCATCGACGTATTCGCCCATGGATTCCTGATGATTGGCGACGGAGCACCCCGCCAGGGTCGCGACGCTCAGGCCCAGGGCGGCAGCCAGGGCGATCTTGTGTGTCATTCCCATGTTCATTCTCCTTCTGAAGGCGGGGGCGGCGCCCCGTCTGATTGTCGATGAGAAGCCTTCCTACAGTACACCGGCGCCACGGGGTTCCGCACTTCAAGCTGTAACAGAGGCCCGGAACGCGAGGCCCGGCCGTCAGGGGGCGCGTCGCCGCAAAGTCCGCAAGACGCCCGACCATGCGAACGGCCGGGGATCCGCCAGCATGCTCAAGGCTCTGGCGTAGTCCAGGGTCAGGCCCGGCGTCCAGGCCATCGTCATCGCGCGCTTGCGTATCTGCGCGGCGACCCAGAGTTCGGGCGTCAGCAACAGCCGCAACAGGATGCGCCAGCTCGTATTGCCCTCATGCAGGCGTCCCACGGCGCCGTCCAGGGCCGCCTCCAGGGCATACGCCACGGAACTGGAACAATTGCGATGCGTCAGGTTGTAGGTCGTATCGCGGCGATAGTCGGCCCAGAAGGCCTGCAGCTTCCTGGCGCCATAGTTGCGGATCCTGACTTTGGCGGTGGAAGGACACCAGGCTGCGGACTCCGTCGCATAGTCCGGCTGAAATATTCCCGGCACGTTGTTTTCCGCCGTGGCCTTGAGCAGCGCGCCGAACTGCTCCGGCGAATGATCGATCTCCTCGGCGGGGTACAGGCTGATGTAAACCCCTTCCGGAGCTTCCAGGGCCGCGTGCCCGGTGGAGACGACGCCGTTGACGTCGACGGCGGCGATATAGCGGTCGATGATCGGCTGGCGGCGCGTGGCGGTCTTCGCCGAACCGGTCGGCGTCCAGACATGCACGGTGAGCGCGTGTTCGTGATCCGCGGGCGGGCCGTCAAAGGTGCCGCCTCGAGGCAGCTCGGGCCGCATCGGCGCGGCGCCCGCGGTCGGGTTGTCCTCCAGCGCCGGGTTGGTCTGCATGTTCCGCACGCGCTTCGAGAGCATCAGCATCCAGGCCCCGGTGAACATCAAGAACAATCCCAGACAATAGGGGGCCGTGCCGACGTAATGCGTCGGATACGGCTGGAAGATGAAAATCGCCAGCAGGATCTCCGCGATGCCGGCCGCCATCGCATACCGCCAGCGCTCGTAGCGCACGACATAGGCCGCCGTGCACTGCAGCAGGCCATCCGCCAGGAACAGCAAGCCAAAGGTCAGCGCCAGCAGTTGATTCCCGTGATGATGCCCCGCCAGGATCATGCCGCCCGCCAGCAGCACGAAGGTGCCTTTGGCGTATCGCAACACGCGCTGTCCCCCGACGCCGGACTGGGCGACCATCAATGTCGCCAGCCCTTCCAGCATCAGCAGGGCGGCGAACAGGTTCATGGGGAAATACGGCGCGCCATCCAGCGCATCCACGCCCACGACGAGCCCCGCGACGATGAAGATCCACCCGGCGACGGAGAGCGCACGCGCGCGCCGCCGCAGGTAGCCGACGCCCAGGAGCAGCATGATCAGATGTACCATTCCCTATCCTCATCCATCCGCAGGGGCGCCCGATCGAGACAACCCATGCGTGCCCTGATTATCGCCGCAGCGCGGTCTTTGACAAATGGCGGCCCGCCCAGGAGCACCGAGGAAGCGGCACAGACCTCGCAGTCGGCATGAAGATTCCGAGGTTTCCCCGCCCCCCGGTCTTACACTGCAGGCATGGCCTCCTCATTCCGAAGGATCGCCCCTTGACGCCATCCTGTCCTCTTCGCGGACTTCCCGCCCGCGCCTCGCCGGCCCTGTTGCTGGCCCTGTGCTGCATCTGGCCGGCGCATGCCGCGCACATCCTGGTGGACGCGGGCCACGGCCCGGAACGCCCGGGCGCGACGGGCGCCAGCGGCCGCGCCGAGTATCTGTACAACCGGGACCTGGCCGCCGCCCTCGCTCACGCGCTTGCCGCGCTGGGCGACCGGACGACCCGGGTCGAGGGCGTCGGCGCGGACATCCCGCCGGGCCGGCGCGCGGCGGGCGCCCCGGACGCCGACCTGCTCGTCTCGATTCACCACGATTCGGTGCAGGCGCGATATCTCCGGGCGGGCCGCCAGGCCGAATTCGCCGGATATTCGATCTTCGTCTCGAGCCTGAACCCCCGCCCCGCCCAAAGCCTGAGGTGCGCCCGACGCATCGGCGAACGTCTGCAGGCGGCGGGCGAGCACCCGTCCCGATACCATGCCGAACCGATCGAAGGCGAGAACCGCCCCTTCGTCGATCGCCGCCTGGGCGTCCACCGCTACGACGGCCTGGCGGTGCTGCGGACGGCGCCCATGGCCGCCGTCCTGATCGAGGCGGGCGTCATCGTCAATCCCCGCGAGGAAATCCGTCTCGGGAAGCCGGAAACGATCGCGCGCCTGGCCCGGGCCATCGCCCGGGGGGCGCATGAGTGCCTTTGAGGCGCCCCCGCTTCAGCCCGGACAATGCATGGCTGCGCGCGATTCGGGCGGCGGATCGTCCGCGGGCGTGTTGCCCGCAAACTTTCGTATCTTCTCGGCCAGGGCCTGCGTCGGCTCGTCGTAACCGTAGCAGTACGGAGGCGCCGGAACCGATTCAGGACGGTAGTCCCGCAGCACCGGCTTCGCATCGCCAAGATACAGGTTGTCCTTCAAGCGCAGAAAGGCCTTGTAGCCGCGGGTATAGCCGTATCGGGACTTCAGTTTCTCGTAGGCCCCGCGATCGGATTCGCCGTTGCCCAGCGCGCTGCGTCCGGGCGCGCTGGAGATATAGCGGCAGTAATTCACATTGATGCCTTCCACCGTGGGAAAGAACGCCGGCTCCACGCACTTGCGCCGGGAGTCGTTGTTGAAGATGTTGCCCTCGACCAGGGCCTTGGCCTCCAGGCTGAAGCTCATGCCGTAGAAATCCCAGTTCTCCACCAGATTGTTGAACAGGTGGAAAGTGCCGAACTGCGCCCTGGGGTTGCGCTGCACGGTGTTGAAGAAATAGTTGTGGTGCAGCGTCACGCGTGCGATCGAATCGCGCGCGTAGTTGTGAAACAGGTTCTTCGAGGTGATGTTGTTGAGCAGCATCACCTTGTTCGAGTCATGGAACTTGGTCCACGAGATCGTCACGTCGGTCGAACCGTTCTTCACATTCAACAGGCGGTCGGACATGCGCGACAGGTCCATGTGATCGACCCACACGTCGCGGCTGCCATTGGCCACGTTCACGGCTTGCGTAAGCCGATTCAGGCGCCCGTCTATCGTCAGATGCGTCAGGATGACGTTCCGGCTTCCATACACACCCAGGCCATCGTCGATCAGGACCACCCGCCGGCCGCGTCCGTCTATGGTCGTGTCGGACGGCACGCGCAACTGCGAATCCAGGACGATGGTCATGTCGGCAGCAAAGCGTATCCACGCCCGCCCTTTGCGGGCCCGCTTCAGCGCGGCGCGCAGCGTACCGGGCCCCGCATCCCGGTCGGATGTCACCTCGATGAACTCGCCGCCCAGCCCGCCCGTGGCCTTGGCGCCATAGCCTTCGCGCTGTTGCAACAAGGCGGAAACGAACGGGCAGTGTTCATCCGGCGCCGCGCACCGCTCGCCGGCCGCCGCCGGGCCGCCGCACAGCGCGGCCAGCGCCAGCAGCCAGATCATCGCGTGCGTTCGCGCAAGCATCGAAGCCGCCTATTCTTGCGCGGACCGGTCCGCGGGCGTCACATGGCGCCAGATGCCGCCGCTCAGGCGCAGGTTCTCCGGCTCGCTGGCCAAGTGCTCCCGAAGCCGTTCGAAATACGCCTTCTGCCAGCGCAGCGAATAGGCTTGCGCATCCTCGCCCGGATCGGGCGACGGCAGCATCGCGAGCGTGTAGGACATGCGGCCGCTCTCCCAGCGGGGCACGTAGAACACCGACGGCACGTTCAAGCGATACGCCAGATGGGACGCAAAACCGGAGTACGTCACGTCCTGCCCTTCGAAGGTCGTGCGCGGCGCGGCGGGATTGATTGCGCCATCGATGGCCAGGCACAGCACGTAGCCCTCGTTGATCGCGCGCATGCAGGCCTTGGCGACCTGGGCCTCGGTCTGATCGGCGGTGGAGATCAGCGCTTGGGCATAACTGCTGCGGGCGATGCTGGGCGCCGTCGCCAGCCAGCGAGACGGAATGCCCACCAGCTCCATGGCCATCAAGCCGGCGTACATGGGGCCCACGTGCGCCGTGGCGACCACGACACCGCGGCCAGCCGCCAGCAGCGGCGCAAAAAAACGTTCGCCGGTGTCGAGTTCGCCCAGCAGGTACATGGCCTCTTCGGCGCGCTCCTCGCGGCATTCGAGCCAATCGAGCAGCAGATGGTCGATCATATGGCCCCAGCGCGCCCGGCGCTCCCAGGTTGCGCGATCGATGGACGTATCGCCACGCAGCGACCAGGCCCAGTCCAGCCGCGCCTGCGGAATGGGCGCGGTATCCAGTTTTTCCTCCATGCGGGCCAGGGCTTCCTGGAAGGTGTCCGGCAGCCGCGCACTGCGCGTGGCGATGTACTGCGAGAACAGCGCCCCGGCCTCCTGTCTGCGGCCCGCTTGAGTGAGCGCGCCGATGGCGGCCCGCTGCCACAGCAGCTTGTCCGGTGATTTCTCGACCAGTCTCATCCACTGATCAGCCGCATCGCCATACTGCAGGGTGTGGCGCAGCGCGCGGGCATACAGGGCGCGCGTCTGTTCCAGTTCCGGCGCCAGTTCGATGACCCGCGCCAGCGGCCCCACCGCTTCCTGGTAGCGGCCCGCGCGCAACAGGGTTTCCCCATAAAGCGTCAACAGCCTCACGTCCTCCGGCGCCATCCCCAAGCCCGCTTCGAAATGCGCCGCCGCATGCACCTTGCGATCTTCTTCCGTGCCGCGCCGCAGGTGCGAGAGCCCGAGCGACGAACGCAGCGCCGCGCAATCGTGGCCCGCGCGCAGCGCGGCGTCGCCAAGCTGGATTGCCGCCGCAATGCGGCCATCCTCCATCAGGGCGCGCACGGCCATCGTCGCCACGCGTTCATTCGGCAGCGCGGCCGGATCCAGCGACGCCGCGATGCCTGCCGCTTCGGCCGCATCGCCGTTGCGCACGAAAGCCATCATCCAGGCATACGCTTCGCCCGGCTCGTTCCGGGCCAGGGCAAGGGTTGCGCGGGCGACTTCGGCCGCCTCGGCCACCCGGCCCGCCTGCACGCGCAATTGAATCCGGCCGGCATGCAAGGCCGCGTTGCCGGGCTCGATGTCGGCGGCGGCATCCGCCTCGGCAACCGCCCGATCCCACTGCTCCATGCGCCCGAACAGACTGGCGAGCAGGCGGCGGTCTTCGGCGCGCGACGGATGGACGGCGATCAGCACGCCCAGCGCGGCGATCGCGGGCCCGAGCCGACCCTCGCGCACGAAGGGCGAAACCAGCAATCGCCGGACATCGCGCCAGCCGTCCCTGGCCTGTCGCAACGCCGGTTCGAGCGCAGCCATGTCGCGCTCGGGGTCGGCCGCGTCGCGGATGCGCCCGATGATTTCGCGCAAGCGGGCGGTGGCGTCCCGCGGGTCGGCGTCAGCCGCGGGCCGACGATTCTCCATAGCCGTGTCAACCATGGCGGAGTCCTCTCAACAAAGCCATCGCCACGCGAGCGATGAACATGAGCACGAAGCCCAGCGCGAGCGCCTGCAACAACAGGATCGCCGTGCGCGGGCTGCTGGGCCGGTCCGTGGGAACCGGTTGCGCGATGATGGACAGATACCGCTGCAAGCGCAAAGTGTCCGTCATGGCCTGTTGGTACGATTGCTGCGCCAGGGTCAGGTTCGAGTCCGCGAACGCCTGGGCATTGCGCAGCGCCTCGTACGATTTGAGCAGCTTGACTTCCGCATTGCCGCCTCCGCTCAGACGATCGCGCACGGACGCGAGCCGCCTTTTCAGGGTGGCGACCTGCTGCTCGGCGGGCTTGAGCATGAAGTGATCTTTGTTGTTCAAGGCCTGGATCTTGTCCAGCCTGATCTGCGCGGTGCTGAGCTCCCCTTCCAGCTGGCTGGACAGATTCAACAGCATCGACACCGTGGCGGCGGGATCGACGTTTCCATGCGCCGTGCGCCATGTCGTCAGCGTGTCCCGGGCCGCGAGCGCTTTCTGCTCCGCCAGCTTGACCGCCTCCTGGCTCACCGTCAGCTTGTCGGCGACGCCCTTCTCGTTCATGGTATTGACGAATTCCTCGGCCAGGCCGATCAGCGCCTTGGAAAGCGTGGCCGCGGCTTCCGGGGAAAACGCGCTGACCCGCAGCACATCGATCTGCTCCAGGGCGTTGAACGAGACATGCACCGAGGCCTGGTAGGCCCGGTACAGATCATCCTCGCTGGAATCCTCGGACAGGTGATTCAGCGGATCCCATCCGGTGTTCGTCAGATAGCGGCGCAGGTCGACCTTCTGATCGAGCTGCCGCATGCTGTCGCGCGACTTCAAGAAGTCGGCGACCGCCCACCCGTCCACGAATCCGCCGAGCATGCCGCCCGAATTTCCGGTGGTGAGCAGGCTGGCCGCCGCCCCCGCCCCGCCCTGCTGGCCCGACGCCGACTGCACGAAGAACCGCGACTCCGCCTCGTAGCGCGGCGTGGCGAAGAAGCATACGTAGACCAGGGCGAGCGCCACCGGCGCGACGACGATCAGCGCGTTGATCCAGCGATGGCGGCGGCGCTCGCGCAGCGCCGACTGCCGCTCGCGGCGACGGCGTTCGATCTCCGACCCGCCTTCAGAACCCGAGCTGGCCCTCGTCGAGGCTGCCTCCGAGGTCGTCGCCGTGCGTTCCGGCGTCGCTTCGCGACCGTCGCGGGGGAAACTTGAGGAGGCACTGGTCGAGGTCGTCGTCGATGTGGAGCGCGCTTCGTTCATAGATCAAGCCTTTGAAACAATAGTCCGCCAACTGGTTCTGGCGATAACTAGAGAAAATGAGCGTCCGGCTCACCAGCCGCTCTTCGAACAGGGCGAGCCAGAGGCGCGTGAAACGACAGGGTTCGAAGGGCATGCTCCCTTCAATCACGTAGACATCGAACGCCGGCGCCAAGGCCAGCGCGAATGAAAACTCCTGCCGCGCGTAGAGCGGCCAATGCTCCATGGGCTTGGCCAGGCATCCGGGATCGCTGATCAGATCCGCCACCAGCTCGTACGTCGCATCAGCATCGATCTCGTACATGTCGCTGACGAAATCGATCATGCTCAGGCCGGTCGCCTTGCCGCGGATGAAACCCTGCCGGCCGATCGCCCACGATACGTTGCCATCGTGCTTGACGAATCCCTGGCGCGGCGGACGCAGGCCGCACAGCACGTCCAGCAGCTGGCGATGCATTTCCGGCACGGGCGACAGCAAGGCGTAGCGCCCGACCGGGATATCGAGGTTGGCATTGGCCAGCAGCGGCTGCCTGCGGCCGAAGGCATAGGGCTCGTCGGTCACGCCATTGAGATGGATTACATTTCCGGAATCTGTCAACACTGAAAGGGACCTCGCACAGGTTCTACCTCACATCGGCTGGACATTGGGACGCGCCAGGCTCTCGGCCATCAGGGCGACCACCATCAGGAACACCAGCGAGGTCAGGAAATAGCCCAGGCTGGCATCCTGCGACTGATACGCCAGGAAGTAAGCCGAACGCAGCAGCTGCATGCCATGCGCGAACGGCGACCAGAGCATCCATGGGCGCAGTTGCTCCGGCAGCTGTTCCGATACGAAAAAGACGGCCGCGAAGATCTGCAGGAAACGCTCGATGATCGGCGCGAGCCGCAGAAAGAAGGGCCAGAAGGTCGCGATCGTCCCGAACAGCAGTCCCATCGCCGCGCCGCAACCCCCCATCAGCACGACGAAAAGAATGAAGCCGGCCCAACTGATCGGCAAGGTGATGAACCCCAGCGCGTGGCCCGCGCTGATCAGCACCCCGAACACCACCAGATAGATCGACACATAGATCAGCGACTGGACCAGGGCGCACATCAAGGGCGTGACGCCCTGGAAGTTCAACAGGCCGCGGGCCGACACATAGGCCGTGCTGCTCCGGAAGGCGATCTGCCGCAACATGATCCAGGTCGTCGCACCCAACAGCGCGAACGTCTGCACGTCCATGCCCATGATGTAATGCATGCCCATCAGGATATACAGCGACGAAATCAAGGTCAGCAGCACGACGGGGCCCAGCAGCGCCCACACCAGGGCGATGCGGCTCTCGCCTTGAATCACGCGCACCTGGTAGATGAACATCGCCATCAGCGTGCGCCCGACGGGCCGGACCGTGCCGACCGCGTCCTGCGGGCATCCCTCATGCAGGGCGCGCAGACGGTCCCTCAGGATCGCCAGGTCGCCCACTTCGTCCCGCGCCACCTCGATTTCCAGCGCGATGTCGTTGCGCGAGGCATGGCGCCGCGCTTCACGCGCCTCGTCCTGCTTGCGCCGCTCCACGCGCCGCGCATGCGCCGCGGCCAGGCGTTCGTCCTCGGCCACCAGCCTGGCAGGCATGTAGCCCGGCTCGAATACCGCCACGCCCGCACGGATGTCCTGTTCCAGGAGGCGCACGATGATGCGCAGGCGCCGCCGGGAAAAACTGGCCAGGTCTTCATCGACCGCGCTGCGCGCGATCTCCGCCTCCAGCTCCGCCTGCACCGCCTCGTATACCGCCCGCCGGGCCGCCACGGAATCGTGCGGCTCGCCCTGCAGGCGGGCGAGCAAGGGCTTGAACAGCACGGCCGGCGCGGCCCTGGCTTCGAACAACGCGGCCGGATCCAGCCGCCAGCTGGCGACGCCGGCCCCTACCGTGTAGTGACCGCCCTTTCGGCGCGATCGCCAGCCTTTGATCCGGTCCTCGTTGCTCGTCGACATGCTATTGGGCTGGAAGAGACGCGCCGGCGCCCGTATCGCTGTCGATGGCCTTCGTGGCGCTGAAGCCCGCGCTCATCGTGAAGCGGAAGGCCGACAGGACCTTCTGCACCTGCGTGAACGGCGCGTCCGAAATGTAGATCGCCTGGCCTTCATGCACCGTGAATTCGCGCGCCAGCGCCACCTGTTCCGGGCGGGTCATGTCGAACCGGTAGACCACGGGCAGCATGTCCGGCTTGCCTTCCGCCCCGGCCTTCGCGGGCGTGAACAGGAACACGGAACGCGGATCCGCCAGCTTGTCGTCCAGCCCCCTGGAATCGGCCAGCGCATCCAGCACGCTGTAATTGCGCTTGCTGATGGCCACGCGCCCTTGAGTGCCAGCCGCCCCCAGCACGGTCAGGAACTCCTTGGGGTCATAGGCGGTGATGACATCCCCCGCCCTCAACAGGATGTCGTTGTTCTGGTTCCGGTAGATATCCGACAGCCGCACCGACGCCACCTGGTGATTGCGGCGCAGGCTGATGACCATCTGCTCCGGATTCTCCTGCACCGGCGCCGCCTGCGCCAGCACGCTGCTCAGCCGCTGGGACGTCTGCGTGACGGGATACATGCCGGGCTTGGTCAGGTTTCCCTGCACCGTCACCATCTGCCCGCGTTCGTCGGCAACACGTGTCACGCTGATGTCGGCGCCCACCGCAAGCTTGCTCAGGCGAGCCATCATGGCGTCATGCAGCTGCTCCAGCGTCAGGCCCTCGGCCCGGAATTTGCCGAGGATGGGGAACGAGACATGGCCCGAACGGTTGATTTCATGATTGCCCAGGTCGCTTACGCCGGACGGGTCCGACGCGAACACGCCCAGGCCGCCGCGCTCCCACACCTTGACGTTGATGCCGTCGCCGGGCACCAGGCGGTCGAATCCCGCTTGCGTCAGGTCGCGATAGCGCGCGGGAAAGTTGGCCACCTCGGGATCCCGGCTCTGCTGTGCGAGTTCGCGCGACACGGGCATCACGATGACGTCCTTGTCATCGTGAGCCCCCGTCATTTCACTCAGCATGGGGCCGGACCGCGGCAGCTGGCAACCCGTGAGTGTCAGCGCGGCAAGCAGCAGCATGGCCAGGGTCGCGTGCCGCCGCCCGTTCAGGGTCGGGACTTTCATGTGCATAAGATCCTTCAACTCCAGCAGCTTGGAAAAACCCCCACGCTGCGCCTTCGGCTTGCTGCCCCCAAGGGGGCGCTTTTTGCCTTAGGGCGGCCTGGCGGCAAAAAGAGCAATCGCCGATCACGCCCGCATCAGGCCCATGGCCGGCGCGAGATCGATGCGCTCATCGTGCTCGGACATGCCGGGCATGCACAGACTCAGGAACTTGGTGAGCATCGCCTCGAGCGAAAACAGCTTCTGCGCCCGGCGGCGGCTGTGCGCCCCCAGGTCCTCGTTGCTGCGCACCTTGTCCACCATCGATGTGACCTTCTCGCACGCCTCGTGCAGATCCGGATGAACGACGTCGCTGAGCAGGTGGCCCGTCTCGTTTTCAACGAAGCACTCGCCCGCGCCGCCGGCTGGCGTCGAGACCACGGGAACCCCCTGCAGCTGAGCCTCGATCAGCACGTTCGGCAAGCCTTCGTAGCGCGACAGCAGCACACTGGCATCCATCCGCGAATACCAATAGCCGACGTGGTTCGACAGGCCCACCAGCAACAGCCGCTCGTTCACGTGCAGCTCCTGCGCCAGCGCCTCGATGTTCTCGCGCAAACGCCCGTCGCCCACGATGACGAAGCGCGCATGCGGTCGCTCCTTCAGGTACAGCGCGGCCAGCTTGATCCATAGTTGTGGTCGCTTGTCCGGTTCCAGCCGGAATACGCCGCCAATCGTTTCCGTGGCGTCGTCCGTGCTTGCATGGAAGGCCTTCCACAGCGCCTTGTCGGCGGCCGACGCGTTGGTCGGCAGTTCGGGCACGCCGTTGTACAGGATGTGGAAGCGCTCGATCGGAATGTCCAGCCATTCCGCGTAGGCTTGCGCGGCCTTGCGGCTGTTGCTGACGAAGACCACCCCCGGCACCTGGGCCAGGGCCTGGTAGAGCTCCGGATACTCGGCGCGAAAGCGATCCTTGCGGATGTTCGGCGGCAAGCCGCGGAACACCAGGTGGATGGTCGGAGTGCCCGCCAGCAAGGCCGCCAGCGCGCCGAACAGGCAGGTGCCGTCCTGCCACAGGCTCACCACGTCGAACGGATTGGCCCGCAGCACCGGCGCAAGCCGCGTCACGCCATAGTGGACAGGCGGGGGCAGTTGCTCCAGCAGACGGGCCAGGTTTCCCTCGGGAACGGTCTGGTGGGACACCGAGACGGCCGGCAAGCGGTTGATCTCCGTGACAGGAATATGCGCCTTGACCAGGACGGGAAGGAAAAAATCGTCCTGCTTCTTGGGCGAGCCCGTCGGCTCGGTGTGTTGCTTGACCAGCACCTCGACCTTCTTGGGCCGCAGGGGGATGTCGGCGCAAGGCCGCCGGCGGCGGGATTTGGCCATGCGGGTCAGCTCGCCGGCCAGGCGCGTCAGCTGCCGTTCGGCGCCGCCGGGGCCCAGGCTGCCGGTGACCAGCGCCACGGAAACGGACTTGTCCAGCCCATGTTCGGCGATCTTCCGGTTCCGGAAGTGCAGGATCGCATGTTTCATCGACACGATCCGGACGTCTTTTCCCGCCAGCGCCTCCTCGGATTCGAAGCGCTGGTAGAACGCATAGTCGCTTGCCAGCCCCTCGGCGAGCTCGGCCGCCTTGCTGCCGGGCGCCAGGTGCTTGACCACCGGCGCGATCACCTCGAACGCGTCGGCCAGCAAGCCGCGTTTGCGCAGGCGCTTGGCGAACTCGGCACGCATGTTGCGATCCGTATGCTGCGAGATCAGCCGGCGGAACAAGGCGTCGGACTGTTCATGCGCACGGATGTCGCTCAGCAGCTTCGCCCGCGCGAACAGGCGCTCGACGTTGCTCTTGGATTCGGGCAGATGGCGATCGACCAGCGCCAGGGCCTCTTCGACGCGCCGTTCCTTCACGAGGCGCGTGGCGCAGTAGCGGACGATCAGCAGATCGTCGGGGCATTCCTCCAGCAAGGTCGCCCATTGCTCGGCCATGCCCTCGTTCAGGCCCGCCAGCTCCTGCAATCGAAGCAGAAGGAAGCGGACCCTCGAGTCCTGCATGTGCCCCTCGGCCAGCGCCTCCGCCCGGGCCAGATTTTCCTGCGCAATCTGGACCCGCCCCGACTCCGCGACGATTTCCGCCAGTTGCGCCTGGGCCTGTTTAAGATCGAATGTGACGTCCTCTTGCTCGACAACCAGTGGCGAGCTCATGCCACCTTTCTCCGATTGAACTTCTCGATCCACACCGCGCAGCGCTCGATGTAACGGTCGAACTGCGCGGGGTTATCCGAGCGTTCTCTCAGCTTTTTCCAGTATGGCAAGGCCTGTTCGAAGCGGCGCAGGCGCATGGCGCCCACGGCGGCAAGACGCAGGCCGATGGGATCATCGGGCACGAGCTTCAGGATGCGCTCGCCCAGGTCCAGGCGCTCGGTCGTGCTCGACGACTCCAGCGCGCGCGCGTCGGCGTACAGATAGGCCAGGATGCGCCGCTTCTCGTGAGCCACTTCCGCCATCTCGGGCCACGACCGGGCGACGCGCTCCAGCAGGTTCCAGGCGGCCTGATGGTCCCCTTGGGACAGTATCTGGCGGGCGCCGCGGATCGCGCGCGGGCCCAGCCTGCCGAGCTGGCGCTGCGCTTCGTCGCGAGCGCTCTGGTCGGCGGACGCATGGGCGAGCACGTCCTTGTATGCGTCGATGGCTTCGCCGAACCAGCCGCCGCTGAACGCGACCCGCGCGAAGTGCAGCTTGGCGCTGAGCGGCGCGGCCTCGCCGGCCGCCGCCCGCCCCAGATGCCGCATCGCGGTCTCCTTGTCCCCCAGCGCATCGGCGGCGCGGCCGCGCATCGCGTGCAGTTCGGGGAAGTCCACGTTGGTGTCGATGGCCAGGTCGGTCAGGTCGATCACTTCCTTGTGATTGCCAGCCACCAGCGCGGCGCGAACGCCCAGGCGCATCGCGCGTTCAAACGCCCGCTGCGCCCGCACGCCGGCCAACTCGTCGGGATTGAGCAGACGGTGCGCGCAGATCCGCTCGGCCGCGTCGCGCAGGCGTCCTTCCTCCAGCGCGCGATTGCCTTCCTCGGCCCAGGCCGAAGATTGCGTCCGCAGCCATGCGCCGATCTCCTCCCGCTCGCTCTTGAGCAGGCCGCAAGATACCGCCAGCGTCGCCGCAGCCATGATGCAGCCTCGCCACGAGGCCTCCTTGACCAGTTCCAGGGCGTCGGCGTCCTCCAGCGCGGGATGCTCCGAGGCCAGGCCGCGCAGCGCTTCGCGGTCCCCCGCCAGCAGCCGGTCCCGCCACAGCACCGCGAAGCCGCGGCCATAACCAGGGATCGCCGCGCGCACTTCATGGACCCAGCGGACGGCCGCCTCCATGTCGCCGGCAGCCTGCAGCAGCGACAGCACCGTGTCGGCCGCTTCCACCGCCGTCGCGTCCTGAGGCGAGGAGATGCGGAACGACTGCTTCCACATGCCCAGGCTTTCGTCCACGTAGCCCAGATGGCCCGCGGACACCGCCGCGATCCGGACGATGTCCGGCGTCTCGATTTCGTCGCCCAGCAGGCTGGCCGCCAGCGAGTACGCCACGTCATAGTGGCCCAGCTTGAACTCGTTTCGCATCAGGATCTGCTCGGCCTTGCTGCCCGATGCCAGGGCGCCATCCAGGCCGTCCAGCAGCGCCTTCGAGCCCTCGTAGTCGCCCAGTTCCCCCTGGATCCGGGCGAACAGCAGCACATGATCGGGCAGCCCGGGGTGGCGGCGAAGCACTTCGCGCACGCGGCACGAGGCCCCTCGCAGATCGCCGGAGTCCCAGAGCTTTTCGATGTGTTCGGCGCTCTCGTCGGCGGCGAGCTTGGGCGCGGCGGGCTGCGGGACGGATTCGCCCATCCGCGGACGCATGAAGTTCTTGTACCAGTCCGTGTACAGGCGCTCGGCAAAGACCGCGGTGTAGTGCGTCAGATCGAGTCCGCCGTCCTCCATCGCGTCGGCCTGGCCGATCTTGTTCATCAGCGGCGTCGGGTCGTAGCACGGCACGCCGATGCGCTGGGCGGCGGCGGTCACGGCAGCGATCAGCTGCGCCCGCTGTTCGATGGTCGCGTTGTCCGGCGTGGTGGCATTGACGTGCGTGACGAACACCACCTTGTCCCTGCCCAGCAGCTCGACGAGCTGGCGCATTTCCTGTTCGATCTCCTCGTCCGTCTCATCGCGTTTGACGATGCGGGCGAGCAGGTCACGATCGTCCGCGTTGAGGCTGCTGAAGACCGGGTCCTGGTCCAGGATGGCGCGGCGTTCGGCCAGCCGGTCGGCGTTGGCCATGGACCAGAACTGGCGGGTGCGCGCCCGGTCGGCGAAGAACTCGCTGAAATAGCGGACCAGGTAGTTGGACTGGATGGGCAAGCCGTCAATGGTCAGGAGCTTGCGCGAAGACAGCTCGACCACGTACAAGTCGGCCGGATTGTGGGTGCCGCGGCGAGCCTGTCCGCCGCTCGAAGGTCGGAAGACCAGACGCTGGACGTCGGCGGGGATGTCGGTCTGGCCGAACATGAATCGCGCCTGCTGCAGCGCTTCGGCAGCCGTGTGCACGAAACCGTAGTTGCGGCCGAGCTGCAGCTTGATCGGGTAGCGCCCCGCGGCATCGCGCAGCGGCGTATGGATGCGGCAGGTTCCTATCGGAGCGACGTTAAAAGCAGTCATTCGAGGGCTCTCCTGTAATGATTTCGGCTCGTTACCCAGTCACGTCTGTCGGGTAGCGAGTCAATGCATCTTGGAGGGAGAAGCCCGGCAAATCTATTTCTAAAATTTATCGTTGCTGTTGAAATGAATCACCGGCGACCCCTAAGCCATCCGGGAAATCCCTAAAAAAATTACAACCATGACGAACACTGTAATGACCCGGCGCAGATCGGCCCTCCAGGCTGCGCCAGTGGTTCGGCATCCTTTCCGACGCACCGCATCCAAATGTAACTGCCCCTGCCGCCCCCTTGAAATGCCGCCAATCATCCCTATAATTAGCACTCGATGGGGTTGAGTGCTAACAACACAGCACCGCCTCGCATCCCTCAATTTCTTATGTACAGGAGTTCCTCCATGGCACTGCGTCCTTTGCACGATCGCGTGATCGTCAAGCGTCTGGACAACGAGCGCACCACTGCCTCGGGTATCGTCATCCCCGACAGCGCCGCTGAAAAACCCGATCAGGGTGAAGTCCTGGCCGTCGGCCCCGGCAAGAAGACCGAAGACGGCAAAGTCGTCGCCGTCGACGTCAAGGTCGGCGACAAGGTCCTGTTCGGCAAGTACGCCGGCCAGTCCGTCAAGGTCGATGGCGACGAAGTGCTCGTCATCCGCGAGGAAGAAATCCTCGCCGTGATCCTGTAAGCCGCCTCATCGCTCACACCTAAGGAATTTCAACATGGCTGCAAAGCAAGTTTATTTCGGTGACGACGCCCGCACCCGCATCGTCCGCGGCGTCAACATCCTGGCCAACGCCGTCAAGACCACCATGGGCCCCAAGGGCCGCAACGTGGTGCTGGACCGCTCCTTCGGCGCCCCCACCGTGACCAAGGACGGCGTGTCCGTCGCCAAGGAAATCGAACTGAAGGACAAGTTCGAGAACATCGGCGCCCAGCTGGTCAAGGAAGTCGCCTCCAAGACCTCCGACAACGCCGGTGACGGCACCACCACCGCCACCGTGCTGGCCCAGGCCATCGTCGAAGAAGGCCTGAAATACGTGGCCGCCGGCATCAGCCCCATGGACCTGAAGCGCGGCATCGACAAGGCCGTGGTCGCCGCCGTCGACGAACTGCACTCCCTGTCCAAGCCCTGCACCACCAGCAAGGCCATCGCCCAGGTCGGCTCGATCTCGGCCAACAGCGACACCTCCGTCGGTGAAATCATCGCCAACGCGATGGACAAGGTCGGCAAGGAAGGCGTCATCACCGTCGAAGACGGCAAGTCGCTGGACAACGAACTGGACGTCGTCGAAGGCATGCAGTTCGACCGCGGCTACCTGTCGCCCTACTTCATCAACAACCCGGACAAGCAAGTCGCCGTCCTGGAAGACCCGTTCATCCTGATCTTCGACAAGAAGATCAGCAACATCCGCGACCTGCTGCCGGTGCTGGAACAAGTCGCCAAGTCCAGCCGTCCGCTGCTGATCGTGGCTGAAGACGTCGAAGGCGAAGCCCTGGCCACCCTGGTCGTCAACAACATCCGCGGCATCCTGAAGACCACCGCCGTCAAGGCCCCGGGCTTCGGCGACCGCCGCAAGGCCATGCTGGAAGACATCGCCATCCTGACGGGCGGCACGGTGATCTCCGAAGAAACCGGCCTGTCGCTGGAAAAAGCCACGCTGGATCTGCTGGGCCAGGCCAAGCGCATCGAAGTGGCCAAGGAAAACACCACCATCATCGACGGCGCCGGTCAGGCCGCCAACATCGAAGCGCGCGTCAAGCAGATCCGCGCCCAGATCGAGGAAGCCACGTCCGACTACGACCGTGAAAAGCTGCAGGAACGCGTCGCCAAGCTGGCCGGCGGTGTTGCCGTGATTCGCGTCGGTGCCGCCACCGAAGTCGAAATGAAGGAAAAGAAGGCCCGCGTCGAAGACGCCCTGCACGCCACGCGTGCGGCCGTCGAGGAAGGCATCGTCCCGGGCGGCGGCGTCGCGCTGATCCGCGCCAAGGTCGCCGTGGCCAAGGTCAAGGGCGACAACGCCGACCAGGACGCCGGCATCAAGCTGGTCCTGCGCGCCATCGAAGCCCCGCTGCGCACCATCGTCAGCAACGCCGGCGACGAAGCCAGCGTGATCGTCAACGCCGTTGAAAAGGGCGAAGGCAACTACGGCTACAACGCCGCAACCGGCGAATACGGCGACCTGGTCGAGCAAGGCGTCATCGACCCGACCAAGGTCACTCGCACCGCGCTGCAAAATGCCGCGTCCGTGGCCAGCCTGCTGCTGACGACCGAAGCCGCCGTGGCCGAGATCGTCGAAGACAAGCCGGCCCCGGCCATGCCCGACATGGGCGGCATGGGTGGCATGGGCGGCATGGGCGGCTTCTAAGTCCCTGCCTCGCTCCGTCCTGGAGCAGCGTGTCAAACGCCGCGCCAGGACATGCCAGAAAAATCCCCGCTGCGGTTTTTCCGCAGCGGGGATTTTTCATGGCCGACTCCGATGTCCTGTCTGCGGCCCTAATCGTCGTCAGCAAGCCTAAATATCGAGCACCAGCGTCGGACCAACGCAGTCCGCAACGCAAACGCAGACCTCGCGTTCACGCTCTCTGGGCGTCAGCACCCGATCATGGTGGATGGGCGGCCCTTCGATCCAGGGCGTGCGGCATGCCCCACAGATCCCGCCTCCGCACGATACGATGATGTCGGCTTCCATGGATTCCAAGGTAGCCAGCAAGCCAACTTCGGGCAGCACTTCCTGTTCACGACCGCTCTTGGCCAGGACGACACGATAGGGGTGGGCGCGCGGATCCGGCACATGGACGGGCGCGACAAAGCGCTCGACATGCTTGCGATCTTCGGGCCAATCACTCACCAGAGCCTCAAAAGCATCCAGCATGCCGCCGGGTCCGCAACAGAAGGCTTTGGCGGCGCCGCCATAGCATGCAATGAGCGCTCCCAGATCAGGGGGAGCCACCTGCCTCGTATCATATAGATGCACACGCCCTGCCGCGAGCGCCGGCTGCAGCATGTCAATCAGGCTGGGCGGCCCCATACTGGCCCAATGCAGAACGTAGTTGTCCCTGCCCTGGTGCTCCAGCGTACGAATGGCCGACACAAAGGGCGTGACGCCGATGCCGCCTGCGATGAAGACATTCATCGCCGAATCGGTGAATTCCAGCCCGCATCTGGGCACCGAGACGCCAATGATCTGGCCCGGCTGCAGGGTTTCGTGAACATAGCGGGACCCGCCCCGGCCATTCGTTTCCTTTTTCACGGCAACGATATATCGCCGGTTGTCCTCGGGGTCATTGCACAGCGAATAGGTGCGCACCACACCGCTGTCCAAATGCAGATCGATATGCGCTCCGGGCCGAAAAGCCGGCAATCGCCAACCATCCTGATCGACCAACAGCAACCGCTTCACGCCGGGAACCGGCTCGTCAAGCGCCTGAACGATCAACTGGAGATGTTTGATCGGGGACGCCATATCACGCCCACCGAACGAGATCGCCTACGCGGACGACGCCGCCTTGCAGGATTTTGCAATTGAGCCCCGCCCGATTGATCATGGGATCGAACACGGCCTTATCCAGAATTTCCTCGATGTGCCGGCACGGCGTGGACAGGCGCGTGGCTTCCAGCAGCGCCTCGCCCAGCCAGAATCGCTTTCCAACCAGATGGTTCAGAGGGACACCCTCAACCGTGACATTACGGCGATGTTCCTGCGGCAGCATTTCAATGCCGGCATCCCGCCGCAGCGCTTCGAGCGTTTCGATCTCGAACAAGGTGATCTGGCGCCCGTCTTCGGGCTTATGCGAATAAAACCCTTTTTCATGACCGACCAGATAGCGGTCACCGACAATGCCCTTGCCAGCCACCAGCGTAAGTTCCTGGAAAGATTCCATGGGCAAAAAAGCGCGCGGCGTGATGTGCAGATGCCGCACAACCCCCGTCCAGACCGGAACGACGGGGTGCGCCTGTGTCGGCTCAGGCGGGCTCATCATGACAGTGCTCATGCGAATATCCTCAATGTTGAAACGCTTGCCACAAGACAGGCGTCTGGTCTCAGGCCGCCAAGGCCCGGTCCAGAAATTCCAGCCGGTCCTGTCCCCAGAAGACTTCCCCCGCCAGCACATAGCTGGGTGAACCGAACACGCCGGCCGACACCGCTTCGTCCGTGTATCGCCGGTACTGCTGCTGCGCATCAGGCTGTGCTGCGCGCTGCAGCATGACAGGCCCGGGCAGGCTCAGCCGCGCGGCTACATCAAGCAGCACGTCGGCCTGGGAAATATCCTGTTCGTGGCACCACTGCGCCGCCAGAATGTCCTTGTGCAACCGAGCCACGGGATGCCCCAGCAGCGCGGCCGCGATCAAGAATCGCGAAGCCAGCGAAGCGTCCGGGCACATATGCCGGGGCGTCACGTTGATCCGCATGCCCAGCAACGGCATCCAGCGGCGCAATTCCTGTTCCCGGTAATTCCGGCGCTGGACTGAGCGCTGGGGCAAGGGGATGCCCCCCGTGCGCGCGTAGACATCCAGCAGATCCACGGGTTTGTAGTTCACCTGGACGCCATGGCGATCAGCCAGCAGCGCCAGGCGATCCGCCCCCAGCAAGGCCCAATCGGAATTCAGCCAGAAATAATAATCAAGCCGCTTCATATTGCCGCCCTTCGAGCACGAGGGACCGCGAACGCATCCGCCAGGCGCACACGCCGGCGATGGCGCCCAGGCTGAGCAGGTACCACACCACGTAGCGCGGATTGCCGTCGCCCAAGGCCAGCAGCCACGTAGCCACCAAGGGAGCCAGACCGCCGCCGATGGCGCCGGAAATCTGCACTGCGAGGGAAATGCCGCTATAGCGGACCTCGGGCGGGAACTGGCTCGAAAACAGGCTGCCTTCGGGGCCGTAGAGCATGGCATAGACGCAGCCGATGGCCAGCACCATGCCCAGGGTGATCATGCCGAATTCAGCAGTCGCCAGCAGGTCGAAAAACACATTGCCGACGATCAGCACGCCGATGGCGCCAAGCATGAAGACGTACTTATGCCCGATGCGATCGCCCAGCATGCCGCACAAAGGCATGGTGAAAAAAGAGACTGCCGCCCCCCACATGATGGCATCGAGCACCGTGATTTTCGGAATCCCCAATGTCCCGGTGGCATAGGCCAGGGCGAACGTCACCACGGTATAGAACCAGGTGACTTCGCCCAAACGGGCGCCTATCACCAGCAAGACGCTGCGCGGATGCTTGGTGAGCACCGTGCGCAGAGGCACTTCGGCTTTCTTGCCGGCGGATTGCATGGCCTCGAAATCGGGCGACTCGGCCACGCGGATACGAATGAACCAACCCACCAGCAACAGCACCACGCTGGCCAGAAACGGCAGGCGCCAGCCCCAGCTGAGCATCTGCTCTTCGGGCAACGCCGCGACAGCGGCCATGGCAAAAGACGACAGAAGCAGGCCCGGCGCCACCCCGGCCTGGGGCAAACTGCCGAAAAAGCCTTTCTTGCCTTCGGGGGCGTGTTCCACCGCCATCAGCACGGCGCCCCCCCATTCGCCACCGACGGCCACGCCCTGCAGAAATCGCAGGATGACCAGCAAAATGGCAGCCCAATAGCCGATGCTGTCGTAAGACGGAATCAGGCCGATCAGGATGGTGGGCACTCCCATCATCACCAGGGTAATGAGCAGCATGGACTTGCGTCCGACCCGGTCGCCGAAATGCCCGAACACGATCCCGCCCAGCGGACGGGCGAAAAAACCTACCGAATACGTGGCAAACGCCGCCAGCGTCCCCATCAGGGGATCGAACGCCGGAAAGAATATCTTGTTGAAAATCAGGGCGGCTGCCGTTCCATACAGAAAAAAGTCATACCACTCGATCGTGGTCCCCAGCATGCTGGCGACACCAGCGGTCACGTAATGCCTTGATGACCCAGGCCTGCCCGGCCTGCCAGAAGATTGTTGCTTTTGCATGCATGTCTCCCTGCCGGCTTTGGCCGGCATATGTTTTTGATGATTTTGTGCGTCGGGGTCTCAGGCCCCGATCAGGCGGGTACTGCTCGTCAGGCTGCAGATCGGTCGATCTGGCGGCACCAGTAATCGAACGTGCCTTTGACGATCGAGGGCTTGAGCAGATAGTCGTGGGCTTCCTGCGCCAGATGATCCGGCACGGGGGTCAGCTCGCCATAGACGCGGGCACGGGTCTGCATGCGGGCCGCACGCTCCAGGTAGACGGACAAGTAGGCGGCTTCGGCCACGGTGCCGCCAGCCGTCAGGTAACCATGATGCGCCAGGACGATGGACCGCTTGCCACCAAGCGCCTCGGAGATCAACACACCTTCCTGGTCGGCTATGGGCACCCCGGGCCAATCGGCCAGAAATGCGCAGTCATTGTGAAAAGGCGTCATGTCCATTTGCGCCACTACCAAGGGCTGCCGCGCCGCCACCAGAGCGCTGACCCAGGGGGAATGCGTATGAATGATGGCGTTGACATCCGGCCGGCTCTTGTAGACCCACAAATGGAAGCGGGTGGCCGGATTGGCCATGCCCTGCCCCGACAGGGTTTCCAGATCCGGGCCGACCTCTATAAAGTCATTGGGCGTGGCCTCGTCAAAGCCCAGGCCAAAGCGCAAAGTCCAATAAGCCCCTGGGGTGTCGGAGCGCGCGCTGATCTGCCCGGCCAGCCCTGCTTCCTGACCGGTCGCGGCCAGGATCCGACAGGCATAGGCCAAGTCTTCCTGGACAGTCCGCTCAACAGGGTGCAGGTGTTCGCGCATTTCTTGCGTAGCGCGTTGATCGAAATATGATTTTTCCCTCAGTACCGCTGTCATGACTCGTCCCGGTTATGTGATTGATTGACATTAGTCATTCTAGAGACAAGGTCTTTCCAGAACCATGAACCTCAGGTCATACCTGCTATGCCATTGTGGAAATGGTCCGAGCCATGCTCAGCAACTGGCGCGCGAGGCTGTCGGCGCCGACGTCCCTGCGCACGATGGCCACCACCAGGCGTTGCAGCCCGGGCGCCTGCAAGGGAGTCTTGACCAGGCCATAGTCCCGCAACAGCGACGTCGGGATATTGGTCGGCAGCACGCAGGCGCCGATGCCTGTCGCGCTGAGCTGCAGCATGGCATCGACCGTTTCCGCCACCACGACCACGCGCTCGTCCAACCCGGCGCTTTTCAGCATGCGGCGCAAAGCGTAGGGCTCCGGAAAGCCCACCAGCATCAAAGATGAACTGGCAAGATCCACAGGCACCCGGTCAGGCAGATCCTGCTCACGCGCAATGAGACACATCTCGTCCATGAACAGCGGGGTCGATTCCAGTTTGTCACTGGCCACGGCCGAGTCATAGACCAGGCCGATATCGGCCTTGCCCCTTTCCACCAATTCGACCACTTCCGGAGAGCTGCGCGCCAGGACATTCAGGTTGACCTGAGAATGTTTGCCGACAAAGCGCGACAGCAGGGAGGAGGCAAAATAGTAGCTGACGGTATGAATGATGGCGATGCTCAAGCTGCCTTGCGTCAGGCCTTCCCTGTCACGCAGTTGCACCAGCATGTCATCGACCATCGTATAGGCCGGCGCAGCCACCTCGGCCAGTTTGCGGCCCGCCTCGGTCAATTCCATGCCCCTGCCGGTGCGCAGAAACAGCGGTTTGCCCAGATAGGACTCCAGAGAGGCCAGCGTGCGGCTCAGGCCGGATTGGCTCAGGCCCAGATCTTCGGCCGCGCGCGACAGCGAAGACAATTCCGCGATCTTCAGAAAATACCGGACGGGCCGGTCCAGACTGTCCATGACATGAGCCTTTTTTGAGGATGATCAGAGCCCGACACGGCGATGGGCATGGCATTGGCAGCACAAGGCTGCGGCCGGCCCTCCAACTGAGCCTGCAGCGTGACCTTATTATCTCTATTCGTCAATCGACAAACGACATCAAAGTCGAGCGACCGATCAGCCTCATACCGGCAAAACGACACGGCATTGCAGCGAGAGCAGCCTCCGGCCATCCAGGGAATACCCTGATTGATTCAATTCACCATCCGGTGAAAATAATGGCATCGTGCTTTGGGAAAATGCCATGTCGCTACCCCACCGCTTCAACGATGTCTCCCAGCTGGAAGAATGCCTGTCCAGGCCCTCCGAAGCCCTGATCGAAGATCTGGGCACGGCGCCGGGCGATCTGATGATCCTGGGCGCGGGCGGCAAAATGGGGCCGACGCTGGCCCGCATGGCCAAGCGCGCCTCTCCCGGCCGGCGCATCATCGCCGTGGCCAGATTTTCCGAGCCGGGCCTGCGCGCTCAGCTCCAAGAGCAAGGCATAGACTGCATTTCGGGCGATCTGCTCGATCCCCGGACACTTCTTCAACTGCCCTCCGCCCCCAACATCGTCTTCATGGCCGGCCGCAAATTCGGCTCCACCGGCAGCGAATGGATGACCTGGGCGATGAACAGCCATCTCCCGGCGCTGGTGGCCCAGCGATTCCCGCAATCCCGCCTGGTGGTTTTTTCCACCGCCTGCGTCTACCCGTTCGTGGAAACGCGCGGCAAGGGGGCTCCGGAATCCGCAGCGCTTGAACCAGTTGGTGAATACGCCAATTCCTGCGTCGCACGGGAACGCCTGTTCCAGTATTTTTCGCACCAGCACCGGACGCCCGGACGCCTGCTCAGGCTGTCTTACGCCATCGACATGCGATACGGCGTTCTGCACGACGTAGCCAACCGGATCCTGCGGCGCCAGCCGATCGACCTGAACATGGGGTTCGCCAACATCATCTGGCAGGGGGACGCCAATGAACGGGCGCTTCGCGCCCTGGCCCATTGCGACACCCCGACTTCTCCCCTGAACCTGAGCGGCCCCAGGATCGCGATCCGCGAGGTCGCGGCCGGGATGGGCGAACGCCTGGGCATCGAGCCCGGCTTCACAGGCGCCGAGGCCGACAGCGCCCTGCTGGTCGACTGCTCGCAAGCCGACCGGCTTTTCGGCCCTCCCCGGGTCGGCCTGGACACGCTGCTGGACTGGACCGCCGACTGGGTGCGGCAAGGCGGGCTCAGCCTGGACAAGCCCACCCACTACGAGGCGCGCGATGGCAAATACTGAACCGAGGCCCCGGTAATGCACTGGTCCTCCCTGCCTGACGACACTCTGGCGGCCTTGCGCGCAGGGTCCATGATTCCAGCGCATCTGCTGGCCCTGAATGCCGATCGGACCCTCGACACCGACCGCCAGCAAGCCCTGACGCGCTACTACCTGGACGCCGGGGTCGGCGGCCTGGCGGTGGGCGTGCACTCGACCCAATTCGTCATCCGCGAAACCGGCCTGTACCGTCCCGTCCTGGAACTCGCCATCCGGACGGCCCGGGACTGGACTCCCCTGGGCGGACGCCGGCCGCTGTTCATGGTGGCCGGCCTGGCGGGCAAGACGGAACAGGCCGTGACGGAAGCGCGCACGGCCCGCGATCTCGGCTACCACGCCGGACTGCTCAGCCTGGCCGCGTTCCCGGGAGCCGGCGAATCGGAACTGATCGCCCACTGCCAGGCCGTGGCCGACGTCATGCCGCTAATGGGCTTCTACCTGCAGCCCGCCGTAGGGGGGCTGTTCCTGTCGCAATCGTTCTGGCAACGCTTCTCGAGCATCGACAACGTGCTGGCGATCAAGATGGCCCCCTTCAACCGCTACCGCACGCAGGACGTCATCCGCGGCGTTCTCGCCGCCAGGGCGGAGGACCGCGTCACCCTGTATACCGGCAACGACGATCACATCGTGCTCGATCTCCTGACGCCGTTCACATTCATGCGCGAAGGCCAGGCCGTCACGATCCGCATCCGCGGCGGTTTGCTGGGCCACTGGAGCGTATGGACCGAACGCGCCGCGCACGTATTCAGGCGCATCCAGGAAGCCGCCCATGCGCAACGGATAGACGCCGCGCTGCTGACCCTGGACGCGCAAATCACGGACTGCAACGCGGCCCTGTTCGACGTGGCCCACGATTTTCGCGGCTGCATCGCGGGCTGTCATGAAATCCTGCGCCGCCAGGGCCTGTTCAAGGGAATCTGGTGCCTGGACCCGCGCGAAGGTCTCAGCCCCGGGCAGGCCGAAGCCCTGACCCGGGTGCAGAACGATTACCCGCATTTGGTGGACGATGCATTCGTCGCCAAAAACCTCGGCCGGTGGCTGGAGTGACCACCCTACCGCCCGGATTCACTGAGCAACCACAAGGAGAGCTCCGATGAAAAAGCGTGTATTCCTTCAAGCGACGGCCGCCCTCGCCGTGCTGGCCGCAGCACTTCCCGCCAGCGCCGAGGACTGGAAGCCGACGCGTCCCATCAATCTGATCGTCCCCTGGGCGGCCGGCGGCTCCACCGACCAGGTCACCCGCATCACCGCCGCGGAGCTGGAAAAAATCCTGGGGCAGACCATCGTCATCGTCAACCAGCCCGGCGCATCGGGCGCCATCGGCACCCGCAACGCGTTGACCGCCGACAAGGATGGCTACACGTGGACGGCGGGCGCCGCCCAGGACCTGGGCGCCTACCAGACCCTGGGGTCCCTGAATGCGAGCATCAAGGACTGGCATCTGTTCCTGAACGTCGCCAACGTCTCCGTCCTGGGCGTCAATCCCCAGCGCCCCTGGAAAACCGGCAAGGAACTGATCGATGCCATGAAAGCCAAACCCGGGCAGATCAGCGTGGCGACGGCGGGCGTCACCTCGGCGGGCCACGCGGCCATGGACCGCATCGTCAGCGCGACCGGCGTCAAGTACAAGGAAGTGTCCTACGATGGCGGCAATCCGGCCGTGCTGGCCGCCGTCGCCGGGGAAACCGACCTGACTTCCCAGCTTGCGGTCGAACAGGCCGACATGATCCGGGGCAAGCGGCTGCGCCCCCTGGGCGTCGTGGGCGAAAAGCCGCTGGAACTGGAAGGCTACGGCACGATCCCGTCCTTGTCCAAGGACATCCCCAACCTGCAGGCCCCCCTGAACTATTTCGGCATCTTCATCCCCAAGGGCGTGCCCGACAACGTCATCCAGACCCTGGAAAAGATCTGGGCCGAGAAAATGCCGGCGGATGCGGCGCTGAAGAAATACGCCACATCCCGGGGCGCCGTCTACGACCCGCTTTATGGCGAAGCCGCCCAGAAAGCCGTGTTCCCGGCCGTGCAGCTGAACGCCTGGAACATCTTCAACAGCGGCAAGGCCAAGGTGCCCCCGGACACCATCGGCATCCCGAAACCCTGAGGCCGCCATGGATCTTCCACAACCGGATCTCGCCAAGCCCCGGGACGCAGGCCCGCCACCCGACGAGGCCTCTTCGCCCCGGGCCGATCTGCACGACGCACTGGGCTGGATGGTGCTCGGCCTGGCGATCGTCATCGCCTCCTGGAAGATGAGCCGACTGGAAGACCAGCATATCAACCCGCTCACGATCCCGGGCCTGGTCCCGGGATTGCTGGGCGCGGGCATGATCATCATCGGCGCCATCCTGGGCCTGCGCAGCTGGGAACGCCACCGGCGCGAATCCGCGCACACCGCGCCGACGACCGATGACACCGCCCGTCTGCGGCGCAAACGCGTGCTGCTGACGATCATATTGTGCTGCGGCTACAGCATCGTGCTGATCGGCCATGGCCTGCCCTTCTGGCTGGCTTCCTCCATCTACGTCACCGGGTCGATCCTGGCGCTGGACCGCCTCCACCTGGCCCCGGATCTTCACCCCTTCAGCCTGAGATCCCTCAGCCACGCGCTGCTGGTCGGCGTCGGCTCCTCGATTGTCGTCTGGCTCGTATTCGAACGGCTTTTCCTGGTCCGACTGCCCTAGGGCCGGACTTCTTTTTCGCGAGACACGCACATGCTGAACGGTTTGCAAGATCTGGGCGCTGCCTACCTCAGCTTCATGGAACCCATGACCCTGCTGTACGGCCTGGGAGGGGCGTTCGTCGGCCTCATCATGGGCATTCTGCCGGGTCTCTCCGCGACGCTGGCCATCGCCCTCCTGACCACCGTCACCATCAACCTGCAAGGCAACGAAGCCATTCTGGTGCTGATCTGCTCCTATGTCGGCGCCCTGTACGGCGGTTCCCGGACGGCCATCCTGCTGAACATCCCGGGAACGGCCGCGAACGCGGCTTCCTGCGCCGACGGCTTCGCCCTGGCCCAGCAGGGACAGGCCGGCCGCGCCATCGGCATCGCCACATCGGGCGCCGTCACCAGCACGCTGTTCGGCGTCATCTTCCTGGCGACGCTGACGCCCCTGCTGTCCGACATCGCGCTCCAGTTCGGCGCCTTCGAGTTCTTCTGGCTGGCTCTGTTCGGCGTCACGCTGTCCGGCAGCATCGTCGGCGGCGACCCTCTCAAAGGCTGGATGATGGGCTTGCTGGGGCTCTTCCTGGCCCAGGTCGGGGAAGAAAGCCTCTATGCCTACGACCGATTCACCTTCGGCTGGGAGGAACTGGCCGGCGGCATCGCCCTGATACCGGCCCTGGTCGGCGCTTTCGGCCTGGCGGAAGTGCTGATGGCGCTGTCCGACCCCGTGGAACGCAAGATCCACGACCTCACCGATTCGGTCCTGCCCCGCTGGCGCGATCTGTTCCAGTATCGCTGGACCGTCATGCGCTCCGGCCTCATCGGCGTGTTCACGGGACTGCTGCCCGGGGTCGGCGAAGACGCGGGATCATGGGTGTCCTACGCGGCAGCCAAGGCGGTCAGCAAGGAAAAGGAAAAGTTCGGCAAGGGATCCATCGACGGCCTCATGGCTGCCGAAACCGGCGACATGTCTTCCGTCCCCGGCCACCTCATCCCCGTCCTGTCCCTGGGCGTGCCCGGTTCCGCGCCGTCAGCGGTGCTGATGGCGGCCATGATCATCCACGGCGTGCAGCCCGGCCCGATGCTGATGATCGAACATCCCGACTTCATCTACCACGTGGTCGCCATGACCACGCTGGCATCCATCGCCATCCTGCTGTTCGGCCTGTTCGGCGTTCGCCCCATGCTGCAGGTCCTGAAGGTTCCCAGGAACATCCTGATGCCCATCGTATTCCTGCTGTGCGTCGTGGGCTCGTTCGCCGTCGCTTCACGGCTGTTCGACGTCTACGTCATGGTGGCCATCGGCGTCGGCGCCTACTTCCTGCGCCGGCGGGGCTACGAGATGGCGCCCCTGGTCCTCGGACTCGTCCTGGGCCCCCTGCTGGACAAAAGCCTGCGCCGGGGCCTGGTGCTCTCCGACGGCAGCCTGATCCCGTTTTTCACGCGGCCGATCGCGCTGGTCCTGGCCACCATCACGATCTTCACCTTCCTGCTCTACGTGCCGGCGGTCCGCGCCGCCATCGGCCGCCTCGCCGCTCTCGCCGGCCGCAATCTGCACAGACTCCTCGGCAAGGGAGGCGCCTGAATGGAACACGCCAAGCACATGCGGATCGCTCTATGCAATGAAGTGCTGCAGCCGCTGGATTTCCCGGCGCAATGCCGCCTGGCGGCCCAGCTGGGCTACGACGCGCTGGAAGTCGCCCCGTTCACGCTCAACTCCGATCCCTTGAGCATCGCGGACGCGCAGGCGCGGGACTACGCGCGCATTGCGCGCGATCACGGCCTGTTCATCTCAGGGCTTCACTGGCTGCTGGTCGCGCCCGCGGGGCTGTCCATCGTCAGCGCCGACGCCGCGCAGCGGCAGCGCACCGTCGAGGTCATGATGCGGCTGATCGAACTCTGCGCGCTCATGGACGGGCGCTATCTGGTGCACGGTTCGCCCAAGCAGCGCTCGGTTCCGCCAGGATCGAGCCGCGAGCAGGCCTGGGCGCGCGCGCGGGACTGCCTGCGGAAAGCCGCCGAACACGCCCGGGCATGCGAGCTTCACTACTGCCTCGAACCTCTATCGACGCGCGAAACGGATTTCGTCAATACCGTCGGCGACGCCGTGCGCATGGTGGAGGAAATCGATTCCCCGGGGTTCAAGACCATGATCGACTGCAGCGCCGCCGGGCAGACCGAGCGGGAATCCGTCACCGAACTGATCGATCGCTGGGTGCCAGGCGGACACATCGCGCACGTGCAGGTCAACGACCCCAACCGCCAGGGCCCCGGCCAGGGCGCCATGGACTTCGGCCCCATACTGCGCCGGCTGCGGACGCTGCAGCGGACAGGGGCCTACCACGGCATCATCGCCGTCGAACCCTTCGACTACGTGCCGGACGGACCCGGCTGCGCGGCCCGGGCCATCGGCTACCTGCGCGGCATACTGCAGGAGCATGGCAGTGACCATTGATGCACCCCGACTGAACATCGAAGCCATCGAGCTGTACGAACGGCCGGTGCGCCTGCGCCTGCCCTTCCGGTTCGGTGTCGTGACACTGACCGAATGCCCCCAGGCCTTCGCGCGCGTGCGGGTACGAGGCGCCGACGGACACGCCGCCTGGGGCGCGGCGGCGGAACTCATGGCCCCGAAGTGGTTCGACAAGAACCTGCAGCTGTCCAACGAGGACAACTTCCAGCAGTTGCGGACCGTCCTGTGGATGGCGCGGGACGCCTACCTGTCGGACTCCCGGCCCGCCACCGCCTTCGGCCACTTTGCCCGCCATCAACAGGCCCACGAGGACGCTTGCGCCGCGCACGGGTTCAATGCGCTGCTGGCCAGCTATGGCCCGGCGCTGCTGGATCGCGCCGTGCTGGACGCGGCATGCCGTCTGCACGACATCTCATTCTACGCAGCCATGCAGGCCAATCTGGCGGGCATGGACGGCGCCCTGCCCTCGTTCGCAGGCCTGGACATGCCCGGATTGCTGCGCAGCCTGCGCCCGGCCGCATCCATCGAGGCCCGCCATACGGTGGGCCTGCTCGACGCCATCACGGCGGCTGACCTGGTGCAGCGCGTCGACGACGGGCTGCCCGAAACGCTGGAAGAGGTCATCGCCGCCTACGGCCACCGATGGTTCAAGCTCAAGGTCAGCGGCCGGCGGCAGCAGGACATCGAGCGCCTGGGCCACATCGCTTCGGTGCTGGATCGCCGCTCCGACCCATACTTCGTCTCGCTGGACGGCAACGAACAATACGCGACGGCCCGGGAAGTGGCGGAACTGACCACGGCGATACGCGCCACACCGAAACTGGCGCGCCTGTGGTCCTCCATCGCCTTCATAGAACAGCCCATCTCGCGCCTGCACGCGCTCGAGACCGACCTGCGCGGCGTCGACCTGGGCAAGCCCGTGATCATCGATGAATCCGACGGGGTCCTGGATGCGTTCGCGCAGGCCCGGGCATGCGGCTACGCCGGCGTATCGTCGAAGACCTGCAAGGGCATCTATCGCTCGATGCTCAACGCCGCCCGCTGCGCCGCCTGGAATCGCGAACAGAGCGGCACGCGCTATTTCATGTCCGCCGAGGACCTGACCACGCAGGCCGGCCTGTCGGTGCAGCAGGACCTGGCCCTCGTCAACCTGCTGGGCATCACCCACGTCGAACGCAACGGCCACCACTACGTCAACGGCATGGCCGCGCAGCCCCAGGCGGAACAGGAAGCCTTCCTGCAGGCGCATCCCGATCTTTACGAACGCAGTCACGGCGCCGTGCGCCTGGCGATCCGCGCCGGGCGCATCCGGTGCGCATCCCTGGACCGCGCGGGCTACGCCAGCGGCGCGGACCCTGATTTTTCCGCCATGCAGGCCTTGGGCCCGGGAGCCGCAACATGAGCAACGTCGCGCCAGCGCCTGTTCCCGAACGTCAACGCGATGCGGACCGCTCGCAGGCGGCGATCCTGTCCGCGGCCCAGGACGAGTTCGCGGAACTGGGTTTCGACGGAGCCCGCATGGACGCGATCGCGAAACGCGCCCAGGTCAACAAGCGGCTGATCTACTACTACTTCCGCGACAAGGACCAGCTGTTCCAGGCGGTGCTGGAAAAAGCGTACCAGCACATCCGCAGCGCCGAACAGAAGCTCAATCTCCTGTCGCTATCGCCTCCGGATGCCGTGCGCAGGCTGGTCGAGTTCACCTGGAACTACAGCACGACGCACCCCGAATTCCAATCCCTGCTGAACAGCGCCAACGTGCACAAGGCCCGCCATCTGCGCCAATCCCGGGCCCGGGAACTGAATTCCCCGGTCGTCGACACGCTGGGCCGCATCCTGGAGCAAGGCCGACGCGACGGCATTTTTCGCGGCGGCATCGACCCCACGCAACTCTACATTTCCATCGCCGCGCTCACGTTCTTCTATCTGTCCAACAACCATACCTTATCCGCCATCTTCGACCGCCAGCTGCTCGCGCCCAAGGCGCGCCAGGAGCGCCTGACGCACATGTGCGACCTGATCCTGGGCTACGTGATGCGCGACTGAGGGATACCGACGCAACGCCTGCGCCCTTCCGACATTCTCAAAGGAGTTTTCACCATGACCACACAACGATTGGGAATCATCATGCACGGCGTCACAGGCCGCATGGGCATGAACCAGCATCTGATCCGGTCGATCGTGGCCATCCGCGAACAGGGGGGGGTGCCGCTTGCCAACGGCGACCGCGTGATGCCCGACCCCATCCTGGTGGGCCGCAACGCGGAGAAGCTCCAGTCGCTGGCGCGGCAGTACCGGATCGAGCGCTGGAGCGCCAGCCTGGCGGACGCGCTCGCCAATCCGGACGACACGGTGTTCTTCGACGCCGGCAGCACCCAGATGCGGCCCGCCCTGCTGGAACAGGCCCTCGCGGCCGGCAAGCACATCTATTGCGAAAAGCCGATCGCCACGTCGCTGCAGGAAGCGCTGGCCATCGCGCGCACGGCGCAATCGTCCGGGCTCAAGCACGGCGTGGTCCAGGACAAGCTCTTTCTGCCCGGCCTGCGCAAGCTGGACATGCTGCGGCGCGCGGGATTCTTCGGGCGCATGCTCAGCGTGCGCCTGGAGTTCGGCTACTGGGTGTTCGAAGGCGACCTGCAGCCGATCCAGCGTCCGAGCTGGAACTACCGGGCCGAGGACGGCGGCGGCATGATACTGGACATGATGTGCCACTGGCGCTACGTCCTGGACAATCTGTTCGGCCAGGTCAAGTCGATTTCCTGCCTCGGCGCCATCCACGTGCCCGAACGCCGGGACGAGGCGGGCCGCCCCTACCGGGTCACGGCGGACGATGCCGCCTACGCCACGGCGGAACTGATCGGGCATTCGGGGGAACCCGTCATCGCGCAGATGAACATGTCCTGGGCCACGCGCGTGCGGCGCGACGATCTGGTGACGTTCCACGTCGACGGCACGCACGGATCGGCCGTCGCCGGCCTGCAGGACTGCCGCATCCAGAGCCGGGTCGCCACCCCCAGGCCGGTCTGGAACCCGGACGTCAAGCAATCCATGAACTTCTTCGACCAGTGGCAGGAAGTGCCGGATACCGAAACCTATGACAACGGATTCAAGATCCAGTGGGAGCATTTCATTCGCCACGTCGCCGAGGACGCGCCCTATCGCTGGACGCTCCTGGAAGGCGCGAAAGGCGTGCAGCTGGTGGACCTGGCCCTCCAGTCGTGGCGCGAAAGGCGCTGGATCGACGTTCCCGAACTGACCCTCTAGGAGCTCGCCATGTCCCTGATTCTGAACCTCCCGCAAGCGGACGGCGGACTGATCCCCTATGCACTGCAAGGCAAGCCGCCCGTCGCGGCGCCGGGCGGCAGGCACGCCTTCAACCGCATCGCCTATTCCGCCGCCCACGTCGTCTCCGACCCCCGCGCCGCCATCGACCCCTGGCTGCAGACAGCCGTGGACTGGGATGCCACCATCACCTACCGGCAGCATCTGTGGTCGCTGGGGCTGGGCGTGGCCGAGGCCATGGACACCGCCCAGCGCGGCATGGGGCTGGACTGGCCGACATCGCTGGAACTCATCCGGCGCACCCAGGAGGCCGCCCGGCACGTTCCCGGCGCGCTCGTGGCCTGCGGCTGCGGCACCGACCACCTGGCGGCCGACGAGGCCCGTTCGCTGCCGGACGTGCTCGACGCCTACCAGATGCAGATGGAAGCCATCGAGGCCCTGGGCGGGCGGCTGATCATCATGGCCAGCCGCGCGCTGACACGGCTGGCCAAAGGGCCGCAGGACTACCAGCAGGTCTATGACCGCATCCTGACGCAGGCCCGCGAACCCGTCATCCTGCACTGGCTGGGCGATATGTTCGACCCCGCGCTAAGCGGCTATTGGGGATCGCGGGACCTGGACCAGGCCATGGATACCGCCCTCGCCGTGATCGACGCGCATGCCGACAAGGTCGACGGCATCAAGATTTCCCTGCTCGACAAGGACAAGGAAATCGCCATGCGCCGCCGCCTGCCCGCCGGCGTGCGCATGTATACCGGCGACGATTTCAACTACGCGGAACTGATCGCGGGCGACGGCCAGGGCCAGGCGCCCGAACATCAGCACAGCGATGCCCTGCTGGGCATATTCGACGCCATCGCGCCCGCGGCCAGCGCGGCGCTGGCCGAGCTGACCAAGGGCAACACGGACCGATTCCACGCCATCCTGAGCCCGACCGTGCCGCTGTCGCGGCACATCTTCCAGGCCCCCACGCGCTTCTACAAGACCGGCGTGGTATTCATGGCCTGGCTCAACGGGCACCAGAGTCACTTCACCATGGTCGGCGGCCAGCAAAGCACCCGAAGCCTCGTGCACCTGGCCGAACTGTTCCGGCTGGCCGACCAGGCCGACCTCCTGCAGTCGCCCGATCTGGCCGCACACCGCATGCGGACCTTGCTGGCGCTGCACGGAATCGACTGAGACGCCGGCAGCCACGCCCCACAGAAGACAGGAGCATGCGAATGCGCGACTTCAGCACCAGCCATCGCTGGCTATCCATCAACACGGCAACCGTGCGCTTCAGCCAGGGCAAGCCCGCGCCCCTGGACACGATCCTGGACGCCTGCGCGGCGCGCGACATCCGCGCCGTATCGCCCTGGCGCGACCAGGTTGCCGCCATCGGCGTCAAGCCCATCGCCCGCCAACTGAGATCCCTGGGACTGGAGTTGTCCGGCTATTGCCGAGGCGGCATGTTCCCGGCAGCCGACGAGGCCGGCCTGCGGGCGGCCGACGAGGACAACCGACGCGCCGTCGACGAAGCCTGCGAACTGGGCGCGCCCTGCCTGGTCCTGGTGGTCGGCGGCCTGCCGGGCGCGTTGGCGGGACATCCCCTGCACAAGGACATCGCGCTGTCGCGACACCAGGTCGCGGACGGCATCCACCGCCTGCTGGACTACGCGCGCCCGGCCGGCATGCCGCTGGCCATCGAACCGCTGCATCCCATGTACGCGGCGGATCGGGCCTGCGTGAACACGATGGAACACGCCCTGGACCTGTGCGACCTGCTCGACCCCGAGCGGACCGGCGCCCTGGGCGTCGCCTGCGACGTCTACCACGTCTGGTGGGACCCCAAGCTGCAGGCGCAGATCGAGCGCGCCGGCCGGTCCCGGCTGCTGGCTTTTCACGTCTGCGACTGGCTGACGCCGACCACCGACCTGCTCAACGATCGCGGCATGATGGGCGATGGCGCCATCGACATTCCCCTCATTCGCGGCTGGGTCGAGGATCAGGGCTTCGCGGGCTACAGCGAAGTCGAGATCTTCTCGGCGGCGCACTGGTGGCAACGCGACATGGGAGAAGTGCTGGACACCTGCATCCAGAGGCACGGCAGCGCGGTGTAAGACCGGATCGAATCGCGATCCAGGATCAGTACAATGCTGCCATGACCCAGCCCTCCCCCTATAAAAGCACCGGCGGACTGATCCGCATCGTCCGCGCCTTCGGCTATTCGCTGCAGGGGCTGGGCGCCGCATGGCGGCACGAGGCCGCCTTCCGCCAGGAAACGCTGCTGGCCGTGGTGCTGATCCCCCTGGGCCTCTGGTTGGGCGATACCGTGATGGAACGGCTGCTGCTGGCCGGCGTGCTGGTGGCGGTGCTGATCGTCGAACTGCTCAATTCCGCGATCGAAGCCCTGGCCGATGCCATCAGCACGGACCATCATCCGCTGCTGGGGCGCGCCAAGGACATCGGCAGCGCCGCCGTCCTGCTGATGCTGCTGCTGGCCGGCGCCGCCTGGGCCTGCGTGCTGATTCCCCGCCTGGCATAGGCCATGACGCAAAGAGACTCCCTATGACTTTCATCGACAAACTGCATCGCGCCTGGGCCGGCCAGGACTCCCTGCTGATGGTCGGGCTGGACCCGGACACCCGCCGCTTTCCGGCGGAACTGGCGGGCCGCCCGGACGCCGTGTTCGAATTCTGCCGCCGGATCGTAGACGCCACCGCCCCATACGCCTGCGGCTTCAAGCCGCAGATCGCGTATTTCGCGGCCCTGGGCGCGGAAGACCAGCTGCTGGACATCTGCCGCCACATCCACGAACACCATCCCGGCCTGCCCATCGTGCTGGACGCCAAGCGCGGCGACATCGGCAGCACGGCCGAGCAATACGCCCGCGAAGCCTTCGAACGCTACGGGGCCGACGCCGTCACCGTCAACCCGTACATGGGCCGCGATTCGGTGCAGCCTTACATCGACTACGGCGACCGGGGCGTGATCATTCTGTGCCGGACTTCCAATCGCGGCGGGGCGGACCTGCAGGACATGCGCCTGGCCAACGGCACGCCCCTCTACCTGCACGTAGCGGACCAGGTCGCCCGCGTCTGGGACACCACGGGGCAATGCGCTCTGGTCGTGGGGGCGACATTTCCAGAGGAAATCGCCCAGGTGCGCCGCCGGGTGGGCGACATGCCGCTGCTGATCCCCGGCATCGGCGCCCAGGGCGGCGACGTCCAGGCGACAGTCCGGGCGGGCCGCACGCCCGCCGGGGCCGGCATGATGATCAATTCATCCCGCGCCATCCTGTACGCCAGCCAGGGGGACGACTGGGCGCAAGCCGCCGCCCAGGCGGCCGGCGCCACCCGTGACGCGATCCGCCAGGCGCTGGAGCCCTCCGCCCCGGCCGCCTCTCGCTGACATCCGGAATCAGCGGCGGCTCAGGTCGTCCAGCGCCACCTGCAGGGCGAAGCGCACCGACGCCAAGCGGATGGCCTCCCGGTCTCCCTCGAAGATGCGGGTCACGGCCCGGGTGGTGATGCCCGAGCCCGCCCGATGGGCGATGCCGAAACACACCATGCCGACCGGCTTGCCCGGCGTGGCGCCGCCCGGCCCGGCGATCCCGGTGGTCGCCAGGGCCAGCCGCGCGGCCGGCACCGCGCCCAGCACGCCGCCGGCCATTTCCATGGCGGTTTCCTCGCTGACGGCGCCGTAGCGTTCCAGCGTATCGACCGACACCCGCAGCTGTTCGACCTTGGCCGCATTGCTGTAGGTGACGAAACCGCGCTCGAACCACTGGCTGGACCCCGGGCACGAGGTGATGGCCCCGGCCAGCAGGCCCCCGGTGCAGGATTCGGCGGTGGCGCACAGCCAGCCGGCCGCCCGCAGGGCGGCCCCCAGTTCGCCCGCGAGGGCGCGCAAGTCGCGATCGATCATCACAGAACTCCCAGGCGGATGAGCACGGCGGCCGCCAGCAAGGCGTACACAGCCGCGAATATGTCGTCAATCATGACGCCAAAACCGTTCTTGAAACGCCGATCCAGCACGCTGACGGGCGGCGGTTTCAGAATGTCGAATATCCGGAACAGCACGACTCCGGCCAATTGGGCCCAGAAACCGGCCGGCATCAGCCACAGCACCAGCCAGATGGCGACGATCTCATCCCAGTTGATGCCGCCGTGGTCGGCGATGCCCAGGTCGTCGCTGCAGCGCTGGGCCGCCCAGCAGCCCACGCCGAAGGCCAGCAGCAGGATGAATACCATCCAGCCGTCCGGCAGTCCGCGCAGGAGCACGGCCCAGAGCAGCCAGCCCGTCAGGGTGCCCCAGGTGCCGGGCGCCGGGTGGATCAGACCGGATCCGAAACCGAAGGCCAGGATGCGTTCGGGACGCGCGAACACCCAGGCCGCGGGCGGCCGTTCGGGATTGTCGGGCGCGCGGCCCCGGTCGGGAGGAGGGGAAGAACTCATTCGGAGTCCGCAAAATGGTCGAAGCCCTGGTGCGCCACCGTCAGCGCGTCGCCGGCGGCATCCAGCACACGCACGCCCGACCCGCGCTGGATCGCGCCGATCCGCGAAAGCCGCAGGCCCAGCTGGCGCCCCAGGATCTCGATCTGTTCGCGGCGGCGCGGGTGCGCGGTGAAACACAATTCATAAACGTCGCCGCCCGCCAGCAGCGCATCGCGGCGGACGTCTTCATCCAGGCCGTCGAGCACCGGATCGGCCGGCAGGGCATCCAGCCAGAGTTCGGCCGCGCAATGACTGGCATCCAGGATATGGCCCAGATCCTGCAGCAGGCCGTCCGAGATGTCGATGGCCGCATGCGCGATCCCCGCCAGATAGCGGCCCAGCTTCAGGCGCGGAACGGGCCGTTCCAGGAAAGGCAGGGCGGCCCGCAGGCGCGCGGGATCGCGCGGCAGGCGGCCCTGAACCAGACGCAGGGCGACGTCCGCCCCGCCCAGCGTGCCCGATACCCAGACGTCGTCGCCCGCCCGCGCCGCATCGCGGCGCAGCGCATGGTGATGGCGGACTTCGCCCATGACGGTGATGCTCAGGACCACTCCCGAGGAACCCCCGGTGGTGTCGCCGCCCACCAGGGGGCAGCGGCATTCCCGCGACAAGGCATGAAAGCCGTCGGCGAATGCCTGCAGCCAGGCCTCGTCGATGCGGGGCAGCGAAATGGCCAGCGTGCAGGCCAGGGGCTTGGCCCCCATGGCGGCCAGGTCCGACAGATTGACGGCCAGGGCCTTGTGCCCCAGCAGGCCGGGGTCGGTATCCGGAAAGAAGTGCCGGCCCTCGATCAGCATGTCGGTGCTGACCGCGAGTTCGCAACCCTGGGAGGGCGCCAGCAGCGCGCAATCGTCGCCCACCCCCAGCATGCCGCTGGGAGCCGGCCGGCTGAAATACCGGGCAATCAGATCGAATTCGCCGCCTGAAGGCATAGGCCGGACCTGGGCGCGTCAGCGACGCGCGGTGGATTGCACCTCGGACGCGCGGACCTCTGCTGCCAGCTTGTCCAGCACGCCATTCACGAAACGATAGCCGTCGGTGCCGCCGAAGGACTTGGCCAGTTCGACGGCCTCGTTGATGGCCACGCGATAGGGGACTTCGACGTGATGGACCAGTTCGAAGCTGCCGATCAGCAGGACCGCGTGTTCGATCGGCGACAGTTCTTCCAGGGGCCGGTCGATGTAGGGCACGAAGCTGGCCCGCAGGGATTCCGCCTGGCGGGCAGCCCCCTGCAGCAGCGTCTGGTACCACTGCGTGTCGGCCTGATCGAAGTCCTCGCCGTCGCGCACGTGCGCGTCGATCGCGCCGAGTTCGCCCAGATCCGAGCCGCCGCGCAGCAGCCAGGCATAGACCCCCTGCAGCGCGAATTCACGCGCCATGCGGCGGGCGCTGCGGGCATTGGCCCGCCCGTTACGCGCCTTGGGTTCAGTCATCGGCGTCCTCGTCGAAATCCTCGTCGTCATCGTCGTCGCCGTCATCGTCGTCTTCCGATTCGGGTTCGAGCGCGGCGACCAGATTGGCCATCTCGACCGCGGCGCGCGCGCAGTCTCGGCCTTTGTCGGCGGCCCGCGCCTGGGCCTGCTCGTCGGTATCGGCGGTCAGCACCCCGTTGGCGACCGGAATGCCGGTTTCCAGGGCGATGCGGCTGATGGCGGAGGCGGATTCGTTGCTGACGATCTCGAAGTGATAGGTCTCGCCGCGAATCACGGCGCCCAGGGCGATCAGGGCGTCGAATTCGAAGGTTTCGGCCATCTGGGCCAGGGCCACGCCCAGTTCCAGCGCGCCGGGCACAGAGACGACCATCACGTCGCGCTCGTCCACGCCCAGGGCGGCCAATTCATCCAGGCAGGTCTGCAATTCGGCTTCGCCGATGTCGGCGTTGAACCGGGAACGCACGATGCCGATGTGCAGGCCTTCGCCGTTCATGTCGGGGGTCATCACATAAGGGTTCATAGTCGTGATTCCATGTCAGTTGATGGCGTCGGAGACGCCAGGTTCGTTATGGTACCCCGTAATGGTCAGGGAGAACCCTGCCATGCTGGGCATTTTTCGCGGCCGAGCCAGCAGGCGCGCCTGGCCCACCCCCAGGTCCCGCAGGATCTGGGCGCCGATCCCGAAGGTGCGCAGCCCGTGGCGCTCGCCGTCCGGCATGGTCGGCGCCGGCGCGGCGTCCGCCGCGCTGCGCGCCCAGGCGTCGAACTGGGCGAACAGCAGGTCGGCTTCGCCATGGCAGTTCAGCAGCACCAGCACCCCGCTGGGGGCCGCGGCGATCGTGCGCAGGGCCTGCGGAATCGTCCAGCTATGGCGGGTGGCGCCTTCGCACAGCACGTCGAGCACGCTGGTGGGCTCGTGCACCCGCACCAGGGTTTCCGCATCGGCGCGAATCTGCCCGTGCACCAGGGCCAGGTGCGGAGCGTTCGAGGCGCGGTCGCGGTAGGCCACCGCCTGGAAATTCCCCCAGGGCGTGGTCACGGCGCGCTCGACCAACCGCTCGACCATGGTCTCGTGTTCGCTGCGGTACTGGATCAGGTCGGCGATCGTGCCGATCTTCAGGCCGTGTTCCCGGGCGAAGACCATCAGGTCCGGCAGACGCGCCATGGTGCCGTCGGGCTTCAGGACTTCGCAGATGACGGCGGCGGGCGTCAGGCCGGCCATGGCGGTCAGGTCGCAGCCGGCTTCGGTATGGCCGGCGCGCACCAGCACCCCGCCGGGCACCGCCCGCACCGGGAAGATGTGGCCCGGCTGCACCAGATCCGCCGGACGGGCGTCCCGCGCCACCGCCGCCTGGACGGTGCGTGCGCGATCCGCCGCCGAGATGCCGGTGCTGACCCCCTGCGCGGCCTCGATCGAGACGGTGAAGTTGGTGCCGTAGCGCGTGCCGTTCTGGTTGGCCATCAAGGGCAGCTGCAGCTGTTCGCAGCGTTCCTGCGTCAGGGTCACGCACACCAGGCCGCGCGCATGCGTGACCATGAAGTTGATCGCATCGGGGGTGACGAAATCGGCCGCCATCACCAGATCGCCTTCGTTTTCGCGGTCTTCCTCGTCCACCAGGATGACCATGTGGCCGGCCCGCAATTCGGCCACGATTTCCTGGACGGAAGCGATCTGGAAGGATGAAGATGCGTCGCGCACCGCCCCGGTATCCGTATTCATTTCAATGCTGTCCCAATAAAAGACTGTGGCGCCATTTTAACGGCTGCCCAGCAAAGCCTCGGCGAATTCCGCCGCCACGAAAGGCTGCAGGTCGCGCATGCCTTCGCCGACGCCGATCCAGTAGACCGGCACCGGCCGCACGCCCTGGCTGCCGGCGGCCACCGCCGCCAGGGTGCCGCCCCGGGCCGTGCCGTCCAGCTTGGTCACGATCAGGCCCGTCAGGCCCAGCGCCGCGTCGAAAGCGCGGATCTGCGCCAGGGCGTTCTGACCGGTATTGCCGTCGACCACCAGCAGCACTTCGTGGGGCGCGCCCGCATCGGCCTTGCCGATGACGCGCTTGATCTTCTTCAGTTCTTCCATCAGGTGCAGCTGGGTGGGCAGCCGGCCGGCCGTATCCACCAGCACCACGTCGGCGGCCCGCGCGCGCCCGGCATTGACCGCGTCGAAGGCCACGGCGGCCGGGTCGCCGCCCTCCTGGGCGATGACGGTCACGCCGTTGCGGGCGCCCCAGGCCACCAGCTGTTCGCGGGCGGCGGCGCGGAAGGTATCCCCCGCCGCCAGCAGCACCGTGGCCTGGCGTTCCTGCAGGGCATGCGCCAGCTTGCCGATCGAGGTGGTCTTGCCCGCCCCGTTCACCCCCGCGATCATCACCACCATGGGCGCGGTCTCGCCCACGACGAACGGCTTTTCCAGCACCTTCAGATGATCCGCCAGGATGTCCTGCAAAGCGGCCCGCACGGCATCGGGCTGATCGATGCGCTGCCTGCGCACCCGCGCCCGCAGTTCGGTCAGCAGCTTGCCGGTGGCCTCGACCCCGGCATCCGCCATGATCAGCGCGGTTTCAAGTTCCTCGAACAGGTCTTCATCGACCTTGACGCCGACGAACAGGCCTCCCAGGCTCTGACCCGTGCGCGACAGGCCGCGCCGCAGGCGGGACAGCCACGAGCCCGCGTCCGCCGCAGGGGCCGCCGCCTGATCCAGGCGCGCCAGCGGGTCGCTGGCGGAGTCCACCGCATCGGACCAGGGATCGGGCGGCAGGGGCGCTTCGGGTTCCGAAGCCGCCGGCCCCTGCAGGGGCAGCTCGGACGGCGCCTGCGGAGCGACTTCCCGCAGATCGGAGTCGGCGATGCCGCCGGCCAGGGTTTCGGGCGGCAATTCGGTGGGCGCGACCGGAGCGATCTCGGGCGCGTCCGCGGGCGCGGCGGAATCCGGTTGCGGCGGGGATTTCTTGCGTTTAAAAAAACTGAACATAGGCTTTACACTGAACGATCCGGCGAGCGCCCGACGCCGTGCCGAACATCACGGGCCGCGCATGAAAAAACATCAGATTCGTATTGTAGGCGGTCACTACCGCAAAACCCCGATTCCGGTCCCGGACGGCGACCATCTGCGCCCGACCCCCGACCGGGTCCGGGAAACGCTGTTCAACTGGCTGGCTCATTTCTGGGGCGGCTCCTTCGCCGGGCACCGGGCGCTGGACCTGTTCGCCGGCACCGGGGCGCTGGGTTTCGAGGCGGCCTCGCGCGGCGTCGACGTGGCCCAGCTGGTGGAACAGGCCCCCGCGGCCCTGGCGGGGCTGCGCGCCGTACAGGCCCGCCTCCTGGCGCCCGCCGTCCGCATCCATGCGGGAGACGCCCTGGCCTACCTGAAGGCCCTGCCCGCGCCGGCATTCGATCTGCTGATGCTGGATCCGCCCTTCGGCGGCGGCTGGCTGGAACGTGTGCATCCCCTGATCGGCCGCGCCCTGGAACCGGGCGGGCTGCTCTACCTGGAATCCGGCACGCCCCTGTCCGCCACGCCGCCCGACTGTCTGCTGCTGCGCCAGGGCCGTGCCGGACAGGTGCATTACGCCCTGTTGCAGTTTGCTGCAACGCAAAAAAATCGCAATAATGACCAGCTGGAATCGGCCTGCGATTCCCCTACGCCATCGGAGAGTGCATGATCACCGCCGTCTATCCCGGAACGTTCGACCCCCTGACCCGCGGACACGAAGACCTCGTGCGACGCGCCGCCAGCCTGTTCGACCAGGTGGTGGTGGGCGTGGCCGTCAGCCAGAACAAACGCCCCTTCTTCAGCGTGCAGGAACGCCTGGAAATCGCCGAGGAAGTCCTGGGGCACTACCCCAACGTGCGCGTGCGCAGCTTCAGCGGCCTGCTGAAGGATTTCGTGCGCGAACAGGACGCCCGGGTCATCGTGCGCGGCCTGCGGGCCGTGTCCGACTTCGAATACGAATTCCAGATGGCGGGCATGAACCGCCACCTGCTGCCGGAAGTCGAAACCCTGTTCATGACGCCGTCGGACCAGTACCAGTTCATTTCCGGCACCATCGTGCGGGAAATCGCCATCCTGGGCGGCGACGTCAGCAAGTTCGTGTTTCCCTCGGTGGAACGCTGGCTGCACGCCAAAGCCAAGATCCTGCGCGAACAACAGGGCCTGGCCTGATCCCCGTCATCGGCCAGGCCGGCGCGGGGGGCAGCAAGCCGTAGGCGCGGCGTGGGGGTCCTTTCTCAGTCCCGATCCGGCCAGGCGACCGCGCTCGCGTCCGGGTGGACCTTCATCAGCCGGCACGGCTGCCCAAGCCATTCCGTCAGCCAGGCAGCCGCCAGGTCGCCTTCATCCACGACCCGCACGGCCTGCGACCCCACCTGGGCGCTGCGTTCCACGCTGGCGTCGTCCTCGATCACATCGAGCGGCACATCCAGGCGCAGCATGCCCGGCGCCCGCACGACCAGATAGCCGAAGCGCAGGCTCAGTTCCAGTTGACCCAGGCGCGGCGCCTGATCCAGGCTCAGCCACGCATGGTCCGGATCGACGACCAGCCAGCGGCGGTCATAGGCATCGGCCTGCGCCAGTGCGGGCCCGCAGGCGATGGGTTGAGCGAGGGAATGCGTCATCCGGATTGTCCTTGTAGAAGATTCATTGGCCCAGCAGGCCCTTCAGGGCGTTGCCGATCCGCTCGACCGGATCGGACTTGGCCGGCGCCTCGGCGCCCGGCCGGCGCGGCTCGGGTTCGGGGCTGGGCAAGGCCTGTTCGATCGGGTCCTTGCCCTTGATCAGTTCCATCAGGCCTGACTTGACCGCCTGCTGGATGCTCTGGTTCCGGATGGCCTCCCATTGCACCACGTATTCGGGATGCTCCCAGTCGCCCGTGACCAGCACGGGAATCGTCGCGCCGAGCAGGGACCCCAGCGCGCCGGCCAGCGGCTTGGGAGCCCGGGCGGCCACCTGGGCCAGCAGCTGAAGATTGACGCGCTGCCCCGGCACATCGATCTGGGCCGGTTTGCCGGCCGTGACCCGCACCAGGCTGGATGCCAGCAGCAGCTTGGACACCGTGCCCTGCCCGTCCTTCAGGTCGATCCGGCCTTCCAGGGAACTGAAGGGCGTGCTGCGCTGCTTGTTGAACGGCGAGGCCAGGGCGTCCATGCGGCCCTTGAGCACATTGCCCAGAGCGGCGGATACTTCCGAGAGCGTCTGCGAGGCATCGATGCCCTGCACCGCGCCGTCCTTCACTTGCCAGGCGGCCCGGCCCGACAGCCCGCGCAGCCAGGCATCCGTCGTATTGCCTTGCGTCTTGAGATCCAGTTGGGCGGCGCCCTGGCCGGACAGCAGGTTGCGCCCCAGCGCCGCCTGCAGCAAGGGGGCGACGGCCACCTTGTCCAGGCCCAGCTTCAGGGCCACCGTCTGGTCCGCGGCGGCCCGCACCTGGGCGTTCAGACTGCCGTCATACAGCTTCGCAGTCACCTTGGGCAGGGTCAGCGCGCCGTCGACCACGCGCACCGGAGCGGCCACCTGGGTCAGCTGCAGGTCGCGGATGCGCAGATCGGCGATGCGCAGATCGCCCTGGATGTCCTGCCCTTTCAGGAAAGAAAGGTCGATCACGTCCGGCGCGGCGGCCGGCGCCGGGGCGGCGGCTGCGGGCTTCTCGCCCGAGGCCTTGGCGGACTCGTCCTTGCCCTCGGCCGGCGGCTTGGCGGGAGGGGCGGCCGCGGGTTTGGGCACCCAGTGGTTCAGGTCGATTTTTTCCGCGTTCAGGGAAAACTGGGTGCGGGGCTGGATCAGGCGGGTCGTGGTGGACTTCAGAGAGGTCTGTCCGCCGTCCATGACCGCGTTCAGGTCGACGTCCAGCGCGTCGCGCACCAGGTCCAGATGCACGCTGCCGATCATCGGAATTTCGTTGATGAACTTGGGCTGCGCCTGATCCCGCACGGTCACGTCGCCCTTCAGGGCGGTCAGCGAACCCTTGCGCAGCGAGGTATTCCAGTTCAGGGGCGAGGTCAGTTTCACCTGCACCAGACGCTTCCCCTGCGTCAGGGCGCCATCCAGGCTGGCCTTGCGGAACTGCCAGTCATTGGCATTGCCGCTCAGGCCTTCCAGGCCCAGGGACACGGCCAGGGTCTGGTCTCCCGACGATTTCAGGGTGGCCGCGACGGGGTCCGCCTGCGCGGATTCCGGCGACACGGCCAGGGACGGCGCATCCAGGGCCAATTCCAGGTTGCGGCCCCGGTCCTGCCCGGACGCCCGCAAGGCCAGCTTGGCGACCTTCAATTCGAGATTGCGCGGGTCCAGGCGCAGTTGCCCGGCGGTCAGGTTGGCCTTCAGATCCTGGATGGGATGCGCCCCCACGATATTGCCCGCCAGCGCCAGTTCCAGATTGCCGGCCGTCAGGCGGCGTTCACTGCCCTTGTATCCCAGATTGCCCTTGAGGGTGGCATTGGCCTGATCCAGATTGCCCAGCCGCCCCGTCAGCTGGACGTTGATCTTCTGCGCCGAGTAGTAGCCGCGCCCCCCCGGATTCAGGCGCAGCAGGGCCTGGGCCTGCAGTTGCGCGTCCTGCACGGGATCGTCGCCGGCCACCTGCGCCTTGAGCGACACGTCGAACGGCTGGTCGTAGGTCACGCGCCCGGTGTTGGCCTCGATCGAGGAGAGCGTCGTGGACAGCCCGCTGACCTGGTCCAGGTAATGGATCTGCCCGTCCTTGAGCTCCAGCCCCGCGATGTCGATGTTCAGATCGGAACGATTCTCGGGGTCGTCCGACACGGCTTTGGCCGCGGCGGCCAGCGGCGCGGCCACGACCGTCGGCATGCCCGAGGTCCGGACCGGCCCGCCGGATTCCAGCAGGTCGCTGAAATTGAAATGTCCCTTGCCGTCGCGCACCACCCAGGCCTTCAGGCCGGCGATGGCCACGTGATCCACCACCAACTGATTGGACAGCAGGGGCCAGATCGCCACGGCGAAGCGGGCGCTGTCCACCGAGATGAAGGTGTCTTTGGAGGAATGATTGGACAGCGACACGTCGCTGACCGACAGGCCGATGCGGGGAAACAGGGACAGGCTGATGTCCCCCCCGATGGTCAGGGTCCGCGCATAGCGGTCGAACACCAGCTGTTCCAGCCGCGATTTGTAGGCGTTCGGATTGAAGGTCAGCAGAAAGATCGCCAGACCGACCACGGCCACGAGCAAGGCCACGACCAGGCTGAACAGAACCCGCTTCAACCAAACATTCATGATGAATCCCGCATATCCAAAGTGCAAGCCGCCACCCGGGCGGGCAATAAGCGAAATGCTAACCCATGCCCGCAGCCGATAGTCCCGGAATCCGGCCAACGGCTCGGGCTTTATGTCTCAAAATCTTAGCAAAGCCTTAAAACACAGTTTCATATAACCACTGGATATATGTAAATCCGCCCCGGAATCCGTGTTTCAAACACCGATCCCCGGTACCATGATTCACAATTGCCGCAACAGGTTCCCGCCTGGCCGCCGCAATCGAAAAAATAGACAAGGAGAAGCCATGCCCACGTTTGTTCCGACATGCGGGAGGCCGCCATGCAGGTAGGCATCCCCCGTGAAACCCTGCCCGGCGAAGCCCGGGTCGCCGCCACCCCGGAAACCGTCAAGAAGCTGGTCCAGGCGGGCCACCAGGTGCGGCTCGAACGCGGCGCGGGCCTGGCAGCCCGCTATCGCGACAGCGACTACGAACAGGCCGGCGCCGTCCTGGTCGACGCCGCCGGGGCGCTGGGCAGCGAGCTGGTGCTCAAGGTCCGGCGCCCGGACGCCGCCGAGCTGGCGCACATGAAGGCCGGCGGCGTGCTGCTGGGCATGCTGGACCCCTTCGACGCGGACGGGCTGAAGACCCTGGCGGATGCCGGGCTGACCGCCTTCGCCCTGGAAGCCGCGCCCCGCACCACGCGCGCCCAGAGCCTGGACGTGCTGTCGTCCCAGGCCAACCTGGCGGGCTACAAGGCCGTGCTGCTGGCCACCCAGTACTACGGCCGCATCTTCCCCATGATGATGACGGCCGCCGGCACACTGAAGGCCGCCCGCGTGGTGGTGCTGGGCGCGGGCGTGGCCGGCCTGCAGGCCATCGCCACGGCGCGGCGCCTGGGCGCCGTGGTCGAGGCGTCCGACGTGCGACCCGCCGCCCGCGAACAGGTGGAATCCCTGGGCGGGAAGTTCATCGACGTGCCCTACGAGACCGACGAGGAGCGCGAGATCGCCCAGGGCGTCGGCGGCTACGCCCGCCCCATGCCCGCCGCCTGGATGGCGCGGCAGGCCGCCCTGGTCGCCGAACGCTGCAAGCAGGCGGACATCGTCATCACCACGGCCCTGATCCCGGGGCGTCCCGCCCCCGTGCTGATCCAGGCGGACACGGTCGCGGCCATGAAGCCGGGGTCGGTCATCGTCGACCTGGCCGTCGAGCGCGGCGGCAACTGCCCCCTGTCGGTCGCCGGCGAAGTCGTGGACCACGACGGCGTCACCCTGGTCGGCCTGAACAATCTGCCCGCCCTGCTGGCCACCGACGCGTCCGCCCTGTACGCCCGCAATCTGCTGGATTTTCTGAAGCTGGTCATCGACGCCGAAGGGCGCTTCACGCTGCCCGCCGACGACGACATCATCAAGGCCTGCCTGGTCTGCCAGGACGGCAAGGTTCTAAGGAGCGCCTGATGGAAGCGGTCAACCCCACACTCATCAACATCATCATCTTCGTGCTGGCCGTCTACGTGGGCTTTCACGTGGTCTGGAACGTCACGCCGGCCCTGCACACGCCGCTGATGGCCGTGACCAACGCGATTTCCGCCATCGTCATCGTCGGCGCCATGCTGGCCACCGGCCTGACCGACGGCGGACTGGCGCAGACCATGGGCGTGCTGGCCGTCGCGCTGGCGGCCGTCAACGTCTTCGGCGGCTTTCTCGTGACTCAGCGCATGCTGGAGATGTTCAAGAAGAAAGAACGCAAGGGGGGGCAGGCATGATCTCGGCCAATCTCGTCACCCTGCTCTACCTGGTCGCCTCGGTCTGCTTCATCCAGGCGCTGAAGGGCCTGTCGCACCCCACGACTTCGCGGCGCGGCAACGCCTTCGGCATGGTCGGCATGGTCATCGCCATCCTGACGACGGCGGCGCTGATCATCGGCCTGGCCCGCGACGGTTCGGCCGCGCTGGGCCTGGGCCGCGTCGTCCTGGGGCTGCTGATCGGCGGCAGCATCGGCACCGTGCTGGCCCGCAAGGTCGAAATGACCAAGATGCCGGAACTGATCGCCTTCATGCACAGCATGATCGGCCTGGCGGCGGTGGCCATCGCAACCGCCGTGGTCGCCGAACCGCACGCCTTCGGCATCGCGGCGGCCGGCAGCCCGATTCCCACGGGCAACCGCCTGGAACTGTTCATCGGCACCTTCGTGGGCGCGATCACGTTCTCGGGTTCGGTCATCGCCTTCGGCAAGCTGTCGGGCAAATACAAGTTCCGGCTGTTCCAGGGCTCGCCCGTGACCTTCGCCGGCCAGCATCTGCTGAACCTGGTCCTGGCCATCGTCATGCTGGCCTGCGGCTTCTGGTTCATGGCCACGCAGTCCTGGCTGCCCTTCGTGCTGATGACGGCCATCGCCTTCCTGCTGGGCGTGCTCATCATCATTCCGATCGGCGGGGCCGACATGCCGGTGGTGATCTCCATGCTGAACAGCTATTCGGGCTGGGCGGCGGCGGGCATCGGCTTTTCCCTGAACAACCCCATGCTGATCATCGCCGGGTCGCTGGTGGGCTCGTCGGGCGCCATTCTGTCCTACATCATGTGCAAGGCCATGAACCGATCCTTCTTCAACGTGATCCTGGGCGGCTTCGGGGCGGAAGCGTCCGCGGGCGGCGGCGGGCCGGCGGGCGAGCGCAGCGTCAAGTCCGGCAGCCCGGACGACGCCGCCTTCCTCATGAGCAATGCGGACACCGTCACCATCATCCCGGGCTACGGCCTGGCCGTGGCGCGCGCCCAGCATGCCCTGAAGGAACTGGCGGGCAAGCTCTCCAGCCAGGGAGTCACGGTGAAGTACGCCATCCACCCGGTGGCGGGCCGCATGCCCGGACACATGAACGTGCTGCTGGCCGAAGCCGAAGTCCCCTACGATCAGGTCTTCGAAATGGAGGACATCAACGGCGAGTTCGGCCAGACCGACGTGGTGCTGGTGCTGGGCGCCAACGACGTGGTCAACCCGGCGGCGAAGAACGACCCCGGGTCGCCCATCGCCGGCATGCCGATTCTGGAGGCCTACAAGGCGCGCACCGTGATCGTCAACAAACGATCCATGGCGGCCGGCTACGCGGGCCTGGACAACGAACTGTTCTACATGGACAAGACCATGATGGTGTTCGGCGACGCCAAAAAGGTGCTGGAAGACATGCTGAAAGCCCTGGAATGACCGGCTCCATACTGGCTAACCCGTAGCCTTCCGGCCTGCTTGCGCGGGCCGGAATCGTTTAAAATTGAAACTGACATATTCCAATTCCATAAATCACCACCATGGCCTTCGAGGAAGACGATCCGTATTCGGTATCGCAGCGGCTGGAGATCCAGAACATCCTGCAGGGGCTGCTGAACAAACGCACGCTGGTGCGCCTGGACATCCCCGGCCATGCCGTGTCGGTCATCTCCACGCTGCTGGACGTGAACGTCAAGCAGGGCACCCTGGTCCTGGACAACGCCACCGAAGACGCCCTCAACACGCAATTGCTGCGGGCGCCGGCGGTCCGCCTGCAAGGCATGCTGGATCGCGTCATGGTCGAATTCAGCGGCCCGATCAGCCCCGTCCTCCACGACGGCCATCCCGCATTTTCCATGGTCTGGCCCGACCAGTTGCGCCGCATGCAGCGCCGGGAATTCTTCCGCATGGACATCCCCGCCAGCAACCCGGCCACCTGCACCATCGAAGACCCGGCCCTGCCCTCGGGCAAGGCCACCCTGCCCCTGGCCAACATCAGCGCCGGCGGCGCGCAGCTGATCGATCGCGCCGAACTGCTGGCGAACCACGCCATCGGCTCGATCTTCGACGACTGCACCCTGGATCTGCCCGGCGTCGGCCCGCTGGACGTCAGCCTGCGGCTGCTGCGCCAGGCCAGGCTCGCCCAGGACGGCGACAAACCCTTGCTGACCATCGCCTGCCGCTTTTTCAAACTGCCCGCCAACCGCGAGATCACCATCCAGCAGTACGTGGGCTCGCTGGAACGCGCCGTCCTGGCCCGCCGCTGGGGCACCGAATAGAACGGCCGCCCCGCCGCCAGCCTCTCTCGGGCGCCGCAGCGCCGGCTTAAATATATCCATTGCATATTTGTCGGGTCTGTGCCACCATGCAAATGGCGTCCCGCGCTGCTCGTCGGCCCGGACTTCCCGCGCCCGGGCGCCGTCACCCTGAATTCATGGCGGCCCGGCCCTTGGCGACAGGGCCGCCGGCAGTGTCCGAAGGACCCCATGCACGCATCTTCCTGCGACATCGCCGTCATCGGCGGCGGCATCATCGGCGTCAGTTGCGCGCTGGCGCTCAGCGAGACCGGCCAGGACGTCGTCCTGATCGATCCTCAGGAACTGTCCAGCGGCGCCAGCAAGGGCAATGCGGGCGGCCTGGCCTTCGCCGACATCCTGCCCCTGGCATCCCCCCGCATCATCCGCAAGGCCTTCCACTGGCTATTCGACCCCCTGGGGCCTCTCAGCCTGCCGCCCGCCTACCTGCCGCGCATCGCTCCCTGGCTGCTGCTCCTGTGGCGTTCCAGCCTGCCCGACCGCTACCCGGCCAGCATCCGGGCGCAGGCCGCGCTGATGGACCTGTCCCGCAGCGAAATGCTGGCCCAGCTGGAACGCACCGGCCTGTCCGGCCACCTGCACAGCCAGGGCGTGCTGGAAGTCTACGAAGGCGCCGACCGGTATCAGGCATCCCTGGACACGGCGCAGTGGCGGCAACGCTACGGCGTCGAAAGCCGCCTGCTGCAGGGCGCCGACCTGGCCGCGCAGCAGCCGGGCCTGTCGCCGCGCTTCACCCATGGGGTCTTCATCCCCGAATGGCGCAATGTGGCCGATCCCTACGCCCTGGGCCAGGCCCTGGGCGAACAGGCGATGGCCCGGGGCGCGCGGCGGCTGCGCCAGTCGGTGCGCTGGCTGCTGCCGGCGTCGCCCGGCGCCCAGCTGATCCTGGAAGACGGCAGCCAGCTGCAGGCCCGCCAGGTCGTGCTGGCGGCCGGCGCCCGGTCCCACCTGCTGGCGCGGGGGCTGGGCGACCGCATCCCGCTGGAAACCGAGCGCGGCTACAACACGACCCTGACGCCCGACGCCCTGGACCTGCGCCAGCAGGTCACCTTCAGCGACCACGGCTTCGTCATCTCGCCCCTGACCTGCGGCATCCGCGTCGGCGGCGCCGTCGAACTCGGCGGCCTGGACCGCGCCCCCGACTATCGCCGGGCCCAGGCCATGCTGGACAAGGCCAAGACCTTCTTCCCCGATCTGGACACGACGGGCGGCACCCAGTGGATGGGTTTCCGGCCCAGCCTGCCGGATTCCCTGCCCATCATCGCCCGCTCGCCGCGCCATCCGTCCGTCATCTATGCGTTCGGACACGGCCACCTGGGCCTGACCCAGAGCGCCGCCACGGCGCGGCTGGTCCGCGACCTGGCGATGCAGCAACCTTCCGCGATCGACCTGCGCCCGTACCGGGTCGATCGGTTTTCCCTATGGGGCGCCCGTTCATGAAACGTATTTCCATCCTGGATTCCCATACCGGCGGCGAACCCACGCGCCTGGTCCTCGACGGCTTCCCCGATCCGGGGCCGGGCGACATGGCCCAGCGCCGCGCCCGCCTGGCCGCGCAGCACGACGACTGGCGCAAGGCCGTCATCCTGGAACCGCGCGGCCACGACGTGCTGGTGGGCGCCCTGCTCTGCCCGCCGCAGGATCCCCAGGCCGCGGCCGGGGTGATCTTCTTCAACAACACCGGCTATCTGGGCATGTGCGGCCACGGCACCATCGGCCTGATCGTGTCCCTCGCCTACCTGGGGCGCATCCGGCCCGGCACGCACCGGGTCGAGACGCCGGTCGGCACCGTGGAAGCCGATCTGCATGCCGACGGCAGCGTCAGCGTGCGCAATGTCCCCGCCTACCGCCACCGCAAGGACGTCACGGTGGACGTGCCCGGGATGGGCCCCGTCACGGGCGACATCGCCTGGGGCGGAAACTGGTTCTTCCTGGTTCATGCCCCGGACAAGGTCCGCCCGGGCGCCGACACCCGGCTTCTGACCGAACAGGCGGCGGCCATCAGCGACGCCCTGGAATCCCAGGGCATCCGCGGGCGCGACGGCGCCCTGATCGATCACATCGAACTGTTCGGCCACGATCCCGAAGCCGACAGCCGCAGTTTCGTGCTGTGCCCCGGCAAGGCCTACGACCGCTCGCCCTGCGGCACCGGCACCAGCGCCAAAGTCGCCTGCCTGGCCGCCGACGGCAAGCTGCAGCCAGGCCAGATCTGGCACCAGGCCAGCATCATCGGCAGCCGCTTCCAGGCCAGCTACGAGCCGGGGCCGGACGGCACCGTCATCCCCACCATCCGGGGGCAGGCGCACATCAGCGGCGAAACGACCCTGATCCTGCAGGACGACGATCCTTTCGCCTGGGGAATCACAGCCTGACCATGTCCGCCACCATCCCCCCCCACACCGCCAAGCCGCGCGCCACCGAAGCCGCCTACGACGCCATCGAGCAGTTGATCGCCACGCTGCAGCTGGAACCCAACCAGCCCATCGTGGAAAGCGACCTGATCCAATTGACCGGACTGGGGCGCACGCCCATCCGCGAGGCCCTGATGCGGCTGGTCGCCAGCGGCCTGATCGAGCAGCAGCCGCGCCGAGGCCTGCGCGTGAGCGAGATCCGCATCGCGGAACACCTGATCCTGATCGACACCCGCCGTGTGCTGGAACGCCTGATCGCCACTTCGTCCGCCCGCAGGGCGACGCCGGACCAGCGGGCTCGCCTGCTGCAATGCGGCCAGGACATGGTCGATGCGGCCCGGCGCGGCGATCTGGCGGCCTACATGCAGGCCGATCAGGCGCTGGACCGCATCAACCACGAAGCCTGCCGCAATCCCTATGCGGTACAGGCGATCGTGCCCATGATCATCCAGTGCCGCCGGTTCTGGTACGCCTATCAGCACGAGGGCGACCTGGAACGCGGCGCCCGCAGCCACCTGATGGAAGTCGAAGGCATCCACGCCAACGACCCCGAACAGGCGGTCGCCGGCGCCGACGCGCTGATGGACTATCTGACGGAATTCACGCGTACCGTTATAGAAGCCTAGACCTTGCAGAAGAAGGCCCCTTCCGCCGCCGGGCCGCCCCAAGGAAAAAAGCGCCCCCCTGGGGGATGAGCCCGGACGCGAGGCAGTCCTTGAGGACTGCTTCGCGCCTGGCGAATCCGGGCGGCATGCAGGCCGCGAGGTGGACAGCAAGCGGGCGCAGCCCGTGCAGCGTGGGGGCCCTTATCAGTTCACGTACCAGATCGTCTTGGTCTGCTGGTACTGGTCCAGGGCTTCCAGGCCGTTGTCGCGGCCGCCGAAGCCGGACTGCTTGTAGCCGCCGAACGGGGTGCTGATGTCGCCCTCGGAAAACCCGTTGATGGACACCGTGCCCGCCTGGATGGCGCGGGAGACCCGCTGGGCGCGGCCGACGTCCCGGGTGTACAGGGACGCGGCCAGGCCGTAGGCGCTGTCGTTGGCCAGTTCGATGGCCTCGGCTTCCGTCTCGAAGGGCGTCACCGCCAGGATGGGGCCGAAGACTTCTTCCTTGAACAGGCGCGAGCCGGCGGAAACCTGATCGAAGATGGTCGGCTCGACGTACCAGCCGCTGCCCAGGTCCGCGTGAACGCGGCCGCCATGCACCAGCCTGGCGCCTTCGGCGGCGGCGCCGTCCAGGAAGCCGCGCACCTTGTCGAAATGGGCGCGCTCGACCATCGGACCGATCTTGACGGCCTCATCGGTGGGCAGGCCCACCGTCCAGGTGGACAGGCGCTCTTGCAGCCGCGCCAGCAGCGCGTCCTTGATGCCGCTTTGCACGATCAGGCGCGAGCCGCAGCTGCAGTTCTCGCCCATGTTCCAGAACGCCGCCGCCAGCACGTGGTCGACCAGGCCATCCAGGTCGGCGTCGTCGAAAATCACCTGCGGGCTCTTGCCGCCGCATTCCAGCACGATTTCCTTCAGGTTGCTCTCGGCGGAATACTTCAGGAAGTAGCGTCCGACCTCGGTCGAACCGGTGAAGGACACCACGTCCACGTCCATGTGCCGGCCCAGCGCCTGGCCGGCTTCCTCGCCCAGGCCGGTGACCAGCATCAGCACGTCCTCCGGCACCCCGGCCTCGTAGGCCAGCTGCGTCATGCGGTAGGCGCTCAGCGAGGTCAGTTCGGCCGGTTTGACGATGACCGAGTTGCCCGCCACCAGCGCCGGAGCGACCTTCCAGGCATACATCTGGGCCGGGAAATTCCAGGGCAGCACGGCCCCCACCACGCCGATGGGTTCCTTGACGATCAGGCCCAGGGCGTCCGGGCCGGTCGGCGCGATGCGGCCGAAGCACTTGTCGATGGCCTCGGCGTACCAGCGGAAGGTGTCCAGGGTCGCCGGCATGTCCGTGTTCAGGCATTCGGTGATGGGCTTGCCCGCGTCGATGCAGTCCAGCGCGGCCAGTTCTTCCGCGTGTTCCGTCATCAGGTCGGTCCAGCGCAGCACGACGCGCTTGCGTTCGGCGGGGGCCAGCTGGGACCAGGCGCCGGCCTTGAAGCTGGCGCGCGCCGCCTTGACGGCCCGGTCCACGTCAGCCGCGGTGCCGGCTTCGATGGCGCCGATGACGCTGTTGTCGATGGGGGTGGTGTTGTCCAGGCGCGCGCCCGGCGCGGTCTGGCCGGGAATCAGGTTTCCGGCCCACAGCTTGGCGGCGCGGGCCTGCGCGAAAATCTGTTCTTTGCTTTGCGGCATGGTGATCTCCTTAGCGCTCGTAGGCGTCGAGCATGGCCTGGAATTCCTGCGCATCGGCGTCCGACAGCGGCGCCAGCGGCAGGCGGACCGTGCCGGCCTCGACGCCGTGCCGGCGGCAGCCCAGCTTGGCTTTCTGGTTGTAGTCGCCGGACTCCATGGCCAGGATGACCGGATACATGCCCGCCATGAGGGACCGGACATCGTCCCAGCGCCCTTCGACGGCCGCCTTGACCATCGCGACCTGTTCGGCCGGGAAGACATTGGCGCCGCCGCTGATCCAGCAGCGCACGCCCCAGAACAGAAAATCGGCCGCCATGTCGTCGGACCCGCTGATGATCTGGAAGTCCGGGATGCGGGCCTGGATCAGGTGCAGGGCGCGGTTGAAATTGCCGCTGCTTTCCTTGATGCCGACGATGTTGGGGATCTTGGCCAGTTCGATCACGGTTTCCACCGCGATCTGCACGCCCACGCGCTGCGGGAAATCGTACAGGATGATGGGCAGCGGGGTGGCGGCAGCCACGGTGCGGAAATGCAGCAGGATCCCGGCCTGTTCGGGCAGGCTGTAGGGCGGCGTGGCCAGCATCAGGCCGTCGTAGCCCAGGGCCTGGGCGCGCTGTGCGTGGGCGATCGATTCCGGCGTGGACAGCGCGTTGATCCCTGCGATGGTCTTCACCCGGCCCCCGGCGGCCTCGACCACGGTGCGCAGGACCAGGTCGCGTTCCTCGTCGTTCAGCGCATAGTATTCGCCGGTGGTGCCGCAGGCCACGATGCCGGCCACGCCCGCCTCGACGAAACGGTTCACCAGTTGCGCCAGGGCCTGCGCATTGACCTGACCATCTTCCGTGAACGGGGTGATGATGGGAACCAGGATACCTTCGATATTCATATGCCTTCCTAATGACAAAAGGATGCCCGGACAGCCGGGCAGATGCCGGGGCCGACAGCCCCGCAAAAAATCAGAAACCCACGATGCGCTGCGGCAGCCACGTCGCCAGGACCGGGAACAGCGCCACGATCGTGAGCGTCAGGAACTGAACCAGGATGAAGGGGATGACGCCCCGGCAGACCTGGCCGTATTTCATGTCCGGCGGCGCGATGGACAGCAGGTAGAAGATCGACGACGCCATCGGGGGAGTCAGATAGCTGGTCTGGATGACGATGATGACCATCGTGCCGAACCAGATCGGATCGACGCCCGCCGCCGTCAGCACGGGCAGGAACAAGGGCACGCAGATCAGGACGTTGGCGGTCCAGTCCAGCACGAATCCCAGCAGGAACACGATGCACAGGAACAGCGCCAGGGTGCCGGTCAGGCCCAGCCCCATGTCGGAGATCAGCGCCTGGATCAGGCGCCCGCCCCCGTTGGCGGCGAAGATCCCCGTGAACATGATACCCCCGGCCACGATCAGCAGGATCATGGCGGAGATCCTGACCGTGATGGCCAGGGCCTGGCGCAGCATCGTCACGCTGAACTGTCCGTAGCAGATGCACAGGATCAGGGCGCCGATGGCCCCCACGGCGGCCGCCTCGGTGGGCGAGGCGATGCCCGCCATCAGGGACCCCAGCACGGCGAAGATCAGCAGCATGGTCGGCAGCAGGCCGCTGGCCGTGATCCGCAGCTTTTCGGCCAGCGGCAGGCGCATGTCGGGATCGTCCGCCCGGGGGCCTTTCTTCGGGTCCAGGATGCAGACGCCGACGATGTACAGCACGAACAGCCCCACCATGATCAGGCCGGGAAAGAGCATCGCCGCGAACAGTTCCCCGACGGAGATCTGGGCCAGCGACGCATACACCACGGCCACGACGGACGGCGGGATCATGGTCCCGAGGGACCCGCCCGCGCAGATGGTGCCCGCGATCAGGGAATTGTCATAGCGAAAGCGCTGCATGGCGGGAATCGCCATCAGGCCGACCATGACCTCGACCGCCCCCACCACGCCCGCCGCAGCGGCGAAAGTGGCGCCCATGGCGATGGTCGCCACGGCCAGGCCGCCGGGCAGGCGCCCCAGCCACAGCTGCATCGTGCGGAACAGGCGCGCCGCGATGCCGGAGCGTTCGAGGATGGCGCCCATCAACACGAACATGGGGATGGCGGACAGGATGTAGTTGGTGGTGGCCGAATACAGGCCGCCGTAAAGCTGGTTGAAGACCTGATCGCCGAAGGCGAACCATCCGGCCACCAGGGCGGGGATGATCAGGGAAAACGAAACGGGGATGCCCAGAAAGATCAGCAGGAACATCCCCGGGAACATCAGGGCGGCAACAGTCGGATTCATCAATGTTCCTTCTTGGCGTCCGGACCCTGGCGGCAGAAGGCCCGCAGGCCTTCCGCCGCCAGCTGCAAAGTCAGCGCCACCAGGCCGATGGCGATGAGCAGATAGAACGGCCACATCAGCGGCGCCCAGGGGCTGACGGTTTCCACTTCGTGGCGCACCCAGGCCCGCCAGGTGTGCGACATGGCGATCCAGGACAGCATGCCGAAGAACGGCGCCAGGATCAGCAGGTACGCCACTCCCTGCACCGCGCCGTTGAAGCGCGCGGGCAGGCGGTTGCGCAGGACGTCGATGCGGATGTGGGCGTCTTCGCGCAGCACGTAGGCCACCCCCAGCAGGAAGACGGCGCCGTTGGCCATGTAGGCGATGTCGAAAGCCCAGACCGTGGGCGCGTCGAACACATAGCGGGCGAACACTTCATAGACCATCGAGAGGGTCAGCACGGCCGCCGCCACGCTGGCCAGCTGGGAAGCGCACCACGATACGCCGTTCGAGAATCGGGTCAGGGCATTGAGCATCGTTGCCTCGCGGACGAAAGGTCTGGCGTCAGTCACGGATCAGATAGTTGCTTTCGGCCTTCCAGCGCTTGTGATAGGCCTCGTAGTCGGCCAGCACTTCCGCCATTTCCGGCTTGCCGGCCGCCTTCTGGGCTTCCGCCGTCTTGTGCATCCAGTCGTAGCCGGCGTCGGACAGCTGCTTCACGAACGCCGGGTCCAGCGTGATGATCTCGTTGCGGCCGCTGCGATACTTTTCCATGGCCTTCATGTCCGCGTCATAGAAATAATCCAGGCTCTGCTCGGTGGTCAGCTGGGCGGCCGCTTCGATCAGCGGCTTCAGATCCGCCGGCACCTTGTCCCAGTTTTCCTGCTTCAGGAAGACTTCCCACATGAAGGTCGGCTGGTGCACGCCGGGCACCACGATGTACTTGGCGGCCTGGTGGAAGCCTTCCGGCATATTGGCCGAGGGCGGCGCCCATTCGACCGCGTCCACGCCCTTGCGCTGCAGCAGCGTGTAGGTCTCGCCCGCCGGCACGACGGTCGGGACCGCGCCGAAATAATCGCGCATCACTTCGGCCCAGGCGCCGGAGGTGCGGTATTTCATGCCTTTCAGGTCTTCCGCGTTGCGGATCGGCTTGTTCGAGTGCGCCAGGATTTCGGTCGAGCCGATCCCGACGATCATCGTCTTCAGGCCTTGTTGCGCGCGCAGTTTTTCGAGTTTTTCCTTGCCGCCGCCCTGGTACAGCCAGGCTTTGTACGCATCCGGGCCCATGCCGCCGGGGAAGCCGGCGAAGATGGCGTTCACGGGATTCTGGTTGACCAGGTAGCTGGACGTCGAATGCCCGGCCTCGACCACCCCGTCCTGCACCGAGTCGAATACCTTCAGGGCCGGCACGATGACGCCCGCGCCGAAGGGCTGGATCTCCACGCGCCCGGACGTGATGGTCTTCACGTTGGTGGCGAAACGCTCGAGAAAATTCTGATAGAACGGCGACCCTTCGGGCACCGACGTGGGCACGCGCCACGTCACGTCGGCGGCGGACGCCGCGCCAACGGCGCACGCCGACAGGGCCGCAATGGCCAGACTGCGAAAAATGGTCTTCATGTTTCCCCCGGATAGTAGTGGATGCCAGCGTCGAGGCTGAACGACCAGTCTAATATCCAATAAATATATTTACAACATATTAAGGGTAAACACTGAACACCGGCTCGGCGCGGAGCCGGAGCGAGGATGTGCTAGGCTTGCCTGTCTTTTCCCAATTTCAGGAGATCCGCATGCCCACCATGCACATTGAACTGTTCGAAGGCCGCACCCCCGAAAAGAAACGGGAACTGGTGCAGGCCCTGACCGAACGCACCTGCGAGGTGCTCGGCTGCCAGCCGGGGGCCGTGGACATCATCCTGACCGAAATCCGCAAAGATCACTGGGCCACCGGCGGCGTGCTGTGGTCTGAAAAGACGTAGCCGCCTACTGGGACTTCTGTCCGACCATGCGTTCGACCTTCTTGCGCAATTCGGGGTCCTTGCGCACGGCCTGGCTGATGCCGTTGTACTCGGCCACGCTCATGCCGCCCGCTTCGACCCGATCCACCATCTTCTGGTCGGCTTCGACCCGGACCGCCTGCTTGGCGTCCTCGTCGGGGGCCGCCTCGAAGCGGGGCTGATATTCGGCCACCACGCCGCTGACCTCGCGCACAGCGCTGGCGTAACGCTGCAATTGTTCATCCGTCGGCTGATCGATCGTCTCGTAGGCGGCGCCCGGCCCTGCCGCGCGGACCGCCGTCATCGGTCCGGCCAGCCCCAGGGCGATCACGGAAGCGGCCATGAACGCTTTCATCACCTGATTCATCTCTGACTCCTGATTCGCGTGAACAACGTTTCCATGATGACGACGCCTCCCACCGGTTTCAAGTTTCCCGATGCTCAGTCCTGTAACGGCATACCACGGCCCGCCCTCCCGGAATATGCGCCCCGGCGGCTACACTGATCGGACCAAGGCCTTCCAGGCGCGCTCTCCGGCTGCCTGACGCCGCCCGGGCGCGGGGCGCAGCTTCGGCCCCCGACCCATTCCAGCAAGGAGGACACACAAATGGATACGGATTTCTGGCTGCAACGCTGGGAACACGGGCAGACCGGCTTTCATCAAAGCCGCGTCATGCCCCTGCTGCAGAAACACTGGCCCGCCCTGGGCCTGCCCCGGGACTGCCGTGTGCTGGTGCCCCTGGCCGGCAAATCGCTGGACGTCGCCTGGCTGGCGGCGCAAGGGCATCGCGTCCTGGCGGTGGAACTCTCGCCGCTTGCGGTCGAGCAGTTCTTCGCCGAACACCAGTTGACGCCCTCGGTGACGGACGTGCCGCAGGGCCGCCTGTACCAGGCCGGCGGCATCGATTTCCTGTGCGGCGACATCTTCGGCCTGGATGCGGCCGCCCTGGCCGATTGCCAGGCCTGCTACGATCGCGCCGCCCTGATCGCCCTGACGCCGGCGCTGCGCGCCCGCTATGCCGCGCACGTCTACGGACAGTTGCCCGCCGGCTGCCACACCTTGCTGCTGACCCTGGACTACCCCCAGGCTGAAATGGACGGCCCGCCCTTTTCCGTGCCGGATGCGGAAGTCCGAACCCTTTACGAGGCCCGCTGGGGGATCGACACCCTGGAAACCCGCGACGTCCTGGCCAACGAGCCGAAGTTCGCGGCGCGCGGCGTCACCCGCATGAGCACGACGGTCTACCGCCTGACCGCCCGATAGCGCCCGACGCATCCCGATCCGGACGGCGGCGTCATCCGGAAACGGGGCGGCGGGCAACTTGCCACGCCGGGCGACCAGGCGAATAATGGGCTTCAAAAGATACACCGGCCCGCGGGGGGTCTTTCAGGAGTCCCCATGAAAACATCTCGTCGAACTTTCTTGATCTCCAGCGCCGGGCTGGTGTCCAGCCTGGCGCTGTCCCGCCAGGTCCTGGCGGCCGATCACGTCGATGAAAACAGCGCCCTGGCCAAGCAGATGGGCTACAAGCACGACGCGGCCCAGGTGGACCAGGCGTCCCAGCCCAAGTTCAAGCCGGGCGAACACTGCGCCAACTGCCAGCTGTACCAGGGCAAGGCGGGCGACGCCTGGGGGCCCTGTCCGATCTTCAGCGGCAAGGACGTGTCCGAAAAAGGCTGGTGCACCGCCTACACGCCCAAAGCCTGACCCCCGACCGGTGGCCGGCACGATCGCCGGACGCCGGTCTGCGCTAGCGGCCCCGCCTGCGTCAAACTGATAGCATGGAGCCTTTCCACCGCATCGGTCTTTCACCATGACGCTTCTGATCACGGGCGGCGCCGGCTACATCGGTTCGCACACGGTCCTGGAATTCCTGAGCACCGGACAGGACGTGCTGGTGCTGGACAATCTCAGCAACAGTTCCCGCGAATCCCTGGCCCGGGTCGCCGCCCTGACCGGCCGGACGCCCGGGTTCGTCCAGGGCGACGTGCGGGACCGGGCGCTGCTGGACCGACTGTTCGAGCAGCATGCCATCAGCGGCGTGGTGCATTTCGCCGGTCTGAAAGCCGTGGGCGAAAGCGTGCGCGATCCCCTGCGGTACTACGACAACAACGTCGGCGGCACGCTGACCCTGTGCCGGGCCATGGCCGCCGCCGGCGTCCACCGGCTGGTGTTCAGTTCCTCCGCCACCGTCTACGGCGACCCGACGGTCATGCCGATCACCGAGGACTGTCCGACGGGCCGGCCCGCCAACCCCTACGGCCGATCGAAATTGATGGTGGAACAGCTGCTGCAGGACCTGGCCGCCGCCGACCCGCGCTGGTCCATCGCCCTGCTGCGCTACTTCAATCCGGTGGGCGCCCACGCCAGCGGGCGCATCGGCGAAGACCCCCACGGCATCCCCAACAATCTGCTGCCCTACATCAGCCAGGTGGCCGTGGGCCGGCTGGAACGCGTGTCGGTCTTCGGCCACGACTACCCGACTCCGGACGGCACGGGGGTGCGCGACTACATCCACGTGGTGGACCTGGCCCTGGGGCATCTGGCCGCCCTGTCCTATCTGCGGCGGCATCCGGGCGCCCACGTCTGGAATCTGGGCACCGGCGCCGGCTATTCCGTGCTGGACATGATCCGCGCCTTCGAGACGGCCTGCGGCCGCCCCATCCCCTATGCCCTGGCCCCGCGCCGGCCGGGCGACGTCGCCGCCTGCTGGTCCGATCCGGCCAAGGCCAGGCGCGATCTGGGCTGGCAGGCGCAGCGCGGACTGGAACAGATGATGGCCGACACCTGGCGCTGGCAATCCGGCAATCCGGACGGCTATCCGTCGGGGGATGACGCCGGGCGGGAAAAGTAGGCGGATAATTACCGCTTACTGTAACGATCAGAATCATGGGGTTTTCCCTAACATAATGGGCATTCCTTCCGGACACGCCCAGGCGAACCCTCATGAAAAATCTGAAGATCAGCACGCGGCTGACGGCCGCGTTCGCATTTCTGTTGCTTCTGGCCCTGATCCTGGCTCTGATCGGCATCTGGAATGCCCGCAGTTCCCAGGCGCTTTCCAGGGAGATCGTCGAACGCCAGCAGATCAACCAGTTGATGACCGAATGGGTCCGCGCCGTGGAAGTCCGCGCCAATCAGGTCATCGGCTACGTGCTGGTCTCCGATCCGGACGTGCTGGAACATCTGAAAAAAGGCATCGACACCGCCACGGCCAATATCGTCCAGTACGACGAGCGGGCTCGAGCCTTGTTCAAATCGGGCGACTCCCTGCACATGTACGGCGAAATCCTGGAACTGCGCAAACAGTACCTGGCGGACATGAACATGGCCTTCCAGGCTCTGGACAACCGCCAGTCCATCGTCGCCACGGAAATCGTGCGCGACAAGCTGCCGGAAGTGGGCAGCGCCTATATCAACAGCATCGACAAGCTGCGCGCCTATCACCGTGAAGGCACCAACACCGCCCAGGCCCTGCTCACGCAGCATGCCCAGACCAGCGAAGCCATCCTGATCATCGCCACCCTGCTGGCATTCATCCTGGGGCCGCTGTTCGCCTGGCGGGTGATGCGCGCCATCACGCACCCGCTGCGCGACGCCGTGTCCATCGCCGAAGATATTTCCCGCAACGACCTCAGCCGCCGGATCACGTCGGGCTCCGGCAACGAAATCGGCCAATTGCTGCAGGCCCTGGGCCGCATGGCTCAGAACCTGCGCGGCACGGTGGGTGAAGTGCGCACAGGCGCCGACTCGATCGCCTCGGCCGCCAGCCAGATCTCCGCCGGCAACCTGGACCTGTCCTCGCGCACCGAACAGCAGGCCAGCTCCCTGGCGCAGACCGCCGCCACCATGGAAGAAATCACCGCCACCGTGCGCCAGAACGCCGACAACGCCCAGCAGGCCAACACCCTGGCGGCGGCCGCCGCCAGGACCGCGGGCAACGGCGGCGCCCTGGTCGCCGAACTGGTGGGCACCATGGGCGAGATCAACAGCAAGTCCCAGCAGGTCGCCGACATCATCGGCGTGATCGATTCCATCGCCTTCCAGACCAACATCCTGGCGCTGAACGCCGCTGTCGAGGCCGCCCGCGCCGGCGAACAGGGCCGCGGCTTCGCCGTGGTCGCCGCCGAAGTCCGGGCGCTGGCACAGCGGTCGGCCGGCGCCGCCAAGGAAATCAAGGGTCTGATCGACACCTCCGTCGAGGCCGCCGCCAAGGGCAACGAGCAGGCCGCCCATGCCGGCGACACCATGCAGGAGATCGTCGACAGCATCAACCGCGTCACCGACATCATGGGCGAGATCAGCGCCGCCAACCGCGAGCAGACCACCGGCATCGAGGAAATCAATTCCGCCATCACCCAGATGGACGACGTCACCCGGCAGAACGCCAGCCTGGTCGAAGAATCCGCCGCCGCGGCCACCAGCCTGCAGGAACAGGCCGACACGCTGGCCCGGCTGGTGGGCACCTTCAAGCTGGGGGACCAGGCCGATGCCCCAGCCGAGGGGGCCCGGAACCCTCTTACGGGAGCCGGCCGCGCCTCGTCGAGCGCTCATGACGGCGCGGCCGCGCGGCGCCCCGGTCTGGCCTCGGCGCCGGAAAAGGTGGTCAGCCCGGCCCCGCAACGACCCCGCCGCCAGCCCAAGACGGACGCGCCCGCCCCGGCCGCCGGCCGCCCGGCGCTGCGCGCGCCCGGCAAGCCGGCGCCCGTCACCGCCGACACCGAGGAATGGACCGAGTTCTGATATTTTAGAAAGAACAGGCCCCCGACACGGCCCCTGTTATGCCGTTTGGATTCGGACACACTTCGTACAATCAAGTGAAATTTCGTCCGGTCCGCGTCGGGAAGGCTGCCCGCGTGGTTCCGAAAGCCTCTCCATACCTCGAGGACTCCATGCGTAACCTCAAAATCGGCACCCGGCTGGCGCTGGGATTTGGCCTCATCATCATTCTGCTGCTGATCATGTCCGGCATCGGCGCATGGCGCATGATCGCCACCGAACAGGACAGCGGCACTCTGCTGCAGCGCCAGTCGAACAACGCGCAGGTGCTGCGCTGGGCGCGCCAGGTGGAAGTCAACGCCAACCAGGCCCTGGCGGCGGCCAACCTGACCAACCCCGACGTGCTGAAGACCTTCAAGGACGGCATGGAGGCCTCCGACAAGCGCTCCGACGAGCTCCAGAAGCAGATCCAGGAAGGCCTGCACATCCCCGAAGCGATCGCCCAGTTCAAGCAAGCCACCGCCCAGCGCGACATCTACCGCAACGGGCGCGCGCAGGCATTCAAGGACCTGGACAATGGCGATTACGCCAAGGCCGACACCTTCTTCAACCAGGAAATGCCGAAGATCACTGCGCAATACATCGCGGAGATCGACAAGCTGTCCAACATGCAGAGCGGCATGGTCGAGCGCACGTTCGCCGAGGGCGCCCAGGCCAACCAGCTGGGCTTGGTCTCGCTGGGCGTCGCCACTCTGCTGGCGCTCATCCTGGGCCCCCTGTTCGCCTGGCTGGTGACGCGGTCCGTCACTCACCCGCTGCGCCACGCCGTCAGCCTGGCCGAGTCCGTGGCCCGCCGCGACCTCAGCCAGCACATCCAGGCCGACGGCAAGGACGAGATCGGTCTGTTGCTGAAGGCCCTGAGCGCCATGGGCGAAAACCTGCGGGGCGCGGTCAGCGAAGTGCGCAGCGGCGCCGACTCGATCGCCTCGGCCGCCAGCCAGATCTCCGCCGGCAACCTGGATCTATCGTCGCGCACCGAACAGCAGGCCAGCTCCCTGGCGCAGACCGCCGCCACCATGGAAG
>NZ_CALKHS010000002.1 GCF_937988725.1 uncultured Castellaniella sp. | reverse complement strand
GGTGCCCGACATCAGGCCGATTAAATAGCTGCTGCGCAGGGCGCCTGGACTTGGAAAGGGGGAGGGGCGGGCCCCCGCCGCAGGCAGGGGGCGCTCCGGGGCATCAGCGCGCGGCGATCTGGATGCGGCTGTCCTGCAGCCGCGCCAGCATGTTCATCTGCGGCTGGTAGCGGGCGACCAGGGACTGGAAGGCTTTCCGGTCCGCGCCGTCCAGCGGGCGGGCCACCGGCAGGTCGGCGGCCAGAGGGTCCACCGGCTGGTTGTTGATGCGGAATTCGTAGTGCAGGTGAGGCCCGGTGGCCCAGCCGGTCTGGCCGACGTAGCCGATCAGGTCGCCCTGCTGGACGTGGTCGCCTTTTTTCAGGCCCTTGGCGAAGCGGCTCTGGTGGCCGTACAGCGTGGAGTATTTGCCGAAGTTCTTCAGGATGATGACGTTGCCGTAGCCGTTCTGCTGGCCGATGAATTCGACGGTGCCGTCGGCGGTGGCGTGGATCGGGGTGCCCGAAGGCGCGGCGTAATCGACGCCCTTGTGCCCGGTCCATTTCTTGTGGATCGGGTGCATGCGCATGCCGAACCGCGAACTGATCCGGGTGAACTTGATGGCCGTGCGCAGGAAGGCGCCCTTCAGGCTGGCTCCGGAGAAGTCGTAGTAGCCGCCCTTGCCCTCGGCGCCCTGGAACCAGACGGCGCTGTAGGTCTTGCCCTTGTTGATGAACTCCAGGGCGCGGATGCGGCCGGCGCCGACTTCCTCGCCGTCGTGCATGTAGGCGTCGTAGACGATGCGGAAGCGGTCGCCTTTGCGCAGATCTTTCAGGAAGTCGATGCGGCTGCCCAGGATGTCCACCATTTCCAGGGTGATGGCGTCGGGCAGCTGGGCCTCGTCGGCGGCGCCGAACAGGGAACTGCTGATTTCGCCTTCGGCGACCCGGGTTTCCGGAACGGCGGCCGTGGTGCGTTCATTCGCGGTGAAGTTGCCGTGTCCGTCGGGGCGGATTTCCAGCCAGGCGGATTCGATGCCGGATTTGACGCTGCTGCCGGGCGTGTGGGCGTAGCGCAGCCAGACCATGTTGCCCTGGTCGTCCAGGGCGGCCTGCACGGTGCGGCCGGGGTAGAGCTTGTAGATGGACCGGGCGCTTTCCTCGTGGGTCAGGAAGGTCAGCAGGCCGTCTTCGCTGATGCCCAGCCGGTTCAGCAGATCGGAGACCGTGTCGCCCCGGCGGATGCGGGTGGACGCGATGTAGGGCTTGGAGCTGTGCGGGTCGGCGCCCATGGGGGGCAGATCGAGCGTCTGGCGGGCCTGGAAGATCGGTTCGGGCGGTGTGGTGGGCTTGACGACGGCCAATGCGGCGGCGGTCAGAAACAGGCCCCCGGCGGCGAAAAGCAGACTGCGAGTGATATGGCGGTGGCGTTGTGTCTGGTGGGCGTCAGGCATCATGGGCGGAGATGGGCGTGATCGGATCGAATGCAGCCGGGCCTGGGTGCCGGGTCCGGAAGGCGCGACGCATCGGAATGCGCGACAGCGGGCCTGCCTGACGTGTCACCTGCAACGGAAGGGCTCTGCTAATATGAGGTTCCGCCGTCTGCTCGGGCGTCGAATGTGTTGTACAGAAGCTGCGATGGCACGTTATGCTAGCGCATTAGTCTCGTTTTTTCGAGCATTTTTTCAATTTTTCTGATAGATCAGTTACCATGCCGTCCCCCAACGCCTCCGACGACCCCCAGATTGCCCATGATCTGCGCGTGGCCCAGCGGGGCTGCGATGAATTGCTCGTCGCCTCTGAATTCGCCACCAAGCTGGCCCGCAGCCGCGCGACCGGCACGCCCTTGCGCATCAAATTGGGCCTGGATCCGACGGCGCCGGACATCCATCTGGGGCATACGGTCGTCCTGAACAAGATGCGCCAGCTGCAGGACCTCGGCCATACGGTGATCTTCCTGATCGGCGACTTCACGGCGCAGATCGGCGACCCCAGCGGGCGCAACGCCACCCGCCCGCCGCTCACGCCCGAACAGATCCGCGACAACGCCAAGACCTACTACGCCCAGGCCAGCCTGGTGCTGGACCCGGACCGCACGGAAATCCGCTACAACTCCGAATGGTGCGACCCGCTGGGCTCGCGCGGGCTGATCCAGCTGGCGTCGCGCTATACCGTGGCCCGCATGATGGAACGCGACGATTTCACGCGCCGGTTCCGGGGCGGGGTGCCGATCTCGGTGCACGAATTCCTGTATCCCCTGCTGCAGGGCTACGATTCCGTGGCGCTGAAGGCCGATCTCGAACTGGGTGGCACGGACCAGAAGTTCAACTTGCTGGTGGGCCGCGAACTGCAGAAGGAATACGGCCAGGAACCCCAGTGCGTGCTGACCATGCCGCTGCTGGAAGGCACCGACGGTGTCGAAAAGATGTCCAAATCGAAGGGCAACTACATCGGCATCACGGAAGCCCCCGATTCCATGTTCGGCAAGCTGATGTCGATTTCCGACACGCTGATGTGGCGCTATTTCGAATTGCTGTCGTTCCGTTCGCTGGACGAGATCGCCGCCCTGCAGGCGGATGTCACCGGCGGGCGCAACCCGCGCGACGCCAAAGTCCTGCTGGCCCGGGAAATCGTCGACCGCTTCCACGGCGCGGGCCAGGGCGCCCTGGCGCTGGAACACTTCAATGCGCAGTTCCGCGACGGCGCCATCCCCGAAAACCTGCCGGAAATCACGGCCGGGTCTGCCCCCATGGGCATCCTGAAAGTCCTGCGGGAATCGGGCCTGGCCGCTTCGGCATCCGAAGCCCAACGCAATGTCGAGCAGGGCGGCGTGCGCATCGACGGCGACCGTATCGAAGACAAATCCTTGCAACTGCCGGCCGGCACCTACGTCATGCAGGTCGGCAAACGTAAATTCGCCCGGGTCACACTGACCTAGGCCTGTTTCCCGGAGGGCCCATGAAACTGCACAGCGAATCTTTCCCCGACCAGGGAGTCATTCCGGAACGCAACGCCTTCGCGCGCATCGATCCGCAAAATCATGTGGCCCTGGCGGGCAACAACAATCCCCATCTGGCCTGGTCGGACGTCCCCGACGGCGTCCGGTCCTTCGCGGTGCTGTGCGTCGATCCCGACGTGCCCAGCAAGCCCGATGACGTCAACCAGGTGGGGCGTGAAGTGCCCGCCGACCTGCCGCGCTGCGATTTCTATCACTGGGTGCTGGTGGATGTCGGGGCCGATGTCCGCAGCCTGGCCGAGGGCAGCTACGCCAGCGGCATCACGCCGCGCGGCAAGGCCGGCCCGCTGGCCCTGGACGGCACGCGCCAGGGGCTGAACGACTACACCAACTGGTTTGCCGCCGACCGCGACATGAACGGGGATTACTTCGGCTACGATGGCCCATGCCCGCCATGGAACGATGCGCTCGTCCACCGCTATGTCCTGACCGTGTACGCGCTGGACGTCGCCGAACTGGACGTCGCCGGGCGCTTCACCGGAGGGCAGGTGCTGGCGGCCATGCAGGGGCACGTGCTGGCCAAGGCCTCGATCACGGGCACCTACACGCTGAACCCGCGCCTGCATGCCTTGTGACCGGATGCTTCGCGCTAGAATGATTTGCTCGATCGCCCCTGTGGCGCCTTGATTCCCTTTCCCTAGTCTTCAGGATCATTCATGTTTGACCGCACCCGTACCCTTGACAAGGCAGATCCCGCCATCTGGGCCGCCATTCAGCAGGAAAACGTTCGCCAGGAACAGCACATCGAACTCATCGCGTCCGAAAACTATGCCAGCCCGGCCGTCATGCAGGCCCAGGGCACGCAGCTGACGAACAAATACGCGGAAGGCTATCCCGGCAAGCGCTATTACGGCGGCTGCGAATACGTGGACGTCGTCGAGCAGCTGGCGATCGACCGGGTCAAGGAAATCTTCGGCGCGGAAGCCGCCAACGTGCAGCCCAATTCGGGCTCCCAGGCCAACCAGGGCGTCTACATGGCGGTCCTGAAACCCGGCGACACGGTGCTGGGCATGAGCCTGGCCGAAGGCGGCCACCTGACCCACGGGTCCCCCGTGAACGCATCGGGCAAACTGTACGACTTCCATTCCTATGGCCTGGACGCCAATGAAGTCCTGGACTACGACAAGCTCGAGGAACTGACCCGCACGCTGAAGCCGAAGCTGATCGTGGGCGGCGCCTCGGCCTATTCCCTGCGCATCGATTTCGAACGCATGGCCCGCATCGCGCATGACAACGGCGCCCTGTTCATGGTGGACATCGCCCACTACGCCGGCCTGGTCGCCGGGGGCGAATACCCCAATCCCGTGCCGCATGCCGACTTCGTCACCACGACCACGCACAAGTCCCTGCGCGGGCCGCGCGGCGGCGTCATCATGATGAAGGCCGAGTTCGAAAAGATCATCAACTCGGCCATCTTCCCGGGCATCCAGGGCGGTCCGCTGATGCACGTCATCGCCGCCAAGGCCGTCGCCTTCGGCGAAGCCCTGCAGCCCGAATTCAAGGCCTATGCCGCCCAGGTGGCGACCAATGCCCGCGTGCTGGCCGACACCCTGGTCAAGCGCGGCCTGCGCATCGTGTCCGGCCGCACCGAAAGCCACGTCATGCTGGTCGACCTGCGGGCCAAGGGCATCACTGGCAAGGCGGCCGAAGCCGTCCTGGGCCAGGCGCACATCACGGTCAACAAGAACGCCATTCCCAACGATCCGGAAAAGCCCTTCGTCACCAGCGGCATCCGCCTGGGGACGCCGGCCATGACCACGCGCGGCTTCAAGGAAGCCGAGGCCGAACTGACGGGCAACCTGATCGCCGACGTGCTGGACAACCCCGACGATGCGGCCAATATCGCCCGCGTGCGGGATCAGGTCAACGCCCTGACGGCGCGCCTGCCCGTCTATCGCTAATCCGGAGGCGGGCGCCCGCGGGCGCCCGATAGGCCGATGAAGTGTCCGTTCTGCAACTGTGCCGATACGCAGGTCGTGGATTCACGGGTTTCCGAAGAAGGCGACACGATCCGCCGGCGGCGCCGGTGCGCGGCCTGCGACCGGCGCTTCACGACCTATGAACGGGTCGATCTGATGATGCCCGCCGTCGTCAAACGCAACGGCACCCGGGCCGATTTCAATCCCGCCAAGCTGCGCTCCAGTATGGCGCTGGCCCTGCGCAAGCGCCCCGTCAGCGCCTCGGCGCTGGATGCGGCGGTGGTCCGCATCCAGGAACGCCTGCTGACCAGCGGCAAGCGCGAGGTCTCCTCGGGGCATGTGGGCGAACTGGTCATGGCCGAATTGCGCCAGCTGGACCAGGTGGCGTATGTCCGCTTCGCGTCCGTCTACCGTAGCTTCGAGGACATCCGCGAATTCGTGCATACCATCGATGAATTCCGGGCGCCCGACGATGAGCGGTCCTGAAGCGGCATCGCAGTTGGTCGAAGATCACCGCTGGATGCGGCGGGCGCTGGCGGTTGCGGAAAAATCCCTGTATCTCAGCAATCCGAATCCGCGGGTCGGCTGCGTGCTGGTGCGCGACGGCCGCTGGCTGGCGGAAGGCAATACCCAGGAAGCCGGCGGCCGGCATGCCGAAGCCCAGGCTCTGTGGCTGGCGCAACAGCAGCAGCTGGACGTCCGGGGATCGACGGCCTACGTCACCCTGGAACCCTGCAGCCATCAGGGGCGCACGCCGCCCTGCGCGGATGCGCTGATCGCCGCGGGCATCCGCCGCGTGGTGGTCGCCTTGCAGGATCCCAACCCTCGGGTGGCGGGGCAGGGAATCGAACGCTTGCGGGCCGCCGGCCTGGATGTCGACGCCGGCCTGATGGCCGATGACTCCCTGGCGCAGAACCCCGGGTTCTGCGCCCGCATGACGCGCGGCACGCCCTGGCTGTGGCTGAAGTCCGCCGCGTCCTTCGATGGCCATACCGCGCTGCCGGACGGCCGTTCCCAGTGGATCACGGGCGATGCCGCCCGCGCCGACGGGCATGGCTGGCGCGCCCGGGCCTGCGTGGTGCTGACCGGCATCGGCACGGTCCTGACGGACAATCCGCTGCTGGACGTCCGGGCCGTGCAGACGCCCCGGCAGCCCATCCGGGCCGTGCTCGATACGCAATTCATCATTTCGGAACAGGCCCGGCTGTTCAACGGCGACCCTGTCTGGATCTTCACCGCCCGGGCCGATGCCGGCAAGGCAGCCCGGCTGGCGGGACGCAACGTGCGCGTCATCGTCCTGCCCCTGGGCGAGAATGGCGCGCTGGACCTGAACGCCCTGCTGTGCTGGCTGGGCGACCACGAGATCAACGAAGTCCACGTCGAAGCCGGCGCCCGCCTGCAGGGGGCCCTGGTGGCGGGCGGGCATGTCGATGAATGGGTGGCGTATGTCGCCCCCAGCATCGTCGGGGACGGTCAGGGCCTGGCCGCGTTGCCGGCCCCCATTCCATCGCTGGACCAGGCCTACCGCTATGAGTTCCTGGATGCGGTACAGTTGGGCGCGGACATGCGCTTGAGAATGCGGCATGCGGGCCGCTGGCAGGCTCTGCGGGCGGCCTGCGGCCTGCCGGCCCGGACACTGGGCTGAATCGCCGCCCCGAAAGAACGGATCCGCGCCCCGGTCGGCGCGGAACACTTTGATGGATGGAATCGTCATGTTTACAGGAATCGTGGCGGCGGTCGGCCGCATCACCGAAGTTCGCTCCCTGGGGGATCGGGAAGACGCCGGCGTGCGGCTGGTGATCGATGCCGGCGGCCTGCCCCTGCAGGCGACCCGCCTGGGGGACTCGATCGCCATCCAGGGCGCCTGCATGACGGTGGTCGCCTTGCAGGATGCCGCGTTCGAGGTCGACGTCTCGCGCGAAAGCCTGGTGCGCACCTGCGGCCTGGATCGCGAGGGCGAGGTCAACCTGGAACACGCGCTGCGGCTGGGCGACAGCCTGGACGGGCATCTGGTGTCCGGCCACGTCGACGGCGTGGGGCGGGTGACGTGCTTCGACGCCGTGGGCGAATCCACCGAATTGCGCGTCATCGTGCCCGCGCACCTGTCCAAGTACCTGGCGTACAAAGGCTCGATCACGGTCAATGGCGTCAGCCTGACCGTCAATCGCGTGGACGATCAGGAAGAGGGCACCGAAATCTCCATCAACCTGATCCCGCATACGGTGCAGATGACGACCTTGCGCAATCTGCGGGTCGGCTCTTCAGTCAACCTGGAGATCGATCTGATCGCCCGGTACGTCGAGCGCATGGTCGGGGAAATGGGCGCCGCGCCGGTGCCGGCGCCCAGCCTGGCCTGACGCCGCGGGCGGGAGGAAGATCCCCCGATCTTGTGTTGCCGGATTGACATTCATGCTAGAATGACGGACTTCGCTTGTCGGGTCTGCCGGCAGGTGTGCAGGACAGGTGGCCGAGTGGTTGAAGGCGCACGCCTGGAAAGCGTGTATACGTGAATAGCGTATCGGGGGTTCGAATCCCCCCTTGTCCGCCAGGAATATCGGGGCCTCTGCTTGTCAGAGGCCCTTTTTTTCGCCTACGGCGGATCGCTCGGTTCGATCCTGGCGTCGTGCGAGACGACGGCCTCTTTGCCGATCAGGCCGCGTGGCAGGCATTTCGGGCGCCGTGTCAGGCGCCCATGTCCCACAGCGCCTGCTGCGGAGATGTCGCCTGATCGTAGGCCGGGTCGTTCGGGAAGCGTCCGGCGGCGTCGGACCAGAGGACCTGCAGCACGCGGATCGAGGCGCCGAAGCGGCTGCTGGCCTGGGCGACCCGCTGCGCCAGGACGAAAGGGGTCGAGACGTCGCGCAGCAGCACCGGAATGCGGACGGCCGGACCCGGCCGCTGGCCGTCGGCCAGGCCGCCCGACTGGCGGCCGTAGGCCACGAGGTCGGAGATCACGTCCATGGCCAGGGCGTGGTCCAGCGTGCCGGTGACGATCAGTTCGGGCTGCCCCGAACGGGCCAGGCCGATGGTGTGCAGGAACCAGGCGGCCGGATCCATATCGTCATCGGCCACGACCAGGTGGGTGTAGTCGTGCCACTTCAGCTTGTCTTCCAGAAAACCGTGCAGCTTGCTGCGGTTTCTGTCCTGTTCCGATTGCGCCACGGCGGTCTGCCTGATCCTGGTTGCTGACAGGCGGGATTATCAGTCCATGCCCGGCACGGTGTTGGAGAAGCCGCAGTCCACGTGCAGGATTTCGCCCGTGATGCCGGCGGCCAGGTCCGACAGCAGGAAGGAGGCGGCGTTGCCGACGTCCTCGATGGTGACGTTGCGGCCCAGCGGCGATTGCGATTCCACGTATTTCAGCATGTTGGAAAAGTCGCGGATGCCGCTGGCGGCCAGGGTCTTGATCGGGCCGGCGGAAATGCCGTTGGCGCGCAGGCCTTTCTTGCCCAGGGATTTGGCCAGGTAGCGTACGCTGGCTTCCAGGGATGCCTTGGCCAGGCCCATCATGTTGTAGTTGGGGATGGCCTTTTCGGCGCCCAGATAGGTCAGGGTCAGCACGGAGCCGTTGCGGCCTTCCAGCAGGGGCAGGGCGGCCTTGGCCAGCGCGGGGAAGCTGTAGGCGGAAATGTCGTGGGCCACGCGGAAATTTTCGCGCGTCATGCCGTCCAGGAAGTCGCCTTCCAGGGCGTCGCGCGGGGCGAAGCCGATCGAGTGCACCAGGCCGTCCAGACCGTCCCAGCGTTCGCGCAGAGAGGCGAAGGCGGCGTCGATCTGGGCGTCGTCACCCACGTCGCAGGGGATGACGATGTCGCTGCCCAGGTCCTTGGCAAAGCCGCGCACGCGCTCTTCGAAGCGCTCGCCCACGTAGGTCAGGGCGAGTTCGGCGCCTTGGGCGCGGCAGGCATGCGCGATGCCGTAGGCGATGGAGCGATTCGAGAGCACTCCGGTGATCAGGATGCGTTTGCCGTTCAGAAAACCCATGATGTATTGGTCCTATGGATGAATTTTTAGCCTTGCATGTCCGTGCCGGGCACGCGCAGGCGCTGGCCGGTGGACAGGGATGAACTCTTCAGATTGTTCAGCTTGCGCAGGGCGTCCACCGAGGTGTTGTAGCGGCGGGCCAGGGAATACAGGGTGTCGCCCTTGCGGATGGTGTGCGTGCGAACGCTGGGGGTGGATCTCAGGCGGGCCGTCGTGCGCACGGCGGGCGGCGCCGTCCGGACCTGGCGCAGGGCGGGCTTGTCCGTTTCGGGGTCGTAGGACGCCAGCCGGATGCCGCTGTCTTCGGCGGCGGGCGCCGCCGGGATCAGCAGGGTGGCGACCTTCGCCTGTGTCTGCCGCGAACCCAGGTTGTTGGCCTGGCGCAGTTGGTCCAGGGTGATGCCGTAGGATTTGGCGATGGCGGCCAGGGACTGGCCGCGCTTGGGGTGCATGACCTGCCAGGAGGACAGCCGGCCGGTATAGGTTTCGAGATTGCTGTTGAAGACGGCGACCTTGTCCAGCGGCAGGTGCAGTGCGGGGTTGTGTTCCGCCAGCATCACGGGCCGATTGTAGGCGGGGTTCAGGGCGCGGAAGTCCTCGATGGGCATTTCGGCCAGGGCCGCCGCCACGGCGATGTCCATGTCGCGCGATTTGTGCACCGTCGTGAAGTAGGGGCTGTTGCTGACCTTGGGCAGGGTGATGCCGTATTTTTCCGGGCGGGCGATGATGTTCTTGATGGCCTGCAGCTTGGGGACGTAGTTGCGCGTTTCGTCGGGCATGTCCAGCTGGGTGTAGATCGGCAGCTTGTCGTTGCTGACGGCCTTGTCCATGGCGCGTTTGACGGCGCCTTCGCCCCAGTTGTAGGACGCCAGGGCCAGGTACCAGTCGCCCTGGAAATCGTACAGGTAGCTGAGGTAGTCCAGAGCCGCCTGGGTGGACGCGACCGGGTCGCGGCGCTGGTCGCGCCACCAGTCCTGCTGCAGCTTGTAGTGCAGGCCGGTGCTGGGGATGAACTGCCACAGGCCCGACGCCTGGGAGCGCGACAGGGCGGTGGGGTCGTAGGCCGATTCGACGAAGGGCAGCAGGGCCAGTTCCGTGGGCAGGCCGCGGCGGTTCAGTTCGTCGACGATGTAGTACAGGTATTTTCCGGCCCGCTGGCTCATGAGCAGGACCGACTGGGGGTGCGCCGCGTAGTAGTCGGTCCAGTAATCGACTCGTTCGCTGTGCAGGTTGGGGATGGAGAAACCGCGTCGCACGCGATCCCACATGTCGCGGGGGGGATGGGTCAGGTCGACGGTGCGGGATGTGTCTTCTGCCACATAGGCCTGCCGCTGATCGGTGGGGGTTCGGTGGGTGGCGCAGCCAGCCAGGAGGACCAGGATCAGCGGCAGTATCAGTCGCAGGATTTTCATGAGCGGATCATTTGAAGTTGTTCTTCCATTCGCGCAGACCCGCAAAAACCGCCAGGGGCGTGTTCAGTGGTGTGGCGGCGTGTTGGCTGGCCGCAGCCCGGATATCCGGGAGGCCGGTGCGCAGGAACGGGTTCGTCTGCAGTTCCAGGCCCAGCCGTGACGGCACGGTTGGCAGACCCTGGGCGCGCAGCTGCGCCGTATCCTGGGCACGCGCCTGCAATGCAGCGTTGGTCGGTTCGACCTGCAGGGCCCAGCGAATATTGGCCGCCGTATATTCGTGTGCGCAGCACACCAGGGTATCCGGAGGCAAACACCCGATTTTACCCAAGGATTCGTGCATTTGTGCAGGGGTGCCTTCGAACAGCCTTCCGCACCCCGCCGCGAACAGCGTATCGCCGCAGAACAGGGCGGTCTGGCCGGCGTCCAGACGCCCGACGTAGGCGATGTGTCCGGCCGTGTGGCCGGGGATGTCCAGGATCTGGAACCGAAGGCCGATGCCGGGCAGGTCGACCAGATCGCCTTCGCCCAGAGGCACGTCGCACACCGGGATGTTTTCGTGGCGCGGCCCGTAGACGCGGGCCCCGGTTCGCTGGTGTAATGCCTGCACGCCGCCGACGTGATCGTGATGGTGGTGGGTGATCAGGATGGCTTCCAGCGTCAGGCCGGGCGTCAGCCGGTCCAGCACCGGGCCGGCTTCGCCGGGGTCCACGACGATGGCGTGGCCGTTTTTTTGTACCATCCAGATGTAATTGTCCGACAGGGCGGGGATGGGCGTCAGCAAGGCCGGCGCATCAGGGGTCGGGGCGATGAAATTCATGATGGGGGATTCAGGGTGGCACCGCAACGCGCAATGCCGATCGAATTGGCGGAATGGCTGGACACCCCGGTCGGGCAGTACGTGCGCGCCTGGGAACAGCATCAGGTCGATGCCATGGTCAGCAATGCGTTTGGCTATCATGCCATACAAATCGGCCTGCCGCACTGGGATCTGCTGCAATCCAACCGCATCCCGCACAAGCTCTGGGCGCACAGTCCCAGCGCGCCGTTCGGCACCCGGGCCGGCCGCCTGATCTGCGAACCCGAACAACTGCCCTTCGATACCCAGAGCGTCGATCTGATGGTCATGCCGCACACCCTGGAATGGTGCGCCGATCCGCACCAGGCGCTGCGCGAGGTCGAACGCGTCCTGATGCCCGAAGGGCGGGTCGTGCTGACGGGCTTCAACCCCTACAGCCTGTGGGGCCTGCGCGAATCTTTGCCGGGGCTGGCCCTCCAACTGCCGGTTCCGGTGCCGTCGCAGGTGTCGCCGGCGCGCTTGAAAGACTGGTTCAAGCTGTTATCCTTCGAGCTCGATCGGGGCCGTTTCGGGTGTTACGTGCCCTTGTGCGCGACCTCGGCCTGGCTGCAGCGCTGGCGTTTCATGGAACACGCCGGCGACCGCTGGTGGCCCGCGGGCGGGGCGGTCTATGCGATCGCCGCCGTCAAGCGGGTGTCCAGCATGCGGCTGGTGGGGCCGGCCTGGCGAAAGAGCCGCCGTCGTCGCGTGCGGCGCGGCGCCGTCGCCCCCGTGGCCAACCGGATCGACGATCCGGCCGGCTGATCGGATCGGAAATCATTCAAACAGGAAGTCGATGGCGGAACCACACGTGGATATCTGGACGGACGGAGCCTGCAAGGGCAATCCGGGCCCGGGGGGCTGGGGCGCGTTGCTGCGCCAGGGGCCGCATGAAAAGACCCTGCATGGCGGCGAGGCCCTGACGACCAACAATCGCATGGAACTGATGGCCGTCATCCAGGCGCTGCGGGCGCTCAAGCGCCGCTGCGTGGTCACGGTGCACACGGATTCCGTCTATGTGCAAAAGGGCATGACGCAGTGGCTGCCGAACTGGAAGCGGCGGGACTGGCGCACCGCCGACAAGAAGCCGGTGAAGAACGCCGATCTCTGGCAGGACCTGGACGCCCTGGCCGGGCAGCATGAACTACACTGGCGCTGGGTCAAGGGCCATGCGGGCGATCCCGGCAATGAGCGCGCCGACGCCCTGGCCAATCGGGGCGTGGAAGAACTGGCCCGGGTCGCCGAATGATCCGCGCGTGATCGCCCGCGGCGCGGGATCGCGTCCCGCGCCCGATTTTTCTGAATCTCTCGAATCATTCCCTTGCTATGCGCCAAATCGTCCTGGATACCGAAACCACCGGCCTGGAGCCCGAACAGGGCCACCGGGTGGTTGAACTGGCCTGCGTGGAGATCGTCAACCGCCAAGTGACGGACAGGCACCTGCACCTGTACCTGAATCCGGATCGGGACAGCGACCCCGACGCTCTGCGCATCCACGGCCTGACCACGGAATTCCTGTCCGGCCATCCGCGCTTCCCGGAAATCGCCCAGCAACTGGTCGATTTCGTGCGCGATGCCGAAGTCATCATCCACAACGCCGCGTTCGACGTGAAGTTCCTGAATTCGGAGCTGAAGCGGGCCGGCCTGCCGCTGTTCACCGATCTGTGCGGCAAGGTCACCGATTCCCTGCTGGTGGCCCGCGAGATGTTCCCCGGCAAGCGCAACAATCTGGATGCGCTGTGCGACCGCTTCGGGATCTCCAATGCGCACCGCACCCTGCACGGCGCCCTGCTGGACTCCGAGCTGCTGGGCGAGGTCTGGCTGGCCATGACGCGCGGCCAGAATTCCCTGCTGGGAGGCGATGGCGACGAGACGAACCGCAAGGCCGGCGGCGGCGCGGCGGGAACGCTGGACCGCTTCGATGCGTCCGGCCTGCCCGTGATCCAGGTCAGCGCCCGGGACCAGCAGGCCCACGAAGCCTACCTGGACGGCCTGGACAAGGCGGCCGGCGGCCGCAGCCTGTGGCGCGAACTGGAATCGCCGGCGCAGCCCGACGCGTCCTGATCGGCGATGCGGCCGGCATGCATGGGTCGGCGGCGTGCGGCGCCCGGATCCGCCGTTCAGGCATCCGGCTCGACCGCGTCTTCGGCGCCCTTTCGGCTCAGCCGCTCGTAGTTGTCCCGCAGCAGCAGGCCGGCGAAATAGATGTGTTCGCGCATCAGCTGCTCGGCGCGCGCGCCATCCTTCTCGATGACGGCGGTGACGATGCGGTGGTGGTCCTGATGCGAGCGGCTGATCACCCCGTGGTCTTCCCACAGCATGATCCTGTCCGAGGCGAATGGCGCCGCCTGCGCCTGGTTCGTGAATCGCGAGAGCCAGGAGTTTCCCGCCGCTTCCAGCAAGGTCTCGTGCAGGGTCACGTTCATTTGCTGGTAGGGGGCGTGGTCCTCCGGCAGCAGGACGCCCTTGTCGAGGATGGCGTCGCCGTGCGCCAGGCAGGCCTTGAGCTGGCTGATGGCAAGGCTGGATAGCCCTTTCTGCGCCGCGCGCCGACAGGCCAGGCCTTCCAGGACGGCCCGCACTTCATAGGCCCCGATCACGTCCTCGTATTGATACACACGGACCGAATAGCCGCGTTTGGGCTGGTGTTCCAGCAGGCCTTCGTTGCCGAGGTTGGCCAGGGCGGCCCTGATGGGCGTGCGCGATACCCCCAGTTTTTGCGCCAGGGGGATTTCTTCCAGACGTTCGCCGGGCCGCAGCACGCCCTGGAATACCCATGTGCGCAGCGTCTGGGTCACGTGGTCCGCAAGTGTATTCATCATTCCTATGTATACATTAAAAAGAATATCTCATGGTCAGACATCCACTTTAGCCTGAAAACTAGTGGAAATACCTATGAACATCGCGGCCTCATGTATGCATAATTGACTTAAATCAAGGAAAACAGCCCAGAAACTGGGTTTTTTTATCGAGTTTTTCATTTCATGTATACATGAAAGCGTTCGCGGAGACACTCGCGGCGCAGGCGGACGGGACCCCGAGGACTGGACTCCGAGGAAAAGGAAACGGAGATGATGGAAAAGTTGACGGTCGGAGCGAGCAAGGTACTGGTGCTGATCTGCTCCGCGGCGCTGGTGCTGATGATGCTGCAGGTGACGCTGGACGTCGCCGGCAAGTATCTGCTGCATGAGCCCATCCCCGGCAACGAGACGATCGTCGCCAGTTACTACATGGTCGCCATCGTGTTCCTGCCGCTGGCCTGGGTCGAGGTCCGGGGAGAGGCGATCGTCGTGGAGCTTCTGTATGGCATCGCCTCCCGGCCGTTGCGGCAACTGATGGCCGCCCTGGGCGCCGCGGTCACGGCGGTGTGCTACGGGTTCCTGGCCTGGTTCCTGTGGGCGCCGGCCATGCATGCCTACTCGATCGGCGAATTCGATGCGGGGACCTGGGACGTGGTGACCTGGCCCAGCCGGTTCCTGCTGCCGGCCGGGCTGGCTTTCGGCGCCCTGGTGGCCTTGCTGCAGCTGGCGTGCATCCTGACGGGAAAGGGGCCGCTGAGTCGGGACGCGGCCGAAGACGACGTATCCGAGCTCTCGGACCCCATCTAAGGAAATCAGCATGGATCCCTTGCTTGTCGGCTTGTGTGGCATCGTCTTGCTGCTGGCGCTGATCGCCATCCGTTTTCCCATCGGAATCGCGATGGGCCTGGTGGGATTTCTGGGCGTGCTCGCCATCATCGGCGCGCAGCCCGCGATCGGCGTCGCGAAGGCCGTGCCCTATGAACTGGTCGGCGACTGGAACCTTTCCGCCGTCCCGATGTTCCTGCTGATGGGGTATTTCGCCTCTGCGGCGGGCCTGACCCGGGGGCTGTTCCGGGCGGCCCGGATCTTCCTGGGCAAGATTCCGGGCGGCCTGGCCTCCGCCACGGTGATCGCCAGCGCGCTGTTCGCTTCCGCCAGCGGTTCCAGCGTGGCGACCGCCGCCGCATTTTCCCGGATCGCGGTGCCCGAGATGCTCAAGGCCCGCTACGCCCCCTCGCTGGCAACGGCCTGCGTGGCTTCGGCGGGCACCCTGGGGTCGTTGATCCCGCCCAGCGTCCTGCTGATCATCTATGGCCTGATCACGGATCTGTCCATCGGGACCCTGTTTGTCGCCGCGGTGCTCCCGGGCATCCTGTCCGCAATCGTTTACATCGGCATGATCACGGTCCGCTGCAAGCTCAAGCCCGAACTGGCGCCCCATGTGGACGAACAGTACACGGCCGAAGACAAGAAAGAGGCGGTCCGCGACATCTGGCCCTTGCCGCTCCTGATCGTGGGCGTGCTGGGCGGCATCTTCACGGGGATCTTCACCGCGACGGAAGCCGGGGCGGTGGGCGCCTTCCTGGCCGTGATCATCGCCGTGGCCCGGGGCCAGTTTTCATTCAAGGTGGCGCAAAAAGCCCTGTTCGACACTGCGGTCAGCACGTCGGCGATCTTCATCATCGTCGTGGGCGCCGCCGTCTTTTCGCGCTTCATCGCCTTGTCCACGATTCCCGTCTGGGTGACCGGTTCCCTGAGCGGCTTCGACTTCGTCTCGGTCATCATCCTGATCTGCATCCTGTATCTGATCCTCGGCTGCTTCATGGAAAGCATCTCGATCATGCTGCTGACGCTGCCCGTGCTGACGCCGCTGCTGGAAGGGTTCGGCGTCAACATGATCTGGTTCGGCGTGCTGGTGACCAAGCTGCTGGAAATCGGCCTGATCACTCCGCCTCTGGGGCTGAACGTCTACGTCATCCGTTCCAGCCTGGGCAAATCCGTCAAGCTGGGAACCCTCTTCAGAGGGGTTTCCTGGTTCATCGCCGCGGACGTTTTCACCGTGGCCTGCATGATCGTCTTTCCAGCCCTGATGCTCTGGCTGCCTTCATTGATGCGGTAACACATCCCGTCTTCCGGAGTCCTGGTCTTCGGTACTGATCCGATTTTTTGTAAAGGTGCGAAATGATGAAGAAACCGATTTTGATGCTCGCCATGGCCGGGCTGGCGCTGTCCTCGCCGGTGCTGGCCGACACCTATCGCGCGACCAATTGGTTGCAGCCGATTCACACGCTCAATTCCGAGCCCTATCAGAAGTTTTCCAAAGAACTGGACAAGGCGACTCAGGGCAGGATCGCATTCACCGTGTATTCCGGCGGGACGCTGGTACCGGCCAAGGCGACCTTGCAGGCCCTGCGAGACGGCACGGCGCAGCTCGGCATCGTGTATCCCGGATATACGCCGGCGGAACTGCCGCTGAACAATGTCTTGGTGGACCTGGGCTTTCTGGTCAAGGATCCGATGGCGGCCGCCTTCGCCTATACCGAGATCAATCTCCGCGACAAGGACCTGATCCAGGAATGGCAGAAGCAGGGGGTGCTGTTCGCCGGGGGATACTCCACGCCCAGCTACAACTTCATGTGCGTGAAGCCCATCCGCAATCTGGCGGACATGAAGGGCAAGAAAATCCGCACCGCCGGCGGCACCCAGACCGACTGGGTCTCCAGCGCGGGCGGGGTGCCCGTGTCCGTTCCCATCGGGGACGTCTATACGGGCCTGGCGCGCGGTTCCATCGACTGCACCATGGCGGAAGTGCCGAACCTGATCAACTCGAAGTTCATCGAGGTGGCCAAGTCCATCACCCGGCTGGACATGGGCACCGTGCCGGGCGCCACCTACGTGCTGAATCCCGCCTTCTGGAAGGACCTGAGCGCCGGGGATAAAAAGCTCATGGTGACGCAGATGGCCAAGGGGCTGGCCGACCAGCAGATCGCTTACGCGGCCCGGGCCAAGCAGGCCCTGCAGGAGGCCGAAGGCAAGATCGAGATCATCCAGCCCGATCAGGATCTGAAGGACGCCCTGCAGAAATTCCGCGCCAGCTACATCAAGGCGCTGCCCCAGGATTCCATGAAGGAGCGCCGCATCAAGGATCCCTCCAGCCTCATCGCCCGGTACTCGGAACTGGAGGCCAAGTGGCACGACTTGCTGGAAAAGACGGATCGCAACGACGCCCAGGCGGTCGCCGCCCTGCTGGAGAAGGAACTCTACGGCAAGGTCGATCTGAATACCCTCGTGGCTCAGTAGAACGGGAAGCGCCGGACCCGTACGGGTCCGGCGCGGACATTTCATTCAGGATCCGAACATGACTGAACTTGATGGCGGGGCCGTCGCCGTCCTGCACGATTTCTATGCCCGGCAGGCGCATCTGATCGATACCGGGCAGCACGAGAGGTGGGCCGACACCTTCACGCCGTCCGGCGAATTCCATTCGCCCACCTATGGAAAGCCGGCGGTCGGGCGCGAGCGGCTCAAGGCGATATCGGAGGCCTTCAGCCAGCGCGCCGCGCAGGATGGCGAGCGGCATCGGCATCTGGTCCAGGATCTGTGGGTGCGCCGGATCGACGAAGCGGGCGCCGAGGTGCAGGCCTATCTGCTGATCGTCGCCACGGGCGCCCGGTCGCCGGACGCGCGCCTGCTGCGCATCGTGACGCTGGCGGACCAACTGGACAGGACGGACGAGGGGTGGCGCATCCGTTGCAGGAAGGTCACGTACTGAATTCACTCCGCGCCGTCCGGGACGCAAGCGCCGGCGGCGAGGGCGGGTCATCCAATTTTTTCGAGAGGTGTTGAAGTGGCAGAACAATCAAGTCATGACGGTATGGGCGCGCGTCTGGCCCGGTTTCCGGAACTCGCGGGCCGGGTGGCCGTCGTCACGGGCGCGGCCAGGGGCATGGGAGCCTGTTTCGCGGCGGGGCTGGCGGCCCAGGGCGCGCATGTCCTGGCGGTGGATATCGATGAAGCCGTCCTGGAACAATCCCTGGCCCGATCCAGGGAGGAACTGGGCGATGCGGCGGGCACCCTGACGGGCATGCGCTGCGACGTCACCAGGCGCGAATCGCACTTCGAGGTGGCCGAGCAGGCCCGCCAGCGCTTCGGCCGTCTGGATATCTGGGTCAGCAACGCCGGCGTCTTTCCGCAGACCGACATGGATTCTGTCACCGAGACGCAGGTCCAGCACACCTTCGGCGTCAACGTCGAGGGCGTGATCTACGGCGCGCAGGCGGCGGCCAGCGTCATGAGCGCAGGCGGCTGCATCGTCAACATGGCGTCGGTCGCGGCATTCCGCGTCCGGCGCGGGCGGGCCGTGTATTCCGCCACCAAGGCCGCCGTCCACAATCTGACCCGGTCCATGGCGGTGGAGCTGGGCGAGCGCAGCATCCGCGTGAACGCCCTGGCGCCCGGCTTCATCGACACCGAGATGACCAACTGGGTCCGCGAGGTGCCCGGCGCGATGGAAAAGGCCCTGGCGTCCATTCCCCTGGGGCGCATCGGAACGCCCGAGCAGGTGCTGGGCGCTTTGCTGTTTCTGGTGTCCGATTCGGCATCGTATGTGTCGGGACAGACCCTGGGCGTGGATGGCGGGTCGCGCCATGGCTGATCGACGGGCTTGCGTCCTGGTGACGGGGGCGGCCCAGGGGATGGGGGCGTCGCATGCCCTGGCCCTGGCCCGGAGCGGCTGGCACGTGTGCCTGGCGGACGTCAGGGACGTGGCGTCGGTGGTCGACGCCATCCGGGCGGAAGGCAGGTCCGCCAGCGGCCACGTGCTGGACGTGACGGATTCGGATGCATGGGCGCGCCTGGCCGATCAGATCGCCCGGGGTCCGTCGCCGCTCGCGGGGCTGGTCAACAATGCGGGCGTCTCCTATCGCCAGGGCATCCATGGCACGGACGACGCGAACTGGCGCAGGGTCCTGGACATCAATCTGACGGGCGCCTTTTACGGCATGCGGGCCATGGCGCCGCTGATGAAGGAAGGCGGGGGCGGATCCATCGTCAACATCTCCTCGATCGCCGGGCAGCTGGGATATCACGGGGCGGCGTATGGGGCGAGCAAATGGGGTCTGCGCGGCCTGACCAAGAGCGCGGCCGCGGAATACGCCGCCTGGGGCATCCGGGCGAACTCGATCCATCCCGGCCTGATCGAGACGCCGATGGTCAGCGGGGCGACGGCTTTCGTGGCTTCGTCGCTGCAGTCCATTCCCCTGTCCCGGGCGGGCAAGCCGTCCGAAGTCAGCGCGGCGGTCGTCTTCCTGATTTCGCCGGACTCTTCCTATCTGAGCGGCAGCGAACTCACGGTCGACGGGGGGCTGGTCGCCGCCGGGACCTATTGGCGCATCAACCATGAGGCGGCGGCGCGATCCGTCGGAGGCGATTTATGAGCGATTGGGATGTCATTGTGATCGGCGCGGGCGGCGCCGGCCTGGCCGCCGCCGTGTCGGCGGCGGAGCAAGGATCGCGTGTCGCGATCCTGGAATCCGAGAAGGAAATCGGCGGCTCCACGCAGCTGTCCGCGGGCATGTTCACCGCGGCGGCCACCAGCGTGCAGCAGGCGCTGGGGGTGGAAGACTCGCCGGAGCAGTTCTTCCAGCACTATATGGATCTGAACCAGTGGCGCTTGCGTCCGGGCCTGATCAAGCGTTTCTGCGAGGCCTCGGGCCCCACGCTGGAATGGCTGATCGGCCTGGGTGTGGAGTTTCCGGCGAAGTTCTCCACCAACGCCCATGATCCCGGCCTGATGCAGGCCGGCGTGGAGGCGGTCTGGCGCGGCCACGTTCCCAAGGATCAGGGCTATGGTCTGGTCAGCGTGCTGAATCAGCAGCGCCTGCAAAAGGGGGTGGACCTGTTCCTGGACAACCGGGTCGAGGACCTGATCGTCCAGGACGGCCGTGTCCGGGGCATCCGGATGGGCGGCGAGTCGATCGAAGCATCGTCGGTCATCGTCGCCAGCGGAGGCTTTGCGCACGACAGCCATCTGCGCAGGCTGTACTACCCGGAAACCCTCGAGGCCGGTGAAGATCTGTTCATCGTGGCGGCGGCGGGCAGCCGTGGCGACCACATCCGGTTCGGCGAATCCGCCAATGCGGCCCTGGCCGGCCATGGGCAAGGCCTGCTGATGGTCACCTCCTACATACAGCGCCTGCACCATTGGCAGTCCGGCTTTCCGCCGCGATCCAGGATCTATGTCAACCAGTCCGGCGATCGCTTCATGAATGAGGACATCCCCTATGCCGTGTCTCCCGGAATCGTGCGGGATAATGGCGGGAATGTCTGGAACGTCTTTGACGAAAAGGCGCGCCTGGCTCTGCCCGAAGGCTATGCTCACTGGAATAAAGAGCGGGTTGCGGAAGACGCCGCCGCGGGCCGGATGCTGATGGCGCAATCCCTGGAGGAACTGGCCGCCAAAATGCATGTGCCGCCGGATCGGTTGGCGGCCGCCGTCGCGCGCTGGAATGAACAACTGCCCAATGGAGAGGACCCCGACTTTCTGCGCCAGACCTCCTTGCGCAACAAGGGCGACGACAGGCCGCTGGATGCCATCGAGCAGGCGCCTTTTTATGCCGCGCGTACTTGCCCGGCCGAACTGGTCTGCACGCATACCGGGCTTGCCATCGATGCCGAGGCGCGTGTCCGGGACGTGCGCGGCGCCGTCATCCGGGGACTGTATGCGGCCGGCGAGGCCGGGGGCGGAGTGCTGGGCAACCGTTACGTGGGAGGCGGCAATTCGATTGCCAACGCGCTGACCATGGGGCGGATCGCAGGCCTGTCGGCGGCCCTGGACACGGCTGCCTCTTGAATTGGGTGTCATAGGAATCCGAGATGATGAATGAGCATGAAAGCTTCCTGAACCGTCTGGCCGACGAGCACGCCATCCGGGACGCGCTGCAAGGCTATTGCCGTGGCGTGGATCGGCGCGACTTCGATCTGGTGCGCGCCGCCTATCACACCGACGCGGTGGACGATCACGGCCCCTACAACGGCGACGTGGACGGCTTGATCCGGTGGATGTCGCGCCGCCACGAAGGGGTCGCGCAGTCGATGCACTTCCTGGGCAATTGCGTGATCGAATGGCGCAGCCCGATGCTGGCCCTGGTCGAGACGTACTGCGTGACCTACCAGCGGCTCAAGGCGGGCGGCGCATCATCGGCGTCGGACGTGGGCCTGACGGTGGGCGGCAGCGAGCAGCAGACGCAGGTGCGGTGCCGCTATCTGGACCGGTTCGAGCGGCGGGACGGGACCTGGAAGATCGCCCGAAGGGTGGTCGCCTATGATTCCCTGCTTCTGGAGGAATCGCCCGGCAGCGCGCCGTTCGCGCCGACGATGCAGCTGTCCACCCGGGGTCGCGACGATCCGCTGTACGCGCTGTTGGGCTGAGGCCAGTCCAGGGCAAGGCCGCAACGGACGAGGACGGCGGGATGCGTGATGCGGCCGGTTGCGCCGACACGCCGGGCCTTTTGGCACCGGATTTTCGTTTCGTGTACAATTGCGGTCTTTCCAGTCGGCTGTCCCGGCGCTTCCCGCGCTGATCCAGGCAGCATCCCGATTGGGCGGTTAGCTCAGTGGTAGAGCACTGCCTTCACACGGCAGGGGTCACTGGTTCGAACCCAGTACCGCCCACCATATAAATCCCCATAAAATCAATCAGTTACGTGATTTTTGAAAATTGCGGCAGGGTTGCTGTACGCAACAAGTACGCAAAACATTCTTGGACTTCCGTGGTCATCAGTGGCCTTTCGGCTCTACCCCACTATCGGGGGATGGGCATTCATCAGACACGGTTGATGACACCGTTCCAGCCGCATTGAGCCAAGACTCTCAAACGGTAATTCTCAAAGTTTCTGAAGCCGTACGCCCGGCGCGAGAGCATCTCCATCTTGGTATGGAAGCCCTCGGTGATGCCGTTGGATCTGGAGAAGCGCCACATGCGTACGATGGGCTCCAGCCACGATGTTAACGTGGCCGCCAGCGCCTTGGCAGGACTTTGCTCGAACTGACGGATCAGCGCCAGGAACTTGGGCAGCAGCTTCCTGGCCCGCTTGGCCTTCATGGCCTTGAGCACCAGAAAGCCGTTGAGTTGCTGTTTGGCGAAGTACAGGGTCTGCAGCACGGGCGACTGAGCCAGATACTGATGCAGCCGATCTTTTTGCACGGACGAGAGCTTCCAGTGGTGACGACGCATGAGGCTCAACAATCCCCGGTTCCTGCGGCCTTCGGGATCATATTGCTGCCATAGCTTCAGGAAGTGCTGGTTCACGAGCCGCACGACGTGGAAGCGGTCTGCGACGATCATGGCATTGGGGAAGTACTGGCGGGCGATGGCGCGGTAGGTCTCGGACAGATCCATGACGATGACACGGACCTTCTCTCGGCCAGGCAGGCGCTTGAGGTAGCTGCGCAGGCTAGCCTCGGCACGCCCCAGCACGACATCGAACACCTTGTGATTCTTCAGGTCCACGAGCGTGGTGGCGTAGCCCCGCTTGCGGGTGAAGAAGTGCTCGTCGATCCCCAGTACTTGGGGGCAGGTCCTGCCCGAGAGCTCCGAGACCCGTTGGCGCACGAAGGATTGGTACCAGCGCTCGACGGTGGCGCTGCCGATCCGGTGTGTCCGGGTCAGTTTGCGTTGGCTCACGCCCCCGTCGTGCGCCTCGAAGACCTCCAGGCGGTACGCCTCGGTGGCTCGCAGGCGCGGGCGGATGCCGGGGAACGGATGGCGAAAGTAGCGGTTGCAGGCGGTGCAGTGGCACTTCGGCACCGAGAGGTGCAGCACCATAAGCTGATTGCCCTGGCGGGTGTGCTTGAGCGTTCGGTGATGCGTGGCCTTGATCCGTAGCTGCTCGCCCGCGCAACGCGGGCAGGCGGGCCGGCTGCGTGGCTTGGCCCAGACGTGAATGTCTTGAGCGCGTTTGACCGCCTGCACCACCAGACCATGGATCCCTAGGATAGAATCGATTGGGGACATCGGCATTGACTCCATTAAACGTGTTTCTTCGCAAAAACAAGTCTAATGAATGCCGCTGTCCCCCGTTAATGATGTAGAGCCGGCCTTTCCCGACTCGTGACTCTTTAGTATCAGTATTACTTTAGCTGCTAATTTCGACTCTAGCCGTAACTCTAGCCGTGACTCTAGCCGCGAAGCCCGGTCACGGTCCAGAGGGTCGTTCGTCGGGACAGACTCTGCGACTGGAGTTGCATGCTGATTCTGCGACAAATAGATGCTCAAGCGCACACCGGTGGCAATTTCCGTCACTGCCGGCTCAGGCGATACTATCCTATGGCTGTAGAACTGGCCGCCGCTAGTCCCCTCTGACGGTGGGTGCTGTAAAACAGCGTGGCTCGTTGTGTCTGGGAGGCATCTGGATTTTTAGCATGCTAAAAAATGTCCGTGGATGCCCATGCAATTCACTGATAGTGCCCTCAGAGGGCGCTATCACCGGCGGATTTGCCAGCGCATTTCTGAATAATTGACCTGTCTATGGAATGGCCATAGCGTTTCATTTATAGGTCGATTATGAGAAAAGGAAATACAGTTTTTTCTGTACAGGATTTCTGCGACGAGCATGGAATTAGCAGAAACCACCTATATACCCTATGGGCTCGCGGTGAGGGTCCTGTGGCAATGCGAGTCGGGCGGCGCCGTCTGATCACTGTAGAGGCGGCCGCCGCGTGGCGTAGGCGTATGGAGGACACCAGCCCCTTTGGCGGGGGTACTCAGATTTCTGACGGGAGTCGCTGATGAACTCTTGGAAAACATCGGAGTATCCCGAGGGGGTGCGATTGGTGCGTGCTGCCGAATGTGAGCCCCAGGCAGTTCAGTGGTTGTGGAAACACTGGTTACCCAGTGCCGCCATCACAATTTTGGCTGGTATGCCGGGAACCGGGAAAACTACGTTGGCCCTATCGCTAGCTTCGATCGTCTCAGGTACAGGGCCTTGGCCAGATGGCACTGAGTGTACGGAGCCTAGTAACGTCGTGATTTGGTCGGCAGAAGATGAGATCGAGGCAACGCTCCTGCCGCGCCTGATCGCTATGGGAGCTGATCGTAGCCGAATCCATTTTGTGATGCAGATCCATGACCGCGGCCGTTTCAGAGAGTTTGATCCCAGCACTGATGTCCGTCAGCTAATGATGAAAATTGCTGAGATTGGTGGTGCCGGACTCGTGGTCATTGATCCGATTATAAGTGCGGTTGCTGGGGATGCTCATCGGGCTAACGAAGTTCGCCGGGATTTGCATGACCTAGTGGTGTTGGCGCGTTCTGGTGTCGCTGTCATTGGGATCTCACATTTTTCAAAGGGAAGTGGGAAAATCACTCAAAACCCACTGGATCGTGTCATCGGGTCACAAGCATTCGCTGCGCTTGCTCGGGTCGTTTTGGTGACTGCTCGGCGTTTAGGTGCTGATGAGAGGGTACTGGCGCGTGCGAAAAACAATCTGGGGCCGAATGGCGACGGGTTCGAATATTTTGTTGAGCCGGTGAACATTTCTCCGTCTATAGAGACGTCTAGGGTGGTATGGGGAGGTGCAGTAGACGGTGATGCCCAGGAGATTTTGACCCGGGCGGAGCAGGCGAATCGACCCCTCAGCAGAATGGAGGAAACCAAAGAGTTCCTAGTCAAGATATTGACGGAACAAGGCCGTTTACCATCCGTAAAAATATTCGAGCTAGCTGCAGCGGCAGGATACTCGAGTTCCACTGTTAATCGTGCAAAAGCTGAGCTGCAGATCAACATCGAGAAGGAGGGGGACGGAGGCTGGTACTGGCGGCTGTAAACCCTCAGGATCTAGAGCAAGCTGATCAAGATACCCAAGATCGCCAAGATTCTCTCCTAGAGATTCTGGTGATCTTGTATTCCACGAGGGTTAACCCCAGTGACTGCTTGCAGATGTGTTCGCCCAAATCTTGTTTACCTGCGCCTGGCTGTAACTGGTCATCGCTGCCGTGCGTAGTGCAAGCAACCGTTAGAAATACGTATCCTCTTTTGTGCAAGTTCCCTGTATCTCATGACCCCGCTGGGGGCCGGTGGTCGCTTTGAGCCGCACAATTTGTGGTACGTATTTCACTATGTAAATTGTCCGGTCACTTTGCGCTTGAACCATTTTGTGAGGCGCTATCGACTTGAATGTGTTTGCCCACGCTGATCCTAACTTGGCGCCTCAACGTCGAATTTTTTAGCATGCTAAAAAATGCAAGATACCTGTTGCGCCTGCTGGCATCGGTCAGCCCTCACAGGTGCACACTGCGTATCAATTTTTGTGTTGCATATCAAAGATCCCGTGACCTTCTGTCGATGTCGATCACTCCTGGGCATTGAGTCATAGTTTTTTGAAATCAATATGTTATGGAAGGATGCCATCGAATCTCGGACAATATAGTCGTTGAGTTCTGAATTGTCCAGACCGTCCTATATGTGTGGCAGTAATCGGCCAGAAGCAGCCCTTGAAGGCATGCCCTTGGGTGACTTTCAGGCGGATTGCTGCCGTTCGCGGTAAATCGGATGACAGGCGGCTATCGACTTATCGCAGCCCATATCTTCTTCGGCATGAAGGCACTCTTCGGCGTGAACACCGATTCGGTCTGATGCGTACTGTGCGCGGCACGGCTGGACCCGTCCACGATGTGATCGAAGCCAACAGCTTGCTCACGGGTAGGAGATGGATATCTTTGTCGACGCGGGCTACCAGGGCGCGCACAAGCGGCCAGACGGCAAGGCTCGGTCAGTTCGACTTTTGGGCAGTGGGCGTACTGCGGAGTGCAGTACACTTCTCTCAGCTCACGCAACTTCAACTCAAATACAGTGCCATGGCACCAGCTCGACGTCCCAAGGTTAAAACAGCCACGCTCTCGGTTCGCCTTGATCCCGTGATCAAGGCCGCGGCAGAGGCAGCAGCAGTACTTGAACGCCGCAGCGTGACTGGCTTGCTAGAAGTATTGATCCTCAACCATTGCCGAACACTGGGCATCAGCCCCGATTCGTACACCAAGGAATCCCGAAAATGACTAAGACGCCGCAGACGGCGCGAAAGCGTCCGGTAGCAAAACAGTCTGCCGAACCATCCGAAATCCGCTTCTATCGTTCCAACGAAAAGCCGTATGGTGCATTCAGCAACCTCTATCCTCGTCCTATTGAGTTCGAGGGCAGAACCTTCCCCACTTCCGAGCACGCTTACCAGGCGGGAAAGGCTCGGAAGCCGGCGGTGAGGGAGTGGATTCTCGGTGCGCCAACGCCTGCGCTGGCTGCCATGGCTGCCCACGGTCTTTATGTCTGGGACGTAGTGCCGGATTGGGCCAAGATCAAGTTTGATCGCATGCGTGCTGTGCTGCGAGCAAAGTTCGACCAGCATGCTGACCTGAAGGAGCTGTTGATGTCGACTGGCAACGCCAGGCTCGTTGAGGCGGGAACCGTGAACAATGCTGTGAATCGTTTGTGGGGCGAGGTGAACGGCAATGGTGAGAACATGCTGGGCGTGATGCTCATGGAGCTTCGCTCAGCCTATGCACTGAAGCCAACGCGGGCGAGCAAGGCCAAGCCTGCCGTGACGACCAAAGCGGCAAAAAGCAAGAAGCTTGCAGCGAAGCAGGAGCTCACCGCAGCATGAATGGCGATGGTACGTCGCCGGCCTTGAGCCATTATGAGGAAGAACTGGCGGAACTGCGGCATAGCTATGCCGCAGCGTGTGCCTCCGACATCGCGTCCTTGAAGCTCGCAATCGCGAGCACAGCAGAGGCCAGCATGATCGGCGTGGGATCCGGCGGCTCTTTCACGGTGGCATCGCTGCTATGCAGCTTTCACGAAGCCTACACGGGGCGCGTCTCTCGACCATCGACACCACTGGAAATCATATGCAGCCCCGCGCTGGCCTCTTCCAGTCCGGTGTTCCTCATTTCGGCGGAAGGCAAGAATCCGGACGTTATGGAAGCGCTTGAGCGGGCTCGCCGATTCAGCTCACGTACTGTGCACGTGTTAACCAATCGGCAAGACAGTCCTTTGATGCAGCACGTGCAAGCTCTGCCTGGGGTGAAGCCCTACGTGTTCGAGTTGGCGAAAAAGGACGGCTACTTGGCCACCAACAGCCTCTTGCTTGATGCCGTGCTGGTTGCGAGGGCGTATGGCGAACTCAACGGTCGCCCAGAACCTATGCCTCCAGACATGTCGGCGCTGCGCGTAGGCGATCAGACGGTGGATGACTGGTTGGCGGACGCTCAGCCCTTCATCGAAGAAGCGGTACGGCGGGGTGCGCTAACCGTGGTCTATTCGCCTCTGCTTAGGTCCATCGCGACGGACCTCGAGTCCAAACTCTCCGAGGGTGCTTTGCTGCACACGCAGCTTGCCGACCTGCGTTCTTATGCCCACGGGCGGCATCTCTGGCTTGCCCAGCGCCCCGAAGAGTGCGCAATTCTAGCGTTGGTTGAGCCATCCTTGAACCCGCTCTGGGAAGGCATGCGCGGCAAATTCCCGGTCGGGATCCCCACCCTCACAATGCCCTTGGCCGGCTCTGATCCGGCGCACTTGATCGCTGGACTGGTGGCTCAGATGCACATCGTGGCGGCGGTTGGCCGCCAACTGGGGAAGGATCCTGGGCGACCGGACGTCCCCAGCTATGGCAGGGAGATTCACTATACGAACCTGCGCGATGTGATCCCGCTGCCCGAGACCGCAGGCCCGGCCGAGGTCCAGTCCAAATACGAAGTTTTGGGGGCCCATTGGCCCTCTCAGCGCGATCACGGTGCGATGCGCCGTGCAGCACAGATATTTCGGGACGTGATTCAGGCGCAGCGGTTTCGGGCGATCGTGTTCGATTATGACGGCACCTTGTGCAGTTCGCAGAGTAAGGATGGGCCGCCTTCAACAGATGTCGTGGCGCAGCTGGTGCGGCTTGTGCGTGCAGGCGTGTTGGTCGGTATCGCCTCTGGGCGCGGAGACTCCCTTCAGGATCGCTTGCGGGAGGCGCTGCCCGATGACGTCCTGAAGAAGATTCGCCTTTGCCTGTACAACGGCGGATGGATCGACGCTGCGGATGTCGCGCCCATTCTGCCAAACCAGACGAGCGAATTTCTGAGCCATGTGACGCGCATCGTCGTGCGCCTGAAGTCACTGGGCGTCCCCATATTGGCTCATAAGACAACACCGCCTTATCAGGTGAGTGTGCGATTCCGTGAGGGCCTGGCGACCGATGCCATGTGGTTCGTCATTGCTGATGCCTTGCGCCAGGCGGGTTTGGACCTTTCGACCATGGTTCGCAGCAAGCATTCAGTGGACATCCTTGCCAACGGTGTGAGCAAGTCCAGGTTGATCGCCAGTATCATCCAGGACGACAAGATCGATCCGTACGAGATTCTAACCATGGGTGATCAGGGGGCCTGGCCTGGCAACGACGCAGCTTTGTTGGAGCACCGGTTCTCATTGAGTGTGGACATGCCCTCGCGTCGGCTTGACCGCGGATGGAAGCTGGCGCCACCAGAGAAGCGAGATGTCGACGCCACGCTTTGGTACCTCGCGCACATGCAGATGGCGGAAGAGGGTATGTTCAGCTTGGCACTGCCGCCTGCTACCAACATTGGGGGTTGACCGCCATGCATGATCAGAATGCTGCCACATTGCTGGCTAAGGTGATGGGGTGGGAGGACCTGGAGGCGGTGCCACCGGTACTGCCGACGCTACAACTGATGGCCGATTTCAAATACGACCATTACCAGCGTTTCGGCCCGGGCCGGCGCTTCATTGAAAGCCTGGCGCTTTGGCTTCGTCAGTTCGAGGCTAAAGACCGTCAGACGGCACTGCGTTTAGTGCTGGATCATCTGGTGTTCATCTCTGACGCGGAGCTTTCTCACCTCGTGCGCACTGCGTACCAAGACTGGATCGTTCAGGAGCGCATGCGCTTGGTTTCCGAAGAGTTCGAGATCCCATCGTTTCGTGTCCAGCAGATCGCCCGTCATCGGCGTTTCGAGCAGCTACGCCTCACTTCCCTTTACTTGGGGTTGAGCGATGGTGCTCGCACCAATGAGTTGCGCCGTGCCAGCGATGGAGAGATCAGCAACGAGCAGATATGGCAAGCGTACGAATTGGGTGAGGATAAGGCCGGTGACATGCTCAAGGATCTGGGCGACTCGTTGGAGAAGGCAGGCTTCACCGTCGAAAACCCCCACTTCAACCTGATCTGGTTGCTTGATGACTTTTCAGGCAGCGGCAACACCTACATTCGGTATGACGGTGGCTCAAGCAAGTTCAAGGGCAAGGTGCCCAAAGTCTACCAGCGCTTGCACCAGGGGGGTATGGTGGATCCCTCTCACTATGAAGTGTTCCTGATGCTTTACACCGCCACGCGTCAAGCCATTGACCACATCGAATACTGGTCAGAGCGCTTTACAACGAATTTTGGTTTCAAGCCTTTGCAGGTCCGTGTGCTGTGCCCTATCGAGCCAGAAGTAGCTCTGTCACGCACGCCCAATCCTGAGTTGCTTGCGCTGCTGCAGAACCCCGCCTATTGTGACAACCGTGTGGTCGATAAGCACTTTCGTGTCGGTGGTACGGATGACGCCAGCATGGGTTTTGCTGGCTGCGCCTTGCCGGTCGTGCTTGGGCACAACACCCCCAACAACTCCTTGTTCCTGCTGTGGGGCCCCGAGCAGTTCAAGCCACACGGCCTGTTCCCTCGTGTCAGCCGCCACCGGGAGTTCTGAATGGCCTATAACTCCAACCCCTTCCTTGAACGTATGTCCGAACGCACGACATCGGATATGGAGTTTGTGCGGCTTTTCTCTCCAAAAATCCTGGAGAAACTGGCCGACGATGCGTTTGAGGGTGCCGTCCACGTGTTTCGTAGTGCTCCGGGCGCGGGCAAGACAACACTATTACGTGCCTTTACGCCGTCAGCATTGCGTGCATTTTGGAACTCCCGCGCTCGCCCTGAGTTGGCCGAGTCATTCCAGAGGTTGGTGAACCGGGGGGTTCTCACCGAGGGTAATAGCCCTCAACTACTGGGCGTCTTCCTGAGTTGCGCGTCGGGTTATGCAGATCTGCCATCCAGCGAAGGTTTGGAGCAGGAGGGGCTGTTTCGAGCCTTGCTCGATTGCCGCATTGTACTGCGCACGCTGCGAAGCTTGGGAGCTTTGTTGGGGCTCGGTGCGCCGGACCAGTTGGCTGCGATCAAGTTGAATTACGCCACAGTGCCGTCTCTGCAAGGCATACCTGTGCTGGATACTGCGTTAGAGCTCGCCACGTGGGCGGAGGAACACGAGCGGCGTGTGTACGCGCAACTCGATGCATTCCTGGGGCCGCCCAGTGGAGGATTGCCGGCGCACTTGCACTTCGAAGGTGTGTTGTGGTTGCAGTCCATCCAATTTCAGTATGAGGGTAGGGCAGTCGCGCCCCAGCGTCTGCTGATGGTGGACGACATGCACAAGCTGCGGCGTAAGCAGCGGGCGATGCTGATTGATGATCTGACCGTGATGCGTCCATCCATTCCCATCTGGTTGGCCGAACGCACGGTTGCGCTTGGCGCGGAATTGCTGTCTCAGGGCGCGCGCGAAGGGCGCGATCTGCGTGAGTACAACCTGGACAAGATGTGGAGCGATGCCAAAGGGCTGAGTCAGTTCGTTTCTTATGCTCAGAACATCGTGGACCGCCGGATGAAGAACCAGAATGTTGTGCCGGTTGGTTCGTTCACACAATGCCTGCGCGACGAACTGGTCTCCAGCGAGGTTCGGGCCCAGCTTGCCGAAGGGATTCAACGCTTTCGCAACGAAGTGGAACGTTATCAGTCCAGCCAGCGGTACTTGCAGTGGTTAGCGCGTGCCGAGCAGTACACCAATGAGCCGAATGTGGAGTCCTTGGTGGAGTTATACGTGACACGCATCTTGCTGGTGCGAGACGAGTCCAAACGTCAGATGTCTTTGGATCTGATCTTGACTGAGGAGGAGCTCGAAGACAGGGACAGCTCCCAGGTCCGGGCGGCAGCTGAGTTGTTCATGCATGAAGAACTAGGGATCCCGTATTACTTTGGTTTTGATCGCCTGTGCGTCATGGCAACGAACAACGTCGAGGAATTGCTCGCGCTGTCAGCTGCGCTCTACGTGGGTCTCCAGGCCAAGCAGGTGCTGCGCAAGGCTGAACTGATTTTGTCAGCGCAGGAGCAGGAGAAGCTTCTGCGAGATGCCGCAGGTCGTAAGCGCGAATTCATTCCGAAGTCGCACACTGAAGGCACGCGGGCCCAGCGGCTCTTGGATTCGATCGGTGCGTTCTGCCATGACCAGACCTTCGCTCCCAATGCGCCATATGCGCCCGGTGTCACTGGTGTGCGCCTGTCGCGCACGGAACTGGCCAAGTTGACTATCCCTTCCAAGCTACTGGGACTTGCTGGGCAAACGTTGGCGCGGGTACTAGCCGAATGCGCTGCGGAGAATTTGCTGGTTCAGCGCGAGAGTCAAGCCACAGGCTCCCGTGACAGCGGCACGGTCTTCTACCTTAATCGCTCGTTGTGTGTGCACTATGGCCTTCCCTTGCAAATGGGGGGCTGGCGCGATGTTTCTGTTGGCGAGCTCATGAAGTGGATGGAGCGTCGGCTGACGCCAAACCGCAAGAACCTGGAGGTGGTTTGATGCTCTGGGACTATTACGTTTTTCGGCGGGGTAACGCGGTTCATGACCTCTGGGACGACCTGATGAAGGATCGCCTCGTTGACCTGCTGTACATCGCCGGGCGTGGGTTTGACGTACGGGCGCAGACGGTTATGCGGGAGTTCGTCACCGGACAGCGAGGTTCTGGGCGTAAAACCGCCAGCGCCAAACTGTTGATGCTGGGTTTTGAGGGCTACGAGCTCGACGACAACATCGTGAAGCTCACCGAGGAGAATGCTGTGGCACTGGAAGCGCTGTTTTCGCCCTTGGGTTCAGCTGAGACCATCACCATTGCCGTGCCGGACGGGGAGGACGAGGCCAGTCCCAGCGATGCATTGCGCCAACGTGTTAAGGCCGTTCTTGATGAGGTGGACGGTAAGACGGACATCATCTTGGATGTTAGTTCCTTACCTCGTGCAACCTATTTGGCGCTGCTGACCAACATCCTGTACAAACTTGTGCCTACCAAGGACGTGGCGTCAGACAAGCCACACCCGCTGTATGCCAATGGGGTGAACTTTCACGTGTTGGTAGCTGAGGATGCTCACTTGGACGGTCAGATTCGGGCAGAGGATCCCAGCAACGACCTAGTGATGATTCCTGGTTTCGTCACCGCGTGGCAGGCGGAGAGCCTGCAGGACCGGCCATTGGTTTGGTTTCCTGTGCTCGGAGAAAACCGCGTCAACCAGTTACAGAAGATTATCGACTCTGCCTTGATTCCGATGGAGGCCGAGGTCTGTCCTGTGGTGCCGCATCCATCCAAGGATCCGCGGCGAGCAGACAACCTGCTCGTCGAATACCGAGGGCCTTTGTTCGACAGTCGAAAGACGCCTACCTCGAACATTCTCTATGCCCACGAGTCCCACCCGTTCGAAGCTTACCGTCAGCTGCTTGGTGCGATGCAGAGGTATGAGAACAGCATGTCGATCATGGGTGGTTGCCGGCTGGTTATGACCCCACTCGGCAGCAAGCTGATCACCCTTGGAGCAGGCTTGGCCTGCTTTGAGATGCGTCCATCAGACTGGAATGCCCGATATGGTGTGACCATTCCCCATGCCGAGCCGCGGCGTTACTTTGCATCAGTGGAGTCGCTGCGGAAGTCAACGCCCGAGATTTCCTTGTTATTGCTGACTGGGCAGGCTTACGGTGAACCTGTTTAACGGGTTTCAAGGACGGGTTTAGCTGCATAGCAGGCGTTGACTACGCCGGCTCGAACGACTGCAATGGGTCGCATGATGACAATCGTGACAGATTTCTTAGGCTAAGATCAATGAAGCGTCTAACGGAGTCAACCATATGAAACCACGAATCACGGTCATCACCATCGGCGTTGAGGATCTTGACGTGTCGCTCCGCTTCTATCGTGATGGGCTAGGTTTCCCTACTGAAGGTATCGTAGTGGATTAGCCCCCTGAACCCCCGGACACAGTCACCCGCTTAAAATAGCAGGTA
>NZ_CALKHS010000001.1 GCF_937988725.1 uncultured Castellaniella sp. | reverse complement strand
CCGCCATCACCCAGATGGACGACGTCACCCGGCAGAACGCCAGCCTGGTCGAAGAGTCCGCCACGGCCGCCGCCAGCCTCAGGGAACAGGCCGAGACGCTGGCCCGGCTGGTGGGTACCTTCAATCTGGGCGACCCGGCCGATGCGCCGGTCGGGATTCCGCATCACGGCGGCGTCCCGCCGGCCGCGCCACGCCTGCTGGCCGCGCCGGCGTAAAGATCCGGCCCGGGCTCGCCGGGCCGTCCGGACGCGGCAAGGGGCTTGGCCGCCGGGACGGCGGCCAAGCCCCTTCCTACGTCATCACGCCGCCGCCTGCGCCTGCGTGCGCAGGCCGATGTGGGCCAGGGCCTCTTCGACCTGATCGATCAGCACCAGGCACAGGTCGCCGGGCTCCAGAACGCCCAGCGCCGTATCGATGGCCAGGAATTCGCCATGGATTTCCTCCAGGCGGCTGACGCGCCGGGCGCCCGACAGCCCCTGGCGCAACAGGGCCAGGACCTCGCCGTCCTCGCGGCCGCGCTGGCATTGATCCTGGTACAGGATCACCGTATCGAACACGTCCCCCAGGATTTCCGTCTGGCGGCGGATGTCCTGGTCGCGGCGGTCTCCCGCCCCGCTGATCACCACAGTGCGCCGCTTGGCCGGCAGCGCTTCCACCGCATCGACCAGGGCCAGCATGGCATCGGGGTTGTGGCCGTAGTCGGCGATCACCATGGCTCCCCGATAGTCGAACACATTGAAGCGACCCGGCACGGTGGCCGCGTCATTGACGAAGGATGCCAGGCCCGCCTGGATCTGCACCCAGTCCACGCCCAGCGCCCAGGCCGCGGCGGCCGCCGCCATGGCGTTTTCCACCTGGAACGGCAAGGTGCCCCCGCGCGTCAGCGGCACGGCGGACAACTGGATGCGGGTTTCGGTGCCGCCCTGGAAGAACACCAGATCCCCCTGGTCCACGAACACCACCCTGCCCCCCTGAGCGCGATGCGTCTCGATCAGGGGATGGCGGGCATCGCGGGCGAAATACGTGACCTGCCCCGGACACGAAGCCGCCATGCCGGCGACGACGGGATCCTGGGCATTGAGGACCGCCATGCCCGAAGGCGACACATTCTCGACGATCACGCGCTTGACCACCGCCAGGTCTTCCACCGTGCGGATATAGTTCAGACCCAGGTGGTCGCCGATGCCGATGTTGGTCACCACGGCCACGTCGCAGCGGTCGAAGCCCAGGCCCTCGCGCAGGATGCCGCCCCGGGCCGTCTCGAACACCGCCATGTCCACGTCGGGGTGCAGCAGCACATTGCGGGCGCTGCGCGGCCCGCTGCAATCGCCGGTGTCGATGCGCCGGGCGCCCACGTAGACCCCGTCGGAATTCGTCATGCCCACGCACACCCCCGGCCGGGCGCACAGATGCGCCAGCAGCCGCACGGTCGTGGTCTTGCCGTTCGTGCCCGTGACCGCCACGACCGGAATGCGGCCGTCATCGCCGGGCCCGTACAGCGTATCCACCATGGCGGCGCCCACATCGCGCCCGGTGCCATAGGACGGCGTCAGGTGCATGCGCAGGCCCGGCGCGGCGTTGACTTCCACGATGCAGCCGGTTTCCGGCGTCAGCGGCTGGTAGACGTCCCGCGCCACCAGATCGATGCCGCAGACGTCCAGCCCCACCATGCTGGCTGCCATGACGGCGCTGGCCGCCAGTTTGGGGTGCACCTGTTCCGTCACGTCCGTCGCGGTCCCGCCGGTGCTGAGATTGGCGTTGTTGCGCAGCACCACGCACACGCCCTGGGCCGGCACGGAATCCGCCCGGTAGCCCTGGCCAGCCAGCGTATTGAGCGCCGTCTCGTCCAGCTGGATGCGGGTCAGCGAAGTGCCGTGGCCTTCGCCGCGCAAAGGATCCTGGTTGATCAGGTCCACCAGCTGGCTGATGTTGAGGACGCCGTCGCCCACCACCTGGGGAGGATCCCGCCGCGCGGCCGCCACCAGGCGGTCGCCGACCACCAGCAGGCGGAAATCGTGCCCCGGGAAATAGCGCTCCACGATCACGCTGGACCCGTGTTCGCAGGCCACCGCATAGGCCGCCAGCACCTGTTCGCGGCCCTGCACGTTGCAGGCCACGCCCTTGCCCTGGTTGCCGTCCTGAGGCTTGACCACCACGGGTCCGCCGATCTCCTGGGCGGCCCGCCAGGCGTCGTCGGCATCGGCCACCACGCGGCCCTGCGGCACGGACACGCCCGCTGCGGCCAGCAGCGATTTGGTCAGCGCCTTGTCCTGGGCGATGGCTTCGCCGATGGCGCTGCTGGCATCGGTTTCCGCCGCCTGGATGCGGCGCTGGCGGCGCCCCCAGCCGAACTGCACCAGGCTGCCGTCGGTCAGGCGGCGATAGGGAATGCCGCGCCGCACGGCCGCCTGCACGATGGAACCCGTGCTGGGGCCCAGCCGCACGTCTTCATACAGGGCCTTCAGCTGCGCGACGGCATCCGCCAGATCGAAAGGCTGGTCCAGCAGGGCCGCGTGGCACAGCGAACACGCCAGGTCGAAAGCCAGCCGGCCGACGGATTCCTCGGCGTACTCGACCACGACCTGGTATTCGCCCGGCGTCTGGGTGGCCGCCGTGCGGCGGAAAGCCACCGGGCAGCCGGCCACCGCCTGCAGGCTCAGCGCCGCCCCCGCCAGCACGTGAGCCAGGGAATGGTCGGCCGCCGCCCCGGTCGGGCGCTGGATATCGATGTCGGGAAAGCGGACGCGCAGGCGCGTCTCGAACGCATCCAGATCGTCGATGGCGCATTCACTGTCCGTGCAGGACACGATCGCCTCGATCGCCGTCTGCCGGCACCACACGTTCGGCCCACGCAGGGCGCGGATTCGAGAGACTTCCATCTTGAATTACCTCGCTACCCAGGTGCGCAGCCCAACCCGGATGTGTTCAATGTCCAGGCCCAGCGCCCAGACGGCTCCAAGGGCGGCCAGCACGCTGGCCAGATCGTCCTGCAAGGGCTCCATCGCCGGATCCGACAGATCCGCCACCGGGATCTCCACGCCTTTTTCCACCAGCACCAGGCTGCCGTCATGCGCGAAGACGGCCCGCCCGCCCGCGGCCAGGTGGGCCTTCAGGGCGTCGCTCTGGGGCTGCAGGCCATACAGGGTGACGTCGCCGTCGCACAGCGGCGCGAGGCTGACCGCCGCCGCATCGTCGGCGTTGAGCACGGCCGTCCCGCCCGGCAGGACCACGTCCACCTGGGTGCGGAAGATGCGTTGCAGATGTTCCGGTTCCACCATGTGGAACTCCGGCCACGTCAGGCTGGGATCGATGCCCGTCACCACGCCGACCTGGCAGCGGTCGTAGGCCAGGCCTTCGCCCAGGATCACGCGGCCGCCGTTTTCCAGCACGGCATAGTCCACCGCCCGGTTCAGCAGCACGCGGCGGCCGGCATCCCAGTGCGCGGCATCCTGGGCGCCGACCTGCTCCTGGCCCAGGAACAGGCCATCGGCCGAAGCCTGGCCCACCACCTTGCCCGTCAGCTGCAGCAAATGGGCGATCAGGCGCACCACCGGCGTCAGCCCCCGGCTGCCGCTGACCCCCACCACCGGAATCCGCCCGTCTTCCGGAGCGGGGAACAGATATTCGACGACGGCCTGCCCCACCGGGCGCGGCTGCCCCCGGGCGGGCTTCAGATGCATGAGCAGGCCGGGACCGGCATTGACTTCCACGATGGCGCCCTGCTGCTCGGCCAGGGGCCGGGAAATATCGCGCGTGACCAGGTCGATGCCAGCGATGTCCAGGCCCACCACCCGCGCCGCCAGGGACACGAGTTCCGCCACGTCGGGATGCACTTCGTCCGTGACGTCGATCGACACGTTGCCGCTGCGCTGGATCATGACGGCGCGGCCCCGTTCGGGCACCGCCTCGCCGCTCAGGCCCTGGCGGTCGAGTTCCAGCCGCGCGGCGGAATCCAGGCGCACAACGTTCAGGGGGTGGTCCTCGTCCCGTCCGCGCCGGGGATCGGAATTCAACTGGGATTCGATCAGCTGCAGCACGGTCGACACGCCGTCGCCCACCACCATGGCGGCCTCGCCGCGGGCGGCGGCCACCAATTTGCCGCCAACCACCAGCAGGCGGTGTTCGTCGCCCTCGATGAAGCGTTCCACCATCACGCCGCTGCCCTCGTCCACCGCCACCGCGTAGGCGGCCTCGATCTGGGCCTGCGAGGTGAGGCAGGTGAAGACGCCCCGGCCGTGGTTGCCGTCGGACGGCTTGACCACCACGGGCAGGCCGATGTCCTGCGCGGTTTCCCAGGCATCGGCGGCATCGGCCACCAGTTGGCCTTCGGGCACCGGCACGCCGCAGGCCTGCAGCAGCTGGCGGGTCAAGTCCTTGTCGCGGGAAATGCCTTCCGCGATGGCGCTGGTGCGGCTGGTTTCCGCCGTCCAGATGCGGCGCTGGCGGGCACCGTAGCCCAGCTGCAGCAGATTCGCGTCGCTCAGGCGGATGGCGGGAATGTCGCGGTCATCGGCGGCATCCACGATGCAGGCCGTGCTGGGCCCCAGGCCCAGCGATTCCGCCAGATCCTTCAGATGTTCCACGGCGCCGGCCACGTCGAAGGGCCGGTCCTCGATGGCCGCCATCACCAGGTCGCGGGCGACATACAGGGTTTCGCGCGTCAGGGTTTCGTACCAGGCCCGCAGAATGACCTTGTAGACGCCGCGCAGCGACGTTTCCCGCGCTCGCCCCAGGCCGCCGGGCATGCCCGCCAGGCTTTGCAGTTCCAGGGTGACGTGTTCCAGGATGTGCGCCGGCCAAGTGCCTTCGCGCACGCGCTGCAGGAAGCCACCGCGCTCGCCGATGCTGCAGCGGTGCTCGATCAGCGAAGGCAGCCAGGCGCTCAGGCGCTCGTAAAACCCGGGGATGACGTTGGAGGGATAGTTTTCCAGATCGTGGATGTCCACGATCGCTTCGATGACGGGGCGATAGGCCCAAATGTTCGGCCCCCGCAGATACACCATATTGAGAATCTCAATATTCTTGTTTTCCATGAGCGAACCATGTCAAAAGGGTCTGGCCGGGGGGCCGAGTGCCGCCGAGATCAGGCGCCTTCGTAGTCACGCCTGTCGAACAACGGCACACATCATAATCTTGCGCCGTTGCGCCGCACAGAAAAACCGTTGACGATTGTGACGCCGGCGCAACGGTATTCGCATGTTCGCAGCGATTCCGATCTATATTCCTGCTGTCTGACAGATCTTCCTATCTCTCCCCAGCCCATCATCCATGCAGGATCCCATTCTCGAATCCTCGGCGGCGGCCGCCTGCCCGCCCGGCCTGCCCGCCGCATGGCACGACACGCTCTCGGCCCAACTGGCGGCGGACGAGCATCCGCTGGAATGGCTGCCGCTGAACCTGGATGGCCAACTGCAGTACGCCGACAGCCTGCTGGTCCTAACCGACCGCCGCTGGCTGTTCTGCGGCGCCGACGCGCAGTCCTGCCGGTCCTGGCCGCTGCGCCCCGACCTGCACCTGAAACTGCAGGATCACGCCGGCGTGGGCAGCCTGGAGCTGGTGGACGAACACGCCCGCCTGGCGCGCTGGCGCTACACGATGGACAGCCATCCCCAGGCGCTGCGGCTGCTGGCCCGCCACGAATCCCTGCGCCAGCCATCGGACGACGCGCCGCCCGCGCCCGCCGCGGACATCGCCGCCAAGGACACGCAGCCGCCCCGCGCCAGTTCGCTGTTTCGCCTGTGGCGCTTCGCCCGCCCCTACCGCCGGCAACTGGGCATCGGCCTGGTCCTGACGCTGATTTCCACCGGCGCATCGCTGGTGCCGCCGTACCTGACCATGCCGCTGATGGACGACGTGCTGATCCCCTTCCAGAACGGCGAGCCGATCCACTGGAACCTGGTGACGCTGTATCTGGGCGGGCTGCTGGCCTCATCCCTGGTCGCCTGGGCCCTGGGCTGGGGGCGCAGCGCCATCCTGGCCTGGGTCAGCGAGCGCATCGGCGCCGATCTGCGCACCAGCACCTACCAGCACCTGCAGCAGCTGTCGCTGCAGTATTTCGGCGGCAAGCGCACGGGCGACCTGATGGCCCGCATCGGCTCGGAATCCGACCGCATCTGCCTGTTCCTGTCGCTGCACCTGCTGGATTTCTTCACCGACATCCTGATGATCGTCATGACGGCGGCCATCCTGCTGTCCATCGATCCCTGGCTCGCGCTGGCGACCCTGGCGCCCCTGCCCATCATCCTGTGGATGATCCACTGGGTGCGCGACCGGCTGCGCCACGGCTTCGAAAAGGCCGACCGCGTCTGGTCGGAAATCACCAACGTGCTGGCCGACACCATCCCCGGCATCCGCGTGGTCAAGGCCTTCGCCCAGGAAAAGCGCGAAGTCGCGCGTTTCCGCGAGGCCAACGACCGCAACCTGGCGATCAACGACCGGGTCAATGCGCTGTGGTCGCTGTTCACGCCCACCGTCACCCTGCTGACGGAGCTGGGCCTGCTGGTGGTCTGGGTGTTCGGCATCTGGCTGGTGTCGCGCCAGGCCATCACGGTCGGGGTCCTGACGGCGTTCCTGGCCTACATCAGCCGGTTCTACGTGCGCCTGGATTCCATGAGCCGCATCGTGTCCGTGACCCAGCGGGCCGCAGCCGGCGCGAAGCGCATCTTCGACATCCTGGACCACGTGTCCAGCGTGCCGGAACCCGCCGAGCCCCGCCCCATGAACCAGATCCGGGGGCGCATCGAACTGAGCCGGATCGGTTTCCGCTATGGCAACCGCAGCGTGATCCAGGACCTGAGCCTGGACATCGCCCCCGGCGAAATGGTCGGCCTGGTGGGCCACAGCGGCTCGGGCAAGAGCACGCTGGTCAACCTGATCTGCCGCTTCTACGACGTGTCCCAGGGCGCCATCCGCCTGGACGGCATCGACATCCGCCAGTACGCGATCAGCGACTACCGGCGCCACATCGGCCTGGTGCTGCAGGAACCCTTCCTGTTCTACGGCAGCGTGGCCGAGAACATCGCCTACGGCCGCCCCGACGCCAGCCGCGCGGACATCATCGCGGCCGCCCGCGCCGCGCACGCGCACGAATTCATCCTGCGCCTGCCGCACGGCTACGATTCGCTGGTGGGCGAGCGGGGCCAGGCCCTGTCGGGGGGCGAGCGCCAGCGCATCTCCATCGCCCGGGCCATCCTGATCGATCCGCCGATCCTGATCCTGGACGAGGCGACCTCGTCGGTGGACACGGCGACCGAAAATGAAATCCAGAAGGCCCTGGACAACCTGGTCAAGGGCCGCACCACGATTTCCATCGCCCACCGCCTGAGCACGCTGCGCGAGGCCGACCGCCTGGTGGTGATGGACAGCGGCCGCATCGTCGAGATCGGCCGCCACGACGAACTGCTGGCCCGCGAAGGCGCCTATGCGCGCCTGTACCAGGCCCAGCTGCAGGGCGCGCTGCCGCCGTCGCGCGCAACCGGGCACTCCGCCCACGAGGCCGATGATGATTCCGATTCCTGAGCACGACACGCCGCCGGCCGCCGACCCCGCACCGCCGGGTCCGGGCGCGACGTCCTCGTCTTCCGCCGCGGGGATGCCGCGCCCGGCGGACTTCACCCTGTCCCGGGACAACTTCGGCCGCCTGCTGCTGTCGCGAACGGGCCGGCCCGACGTGATCGTGACCCCCGTGCGCAGCTTCCCGATCAGCGCCCCGGACGAAAGCATTTCGCTGGTGGACGCCCAGGCCCAGGAACAGGCCTGGGTGGACCGCCTGCAGGACCTGCCCGAAACCCCGCAGCGCCTGATCGCCGAAGACCTGGCCCAGCGGGATTTCAAGCCCGAGATCCTGCGCATCCACCGGGCATCGGGCTGGGCCACGCCCAGCCGCTGGGACGTCGTCACGGATCGCGGCCCCGCCGTGCTGACCCTGAAAAGCGAGGACGACATCCGCCGCCTCTCGGCCAACACGCTGCTGATCGCCGACGCCTGCGGCGTGCACTTCCTGGTTCGCGACCTGGCCGCGCTGGATCGGGCCAGCCGGAAGATCCTGGATCGCTTCCTGTAGGGCTCAGAAGCCCAGATCGAACGTCCCGGGCCGCACGCAGCGCACAGCCTCGCGGGACGCGTCGATGCAGCCGCCCTGGTCGTAGACGCCGGCCGGGTCACGCAGACGCATCATGCGATCGAGTATCCGGTTCGTCGCCAAGGGGTCGGCCAGCGTCTCGGCCACGCGGGCTTCGACGATGGACTCGTCCATCCAGGCCTTGGCGGCCGCATCCTGGCGCAATCCATGCCGCCAGTGATGGATTTCCACGCACTTATACGTCAGGGTATAGGGCTGGTCGGGCTTCCAGAAATTGGTGAAATGCCCCTGCCCCAGGTAGAACACCCAGGATCCTTCGTAGCCCTCGACATTGGCGGAAGGCTCGTGCGGGTTACGAAACCACAGGCGGTCGCCCGGCACGTAATACCGGGGCGGCAGCGGCGCCTGCAGCGACCCGTATTCATGCAGGAAGGCGTCGTGAAACGGGCCTGACTGGATGGCCTTGCGCTGCCACTGGGCCTGCAGCGCGGCCAGCGCCGCCGGATTGCTGACCTGCAGTTCCCGCGCCATCGCCAGGAGCAGCACGTATTCGGTCGCCCGGTAGCAGGAAAAGGAATACAAGCGACCGGACACGTCCGGCCACAGCGTCTGTTCCAGCGACGGGATCAGTTCATGTCCCGGCAGCAGGATGAAGCCGGTCTCCTCGGACCAGCGCCAGCAGTCCGGGCGTTCGGCCTGTTCGGTATCGAAGGCCAGCACAGTGCGCCGTCCGGCCTGCACGATGAAGCGCCGCAGCCGCACGGCGGACTGCCATTCGTCCAGGCTGGGAAAATCGAAAGGGACGGGGGACAGCAGCAGCGCCGCCAGGATCTCGGCGTCCAGGTCGCGGTCGCTGTCGTCGGGGGACAGGCGCAGCGACTGCGCCAACCCAGCGGTGTCCAGATCCGCGGCCTGCGGCCACGACAAGCGGAACCGCTGCCAAGGTCCCCACGCATCGACGCCGGCGTCCTGCTCGATCAGATCGCCCAGGCCATGATCCGACAGCCAGCGCCGGCAGCGCGCCTGCAGGTCTTCGGACCAGGCCCCGCCGACGCGAACGCCGGCGATCAGGGCGCCGGAATCCGGCGCAGTGGCGGGAACAGCCGCCGCCGCTGACGCGACCGGGGCGGTTGAAGCAGACATCGGCATGATCCCACCTGAGAGGGAAAAATCCAGTGGATGATTCTACTGCCGGAAAGCGCGCGCGGCTGTTGGCTGGAAGAGACAGAGGCGCCTGATTTCGCAGCGGAGTCTCAGCGGCCCAGCGCCTTTTCGATCTTCTTGTCGGTGTTGTACTGGCTGAGCGCATACACGGCCCAGATGGCCGCCGGGATCCAGCCGATCAGGGTGATCTGCAGGATCAGGCAGACGATCCCCGCCAGGGGGCGGCCGATGGTGAAGAAAGCCAGCCAGGGCAGAAGCAGGGCGATGAGCAGGCGCATGGGGCGTCATCCGACGGTGATTGAAAGGGTCAGTTTAATTCACGCGGCGCGGCGCCAGCGCCGGATGCAACGCTGGTTCCCGGGCCGGGGGAATCGGATTCGCGATGGTCCCTGGCCCGTGAGCCGGTCGCCGCCCGGCGGAAAGCCAGGCTCAGGTCTGGTCCTGCACGGGCGCCGCCGGGCCGTTCGCCTTGACCGATTCGATGCCTTTGTCCCGGGCAGCCGTAGTGGGATACATCTCGCTGGTGCCGATGACTTCGCCGTTGGTCGCGGTCAGGGTGAAATAATGCGAACCGTCCTTCGCCGTCAACCGCCCGTAGCGCGCATCGCTGGGGGAGTTCTTCCGGACGGACTCGATTCCCCCCTGCGCCGACGCCTTGCTGGCATATCGCTGGCTGGCCAGAATGACCTGGTGGTTTCCGGACCTGAGATTGAACAGGAACTTGTCACCGCTGGACTTCAGAATGTATTCACCGCTCATGGCTTTGACTCCAAGTCGTGCGGACGCGGAATACGCCCGCCAGGGGGTACGGCCTGGAAACTATACCGCGAAAGCGGGCCAAGCCCGGCAAACCCCGATACAGATACACTAGGGCGGCAAGCTCATCCACAAGGTCCGCCCGGGATCCGCGCCATCTTCATGCACATTCTGACTCACAGCCTCTTGTCCCTCGTCCTGCTGCTGGCCCTGGCCTGGGGGCTGACCGCGCTCTGGATCCAGGCGCCCGGCGGGCACTGGCTGCGGCTGGTCTGGATGGGATTGTGGGCGGCCAGCGTGTGCGCGGGGCTGGCTTCCCTGTGGATCCAGCACCGCTACGCCGTGCCGGCCCGATGGGCGCTGGGCGCGGCGGCCATGATCCTGGCCGCCTGGTGGATCAGCCTGGCGCCCTCGAATCACCGGGACTGGGCCGACGACGTGGCCCGCAGCCTGACGGGCCGCGTCCAGGGTTCCGTGGTCACGCTGCGCAACGTCCGCAACTTCGACTGGCGCGGCGAAACCGACTACACCGTCCGCTGGCAGGATGCATCCTACGATCTGGATACCCTGCAGTCCGTGGACATGGCCCTGTCCTACTGGATGGGGCCGGCCATCGCGCACACCCTGGTGTCCTTCGGCTTCAGCGACGGGCGACACCTGGCGTTTTCCGTGGAAATCCGCAAGGAACGCAAGGAATCCTTTTCCGCCGTCGGCGGATTCTTCAAGCAGTTCGAACGCAGCATCGTCGCCGCGGAAGAGCGCGACATTCTCTACGTGCGCGCCGGCCCGCGCGAAGAACGACTCTTCCTGTATCCCGTGCGCATGCCCCAGGCCGCGATGCGCCGGCTGTTCCTGGCCTACGTGGACAGCGCCAACCGCCTGGCCGACGCCCCGCAGTTCTACAACACCCTGACGGCCAACTGCACAACCCTGGTCTACGACATGGTCCGGCCCATCGTGCCCGGCCTGCCCATGGACATCCGCCTGATCCTATCGGGGTACCTGCCGGAATACCTGTACCGGCATCACGGCCTGGACACCAGCCAGCCGCTGAGCGTCTTGCGCGCGCAGGCGGATGTCACGCAGCGCGCGGCGCGGGCCGGGCCGGTGGAGGATTTCTCGCGGCGGATTCGGCAGCCGGAATAGCGGGTGCCAGCCATTCCGTCAGTCACCCGGGATACAGACCGCCCGGCCGGTCCTCCGCCGCTTCGCGGCTACCGTCAGGCTTCGCCAGCAGCCGGCGGATCCAGGCGCCGTGACGCCCGACGGCATCCGCCATATCCGCCTCGTCGGCCAATCGGAAACCGGAAAACTCGAAGCCGGGCGCCACCAGGCAGCCCGCCAACACGAAATCGTCCGGATCCGCCAGCTCCGCCGCGAACCAGCTGCCTGCGGGAACCGCCGCCTGGTACACAGCGCCGGGGTGGGCCAGGGCATCGCCCAGGCGATGCGTCCGCAAGCCGCCATCGGTCAGCAGCACGTGCAGATCAAGCAGGCCGCCCGCGTGGAAACACCAGATCTCATCGGCATCGATGCGATGCCAGGCCGAATGCGCGCCCTGCGCCAGCAGGTAATAGATTGACGTCCCGGCACTGCGCTGCGTCCCTTGGAACGACACCCGCAGCCCAGAGCGGAAGACTTCGCGGTAATGGCCGCCTTCCGGGTGCGGTCGCAGGTCCAGCGCGGTGATCAGGGACTGGAAAGATTGGCGATTGATGGACATGGTCGTCACTTCCTCAGGTAGCTTTTCCTGCCGCTGTCCGAATAGCAGTAACGGCCGCCCCGGGGACCTGTGCAATACGTGCCGGCGCGGCACGAGCAGGGCGACTCCCCCGCCGATGGCGTGGCTGACCGCCTGGCGGGAGCGGGGGCGAAACCCCGGCCCGCGGACGAAGCGCTGCACGAGCGCTTGCTGGCGCTGACGGAACCGTCGTTGCAGACAAAGGTTTCACCCTGGCAATGCGAGATCCCGCCCTTGCGGCCGCTGCAGGGCTGGTTGGCAGCCCAGGCTGGCCCGCTGAAAGCCGCCATGATCGCAGCCACGGCCACAGTCAGCAGCATGCACAGGTACGCGGCACGCCCGCCGAAACCACTCCCAGGCCTTGCCATGGCGCCCCCCGCGGTCCGCTACGCCGGGACCTTCACCTTGACGCCCACGGCCTTCAGGCGGGCGTGCAGGTCTTCGGTGATCTGGCGCTTCTTGTCCTCGAACTCGATCGTTTTCCTGGGGAAATCCGCGAGGCGGCTGCGGGGGTAGCGCTTTGCCTGCTGGCAGTGCAGGCCCAGGATGTCGACGATCCGGGTTCTACCGTCCTTGAGGCCGGAAAACACGACCGGGATGCCCATCGCCGCGCAGGGCATGGCGCAATGGATGCGGCGGGTGATGATCAGGCCCGCGTTTTCCCGATAGAAATCCAGAAGCTCCCTGGCCGCCTGGAATCGCAGCGTCTGCGACATATAGGGCTCCAGTTCGTGCGAGACGAAGGCGAAGTCCTTGCGCTCCGAACGCAGGAAATGCTGCAGGGGCTCGTCCACCAGCACGACCCGGTCGGCTGCCGCATCGGCCGGCCGCCTGGGGAAGGTCATGGTGGCGCATCCGCTGACGTAGGCGTCGATGCCGCATTCTTTCATGACGGCCGCCGTCATGTGATCCCGGCAGCCGATGGGGGCATGGCGCGCGAAATAGTCCTTGTGGTCGCGGACGACCGAGACGGATTCCCTGGAGATATGGAAACCGAGGAAGATCGGGATGATAGCCGGCGAAGGCGGCCAGTTGCCAGGCTCGTCCGTGAACCATCCGTTCATGACGACCGCCATCGGCTCGCCGTCGTACCGGTTCATGAAGTCCCGATCCACCAGATGGTATTCCTGGTCCAGATGCTGGGCGACGGCCAGGGTCTGGATGAAATCCCCCACGTTCGTCGAATTCGAATAGCAGAACAGACCGACCTTCACTTCCCCTCCTGGGCCCGGGCGATCCGGGCCGGATATTTTTCTATCGGGGACACGCGTTCCGGCAAACCCCGCAGATTCAACAACTGCAACAGGATTTTACCATTCGGCCGCCACGGATTCGCCCCGCAGCCGCCACGAAGCGCACGAGCGGCGCGCATGGCAAAAGCGACGGCCGGGCTCCGGATGCATCCGGCATCCTAGCGCACATCGGCCAGCGCCGATTCCGCAAAGAGCTTCTTCCCGATGTACGCGGCCCCCGCCCGGGTCAAATGCCCGCCGTCATAGGAAATCAGCTTGTCCCGGCCCGTCACCGCCGGGCACTGCTCGTCCGGACCGCACACGATATGGATCTGATCGACGAACACATCCGGCGGCAGGCTCATCGCGAGCAGGCGATTGACCTTGGACACCCCCTCGGGGACCCGGACCCGCCGGGCCGCGCGGCCGATATCCCCCCGGGCCAGCAGCTTGCGGATGTCCACAGGGGGGTAATGCTTCGGGCCGATCACGAACAGGCGCTGATCCGCGCGCAGGCCCATATGGGAGATCGTCCGCGGCAGCAGCCGGGCGGACCACTCTTTCCAGCTCGCCGCCAGCACCACGATGTCCGCCTGCCCGATCAGGGACATCGACGAGCGGACGCTGGGCGCGTCGGCGCAGACCGGCCTGTCGATCGGCGCGATATGCTCGCTGACGTCTTCCTCCACATCCACCATCTGGCAGATCGCCGGCACATAGACCGTCCGGACCTGCGCGTCATGCCAGGCGCCGGCCTCGTGCGCCATATTGGCGAAATCCTGGGCGTAGCTGTCCCCCATGAGCAGCACCTTCCGCTTCGCATCCGGGGTGAACGCGCCCGCATGCGCCTGGAAGCGCCGGGTGACATAGTCCGATTGCAGATCGACGTCCGCGTACCGCCACCACTGCAGCTCCTCGGCCGTATACCGGCTGGCAACCCCGCCGGTCGCCACCAGCCAGGCCCCGCAGCCCAGCAGGCCCGCCGACACCACCCCCGCCCATCCGAACACGGCCCGGCGGGACATGCGCGCCCGATTGCGGAACGGATGCTCCACATAGCGCCAGCTCAGCCACGCCAGCAGGAGGCTCGCCGCGATCAGACCCAGGCTGGCCGCCAGGCCGGGCTTCCAGCCGGCGAGGTGAGAGAAAGCGAAGACCGGCTGATGCCACAGGTAGGCGCTATAGGAGATCAGGCCGACCCCCACCATCGCGCGCCACGACAGCAGCCGCCCCAGCACGCTGTCCGCCCGCACGAAGGCCAGGACCAGCGCCGCCCCCGCGGCGGGCGCCAGGGCATGCCAGCCGGGAAACGGCGTGTCCTTGCTGAACATCGCCACGGCCCACACGATGGCTCCCAGGCCCGCCCAGGCCAGGGCGCCGGAGATTTTCTCCCCCGGATCCGGCAGCCGCCCCCGGAGCGCGGCGCCCGCCAGCAAGGCCCCCAGCAGCAGCTCGAATGCCCGCGTGGGAATCAGGTAGAAGGCCGGGACCACCCACCCGGACTGCACCCACCACGCGCTGATCGCCAGGGACACCGCCGCCGCCAGCACCATGGCCCACGCCAGCCAGCCGCGCGCGTAGCGCCAGACGCACCAGAGGAACAGCGGGAAAAAGATGTAGAACTGCTCCTCCACCCCCAGGCTCCAGGTATGGAGCAAGGGGTTGTCCGCCGTATCCGCGAAGTAGTCCGTCGTTCTCCAGAACAGGATGTTCGACACGAAGGCGATCACCGCCATCATGCCCTGGCCCAGGCGCTGGAAGTCGTAGGGGGACATGAGGAACCAGCCCAGGGGGATGCACGCCAGCAGGACCAGGAACAGCGCCGGCAGAATCCGGCGGACGCGCCGCTCGTAGAAAGCGACGATGGAGAACGAGTCCGAATCCAGCTCCCGCAGCAGGATTCCCGTGATCAGATAGCCGCTGATCACGAAAAAGACATCCACCCCGACGAATCCTCCCGGGAACCCGGGAATCTTCGCATGGAACAGCATGACAGCCAGGACCGCGACCGCGCGCAGTCCATCGACCTCCGGGCGGTATTTGAGTGTTTGGGACATCAAATCGGCGCCACTCAGGCGAAATCGTAAGCTTCCTTTTAGGGTAGACGATCCAAGCCGGAATTTCGGGGGCTCTTTACACCTGGAGACATTGTGCGGAATCACTCATCACAGTCACAGTAGGCGCCCCTCAAGGGCATAGCGGCGCTCTGACGGAGCTCGGACCCCACGGCTCGTGACGCCAGGTTGGCGCCCGCCTACGACATCGTCAACACCACCGCCTATCTGCCCAATGATTCCCTGGCGCTGCGGCTGGCCGGCCAGAAGAGCTTCTTTTCCGCTCGCCTGGGCCTGCTCCATTTTGCGTCAAAGCTGGATATCGATCAGCCGTCGGAGCAGATCCGGCATATCCTGGGCGCCATAGAATCCGTGCTATGCGCCCACCGGAATCTTGCGGCAGCGGCCCCGGAGATCGTCCGCGCCATTCGGGCCAGCGCCCGGGTGCTGGAAGGCGCGTTCTGAAAAGCTGCTAGCAAGGTAACGTCTCTGTGTCGCTGGAATCGTTACCACGCTCAAGGGGTCATGCATCTTTACGGATGCCTAAGATTGAACGTGCCATATGCCGCGAGATCCAGCAGATCAAACAGCCGTATGGTCGGCACTCCAAAGGCCGCCGCCGCATCCGGCAGTTTGACGTCTCTTCGCCCTTCCGGCGCGCCTACCTCGTTAGTCACGATGGTGTATTCATTACTGAAACTCGCAGCATAGGCTACCAGCCAAGCGTCCGCAGCATTCGCCCTGAGAAATTTCTGCAGCCCGGCAGGCCGATATGGTGGCAGCCTGCTCATCGCCCAGTTCGACACGTCTCCGAACTTCCCCATCAGTCCTTTTGTTTCCTGGAAGAAGCCGGTGGGTTCCTTGTTCCTCGCCCACTGGACCAAATGGTCGTCGCCATCCCCCTGGAGCAATTCATCACGGACCCTGTCGATGCTGCAAATCACATCCGCAGCATGGCTGTCATCCAGCCATTGCCAAAACGCCTCACAAAATCCTGGCTTGTAGTGAACGCTCTTGGCTGCGATCAAGACATCGGAATCAAGCAGGTAGCGCATGATTTTTCTGATAGAGGGTTGCTATTCTTGCGGGGGCCACATTCAACAGTCTGCCGGCCTCTCTAAAGGAAACCATGCCGGACATGGCAAGCGAGGAAACACGTGCCGTGAATTTCCTACTATTCCTGACATTTACAGTGCGGTAAAAGTCACCTCCGCCGTTAGCTTGTGCATGCCTTTTGCTCTGTTCGTAGACCTGGTCGTACAGCTGACGCGACACCAAGCTCAAATCCAAGGCACGTCTGGCAATGACCAATTCGCTGACACGAAAATGAAGCCGCCCTGCAGCGATTATCTGGAGCAGAGGCTGCCTGGAATCCTGAGCAGCCCAAAATTCTCTGAATAAGATCTGGGGTACCAGCACTTCGGCAGCGATGGCATTGCATTGCGCCTCGCGCGCATTATGGGTGTTTGGCTTGGCATCCGAAATTCCCGAATCACCCAGCCAGATATGCCCCAATTCATGCACCAGAGTAAAGACCCATGCCGCCGGAGCATCGGCACCATTGATGAAAATAACGGGAGCCAAGGAGTCGCACAAGACAAACCCACGGAACTCTTCGACGGAAAGCGGGCGATGCGTGTTATTGCCCACCACGCCATTCTTGAAAACCAGGATGCCAATGTTCTCACAACGTTCCACGAGCAAGGCATACAGATCATTGGGCGACTGCAAATGCCGTCGATCCGCCTCGTTCAAGTGCAGTGCCTGCCGAACATCAACCGCTATTTGCTGGACGCTGGCATCGCTGCCAGAAAATTTTCCGACAAATTCCAGAGGCGTGGCTCCAACACTTTCCAAGTAGTCCCGGTACCAATCCTGCTTGTACTGAACATCATCGAACACGTCGAAAAAATCTTTGCTCAAGGGCGCGGGACCCACCACCGTTCTGAAGTCGGCCACACCGGCCTGCCGAGGGCGCGGAGGTTCCTGCATGAACAAATAGCCCAACGGAATCTTGGCAATCTGAGCAAATTTTTCGGCCTGAGGTTCGGTCAGGCGGCCCTGCAAGATGTCGTCTACGCTATGCCGGCTCAACTTCTCAGCAATAGCAACAAGGCTCAGGCCCGCATCGGCTGCGGCCCAGTCGAGAACCGGAGGAGAAAGTTGGAGCTTGTACATGGCTGGCGCTCATCAGAACAATGTTCATGTTACCCGTTCCCAGGTCCCATATGGCCTTTACATGTAGTAAATATGATCATCATCGCCCATCATCAGGAAGCGCATAAGCTTCCTAACCTGCGCAGGTCCGTTGAGTTATTGCAGGCCCGCGTTCTGAAAATCAGCGCGCGCCCCACCCCGTCAGCAGGATCCGCACGGTCTTGAAGACGATCAGGATGTCCAGCCACAGCGAGAAGTGCTTGATGTAGTAGAAATCGTGCTGGATCTTGATCCGGGTGGCGTCCGCATCGCTGGTGTAGCCCTGCATCACCTGCGCCCAGCCCGTGATGCCCGGGCGCACGACGTGGCGATAGATGTAGAAAGGGATCTCGGCTTCGAACTGATCGACGAAGACGCGCTGCTCGGGACGGGGGCCGATCAGGCTCATGTCGCCCTTCAGCACGTTCCAGAGCTGCGGCAATTCGTCCAGGCGGGTCTTGCGGATGACGCGGCCGACGCGCGTGATGCGCTCGTCATCCGTACAGGCCAGGCGCGCGCCGTCGGCCTCCGCGTCCAGCCGCATGCTGCGGAACTTGTAGATCCGGAAATCCCGATTGCCCAGGCCGACCCGATTCTGCACGAACAGGGCCGGGCCGCTGCTGTCCAGGCGGATCGCCAGCGCGGTGAGCGCCATCAGGGGCACGGTCAGGGGAATCGTCAGCAGCACCCCCGCGATGTCGATCAGGCGCTTGCACACCGTGTACAGCGGCGACGGCAGCAGGGCGCCCACCTCGTTTTCCGACAGATGGTCGATGCGCACGCGCCCCGTCAGGGCCTCCGTGACCTGGCGGACATGGAAGACGGGGATGTGCGCCAGGATGCACTGCGCCACGAAGCGTTCCCATTCCGGCGTCATCCGCCCGCCCCGCAGATCCGCCACCAGCGCGTCATAGCGCACGCCCTGCAGATCCGGCTCGGTCAGGTGGCGGATCTCCAGATTCTGCGAGGATTCCAGGGTGCTGGGCGGATCCATGGGCAGCACGGCGAATTTCAGCTTGCGATAGCGCCGGCCCACCGCATAGCCGGCATAGCACCATGCCATGCTCAGGCAGTACGCCGACAGCAGAACCGGGCGGGAATAGCTGCTGCGGCTGAAGAACAGGACGGCGAACGCCAGCAGGAACACCCCGGTGACGATCGGCACGATATGGGCCATGATGGCGCCGCCCGACACCCGCGCCAGGCGCCGGAGCACGACGACCAGCACCACGAAGGCGGCCCCCGCCGCCATCAGCGTCGTTCGCTGCACCAGATCCGGGTATTGCCAGAAATCGACGCCCCAGAACACCAGCGCCGGCGCCAGCAGCACGAAGCAAAGCCCGGCCACGATCTGGAACGGGGCCCCCAGGATCAGGACCTCGTACCACCGGGAATGCCGACGCTGATAATCAGTCACGTCCGAACGCTCCATCTCAGCCCAGCAGCCAGTTGATCAGTCGTTGATTCACTTTGCGCACGTCGAAGCGTTCTTCAGCCATTCTGCGGCTGGCGGCGCCCATTTCCGCAATGCTAGCCGGTTCATCGACGAAACGCAGCATCGCCCGCGTCAAGGCGTCCACGTCGCGCACCGGCACCAGGTAGCCGTTCACGCCCTCGTCCACCGTGTCGCGGCAGCCGGTCGAGTCCGTCGTGATGACGGGCCGCCCCATCGCCATGGCTTCCTGGGTGCTCCGGGGCACGCCTTCCCGATAGAACGACGGCAGAACGAACACGCTGGCCTGCGACAGCCAGGGCCTGACCGCCACGTGGCCGGGCCATTCCAGAATCCCTTCCCGGACCCAGGATTCGACCTCGGCCTGTCCCAGGCCGCCCGGATTCGTATCCAGCCGGCCCAGCAGGATGAAGCGCGCGCCGGGATGCTGTCGCAGCACCTGCCGAGCGGCGTCCGCGAACTGGACGATGCCCTTTTCCCGCAGCAGCCGGGCCACCAGGATGAACGTCACCGGTTCCGTGACGGCCGGCGCGACGGGCCAGGCGTCCAGGTCCACGCCGATGCCGCCCAGCACCACGGAGCGACCCGGGTCCGCCAGCCGGTGAGATTCGAAATCCCGGCGGTCATCCTCGTTCAGGAAAACCACGCGATGCACCCGGGACAAAGCGACCCGGTACAGGCCGCAGACCAGCGCGCGCAGCACGCGCCGCTTCCAGCCGATGGGCTGGCCCGTATCCGTGAACGCATAGCCCGCGCCCTCGATCATCGCTACCCGGCGCGGCACGCGCGCCAGCCAGGCCGCCATCGATCCATAGATCACCGGCTTGATCGAAAACACAAAGACGATGTCGGGCCGCAGCCGGCGCAGCAGCCGGGCCAGGGCCAGGGCATCCGCCAGATCCCGCAGCGGATTCATGCCGGTGCGCTGCAAGCTGTACGAAACGGGTTCCGCGCCCAGGTCCCGGACCTGGGACGATTCCTTGTCCGTATAGTCCGGCGCCAGGCACACCACCCGCACGCCGGCGGCGCACAATGCCTTGATCAGATCGCCGCGGAAATTCAACATGTCCACGGCATGGTGGGCCACAATCGCAATGCTGGTCATCGTCAAACGTTCTTTTCCTGCGAGGATCTGGCTTTGGCGGCGCAATACGCGAGACACTGAAGACTGCGGACCAGAGCCTTCAACCGGTCCCGCCAGCGCGGTTCCCTGTAGACCTGATCGGCATAGAACAACAGAAAGCCTCCCGGATTGGATTTCAGCTGCGACCGGAAGTTCCGGGTATACCCATCCGGCAGATACTCGCACAGGTAGATCGCGCGATCCAGATAGTAGCGGATGTCCCCCGCGTCGGCGATCCGGTTCCAGATATAGAGTTCCGGCACGAATTTTTCCCCGGGGACGAGGGGAAACGGCAGCGATCTCATGACCGGGGCGCGGAACACGTAGGCCAGATCCCCCTGGACCTGCCGCCCGACCCAGCTGGGACGCGCCGTCAGTGGCACCGGGCCGGACCACGGGCGCCCCAGCAAGCCGCCATCCAGGCGCGCTTTTCGAAAGCACACGCCGGCCACTCCGGCCGACACTTCCGCATCGGCCAGCGCTGCCCGCACGCATTCGACCGCATCGGCGGTCAGGCGGTCGTCGCTGTCGACGATGAAAATCCAGTCCCCCTGCGCGGCCGCCGCCCCGGCATTCAGGGCCGCATGCTTGCCGCCATTGGGCTGCGCCACCACGCGGATCGGGAATGCGGCCTCCTCATCCTGGCGGGCCCGCAGCCATTGGGCCGTGCCATCCGTGCTGCCGTCGTCCACCACCAGCCATTCGAATTCCCGGGACGCCTGCGCGCGCAGACTGTCATACAAGGCCGGCAAGGTGTGCAGGCGGTTGTAGGTCGGAGTCAATATCGTCAGCATGCCGGCGCCTCCTGGTAGATCCGCAGCCATACGTCCACCGTACGTTCGATGTCCAGGTCCTCCGCACGCCGCCGGGCAGCCGCCGCCATCGCGGCGCGCGACGACTCATCCAGCGAAAAAGCACTGTCCAGCGCCCGCAGCAAAGCATCTTCGTCGCCCGCCGGCACCAGAAATCCGGTTCCGTCCATGACCTCGGCCACCCCGCCCGCGTCCGTCGCCACCACCGGGGCGCCGGACGCCATGGCCTCGGCCACCACCAGGCCGAAGCCCTCATAATGCGACGGCAGCACGAACACATCGGCAGCCCGCATCAGATCCGGCACGTCTTCGCGAGCCCCCAGAAACCGCACCCGGTCCCCAAGCCCCAGCTCCGCGCACTGCCGCTGCAAACGGTCCCGCAGCGGCCCGTCGCCGGCGATCCACAGATCGACGTCCGGGCGCCGCCCGGCCAGCAGGGTGAAGACCCGCAGCAAGCCGGCATGATTCTTCTCCTGGACCAGCCGCCCCGCCGTCAGCAGCAGGCGCCGGTCGTCCCGGGGGAATAGCTCCTGCCGGGACCGGGCGCGCAATTCCGGCGCATCCGAAAATCGCCGCAAGTCGATGCCATTATGGACCGCCCGCATGCGCCCCGTGGGGGCCGCGCCCTGGCGCTCGAATGCGGCGACGGCTTCCCGGCTGACATTGGTCGACACGTCCGCCAGGCCATCCGTCAGACGGTAGGCGCGGCATATCCAGCGCCCGCCTTCGCGCGTGCTGTGGGCCGTGCAGACCAGGCGCGGCATGGGGCTGATCAGGCGCACCAGGCGCGTCAGCAGATTGGCATGGACCATATGGCTGTGCACCACGTCCGGCTTCCAGCGGCGCACCAGGCGCCCCAGGCGCAGGCAGCCCCGCACCAGGCCGACCGGCGATTTGCGGAACCCCATGGGGTACAGGGCCACCCCGTCAACCGGCCGCAGCGTCGCTTCGCCCACCAGATAGGCAATGGCCACATCATGCCCCCGGCCCGCCAGCCGGTTCGCCAGGTCCACCACCTGGCGCTCCGCCCCGCCCAAGGTCAAGCCCGTCGCCACCAGCAAAATTCTCATGTCCGATCTTCCGCACTCTCAACCCCGGCATCCGGGGCCGATCCGCCGGCCCGCCGGACCACCCGCACAGCCACCCCCAGCAGCACGGCCAGCAAGCCCGCCTCGGCCGCCACCAGGCCGGCCGCCATCCCCAGGCCGCCGTAAAAAACCGACAGGCACGAGCCCAGCAGCACCCCCAGGATCGATCCGGCCGAAATGACATAGCTGGCCTGCTTCGCCCGACCCGCGGGAATCAGCAGAATCATGGCGATGCTCTGGCTCATGATGCGCAGAGGGGCCACCGCCAGCAGCGCATCATAAACCAGGCGCGCTTCCGGAAAGCCCTGGCCCAGCATCAGATCCAGCACCCACGGCCCCAGCCAGGCCGCCAATGCGACGCCGACCAGCACCGTCACGCCCACGCCCGCCAGCACGATGATGGGGATCCGCATCGTGGCGGCGTCCGTCCGGTCGCGCAGGCGGCGGGCAAACACCGGGAACACCGCCGTCAGAAACGGCAGGGCCAGGCTGGTCATGCCCTTGATCAGTTTCTCGGGGGGCGCGAATTCGCCCACCGCTTGCTTGCCGGACGTCACCCCCAGGAAAACCGGAACGGCCGACATCGCCAGGCTGCTGGCGCTGCGGTAAACGAAGAAATGAAAGCCCTGGCGGATCTGGCCCCAAGCCCCGGCCGCATCCCAGCGCAGCGCGCCGATTTCATACCGGCACCAGATGTTGGTCAGGATCGTGTTCAGCATGGGCGGAATCGCTAGCAGCGGCAGCGCCAGCCAGAAATCGTCCGGGGTCCGCACCAGCGCGGCCAGGATCGCCAGGCCGCACAGGCGCAGGACGACATCCAGCAGGACCGGCGCCGCCATGCGCTCGCGCCCCTGGAAATACCAGATCGGGCTGAAGCCGAACGCCAGAAAATAGGCCAGCACGAACGCCAGCAGCGCCACCGCGCCCAGATAGGCGTCCAGCAGCCCCATCCCCCAGGCGGCCAACAGCAGCAGCACGACGGGCGCCGCCAGCAGGCACTTGGCCAGCAGCACCTGGGAAAAGAGGCGGTTCAGATCGGACGGCCGTTCGTGCGCCAGGGCGGCCTGCTGCGCCGCATTGATGTTGAAACCATATTCGACCCAGAGCGACGCCGTCAGCGCCAAGGCCTGGCAGAACAGGATCTGGCCATACTGCGCGGCCCCCAGGGCGCGCGCCAGCACGGGGATCTCGAACACCGGCACCAGGAAAGAGACGATATGCACCAGGTAGAGCGCCCCGGCGTTCCGCGCCACGCGGGTCAGGGTCGAACGGCCTGTCATGCGGAGGTCTTAGGCGGCGCCCAGGCAAATGCCAGCATCAGGATCAGATAGCCCCATTCCGACATTTCAGTGGTGAAGGTATTCAGCATCAGGGCCACGCCATACGCCAGCGCGGACCCTGCCGTCGCCACGACGAAGAACCCCTGTTCCAGGTCCACATCCCCGCGCCAGGCCCGCCAGATCGGCAGGATCGCCGCCACCAGGAAGCCCAGCATGCCGGCCAGCCCCAGCACCCCGAAATCCCCCAGGGCGGCCAGATAGGCATTGTGCACGGGCATCAGCGTCCCCCGGTTATGAATGTCGGCGCCGGTAGTCATGAAGCCGCAGCCAAAGGGCTGGCACTGCGGTATCTGCGCGAACGCGGCCTGCAGCAGCTTCATGCGCGCAGGGTCCCCGGCCCCCAGCCGGGTCTCGAACATCCGCGTCCAGGCGGCATCCAGGATGCGCGCCGGATCGCCGGGCCCGCCATGCAGCCAGCTGTTGAACAACAGGAAGACGAACAACAAGACCGGGATCAGCCACAGCCAGCGTAGGCTGCGGTTCAACAGACTCCAGCCGCCCCGCCTCAGCAGATAGGCCAGGAACCCCACGCCGATCATCACCAGCACCAGCTGCCCGGTACGGCTGCCATCCGCCAGCGTGATGAACAGGCACGCGGCCGCCAGCGGCCCGCTGGTCCGCCAGGCGCCCGACCGGACCGCTAGGTCCGCCAGGAACAGCGGCAGGAAAAGCGCCCCGGCCTTCCATAGCACGCCGTAGGAAGCCAGCACCGAACCTTCCCGATTGCCGATGTAGAGCCGCAGCCCGCCCGAAACGGTCCAGTATTTGGAGATCGCCAGGCTCAGCAGCATCACGATCACGGCCCCTGCCGCCGCCCGGACCAACTGCCGCCAGTCCGCATGCCGCGCCAGGCCCCACATGGCCAAAAACATGAGCGCGATCACGGCGATCTTCAGCGCCTGATAGGCCGTCGCCGCATCCCGATTCACCGCAGCCGCCAGCAGCATCGCCAGGCACAGCACGCCATACGATCCCATCACCCAGCGCGGCCGCCGCCATGCCGGGTCGAGCGGCCCCCGGGGCCACGCCACAGCCAGCGCCAGCAGCAGCCACACACCCCAGGCGCCCCAGTAGCCCGCCGGACTGATCAGGTTCCGCAGACTGCCGGCCGCCATCAGCAGCGCCGACAGCAGCAGGATCAGGGAAACCGCCCTGCTGGGCCCTAACCCACGATCAGCCGCTACGCGCCGCTGGCAACCAACGTAATGCACCATGTCCATGCACCATCCCGACCTTGCTGTTCTTCATAGCGCCCAGCGCACAATGACCGCAAACATGCTCAGCAACACGACGCACGCAGGAATCGGCATCACAATACATGCAGGTCTGAATTTTCTCGTAAGTACGGCAACCCGGCAAAAACCAGCAGCCCCCTCAGGCCAATCTCATCACTCACCAAACTCGTCCTCTTACTCCACAAGGGACGTCATGCCATTCATTTGCTACGGATTCATTCATCCCGGATTCCGAGGTTGATATTCCGGTACCCAGCGCTTCAGACCCGCACGCACCACGGCGTCCTCCTGAGGAGGCTGAGCCAACCAGACAGTCAGCGCCTCGTACAATCCCTCAGGTACGGGGCGCGGCCGGGCGATGCGCAGTTTCTCGTGTGGTGTCGGCAGAGTTTCCTCCGCATCGGCCAGCAATTCCTCATACAGCTTCTCGCCCGGACGCAGACCTGTGTACTCGATCTGGATCTCGGACTCTGTAAAGCCTGACAGGCGAATCATATTACGTGCCAGATCGGCGATTCTAACCGGTTGCCCCATGTCCAGGACGAAGATCTCGCCCCCCTGCCCCATGGCGGCAGCTTGCAGCACCAGTTGGGCCGCCTCGGGAATGGACATGAAATAGCGGTTGATTTCCGGGTGCGTCACAGTCACCGGCCCGCCTTGAGCAATCTGCGATTGGAACTTCGGGATCACACTGCCCGTGCTACCCAGAACATTGCCAAAACGCACAATGTGGAACCGCGTGGTGCCCGGCCCGTTCTGCATGACTTCACAGACCATCTCCGCCACACGCTTGGTCGCCCCCATGACGTTGGTGGGGTTGACCGCCTTGTCGGTGGAAATCAATACGAACCGTTCCGCGTTCGCATCCCGGGCAGCCTGAGCCACGGTCAGCGTACCGGCGATATTGTTGCGCACTGCCTGCCAGGCATTGCCAATTTCCATCAACGGCACATGCTTGTATGCAGCGGCATGAAATACCACCTGGGGTCGGTGCAGAGCAAAAACCTGCGCCATGCGCGCGGGGTCCTTGACGTCGCCCGCCAGGCGCACAATGGGCAGGTCCGGCTGGTGTTCGCCGAACCACTGTTCGATCATGTACAGGGCGAACTCGCTGGCCTCCAGCAAGACGATGCTCTCTGGCTGGAAGCGCGACAACTGTCGGCACAACTCGCTGCCGATGGATCCGCCAGCGCCGGTCACCAGAATGCGCTTGCCATGCAACATGGCCTTCACGTTGTCATTATCAATCCGTACGGATTTGCGCCCCAGCAGATCCTCGATCTTGACTGGACGCATCACATTGATGGCCACCCGACCGCTCATCAGTTCCGCCAGACCCGGGATGGTGAACAGGGTGGCACCCGCCTTGGTCGCCAAGCGGGTCACGGCCTGCAGCGCCTCGGCCGGAGCCGAAGGCATGGCGAGGACCACATGGCGGGCCTGATGGCGACGTAACACGCCGGGCAAATCTACCGTGGCGCCCTCGACCCGGCAGCCGCTCAGTTCCAGACCCCGTTTGTGCCGATCGTCATCGACCAATGCCACCACTTGCCATTGCGGGCTTCGGGCCAGTTCGCGCACGAGCATCGCTCCCGCCGTGCCCGCTCCCACGACCACCACCGGCCTGCGCTCCGCATCCGAAACCGGAGACAGCCGGGATTCCCGCCACAACCGCCAGGCGATACGCCCGCCCCCCATCACCACCAGCAGCAGCAGGGGATACAACACCACGACGGAGCGAGGGATCAGCAACCAGGACTTGCCGAACAGAGCCAGCGCCAAGACCGCCACGAGGGACACGGCCACAGCGCGAACCAAGCGGCGCAGATCAGGCAGACTGGCGAAGCTCCACATGCCGCGATACAACCCCGCCCAACGGCAGGCGATCAATTGGACGACCAGCAATATCAACACACCGTACACCATGTCCTGATGCACGGTCCGGGGCCAATTCAGATTGAAGCGGATCAGATATGCCCCTACCCACGCCACCAGCACGGCCAGCAGGTCGAAGGCAAAAACCAGACACGAACGTACATTGATCACAGCAGCCCCTTAACGCGCGGCCTGCGTCATAACGGCGCCCAATGCTTGGCAGGTCTTATCGATATGCTCGTCCTGCAGGGTCGGATGCACCAGAAACATCAGACTGTCGTCGCCCAATTCCCGAGCCACCGGAAGACGCTGGGCTGGTCGGAAATCCGTGCCATCGAACGCCTTCTCCAGGTAGACCTCGGAACAGGACCCGGAGTACACCGGGACGCCCTGATCCAGGACGGCCTGCTGAATCCTGTCCCGAGACCATCCGGATGCCAGCGCCTCCGGGCGGACGAACACATAACATTTATAAGCGGCATGATCGATCCCGTCCGGCACCGCGGGCACCCGGAGACCCGGTAATACGCGGGCGCAGTCCCAGATGCGACTGGCGTTGCGCACGCGCGCCGCATGCCAGTCCGGCATACGCCGCAACTGGATCCGCCCGATGGCGGCCTGAATTTCCAGCATGCGCCAATTGGTGCCGAAAGACTCATGCAGCCAACGGTAGCCAGGGGGGTGTTCGCGCTCGTACACGGCGTCCCAGGATTTGCCATGGTCCTTGTACGCCCACATCCGTTTCCACAGCGCCGTATCGTTCACCGTGACCATGCCGCCTTCGCCCCCGGTGGTCATGATCTTGTCCTGGCAAAACGACCAAGCGCCAACATGGCCGATGGAGCCCACCGGGCGTCCCTTATACCGGGCGCCGTGGGCCTGGGCACAGTCTTCAATCACATACAGGCCATGGTCGCGCGCCAGATCCATGATGGGGTCCATATCGCAAGGCCAGCCTGCCAGGTGCACGCAAATCACCGCCCGGGTACGCGGGGTCATCACGGCGCGGATCGTATCGACGGTGATGTTCTGGGAATCCGGATCGACGTCGGCGAATACGGGAGATGCCCCCGCATTGACGATACAGGACGCCGACGCAAGGAACGTGCGCGGGGTCACGACCACTTCGTCCCCTGGGCCGATCCCCAGCCCCTTCAGTGCGAGGTCCAGCGCCACCGTGCCATTCGCCAGAGCGATGGCATGATTGGTTCCCGCCCACGCGGCGAATTCTTCTTCGAAGCGCCTGCACTCCTGCCCAGTCCAGTAGTTGACTTTATTGGACAAAACGACATCGCGCGCAGCATCGGCTTCTTCAGCCGTGAAAGCGGGCCAAGAGGGAAAAGGAGTATTAAGCACAGTCAAACCTGATTATTTCGAAGAACAAGTAGATAAAGGCCGGGCAGGCACGCCCACAGCAACGACACCCGCGGGCAAATCGGAGACAACTGCGGCGCCGGCACCCACCACGACATCCTGACCGATACGCTGGCCCTGACGGACGACAGCGCCGATGCCGATCCATGCCCTGTCGCCAACGATCACCCCTCCCGCTAAGCGGGCGCCTGGACTGACATGGACCGCATTGCCCAAAACACAATCATGATCAACGCTGCACCCGGTATTTAGAATAGCGCCATCACCGATCGACGTATCCGCGTTAATGATAGCCCCCGGCATGACAACAGAGCCAGCTCCCAAGTGCGCCGAATCGGATATCACGGCGGCAGGATGGACGACAGTAACCACGATAGCGCCCGCCGATCGTAGCCGATCTAAGAGAGCAAGTCGTATCTCATTGCGTCCAATCGCCACAATCACCCCATCCAAATCACCGAGGGATGTGAACAGAACGTTTCCATCGCCGGCAACTGTCCACTTGCCAATCGTCGATTTCTGAGGCCACGCATCGTCAAAAAAAGTCACGGCCTCCCAGCCAGCGGCCAAGGCTACTTCAGCCACCACTTTTCCATGACCGCTCGCGCCGAGGATTCCCAATCGCTTCAATGCTTATTCCCCGTAAATTTGGACATGGTCGCTTCCCCCGCCTCGCTAACGCCACTGCGAGCCAGCACACGCCATACCGTCAGCCACAATATCTTCAAATCCAACCAGAAAGACTGATGATCAACATACCAGACATCGAGCGCGAATTTTTCTTCCCAGCTAATAGCATTGCGGCCATTGACCTGCGCCCATCCAGTGATGCCTGGCCTTACTCGATGGCGTCGCCGCTGCTCCGGCGAGTACAGAGGGAGATACTCCATGAGCAACGGGCGCGGCCCGACCAAGCTCATGTCGCCTCGCAAGACATTCCATAACTCAGGCAACTCGTCCAAACTGGTCGACCGAATGAAAGATCCGAATTTCGTCAAACGCACGCTATCAGGCAATAGACCGCCATCAGCCCCTCTGGCATCCGTCATAGTACGGAACTTGTACATGACAAATGGTCGACCATTAAATCCAGCCCTGATCTGAGAAAAAATCACGGGACGCCCTATGAATATCAGGACAAAAACACTGAGCACAATGGAAACAAGGGTCACGAAAGGAAAAATCAGAACGAACAAACACAAATCAAAAATTCGTTTCCTCAAAACACCCCTCCGAGCACAACAAGAAAATACTCATAGCAAAAGAAGACCTGACTTTCGACGCTCCGTAATCCCCGATAACACCAGATAGATCACAGGACTCACGAACTTTGCGCCGCCCGCTCGAGAACCTCGATCATTTCAGCAGCCAGCATATCGCGCGAAAATCGAGCCTTCCCCAGGGAAAACGCCGCCTCACCTGCTTTTTTCAGGCCGATCTCATCTGAAAGAAAGCTGTCAAGCATACGAGCAGCCAGATCCGCATCGTCGACAGGAACGACCAACCCGATGCCTTCTTGATCGATCAGATCCTTCTGCCAACCACGATAATTAATCACCACAGGCTTGCCGGCGGCCATCGCATCAAAAAGTTTATTTGCACTATTTTTCCACAACGGTTCCAGACCCACCACCCAGGAACAGCAAACTGTAGCCGCAGCGAACAACTCCACCACCCTCGCCTTGGACACTGCGCGTTCCATGAAGAAGTTCTCGTTAAGGACGCCTAAATCAGATGCAAGCTCTCTTACTTCACCAAACTTCGCACCGCCCCCCACAGCGAGAAAACGCACATCCGGGTTGAGTTGCCTCATTGCCGCTGCCATGTGAACCATGAAGTCGACTCCATTGACCCTGCCAAAGGTTCCTGCATACAAAACCAATGGCTTGTCCCCAAGCCAGGACTGCTCTGCCCGGAACCTGCCACCGGCAGCGCCATCGCCTTGAAAAAGTTCCACGTCCGCACTATTTGGAATGCAAACCACCTTATCCTGAGGCACTCCCGTCGCAATCACCCCTTTTCGCATATCAGGAGAAAGAGCAATGATCCGTTTCGCACAACGATATGCCCAGGCTTCCAGCCGTCGTGCGCAGAAAATACTGCCGGGGAGCCGTAACGCACCCATAGCAATGGGCACTTCAGGCCACAGATCCCGCACCTCCAGAACCAGCGGTGCTTTCAGTTTACGGCTTACTCTGACCCCAGGAATCGAGATTGTCAGCGGAGTACTGGAGGCGAGTACCACATCTCCTTGCAGTCTGGATGCATAAATGGAAGCACGAAAAGAAAATAGCAAGAATGCGATGAGGCGGCGGACAATTCCCATGGAATTATCGTAGCGCACATTCAACCAATGGACCTTAATGCCGTCTACATCTTCCACGAACCAGCCATTTCTTCCAGACAGCCCATCCGTACGCGCGGTGATCATCTCCACCGTGTGCCCTCGACGCACCATACGTTTCGCCATCTCATAGGAGCGCGTACTCCCAGACATTTCAGGCGTATTGAAGTACTGATGAAGATAAATGATTTTCATGCGAAACAGCCCTGATACCTTCTGGCGATCCTATGCCATGAAAATGGCTCAATCGCCCGACTTACCCAGACAGGATCCAGTCCGTTAGGATTTCTCACCAACAGATCCATCACAGCGCCCTGAATAGCCTCAACCGATCTTGGGTCAACTGAACGAACATACGGATAATCAAATAGCCCATCTATGCCCTCAGACCTGCTGCAAATCAATGCACACCCTTGGGAAAGGGCCTCGATGAATGCCAGACCGAATGTTTCCGTCAAGGACGGCATTACATAAACTCGGCATTCCCTATAGAAATCCCTTAGCTCAGCAGTGGTTCCAATCACGCCTCTTACGACCACATATTTTGGCAACTTCTGTACGCGCAACAGATCGCAAAGTTCTCTTTCAGAGCCTCCTGCCATCAACAGCCTGAAATCCTCAAACTCCTCATACGCAGCCTTGCAGGACAAAACTATTCTTTCAATATTCTTATTTTTATCAAACCTCCCCACAAAACCGCATACCATACCTCTCGGGTCTTCCGACTCAGAAAGCTCGCGATGCCAATACTCATTAACCCCATTCGGGATAACCCATACATCTCCGGCGGCCTTGAACAATGCAGGCCACCTTTCCACAAAACGGCGCCTATGAGCTTCACTCACGAAGACCAGCCCACGCGACCTTCGGATGGCGATACGCATCATCCATCGATAATAAAAAAGCGATGGTATGAATATATTCATATCGGTATTTCTTATGACCATCAAATACCGAAATCTGAAAAAGAATGAAAGGAAGAAGGCCACCATCCCATCGGACCAGAAATTATGCGCCACAACAAAAATTTCCTTATTTTCACCTTGAGCCGCACAAGCCTTCTTGAACAAAGAAAAGATCTTGCAGAGAATGAAAAATATCTTTATGGCCGGAAAGAATCTGACGACCCGATTGGAAAACAACTTATACTCTACATTTACGGATCCATGATCGACATCATTTTTACCGACATCTGAAGCCCGTCGAACAGGCACTATGACATCCTGCCGCCCAAACTCCTCTGCAAGATGGCGAATCAGTTCGGCGTGAACCTTGCTACTAACGAAATTATTGGCGATATGAATCATACAGATCCCGTCAAGCCGAACCGAGCTTCTTGCGGTAGAACTCGTTAGCAACGGAAATTAGCTTCAATGCGCACACAGTGGGGAGGGAAAGCCACAATGCGCTGCTCAAGGCGGCCATCTCCAATTTTGGAAGGATGAACCAGAACCTGACCAATAGCGCCGAATAGAGGACACAAAACACCACGGTGCGCCGCTCCATGAATGCGTTAAAGACCCACGAGGCAATCGCACCGAAAACCATGGCAGAGCCAACACTGAGGAGAACACCGAAATTTGCATAAAACTCCAGTATCACACCAGGAGGAATCCCGCCCACATGATTCGGATACCACAGATCGCGAATATGATATCCCAGGAAAGTGAATCCCAGGTCAGGCAGAAAACCATAAAGCCAGCTGAACATGGATTGACCGTTCAAGTAATCATCGACAGACCCGTAGCTATCCCAATACACGAACATTGCGGGCAGATTGGGAACATTCCCCTTTCCGAAGATCAGATAGGACAATACATCGAGCTTGTCCCATAATAAAGACCAGACATTGATATCGAGACCTTGCTCCATCGCAAGGTAATAATCCACACTCACGACGCGCAGCAAGTAAGACAGCAGCACAACCGCGACAAGCACCGGCACCAATACTCCTCCAAAAAGGATGACCTGGCGGCGACGAGATGAAACAAAACACTCTAGCACATAAAGAAATATAACTACGGAGAATGTAAAAAAAATCTGCCCTTTCGAAACAAAGGCCAGCAAGCTGCACAGTATGAACGAGATATAGGAAATGAAATTACCCCATCCCCATTTTCTTATTGTCAATCTATATAAGATTATTCCAACAATAAAAAAGTTATATCCAAGGGTAGTAAACCAACCATCATTCACCTGCTGTCGATATCGCGCAACACCGAAATCTATAAAGTACGACAACGGATCGCCAGGACTGAAGAGCCAGATGTTATATATAAAGTTGGATACAGATATCAATATGCAAGCTATAACAGCCAGGCGCAGAAACTTTCCATATGCATCGCCCTCAATACGCACCAGAGGCTTATCCGCATCAATTGAAAAATCAGATTTCCTCCATAGCGCATAGCCGATGTTGAACGAAAACAGCCAACCTGCAACATAGAGCATCAGCGGCCAAGATAGCTCATTGACTTGAAAGTAGCCATGAAGCAGGTGTTCAGCTCGGGGGAAACCTGTCAAAGCAAAATAAAGCACGTCCAGGACAAAAATAAGCATCATGCAATTAAAAGCCACTATCGGCTCAAACCATTGCAGGCGCCTAAACAGAAAAGGCATGCAGATTATTATCAGTATAAGATACGAAGGAAGTATCAAATCATAGAATAAGCTTCTATCAGCCAGCAGCCACGTCACGCCGCCAAGGCAGAGCAATATGAGGGAAGTTAATTTTTGCATGTTCTTAGGTCACAGACCCTTGCGTAGACACTCGATGAGGTTGTTCATCAATACTTCTTCGCTCAGATTACCCAACACCCATTCCCTGGCCTGATGATTAAGCATCAACCTTCCGGATCTACAGCGCTCATCCAGGTCAGACAGCTCTTTTATCAGATTCCTTACCGTATCTTCAGAACTCTCTCCCAAATCAATCCTTATAGTACATGGATGGGGGAACGAATAAATCACGTGACACCCGCACATTAAAGCCTCACGAACAGTCCCCCCAAGCGCGTCATGATGCACGGCACGCACGACGACAGCGGCCCTAAGGTATTGCTCCCCAGCATCAGTCCAGCCTAGAAATTCTATGTTATCCGGAGGATTCTCACACCAAGCTCCGCGTCCGCCCATAACGGCAAATCTTATCTTCGGCATATGACGAGCCGCCTCGACCACTTCTGCACCACAATAGTTTTTGAAATTATGGTCGGGTATGTATGTTAATACATCAAGTTTTCGTATAGGATCTGTTCTCTCATAGATGAGATCTGAGAACTTCGCTGTTGGCGAGGGGAAGGGGACGCAAATAGCCTTCACGCCAATCGTTTCAAGCTCATTTACCAGCCAAGGCGCCGCAACCAGGTGTCCGGATCTTCCCATCAGGAATCTTCCTACTTTTCTTCCCCACGCCGCCCTTATTCCTCTACCGGTGTTGAATACGTCTAACGTGCGTTGAACGTCCGAACCGATCCAATAAAATATCAATCTCCCAAAAAGGACCATATATACGATAGAAAACACATCTATCAGCAACCCCCTCGGGCGCAATTGTCCCGGCCTGAATCCGACCCTGATCACGCTGGAAGCGACTGGCAACCCCAACAAACGCCAACAGTCCTTGACGCCGACCCCTGAGACGGGACCAAGCTTGAAATCGCTATATTTTCGCAGTAGCTGGGCAAGTCTCTGCGTCCACAAGTCCGTCCCTATTACTGAGATCCTATTTGCCATATGTAATCAACCAAAGCGCCAGCACAGAAACAAGGCCACCACATAACAATGCCGTCCAGAAAAATCCTACTCCTAACAAGAAAGCCGACATAGCCAAAAGCGCCAATAAAGCAGCGACAGGACGGCAGAACGAAGTCCAGATGGAAAGCATGCTCGCTCCTGACAAGGAAAGGGCGCTGATGACCGAGAGCCCGTAAACGATCACCCCTCCGATGGCAAGCGCCTTACTGGCAAATAATATGTCCGAGGTTACCCACCCGATGACAAGTGCGGTTAGCCGATTCGCGATATCAAGCAAGCTCAACATTAAAGACCATCTGGTCTTATTAAAGGCTATGAACACAGCAGCCATGGGCGATGCAATAGACCAACCGGCGACGAGGACAGATAGCCATACGGCAAGCTCGCCTGCACTGTGCCATTTCTCGCCGAGGATCAGACGAAACAGCCAGTCTCCATGCACCGCGAGGACTCCGTAGATTCCAACGGCGGCAATGAACAGCCGGCCACAACACTGCTCCACCAACCGCTCACAAGACACCTCTTGCTTCCTCGCCCTAGTAAGCTCAACAAGCATGCTATCGCTTGTGACCTTCGCCAGCAGTGAGTTGGGAATCACAACCATTCGGTAAGCCAACATAAAGATGCCGGCGGAAGTCGCCCCTACGGCAGGCACCATGCCCAATGGCAGAAGCTGCAAAGAAAACGCCCCCAATACGGCCGACGGTAACAGCCACCGAGCCTTGTCCCATTGCTCATGCCAGCAAGCCGTCAACTGGCCTTTGGAGCGGGATTCAACTTTTTGCGATATAAACGATACCGCCAAAGTCCGCCCTATTAGCTCCCCCACCAGCAACCCACCAAGCCCGAAACTCATCATCCCGAGCATTACTTGGCCGCCTATGGCACCAGAGGACTGAATGGAACGCGCCAACGCAGCCCTCAAAACTCTATCTTCACTTATTTTTATATAATAAAAACTATTGAATATGACTGTGGCCAATACAGCATAAGAAACAAAAACAGCTTGCAGCCAGGGAAGCCCTAGAAGAACCGATATGGGAAGGCACAACACGGCGCCCGCGCTCGTACAAATGGCCACCAGCCAAAAGCTGGCGCTATAGTCCATGCTGGTGGGAATTAAGTTATCCAATCGCAGGGTTACAGCGACTGACACGATCCCCACCACAGCCATAAGCATCGAATAATGCCCAAAATCTGCAGGCAAAAACAGCCTGGACAGCAAAGGACCGGCGATCACTCCTGCTATCAGAGTGATCGCCGGCCCAAGCAGCAGATATGCTATACGCCTGCGGATGCCCACTATTTACTTGCTCTCTTATATACAATGCTTATCATAAGGGACAAGAGCGCTCCGATGATGGCCCATACCAGTACCCTATAATTTGTGTGCTGAACCACAGGATTCACCGTAATATCCGAGCTTATTTTGGCTGTCCATCCATTAAAATTCTCCATGGTCTTTGCAGACTGCCTGAACTCCCGCACCACTTCCGGAGTATCCATTTCAAATCCGGCAGCGATCGGCGGGATGTCCACATCCCTGACCGATAACAGTTCTTCAGCCTTCCTATCAAACCATGCAGATAGGGACGTCCTCATCTTTTCCCGGCTCTTCAACATTATCTGCGTCTGCCACGCACGCATTGCGTTTGTGGCACCTTCCGCCGAATCTGCCGCCACATGAAGGCTGATTCTTCTTTGATCCAATCCATCGTGAAAGCCGGATTTCAGCTCGGCATATCTTTTTATCTTTCCACCAGGATTGGACGTTAGAAACGCCTCATCTATGGTGAATTCGAAAATAATATCGTCGAGATATCTATTCCAGGAATTTATTATTGTTAAAGCGATATCTTTTTCAGTGATTTTTCTCTCATCACACTGTTGACACCGCCAGGATAGCGCAGGCCTCAGCAGTTCAGCACGCCGAAGCGCCGTTGGAGCAATATCCCAGAAATCATCGAACATAATGAGTTCCGATATCTCCGATTTTGCAACATATGTCTGTTTCTGAAAAATTGACATTTGAGCAAAACCGGCCGCAGCACCAACGACCCCTCCCACCAATATAGCCAAAATCCAATTGCGCAATCTCATTTACTTTTCTCCATTCGCCATCGAACTTCTGAAAGCGCAACCATCACCCAAAGCGACCACGCCTTCACAGCAAAATAACGCCGTTCGATAGCATAATTACATGGCAATAAAATAGACCCTAGCGCAAAAAAATACGATCACGGAAAATTCTCAGTTTAGAATCCACCACACCAACACATTGAAGGAATCAAACACCCACAACCATGTCCAAGGGACATTAGGCTGATCCCAGCCAGATACCGGCATGGAGAAACCTTTGTATATCTTTCCAAATTGACGCATCGCGCTTGAAATGCCACCGTCCAATTGCATCAAGGCTATAGCATAGCCAGCAAGCCCAGGACAAGGACGGAATGATACATCACCCAGATAGATGCGAAATTCGAAAATGGCAATAATATTTATCCGAACGAGAAGAATGATACGATAAATTTCTGAGGATACATTGTCCATTCAACCCAAATTTATTGGCAACACCGGCACATCCACATGCCGTTCTGTCTCATCAATTAGAAGGTAGAGAGACCGCGTCACCTGCTTCGAACTGGGGTTCCCGGCGCATGACCTTCCCGCCACATTCGTGACCCCGCCGCATTATCCAGTGCGATGCCAGCCGGCAGGCCGAATGGCGGCAACAACGACAGCCAAAGGTCGGACTATTGGCACGACGCTGCGTCGGATCGGCGTCTTTCACGAGCCGCAAGCCCCGCCTATCGCCCCATTCTAAGGGCCTTTTCCCATAACCAAAGGCAAGGCAACCGCTTTCCACACACAGAAGATCAGCGGGATAAAACTATCCATCCCTTTGCCATGAGCCGCAGAGCGAGCACATTGGCTCGCTGAGGAGTTCATACCGCGGAACAGGATGCCCCCGGACACACGGCATCCAGAAATCCCTCCTGCTTGGCCTGCAGATTGTGCGGTCGGCAGATGGCCTGCCCCTTCCTGCGCCACCCCCTGTTCACACACGGTACCTCCGGGTGAAAAAAGCCCACATCCGGCTGGACATCTGTTCAAATATTTCATCAAGTAACTTACAATGCAAAACCTCACCGTCAAGTGGATCTTCTAAGGGTGGGCCCCTTCTAGGAACTCACCCTCTCATGTCGCAACATAACCTTAAGTACCGTCCAGACATCGATGGCCTGAGGGCAATCGCAGTCATTTGCGTGCTGGCTTACCATGCATTCCCCGGCATCATCCCTAGCGGCTACATAGGCGTCGACGTCTTCTTCGTCATCTCAGGCTACCTGATATCGACGCTCATTCTACAAGCGGTCCACAAGGGGCGCTTCAGCTTCCTCGACTTCTACAAGCGCAGGATCAACCGCATATTTCCCGCACTTGCACTGGTACTGCTAAGCACCCTCGCTTTTGGTTGGCTGGTCTTGTTCCCCGACGAATATGCTCAGTTGGGAAAGCACGCTGCCGGTGGCGCGGGATTCGTGGCCAACCTTATTTTCATGACAGAGGCGGGCTACTTTGACAATGCCGGCGCCGCGAAACCTCTTTTGCACTTCTGGTCTCTCGGTGTTGAAGAGCAATTCTACTTATTATGGCCGATATTGATCATAATCGCACAGAAAGCACGGCAAAAGATGGCCGTTCTTATCTGTGTGCTGGGTGCCGCCTCATTTTTCTACAACATCTGGTTAATTAACATAGCCCCCATACAAACGTTTTACTCGCCAGTTACCCGCTTTTGGGAGCTGATGTTTGGCGGCCTCCTCGCTCACAACCGCATCCACAGGCACTGGATCGCCACACCATCAAGCAACCGCAAAAAGCACGCTTACGCCGCCAACATTCTGACAGGCACGGGCCTCGCGCTGATACTGGTCGCCGCTTTCTGGATACCCACGGCATCGGCATTCCCAGGTTGGTGGGGGCTGCTCCCGGCAACTGGCGCGGCGCTTATCATTTTCTCCGGTACGGAGTCATGGCTGAACAGACGGGTGTTTTCTCATCGAGTTGCCGTGTGGATCGGCCTGATTAGCTACCCTTTGTACTTATGGCACTGGCCGCTACTCTCGTTCCTCTTCATCCTGAGTGGAGGTTCGCCCAGCGAACCCGCGCGCTTTGCCGCCATAGCCGCGAGCGTGTTGCTTGCCTGGGCAACTTTCCGATATGTCGAGCCTTGCTTCCGCCATGCGCGCGCCACCACACAAAGGACGACACTCTTGGCACTTACGGTGCTTTTCACCGGAGCCCTAGGATATGCCATCTACGCTCTCGATGGCATTAGTTCCAGATCCGTGGCACAGAATGCTCAAGGCAAGACCAACGACCTGATCGCCCGGACAAAACCCATTGGCGAGCCATGCCCTCGAGAACTGACTACCCATCAGCCTGCAATGAGCGTCTGCATACGCTCACGCCCAGAGCTCGCGTCATACGCCATCTTTGGAGATAGTCATGCCGAGCATCTGTACAGCGGGATATCCGCGATTGATTCGTCACGATCATGGCTACTAATAGAGGCCAATAGTTGCCCGCCTGTCACCGGCATCGATGTCATCGGCACCACAAAGAACTGCCGCCAACGATCCGAGCGCGCCCTTGCATTTTTGAACGGCCTGCCGGATATACGAACCGTCGTATTGTCCTTCTACGGAAATTACTTCTTGGACACCTCATATGCAGCTGACCATATCGCAAAAAAGGTGGGGCCAGCGTACACACAGATCCGGAGCGACACATTCCATGACAAAACAAGGAAAGAGCTTTTTGTCGACGGATTGCGCCAGACAATCGACACCCTTGAGCAAAACGGAAAATCAGTCGTTCTGGTCATCGACGTGCCAGAACTGCCATTCTTCCCAAGAACATGCATCCCGCGCGGCACATTCACTTATTTTCAACGATCTTGCACTTTGAAAAAAACAGATGTCATGCTGCGGCAACAGCAGCTACGCGAGGTAATACAACAGCTTAGGATTTCACATCCAAAGTTGCGCGTCTTTGATCCACTACAGTTTATGTGCGACGAAGCAACATGCAAATTCGATGGTGAAAAAATGCTTCTATATCGAGACTCCAATCACCTGAGTTCCCACGGTAGCCTGCTGTTCGCCAAAGAGTTCATCCCCTGGCTGCACGCCGGGCGGTAGGCGTACCTATCGCTCGGACCTTCGCATACGCATCCCCAGAATATCTCCAGCCACATAAGCTCTATTGGCAACAAGGACAACTCAAAATGCATCGCTCGGACAGACACCCTTCTAAACTAAAAAAGAGAACGCAGTATCTTCGATACCAGGGCGCTCCCAGGTAAAATTGCGCCACATCTACTCCTTTTCTGAGTCGCGCCTCTCATGCCCTCGGCCTCCTTCCGCCTGTCCATCTGGATGTCCGCCAGCGTCGCCGCATTTTTCCTGCTGACGCTGTCGGCGCCCAGCGGCTATTCCCTGGGCGCCACCCTGCTGCTGCTGGGCGGCCTGGCGGCGACGTGGCGCTACCGCTGCGCCGCGCCGGCAGAGGCCGACGTTCAAGATCGGACGCTGATCGCGCTGCTGCTGGCGGTGTTTGCGGTGAACGCGTTGGCCGTGTTCTGGCACGGGGATTCCAGCAAGTATCTGGACCAGGGTTCGCGCTACCTGATGGCCATCCCGATCCTGTGGGGCTTGCGCTACGTGCGGCTGCGCCCCGACTGCTTGTGGGGCGGACTGGCGGCTGGCTGCCTCGGCGCGGCGGGCCTGACCTGGTGGCAGATGTCCGTATTGCGCCTGCCCCGGGCGGAAGGCTTCGTGACCAGCGCGATTCCCTTCGGGGACATCGCCCTGGCCATGGGATTCTGGAGCCTGATGGGAACCGTCTGGATGGCGCGGCAGCGGCGGTTCGGCTGGGCGGCGTTCATGCTGCTGGGCGCCCTGGGCGGCAGCTATACCTTCATTGCATCCGCCACGCGCGGCGGCCTGATCGCCATCCCGCTGCTGCTGGGGCTGGCGGCGACCGCCCTGTTGCGCCGCGAGACCTTGAAGCCCGTGCTGGCGGGAGTGGCGGTGCTGGCGGTGGGGGTCGTCGTGATGCTGGCCGCCCTGCCCGGCGGCAAGATCGCCGAAGACCGCTACAGCGACGCCATCACGGCATGGCATGAATACACACAACAGGGCGAAGTCGCCAACAACACGGTGGGCCCCCGTCTGGAGGCCTGGAAAGCCGCCCTGATCAGCATTCCCGAACGCCCGCTGCTGGGCTGGGGGCATCCGGAATACGACGCCCACCTGGAAGAGCTGATCCAGGCCGGCCGCGTGGACCCATTCATTTCCACGCTGGCCAATACCCACAACCAGTTTCTTGAAGTCTGGCTCCACCAGGGGTCGCTGGGACTGGCGGCCCTGCTGGCCCTGCTGATCGCCAGCTTCTGGTATTTCGCCCAGCGCCTGCGACACGCCGATACCGCGGTGCGGATCCTGGCCTGTTGCGGCGCCAGCCTGCCGGCGGCCTTCGCGGCCTTCAGCCTGACCCAGGTGATTCTGGGCCGCAACAACGGGGTGATCTTCTTCCTGGCATCGCTGACGATCTGGTGGGCGATGATGCGGCAGGAAGAAGCCGCCTCACCCACCCAGACGGAATAAGCCGCCCGGCACATGCCGGTGACCAGCCACGCCGCACCATTGCCATCCGGTGCGGCGTGGGTCATGCGACTGCGTCAGCGCGGCGCGGCCGGTTTCCCATCCAGGACCACGGTCATCCCCAGCCACGCCCCATGCTGCATCTGGCCGCCGCCATGCTGGCCGGTATAGGCCAGGGTGGCGGATGCCCGACGGCTGACGGGCGCATGCACACCGACGTCCAGCAGCAAGGCGTGGCGGGCGATGGGCAGCCCTGCGGCATCGAACGACAGATCCGGATCAGCCCGATACGCCTGGGGACTGCGCAGGGCGCGTCCGCCCCACAGGCTGCGCACGCCGGCCTGGGCGAACAGCCGGGCATCGCCCTGCGGGGCGGACCAGCGGCGTTCCACACGGACTCCTAGGTGGGTAAGCCAGCGTCCATCGGTCTGCGCCTCCAGGGCGACGGCGGCCAGGCCGCCGTTTTCCTGGACGCCGGGCCGCCGCAGATGCAGCCAGGCGGCGCGTACCCAGGGGGTAGCGCCCCAGCTTCCCACGGGCAGGGGCTGCGTGGGACGGGCGTCCAGCCACACCTGGGTCAGGACGGCGCGGGCGCGGCTGCCCAAGGCCGCCTCGGCGGGGTCGGCCCGGCGATCGATGCGCGCGCTGTGGCGGGACTGGGCGGCGCCCAGGGTCAGCGTGGCGGACGGCCCGCGATATCGGGCGCCCAGGCCCAAATGCGCGGCCCGGTCACGCAGGCGGTAGGCGCCGCCGTTCGCGGACTCCGCCGCATGGCCAGGCAGCGACCGCTGGCGGCTGTCCTGCCAGCCGGCGAAAGCGGCCGCGTGCCAGTTCCGCCCCAGCGGCCGGCTGACGCCCAGTTGCAGGCCGCTGGTGTCGCGGTCGTCCCCCGGCAGGCCGCCGTGGCCGCTCCGTTCGGTGTTGGCGGCCCAGGTCTGCGCCCAGGCCCGGCCGCCGCCGGTGTGGGCCAACGCCGATTCGCGCAGGAACCGGCCGTCGTCCAGCAAGGCGCTGCGCCAGCTGGAATCGGCGGTGTTCAATCCCCGGTCGTTGTAGCGCAGGGTGAGCCCGACCGACTGCGGGCCATAGTCCAGGACGGGGTCCAGGTAGCGCACGGGGCTATGCACCCGGGCGAAACGGCCATTGCCGCTGCTGATTCCCACCGGCATCATGGCGGCGGGGTCGGACGCCCTGACAAGAGCGTAGTCCAGGCCGCCGTCCGCCTGCACGATGTCGTAGCGGGTATTGGGCGCCCACTGGTCGGCAATGGGCTCCAGCCATAGATCGCCGGCCAGTCGGATGGCGCCCAGGGAATGCAGAGCGGGCTCCTCTAGGCCGACGGGGATGTGAGTGTGTGCGCTGTCGGTCAGCTGCAGGCGATTGCCGAACCACAGGGCGCCCGCCGCGCCGGGCGAGCCCGGCCGCAGATGGCCGGCGACCAGGGCGTCCAGGATCAGGCCCGTGCCGGACAGGACGGTATCCGGGCGGGTATGGATGGAGCCGAACCAGAACTGGTTCATGGCGATGCCGCCCTGCCCCATTTGCAGGCCGCCCTGGCGCAGGTCCAGGACGTGGGCCGGGGCAAAACCGGTTCCCAGCAGGCGCAAGGTGCCCGCGCCGTCCTTGACCAGCGGCGTGTAGGCGGTGATACGGCCTTGCCAGGCGGCGACGCCCCGGTCCACCCGCACGGTGACGGCTGGGTCGCCGGATGCCGGCGGCGTGACGCCCCAGGCGCCCGGCACCAACGGCGCGATGTCGGTCAGGGGCAGCGCCTGCAGGTTCTGGTCGATGGTGACGCCATCGGCCAGCTCCAGACGGGCGCCGCCGGCCATGTCCAGGGTGTTGGCGGCATGGCCCAGGGCCTGGCTCTTCTGCAAGCCCAGGCTGCCCTGCAGCAGCACGGTATTGCCGCGATAGCTGTTGGCGCCGGACAGGTTCAGGTGGCCGCCGCCCAGTTTCAGCAGCAGGGCGGGAGGCAGGACGGCCACGGCGTCGGTTTTCAGGCAGGGATCCTGCGCAGAACCGCCGGGCGCGCAGATCGCGCCCCGGATGTCCAGGGTGCGCCCGTCGGACACCAGAAAGCCGCTGTTCTGTTCCAGCAGCAGCGGGCGGGTGATCTGGGCCTGGCCTTCGCCTGGCCGGATCAGGTCGCCGCGCAAAGAAAAAGGCGCCGGGGACGGATCCCACAGCGCCAGTGATGGAATGGCCAAAGGCAGCGCCGGCGGCGGCAGGGCCCGCGACATCGCCAGCGGCAGGCTGTGCGCGATGGAGGCGGGCGGCGGGCCGTCCTGCGCGACGGCGGGCGGGGGCAGCCCCAGGCAAGCGCAAAGGACGGCGGTATGCCGGATCGACATGGACATAGAGTCTCCTGTAAGAGTTGACAGTCACACGACGTGACTGCGCTCTTTTGCCAGGAGACAGCGTTTGTAGCAATTGGTAAAGACTCTGTGGGACTCACAGCGGCGCAATCTGCCCGAACTCGACCTGGACGGTCTGCGGGCGGCCCAGGATGTCCAGCAGCAGGGTGACGCGGTCTTTGGAGACGGCCTGCACCAGGGCCTGGATGCCGGCCAGGGGGGCGTCCTGGATCTGCACCGGCATGCCGGGCTGGAAGGGGCTGATCTGGTCCATTTGCGCGGCTTCGCGCAGGGTTTCGGCCTGGCGGATCGCCTGCACGGCAGCGTCGGCCAGGGCGGCGGGCTGCGGGCCGAACATCACCAGGCGGCTGACCCCGACGGTGGAGCGCACGACCGACAGCGACTGCGTGGGCCGCGTGGGACGCAGGAACAGGTAGCGAGGGAACATCGGTTCATGCGCGGTCAGGCCGCCGGGCGCCGCGCGCGGTTTCCTGAAGACCTTGAACAGCGGCAGATAGACCTCGAAATCCTGGCGCAGCAACTGTTCCCGCGCCACCGATTCCTGGCGCGGTTTGGTGTGGACGACGTACCAGGCGGAGGCAATGGAGTCTGCTGACATGAGGAAACCGCCGGTTACTGGAGACATCGATATTGTAGGCAGGCGCCGCGACGGCCGGGGCGCCGATCGGACGGTCTCAGGGACTTGCGGATGAAAGAAAGCCGGCCCGGGCGATGCCCGGGCCGGCTCCGAAACGCTGCTTCAGGCGAGGCCGGCCGCCCCCAAGGGCGGCCCGGGCCTGATTCAGGCCTCCGCGTGCTTGGCGGCCTCGACGGCGGCCTTGGTGTCGCGTGGAGCGCCGTTGAAGAACAGGTTCAGCAGCACGGCCGACAGGGACGTCAGCAGGATGCCGGATTCGATCAGCGGATGGATGGCGTGCGGCATCCACTGGCGGAAGTTCGGCGCCACCACGGGGATCATGCCCATGCCGATGGAAATGGCCACGATCATGGCGTTGTTGCGGTTCTTGATGAAATCCACGCCGCTCAGGATGCGGATGCCGGTGGCCGTGACCATGCCGAACATCACGATCCCGGCGCCTCCCAGCACGACGGTGGGCAGGGATTCGACCAGGGCGGCCAGTTTCGGCAGCAGGCCCAGCACCAGCAGAATCACGCCGCTGGCCACGCAGACGTAGCGGCTGCGCACGCCGGTGACGGCCACCAGGCCGACGTTCTGCGAGAAGCTGGAATACGGGAAGGTGTTGAAGATGCCGCCGATCAGGGTGCCCAGGCCGTCGGTGCGCAGACCGCGCGCCAGGTCCTTCTGCCCGATCTTCTTGCCCGTCATGTCCGACAGGGCCAGGAACATGCCGGTGGACTCGATCAGGATCACGATCATGACCAGCGTCATGGTCAGGATCATCCAGAAATCGAATTTCGGCATGCCGAAGTGGAAGGGCAGGACGATGTCCACCCAGGCGGCCTTGGCGACCTTGTCGAAGTTCATGATGCCCATGGCCGTGGCGACGACGGCGCCCACCACGATGCCCAGCAGCACGGCGATGTTGCCCAGGAAGCCCTTGCAGAACTTGGCGATCAGCAGAATGGACAGCAGCACGATGGCGGCGATGCCCACGCCGGTCAGATCGGCGTATTTGGGGTTGGGGACGGTGGGCATGATCGACAGGCCCTGCGGGACCGCCGCCAGCGGCGAGCCGGGCGCGGATGCCGCCACCTGGGCGCTTTTCAGCCATGCGGCGTAGCTGGGATCGACCACGGACGGCGCGGTGGGGCCGAAGGGGTTGCCGAAGATCCAGTTGATGCCCACGCGCATCAGGGTGATGCCGATGATGGCGATGATGGTGCCGGTGACCACGGGCGGGAAGAAGCGCAGCAGCCGGCTGATCCAGGGCGCGATGATGATGGTGATGATCCCCGCCGCGATGATGGTGCCGAACAGCAGCTGGGCCCCGACGTGTCCGGGATTGCTGGTGGCGATGTGGATCATGGGGCCGACCGGGGCGAAGCTGACGCCCATGATGACGGGCAGCTTGATGCCGAACCACTGCGTGGCGCCCAGCGACTGGATGATGGTGGCCAGGCCGCAGGCGAACAGGTCGGCGGCGATCAGCAGGGATACTTCGTGGGCTTCCAGGTTCAGGGCGCGGCCGATGATCAGCGGCACGGCGACGGCGCCGGCGTACATGACCAGCACGTGCTGCAGGCCCAGCGCGGTCAGTTTGCCCATCGGCAGAACTTCATCGACCGGGGCGACGGAATTGCTCATGGTTGTCTCCAGAACGTCATTCTGATGTGTCTGCGCGCGAGGCCCTCCCTGGGTCCTCGCGCGGTTTGAAGCAATGTACCGGAGGCCCTTTCAGGCGGCTATAAGGAAAGCGCCATAAGGTGCTTTAAGCTTGACGCATAACTCAGGGATAACCCTGGGGATTTGGGTTTCAAAAGCGGGCCGGCGCCCGCCGGGGCGGGAAAACACCTAGGCGTGGAGCCGCGCAGCCGTCTCGCATAGAATAGCCCTATCCGACGAACAGGAAGCACGACATGCGCCGTCAGGCATCGACCGAGACCGCCGCGCGGGCGACGCCCGCCTACCAGCGCATCAAGGACCACGTCCTGCAGCAGATCCGCGGCGGCGCCTGGACGGAAGGCGAACTGATTCCCACCGAACTGGCGCTGTGCAAGCAGTTCGGCGTGTCGCGCATGACGGTGCATCGCGCCTTGCGCGAACTGACGGCGGACCAGGTGCTGCTGCGCTATCAGGGGTCGGGCACGTACGTGGCGCCCGCGAAGATCCCGTCCACCCTGATCGAGATCCGCAGCATCGCCCAGGATATCCGCGACCGGGGGCACCAGCATTCCTGCCACGTCCTGCTGCTGGAAAAAAGCAAGGTATCCACGACGCAGGCGCAGCGCTTTCACCTGCCGGTGGGGGCGCCGCTGTTCCATTCGATCATCGTGCATTACGAGAACGCGGAACCGATCCAGCTGGAAGACCGCGTGGTTGACGCCCGGCGCCTGCCCGACTATCTGGAACAGGACTGGTCGCGGACGACCCCCAACGAATACCTGATGCACGCCGCCCCCGCGCCCACCGGGCGCTACACGATCGAGGTCAAGCTGCCCCCGCACAGTGTGGCGGAACCGCTGGACATCCCGCCGGAACAGCCCTGCCTGGTGCTGGACCGCACGACGTTTTCCGGCGGGGCCTTCGCATCCCAGGCCGTGATGTGGTACCCCGGCAACCGCTACAAGCTGGCGGGACAGGCGTAGGGGCCGCTACGGCTGCAGCAGCACCCAGGCCAGCCGGGCCGCCACGCGGGCGGTATGGCTGTCAATGTCGAATTCGGGATTGAATTCGGCCATGTCGGCCAGGCGCAGCTTGCCGGACGCCTTGATGCGCCGGGCGCAGGCCTCGACCACGGCCAGCGGCACGCCCAGCGGCGCGGGCGCGGACACGCCGGGGGCGACGGATGCCGGCAACACGTCCAGGTCGATGGTCAGGTAGACGTGATCGGCGCCGGCCAGCAACTCGTCCAGTTCGGCCAGGCGCCGGTCCAGATGGCGTTCCTGCATCTGATCGTCTTCCACGTAGCGCACGCCCAGCGCCCGGGCATGTTCGTACAGCCCGGCCGTGTTACCCAGCGGCGAGATGCCCAGCACTGCGTAGCGCACAGGAAGGCCGCGTTGGCGGCTGTCTTCCAGGATCTGGTCGAACGGCGTGCCCGAACTGCCCGGACGGCTGGTGCGCAAGTCGAAATGGGCGTCCAGGTTCACGATCAGCAGCGATCCGCCGGGGCCCCGGGGGCCGTGCAGGTGATCGCGCAGGCCCTGGAAATCGCCCCAGGCGATTTCATGGCCGCCGCCGGCGACCACCAGGCGCGCCCCTCCGTCCAGGATCGCGGCGACCCGCGCCCCCAGGGCCGCCTGCGCGGCTTCCAGGGCGTCGCCCTGGCAGACGACGTCGCCCGCATCCCACAGCGCCTCCAGGCCATGGGCCGGCAGCCCGGCCAGCAGGCGGCGCACCTGCAGGGGGCCGCCCGCCGCCCCGGGCCGGCCGTGATTGCGCCGCACCCCGGCATCGCTGGCGAAACCCAGCAGCACACCGTCGCCGGGCCGCCAGGCGTCGTCGTGGCGCACGACCTGGAACAGGCGCCGGGTATCGCCCTGTTCAGCGGAATCGTCGCGGCCCCGCCAGACGGATTGCGGGTCGGTGTGCTGTGGGTTCATGGCTGCCTCCGGCATGACGAGCGGGATGGATGAAATATTCCGGGAAAAGTATAGACTTTTGCCGGATATCGGATGCTAGCCGCCGCCCATGCCCCGGCCCGACAGATAATCGCGCGCCAGATCCAGAAAGGCCTGCGCCACGATGCCCAGGGGCAGGTCGGCCGCGCTGGCCAGCACGATCTTCTGGGGCGGCGGCGCATCCCGCAAAGGGCGGCACGCCAGGGGGCTGCCATCGTAGGCCAGGTCGCCCGCGGGGCGCGTCACCAGGATCGAAACGCCGTGCCCGTTGGCCACCAGGGCCCGGACCATTTCGAACGACCCGACTTCCGCCACCACCTGCGGCCGCACTCCCGCGTGGCTGAACAGGGACAGGAAGTATTCCCGGCTATGCGGCGGATTGATCAGGATGAAGGGATGCCGCGCCAGATCCGCCACCGACACGTCGGGCTGCAAGGCCAGGGGATGCCCGGCCGGCAGCACGGCATAGGGCTGGCTGGCGCCGACGTCGTGCAAGCGGATCCGCCCGCCCGCCAGGCTGGTGTCGTAGACCAGCGCCAGTTCCAGGGCACCATCGGCCACCCGGTCCAGCAGATCGGCGATATGCCCTTCATGCGGCCGCAGCCGCACGTCCGGGTGATGCCGCTGGAATGCTTTCATCAGGGCCGGAAACACCAAAGGCCCCAGCGTTTCGAAACAGCCCACGGCCAGGTCTCCGCGGATGCTCCGTTCCGTCCGCTGTTCCAGGGAATGCGCTTCGCGCAGCAGGAGCATGGCCTGGCGGAAACGCTGTTCGCCTTCCGCCGTCAGCTGCAGGCCGCGCGCATGCCGCCGCACGAACAGGGACACCCCCCAGCTCGCTTCGAGTTCGCGGATGGCATGGGAAATCGAAGGCTGCGACACGTTCAGGACGCGCGCGGCCTGCAGCGTGCCGCCGTGCCGGGCGACCGCGACGAAGTATTCCAGCTGCCGGATTGAAAATTGAATCATTAAATTCTATTCAATCAATTAATTTTTAATGTTTTAAATTATACAAAGGCGCTCTTACCATGTCCCCAAAGCAAGGCGAGGGACCTCGCCGCCCGATGGCCGATGCCACCGCCCCGCGACACGGGCGCGCGGCTCGCCAACACGACGGAGACCAGAGATGCTGCGAAACACCGATTCCGGCGTTGGCCCCCTGAGCGGCCTGCGCGTGCTGGATTTCACGCGGGTGCTGTCCGGCCCGTTTTGCACCGCGCTGCTGGGCGACCTGGGCGCGCACATCATCAAGGTGGAGCCTCCCCAGGGCGACGACTACCGCGCGATCGGCCCGATGCGCGACGGGCACAGCGCGCTCTTCAGCGTCGTCAACCGGAACAAGCAAAGCCTGGTGCTGGACCTGAAGCAGCCCGAGGCGGTGGCGCTAGTTCACCGGATGGCGGCGGAAGTCGACATCGTCGTCGAAAATTTCCGGCCCGGCGTGGCGGACAAGCTGGGCATCGGCTACGGCCAGCTCGGCGCATTGAACCCCCGCCTGATCTACACCAGCATTTCCGGCTTCGGGCAGAACGGACCCGCCGCAAGCCGGCCCGCCTACGACATCGTCATCCAGGCCATGAGCGGCATCATGGAATCCACCGGGTTTCCGGACGGACCGCCGACGCTGGTCGGGGAAGCCATCACCGACGTGCTCAGCGGCCTGTTCGCGTCCTGGGGCACGCTGGCGGCGCTGATCGGCCGCGACCGCGACGGCCGGGGCACCCACGTGGATGCCGCGATGTTCGACGCCACCTTGTCGTTCACCGTCACCGCCGTGGCGCGCTACCTGTTCACCGGCAAGGACGCCCGTCGCGTGGGCAACCGGCATCCGCTGTCCGCCCCCTTCGGCGCGTATCGGGCCAAGGACGGCCATTTCGTCCTGGCCATCCTGAACAACAAGCTGTTCGCGCAGTTCGCCCGGATCATCGGCCGCGACGACCTGGCGCAGGATCCCCGCTACGCCAGCGACGAACAGCGCTCGCGGCACGAACCGCTGCTGCGGGCCGCCATCGAGTCCTGGGCGGCCGACCGGACCGTCTCCGAGGCGGTCGAGCGTTTCGAGGCGGGCGCGATCCCCGCCGCGCCGATCTGGACGGTGCGGCAGGCGCTGGACAGCGATCAGGCGCGGCATCGCCGGTTGCTGCGGGACACGGACGACCCGCGCCTGCCCGGTCTGCGGCTGCCCCGCCAGCCGATCCAGTTTTCCGCCTGGGAAAGCCAGCCGACGCGCCCGGCCCCGGATCTGGGGGCCGACACCGACGCAGCCCTGCACAGCTTGCTGGGCCTGAGCCTGGACAAGATCGCCGCATTGCGCGACCTGGGCGTCTTCGGACGCTGAATTCCTCTCGAAGACACAGGAGATACCTCATGAATCCGCGTTTGGGCGTCCGCGAGGACGATCTGGAAATCGCCGCCGCCATCGGCCGCTACGCGGCCGCCGAAATCGCTCCTCTGGCCGCCGAGCTGGACGAACAGTCCCGATCGGCCACCTGCCACGTGCCCGGCCTGTCGGCCCTGGGCGTCATGGGCATGAACCTGCCCGAGCGCTGGGGCGGCGCGGGCGTCAGCCCCACGGCGCTGGTCCTGTCCATCGTCGAGATCGCCCGCCGCTGCGCCGCGACCTCGTCCATGATCGGCGCCCACTACCTGGCCACCGATTCGATCCTGATCGGGGCGGACGACGATCTGCGCGCGCACTACCTGCCCCGGGCGGCCCGGGGCGACATCCTGGGCGCCTTCGCCCTGACCGAGCCCCGGGCGGGATCCAACCCGGCGGACATGAGCACGCGGGCCCGCCGCGAGGGCGACCAGTACCGCCTGAACGGGGTCAAGCACTTCATCTCGAACGCCGGCGAGGCCGATTTCATCGTGGTCTACGCCAAGACCGACCCGCAAGCCGGCAGCCGGGGCATCAGCGCCTTCGTCGTGGACAAGGACACCCCCGGCCTGCAGGTCTCCAGGCCCGAAAAGCTGATGGGCATCCGGGGCGGCCATGCCTTCGAAGTCGCGCTGGACTGCAGTGTGCCGGCGAGCCGGCGGCTGGGCGAGGAAGGCAGCGGATTTCGCACCGCCATGAAGGTGCTGGACAACAGCCGCCTGGACGTCGCCGCCACCAGCCTGGGCATCGCGGAAGCGGCCCTGGAAGCGGCCGTGTCCTGGTCGCGGGAGCGCCTGATCGGCGGCCAGCCGCTGGCCGACAAACAGGGCATCCAGTGGATGCTGGCCGACATGAAGCTGCGCCTGGAAGCCGCCTGGGCGCTGACATTGCAAGCCACCCACAAGCGCGGGCTGGGCGAGCGGTTCTCCACGGAGTCCGCCATGGCGAAGCTGTACGCGTCTGAAGCGGTCGGCTTCATCACCGACCGCGCCCTGCAGATCCACGGCGGCTACGGCTACACGCGCGACATGCCGCTGGAACGCTACGCGCGCGATGCCAGGATCCTGCGCATCTACGAGGGTTCGTCCGAGATCCAGCGCACCATCATCGCGCGCGCAATGCTGGGATAGGCCGGCCGGGATGAGCGTGCCCGGACGGATTCGCTCATCCGCCGCACGACGCGGGCAGGCGCGCATCGCGGTAATCGGCGCTCGCGCGGGCCACGGCGCGCGCCCAGTCCCGCAGATCGGCGGTGTCGCCGCGCTCCGGCGCGCGGGCAAGATACAGATCGACCACCCGTTCGGCCGTCTCGAAGCAATCCTCCGGACGCGCGGCGCGCTGCTCCGCGGCCGGCGCCAGGGCGTCGATCCAGACGGCCAGCGCCTGCTGCTCGATCTGTTCGGCCCGCAGTTCGGCGGCCTTGACCGCGTTTCGAAGCGCATCGGTGCGCCGATCGGGCGCCGGCGGCGGCCCGGATTTGAGACGACTGCGGACCCGGCGCAGCGTCGCCACCACGTCCTGGCGCCACGGCTGCGCCAGCGCTTCGGCCTGCTCGACCTCGTCGCGCCCTATCGGGCGCCGATGCCACCGCGCCGCCAGAAGCGACATCAGCAGCACGTTGACGTCCAGGCCGATGCCCGCCTGCAGCGCCAGGCAGCTCCGGGCGACGCCATCGCCCTGATAGACCGCCAGGGAAAAGCGCCAGTACAGTTCATCGTCCAGTACGGATTTCACGCGTCTCGTTCCTCGTCCGCGACGGCTACATCGCGCTGAGCTGCTTGCTCAGCAGCTCGGCCATCGCCGTGACCGGTTCCCGCAGAGACAGGATCTTTTCTTCGGTGAAGCGATACATCGGCACGGTGATGCCGACCGCGCCGATGATCCGGCCGCCCTTGCCCCGGACCACCGAGGCCACAGCCCCGACGTCGGGATAGAACTCGCCCCGGTTGACCGCGAAATTCTGCGCCCGCACGGTCTCGAGCTCGGCCTGGATGGCGGCGACGTCGGTCAGCGTCACGTCGGTGTACTTGATCAAGGGCGTCGCCATGATCCGCACCATGACCTTGTCCGGCAGGAACGCCAGCAGCACCTTGCCGGTGGCGGTGCACCAGGCCGGCTTGGTCAGGCCCAGCGGCGCGTAATGCGAGACCGCATGGGGGCCGCGCACGTGTTCGATCGACACCGCGGCCTCGCCATCCCAGATGTTGAAGCTGCAGGTCTCCTGGGTCGTCGCGGCCAGTTCCTGCAGGCCGTTGCGCACCAGTTCCGACAAGCCGAAATTTTCCATGATGGGCGCGGCCAGCGCCACCAGGCCGCCGCCCAGCCTGACCAGGCCGCTGGCGGGATCGCGTTCGACGAATTGCGCTTCCTCGAGCGTGGCCACGATCCGCGAGACGGAACTCTTGTGCAGGCCGACCCGGCGCGCCAGTTCGGTGATGCTCAACAGGGGCTCGGCGCCGGAAAAACAGCCCAGCACCATGAGCGCCTTCTTGACGGCGCCGACCCCGCCGGATGCGTCGGCGCGTTCTACCGGTTTTTCTGCTTTATCGGACACGTCGCGAAGGCTGCCATTTGAGGAAGATGTTTTCAAAGATGCCGATGGCAGAGATTCCCAGCGTCGTGAACAGGGTGATGGACAGGAGCGCCGCGAATACCAGGGGGATGTCCATGTTGAACTGTCCCGTCAGCACCAAGTATCCGATGCCCATGTTACCTCCGATGAACTCCCCGACGATAGATCCGACCAGCGCCAGCGGGAAGGCCACTTTCAGGGCATCGGCGATATAGGGCAAGGCGTGCATCAGCCGCACTTTCACGAAAATCCGCAGCGCGTTGCCCCCGGCAAGCTTCGAGAGGTCGAGGATGTCGCTTTCTATTTCGCCCAGGCCGGTGAGCGAATTCACGAAGATCGGGAACAGGGCCAGCATGAACGCCAGCAATATCTTCGATTCCGCGCCGAGCCCGAACCAGACGACCAGCAGCGGCGCGATCGCGATCTTGGGAATGCTGTTGAAGGCGGCCAGAAAGGGCAGGACGATAGACTTGAGGCTTTCGACGTAGACGACCAGCAGGGCGAGCGCGATGCCCACCGCCGTGCCCATCGCCAGTCCGGCCACGGTCGTCCCCGCGGTGACGGCCAGGTGATAGACCTGCAGATCGAAGGTCCCCGTGAAGCGCTGCCATATCGTCGTCGGCAGAGGCAGTATGTAGTCGGGCACGGCCGTGAGCGGCACGCCGAACTGCCAAAGGAGGATGAGGATCGCCACCGCCAGCGCGGTCTTGGATGCATTCAACATGTCTGGATTCTCCTAGCCTTCCCACTGCGTGCCGATGCCCTCGCGGACGCGGGCGGACAGTTCGAGAAACCGCGACGTCCTGAGCGTTTCCAGCGTCCGGGGGCGGGGCAGGTCCACCTCGATGACGTCCTGGATGCGCCCGGGCCGCGCGGTCATGACGATGATCGTGTCCGACAGCAGCACCGCTTCGGTGATGCTGTGCGTGACGAAGATGACCGTGTTCTTGCTGGCGCTCCAGATGCCCTGCAGCTCGAAGCCCAGGCGCTCGCGGGTCATGACGTCCAGGGCCCCGAACGGTTCGTCCATCAGGATCAGCGAAGGGTTCAGCAGCAGCGCCCGGCAGATCGACGTGCGCTGCTGCATCCCGCCCGACAGCTGGTGCGGGTAGCTGTTCTCGAAGCCCTTGAGGCCGGCCAGTTCGATGAGTTCCAGCGCGCGCGCCTGGTATTCCCGGGGGTTCCTGCCGCCGATTTCGGCGACGAACAGGATGTTCTCCAGCACGGTGCGCCACTGAAGCAGCACCGGCCCCTGGAACACCATGCTCGCGTCCGATATCGGCCCGTCGACTTTCTTGCCGCCCACGGAGATCTCTCCGCCGGTCGCCGACACCAGACCCGCGATGATGCGCAGCAGCGTCGATTTGCCGCAGCCGCTGGGCCCCACGATGGAGACGAAGGAGTTCGCCTTGATCTCGCACGAAACCCTGTCGACCGCGGTGACGTCCGCGCCGAATTTCTTGCTGACGTCCCTGATATTGACTGTCGTAGACATCGGCGCGCCCTATGGTTTGCTCACGACGTGCTGGAACACGTCGCCCGGCTTGATGCCGTCGGTCTTGAGCTTGAGCGCTTCGCCGATGATGCCGATGGTGTTCTCGATGCGATCGTCGGTCGCGACGCCATAACCGTTCTTTTTCGTATAGTCGGTGTCGATGGCCTTGACCGACTGGCCCCACTGGCTGAGCACGGTGTCGTAATTCAGCGTGGTGTTGTGCTTGACCATGATGCGCGCCGCCTCTTCGGGGTGCTCGATCGAATACTGCACGGCCTTGCTGGTCGCATCGGCGAACCGGCGCACTTCGGCGGGGTCGTCCTTCAGTTTGGCCTGGCTGGCGATCATCCAGTATCCGTAGACGTCATACCCCCAGTCCGCGAACGAGGAGAAATAGACTTTCTTGCCGCGCGGCGCGGCCAGTTTCTGCAGGGCCGGCACATCGCCGTCGATCGAGGCGGTGAACAGATCGACGCGCCCGCTCAGGAGCAGGGACGAATACACGCCCGAATCGGCGGTCTGCCAGTCGACGGGCATGTCGGCCAGATTGTTCCGGCCGAGGATGATGGGAAAGATCACCCGGGCGCTGTCGGCCTGCGACGCCGCGACTTTCTTGCCCTTGATCGAGGCGGGATCGGGATAGGGCTCGAGCGACGCGAAGCCCATGGTCGTCTTGTCCATGAAGACCAGAAAGCCCTTGACCTTGGCGCCCTTGGCCACGGCCTGGACCACCGGCCCGGCATCGGCCATGCCATAGTCCGCCTTTCCGCTTTCGATGGCGGAGATGACGAAGCCGCTGCCCGCCGCCGGCATGATCTTCGCATCGAAGCCGGCGTCGCGATAAAAGCCCTTTTCCAGCCCCACGAAAAAGGGAGTATGCCGCCCATGGAAGGTGTAGTTGGTCAGAACCGTGATTTCCTTGAGCTTGGCGTCCTGTGCGGCGGCGGGCGCTGCCAGGGCGCCAAACCCCAGGGTGGCGGAAATCAGCAAAGCGGATAGAAAGCGCAACTTTTTCATGTCGTCCTCGGCCCAATTGATTGATGCTCGTTGAAGGAATGTATTGCCGCTGCTTGTTCAGGATTGTGAAAAGTACTCGCCAAGATTGACGCGATCGACCCCGGGCACCTTCTTGCGCTCGAACTCGGCCCTGCGATGGAACGGCACGGTCGCGTCGATGCCCAGCCGCCCCCAGTGATCTTTTTGTTCGTCCCGGTAGAAGGATGGCGTCTCGGGGATGATCATGACATCCTTGTCCGGGCGCGAGCGCGTCAGGGTCGCCCAGGTGACGTCATCCATGTCGTAGATGTCGACGTCCTCGTCGACCACGGTGCACATCTTGGCCCAGGTGGGCTCGGCGCCGAACACCGCCAGCAGGACCTGCCGCGCATGACCCTCGTACTGCTGCCGGATCTTGACCACGGTGTGAAGCACGAAGGGATGGCACGTCACATCGACGATGCCAGGCAGCACCGCGCTGATCCGCTGGTAGATGTTCGCGGCCACGGACAGTTCGAGCGTCAGGACTTCCTCGGAAGATCCGCAGAGGATGCTGTGGAAGATCGCGTCGCTGCGACGCGTGACGCCCAGGACCTCGAACACCGCATTGTTGCCTTCGGGCGTGTAGTAGCCCATGAATTCCCCGAAGGGGCCCTCGGGCCGGCGGATGTTGGGCAGGAAGCGGCCTTCGATGACGATCTCGGTGCTTGCGGGGACCATCAGATCGATATGCTTGCAGGGTCGCATTTCGATCGACTCGCCCGACAGCTGCGCCGCCACCAGCAGTTCATCCGCATCGTAAGGCAGGGGCGCGGCGGCCGTCAGGAAGCTGGCGGGAGGCGGCCCGATCAGCATGGCGGCCTCCAGCGGCTGGCCGGCCTGTTCGGCCTTCTCGTGATAGATCGTCAGGTGGTGTTTCGGCGCGAGGCGGCAGCGCAGTTCCTGGTCGCTGACGTACATCGAGCGGTGAAACGAGAGATTCCTGACCCCGGTCTCGGGATCCTTGGCCAGGAACATGGCGGACGTGAAATACGGCCCCACGTCTTTTTCGGAATAGGTGATCAGCGGCAGGTCGCTGAGTTTGCAATCGACCAGGGAAGGCGTGTCCTCCGGCTTCGATGCGACGAGTTCGCTGCCTCTCGTGCTGGCGATGTCCGCGAGTTCGTTCCACTCCTTGCAGAAATTCTCGGGACTGATGCCGAGGATGTCGGCCAGGCGCTGGCGCGATCCGTAGATGTTCGTCAGCACCGGCAGCGCCGTGCCTTTGACCTTGTGGAACAGGATCGGCTTGCCCCAGGCCTTGTGGGCGGCCGCGGTGACCGCCGCCAATTCATGCCGCGGGTCGACCTCGCGGTGCACTTCCATCAATTCATTCTTGTCGCGGAGACGATTCATGTAGTTGCGCATAACGATCCTGTTGTTTGCAGACTGGACAGACATGCGGGCGGCGCGGCGCCCGCCCCATTTTTCAGGCCTGGCGGCCGCCGCCCCAGCGCTTGACGAGCCCGGCGTCGATATCGAACAGATCCAGCGCCCGCCCCACGGTGTGGTCGACCATTTCCTCGATCGACCCGGGCCGCGCGTAGAAGGCCGGCACGGGCGGCATCACGATGGCCCCGGCCTCGGTGACCTGCGTCAGGCTGCGCAGGTGCCCCAGATGCAGCGGAGTCTCGCGCACCAGCAACACCAGGCGGCGACGCTCTTTCAGGACCACGTCGGCCGCGCGCGTCAGGAGATTGGACGTCACCCCGGTCGCGATTTCCGACAGGCTGCGGATCGAGCACGGCGCCACGACCATCCCGGCGGTCTTGAACGACCCGCTGGATATGGCGGCGCCGATGTCGTCGATCGAATGGACATGGTCGGCAAGGCTTTCTATGTCGGCGACTTTGAGCGTCAGTTCATGCGCCAGGGTCACCTTGGCCGAGCGCGTCATGACCAGATGAGTCTCGACCGCGCACTCGCGCAGCGCGCGCAGCATGCGCACCCCGAGCACGATGCCCGACGCACCGCTTATACCGACGATCAACCTGCGTGTGCCGCTCATGGGGAAGTCTCCGCAGACCGGTGTTGTTCCCGGTTCTATGGTTGCGTAATACGCAACTTAGTTTCTTATAATGCAACTTTCCGGCAAGTCTACGATTCGTATTTAGGTCCTGTCAAGAGGAAATCCGGACGGCGCACGCATTCCGGAGACTGCCGGGCGGCGCTCCGCGGACGGCCTGAAGCGGCGGCCATCCGCCTGGGATTTACCCTTAATCCAGTGCTGGCGCGGGGCAGCGCCCCACTCTGGAATTGACAGCCTATTGCCAATGTATATACTTTTCCAAAGGGCATCGAGAAGCCCGGATGCAGCGCAGATCCACTATGATTTCCCGCATCGGGGGCACGTCCACGCTGTCCCGCAAACCCAGGAGACAACACCATGCGCATCACCCCGACACTCAAATGGCTGCTGGCCAGCAGTTGCCTGGCCGCCGCGTCGTTCACCCTGCCCGCCCAGGCGGACCAGCTGGCCGATGTGCAGAAGGCCGGCGAACTGGTCATCGGCACCGAAATGCAGTTCGCGCCCTTCGACTTCCTGAAGGACGGCAAGCAGGAAGGCTTCAACAAGGAATTCTTCGCCGAAGTCGGCAAATCCCTGGGCGTGAAGATCCGCTTCATCGACCTGCCCTGGGCCAGCGTGCTGCCGGGCCTGGATGCGAAGAAATTCGACATGGTGGGTGGCCCGTTGAATGTCACCAAGGCGCGCAAGGAACGCTACCACTTCACCCTGCCCATCGCCGACGGCACGGTGGCTTTCCTGAAGAGCGCCAAGAACAAGGACTTCACCAAGCCCGAACAGGTGGCGGGCAAGATCATCGGCAGCCAGCGCGGCTCGTCGCAGCTGGCGCAGACCAAGGCCTACGCCGAAACCCTGAAGCCGGCGCCCGAGATCCGCGAATACGTGGACTTCAACCAGGCCTACGCCGATCTGGCCAACGGGCGCATCATGGCCGTGGGCCATTCGATCACCAATATCGCCGTGGCGGCGAAGGAACGCCCCGACACGTTCGCGGTGGTCCAGCCCAGCATCGGGAAGAAGGTGTACTTCGCCTTCATGGGGCATAAGGGCGCCGACAGCGATTCGCTGATCGCCGCCATCGACAAGGTCATCCTGGACATGCACAAGGACGGCCGCCTGAAGGCGCTGCAGGAAAAATGGTTCGGCATGGAAATGCCGGTGCCCACCGAAGACTTCGTCCCGAACGTCTGATCCCCCTGCCCGGCGGGTTCGCGCGCGAGCCCGCCGGCCGGCCGCCCACTACGGCGGGGCCCGAGCCCCGCGTCTTCCTCCAGCGCGACCATGTTTGACGCCAGCACTTTCACGCAAGCCCTGCCCCTGATCATGAAGGCCTCGCAGATGACGATCTTCGTCTCCGTGATCGGGCTGATGCTGGGGTTCGTGATCGCCATCCTGGTCGTGACCGCCTGCCTGTCGCCGTCGGCCTGGGTCCGGCGCTGCGGCAATTTCTATACTTTCCTGTTTCGCGGGGTGCCGCTGCTGGTGCAGCTGATGCTGGCCTACTATTTCCTGCCCACCCTGGGGATCAACGTGTCGCCGCTGACGGCGGCCATCGCCGCCATTTCGCTGTGCGAGGGCGCCTACCTGGGCGAGATCCTGCGCGGCGGCTTCATGGGCATCCCGCGCGGCCAGATCGAAGCCGCCCACATGGTGGGCCTGTCGTCCGCGCACACGCTGGTCCGCATCGAGATCCCCCAGGCGCTGAAACTGACCACGCCGTCGCTGATCAATGAAATGATCCTGCTGATCAAGGCGTCTGCCCTGATTTCCGTCGTGGGAGTGGCGGAAATCACCCGCACGGCGCAGAACGTCGCGGCCAGCACATTCCGGCCGCTGGAAGCCTACCTGATCGCGGGCCTGGCCTACATGCTGATCAACGGCGTGCTGTCGATCGTGGGCCACTACGCCGAACAGCGCTTCGGGAGAGCCTGATGTCGGTGGACTTTTCCCTGATTTCGCAATACAGCGGCCAGATCCTGGATGGTTTCGGCGTCACGATCATCAGTTGGATCGGCGCCGTGGCCCTGGGCATGGCGGTGGGTTTCGTGATCGCCGTGCTGCAGTTGTTCACGGGCCGCTGGGTGCGGGCGGTGCTGCGGGTCTACATCGAGGTCCTGCGCACCACGCCCTTCCTGGTGCAGCTGTTCATCCTGTACTACGGCGGGCCGAATTTCGGCGTGTCGCTGTCGGCGATGGACGCGGGCATCGTGTCGCTGGCGCTGTACGGTAGCGCCTATTTCGCCGAGATCTTCCGTTCGGGCTTTCTGTCGGTGCCGGCCGGCCAGGTCGAGGCCGCGGACTGCCTGGGCCTGTCGCGCATCAGCACCATCTGGCGCGTGCAGCTGCCGCAGATGCTGGTGATCATCACGCCGGCCCTGATCAACATGATCATCATCCTCAGCAAGGAAACGTCCGTGCTGTCCATCATCACGGTGCCCGAACTGACGGCCGTGCTGACGCAGATCGGCTCCGAACAATTCATCTACGTCGAAACCACCCTGGTGCTGTGCGTGTGCTACCTGATCCTGGTCGCCATCACGCAGAAACTGGGCGGCTGGGCCGAACTGAAGGCCAGCCGCTATCTGCAGCGCTGATTGACGGAATCCCGCATGACGACACTCCCCACGAATCCCCCCGCCGGCGGCGACCTGCTGATCGAAACCCGGGACATCACCAAACGCTATGGCGAGAACCAGGTGCTCAACGGCATTTCCCTGGGGGTGCGCAAATCCGAGGTCATCTGCATCATCGGGCCGTCGGGATCCGGCAAGAGCACGCTGCTGCGTTCCCTGGCCTTCCTGGAGCAGTACGATTCCGGCGACGTGCTGATCGAGGGCCGGCTGCTGGGCTACGTTGACCAGGACTCGGGACGGCGCAAGGCGACGTCCGCCGAGATCAAGGACGTGCGCCGCCACGTGGGCATGGTGTTCCAGCATTTCAATCTGTGGCCGCACATGACGGCCCTGGGCAATGTGGCCGAGGCCCTGATCCGGGTGAAGAAACTGCCGCGCAGCCAGGCGCACGAGAAGGCCCGCGCCATGCTGGCCAAGGTCGGCCTGGCGGACAAGGCCGACAGCTATCCGATCCGCCTGTCGGGAGGCCAGCAGCAGCGCGTGGCCATCGCCCGCGCCCTGGCGATGGAACCCCACATCATGCTGTTCGACGAGCCCACGTCCGCCCTGGACCCCGAACTGGTGGGCGAGGTGCTGCAGGTGATGAAGGACCTGGCGCGCGACGGCATGACCATGGTGGTCGTGACCCACGAGATGGGCTTCGCCGCGCAGGTGGCCGACCGGGTGTTGTTCATCGATCAGGGAAAAATCGCCGCCAGCGGGCCGCCGGCGGAACTGTTCCGCCACGTGCAGCACGAACGGCTGAAGCAGTTCCTGCAGAACTACCTGGACCGCAATGCGTTCTGGGAACAATAGGCCGCCCGCGCGGCCAGACGATCACACAGGACGCTGATCTCATGTTTTCCCATATTCCTTCCTTCGCCGGCGACCCGATCTTCGAACTGGGCAACGCCTGCCGCCGCGACCCCCGCGCCGACAAGGTCGACCTGACGGTCGGCCTGTACTACGACGAGGACGGCCGCATCCCGGTGCTGCAATGCGTCAAGCAGGCCGAAGCCCTGCTGGCGCAACAGGAACGGCCGCGCACCTACCTGCCCATCGAGGGCCTGGAATCCTACCGCCTGGCCGTGCAGCGGCTGGTGCTGGGCGCCGACAGCCCCGCGCTGAACGAGCAGCGGGTGGCGACGATCCAGAGCGTGGGCGGCACGGGGGCGCTGAAGGTCGGCGCGGACTTCCTGCACGCCGCCTATCCCGACAGCGCCGTCTGGATCAGCGACCCGGCCTGGGACAATCATTTCGCGATCTTTTCCGGCGCGGGCATCGCCACGCACCGCTATCCCTACTACGACCCCGCCACCCACGGAGTGCGCTTCGACGCGATGATGGACGCGCTGGCGACGCTGCCGGCCCGCAGCATCGTGCTGCTGCACCCCTGCTGCCACAATCCCAGCGGCGCTGACCTGACGGCCGAGCAATGGGGCGCGCTGATCGCCCTGATGCGGCGCGGGGGCCTGATCCCCTTCCTGGACCTGGCCTACCAGGGATTCGGCCAGGGCCTGGACGAAGACGCGCTGGCCGTGCGCCTGCTGGCCGAATCCGGCATGGCGTACCTGGTGGCGAATTCCTTTTCCAAGAACTTCTCCTTTTACGGCGAACGCTGCGGCGGGCTGTCGGTGGTGTGCGAACAGGCGGCCCACGTGCCGGCCGTGCTGGGCCAGTTGATCGCCATCGTGCGGCGCATCTATTCCAACCCGCCCGTGCACGGCGCCCAGGTCATCGCCCGGGTCCTGGGCGATCCCGAGCTGAACCGGCTGTGGCGCGACGAGGTCGCCGCGATGCGCGCCCGCATCCGCTCCATGCGCGGCCAGGCGGTGGAACAGCTGGCCGACAAGGCGCCCGACTACCCCGCCCGCTATCTGCTGGCGCACCAGGGCATGTTCAGCCTGACGGGCCTGCGGCCCGAGCAGATCCTGATGCTGCGCGAACGCCACGCCGTCTATCTGCTGGACTCGGGACGCATCTGCCTGCCGGGACTGAACACCCGGAACGTGGGGCTGTTCACCGACGCCCTGGCCGACGTGCTGATGCGAACCGCGCCGGAGACGCACGCATGAACGACGCCGTCACGCCCCTCGAGCCTTCGTCCCGCCCCGCCATGGCCAAGGCGCCGGAAGCGGCCGCCATGCCCGACACGATCGAAGCGCTGATGCGGACGCTGTCGTGCCTGCGGCCGGGCGCCGACGACGTCGCCCGCTACCTGCAGGACGACAGCGGCCTGAAGGCCGACGCCCCGCCGTACTGCATCCTGCGCCCGCGCGGCACGGACGAGGTCGCCGCCATCGTGCGGGCCTGCCGGCGCGAGGGCCGCAAGCTGACGATCCAGGGCGGGCGCACCGGCCTGGCGGGCGGCGCCGTGCCGGACGCGGGCGACGTCGTGCTGTCGCTGGAACTGATGGACCTGATCGAACATCTGGACGCCGTCAGCGGCACGGCGACGGTGCAGGCCGGCATGGTGCTGGAGAACCTGTGCGCCGCCGTCGAAGCCCAGGGCTGGTATTTCCCCATGGATTGCGGGGCGCGGGCGTCCTGCCAGATTGGCGGAAACGTCGCCACCAACGTCGGCGGCAACCGGGTGCTGCGCTACGGCACCATGCGGGAACTGGTGCTGGGGCTGGAAGTCGTGCTGGCCGACGGGACGGTGCTGACCATGATGAACCAGGGCCTGAAGAACAACACCGGCCTGGATCTGAAGCATCTGTTCATCGGCACGGAAGGCACGCTGGGCATCGTCACGCGGGCGGTGCTGCGGCTGTTTCCCAAGCCCGAGCGGCGTCACAGCGCCCTGGTGGGACTGGCCGATTTCGATCAGTTGACGGCGCTGCTGAAGGCCGCCCGAGGGCGCCTGGCGACCTTGTCCTCATTCGAAGTGATGTGGCGCGAATACCTGCAGGCGGCCGCCACGGTGACGCGGCGGGCGGAGCCTTTCGACGGAGCCTATCCGATCTGCGTGCTGCTGGAAGTGGAATCGTTCGCGGACCGGGAAGCCTCCGCGCATCCGCAACCGGGCGACGCCGCGAACGGCGACGAGGCCGCCGTCGATCGCGCCCAGGCCGATCTGCACGCGTTCCTGGAATCCTGCCTGGACGACGGCACGGTGCTGGATGCGATCCTGCCTCAGAGCCAGGAACACGCCGCCCAGCTCTGGCGGCTGCGCGATACCATCGGCGAGATCCTGCACACGATGGCTCCCTACGTGGCCTTCGACATCGGCATCCCGCTGGCGCTCCTGCCGGACTTCATCGCCCGCACGCGGCAGGCCCTGGCGTCCCGCTGGCCGACGGCGCAGCGGCTGCTGTTCGGCCATCTGGGCGACGGCAACCTGCACTTGTCCACCGGCCCCTATGCGCCCGGCGATCTGGAGGCGGTCGAATCCCTGGTCTACCGGGAAGTCGAGCGGGTGGGCGGCAGCATTTCCGCCGAACACGGCATCGGGCGCATCAAGAAGCCCTTTCTGCATCACAGCCGCAGCGCGCCGGAACGCGAGCTGATGGCGAATATCCGACGGCTGCTGGACCCGCAGGCGCGGCTGAACCCGGGCCGGATCGTGGACGTCTGAGGCCCGACGACCCAGGCATGGCCGCCGGCATGCTCGTTTAATTTGTATAGACATTTACACTAAACAGATATACATTCGAACTTGATATTTCCCGTACAGGAGCAGACCGTGTCCCATTCCCAAGCCGACGATCCGCGTTACGACGCCAGCCGTGAAATCCACGCCCCCACGGGATCGCAATTGCACTGCCGCAACTGGACGATCGAGGCGGCCTACCGCATGATCCAGAACAATCTGGACCCGGCCGTGGCGGAAAACCCCAAGCATCTGGTGGTGTATGGCGGCATCGGCCGCGCGGCGCGCAACTGGGCCTGCTACGACGCCATCCTGGAAAGCCTGCGCAATCTGGGCGAAGACGAGACCCTGCTGGTGCAGTCCGGCAAGCCGGTGGGGGTCTTCAAGACCCATGCGGATGCGCCGCGCGTGCTGCTGGCCAATTCCAACCTGGTCCCCAAATGGGCAACCTGGGAGAAATTCAACGAACTGGACCAGGCGGGCCTCTTCATGTACGGCCAGATGACGGCCGGCAGCTGGATCTACATCGGCAGCCAGGGCATCGTGCAGGGCACGTACGAGACCTTCGCGGAAGCCGGCCGCCAGCACTTCGGCGGCTCGTTCGCGGGGCGCTGGATCGTGACCGCGGGCCTGGGCGGCATGGGCGGGGCGCAGCCGCTGGCGGCGACCTTCGCCGGAGCCTGCTCGCTGACCATCGAATGCCAGCAGTCGCACATCGACTTCCGCTTGCGCACGCGCTATCTGGACAAGCAGGCCCGCGACCTGGACGAGGCCCTGGCCATGATCGCCAAACACACGAGCCGCAAGGAAGCCGTGTCCATCGGCCTGCTGGGCAATGCGGCCGACGTGCTGCCGGAACTGGCCCGCCGCGCCCAGACGGGCGGCCCGCGCCCCGATCTGGTCACGGACCAGACCTCCGCCCATGACCTGATCCACGGCTACCTGCCTTCGGGCTGGACGGTGGAACAATGGCAAGCCGCCCAGCGCGACCCGGCCCAGCACACCCGCCTGCGGGCCGAGGCGGCGCGTTCCTGCGCCCGCCACGTGCAGGCCATGCTGGACCTGCACGCCATGGGCATCCCCACCGTGGACTACGGCAACAACATCCGCCAGGTGGCCCATGACGAGGGCATCACCGACGCCTTCGATTTCCCCGGTTTCGTGCCGGCCTACATCCGGCCGCTGTTCTGCGAGGGCAAAGGGCCTTTCCGCTGGGTGGCGCTATCGGGCGATCCGGAAGACATCTACGCAACGGACCGCAAGCTGAAGGAACTGTTCCCCGACAACCACCACATGATCCAGTGGCTGGACATGGCGCGCGAACGCATCGCCTTCCAGGGCCTGCCGGCGCGCATCTGCTGGCTGGGCCTGGGCGAACGCCACCGCGCGGGGCTGGCCTTCAACGAAATGGTGCGCTCGGGCGAACTGAAGGCCCCCATCGTGATCGGCCGCGACCATCTGGACACGGGCTCGGTGGCCAGCCCCAACCGCGAAACCGAGGCCATGCGCGACGGCACGGACGCCGTGTCCGACTGGCCGCTGCTCAACGCCCTGCTGAACACGGCGGGCGGCGCCAGCTGGGTGTCGCTGCACCACGGCGGCGGGGTCGGCATGGGCTACAGCCAGCACGCCGGCATGGTGATCGTGGCCGACGGCACGGACGCCGCCGCCCGCCGGCTGGAACGTGTGCTGGTCAACGACTGCGGCAGCGGCGTGATGCGCCATGCCGACGCGGGCTACGATCTGGCCATCAAGACCGCGAAGGATTTCGGCCTGAAGCTGCCGATGATTTCGTAGACGCACGCGCCGGCCGCGGTTCTTTCTCCGACAGCCTCCGTGCTGATGATCCAATTTCTTCGAGCGAATATCCATGACGACGACTTTGACCTTGCAGCCCGGGAAGCTGGACATGGACGCGCTGCGCCAGATCTGGCTGGGACAGGTGCGGCTGGCCCTGCCCGAACAGGCCGTGCGCGACATGGACGCCTCGGCCGCCGTCGTGCAGGCCATCATCGACCGGGGCGATCCGGCCTACGGCATCAACACGGGTTTCGGCAAGCTGGCGCAGACGCGCATCCCCGACGACCAGTTGCAAGCCCTGCAGCGCAATCTGATCCTGTCGCATTCCGTGGGCGTGGGCCATCCCCTGGACCCGCGCGTGGCGCGCCTGCTGATGGCGATGAAGGTCGCCAGCCTGGCGCGCGGCTATTCGGGCATCCGATCCAGCGTGGTGCGCACGCTGATGGAGGTCTTCAACGCCGGCCTGATCCCCCACATCCCCGAAAAGGGCTCGGTGGGCGCCTCCGGCGACCTGGCTCCCCTGTCCCACATGACCCTGGCGCTGTTCGGCGAGGGCCGCATCCTGTGCGAAGGCCAATGGCTGCCGGCCGGAGAAGCCCTGGCCCGCGCGGGCATCGCCCCGATCCACCTGGCCGCCAAGGAAGGCCTGGCCCTGATCAACGGCACGCAGGTGTCGACCGCCCTGGCGCTGCACGGGCTGTTCCTGGCGGAACACCTGTTCGACAGCGCGGTGCTGGCGGGCGCGCTCAGCGTGGACGCCGCCAAGGGCAGCGATGCGCCCTTCGATCCGCGCGTGCATGAAATCCGCGGCCAGCCGGGGCAGATCGAGGTCGCCCGCCGCTATCGCGCCCTGCTGGCGGGCAGCGCGATCCGGGCCTCGCACCTGGTGTCGGACAACAAGGTCCAGGATCCCTACAGCCTGCGCTGCCAGCCCCAGGTGATGGGCGCCATCCACGATCTGATGGAGCAGGCATCGCGCACGCTGCTGACCGAGGCCAATGCGGTGACGGACAACCCGCTGGTCTTTCCGGGGCGCGACGGGCAGCCGGACCAGGTGATCTCGGGCGGCAATTTCCATGCCGAACCCGTGGCCTTCGCCGCCGACATCCTGGCGCTGGCGATCGCGGAGATCGGCGGCCTGGCCGAACGCCGCGTGGCGCTGCTGATCGACGCCAGCATTTCGGGGCTGCCGCCGTTCCTGGTGCCGGAACCGGGACTGAATTCCGGTTTCATGATCGCGCACGTGACGGCCGCCGCCCTGGCCTCGGAAAACAAGTCGCTGGCCCACCCGGGCAGCGTGGACAGCCTGCCCACGTCGGCGAATCAGGAAGACCACGTCAGCATGGCGACGTTCGCCGCCCGCAGGCTGGCCGACATGGCCCGCAACACGGCGCACATCGTCGGCATCGAGCTGCTGTGCGCGGCCCAGGGCATCGATTTTCACGCCCCGCTGACGACGTCGGCCCCGCTGCAGGCCCTGCACCGGCAGATCCGGCGTGACGTGCCGTTCTACGACCGCGACCGCCTGCTGGCCCCCGACCTGGATATCGTCGGACGCCGGGTGCTGGAAGGCAGCTACCGGGCGGACTGGAAGGCGATGCTGCCCTGACGCACGGACATTTTGCCTACTGACCAACCGCCAATCGGACAGGTTTGCCGATGCGGCTCAACATCTCGACCAGCGTGTCAATGGTGAACTTGGCGGTCTTCTTGTTCACCACGTCCGACACGCGCGGACGGGACACCATCAGGATTTCCGCCGCTTCGGCCTGCTTCAGGTGATGCTGCTCGATCCACGTCGCCAATTCCGCCATGAGCTGCTCCTTGAGCTGCCTGCTGTCATTGATCTGCTGCCGCGATGCCATGTACAGCCGCCGGGCTTCCTCCGGCGGGAATCCCAGTTCCAGAAACAGATTCGCGCCCGGTTTGGTCACATGGCGGATTTCAGTGTCGATCTTCATGGCTTGCCTTTCCTCGCGTTGGCGATGGCTCGATAGCGCGCCTCGGCTATGCGCTTGTCCCGCTGGCTGGTCGTCTGCGTCTTCTTCTGGAAGCAATGCAGGACATACAAGGCTTCCTCGAACTTGGCGACGTACATCACCCGGAACGCACCGCCAGCCTCCCGGATGCGGATCTCACGCGTGCCCGAACCCGCTTCGTCAAAGGGCTTCCAGTCCTCCGGTTCCAAGCCAGCCTGAACCTTGCTCAGTTGGAAACCCGCTTGCCGGCGAGCTTCGATGGGAAAATCCAAGAGGTCGTCATAGGCCGACCCGACCCAGCGGATCTCTTTGTCCATCACGCACCGCGCGTATAAAATTTTATACCAATTCCCCAAGAGCCGCTTAAGCGCCACGCAAGGAGAAGCCGGTTCAAGTTTCGGAAAGCGCCGACGTATCTTGAACCCGTCCAATCGATTGGGGAACCTGCTATATCAAGCCTTGTGCAACCCTGCGAATTGTGAGCCGCCGGGTGCTGGAAGGCAGCTACCGGGCGGACTGGAAGGCGATCCTGCCCTGACGCACGGACATCCGGCAGCGCGGCAGGCCCATCCAGTAGGCCAGTTCCGCCGGGCTGTCGACGTCCCAGACCGCGAAGTCCGCAGGATGGCCGACGGCCAGGCGCCCGCTGACGTCCGCGCATCCCAGGGCGTCGGCGGCGTGGCGGGTGACGCCATCCAGGGCCTCGGCCACCGTCAGCCGGAACAGGGTGCAGGCCATGTTCATCATCAGCAGCAGGGACGTGGCCGGCGAAGTGCCGGGGTTGCAGTCGGTGGCCAGGGCCATGGGCACCCCCAGGCGGCGCAGCAGGTCCACGGGCGGCTGGCGCGTGTCCCGCAGGAAGTAGTAGGCGCCCGGCAGCAGCACGGCCACCATGCCGGCCCGGCGCATGGCCTGCGCGCCGGCCTCATCCAGCCATTCCAGATGGTCGGCCGACAGCGCCCCGTAGCGGGCGGCCAGGGCCGCGCCACCCAGCAAGGACAGCTGTTCGGCGTGCATCTTCACCGCCAGGCCGCGCTGCGTGGCGGCCTGCAGCACGCGCTCGGACTGCGCCAGACTGAAACCGATGCCCTCGCAGAAAACGTCCACCGCATCGACCAGGCCTTCCTCGTGCAGGATCGGCAGCATGACGTCGCACACCAGATCGACGTAATCGTCGGCTCGGCCTGCGTATTCCGGCGGCAGGGCGTGCGCCCCCAGGAAAGTGGTGCGCACCGTGACGGGGCGGGCCTCGCCCAGGCGACGGGCGACGCGCAGCATCTTGCGTTCGGTATCCAGATCCAGACCATAGCCGGACTTGATCTCGATGGCGGTCACGCCTTCGGCCCGCAGGGCGTCCAACCGCACCAGAGCCTGCTCGAACAGCGTGTCTTCGTCGGCCGCCCGCGTGGCGCGCACGCTGGACACGATGCCCCCGCCCCGGCGGGCGATTTCCTCGTAGCTGGCGCCCGCCAGGCGCAGCGCGAATTCATCGGCCCGCTGGCCGCCATGGATCAGGTGGGTGTGGCAGTCGACCAGGCCGGGCGTGACCAGGGCGCCGCCCAGGTCATGTCGCTGCGCGGCTTGGAAATCGGCGGGCGCCTGGCCGGCGGCGCCCAGCCAGGAGATGCGCGAACCCTCGACCGCCAGATCGCACGGCGCCACAGGCCCGGACTGCCAGCCCGGCGGCACGATGCGCAGATTCTGCCACAAGACGCGCTCGGTCGGACGGGCGCCGGATTCCTGGGTGTGCGGCATGCGGGATCCTCAGTCTTCGTATTTGTATAGACAATACGAAGATTATGCCTGCGGAGGACGGCTGGGACAAGAGAAGGCGCGCCCCGCCCCATCGCCGTCCCGCGCGCCGCCCGGCGCCCGCTGCCACGCAGCCAGCACGGCCGCCAGCATCAGCGCCGCCGCCGACGCTGCCAGACCCGCGGACAGCGAGCCATAGCGGTCGCTCAGCCACCCGCAGGCGACGGGGCCGACCACCTGGCCGGCGGCAAACAGGCTGGTCGCAATGGCCATGGCGCCGCCCCAGGCGGGCTGCGGCAGGTTCGCCTTGACGAAATGCGTGACCGACGAGGGGACGACCACCACGCTGGCGCCCACCAGCAAGGCCGACGCCATGATGCCCGCGACGCCATCCAGGGCCAGAGGCAGTGCCGCACCCAGCGCCAGCACCAGCAAGGCGGCCGACATCACGCGGCCGTCCTTGCCGCCGGCGAGCAGGCCGCGCCCCAGGAACGCCGCCGACAGGCAGGACAGCCCGAGGACCACCCACATCGCCGACACCAGGAGCGTCAGCCGGCCAGGGTCGCCGCCATGCTGCCGCACCCAGGCGATCATGAAGGTCATGTAGGCGATGTAGCCCAGCCCGAAGACGAAATAAGCCGCATAGACCGCTGCGCATTCGCGCCACGACGCGCCCGCGCCCGCGTCTGGGCGCCGGGACGACGGTTCGGCAATGCCGCCGATGGCGCGGATCGCGGGAATGCAGAGCAGCGCGCAGACCGCCCCGACCAGCAGCCAGGCCTGGGGCCAGGCCTCCGGACCGTAGGCCTGGAACAGCCAGGGAAGGACGGCGCCCCCCGCAATCAGGCCCAGCCCGATGCCGCCGCCGAAGAAAACCACGATGGCCCGCGCGCCCAGCACGCCCGCCAGCACGCCTCCGCAGATGAAGGCGCCCGCGCCGCCCAGGCCGGCCAGGAAGCGCCATGCGGCCAGCCATGCCGGGTCATGGGTCAGGCCGGTGCCCAGCACCGCCGCCGCGGTCAGCAGCGTTCCCCAGGCGAACAGGCGCCGGTTGCCCAGACGGCCCACGCTGAAGATGGCCAGCAGCGCGCCGGCCAGGTAGCCTAGGCCATTGACGGTGTTCAGCCACCCCGCCTGGGCGTAGTTCAGCGCCAGGTCCGTCTTCATGGCGGGCAGGATGAGGGCGTAATCGAAGCGCGCGAAACCGACGGAGATCGCGGCCGCGCAGCACAGCGCCCACGCCCGGACCGGATCGTCGACGGGCTGCGGGGCAAGGGGGCTGTCGGCCGGCGGCATCGCGGTCATCAGAACGTCATGAGTCATGATGCGCCCCCGTGATCTTGTCCCGCTCGTGCCGCGCCGCGGCTTCCCGCGCGGCGATCAGCACGTCGACCGCTCGGCGGGCTGCGTCGATGGCGGCATCGGTGTAGTTCAACTGGGCGGCCGCGATCGCCCCATCCCACAGCAATTGGCACTGGATGCCGAAATCCGCAGGATCCGGCCACCCCGCCTCCTCGGCAACATGCGCGAAGCAATCCGCCATTCGGCGCTTGTGCTTCGCCGACAGTACCGAGCCGGGATGACTCAGGTCCGCCAGTTCCACCGTGGCATTGATGAACACGCAGCCCCGGAATGCTTCCGCGCCGACAAGATCGCGCAGATAGCCGAACGCGGCCATCACCTTGTCGCGCGGCGAGCGGGTGGAATCCATGGCGGCCTGCATGGCCTGGCGGCGATCCGCCATGCGCCGTTCCAGAACGGCGACGATCACGTCGTTCTTGGACGCGAAATGGTGATAGAGCGTCATGCGGGCGATGCCGCTGGCGCTGATGATTTCATTGATACCCACGTGATTGATGCCCTTCCGGTAGAACAGATCGGACGCGCACGCGAGAATGCGGTCGCGGGCCGAGGGCTGGGATGCGGAGGGACGGGACATGGCGATGGCCTTTGAAAATACCGGGGCGGTCTGGCGCAGATCGCGCGCGGCTATTTATATAGACTAGTCTGTATAGTAATGCTGGCAGAGGGGAGCCTGTCAAGATTTTCAATCGCGCCGGGTCAGCAAAAATCCCGGGACGGGGTCTGCAGCCCGGACAGCGCCTGGGCCAGCAGCGCGCTGCGGTCCGCCAGGCGCCTGGCGACCAGGTGGTGGACCCGGCCGTCGGTCTGCCAGATGCCGTAGACGGCCAGCAGGGGCGCGTCCAGGGCCTCGCGCCGGTATTTCTTGAAGATGTCCGGCCACAGGATGACATTGACGGGGCCGGTCTCGTCTTCCAGGGTCATGAAGACCACGCCTTTGGCGGTCTGCGGGCGCTGGCGCACGGTGACCAGGCCGCAGGCGCGGGCCAGCTGGCGGTTGCGCAGGCCCGCCAACTGGGCGGCGGACTGCAGGTGATCGGCCTGCAAGCGATCGCGCAGCAGGGCGACCGGATGGCGGCCCAGGGTCAGGCCCAGGGCGCGGTAATCGGCGGAGATGGCTTGCCCTTCCGTGGGCAGTGGCAGCGCGGGATCGGCGTCATCCCGGGCGGTGCCGCGCAGCAGATCGCGATCCGGCACGGCGGCCGCCGCCTGCCACAGGGCGGCGCGGCGGTTGCCGCCGGCCAGCGGGCGCAAGGCGCCGGCCCGCGCCAGCGCCTGCAGGTCGTGGCGATCCAGTTGCGCCCGATGCGCCAGATCGGCCACGTCCGCGAAGGCTTTCCGGGATCGCGCCCGCGCGATGCGGTCCCCGGCCTCCGGCCGCATGCCGGCGATGCGGGAAAAGCCCAGGCGGACGGCGGGGGCGGCGGATCGCGTCGGATCGACGAGCTGCGCCATGCCTTGCGGCCCTCCGCCATCCTCCGGCACACTCTGCGGCTCCGCGTCTTCCAGCGTGCTGTCCCACTGGCTGACGGTCACGTCCACGGGCAGGACCCGTACGCCGCGCCGGCGCGCGTCCTGCACCAGCTGCGCCGGAGTGTAGAAACCCATGGGCTGGCTGTTGAGCAGGGCCGCCAGGAATACGGCCGGCTCATGGCAGCGCAGCCAGGCGCTGGCATAGGCCAGCAGCGCGAAACTGGCGGCATGGCTTTCGGGGAAGCCGTATTCGCCGAAGCCCCGGATCTGGGCGAAGATGTCCTCGGCGAAATCCCGGTCGTAGCCGCGCGCCAGCATGCCGCTGACCAGGCGGTCGTGGTGGATCTCCATATTGCCGTGGCGCTTCCAGGCCGCCATGGCGCGGCGCAGCGCATCGGCCTCGCCCGCGGAATATCCGGCGGCCAGCATGGCGACCTGCATGACCTGTTCCTGGAAGATCGGCACCCCCAGGGTGCGCGCCAGCGCCTGCTTCAGCGCATCCGACGGAAAGGTCACGGGCTCTTTCTTTTCCCTGCGGCGCAGATAGGGATGCACCATGCCGCCTTGCATGGGACCGGGGCGCACGATGGCGATCTGGACCACCAGATCGTAGAAATTCCGCGGACGCAGGCGCGGCAGCATGGCCATCTGGGCTCGGGATTCGACCTGGAACACGCCGATGGTGTCGCCCCGCGACAGCATGGCATAGGTTTGCGGATCTTCGGGCGGAATGTCCGGCAGGGCGAACGGCCGCCCGTGCCGTTCGGACATCAGGTTCAAGGCGCGGTGCAGCATGGACAGCATGCCCAGGGCCAGGATGTCGATCTTCAGGATGCCTAGGGCCTCGATGTCGTCCTTATCCCATTGGACGACGGTGCGCCCGTCCATGGCGGCGTTCTCCACGGGGACCAGGCGGGTCAACGGCCCCCGGCTGATGACGAAGCCGCCGGAATGCTGGGACAGGTGGCGCGGATACCCCTGCAGGCTGTCGGCCAGCGCCGCCCATTGGCGGTTTCGGCGCGCCTCGGCGGACAGGCCCGCGCCGCTTCCCGACCCCGCGCCGGCGTCGGTCCCGCCGTCCTCCCCCACGTCCAGGCCGACATCGGCCAGGCGCTGCCACAGGTCGACGCGGCCGTCGAAACGCCGGTAATGGCGGGCCACGCGGTCGATCACATCCGCCGGCGCCCCCAAGGCCTTGCCCACGTCGCGCAAGGCGCCGCGCGCGCGATACGTGGCGACCGCCGCCGTCAGGGCGGCGCGGTGCCGCCCGTACTTCCGGTAGAGATACTGCATGACTTCTTCACGGCGCTGGTGCTCGAAATCCACGTCGATGTCGGGCGGCTCGTTGCGCTCCCGGCTGATGAAGCGTTCGAACAGCAGGCTGGAGCGAGCCGGATCGACCTCGGTGATGCCCAGGCAGTAGCAGACGGTCGAGTTGGCGGCCGACCCCCGCCCCTGGCACAGGATGTCGCGGGATCGCGCATACTGGACGACGTCGTAGACCGTCAGGAAATAGGCCTCGTAGCGCAGGTCCGCGATCAACTGCAGCTCGCGTTCGATCTGCTCCCGCACTGACGGCGGGACGCCCTGGGGAAACCGGCGCCGGGCGCCCTTCAGGGTTTCCTGGCGCAGCCAAGTGGCGGGGCTGACGCCGGCGGGCACAAGTTCCTCGGGATATTCGTAGCGCAGCTGGTCCAGGGAAAAATGGCAGTCCCGCGCCATGCGCACCGTTTCGGCCATCGCCTCGGCCGGATACAGGCGGGCCAGACGCAGGCGGCTGCGCAAATGGCGCTCGGCATTGGGCTGCAGGGCGTAGCCGCATTCATGCACGGTCTTGCCCAGGCGGATGGCGGTCATCACGTCCTGCAGGGGCTTGCAGGAGCGCGCATGCATCACCGGCCATCCGGTGGCCGCCAGCGGCACGCCGTGGCTGGCCGCCGCGCGCATGACCCGCCCGCGATGGATGTCGTCCAGCGCCTGGGCATGCAGGGTCAGCGCGACCCGCAGCCGTGCGCCGAACGCGGCCTTGGCCCAGCGGATCTGCTCGTCCAGAACGGTCTCGTCGGCGGGATATTCGGGCGACAGGATGATCCAGCAGCCGGGCAGACCGCTCAGATGGCCGGGCGACAGGGGGTCCGGCAAAGCCAGATCCCGGCGCGTCAGGCAGTATTCGCCCTTGGGGCTGCGCATGCGGGCCAGGGAAATCAGTTCGCACAGGTTGCCGTAGCCGTCCCGGTCCCGGGCCAGCGCGGTGATCGTCAGCGCATCCGGGTCCGCCAGCCGGAACGTGGCGCCGACGATCAGCGGCAGGCCGGACTGCTTGGCCGCCACGTGCGCCCGCACGACGCCGGCCAGCGAACACTCGTCGGTGATCGCCAGGGCCGAATAGCCCAGCCGCGCGGCGCGGCCGACCAGGTCCTCCGCCGTGGACGCGCCCTCCAGAAAGGAGAAATTGCTGGCGCATTGCAGCTCCGCGTAGTCGGGCAGGATCGCCATGACCGATCAGCCAAACAGCCCGTGCAGGAACCAGCCCGGGGCATCGGCGTCCTGCGTCCGGAAGATCCAGTAGCAGACGCCCGACTCGTCTTCGGCAACGAAATAGTCGCGCGTCACGGGGCCGCCATCCTGCCAGCCGCAATCCAGCCGCTCGGCGGGCGAGACCAGGCGCAGCGGCGTGCCGTAGAACGGGCGAGGCCCCTGCATGGCCAGGGGAATGGGGGCGTCCAGCAGCCAGGCCGGGCGCGGCAGCGGGGCGTCGGGGAAGCCGCCCCGCGCCGCCGCCGGACGGCCCGATGCGGCCTGATCCAAAGGCGCCCAGCGCGCCGCCCGCTCGGGCCGATGATCGGCCACGGGCGCCGGCGCCAGCAGGTTCTCCGCCCCCAGGCGGGCGCTCAGCAAGGCCAGCAGCTGGGCATGGTCCTGCGGCGTCCCGCCGGGTTCCGGGAACAGATCCAGGCTGGGGCCCCGCGCGGCCTGGAACCGGGTGGCCTTCAGGCGCACGGAAATCACGGAAGCCGGCAGGATCAGGCGGGCAAGATGTTCCTGCACCAGGCGGATCAGGATCACGGGGTCGTGCGAAGGCGCGCCCAGGGTGATCGGCAAGGCTGTCGGCCCGTCCGCGAGCAGGCGGCCGGCGGACGGCGTCCGATGCTGGCGGCGCTCGTGCGCCAGCATCACCGTGAACGCCGTGACATCCTGCCGGCGGCCCGCCAGCCAACCGCACAGCTGCAGGATCAGGCGCTGCGCCGCCCATTGCAGGGCGGGCGCGTGTTCGATGTGATCGGGCAGCTCGAACGCGGCATCGAATTCCGGCGGCAGTTCCAGCCGGCGATAAGGCATGAAGCCGGTCGCCGAATCGCCATGTCCGAGCGCCAGCTGGTCCAGCCAGTCCAGCACGGCCGGCCCGCAGCGCTTCTTCAGGCCGACGCGCGGCAGCCGCCGCAGGTCGGCCAGGGTCTCGCAGCCCAGATCGCGAAACCAGTCGGCAAAGGGCCTCGCCGGCGGCGCCACGGCCAGGGGAACCTGGGCCAGGGCCCGCCGCCAGGACCGCCGCGTCAGGGCGCTGCCCCCTCGCCCGCTGCGCGCCAGCATCCAGGCCGCCGGCCCGGACGCCGCCACCGACACGATGGCGGATTCGGCGGCCCCCGCCCCTGCGGACGCCGGCGCGGCAAGGGGTGCGGCCGGGCGGCCATCCGCCGCCACGGCCGGCGCACCGCATCTCGCCGGCGCGGCATCGAACGCCGCCAGGACCTGGCGCACCTGCGCCCGCAACCGGCGAATCCCCCCGAACAGGCGCAGGCTGGCCGTGACATCCATCAGAACGATGGATTCCGGCGCCAGCGCCAGGTCAGGCGTGAATCGCAGCAGTGCGCAGGCGACGGGCTGCAACAGGGTCGAAGGCGGAGACACGCCGATCCAGACGGACATGATGGTCGAGCAAAACAGGAGAAGGCGCCAGGGGCACGAACAGGAGCTCATCGCGCCGTGGCCCCCGACGTTTGATGAAAGCCACCCGCACGCCGCCGCACGCGGGCGCCAGGGCCAGGCGCAACGGCGCGAGCGAAGGCTGGTCCGCGTCACAGGACGGCCGGAACATGAAAAACAGGGCGGAGCCGGCCTGGGCGGCCAGGTTCAGGCGCCGCAAGGCCCCGGGGCGAATGGCGGCCCCGGCGCCCGGCCGGACGCCCCCCTGCCGGGCGCCGGCGCCTTCGCCCGGCAAACGCTCCCGCCCCTGGGCGGCCCCAGGCAAACCGACGCCCGCCCAGAGCAGCACCAGCCGGCAGGTGCCCGCCTGCAGCGCCTGTTCGGCGGCCCAGAAGGCGTCGGCCTGGCGCGCCGCCCGCAACAGGACGACCCCGCCCGGATCCACCCCCCACCCGTTCAGCGCCAAAGGCTGCAGCACATGCGGCGGCTGGATCAACAGCACGGATCGGCGAGCGACCGCCGGCTGACCGGAGGACGGCGAGGGAACCAAGCGCCGCAGCACCGGCAACAGCAGCCGCAATTCGCCGATACCCGGCTGAGGCAGCAACAGTTCGGTCAGGCTGCCCACAGGCCATCCCCCGCCCGGCAATTCCGCCGACAGCGCCGCATGCCCGGTATCGACGCACGCCGCCCCGCCCCGCGCCAGCTGCGAAGCCCGCCACAAGGACGGGTGGATGATTTCGGGGCGTACAGGGCGGGCGGACATGGCGGGCAAGCGATCTTGATACTGTACAAATATACAGTAAAACGAGCACGCGCGAACGCCGCCGCCGTCAGGGGCCGGCAGAAAGCTCCTGCGGCGGAAGAGCATGCGTCAGCCCGGTCTTGGGCTGTTCCTGGGATAGCTCCTCGGCCAGGATACGCACCCCGCTTTCAATCCTGGTTTCAGGAATCGAGGAATACCCCAGCCGCAAATACCGGACCGGCGGATCAGCGCCCCAAAAAAACACATCGCCGGGCTCGACGACCACCCCTCTGGCATAGAGACGGCGGGAGAGTGCGCGAGTATCCAGCCCTTCGGGGCCTTCCACCCAGAGCGCCGACCCCCCGTGGCTCGGCCTCTGGGCCAGCTGGGGAGCATGCGCGGCCAAGGCCGTTCGCAGCGCCGCAGCCCGGGACCGATAGACAGAATTCAAGCGATGGATGTAAGCCTCGTGGTGGCCATGCGCAATGAAGCTGGCGGCGGCACACTGGTTATTGGTGGGAACATGCCGCATGATCAACCTGCGCAGCGCCCGCAATTCCCGAATCAAGTCCGCCGATGCCACCACAAAACCCAGCCGCAGGCCGTGAGCCAGCGTCTTGGACAAGCTGCCCATGTAAATGACGCGCTGCGCCGCATCCAGGCTTTTCAGGGCGGGAGTCGGCTTGCCTGAAAAGTTCAGCTCGCTTTCATGATCATCTTCCAGAATGATGAAATCATGTCGCTGCGCGGATTGCAAAAGCGCCTGCCGTCGGTTCAGCGACAGCGTGACTGTGGTCGGACACTGGTGGCTGGGCGTGACGAAGACGTAATCGCACTGCGCCAGGTCCGGACCGGGAATCAAGCCTTCTTCATCGACACTGAGCGGCCTGATATGCCTGGACCGCAACAAGAAACAGTTGCGCGCATCCGGGTAACCCGGATTTTCCACTCCAATCCGCGTGTCCGGCCCCATCAACAAGGTCCCCAGCATGAAGATCGCCTGCTGGGTGCCGCTGGTCACGAGGATCTGGTCCCTGTCCACCCAGATGCCGCGCGAGGGCAGCAGGCGCCGCTGGATCTGCTCGACCAAAGAGCTTTCGTCGTGATCGATGTGGTCAGGCGCCCACCGTCGCAGCACGCGCGGTTGCAGAACCTCCAGGGCGCATTCCCGCCAATCGGCCACCGGAAACAGGCTGCCATCGAATTGGCCATAGACGAAGGGATAGGGCAACTGCTGCCAGTCAAGCGGCTTCTCTATGTTGCGCTGCCGCGATGGCGTCATCGTCAGCCGGCCATCCCACATCCCGCCAGTTGTCGCTGACTGCTGACCGGTTCGACAAGCTGCCTCCAGGCGCGCGGACAACAGATCCTTCACGACGTAGTAGCCGCTGCGGGGCTTGCCCACGATCACGCCCTTATCCACCAAAGACTGCAAGGTCAGCATGACTGTCGTACGAGAAAGCCCCAGCGAACGGGCCAGCACGCGACTGGACGGCAAGGCCTCGCCCGGCAGGATGAACCCTTCGAGCACAGCATGCATGAACATGTCGCGCAATTGTCCCTGCAAGGTGGGGGATTGCGCCTGGACACTGCGAAACAGACGCGCCCACATGGCATACCCGCGACGAACCGTCGTTCCCATAACGCTCCTGCCACAGAAAACATCAGCGATCGTATCTGGTCTTATGAATAGATCATATCTGGTATGACCAAGACAAACCACAGACACGTACCATTTTCTTGCCGGTGAATTTCTTCAGCCCGCGATTCCCGACATTCAGATATTCAAAAAACAGGCATTGGGAAACTTATCATGCGCTACATCAAGTCGGCCGCCGCCAGCCAGACTACGGAATCTCAAGAAAAATCCATCCGGGATCGCGTCGAAATAATGCTTCTGGATATAGAAAGGCGCAAGGAAAAAGCCGTCATTGAATATGCCAGAACCTTGGACGGGTGGGATGGGGAATTCCTGCTTTCAAAAGAAAAACGCGCATCCCTGATTCAACAGGTGCCTGAATCCCTGCGCCAGGACATCCAGTTCGCACACCGGCAAGTCACCCGATTCGCAGTCGCGCAGCGCGACAGCCTGACGGAATTCGAGATCGAAACCGAAGCCGGCGTGCGGCTGGGCCAACGAGTCATTCCCATGGCCACGGCGGGATGTTACGTGCCCGGAGGGCGCTATGCGCATATGGCATCGGCCGTCATGAGCGTCGCCACGGCGAAGACGGCAGGCGTGGAGAACATCATTGCGTGTTCCCCCCCGCGAGGAACCAGCATGAATGCCGCGACCGCATACGCCATGGATCTTTCGGGCGCCGATGTCATCCTGGAAATGGGAGGCGTGCAAGCCATCGCGACCATGGCATACGGTTTATTCGGGTGCCCGGAGGCGGACATCATCGTCGGCCCCGGCAATGCGTACGTCGCGGAAGCCAAACGCATTCTGTTCGGCACAGTGGGCATCGACGTATTTGCCGGCCCGACCGAATCGGCGATCATCGCGGACCAAACGGCAGACCCCATGACTGTGGTGATCGACCTGGTGTCGCAGGCGGAGCACGGCATGAACTCCCCGGTCTGGCTATTTACCACCGACGAATCGCTGGCAAACGCAGTGGATCGCCTCTTGCCCCAGGTGGCCGCGGACATGCCCAATGCGGACGTCGTCAATGCGGCCTGGCGCGATTACGGCGTCATCGTGTTGTGCGACTCGCCGGAAGAGGTCGTGACGATCAGCGATGAATATGCCCCCGAACACCTGCAGATCATTGCAAGCGACTCTTCCTGGTGGTTGAAGAACCTGCGCAACTACGGGTCCCTGTTCATCGGAGAAGGCAGCACCGTCAGCTATGGCGACAAATGCGCGGGAACGAATCACATTCTGCCGACCCGGCGCGCCAGCCGCTACAGCGGCGGCCTGAACGTACAAAAATTCCTGAAGACCCAGACCTATCAAGAGATATTGCCCGAAGCAAACAAGACCTTCGGCGCCGTGGCATCGCGCATTTCCCGCGCGGAAGGCATGGAAGGCCATGCGCGCGCTTGCGACTGGCGACTGCGCAAATATTATCCGGATACGCAATGGGATTTCGAGGTGTACGAACAAAAGCGTTATTCCTGAATCCCGAACCAGAAAAGGCACGCGGACATCATGGACATTTTCCAGAAATCGTTCACTCAGCAGGAACCGATTCCCGCAAGCGGAATCAGTCGCGCGGTGGAAGTCATGCTCAGCGGCCGACTGCATCGCTACAACACGATCGCGGAAGAACCCTCGGAAACGGCGATGCTGGAAGAGGCATTCGCCAATTACCTGGGAACGAAGTATTGCCTGGCATGCGCATCCGGCGGATACGCATTATCGACCGCATTGCGGGCGTTCGGCGTGCGACAGGGCGAGCCGGTACTGACCAATGCATTTACCCTGTCCCCGGTCCCCGGCGCCATCGCGACCTCGGGAGGTCAAGCCATTCTCGTCGAGACCACGGAGAACCTCGTGATGGACTTGGCGGACCTGGAACGGAAGCTGCTGGCGACATCCGCGCGGCTGGTATTGATCTCGCACATGCGGGGCCACTTGATCGACATGGATGCGCTGTGCGCAGTACTGGCCCGCCATGGCGCATCGCTCATCGAAGATTGCGCCCACACGATGGGGGCATCGTGGGACGGCAAGCCCAGCGGCACCTTCGGCATTGCGGCATGCTTCAGCACGCAGACCTACAAGCACATCAATTCGGGCGAAGGCGGCCTCCTGGTCAGCAACGAACCGGCCCTGATGGCCAAAGCGATCCTGCTCTCGGGCTCGTACATGCTTTACGAGCGCCACACCAAGGGGCCCGCGGCGCAGACATACGCCGATCTCCGCTTCACAACCCCCAATTGCTCAGGCCGCATGGACGACCTGCGGGCAGCCATCCTGATCCCGCAACTGGCGGAACTGGATGAACGCGTGCAACGCTGGAATGCCCGTTATCAAGCGCTGGCCGCGGAGTTGGAAAGCGCTTCCGGCCTGTACTTGCCCGCCCGGCCCGCCAAGGAACGTTTCGTAGGCAGTTCACTGCAGTTTCTGATCCGGGGCATCCGCGATCAGCAAGCCAGCGCATTCGTCGCCAGATGCAAGAACCAAGGCGTCGAATTGAAGTGGTTTGGCGCCCCGGAACCACAAGGCTACACCAGCACCCATTTCAGCTGGAAATATCTGGATGCCCAGACCCTGCCACAAACCGATCAGGTGCTGCACGAGCTGTTTGATTTGCGCATCCCCCTGACGTTCACCCTGGAGGATTGCCGACTGATCGGACGAATCATTCGTCAGGCCATTGAAGCCATCACGGATCAATAACGCAGTGAGACACGGCATCGCACTGCATATCTCAGGAGACAGACCATGAAAAACATCATGATCAAGGCCGCCGCCATCGCATTTTCAATGATCATCTTCACCAACGCGAATGCCGAGAAACTCATCATAGGGACATTCGGCGACCCCACGCCCTATCAGGCCGCCATCGACCAGGGCAAGTTTTCCAAGGCAACCGGGTGGGATATAGAATGGCGCAAATTCGAATCCGGCGCAGATGTGATTTCCGCCATGGCGTCGGGAGACGTGCAGATCTCGGAGCTGGGATCCGCCCCGCTGACGATCGCGGTCAGCCAGGGCCTGGACATAAAGATGTTCTTGATATCCTTTCTGATCGGCAGTTCAGAATCACTGATCGTGCGCAATGGTTCCGGCATCGCCCAACCCGCCGATCTGAAAGGAAAAACCATCGGCGTGCCGATTGGCTCCACCGCGCAGCTTTCGCTGACGGGGGCGCTGAAGCACTGGGGCATCAGTGAGAAAGACGTCCACATTCTAGGCATGCCGCCACAGCAGATCAACGCGGCCTGGACGCAAAAGAATATCGATGCGGCCTTCGTGTGGAACCCCGTCCAAAGCGAAATCCTGAAAACGGGCAAACGCCTGGTCTCTGCGGGCGAGGTGGCGAAATGGGGGTTCCCCACCTTCAACGCCTGGGTTGCGAACGAGAAATTCCTCGCGTCCCACAAGAAAGAACTGGCGGCCTTCGCAAAAGCCATGAATGCCGCCAATCAGGAGTATTTGGACAACAAGGCGAAATGGACCGCGGATTCCGCACCCATCAAGGCGATCGCGAAGCGGGTCGGCGCCTCGCCTTCCCAGGTGACCGAAAGCCTGAGCGGTTTTGAATTCCTTACCGCTTCCGAACAGACGCCATGGATCCGCAAGAACTCCGCCGACGCACTCAAAAAGACGGCCGAATTCCTGAAGGCGAACCGTCGCATCAATGCGGTATTGAAAGATTACAGCCAGTTCGTTGACCCATCCATCGCGGAAGCGGTGCAATAAGGCATGGAAAGTTCCGGCCTCGGATTTCCAGAGGCCTCCAATGCTCACGACTTCTTTCACTGATCCTGCTCAGGATGGTCACGATGCACACACACTCGGATACTCTGGACCCTGAAGACTGGGATGCGCTCAGAACCCAAGGGCATCACATGCTGGACGACATGGTGGATTATTTAGCCGGCATCCGGGAGCGCCCCGTCTGGCAGCCGGCGCCTGACCACGCGAATCAGGCATTCCGCGAACCGCTGCCCAGCGGGGCTGGCAGCATCGCACAAGCCCACGATACGTTCATGAATGAAATCCTGCCGTACGCGGTCGGCAATGCCCATCCGGGGTTCTTCGGCTGGGTTCACGGGGGCGGCACGGCGGTGGGGATGCTGGCCGAAATGCTGGCCGCGGGACTCAATGCCAATGTCGGCGGCCGCAATCAGATACCCGTCCAAGTCGAGCGCCAGGTTGTCGACTGGGTACGGCAGTTTTTCGGATTCCCGGCAACGGCCAGCGGGATTTTCGTCACCGGGACCTCCATGGCCAATTTCATCAGCGTCCTGATCGCCCGCACCAAGACGCTCGGGGTGGAAAGCCGCAAGGCCGGACTGACGGGCGCGCGCACGCGCCTGACCGCGTACACGTCCGCCGGCGCCCACGGCTGCATCGCGCAAGCCATGGAAATGTCAGGTCTGGGATCGGATGCGCTGCGGGTCATTCCCATGAATGCGCGCTTCGAAATGGATACCCAAGCCTTGCAGGCCGCCATCCGGAAGGACCGCGACGACGGCCTGACGCCCTTTTTCGTTGCCGGCACGGCAGGCTCGGTCAACGTGGGCGCAGTGGACGATCTGGCCGCTATCGCAGCCATCGCCCAGGAAAACCGATTGTGGTTCCACGTGGACGGCGCATACGGCGCGCTGGCGATGCTGGCGCCGGATCTGGCCCCGCGGCTCAAGGGCATCGAGCAGGCGGATTCCATCGCCTTCGACTTTCACAAATGGGGCCAAGTGCCCTACGATGCGGGTTTCGTGCTCGTACGCGACGGTGAACAGCACCAGCGCAGCTTCGCATCCCCGGCGACCTATCTGAGGCGCGAGACGCGCGGCCTGGCGGCGGGGTCGCCCTGGCCCTGCGATCTGGGTCCGGATCTATCGCGCGGCTTCAGGGCGCTCAAGGCCTGGTTCACCCTGAAGGTATACGGCACCGAGAAACTCGGGCAGGTCATCTCCAAGACATGCCGCCTTGCGTCTTACCTGGCGGACAGAATCCGGGAGCGTCCGGAACTGGAACTGATGGCCCCGGTGTCATTGAACATCGTGTGCTTCCGCTACCGGACCCCGGACGCCGACCGCATCAACCAGGAAATCGTCGCGGACATACAGGAATCCGGCCTGGCGGCGCCGTCTTCAACGACGATCCACGGGCATCTCGCCATCCGGGTGGCGATCGTCAACCACCGCAGCCAGGAACAGGATATCGATGCGCTGCTCTCGGCAGTCATGCGTTTCGGGGAAAAGCGGAAGGTCGAGCCCGAACGATGGCAGGGGGTTGGCGATGCGGGATAAGGCCGTTCTTTAGAACGGGATATCGTCGTCCATATCCCCCAGATTGCTGGCCGGAGCCGCGGCGGGGGCCGCGGGACGCTGTTGCTGCGGAGCGCGGCGGGGGGCGGGGGCCTGCGAAAAGCCGCCGGCATCGCCGCCGGACGATTCGCCGCCTTCGCGGCCGCCCAGCATCTGCATCTGGTCGGCGACGATTTCAGTGCTGTAGCGGTCGGCGCCGGTTTCCTTGTCCTGCCATTTGCGGGTCTTCAGGCGGCCTTCCACGTAGACGGACCGGCCCTTGCGCAGGTATTCGCCGGCGATCTCGGCCAGGCGGTTGTAGAACACCACGCGGTGCCATTCGGTTTCCTCGCGGCGTTCGCCGCTGGCTTTGTCCTTCCACTGGCTGGTGGTGGCGATGGACACGTTGCAGATGGCGGCGCCGTCGGGACTGTAGCGGACCTCCGGGTCGCGCCCCAGGTTGCCGACGAGAATGACTTTGTTGACTGAGGCCATGGTGGGAATCCTGTGATAGTACGAAGTGGCTGCCATTATCGGGGATTTGCCGCCCCGGCGCGCCATCGGATCGGGTCAAATGGACATTATCGCCCAGCCGGGAATACCCCGACAAGACGTCCCCTGCGGCCGCGGCGGCGGCCTTGCGCGCCGCGTTGCCGATGCGCGCGCCAGGGCCTGCGGAACGGCCGGCGGCCAGCAGCCGCGCCGCTTTCAAGAAAGTTGCGCAGTTGCGGATACGGGTAATCCTTGATGCCCGGACACTACGGTTCAAACAGCGTTTCATGCTATGTTCTCGCAGATTCACGCATTCATGCGAGGTGAAAAGATGATCTCCAAACGCACACTGGGTCTGTCCCTGATTTCCATGGCCCTGGCGGTCGGCTCCGCACAGGCCGCCTCCACCTACGTCTACTGTTCCGAAGGCTCTCCCGAAGGCCTCAACGCGGCCTTCTTCACGTCGGGCACGACCAACGACGCCACGCACCCGATCTTCGACCGCCTGGTCGAGTTCAAGGCCGGCACCACCGAAGTCATTCCGGGCCTGGCGCAGTCCTGGGACGTCAGCGAAGACGGCAAGACCTACACCTTTCACCTGCGCAAGGGCGTGAAGTTCCACTCCAACAAGCTGTTCAAGCCCACCCGCGACTTCAACGCGGACGACGTGCTGTTTTCCTTCCTGCGCCAGAAGGACGCCAACCATCCGTACCACAAGGTCTCCAACGGCTCGTACCAATACTTCGCCGGCATGGGCATGGACACCCTGATCGACAAGATCGAAAAGGTGGACGACAACACGGTGCGCTTCGTGCTGACGCGCCCCGAAGCCCCCTTCATCGCCAACCTGGGCATGGATTTCGCATCCATCCAGTCGGCTGAATACGCCGACGCCATGATGAAGGCCAAGACCCCGACCAAGGTCGACACCGATCCCATCGGCACGGGGCCGTTCGAATTCGTCACCTACCAGAAAGACGCCCGCATCCTGTACAAGGCCAACACCGCGTACTGGGGCGACAAGCCCAAGGTCGACCGCCTGGTGTACTCCATCACGCCGGACGCCTCCGTGCGCTACGCCAAGCTGCAAAAAGATGAATGCCAGTCCATGCCCTACCCCAACCCGGCGGACCTGGAATCCATGCGCAAGAACAAGGACATCCAGCTGCTGGAACAGGCCGGCCTGAACGTGGGCTACCTGTCGTTCAACACCGAAAAGAAACCCTTCACCGACGTGAAGGTGCGCCAGGCCCTGTCCATGGCCATCGACAAGCCCGCCATCATCAAGGCGGTCTTCCAGGGCGCCGGCCAGCCGGCGAAGAACCTGCTGCCGCCCACCATGTGGAGCTACAACGACAGCGTGCAGGACTGGCCGCACGACGTGGCCAAGGCCAAGGCCCTGCTGGCCGAAGCCGGCTACCCCGACGGCTTTGAAACCGACCTGTGGGCCATGCCCGTGCAGCGCCCCTACAATCCGAACGCCCGGCGCATGGCCGAAATGATCCAGTCCGACTGGGCGAAGATCGGCGTCAAGGCGAAGATCGTGTCCTACGAATGGGGCGAATACCTGAAGCGCACCAAGAACGGCGAACACCAGACCATGCTGATCGGCTGGACCGGCGACAACGGCGACCCGGACAACTTCCTGGCCACGCTGTTCAGCTGCGCCGCCGTGCAGAAAGGCTCGAACTATTCCCGCTGGTGCTACAAGCCCTTCGAAGAACTGATCCAGCCGGCGCGCACCACGTCCGACCACGCCAAGCGGGTCGAACTGTACAAGCAGGCCCAGGTCGTCATGCACGAACAGGCGCCCGCCGTCATGATCGCCCACTCCACCGTGTTCGAACCGTTGCGCAAGAACGTGAAGGGTTATACCGTGTCCCCCGTGGGCCGGCACATCTTCGACCACGTCAGCCTCGGCAAGTAAGCCCCGGCCCGTCTCCGGCATTCCGCGCCGGGGACGGGCGAACCAACTCCCCGCCCCTCGCGCGGACGCCGCCGTATTCCGGCGCCCGGACCGGCCCGACAAGGCCGTGGCGACCGGCGGGACACTAGCGGGCTTTTCTGCACCATGCTTTCTTTCATACTCAAACGCGTCGGGCTGGCGATTCCGACGTTCATCGGCATCACCCTGCTGACGTTCGCCTTCATCCACCTGATCCCCGGCGACCCCGTGCTGATCATGGCGGGCGAACGGGGCCTGTCCCCCGAACAGCACGCCGCCATGATGACGCAGCTGGGCCTGGACCAGCCCCTGGCGACGCAGTATTTCCACTACATCTGGAACGTGCTGCACGGCGACCTGGGCACTTCCCTGACGACCCGCGAAGCCATCTGGTCGGAATTCGTGCCGCGCTTCCAGGCGACCCTGGAACTGAGCGTCATCGCCATGTTCATCGCCCTGGTGATCGGCATCCCGGTGGGCGTGCTGGCCGCCGTCAAGCGCGGGTCCTGGTTCGATCACGTATCGATCACGGCCGCCTTGACCGGCTATTCCATGCCGGTGTTCTGGTGGGGCCTGATGCTGATCATGCTGGTGTCGGTCCAGTGGGACCTGATGCCGGTGTCGGGGCGCGTCAGCGCTTCGCTGTTCCTGGATCCCAGCGACCCGCTGACCGGATTCATGCTGATCGACACCCTGCTGTTCGGCGAGGCCGGCGACTTCTGGGACGCCCTGCACCATATCCTGCTGCCGGCCTTCGTGCTGGGCACCATCCCCCTGGCGGTGATCGTGCGCATGACGCGCTCGTCCATGCTGGAAGTGCTGAACGAAGACTACATCCGCACCGCGCGGGCCAAAGGGCTGTCGCGGCTGCGCGTGGTGATCGTGCATGCCCTGCGCAATGCCCTGCTGCCGGTCATCACCGTCATCGGCCTGCAGGTCGGCGTGCTGATGGTCGGGGCCATCCTGACCGAAACCATCTTTTCCTGGCCGGGGGTCGGCCGCTGGCTGATCCACGGGCTCGAACAGCGCGACTATCCGGTCGTGCAGGGCGGCGTGCTGATCGTGGCCACCCTGATCATCCTGGTGAACATGTGCGTGGACATCCTGTACGGCCTGGCCGACCCGCGCATCCGCCAGCAGCGGGGGCGCAAATGACTGAACTGACGACGACCGCCATGCCGGCGCCTCCGGGGCCGCTCAAAGCCTTCTGGCAGGACTTTTCCCGCAATCGCGGCGCGCTGATCGGGCTGTGCTACATCCTGCTGATGCTGTTCATCGCCATCGCGGCCAACCTGATCTCGCCGCACGATCCGGCGGCGCAGTTCCGCGAACACCTGCTGCAGCCCCCCGTCTGGCACGCGGACGGCAGCTGGCGGTTCATCCTGGGCACCGACGACGTGGGCCGCGACATCCTGTCGCGCCTGATCTACGGCGCGCGGCTGTCGCTGCTGGTGGGCTTCCTGGTCGTCAGCGTGTCGCTGGTGCTGGGGATCTTCTTCGGCGTGCTGGCGGGCTACACGGGCGGCGTGGTGGACATCACCATCATGCGCCTGGTGGACATCATGCTGGCGCTGCCCAGCCTGCTGCTGGCCCTGGTGCTGGTGGCGATCTTCGGGCCGTCCATCGTCAACGCGTCCCTGGCGCTCAGCTTCGTGGCCCTGCCGCACTACGTGCGCCTGAGCCGCGCGGCCGTGCTGCGCGAGATGACCCGCGACTACGTGATCGCCTCGCGCGTGGTGGGCGCGGGCGCCTGGCGGCAGATGTTCATCAACATCCTGCCCAACTGCGTGGCGCCGCTGATCGTGCAGGCCTCGCTGGGTTTTTCCAACGCCATCCTGGACATGGCCGCCCTGGGTTTCCTGGGCATGGGCGCCCAGCCGCCGACCCCGGAATGGGGCACCATGCTGGCCAACGTGCTGCAGTTCGCCCAGAGCGCCTGGTGGGTCGTGACCTTCCCCGGCCTGGCCATTCTGCTGGCGGTGCTGGCGTTCAATCTGATGGGTGACGGGCTGCGCGACGCGCTGGACCCGCGCCTGAAAGTCTGAGGGGGCGGATCATGCTGGAAGTTCGCAATCTGTCCGTGCATTTCGGCGATGAATCAGCGCCTTTCAAGGCCGTCGACCGCATCAGCTATCACGTCGACGCCGGCGAAGTCGTCGGCCTGGTGGGCGAATCGGGATCGGGCAAATCGGTCAGTTCCCTGGCGCTGATGGGCCTGATCGATTTCCCCGGCCGCGTGCAGGCCGACGCCCTGCGCTTCGAGGGCCAGGATCTGCTGTCCCTGCCGGACAAGAAACGCCGCGCCATCGTCGGGTCCAAGGTATCCATGATCTTTCAGGATCCCATGACCAGCCTGAACCCCTGTTATACGGTGGAATACCAGATCTCCGAGGCTCTGCGCGTGCACCAGGGCGGGTCGCGTCGCGCGCTGCGGGCCCGCGTGCTGGAACTGCTGGAACAGGTCGGCATCCCCGACCCGGCTTCGCGCCTGAAAGCCTATCCGCACCAGTTGTCGGGCGGCATGAGCCAGCGGGTGATGATCGCTATGGCCATCGCCTGCAATCCCCGCCTGCTGATCGCCGACGAGCCCACCACGGCGCTGGACGTCACCATCCAGGCGCAGATCATGGACCTGCTGCTGTCGCTGCAGCGCCAGCAGGGCCTGGGCCTGGTGCTGATCACCCACGACCTGGCGCTGGTCGCCCAGGCGGCCGACCGCATCCTGGTGATGTACGCCGGGCAGATCGTGGAATCCGGCCCGGCCGCCGACATCTTCAAGCGGCCGCGCCACCCCTACACCCAGGCGCTGCTGCGGGCCCTGCCGGAATTTTCCAAGGACGCGGACCGGCTGGTGTCGCTGCCCGGCGTGGTGCCGGGGCGCTACGATCGCCCGCGGGGCTGCCTGCTCAGCCCGCGCTGCCCTTACGCCACCGAGCATTGCCGCGCCGTGGAACCCACGCTGACGGGGCCGGAAGGCCGTCAGGTGAAATGCCACACTCCACTGGACGACCAGGGCTTGCCGACCGGCCAGCCCGCCGAGATTTCCGCATGAACACCAAACCTTCGTCGACCGCAGACACGGCCGGCAGCGCCCCCGACGGCGACGTCGTCCTGCAGGCCATCGACCTGAAACGCCACTATCCCGTCGACTCCGGCTTCCTGAAGCCGAAACGGTCCGTCAAGGCGCTGGACGGCGTGTCCTTTTCACTGCATGCGGGCAAGACGCTGGCCGTGGTGGGCGAATCGGGCTGCGGCAAATCGACGCTGGCCCGGGTGCTGACCATGATCGAGCCACCCACCGCCGGACAGTTGCTGTATCGCGGCCAGGACGTCTCGCACACCAGCGCGGACCTGACCCGCCTGCGCCGCCGCAAGATCCAGATCATCTTCCAGAACCCGTACGCCTCGCTGAATCCGCGCAAGCGCATCAGCGCCATCCTGGAAGAACCGCTGCTGATCAATACCGGGCTGGATGCCGCCCAGCGCCGGGCGCGCGGGCAATCCATGATGGAGCGCGTGGGCCTGCGCCCGGAACACTACAGCCGCTACCCGCACATGTTTTCCGGCGGCCAGCGCCAGCGCATCGCCATCGCGCGCGGCCTGATGCTGGATCCGGAAGTCCTGGTGGCCGACGAAGCCGTGTCGGCGCTGGACGTGTCGGTGCGGGCGCAGGTGCTGAACCTGATGAAGGATCTGCAGCGCGACCTGGGCCTGTCCTACGTCTTCATTTCCCACGATCTGTCCGTGGTGGAACACCTGGCCGACGAGGTCATGGTGATGTACCTGGGCCGGGTGGTCGAACAGGGCGACAAGGCGCAGATCTTCGGCCGGCCGCTGCACCCCTACACCCAGGCGCTGCTGTCGGCCACGCCCCGGCTGAACCACGAAGGCCACGGCGAACGCATCCGCGTGTCCGGCGAACTGCCCAGCCCCCTGAATCCGCCGCCCGGCTGCCCGTTCAGCAGCCGCTGTCCTCGCGTGATGCCGGTCTGCCGCGAAGTCATGCCGGAGCTGAAGATGCAGGGCGGCCGGCTGACGGCCTGCCACGCGGTGGAACAGGACCTGAGGGGCGGCTGAGCCGATCCCGCGCCGCGCGGCGGCGCAGACATCAGGCCGCCGCCTTCACCGGCCGATACCCCTTGCTGGCGGCGATCAGTTCCCGCGTGTACGGTTCGCCCGCCTTCCCCGCGTTCAGGTCCTCCCGCGTCATCTCCTCGACGATCCGCCCCCGGTTCATGACGGCGAGCCGTGAACACATGTGCGCCACGACCGCCAGGTTATGGCTCACCATGACATAGCTGAGGCCCCGCTCCCGGCGCAGACCGTCGAGCAGATTGAGGATCTCCGACTGCACCGACACGTCCAGCGCCGAGGTCGGCTCATCGAGCAGCAGCACCTCGGGTTCCGTGATCAAGGCCCGCGCAATCGCCACCCGCTGGCGCTGCCCGCCCGACAGCTGATGGGGAAAGCGGAAGCGGAAGGCGGGCCCGAGCCCGACATCCTTCAACGTCCGCAGGATGCGGTTCTCCGCATCGGGGATCTTGTGTATGCCCAGGGGCTCGGCAAGAATGCGGTCCACGGGATGCCGGGGATGGATGGATCCATAAGGGTCCTGGAACACCATCTGCACCCGCCGGCAAAAGGCCTTGTCCCGGGAATGCGCAATCGAGACGCCGCCGATTTCCATCCGCGCCGCATCGCCGGGGGCCAGCCCCATCATCGCCCTGAGCACCGTCGATTTCCCGGAGCCCGATTCCCCGACCAGGCCGAAGCTCTCGCCGCGCCCCACCCGGAACGAGACGTCCTGCACGGCATGAAACGCCCCGTAGCGCACATCCAGATTGGCCACATCGACCATCGTATCGGTATTGTTCATCGTTCCCATGCCTCCTGCCTGTCGAGCACCGCCAGGCGCTCCCGCCGCTCTCCCAGCCTGGGGGCGCAGGCAAGCAGCCCCCGGGTATACGGATGCTCCGCCGCGTGCAGCCGATCGGCCCGGCACTCTTCCACGATGCGCCCGCGGTACATGATCAGAATGCGGTCGCAGAACGTCGACACGAGATCGAGATCGTGGCTGATGAAAATCAGTCCCATGCGATGCCGCGACACCATGTCGTCGATGACTTCCAGGATCTTGTTCTGGACAGTCACGTCCAGGGCCGAGGTCGGCTCGTCCGCGATCAGCAGCCTGGGTTCGGGGATGAGCATCATGGCAATCATGACCCGCTGCCCCATGCCGCCGCTGATCTCGTGCGGATACGCGCCGAACACCCGTTCCGGATCCTTGATGCGCACGGCCTCCAGCATCTCGAAGCTGCGCGCCCGCGCTTCCTGCCGACTGGCCCGATGATGCGTCTGATAGGCTTCCATGATCTGCGCGCCCACCGTCATCACGGGATTGAGCGAATAGCGCGGGTCCTGCATGACCATCGAAATGCGGCGCCCGCGCACTTCGCGCCACTGCGAGCCGGTCAGCGTCCGCAGATCGACGCCGTCGAACTCCATCTGGTCCGCGGCGACCTGCGCCGATGCGGGCAGCAGCCCCAGAATGGCCCGTGAGGAAATCGTCTTGCCGGAGCCGGATTCGCCGACGATGCCGACTTTCTCCGCGCCCATCGACCAGCTGACGTCCCGGATGGCATGCACCGGCCCCCTGGGCCCTTCGAACGTGACGTTCAGATTGCGCAAAGACAACAAAGGTTTGTGCATGCGAGTCACCTCGACTTGGGATCGAGCACGTCGCGCATGCCGTCGCCCAGAATGTTGAACCCGAGACTGACGATGCAAATGGCCAGGCCGGGAATCGTCGCCACCCACCAGCTGTCGAGCAGATAATTGCGTCCATCGGCGATCATGGCCCCCCACTCCGCCTGCGGAGGAGGCGCCCCCAGCCCGAGAAAACCGAGTCCCGCCGCGATCAGGATCACCCCCGCCATGTCCAGCGTCAGGCGCACGATCACCGAAGACAGGCACAACGGGGTGATATGCCCCACCAGGACCCGCAAAGGCGAGGCCCCCTGCAGTTCGATGGCCTGGATGAAATCCGAGCTGCGGTACATCAGCGTTTCCGCCCGTGCCAGACGCGCATAGGCCGGCCAGGACGTGACGGCGATGGCGATGATGGCGCTCTCGACGCTGGGCCGCAGGACCGCGGTGAAGGCCAGCGCCAGCACCAGCCGGGGAAACGCCAGGAAGATGTCGGTGATGCGCATCAGCACGCGATCCACCCAGCCGCCCGCATAGCCGGCCACAATGCCGATGGCCAGCCCCAGCGGCCCCACGATGGCGGCCACCATCACGATGATCAGCAGCGTCGTGCGCGACCCGTGGATCACGCGGCTCCAGATGTCGCGCCCCAGATGATCGGTGCCGAACCAGTGATCCGCGCTGGGCGGCAGCAGCCGCTGCGTCAGCGCCTGCTGGTAAGGGTCCTGGGTCGCCAGCCAGGGCGCGAATGCGGCGCACAGCAGCAGCAGGCACACGATGCACAGCCCGATCACCGCCAGAGGGCTGCGGAAGAAACTGCGCAGCAGGAGATAGAGCTGCCCCAGGTTGGCCTGGAGGCGAGACGAAGGGGAATCCGCAAGTAGCCACGATTTCATGTGCGCGCGCTCCGGGTTCTTGGATCGAAGACCGTGCCCAGGGCATCGGAAAATGCATTGAGCAGGACAAAGCTGGCGCCGATGACGGTCGTTCCCGCCAGGACGGCGTTCATATCCGCCGCGAACAGCGAGTTGGTGATGTACAGGCCCAGGCCCGGCCAGGCGAACACGGTCTCGGTCAGCACGGCGCCTTCCAGCAGGTAGGCGAAGGACAAGGCGATGACGGTGATCAGTTGCGCCAGCACGTTGCGAAACGCATGCATGACGACGCGCCGCTCGCTCAGGCCCTTGACCCGGGCCGTCACGACATATTCCTGTCCCAGCTGCTCCAGCATGAAGGAGCGCGTCATGCGGATGATGTATGCCATGGACATGTAGCCCAGCAAGGCGCCGGGCAGTATCAGGTGGGACAGGAAATTCCGGAAGATGTCCCACTGGCCGTGCAGCATCGCATCCAGGAGGACAAAGCCGGTTTCCCGCTCGATGATGTATTCGTACGCCGCATCGATGCGGCCCACGCCGGCCACCCAGTCCAGTTTCGCGTAGAAGACGAGCAGCCCGACCAGCCCCAGCCAGAAGATCGGGATCGAATAGCCGATCAGGGCGACGACCCGCACGCACTGGTCCAGGAAGGAATTCTTCCTGACCGCGGACCACACGCCCAGGGGCACGCCCAGCAGCACGCCGACGAGCGTCCCCGTGACCGCCAGTTCGATCGTGGCGGGGAAAAAGGCCGCGATGTCCTTGGCGACGTTCTGGGAAGTCAGGACCGACGTGCCGAAATCGCCCTGGGCCACTTGGTACAGGTACATCAGAAACTGCTGATACAGGGGCTTGTCCAGGCCGAGCTCGGCGTAGACGCGCGCATAGACTTCGGCGGGCGCCCGGTCGCCCACGATCACCAGCACGGGATCGACCGGGACCACCCGGCCGATCATGAAGGTGACGAGGAGCAGGCCGAAAATGGTGAGGACGAACATGGACGTCTGCACGCACAGCGTCCTGATTCCCGCTCGCAAAGACTGCGATTTGAGCCAATTCGTCACGCGCATCCACCTTTCTCCTGGAGACTCCACAACCTGCTCCCCGATCACGCTACTTCACCTTGCGCGTGTTCCAGAACACGGCCGTATCGAAGCCGGGCCCGGGCGTGAAGCCGCTGGTGTCCTTGCGGGACACCGTGCTCTCGATCAGCTGGAACATCATGATCATCGGCGAGTCCTTCTGCACGACCTTCTGCTCTTCCCGGTAGATCTGCTTGCGGACCTCGGGATCCCGTTCCAGCATGGCCTTTTCCGTCATGGCCGACAGCTCCGGAATGTCCCAGGCATTGCGCCAGGCCGCCGACTTGTTGGTCGAAGCGTCCGAATTGTCGGGATTGCGCACGAAGAATTCGGCGGTGGAATGCGGATCCAGGTAGTCCGGAGACCAGCGGGCGAAGGCCATCTCGTGGCCGCGCGACCGGTAGGTCGCCAGCACCTGGGCCTGATCGCGCAGCACGAGATTGAGCTTGATGCCCGCCTGCGCGAAGGTGGCCTGCATCGACTGGGCGATATCCGGGAACGGCGACGGATTGGCCACCAGGAAGTCGAGCGAGAAGCCATTCGGATAGCCCGCCTCGGCCAGCAGTTTCTTGGCCTTCTCCACATCCAGACGGTAGGGTTTCTCCTCCAGGCCCATGTCGCCGGTCAGGAAGGACTGGTGGACGGCGAAATAGCCGTCCAGGAACGAGTTGGCCATGCCCTCGTAATCGATCAGCCAGCGAAAGGCTTCCCAGACCTTGGGGTTGGCCAGGATCTCGTTTTTCGTGTTCAGACCGACGTAATAGGTGTTCACCTTCTTGAACACGTCGACGCGCAGATCCGGGTTCGAGCGCGACGCCTTGATCTGGTCCGGTCCCAGGTCGCGGGCGATGTCCACGTCGCCGGCCTGCAGCAACAGCCGCTGGGCGGAGGGCTCGGGGATGTGGCGCACGATGAAGCGCTTGAGCGCCGGAGGACCCAGGTAGAAGTCGGGATTGGACTCCATCACGACGGCATCCTTGGGTTTCCAGGTCGTCAGCCGATAGGCGCCCGCGCCGGCCGAACGGGTCTTGAGCCAGTTGTAGCCGTAGTCTCCGTCCTGCTCGTGCTTCCTGACCTCCTCGCTGTCCACCACCGAGGCCACCCCCGCCGACAGGCAGCTCATGACCAGGGACGGGGAATACGGCTTCGCGACTTTCAGCACCAGCGTTTCGTCGTCGAGCGCCCGCACCATCTCGGCCACGTTGTCCTTGTTCCAGCCCAGTTGCTGAAAGATGAACACCGGGGTCTTGGCCAGGTGGATGACGCGCCGCAGGGAGTATTCGGCATCCCGCGCCGTCAGGGGGCGGCCGGACTGGAACTTCAGGCCTTTGCGGATCTTCAGTTCATAGGTGAGGCCGTCGTCGGAGACCTGCCAGGACGCCACGGCGCCGCCCACGAGCTTGCTGAAATCGTGCGGATCATAGGTCATGAGACGCACATACAGGTTGTTGATGATCTCGCCGCTGCCCCATTCGAACACCTCGGCGGGATCCAGCGACTTGATGTCGTCGATCTTGCGCGCCATGACCAGGGTGTCGGCCGGGGTGGCGGCCAGTGCCGGACCGGCGCCGCCGAGCACGGCCGCCGCGACGGCGGCGCCAAGCGCTTGCTTCCAACGCATTACATTCATGTCTCTCTCCTGTGTTTAATGAGCGCCGGCATCTAGGCGACCGCGCGCTGTGTCACAAACTTCGTCACCGTATAAGCCTCCAGTCCCTCGACCCCTCCCTCGCGGCCATACCCGCTATCCTTGATTCCGCCGAAAGGCGCTTCCGCCACGCCCAGCGCAAAATGATTGATCGCCAGCATGCCGGCCTGCATGCCCGCCGTCACGCTGGCGATCCGGTCCGCGGACCGGGTGAAGGCATAGGAAGCCAGGCCGTAGGCCGTGTCGTTCGCCTTTGCCAACGCCTCTTCGACCGTCTCGAACGCGTCCAGGATCGCTACCGGCCCGAACGGCTCTTCATGCCAGATCCGCGCATCGGCGGGCACATCGGCCAGCACGGTGGGCCGGAAGAAAACCCCCGGCCCGTCGATGCGGGCGCCGCCCGCCAGCACCGTCGCGCCCCTCTGGATGGCGTCGTCAACCAGGGATTGCACAGCGTCGACGCGGCGGCCGCTCGACAGGGGCCCCATCCGCACGTCCGGCCGATCGCCCCGCCCCACGACGATCGCATCGGCGGCCCGCGCGAACTCGGCGGCGAAACGGTCGTAGACGCCCCGCTGCACGAACAGCCGGGTCGGTGAAATGCAGACCTGCCCCGCATTGCGAAACTTGGCGGCGGCCACCGAGCGCGCCACCTCGCCCGGGTCCGCATCGTCGAACACCAGCACCGGCGCATGGCCCCCAAGTTCCAGGGTGCAAGGCTTCATGTGCCTGCCCGCCAGCTGGGCCAGCGCCTTGCCCACGGGAACGGACCCCGTGAACGAGACCTTGCGGACCACGGGAGACGGAATCAGATGATCGGAGATCATCGGCGGATCGCCGAACACGAGATTCGCCACCCCCGCGGGCAGACCCGCGTCCTTCAGGGCCTGAACCAGCGCGGCGCTGCCGCCCGGCGCTTCTTCGGGCCCCTTGAGGATGATCGAGCAGCCCACGGCGATCGCCGCGCCGAGTTTCTTGGCGGCCTGCGACGCCGGAAAATTCCAGGGACTGAACGCCGCCACCGGACCGATGGGCTCGCGCAGCACGATCTGGGTGACATCCCGCTGCCGGGCGGGGATCATGCGGCCGTAGGCGCGGCGCCCTTCCTCGGCGCACCAGTCGAACGCGTCGGCGCAGTTGCGCACTTCCTGTTCCGCCTCGGCGACAGGCTTGCCGATTTCACGGGAGATCGTGGCGGCGATCTCCGGCGCGCGTTCCCGGACCAGGACGGCGGCGCGGCGCAGCACATCCGCGCGATCCCTGGCCGCCACCTGTTTCCATTGCTCGAAGCCGCGCTGCGCGCTTGCCAGCGCATCGTCCAGGTCCCGCAGGGTCGCCCGGGCCACGCGCCCCGCGACCCGCCCGCTGGCGGGGTCCACGACATCGCGAACGGATCCATCGCCCGCGGGCCTCCAATGGCCGTCGATGAACAGCTCGATCACGGCCGGCGCCTTCCCCCGATCGCCCCCGCTCATTGGACCAGCTCCGCCTGGCGCGCCACGACGAGGGCCTCGTCGAGCCCATGGGCGATCCCGTCGAACAGTTCGTCGATCTGCTCCTTCGTGATGATCAGCGGCGGGCTGATCGCCACGGCATTGCGGATGCCGCGCACCAGCACGCCGCGCTCGACGGCCTTGTTCTGAACGAGCGCCGCGATGTTGTTCCGGGCATCGAAGGGGGTTTTGGACGCCTTGTCCTGCGTGATCTCCAGGGCTCCGATCAATCCGACGCCTCGCGCCTCGCCCACCAGCGGATGGCTCGCGAGGGATCGCAGGCGATGCTGGAAGTGGGGCGCCACCGCGCGGACGTGGCCGACGATATCCCGCTCTTCGTAGATCTTCAGCGTTTCCAGGGCGACGGCGGCGCACACCGGGTGGCCCGAATACGTCACGCCATGAGCGAACACCCCCAGCTCCTTGGTCCGCTCGACGACCTTGTCATAGAGCTTCTGGCTGACCAGGGTGGCCGAAATCGGCAGGTAAGAGGCCGACAGGGCCTTGGCCACGGTCATGATGTCGGGCTCGAGATTGAAGGTATCGCAGCCGAACATCTCGCCCGTCCGCCCGAAGCCGCAGATCACCTCATCGACGATGAACAGGATGTCGTGCTTTTTCAGCAAGGCCTGCACCTGTTCGAAATAGCCCTGCGGCGGGACGATCACGCCGCCCGAGCCATTGACCGGCTCGGCGATGAAGGCGGCGATCGTGTCCGGCCCTTCGCGCAGAATCAGGGATTCCAGATTGCCCACGATGCGGCGGGTGAACTGCGCCTCCGTTTCACCCGGCAGCGCCTCGTGATAGTAGCTGGGGCAGTCCGTATGCAGGATCCGGTCGATCGGCAGGTCGAAATCCTGGTGATTCGCGGGCAGCCCGGTCAGGCTCGCGGCGGCGACCGTCACGCCGTGGTAGGCGCGCCAGCGGGAGATGATCTTCTTCTTTTCAGGCCGCCCCATGGCATTGTTGTAGAACCAGACGAGCTTGACGGCGGCGTCGTTGGCCTCGGAGCCGGAATTGGCATAGAGAACCTTTCCCAAGGACCTGGGGGCGATCGACAGCAGTTTCTCCGACAAATCGATCGCCGGCCCGTGGGATCGCGAATTGAACAGCTGGTAATAGGGCAGCTTCGACAGCTGTTTCGTCGCCGCCTCCACCAGGCGCGGCTCCGAGAACCCCAGGGAAGCGCACCACAGGCCGGACATCCCTTCCAGGTAACGGCGGCCCTGGTCGTCGAACACGTAGACGCCTTCGCCCCGCTCCATGATCAAGGGCCCTTTGTGCAGGTGCGCCTCCAGATTGGTGTATGGATGCACCAGACTTTCGATATCCCGGGACACCCGTCCCTGTTCACTGCTCATGACACATCTCCTTTCCTCGACCGAGGGTCGCGCCTGCCCGCCCTTGCAGGAGGCGGATCCGTTAACAATTCCCGCCAGCCACCCGCATTCACGGATGGCATTCATCGCCCTTCGAAGCCGGGCGCTCGTTTTTCACGGAAGGCGCGGCGGCCTTCCTCGATGTCCCGGCTGCTCTGGATCGCCCCCAGCTGCGACAGGGTGAGCGCCATCCGCTCCGACGGGCCCCGCGGCAGCACGTCATCCCGGACGAACCGCTTGATGGTGCGCAGCACCAGGGGGGCCATCGCCGCCAGCTCCTGCGCCATGGCAAGCGCGGCGTCGACCTGCCGCCCGACCGGCACGACCTCGTTCACCAGCCCGACTTCATAGGCCCGCCGGGCGTTCATGGGCTTGCCGCGCAGGATGAATTCCATGGCGATCTTGTGGGGGACGCGGGCGGCCAGCCCGGCGATCATGCCGCCGGTGAACCCCATCTTTCCTTCCGGATACGAGAAGCGCGTGTTCTCCGCGGCCACCGCCAGATCGCACATCATGTGCATCACCATGGCGCCGCCCACGACCCAGCCCGCCGTCGCGGCGATGATGGGCTTGTCCGTCACCACCCCCACGCCGGGGATGCACCGCCAGAGTTCCGGCAGATTGTTGACGTCGGCCCCCGCGGAGAACGCTTCGTCGCCGGATCCGGTGATGACGGCCACCCGCTGCCCGGAGTCGTCGAAATCGGCCAATGCCTGCTGCAGCGCCAATGCCGTGTCCTTGCAGATGGCATTGCGCCGGTCCGGCCGGTTGATGGTCAACACAGTGACCAGGCCATGCTGCTCCGTCAGTACGACACTCATGGATTCACCTCGTGGTTCCGTTCATCGTCAGCTCTTCCGGGCGCGGGCATCGACCGCCACGCACCCCTGGCCCGCCAGGCGCACCTTGAGCGGGTTGATCTCGATCTCGAAATCCGTCGCGCGCCAGTCATGGGCAAGCCAGCTCAGGCGCACCACGGCATCCGCCACGGCGTCCACGTCCAGCGCCGCGCGGCCCCTGTAGGCTTCCAGCAAAGGGGCGATCTTCAAGGCGCGCAAGGCGCGCAAGACGGTTGCCGGATCGACCGGCGCGGGCAGAACCGCGAAGTCCTTCAGCAGCTCCACCAGCACCCCGCCGCCGCCGATCAGCACCTGCGCGCCGAACTGCGGATCCCGCCGCGCGCCGAGGATCAGTTCCAGTTCCCCGGTTTCCATGGACTGCAGCGAAAAACCCTGTATCTCCGCCTGCGGCATGGACCGCGCGATGCGTTCGCGCATGTCCCGCAGGCCGGCGCCCAGCGCCGCCGCGTCGCGCACGCCCAGCAGCACGCCTCCGACGTCGGACTTGTGCACGATCATGGGTGAAATGACCTTGGCCGCCAACGGGAAACCCACCTCGGATGCGCGGAGCACCGCCTCGTCCTCGTCCGCCGCGATCACTTCGCGGTTCACCGGAATGCCGGCCTCGGCCAGGACACGCTTGCTCTCGTGTTCATTGCGCACGCCCGATGCGGATTCGAACGGGCCGCAACCGCCCGGCCGCAGCGCCGCCTGCCCCGGCTGGAACGCGGACCAGCGGCGCCACGCGGCCAGGGCCTCGACGGCCTCGGACAGGGCGTCGGTGTACGGCACTCGCCGACTGCGCAGGAATTCGCGCGACGGCTGCGCGGCCCGTCCCGGGTGGACCACGAACAGCAGCGGCTTCGCGCTCGACTCGGCCCCCTTGACCAGGGCTTCGGTGACGGATCCGAGCATCGGCGCCGTGGTCAGCGCCACCAGCCCCGCGTCCACGCCCTCGTCCGCCAGGACGACCTGAACGGTCCGCTCGGCGACGTCCACGGAATTTTCACCCGCCTCGTATTTGCGTCCCCCCATGTCGACGGGGTTCTGGGCCTGTCCCGCCGAATAGAATTCCGCGAAGGCGGCCTGAGTGCGCGGCGTGAAATCCGCCAGCGGAATCCCCGATTCGCACAGCCGGTCCGCCGCCAGCGCGCCGCCGCCGCCCGACGGCGTCACGATGGCCACCCGGTCCACGGTGCGGCCGGGGCGGCTCTCCATGGCATGCGCCAGGAGAAGCATGGCGGCAGGGTCTTCCATGAGGATGATGTTGTCGCGCGCGCAGACCGCCTGCAGCGCGGCATAATCCCCCGCCATGCTGGCCGTATGGGAAAACGTCGCCTTGCCGCCCGCCGCGGTGCGGCCGGCCTTGACCGCCAGCCAGGGCTTTCCGGCCTCGCGAGCCCGGCGCGCGAGATCCACGAACCTGTCCGGAGACTTGATGCCCTCGATGTAGGTGCAGATGACGCGCGTCCTGGGGTCGTGGATCAGCATTTCCACGAAATCGCACAGTTCCAGATCCGCCTGGTTGCCCACCGAAATGCAGTGGCTGAAGCCAACCCCCTGGGCATGCATCCGGTCAAAGAGCGTGGCCATCAATGCCCCGCTCTGACTGATGAAACCGATCGGGCTTTCGATGAGACGATCGACGTCCATGGCGGGCGACGAGCACATGACCAGCCGGTTGGCGGGGCTGACCAGGCCCAGGCAGTTGGGTCCGATCAGGCGCATGCCCTTCGAGCGGGCGATATCCACGATCTCCCGCTCGAGGGCCGCGCCCTGGGGACCGTCGTCGGAAAACTTCGACGTGATGACGATCCCGCAGCGCGCGCCCCGCTCGGCGCATGCCGCCACCTGCTCCTTGACCTTCGCCTGGGGCACCGCCATGACCACCATGTCCGGCGCCTGCGGCAGGGCATCCACCGACGGGAAGGCCGGGATGTCGAACAGGCGCTCGCGGAAGGGATTGACCGGGTAGATTCTGCCGCCATACCCATGCTTGAGCAGCATGCGATACAAACGCCCGCCAAACTTGGTCTGGTCCTCGGACGCGCCGATCACGGCCACCGAGCCGGGGTTGATCAAGCGAGACAGAACTTCTGCGGAAACGGCACTGCTCATGCTGTTGCACTCCTATCACTCAAATCCCGATCACGGCCTTCCGGACAGCCCCGGGCAGTTCGCTCGATCCGGGGCGCACCGCCTACGGCGCCAGCGCGCTCACGATCTCGCTTCCCTCAGATTCGCGGAAAAAGCCGCGCGGAGGCTGTCGGTATGCTCGCCCAGGCCGGGCGGGCCCAGGCGCACCGGCAGTCCCCGGCCATCCAGCCTCAGGGGGGATACGAAGGTCTTCGTTCGCGCTCCGCCGGGCAGATCCAGGGCCTGCACCCACTGCATGTGCGCCACCTGCGGGTCGGCCAGCGCCGCGGAATAGGTATTGATCCGCGCATGCGGCACCCCGGCCCGGTTGAATACATCGATCCAGTGATCGACCGGTTGTTCCTGAAAGCGGGACTCGAGGATTTCCTTGAGATCCGCCTGGTGGCGGGCGCGATCCGTCGTCGTCAGGAAGCGCGGATCCTCGGGCAGATGGGCCAGGCCGACCGCATCGCAGACAGCCACCCAGAGTTTGTGATTGCCCGCCGCGATCGCGAAATACCCGTCCGCCGCCTGGTAAGCCTGATACGGCGCGTTGCGCGGATGCGCGGACCCCAGCCGTCCGGGGTCCCGGCCCGCGCCGAAATACTCGCTGGTCTGCAAGGCGGCGATTCCCAGTGTGCAGCCAAACATCGACACGTCGATGTGCGCGCCGTCGCCGCCGGCGCGCACATGCGCCAGCTTGGCGGCAATGGCGAACGCCGCATACAGTCCGGAAGCGAAATCGGACACCGGCACGCCGCACTTGGCGGGCAAGCCCTGCGGCTCGCCCGTCACGCTCATGACGCCCGCCGCCGCCTGGATCGTCAGATCGAACCCGCCTTCGTCGGCCCTGGGTCCCGTCTGCCCGTAAGCGGAAATCGAGCAGTAGACCAGGTCGGGCCTCTGCCGCCGGAAGCTGGAGAAATCGAGCCCCAGACGCTTCATGACGCCGGGCCGGTTGTTTTCGATCACCACGTCGGCATCCAGCACAAGCCGGCGGGCCAGAGACAGATCGGCGGAGTCCTTCAGATTCAGCACGGCCGAACGCTTGTTCCGGTTCAGGGAGGCGAAATTCTCGCTGTAGCCCCCGGTCAACGGCGGCCATGTCCGCAGCGAATCTCCGCCCGGCGCTTCGACCTTGACGACGTCCGCCCCCATATCGGCCAGCAGCATGCCGCAAAACGGCCCCGCGGCCACGGAACAGAATTCAACGACCTTGACACCGGCCAGGGGCAGTCCCCGTTCGTTCAACTCATCCATCAGATGTCCTTGACCCGTAAGAAATCCACGCCCGCAGCTTAAAGTCGTTCTAAAATAAGACACAACTGTTCTATATTGTGAAACAACATGAACAATACTTTGATCAAGGGGCTGCAGGTCATCGAGCTCCTGGCGCACAGTTCCACGCCCTTGTCGCTGACGGAAATCGCGCGGGCGCTGAGCCTGACCAAAAGCAACGTCCATCGGCTGCTGAGCGCGCTGAGCGACGGCAATTACGTGATCAGGAACCCCGAGAGCGGCTTCTACACCGCATCCATACGGCTGTGGGAACTGGGGTCGGCGGTCCTGTCCAAGCTCGATTTACGCCTGCACGCCGCCCATCTGATGGAATCCCTGGCCGAGCAGACGGACGAAAGCGTCCATCTGTCCATTCAGGACAGGGATGAAGTGGTCTACGTGCACAAGGTCGACAGCCCGAACCCCATTCGCGCCTATTCCCAGATCGGCGGCAGGGCGCCCATCCACTGCGTGGCGACCGGCAAGGCCATGCTGGCGTTCAAAAGCCGCGAATCGATTCTCTGGAGCACGCGGCACCTGCAGTCGTATACGGCATCCACGATCACAAGCCCCGAGGCCATGCTGGAGGAAATCGAACGGATACGCCGCCAGGGCTATGCGCTGAATGCGGGGGAATGGCGCGAGGAGGTCCACGGCATCGGCGTCCCGATCTTCGACGGCACCGGGCAGGTCATTGCGGCGATCGGATTATCCGGCCCCAAAGACCGCTTCACCCCCGAACACATCGAGACATGCGCCGATCTGCTCAAGCATGCCGCCCAGGACATCATGACCAGTCTGGGGAGCCACCCGTCACAGCACGCGCTGACGCATCTGTACCGGTAGCGGACGCCGCCTGGCCGCCCCTGATCAGCGCCCCGGCCGGATTTCCTTGAACCCGCGCGCCGTATACAGCCAGACCGCGGCCAGCATGGCGCCGACCCAGAACACCCTGGACGGGCCGCCCGCGCGCACCAGGATGCCGCCCAGCACGCCGCCGGCGAACACCCCCAGGGACTGCGCGGTGTTGTAGAAGCCCAGCGCCAGGCCCTTGTAGGCGGGCGGCGCCACCCGCGACACCAGGGACGGCTGCAGGGCCTCCAGGATGTTGAAGCAGACGAAGAAGCCGATCAGGGCGGCCACCACCAGGGCGAAGGAATCCATCAGCCAGGGAAGCGCCCCCAGCACGATGGCCAGCCCCAGCACGGCCCATTCCAGGGCCGGCTTATGGGCCTTGCGGGTTTCGGTGTAGAACACCGCCGGCACCATCAGCACGAAAGACGCCAGGATCACCGGCAGGTATACCTGCCACAGGCTGGCGGAATCGAAGCCGCCCAGGCGGCCCAGCAGGCCGGGCGCCACCATGAACAGCGCCATCAGGATGAAATGCAGGCAGAACACGCCGAAATTCAGGCGCAGCAGGTCGCGGTGGGCCAGCACGTCGCGCGGGGTGGCCTGGATGATGTCGGCTTCGGACTTGGGCACGTCGGGCACGAAGAACATGGCGATCAGCAGGCAGGCGAAACCCAGCAGGCTGATGGCCCAGAACAGGCCCGACAGGCCGAATTCGCCCACCAGCAGGGGCGACAGCACCAGCGACAGGGCGAAGGAAATGCCGATGGAGCCGCCCACCATGGCCATGGCGCGGGTGCGGACTTCCGGCCGGGTGGCGTCGGCGATCCAGGCGGTGATGGCGGCCGATACGGCCCCCAGGCCCTGCACCACGCGTCCGACCGTGACCCAGTCCACGTCGTTGGTCAGGGCGCAGATGATCCCGCCCACGACGAACAGCAGCATGCCGAACACGATGACGGGCCGCCGGCCATAGCGGTCGGATGCCATGCCCAGCGGAATCTGCATCACGGCCTGGGTCAGGCCATAGGCCCCCAGGGCCAGCCCCACGCGGACCGGGTCGTCGCCGCCCGCCAGCGTGCGGGCCGCCACGGCGAAGATCGGGGTCAGCAGGAACAGGCCCAACATGCGGGCCGCGAACAGCGTGGCCAGCGCCACGCTGCTGCGCCGTTCGAGGGCGGTCAGTTTCAAGCCCGGGGAGGAGGAACGAGACGACATGATCAGGGCATACCGCAATGAGAATGAAGGGAGGCTGCGCGTTATAGTAGCAAGTTGGCCTTTGAAGAACCTGAACTCCCCTACCGGCATGGACGCCATCTGCATACGCGGTGCTCGCACGCACAATCTGAAAAACATCTCGGTCGATCTGCCGCGCCGCCAGCTGGTCGTCATCACCGGCCTGTCGGGATCGGGCAAATCGTCTCTGGCCTTCGACACGCTGTACGCCGAAGGCCAGCGCCGCTACGTCGAAAGCCTGTCGGCCTACGCGCGGCAGTTCCTGCAGATGATGGACAAGCCCGATGTGGACGTGATCACCGGCCTGTCGCCGGCCATCGCCATCGAACAGAAGACCGCCGGCCACAACCCGCGCTCGACCGTGGGCACGATCACCGAGATCCACGACTACCTGCGCCTGCTGTACGCCCGCGTCGGCACGCCCTACTGCCCCGACCATGACCTGCCGCTGCAGGCGCAAAGCGTCAGCCAGATGGTGGATCAGGTGCTGACCCGCCCGGAAGGCAGCCGCCTGGCCATCCTGGCCCCGCTGGCCCGCGACCGCCAGGACGACCTGGCCGCCGAATGCCGGCGGCTGCAGGCCCTGGGCTTCGTGCGCGCCCGCATCGACGGCGTCATCCACCCCATCGACGGCAGCGCCCCCCTGCCCCAGCCCGACGGCGCCTGGAACCTGGACGTGGTGGTCGACCGCCTGCGGGCCCGCCCCGACAGCCGCCAGCGCCTGGCCGAAAGTTTCGAGACCGCCCTGGACCTGGCCCAGGGCCGCGCGGGGGTGCTGGACCTGGATTCCCAGGAGGAATGGGCGTTTTCGGCCGCCTATGCCTGTCCGGTCTGCGCCCGGGGCATGGGCAACCTGGAGCCGCGCCTGTTCAGCTTCAACAACCCGGTGGGCGCCTGTCCCGCCTGCAACGGCCTGGGCCAGGTGGATTCCTTCGATCCGGCCCGCGTGGTGGCGTTCCCCGAACTGAGCCTGGCGGCGGGCGCCATCCACGGCTGGGACCGGCGCAACGCCTTCAGCTACGCCATGATGGCCAGCCTGGCGCAGCACTACCATTTCAGCCTGGACACGCCGTTCCAGGATCTGGACGCATCCACCCGCGAACACATCCTGCACGGCTCGGGCGCCGAGGAAATCGCCTTCCAGTATCTGGGCGAACGCGGCATCCCGGCCATCCGCCGCCATGCCTTCGAAGGCGTGATCCCGAATCTGGAGCGGCGCTGGCGCGAAACCCATTCCAACGCCGTGCGCGAGGAACTGGGCCGGCTGCGCCACACCACGGACTGCCCGGACTGCCACGGGGCGCGACTGTGCACGGAAGCCCGCCACGTGCTGATCGGCGACGACCCCGGCCCCGGCCAACGGCGCGGGCGGGCCATCTACGAGATCGAGGCCCTGTCGCTGGCCGACTGCCGGCGCTGGTTCCAGGATTCGGACCTGGGCGGCGCGCGGCGCGAGGTCGCCGAACGCATCGTCCACGAAATCCGCGCCCGCCTGGACTTCCTGGACAACGTCGGCCTGGGCTACCTGTCGCTGGACCGCAGCGCCGACACGCTGTCGGGCGGCGAGGCCCAGCGCATCCGCCTGGCCAGCCAGATCGGATCGGGCCTGACGGGGGTGATGTACGTGCTGGATGAACCGTCGATCGGGCTGCACCAGCGCGACAACCGGCGCCTGATCGACACCCTGCAGCAGCTGCGCGACCTGGGCAACAGCGTGATCGTGGTGGAACACGACGAGGACATGATCCGCGCCGCCGACCATGTGCTGGACATGGGGCCGGGCGCCGGCGAACAGGGCGGCCACGTGGTCGCCCAGGGTTCGCCGCAGGACATCGCCGCCCAGCCGCAGTCGCTGACCGGCCAGTACCTGTCGGGCGCCCAGCGCATCGCCATCCCCGCGCGCCGCCCGGTCACGCCCGACCATCCGGACCAGCACTGGCTGCGCGCCCTGGGCTGCCGCGGCCACAACCTGCAGGGCGTGGACCTGGCCATTCCGGCCGGGCGCTTCACCTGCGTGACGGGGGTGTCGGGATCGGGCAAGTCGACCCTGATCAACGACACGCTGGTGGCGGCCATGAGCCAGCGCCTGCACCGCGCCCAGACCTCGCCCGCGCCCTTCGACCGCCTGGAGGGCCTGGAGCACTTCGACAAGATCATCAGCATCGACCAGAACCCCATCGGCCGCACGCCGCGCAGCAACCCGGCCACCTACACGGGCCTGTTCACGCCGATCCGCGAACTGTTCGCCGGCGTGCCCGAGGCCCGCCTGCGCGGCTACGACGCCGGGCGCTTTTCCTTCAACGTGAAGGGCGGGCGCTGCGAGGCTTGCCAGGGCGACGGCATGGTGCGGGTGGAAATGCACTTCCTGCCCGACATGTACGTGCCCTGCGAGGTCTGCCAGGGGCTGCGCTACAACCGGGAAACCCTGGACATCCGCTACCGGGGCCACACCATCAGCGACATCCTGGACCTGACCGTGGCCCAGGCGCTGGACCTGTTCGCCGCCGTGCCCGTGGTGGCCCGCAAGCTGCAGACCCTAATGGACGTGGGCCTGTCCTACATCCGCCTGGGGCAAAGCGCCACCACCCTGTCGGGCGGCGAGGCCCAACGCATCAAGCTGTCCCAGGAACTGTCGCGGCGCGGCTCGGATCGCACGCTGTACGTGCTGGACGAGCCCACCACCGGCCTGCATTTCCACGACATCGCGGTGCTGCTGGACGTGCTGCAGCAACTGGTGCAGGCCGGCAGCACGGTGCTGGTGATCGAACACAACCTGGACGTGATCAAGACCGCCGACTGGGTGGTGGACCTGGGCCCGGAAGGCGGCGCGGGCGGCGGAAGGATCGTGGCCCAGGGCACGCCCGAAGCCGTCGCCGCCGCCCCCGACAGCCACACCGGCGCCTGGCTGAAACACGCGCTGGAGCCCCGCTGACGCCCTGCGCGAAGCGGCCGGACAGGACACTGGGCAAAGCCGCCGCCGCGACCTATCATCGACACCATGCGCATCCTGCTCATCGAAGACGAATCGGAACTAGCCGACTGGCTGTCCCGCAGCCTGGCGCGGCACGGCGGCTTCATGGTCGACTGGGCCGACGACGCCGAACTGGCCGAACGCCGCCTGGCGGTCGAGGAATTCGACGCCATCGTGCTGGACCTGGGCCTGCCGGGCATGAACGGCCATGAATTCCTGCGCCGCCTGCGCAGCCGCGACGACCGCTGCCCCGTGCTGGTGCTGACGGCGCGCGACGCCATGGCCGAACGCATCGGATCCCTGCACGAAGGCGCCGACGACTTCATGCAGAAGCCCTTCGCCATCGAGGAACTCGAAGCCCGGCTGAACGCCCTGATCCGCCGCAGCCGCGGCCGCGAGCATCCCCGCTGGATGCTGGGCGACCTGGTGCTGGACATCGGCAGCCAGCGCTTCCTGCACCGCGACGTCCCCCTGGCCCTGTCGCCGCGCGAATACGCCGCCCTGAAAGTGCTGATGCAGAAAGCCGGCGAGCCCGTGACCAAACAGCAGATCCTGGACCGCATCAGCCCGGACGACACCAGCATCAATCTGGAAGCCATAGAGGTCCTGGTGCACCGGCTGCGCAAGAAGCTGAGCGACACCGGGGCGCAGATCGTCACGCTGCGCGGCATGGGCTATTGCCTGGAACCCGTCGACCATGGCCTCGGCTGAGCCCCGGTCGCACAGCCTGCGGGCGCTGCTGCTGTGGATCCTGATCCCGGCCCAGGTGGCCGTGCTGAGCATCGCGCTCTGGTATTCCAGCCACCAGCTGCACAACCAGATCGACCTGGCCTACGACCGTTCGCTGGTCGGCGCCCTGCGGGCCATCGACCACAACATCTCCACGGAAAGCGGCGGCCTGTCGGTGGAGCTGCCCTACCTGATGCTGGAATTCTTCGAACTGACGGCCAACAACGCGGTGTACTACCGCATCCTGACCGAGGACAGGCTGGCGGACATCGGCAACCAGGAACTGCCCCTGCCCGATCAGCGCCTGCAGTCGGGCGTCCCGGTGTTCTACGACCGCGACTACCTGGGCACGCCGATCCGCATCGCCGCGCTGGCCCGTCCCATGACGCCGCCGCTGTACGGACAGAAGCAGGGGCGGGTCGTCGTCATGGTGGGCGAGGACCGCAGCGGCCGCGACAGCGTGATCCGCGACATCATGCTGCGCAGCATCGCGCGCGACGTGATCGAAGTGCTGGCGTCCTCCGGCCTGATCTTCCTGGGCGTGCTGATCGGATTGCGGCCCCTGACGCGCCTGTACCGCAACCTGAAGGGCCGCAAGGCCGACGACCTGAGCCCGATCCAGGCTCCGGAGCTGCCCCGCGAAGTCCAGCCGCTGGTGCGCGCCGTGAACCAGCACGTCGCTCGCCACGCGCGGCAGGCCCGGCGGCAGCGCCAGTTCCTGGACGATGCCTCGCACCAGCTGCGCACGCCGCTGGCCGTCCTGAACACCCAGCTGGACTATGCGCTGCGGGAATCCGACCCCGCCGAAGCCCGCACCGCCCTGCTGGCCATGCGCCAGGGGCTGGTCCAGGCCCAGCGCACGGCGGCCCAGCTGCTGGCGCTGGCGCGCGCCCGGGAAGCCGACGACCGGAGCGACACCCTGCGGCCCGTAGACCTGACGCCGCTGGCCCAGGACGTGATCCGCCAGCTCTACAGCCTGGCCCGGCAGAAACAGCAGTCCATCGCGCTGGAAGGCGCGGAACTGAACGCGGTCGTGCCGGGCATCGAATGGCTGCTGCGAGAGGCCGTGGTCAACCTGATGGACAACGCCATCAAATACACGCCGGCGGGCGGCGCCATCACCCTGCGCATCCTGCGCGCGCCCGGGCAGACCGTGCTGAGCGTCCACGACACGGGGCCCGGCATGTCCGACGCCGACATCCGCAAGGCCGGACGGCGCTTCCGCCGCGGCCAGGCCGGCAAGCACAGCCATGGCGCAGGCCTGGGGCTGGCCATCGCGCACACCATCATGCAGCGCCACGGGGGTTCGCTGAGCATCCGGTCCCCCGGGCAGGGCTGCGAGGTGTCCCTGGTCTTCCCCGCCCCGGCCGCCTGATGCGGAATCACGGCCCCGTTTGCGGCGCCAGGCTGGAATAGGCCTCGCATTCCACCCGGTTGCGGCCGGCCGCCTTGGCCCGGTACAGGGCGCCGTCGGCCTGGCCGATCAGCCAGGCGGCCGTGTACTGGCCGCCGCCATCCAGGCTGGCCACCCCGATGCTGACCGTCACGCAGCCGCCCAGGCCATGCGCATGGGGCAGGCCCAGCCCGGCGATGCGATCGCAGACCTGACGGGCCATCCGGCACGCCGCGTCCCGTTCCGTTTCCGACAGGATGACGGCGAATTCCTCGCCGCCGTACCGCGCCACCAGGTCGCCGGGACGGCGGAAGGTCTGGCGCAGCACCTGCGCCACCTGCCGCAGGATGGCATCCCCCGCCTGATGCCCGTAGGCGTCGTTGTAGCGTTTGAACCAGTCCACGTCGATCATCAGAAGGCTGACGGGGAAGCCGCCGCGACGGGCCCGCTGCCATTCCTGCGCCAGCACCTCGTCGAAGTGGCGGCGGTTGGCCACCCCGGTCAGGCCGTCCGTGACGGAGAGTTCCGTCAGCTGCTGGTTGACCAGCACCAGGGCCCGGGTGCGCTCGGCCACCTGCTGTTCCAGCGCCTGATGGTGGCTGCGCAGCCGGTCGGCCATGCTGCCCAGGGTCCGCACCAGCAGCACGACTTCCCTGACGGGACTGTGCACGCGCGGCGGGGGCTGCCACTGACCGTCGGCCAGGCACCGGGCCCAGTGCATCAGAGAGCGCAGCGGCCGCGACAGCCACCAGGCCGCCAGCGACGCCGCCATCAGCCCCAGCACCCAGAATCCCAGGATGAGCAGCCCGACGCGCTGGATGGATTGTTCCACCGGCACCGCGTAGCGGCTTTCCGGCAGGGCCAGCGCCAGGGTCAGCACAGGCCCGTTGGGCAGCTGGATGGACTGCCAGTAGGTCTGGTAGCGCTGGTCCTGCGCGGTGATCCGCCGGTGTCCGAACGGCCGCTCCGATTCCTGGACGGCCGCGCCCAGCTGCTGGATCATGGGCTGCGGACTCTCGACGGCCCGCACCCGCAGCGCCCGACCGTCGCGCTGGGCGTAGATCGGCTCGCCCCCCGAACTGGCCAGCAGGCGGCCATCGGGCTCCATCAGGAAGGAGATGCCGCCCAGGCCGCCCATTTCCGCCGCCAGGAACCGGCTGATCTGCGTCAGGGCCACGTCGGCGGCCAGCACGCCCAGCAATTGATGCCGGTCGTCGTACAGGGGCACGGACATCCCCATGCCCATGTCGTCGTAGCCGCCGTCACGCGCCTGGACGTCGTATTGATACGCCATGTACCAGTGCAGGGCGCCGGCCTCGACGGCGGCCTTGAACCAGGGGCGCGCGCGGGGATCGAAATGGGCATTGCCCGCCGGCAGCCGGGTGCTGCGGCGATTGGCATCGTCCACCCGGAAGAGATGCAGCACGCCGCCATCCGCCTGGTCGGCTTCCAGGATCCGCAGGCTCTGCCCGGGTTCATGGGGCGGGCGGCTGGCGGCCAGATAGCCGCCGTCGACGGTGCCCACGGACAGATACGTCAGCAAGGGCTGCTGGCGCAGCTGCAGCAGGAAGCTGTGCAGCAAGGGGGTCCGCTCGTCCAGCGACAGCAGGCCATCCTGCAGCTGCCGGACATTGAAGGTGGCGGCGGCGCGGGGGACTTCGAAGAAAGCCGCGACCTTGCCCCGCAACTGGCCGGCCAGTTCCTCCACCCGCTGCTGCTCCATGCGCTGCACGGTCTGGATGGAGGCGGTGAAGACCAGCCAGCCCGCCAGCCCGACGATCAGCGGCAGGGGGATCAGGGTCGCCAGCAGCAGAAGCATGCGCAGCGACATCAGTCCCGCTTCCGGCTTCTGGCCCTGCCGCCGCACGGCCCGCACGTGGCAGCGGTACAGGAAGAGCAGCACCGCCCCCAGGGTCAGGCCGCCGCCCACGCCCCGGACGAGCCAGAGCCGCGCCCCGTCGTAAGCCAGGTCCGGCCGAGGGACGGCGGCCAGCGTCCAGGCGCCGTCGGGCAGGGAAATCCGCGCCTGGGCATGCGCCTGATCGAACAGGCCCGCATCGCCGTACAGGAACTGGGGAGGCTGATCCGCCACCGGCCGCGTGCGGATCGCCAGATCGAACATGGCGTCCGGACCCTGCAGGCCCACCTGCGCCAAGGTTCTGTCCAGATCGACCGTCAGGGCCGCCATGCCCCGGTAGGCGGGCGGACTGCCCGGGGGGCCGTCCAGAAAGAGCGGCGTGCGCACGATCAGGCCCGGCCTGCCGGTCTGCACCAGCCGGGCGCTGCCGTCGATGACCGGCAGCCGCTGCTGGATCATCTGCCGGATCTTGGCCATGAATTCCGGGTGCAGGCTGTAATCCATGCCGATCACGTTCTCATTGCCGGCGACGGGATGGACCTGGGTGATCTTCAGCCGGTCGACATAGACGACGCTGCGGATGTCGGCCCGCTGGCGCACCATCTGCATCGCCAGCGCGGCAAAGGGCCGTTCTTCCCGTCCCGGCGGCACGGCGGCCAGGGTGTCGGCCAGCCGCTGGTTCAGGGCCAGCAGGGCATACAGGTCGTCCGACAGGCGGCGGGCATGCAGGTCGAGTTCCTGCCCGACCTGGGTCATGACGGCGGCGTCATGGCGCGAGCGATCCCAGGACTCCAGCCCCAGCGTGGCCCCCAGCCCTGCGAGCAACAACACCACCACGACGGACAGGATCCTGTTCAATCGATTCCTCACCCGAGGCCGCTTTGTGTGAAAGTGTGTCACCAACGGTGGCATCTGAACAGCGAGTGTTAACACTGAATCCCTGCCGGTCGAATCGAGGCGTTCCCACTAGGGTTATCCCGAGATCGCAGCATTTTGAAAGCTTTTGGAAAGCCTGCGCTGCTTAAGGTGCGAGGGTACCTGGTCACCGCTGACATTCGCACCAGGCTTTTTCCATCACCAGGAGACTCCCTTCATGACTCCCCGATCCCTATCGCTGCTGCTGGGCGGCACGCTGCTGTCGCTGGGTCTGGCCGCTTCGGCCGCCCCGACGAAACCCGAATGCATCGCCCCGGCCAACCCCGGCGGCGGCTTTGACCTGACCTGTCGTCTGGCCCAGGAAGGCCTGAAGGCCTCCGGCGCCCTGAGCGACCCGATGCGCATCGTCTACATGCCCGGCGGAATCGGCGCCGTGGCCTACAACCACGTGATCGCGCAGAAGCCCGACGATCCCAATTCCATCGTGGCGTTCTCCGGCGGTTCGCTGCTGAACCTGGCGCAGAAGAAATTCGGCCGCTACAGCGTCAACGACGTGCGCTGGCTGGCCGCCGTCGGTTCGGACTACGGCGTGGCCGTGGTGCGCGACGACTCCCCCTACAAAAGCCTGAAGGACCTGATGGGCGCCTTCAAGCAGGACCCCACCAAGATCGTGCTGGGCGCCGGCGGCACCGTGGGCAGCCAGGACTGGATGAAAGCGGCCCTGACCGCCCGCGCGGCCGGCGTGGACTACCGCAAGATGCGCTTCGTGGCCTTCGAAGGGGGCGGCGACGCCCTGACGGCCCTGCGCGGCGGCCACATCCAGGCCTATATGGGCGACGCGGCCGAGGCCTTCACCATGCTGGAAGGCGGCGCCCCGATCCGCGTGCTGGCCGTCTTCAACGACCAGCGCCTGCCGGGCAAGCTGGCCTCCGTGCCCACGGCCCAGGAAGAAGGCTTCGACATCCAGTGGCCCATCATCCGCGGCTTCTACGTCGGCCCGAAGGTCTCCGACGCCGACTACCAGTGGTGGGTGGATGCCTTCAACAAGACCCAGGCCGACCCGTCGTTTGCCGCCATCCGCGACAAGCAGGGCCTGTTTCCCTTCAACAAGTCGGGCGCCGACCTGGACAAGTACATCAAGGAACGCGTCGCCGAGTACACCAAGCTGGCCAATGAATTCGGCCTGATTCGTCAATAAGCAAGCACCGGACCTCGCCATGAGTGATCGTACTTTGGGCTTTTGCGCCCTGATCTTTGCCGGCCTGATGGCGTGGTTCGGCCACGACCTGCAGGCCCCCTTTTCCTACGAACCGGTGGGCCCGCGGGCGTTTCCCATGCTGATCGCCCTGATCATCGCCCTGTGCGGGATCTGGCTGATGGCCAAGCACTGGCATGATCGCCGCAAAGGCGAACCCATCGACTGGCCGCGCCTGCTGCTGATGGTGGTCTACATCTTCGGCTACGCCCTGCTGTTCGAGACCCTGGGCTTCATCATCGCCACCGCCATCGTCACCGTGCTGATCGGCCGCCTGTTCGGCGGCGGCTGGGGCAAGATGATCATCGGCGGGGTCGTGATGGGCGTGCTGTTCTTCCTGCTGTTCGACCGGGCGCTGGACGTCGTGCTGCCCCTGGGTCCCCTGGAGTTCCTGTCATGAGCCAGATTTTCGACCATCTGAGCATCGGCTTCGATGTCGCCTTTTCCTGGATGAACCTGCTGGTCGCCGCCCTGGGCGCCTTCCTGGGCACCCTGGTGGGCGTGCTGCCGGGGCTGGGGCCCATCAACGGCGTGGCCATGCTCATCCCCATCGCCTACGCCCTGAACCTGCCTCCCGAAACCGCGCTGATCCTGCTGGCGGCCGTGTACGTGGGCGCCGAATACGGCGGGCGCATCAGCGCCATCCTGATCAACGTGCCGGGCGAAGCCAGCGCCATCATGACGACGCTCGACGGCTACCCGCTGGCGCGCAAGGGCCTGTCCAACGTCGCCCTGTCGCTGTCGGGCTGGTCGGCGTTCTGCGGCTCGCTGGTGGCCACCATCGGCGTGATCGTGCTGGCCCCCCTGCTGGCCCGCTGGGCCCTGGCCTTCGGCCCGGCCGAATATTTCGTGCTGATCGTCTTCGCCTTCTGCTGCCTGACCAGCCTGCTGGGCAACCAGCCCGTCAAGGGCACGCTGTCGGCCATGCTGGGCCTGGCGATCGCCACGGTGGGCGTGGACGCCAATTCGGGAGTCTACCGCTACACCTTCGATTCCGTGCACCTGTTCGACGGCATCGATTTCGTGGTCGTCGTGATCGCGCTGTTCGCCATCGCCGAACTGCTGGAACTGCTGGAATCCACCATCCGCGGCGAATCCCCCGAAGTCCCGCCCAACGAGCGCAAGCTGTTCAACCTGCAGGAACTGCTCTACACCAAGTGGACCGTGCTGCGCAGCTCCATCCTGGGTTTCTTCATCGGCGTGCTGCCGGGCGCGGGCGCCAGCGTGGCCTCGGCCGTGGCCTACTCGAATGAAAAGCGCTACCAGGAAGGCCGCGACCCCAATTCCTGCTTCGGTGAAGGCGACCTGCGCGGCGTGACCGCCCCGGAAGCCGCCTCCACGGCGTCCGCAGTGGGGTCCTTCGTGCCGATGCTGACACTGGGCGTGCCCGGATCGGGCACCACGGCGGTGATGATGGGGGCGCTGACCCTGTACAACATCACTCCGGGCCCGGTGCTGTTCGACACCAAGCCGGAACTGGTCTGGGGCCTGGTCGCGTCGCTGCTCATCGCCAACGTGCTGCTGTTCCTGATGAACATCCCCATGGTGCGGGTGTTCTCGAAAGTGCTGTCCCTGCCCAACTGGCTGCTGGTCCCCGGCATCCTGTGCATCAGCTACATCGGCGTCTACGCCATCAACGCCGGCACGTTCGACCTGACGATGGCGGCGTTCCTGGGCCTGATCGGCTACCTGCTGCGCAAGGGCGGCGTGCCCATGGCGCCCATGGTGCTGGGCGTGGTGCTGGGCGACATGATGGAACAGAACCTGCGCCGGGCGCTGTCCATCACCAACGGCGAACTGCACATCCTGTGGGACAGCCCGATCGCCATGGGCCTGTGGATCGTATCTCTGGCCATCGTGATCATCCCGCCGATCCTGCGCCGCCGTTCGAAGAACAAGCTGTCGGCCACGGCGCTCGCGGCCCTGGAAGGCGAGGAATAACCCCCCGCCCGGCGCCGCCCTGGCCGGGGCGGCGCGTTTTCCGGACCGCATCGACCGCACGCCGCCCTCTTCCGGGCGGCGTTTCTTTTGAGCGACGTCTCTATTCCCGGCCCTATTCCCAGGCGGGCGGGCCGCTGCGCAGGTCACACGCCGGCCGGTCCCAGAACCAGTCCGCCGCCCCGACCCGGCACGGCGCCCGCAAGCGGCGCGCCGGCCCCCAGGCCGTAGCCTCGATGGCGGCCGCGTAGGCGTCTTGCGGGGCCTGTCCCAGAACGGGTTCGGGCGGTTCGGAGGCGGAGGCGCCCGCCACCCGGGCATCCCGGCCCGCCGCCTCGGCGCCCGCCTCCAGCAACGCAGCCGTGCGGGCCAGGGACACCCGCCAGATGCTGCCGCGCCGCTGCTCGCGCCGCTGGGCCAGGCCCTTCAGCGCGCACGCCGCCAGCCAGTAGCCGGTGGCCTGGTCCAGCGCCTGCACGGGCAGCGGATCGGGCGCCCGATCCGAACCGCCGGGCCAGGCGATTCCCGAACTCATCTGCACCAGGCTGTCGAAGCCCCGGCGCAGCCGCCAGGGTCCCGTCCAGCCCCAGGCATCTAGGCATACGTCCACCAGCCCGGGGCGCATCCGCTGACGGACATCGGCCCCCAACCCCAGGCGGTCCAGGGCATCGGGCCGATAGCCATGCACCAGCACGTCGGCCCGCTGCAGCAGCCGTTCGAATTGCGCGCGGCCGGCCGGATCGCGCAGATCCAGCAAGGCGCACCGCTTGCCGACCGTGACCTCGGGCACCATGCCGGGCTCCTGCCAGTCGGACGGATCCAGGCGCAGCACCTGGGCGCCGTAGGCCGCCAGGAACCGGGTGGCCGCCGGGCCGGCCAGCACCCGGGTCAGATCCAGCACCCGCAGGCCGGACAGGGGACGGGCGGGATCGACGGGAGAGCCCCAGGCATCATTTGCCCGGCTTGGAGAATCGCCGCCCGACAGCGCCCCATCGCCGCCGCGCCCCGGCGCCGGTCCGGCCGCATCGGGAACGCCCTCGCAGGATGCGCCATCGCGCCGGTGCAGCAGCGGCTCCGCCGCCACCGCCATGCCCTGGGGATGCCGCCGCCATTGCGCCGGCGGGCGCAGGGCGGCGGCGCACGCCGCCTGATCCACCAGCGCCTCTTCCAGGGTCTCGGCCGACCATGCCCGCACCCGCGCCTCGACGGCATCGCGGGCGGCATCGAGAGGCAGATCCAGCACCCGCAAGGCCCGCTGCCGATGGTGGACGGCATTGGCATGGATGCGGATCCAGCCGTCCCGGGCGGCGTAGTCGCCGGTGACGGCGTCGCGCACTTTGGGGACTGTCCAGCCCTGCGGCTGCAGGCTGGCGCCAAACCACCGGGATGCCAGGGGCCGGTCCAGCCGCACGAGCGGGGGCCGGACGGGATCGATCCAGCGGGCCAGCATGAGCGAAGCCGCCCCGATGCTGGCGCAGGCCAGATCGGCGACCGGATAGCGCGACGGCCAGGTCCCCCGGCCTTCGATCCGGATGGCCTCGTCCGCCCACGGTTCGTCCAGCGCGGCAAGAAACGCGCGCAGAAAGGAGTTTGAAACGGAATCATCAGGTGTCATGACACACCTCCTGTGTTGCTGCCCATTGCAGGGACTGCGTTGTGCCTAGATCCCTCCACCTCGTGGCCTGCAGGCCACTCGGATTAGTCAGGCGCGGAGCAGTCCGCAGGGACTGCTCCGTGTCCGGACTAATCCATGCGGAAGAGCGCGTGGTGTTCGCGGATGGCGTAGCGGTCGGTCATGCCCGCGACGTAGTCGGCGATGGCGCGGGCCTGGGCAACGGGGTCCTCTCGCCGGTATTCGTCGGCCAGCAGGCGGGGATCTTCGAGAAAGGCGCTGAACAGGTCCCGCACGATGCGCCGCGCCTTGTAGGTCATGCGCATGACCTGGGCATGACGATACAGATTGTTCAGCAGGAACTGCTTCAAGGCATCGGCCTGGGCCCGCAGCGCATCGGAGAACGCGGCCAGCGGCGGCCCCGCCCGCACGGCGTCGACGCTGTCGGGCCGCAGCCGGGCGATGTTCTCCGCCGTGGTCCGGGTCAGGTCCAGCACCAGCGTATTGATCATGGCGCGGATGATCTCGGACACCAGGCGCTTGGCATCCACGTCGGGATAGCGGCGGCGCACCTGCTGGTGGTGCACGGCGAAGATCTCCAGGTCCAGCAGCTGCGGCACGGTGATCAGGCCGGAACGCAGGCCGTCGTCGATATCGTGGTTGTTGTAGGCGATCTCGTCAGCCAGGTTGGTCAGCTGGGCCTCCAGGGATGGCTGGGTGCCGTCCAGAAAGCGGGCCGCCACCGGCCCCAGCTGGCGGGCATGGCGGCGCGAACAGTGCTTCAGGATGCCTTCGCGAGTCTCGAAGCACAGGTTCAGGCCATTGAAGGCCGCATAGCGTTCCTCCAGTTCGTCCACCACCCGCAGGCTCTGCAGATTGTGCTCGAAGCCGCCCGCCTCCGGCGCCAGTTCGCGCAGGCAGGCGTTCAGCTCGTCCTGGCCGGCATGGCCGAACGGCGTGTGCCCCAGGTCGTGCGCCAGGGCGATGGCCTCGATCAGGTCTTCGTGCACATCCAGGTTGCGGGCCAGGGTGCGGGCGATCTGGGCGACCTCGATGCTGTGGGTCAGGCGGGTACGGAACAGGTCGCCTTCATGGTTCAGAAAGACCTGGGTCTTGTATTCCAGCCGCCGGAAGGCGGAACAATGCACGATGCGGTCCCGGTCGCGCTGGAAGTCGCTGCGCCCCTGGGGGGATGATTCGGGGTGCAGGCGCCCGCGCGTGGCTTCCGGATGGCAGGCATACGGGGCCAGCGCCGCCATGATCAGGCCTCCGCCCCGGCGGGCAGCACGGGGCGCACCCGATCGTCGTCCACGGCCTGCACGCTGGCGCGCCCCAGCTCGGGCAGCAGCACGTAGCGGATGTGCCGCCCTTCGGTCTTCTTGTCCACCCGCATCAGATCCAGCCAGCGGTCCGGCCCCAGATCGGGCGCCTGCACGGGGCAGCCGATGGCCAGGACCAGCGCGCGGATGCGATCGACGGCCGCGCGGTCCAGGCCGCAGACCCGGGCGGAAAGTTCCGCCGCCATCACCATGCCGCAGCCCACGGCTTCGCCGTGCAGCCAGCGGCCATAGCCCAGCCCCGATTCGATGGCGTGCCCGAAGGTATGGCCGAAATTCAGGATGGCCCGCAGGCCGGATTCGCGTTCGTCCTGGGACACGACCCAGGCCTTCAGTTCGCAGGCGCGGCGCACGGCATACTCGATGGCGTCGTCGTCCAGGTTCCGCAGCGCCTGCACGTGGGTCTCGCACCAGGCGAAGAATTCCGCATCGGCGATCATGCCGTACTTGATCAATTCGGCCAGTCCGGCGGAAATTTCCCGGGCGGGCAGCGTGGCCAGCACCCGGGTGTCGATTTCCACGGCCAGGGGCTGATAGAAGGCGCCGATCATGTTCTTGCCCAGCGGGTGGTTGATGGCGGTCTTGCCCCCGACGGAAGAATCGACCTGCGCCAGCAGCGTGGTCGGCACCTGGATGAAGCGCACGCCGCGCATGTAGCAGGCGGCGGCGAAGCCGCACATGTCGCCCACCACGCCGCCCCCCAGCGCGATCAGCACGGCCTTGCGGTCCAGCCCCGCGCCCAGCAGGGCATCGAAAATGCTGTTCAGCGATTCCCAGGTCTTGAACTGCTCGCCGTCCGGCAGTTCGACCCAGCACACGGGCGCCCCGGCGGCCGCCAGGACGGCGCGCACCCGATCGCCATACAGGCCGGCCACCGTGGTGTTGGTGACGACCGCCAGCGCCGTGGCATCGGCCGGCAGGCTGGCAACAAGGGCGTCCAGCCGTCCGGGGCCGATATGGATGGGATAGTGCCCGCCGGGGGCCGCGACTTGAACGGTATGCATGGGATCCTAATGGGGTGAAGAGGCCGGCAGCAGGGACAGCAGGCTGCGCACGACCTGGGCGACGGGCTGGTCCGCCGTATCCTGGCGGATGGCGGCCACGCTGTCGTACAGAGGTTCGCGCTGGGCCAGCAGGTCGGCGATGCGCTGGCGGGGGTTGTCGGTGCGCAACAGCGGCCGGTTGCGATCCCGCGCCACGCGCCGATACAGTTCGTCCACGCTGGCGCACAGGTAGACCACGCAGCCGCGCTCGCGCAGCATGCGGCGGTTTTCCTCGGCCAGCACGGCGCCGCCGCCGGTGGCCAGCACCAGCCCCGGCACCCGGGTGTACTCATCCAGCAGTGCGGTCTCTCGCCGGCGGAAACCGGCCTCGCCCTCGATGTCGAAAATGGTGGCCACGCGCACCCCGCAGCGGGCTTCGATGGCATGATCCAGATCGATGAACTCCCGCCCCAGGGCGGCGGCCAGCTGCCGGCCGATGGTCGTCTTGCCCACGCCCATCATGCCCACCAGGAAGATCGGCGCGGCCGCGTCTGGTGCGGATCCTGGTGCGATTGCGGTGGCGGTGGGAACGGATTCCATCGACATGGGGGTGCGGTGCGAGGTTGGTTTGCGTGTATTATCGCATTGGCTGCCTTGCCGGCCCCGATGTCCCGCATCCGGCGCTCCGGCAGCCGCCTCGCCTCCGTATTCGCAGCATCCGGTTACATAGACTCCGCCTCCGATCTCTGGTCTGCATCCGCCAGGCCTTACAATCGCCTCTGATGAGAACCACCAAAACTCCCACCAAGTCCAAGGCGCCTGCCCGTTCCTGGCTCACGCGCCTGGTCGTGAAGGCGCTTGTCCTCTGTGCCGGCCTGGGTGTCTGCGCAGCCCTGCTGCTTTCACTGGCGCTGGCGCTGGCCTGGCCCAATCTGCCCGATCTGCACGCCATGACCGATTACCGGCCCCGCGTGCCGCTGCGCATCTACACCGCCGACAAGGTGCTGATCGGCGAGTTTGGCGAAGAACGCCGCAATGTGCTGCGTTTCGACGAAATCCCGGACATCATGAAATCCGCCATCCTGGCGGCCGAGGACGACCGTTTCTACCAGCACGGCGGCATCGACTGGGCCGGCGTGCTGCGCGCGGCCATCGCCAATACGGTGCACATGTCCAAGACCCAGGGCGCCAGCACCATCACCATGCAAGTCGCCCGCAATTTCTACCTGTCGTCCGAAAAGACCTACACGCGGAAATTCTACGAGCTGCTGCTGACCTTCAAGATCGAGGCGACCCTGACCAAGGACCAGATCCTGGATCTGTACATGAACCAGATCTTCCTGGGGCACCGCGCCTACGGCTTCGCCGCGGCCAGCCGCACGTATTTCGGCAAGCAGCTGGCCGACATCACGCCCGCCGAGGCCGCCATGCTGGCCGGCATTCCCAAGGCCCCGTCGCGCTTCAATCCGATTTCGAACTTCGAACGCGCCAAGGCCCGCCAGGCCTACGTGCTGGGCCGCATGCGCAGCCTGGGCTATCTGAACGACGCCGAATACCAGCAGGCCAAGGACCAGCCCATCGTCATCAAGTCGGCGGCGGGCACGCCGGCCGGCCGCTACGCCGTGCATGGCGAATATCCGGCCGAGCTGGCCCGCCAGCTGCTGTACGGCGTCTACCAGGACGACATCTATTCGCGCGGCTTCAACATCTACACCACGATCGACTCCAAGGACCAGGAAGCCGCCTACGAATCCCTGCGCGCGGGCGTGCTGGACTACACCCGCCGGGCGCCCTACCCCGGCCCCGAGGAAACCATCGAGCTGCCCGACGGCATCGAGAACCAGCCCGAAGCCTTCAACGACATCCTGGACACCGTCCAGGAAAAGTATCCCGACAACGGCGACCTGCTGACCGGCATCGTGCTGTCGGCCAGCCCGACCGAGGTCAAGGTCGCCCGCAGCCCCACCGACATCGTCGCCATCACCGACAAGCGCGCCCTGAGGGTCGTCGCCCGCGGCCTGGTGGCCAACGCGAAGGGGGCCGTGCGCATCCAGCGCGGCTCCGTGGTGTACATCCACAAGCAGGACGACTACTGGGAACTGCTGAACAAGCCCAGCATCCAGGCCGCCCTGGTGTCGCTGCGCGCCCAGGACGGCGGCGTGGTCGCCATGGTGGGCGGTTTCGACTTCGAGGAAGGCAAGTTCAACCGGGTGACGCAGGCCTGGCGCCAGCCCGGCTCTTCGTTCAAGCCCTTCATCTACGCCTCCGCCCTGGAACGCGGCCTGACGCCGGCCACGCAGATTTCCGACGAGCCCTTCTTCCTGACGGCCGAACAGACCGGCTCCAAGGCCTGGAGCCCGAAAAACTACGGCCGGACCTACGAACCGATGCTGACCATGCGTCAGGGTTTGTACAAATCCAAGAATATGGTGTCCATCCGCATCATGCAGGCGGTCGGCCCGCAGTACGTGCAGGACTACATCACGCGATTCGGCTTCGACCGTTCCCGCCAGCCGGCCGTGCTGCCGCTGGCCCTGGGCGCGGGCAGCGTCACGCCCCTGCAGCTGGCCGGCGGCTATGCCGTGTTCGCCAACGGCGGCTATCGCGTTCCGCCCTACCTGATCGACCACGTGACCGACAGCAGCGGCAAGGTCATCATGCGCGCCCGTCCGACCATCGCCGGCGACACGCTGGCCCGGGTGATCGACCCGCGCACCGCCTACGTCATGGACGACATGCTGCGCGGCGTGGCCACCGTGGGCACGGGCGCGCGGGCGCACCGCGAACTGAAACGCAACGACATCGGCGGCAAGACCGGCACCACGAACGATTCGCAGGACGCCTGGTTCGCGGGCTTCAACCCCAAACTCGTGGCGGTGGCCTGGATGGGCTATGACCAACCCAAATCCATGGGCCAGAGCGAAACGGGGGGCGGCGCCGCGCTGCCGATCTGGGCGGGCTACATGCGCACCGCCCTGGCCGGCCAGCCTGAAATCCCGCCTGGCCCCCTGCCCAGCGGCCTGACCCGCATCGATGGCGACTTCTATTTCTCCGAATTTCCGCCCGGCATCGCCATCGCGCGCGTCGGCCTGCCCGCCCCGGGCGACCCCGCCTCGGGCGCCCCGGCGTCCGGCCAGGACGGGATCGGCGCCTTGCTGAATCAGCTGCACGGGCAGGACGACAACGAGGCCGCCGTTCCCCAACCTGTCCGTGTCCCATTCTGATGACGATCCGAACTCGATCCCGTTTCCTCTCGGCCCTGGCGGGCGCCTGTCTGGCGCTGCTGCTGGCCGGCTGCGGCATGAAAGGCCCGCTCAAGCCCGCCACCCCGCCCCCGCCCGCTGATGCGGCCCTGGTCGCGCCTCCCACCGTCGCGCCCGCCACCTCCAACCCCTGATTGCATCCATGACCGCTGCCCCTCATTTCCCGATCCGGGACGGTATCCTGCACGCAGAGAATCTGCCCCTGACCGATCTGGCTGACCAATACGGCAGCCCGCTCTACGTCTATTCCCGCGCCGCGCTGCAGGAAGCCTGGCGACGCTACGACTCGGCCGTCGCCGGGCGCAACGCGCTGATCTGCTACGGGGTCAAGGCCAATTCCAACCTGGCGGTGCTGCACGAATTCCAGCAACTGGGGGCCGGATTCGACATCGTCTCGGGCGGAGAACTGGCCCGCGTGCTGGCGGCGGGCGCCGCCCCCGGCCGCATCGTGTTCTCCGGCGTGGGCAAGCAGGGCTGGGAAATCCGCAAGGCGCTGGCCGCGGGCATCAAGTGCTTCAACGTCGAATCGGCGGCCGAACTCGAACGCCTGGCCGACATGGCCCAGGAAATGGGCGTGCGCGCGCCCGTCTCGCTGCGCGTGAACCCCGATGTGGACGCCAGGACCCACCCTTACATTTCCACCGGCCTGAAGGAAAACAAGTTCGGCATCGACATCCAGCAGGCGCCCGCCCTGTACCGCCAGGCGCAGCAGATGTCGGGACTGGAAATCGTCGGCGTGGACTGCCACATCGGGTCGCAGATCACGGAGATCAGCCCGTACCTGGACGCCCTGGACAAGCTGCTGGCCCTGATCGACGCCCTGGCCGCCGACGGCATCCAGCTGCGCCATCTGGACCTGGGCGGCGGCCTGGGCATCCGCTACACCGACGAAACTCCGCCGCACCCGGCCGAACTGCTCAACCCCGTATTCGCCGCCTTGCAGGCCCGCGGCCTGGATCACCTGCAGATCATCCTGGAACCCGGCCGGTCGCTGGTGGGTAATGCCGGCGTGCTGCTGACGCGCGTGGAATACCTGAAATACAGCGACGTCCGCAATTTCGCCATCGTGGACGCCGCCATGAACGACCTGATGCGCCCCGCGCTGTACCAGGCCTGGCACGACGTGGTCCCCGTGCAGCCGCGCACCGGCACCCGCACCGACACCTACGACATCGTCGGACCGATCTGCGAAAGCGGCGACTGGCTGGCCAAGGACCGCGAACTGCCGCTGGAGCAAGGCGACCTGCTCGCCATCCTGTCGGCCGGCGCCTACGGGTTTTCCATGTCGAGCCAATACAACACCCGCCCGCGGGCGGCCGAAGTGCTGGTCGACGGGTCGCAGCACTGGCTGATCCGCCCGCGCGAGACGGTTCAGGAACTCTACGCGCACGAGCGCATCCCGCCGCGCACCTGAAGCGGCGGACTGCGGGACAGGCTAAAATCCGCGCGCGCTTTGTCGTAAACCGTGTATCCGCTGTAACCTGTCCGAAAGCCTGACAAGATTGCAGTTTTCTGTCCTTACCGACCCGCTGCATGTCATCACCGAAGGATTCCGCCACTGCGCCCCTCCCGCCGCCGCCCTCCCGGCCCGGCAACCCGCGCGTTTTCCTGGCGTTTTTCCTGGTTCCCCTGCTGCTGGGCCTGGGCCTGCTGGCCAGCGCCTGGATATTCCCCGCGCACTACGCCGACCAGTCCGGCCAGGGGCTGTCCACGCATTTCCTGTCGGGCTCCTTCGATGATCCCTACCATGCCGCGTCCGCCCTGCGCGCCAGCCCGACGCGCCTGACCCAGCAGACGCCGGTCGGCCCCGCCTGGCTGCTGGCCGACCTGGCGCACGCGGCGGGATCCGGCGGCGAAGCGCCCCAGATCCTGCTGTTGCGCAGCCCCCTGGTGGCGCCCCCCGTCTGCTGGCTGCTGGACAGCCGGAAAGCCGGTCCGCTGACGGCCCTGGACTTCCGGGCGGGCATCCTGGGCTACACCGCCGCCATCCCGTCCGGGACGGCCGCCGCCGATCAGGTCATGTGCCAGCTGGACCAGGTGATCCCCGGCCTCCTGTCCATCGAACAGTGGCAGTCGCCGGCCGTGGCCGCGGCCACGGCCCATCACGCCCACGCCCTGGGCCTGCTGGAAGGCGGGCTGCTGGTGCTGGCGGCCTTCATCGCCGCCATCGCCCTGACGACCCGCGACCACATGTACGTGCTGCTGACCTGCTGGGTCCTCTGCAATCTGCGCCTGGGCGCCTGGGCGCTGGGCTGGGACCACCTGTGGCTGGGCCACCTGCTGTCGCCACGTGAATTGATCTGGTCGCGCCAGCTGACCTTGCTGCTGTCCTTCACCACGACCTGGCTGCTGTTCACCCGCCTGTTCCAGCAAAGCCTGGGGGCCGCCATGTTCCGCCGCCTGCAGCGGATCGGCCTGGCGTTTTCCGCCCTGCTGTTGCTGCCCCTGGCCACCCCTTCCTATGAGATCTTCCAGGCGGCCAGCTTCCTGGCGGCGTGGGCGGGCACGGCGCTGGTGGCCACCATCCTGATCCATGCCCTGTTCAGTTTCACGACCCGGTCCCTGTTCTGGCACACGCTGGGCGTCTGTCTCGCCGCCGGCATCCTGGTGACGGGGCTGATCCTGATCGCCCTGGGCCGGAGCGCCCTATTCGGCACCTGGCTGGCCGTGGGGCTGTTCCTGGCCTGCAATCTGCTGGTGGCGCTGGCCGCCGCCAACCGCACCCGCGAAGACCGGCAGATGCGGCTGCGCCAGCGCAACGAACTGATCGCGCACGATTCGCTGTCGCCGCTGGGCTTGTTCACGCTGGGCGCCACCCGCCATTTCGAGCACCTGAATCCCAACGCGCGCACCATGCTGCAGATCCAGTCCGATCTCGAAATCCCGGCGCTCAGCTGGAGCGCCTTCTTTCCGGACGTCGACTGGGTGGCCGTATCGCTGGCCACGGAACAGGGCCGGGACACCGAGATCCACCAGCACGGCGCCGACCCCAAGGCCCCCACCCGCAGCTTCCTGCTGCGCGCCACCCTGGCGGGCAGCCGCATCGAGGGCTCCCTGCAGGACGTCACCGCCCGCACCGAAACCCTGCGCAATCTGCGGCTGATGACGGATCACGACGCCCTGACCAACACCCTGAACCGGCGCGGCATCGAAGACGCCATGCAGACGGCGATCGAGGACCTGCAGGCGTCCGGCACGCCCTGCTCCCTGTCCTTCCTGAGCCTGGACCATCTGAAGCGGGTCAACGACCTGTTCGGCCATTCGGCCGGCGATCAGTTGCTGCAGCTGGCCTGCGACCGGCTGAAATACGCCCTGAACGAGCAGCAGAAGCTGGGCCGCATCGGCAGCGACGAGTTCATCATCCTGTTCCCGCGGATCCGCGCCCGGGAAGCGCGACGCATCGCCCAGGACATGCTCGACAGCCTGAACAGTTCGCCCTTCTACGTGGGCGACCGGGCGTTCCAGATCAAGAGCGCCATGGGCCTGATCGACCTGGACGTCCGCATGCGCCCCAAGGACGCCATCGCCGCCGCCACCCGCGCCTGCCGCGACGCCCGCAAGCAGCACCAGGACATCGTGCTGTACGAGGAAAACGCGCACGAACTGTTCGACCACATCAACGAACTGCGGGTGTTCGAGCAGCTGGAACAAGGGGCGCCGCCCGACGACATCTACCTGGCCATGCAGCCCATCATGTCGCTGCGCCATCCCTTGCAGACCCTGAACTTCGAAGTGCTGCTGCGGGTGCGCAGCGACGGCGAACACCCCCTGCAGACACAGAAGATCATCCAGGCCGCCGAAGACAGCGGCATGATCACCATGATCGACAAATGGGTGTTTTCGACCGCCCTGCAATGGATGGCCAAGCACCAGCTGAAACTGGGCCAGACCCAGCAGGTGAACATCAATCTCAGCGGCGTGTCGCTGAACGACGACCGCTTCATCGACATGCTCTTCGGCATCCTGAACCAGCAGCCGCAGCTCACGCGACGCCTGTGCGTGGAAATCACCGAGGGCGTGGCGCTGCAGGACCTGGAACGCACCCGGCAATTCATGCGCCGCCTGCAGCGCATGGGCGCCCGCGTGGCGCTGGACGATTTCGGCGCGGGATACACGTCGTTTTCGTACCTGAAGGAATTGCCCGCCGACACGATCAAGATCGACGGCACCCTGATTCGCGACATGCTGAGCAGCGAGGCCAACATCGCCATCGTCAACAGCATCGTGGACCTGGCCCACAACCTGGGCATGGAGTGCATCGCAGAATGGGTGGAGGACGTGGCCACGCTGCGCACCTTGGCCGAGATGGGCGTGGACTACGTGCAGGGCTATGCGATTTCAGCGGCCCGGACGCCGTCCGACATCCTGGCCCACGACAACATCCTGCCGCTGATCAGCAACCCGGCCGCCCAGGCCTACATCGAAGAACTCAGCGGCCGGCGGATCTGAGATCCCGCCTGCGCTGGCGCCCCGGGGTCGCGCCGAGACGGTGCGGCCCGCGGGCCGCCGGGTCCGCAGGCCCGGGCATTGCAGGGCTACAAGGCGCCGTAGGAATGCAGGCCGGACAGGAACATGTTGACCCCCAGGAAGGCGAAGCTGGTGACCAGCAGGCCGCTGAGCGCCCAGTAGGCCGCCATGGACCCGCGCAGGCCCTTCATCAGGCGCATGTGCAGCCAGGCCGCGTAATTCAGCCAGACGATCAGGGCCCAGGTTTCTTTCGGGTCCCACTGCCAGTACGTGCCCCAGGCGTCCGCCGCCCACAGGGCCCCCAGGATGGTGGCCACCGTGAAGAAGGCGAAGCCCACCGCGATCGCCCGATACATGATGTCGTCGAGCAGTTCCAGGGACGGCAGGCGCTGGGCGATCGGCGCCCGGAACGCCAGGATGGTCCCGACGATCAGCGCCCCGATGCCGAAATACAGCATCCAGGTGGCGGACAGTTCCCGCGAGCCGAACACCAGGGGTTCGGCGCACAGCACGGCGCCCAGCAGGAAGACCGGAATCAGCGGCTTCCAGGTGCGGGTTTCGCCGTGCGACTTGACCAGGTAGGCGAAACCCACCATGGCCGCCAGGCTGAAGGTGCCGTAACCGATGAAGTTCGCCGGCACGTGCAGTTTCATCCACCAGCTCTTCAGGGCCGGCACCAGAGGCTGGATCTGGTAGGCGTCGCGGGCGAAGGAATACCACAGCAGGAATACCACCAGCGAGCTGATGACCAGCAGCACGAAGCCGCCCAGCGCCCGGGTGGCATAGCGGCGTTCGTAGTACAGATAGAACAGGGCCGTGATCAGCGACATCAGGACGAAGACTTCGTACAGGTTGCTGACGGGGATGTGGCCGATGTCCGGTCCCATCAGGTGGCCCTCGCGCCACCGCACCAGCAGGCCCGTCAGGCCGGCGTAGACCGCGCCCCAGGTCAGGACCGTGCCCAGCCAGGCGGCGGTCTTGCTGGCGAAGCCGATCCAGTAACAGACGGTGGCCAGCACGAACAGGGCGCACATCCACAGGATGGCCGATTGCGAGGACAGCAGGTACTTCAGCAGGAAGTTGGATTCGGCGCGCGACAGATCGCCCTGCAGCAGGGCGCCCGTGGGACTGTAGAGCCAGATGGCCAGCAGCGCGCTGGCGCCCGCCGTGATCATCAGCACCCGCATCGGCCGCCACAGCCAGCCCAGCCAGCTGAACAGGCCCACGGCGCAGATCAGGATCAGTTTTTCGTAGTAGTCCATGAACTGGCCATAGCTGGTCAGGACATGGCCGGCCCCGACGGCCAGCAGCAGGAAGAAGGCGAAATCCGTCCAGTCGGGCCGGCCGCGCCGGCCGCGCCGGTCGCCGCTGGTGTTCATGTCCCGGGCCCAGAGGGCCGCCGCATCAGGCGTCAGGATGTCAGTTGTCATGGGATCCTCCGAGGCGGCGCAGCGCATCGCGCAGGCGCTCAAATTCGTGATTGAAATCCAGGTTGCGGCGCTGTGTGGTCATGGCCGCCAGCCAGCTGCTGCCGGCATCCGACGGGCGGATCCAGACCCATACCCGTCTTTCCCGAATATAGAACATCGAGAACACGCCCAACACCAGCAAAAGGCAACCGAGGTATACCGTGTTCTTGCCCGGGCTGCGGGCCACCTGGAATACGCTGGCCTGTATCTGATGGAAGCTGGACAGCTGCAGGGCCGCCGGGGCCGGATAATCCGGCAGCGACGCCAGCGCCAGCACCGACAGGCGCAGCCACTGGGCTTCGTGTTCGGCCTGAGGCCCGCTGTCGGGCAGCGCCGGCAGGTGCTGCCGTTCCCGCATCAGCAAGCGCAGTTCCTGCAGGCTGAGCTGGATCATGGGCACGGCGAAATTCAGGATCTTTTCCCGCTGGTCCTGCGGAGCGGAATCGATGATGCCGTTGAAGCCGCGTTGCGAGAACGTGCGCAGCGCCCCCTGGGCCGCCTGGAACATCAGGTCGCGCTGCTCGCCTGCGGGCGCATTGCGTTCGGCGAACCGGCGGGCGGCCTGGTCGCGCAGTTCCGGGTCGGCCAGCGCGGCGCGCAACTGCATGAATTCCCGCATGGTGCCCTGGTCGTCGGCCGGAATGCGCAGGTAGCGGTAGGGTTCGGCCGCGGTGTTGCGCGTTCCCAGCAGGAACATCGGGAAATCGTCGATCCGGACGGGCAGCATGTACTGGGTGAATTCATGGGCCTGCCCGTCGGCCCCCACCAGGCGGTACTGGACGCTGGGGCCGACGTTGCGCAGATCGTCGCTGCGCGGACGCACCGCGCTGCCGGTCACGGCCGCCACGTCGCGGATCAGGTCGACCGGCTGCGGATCGCCATTCCCGCCCATGTTCTCGACGTTGATGACGCGCAGGCCGGTGTAGTCCACCGTCTGGGCGCCCAGGGCGGCGGGCAGCCGCGCATTGCCGCCGACCGCGCCGGACAGGTCCAGGGGCTGCGATTCCGTGCCCGACAGCGGCCAGGCCTTCAGCTGCAAGGTGCTGCCGCCATCGTCGAAGCTGGACTGATAGACGGTCACGCCCTTGTAGCGCAGGGGTTCGTTGACCTTGATGGTCTGGTCGAAGGATTTCCCGGTGGCCAGGTCCGTCACGGTCACGTCGCTGCGGAAATCGCTGGGCATGCCGGTGTCGTAGTATTCGACATAGAACTTCTTCAGCCGGATCGCGAACGGCAGCGGCTGCAGCAGCACGCCCTGGCCGGACGATACGATGCCCATGCTGCTCTGCTTGCCGTCGGGGATCAGCATGTTGGCGCGGAAGCTGGGATTGCGGGCCGACAGCCGCCCGGATTCGGGCACGTCGGAGATCAGCATGTTGCCCACCACCGGCTGCTTGTCGAAGAGCCAGACCTGCAGCCGCACGGGCAGTTCGCTGTCCAGCAGGCCGCCCAGGCAGATCACCACGATGGCCACGTGCGCGAAAATGTATCCCAATCGGTTGGCCGCGCCTTTCTTGGCCGCCACCATGCGGCTGTCGCCATCGGCCCGCACCCGGTAGCGGAACCCCTGGCGGCGCAGCAGCGCCCCCACTTGTTCCACAGCCTGGTCCGGACTCAGGGCGCTGTCCACGTCCACCTTGTGGTGGAAGGCCTTCAGGCTGGATCCGCGCACGTATTCCCGGAAAGTGCGCATGTCGCGCAGCATCTTGGGCGTATTGCGCATGACGCACAGGGTCGTGGACACGACCAGGAACGCCATGATCAGCAGGAACCAGGGGCTGTTGTAGATGTGCCAGATGGAAAACTGGTCGAAGACCGCGAACCAGAACGGCCCGAACTGATCGATGTAGGTATTGGAGGCCTGGTTCTGCGGCAACACGGTGCCGATCAGGCTGGCCACGCAGATGAACACCAGCAGGCTGATGGCAAAGCGCATCGAACCCAGGAGTTCGATGATATCCGCACCCCGCGCGCGGGAACTGGAAGAAGACGTCACGGCTGCCCGATTCAAGAAAGAAGGGAGGCGCGCTTGCGCGTCCCCCCCATATATTTTTTAAAGTTCAACCTTACACCGGCTGCGTCGGGATCCTTCCCAAAACCCCAGACACAACCAGGAAATGCCCGGCTGGCGAACGGCCGCGCGGCGATCGATCAGCCCGCGCGCCCGGCCCGCCGGCCGCAGATCAACGCAGCCCGGCGGCGAAGTCCGCCACGGCGGCCAGGTCGGGGTCGGTCATGCGGCTGGTGATGTCATGCATGATGGTGTTGGCCCGATCACCCGAGCGGAAGAGCTTGAGCTGTTCCAGGAGGTATTCCGGATGCTGGCCGGCCAGACGCGGAAATTCGCCCGGCAGCCCGGCGCCGTTGGCCGAGTGGCAGGCCGCACAGGCCGGCACCTGGCGGTCGGCGATGCCGGCGCGCCAGATGTGCTGGCCGCGATCCATGGTGGCTTCATGGGTGGCGGTGCCGGCCTTGTCCCAGTCGAGTTTCTGCTGCGACAGGTACAGGGCGACGTTCTGGACGTCCTGAGGAGTCAGCGAAGGCGCAATCGTGGACATGATGGACGGCGCGCCGTCGGGGCCGGTGCGCGCGGCGTGCTTGTCGCCCTGGGGCGCGAAATCGCGCAGTTGCTTGGCGAGGTATTCATGCGGCATGGCGGCCAGGTTCGGGTTGGCCGGAATGGTGCTGTTGCCGGCGTCGCCGTGACAGGTCACACAGGCCAGGACGCCGCGCGACATGTCGCCCTTGACGAACAGTTGTTCGCCGGCTTTGGCATCGGGCTTGACGGCGTCTTGAGCGTGGGTCAAACCAGGCAGGGCGCCGGCAAGCGCCAGGCTGCCGACCATGAACATACTGGAAAGCGCACGCTTCATGAGGTCCTCGGATTTGGGTACGGGCGCCCAGGGCGCCATCAGGTCATGAGGCCAGGCTGCCCACGAAAAAAGGCCCGCAGCAGCCGGCGTAACAAATACAAGCGAAGATTATACAATAGGCACCAGGCGTCTTCCGCTGTCCGTGAAAGCCGACGCCCTCGCCGCAGGCCGGCACCCGATGCGCCTGCCCCTTGTCCTCCGCGCCCACCGGGCCTTCACCGATCCGCCGTGTCCCTTCTCCATCGCGCCCGTTTTACGATCTCCGCCGCCCGCCTGGATCAGTTGCCCGCCCCGACCACCGCCGAGGTCTGTTTCGCGGGCCGGTCCAATTCCGGCAAGTCGTCCGCCATCAACGTGCTGACCAATCAGCGCCGCCTGGCCTTCTCCAGCAAGACCCCCGGGCGCACGCGCCTGATCAATCTGTTCGGCATCCCCGACCCGATCACCGCCGACGCCTGGCTGGGCTTCCTGGTCGACCTGCCGGGCTACGGCTACGCGGCGGTGGACCGCGCCGCCCGCGACGAATGGGCGGAAGTCCTGGGCGGCTACCTGCACGAGCGCAGCAGCCTGGCGGGGGTGGTGCTGCTGATCGACATCCGCCGCGGCGTCACCGACCTGGATCGCCGCCTGGCCCACTGGATCGGCCTGCGGGGCCTGCCCACGCTGGCCCTGCTGACCAAGGCCGACAAGCTGCCGTACGGGCAGCGGATCCGCGCCGCCGCCCAGGCCCGCAAGGACCTGGCGGAGATCGGCACGCTGACCGCGTTGCCCTTTTCGGCCACCCATCGCATCGGCCTGGAAGAGGCCGCCGTCCACATCGAAAACTGGATTTCACCCCAGGTCGTGCCCTGAGCGGACGCGCCGGAGAACCCGCGCGTCTGCTTCGCCGACCATTCCCAGGATCCTGACATGACCCATTTTCTGCCCCCCGTCGATTTCCCCACCGCCCGCCTGCGCCGCAACCGGCGCGACGGTTTCTCGCGCCGCCTGGTGCGCGAAAACCGCCTGTCCGCCGACGACCTGATCTATCCCGTCTTCGTGCAGGAAGGCCGCGACGTGCGCGAACCGGTGGCGTCCATGCCCGACGTGGTCCGCCATTCCCCCGACACGCTGCTGCGCACGGCCGAGGAGTGCCTGTCCCTGGGCATCCCGGTGCTGGCCCTGTTCCCCCACATCGACCCGGCGCTGAAGACGCCGGACGGCATCGAGGCCGCCAATCCCAACGGCCTGATCCCCCGCACGGTGGCGCTGCTGAAACAGCACTTCCCGGAACTGGGCGTGCTGACCGACGTGGCCCTGGACCCCTACACCAGCCACGGCCAGGACGGCCTGATCGACGCCGACGGCCAGCTGCTGAACGAACCGACGGTGGAAATGCTGGTGCGCCAGGCCCTGACCCATGCCGACGCCGGCGTGGACATCGTCGCCCCCAGCGACATGATGGACGGGCGCATCGGCGCCGTGCGCCAGGCCCTGGACGCCCACGACCGCATCCACACCCGCATCATGGCGTATTCCGCGAAATACGCCAGCGCCTTCTACGGCCCCTTCCGCGATGCGGTGGGGTCCGCCGCGAACCTGGGCGCGTCCAACAAGGCCACCTACCAGATGGACCCGGCCAACCGCCTGGAAGCCCTGCGCGAAGTCGCCGCCGACATCCGCGAAGGCGCCGACATGGTGATGGTGAAGCCCGGCCTGCCCTACCTGGACGTGCTGCGGGAAGTGAAGGACGCCTTCGGCATGCCGACCTACGCCTATCAGGTCAGCGGCGAATACGCCATGATCAAGGCCGCCGCCGCCAACGGCTGGCTGGACCACGACAAGGTCATGATGGAATCGCTGCTGGCCTTCAAGCGCGCGGGCGGCGACGGCATCCTGACGTATTTCGCCATCGCGGCCGCCACGCTGCTGAACGCGCGCGCCTGACCCCCGCCGGCTGCGGCCCCGCACTGGAACGGGGCCACAGCTGGGAAATCAAGACAAGGACACCCCGCGCAGGCGGATCATGCCGTCGGGAAGGGGCTTGAACCCCCGCAGCTGCGCGCGGGTGGCGAACGGCCAGGGCTGATAGTACAGATACACGTCGGGCAGGTCTTCCTGCAGGATGTCCTGCGCCTGGGCGTAGATCGCCTGGCGGCTGGCCACATCCGGTTCGGTGCGCGCCTTGTTCAGCAGTCGGTCGATTTCCTCGTTGCAGTACCGGCCATCATTCTCATGGCCCTTGCAGGTCACGAAATTGAAGATATTGCCATCCGGGTCCACGCGCCCCGACCAGCCCCGCATATCCAGCTGAAACTTGCCCTGGGCATCGTTGGCCAGCATCGCGGCGTATTCCGTCGGGCGCAGCGACAATTGGAAACCGGCCTGCGCCGCCATGGCCTGGATCATCTCGGCCACCGACGAAGCGATCGTGTTGTTGGCAAAATTCAGTTCCGCCTGCACCGTCGGGAACCCCGCCTGCTTGAGCAAGGCCTTTGCCTTGGCGATATCCGGCTTCACCAGCGGGTATTTCTGGTTGAAGTAGGGGCTGGCCGGCGGGAATGGCTGCTGCGCCGGTTCGTAGATGCCATTGCCCACCACCTGATTGATCGCATCCCGGTCGATCGTCAACTGGAACGCCTGACGCACCAGCTTGTTGGCGAAAGGGTTGTCCTTGGCCGCAGGCCCGTTGCCGATGTTGAAGATGACCTCCTGGAAGCCCAGGCCGGTGACCGGATTGAACTTCAGGCTGGCATCTCCCTTGACCTCTTTGATGTCCGACGGGTTCAGGCGTTCCAGAATGTCGATGCCCCCCGAGCGCAGGTTCTGCAGGCGCACCGTGGTGTCCGGAATCGGCAGGAACACCACCCGGTCGAAATGGAAATCCTTCGCATCGTAGTAGCGATCGAACTTCTTCAGCTCGATCCGGTCGTTCTGTACCCGCTTGACGAACTCGTACGGCCCCGAACATACCGGATGCCGGCTTACCGTCGATGGATCGCCATCGGCAAAGCTCTTGGGCGAGAGCATCATCCCCGCCCGATCCGACAACTGCGCCAGCAGCGTCGCGTCCGGCTGCGCCAGATGCAGCACCAGCGTACCGGCGTCGGGCGTCTCGATCGACTCGATGGACTTGATCTCGTTGCGCCGCTGGCTGCCCTTCAGCGTCAGGGCGCGTTCCAGATTGGCCTTGGCCGCCTCGGCGTTGAACGGCGTGCCATCGTGAAAGACCACATCGGTGCGCAGCTTGAAGGTCAGGGTCTTGTGATCCGGCCCCCAGGCCCAGGACTGCGCCAACTGCGGCACGAACTGCAGCTTCTGATCGATATCGACCAGCTTGTCGCACAACGAAGTGAACACGATGCGCGACACGTAGGTGCGCGCCCGCACCGGATCCAGCGTGTCCGGATCCTCCTGCAGGCCGATGCGCAAGCTCTGCGCAGCGCTGCAGACCGTGGCCGCGCACAACAGCGCCCCTCCGGCCGCCCATGCCAACTTCCTATCCATGATCCTGTCTCCTTGGGTAATCAATATCGGAATCAGAAACCCACCGCCTGCCCGTCCCGACGGGGGTCGCTGGCGGCAACGTACCCGTCGTTCTGGTCGTCCGAGAGCTTCCAGATGAACTGCCCGGCGCCGAAATCCATATAGGTGTCATCGGTGGAATGCAGCACATGGCCCAGGTCCTTCAGGCCCTGCACCGTGTCGGGATTCATGCCTTCTTCGGTATCCAGCGTGAAATCCCGATTCAGCTTCCAGCGCGGGGCGTCGCAGGCCGCCTGGGGCTGCTGCCCGTAGTCGACCATGCGCACCATCGTCTGCAAATGCCCCTGGGGCTGGATGTCCCCGCCCATGACGCCAAAGCTCATCACCGGCTTGCCATCGCGGGTCAGGAAGGCGGGAATGATGGTATGGAAAGGACGGCGGCCACCCATGACCACGTTGGGGGAACGCGGGTCCATCGAGAACCCTACCCCGCGATTCTGCATGCTGATGCCGGTGTCCGGCACCACGATCCCGGAGCCGAAGCCCATGTAGTTGGACTGGATGAAGGACACCATCATGCCGCTCTCATCCGCAGCCGACAGATAGATGGTGCCACCCGCGTCCGGCCGCCCGGCCTGCGGATGGCTCGCTCGATCGAGACGCAGCAGCTTCGCCCGGCTGGCCAGGTAATCGTCGTCCAGCATCTGTGCCGGCGTCACGTCCATCGACCGGGGATCCGCTGCATACCGGTACAGGTCGGCGAACGCCAGCTTCATCGCCTCGATCTGGATATGTTGCGAGGCCGTGGAGTCCACCGGCCGATCCCGCAAATCGAAATGCTCGGCGATTTTCAGGGCCATCAGCGCGGCGATGCCCTGCCCGTTGGGCGGCAATTCGTGCAGGGTGTACCCGTGGTAATCCTTGCCGATGGGGTCCACCCACTCGGGCCGGTAATCGCGCAGATCGCCGGCCGTCATGGCACCGCCCCATTCCCGGCTATGCGCGAGCATCCTGTCGGCCAGCTCGCCCTCGTACAGGGTGCGACCCCGGGTCCGCGCGATCTTCCGGAACGTATCGGCCAGGCCCGACAACATGAAGTGCTCGCCCACGAGCGGGGCGCGCCCACGGGGCATGAACGCCTGCGCGAAGCCTGGCTGGGATTGCAGTTCGTCCACCGCCTTGGTCCACTTGGCAACGACGAAGGGCGGCAGGATGTAGCCGCGTTCCGCGACCTCGATGGCCGGCTCGAAGAGATCCTCGAACGGCAGCTTGCCGAATTTTTCGTGCAACGCCGCCCAGCCGGCCACGACACCCGGCACCGTAACCGAATCCCAACCCCGCTTCGGCTGAACCGCCAGCCCCTGGCCATCCTCTCCGTACTTGCGCTTGAAATAATCCGGATTCCAGGCCGACGGCGCGCTGCCCGATGCATTGAGGCCGCGCAGTTGCCGACCATCCCAGACGATGGCGAAGCAATCGCCGCCCAGACCGCAGGACACCGGCTCGACCAGGATGATGGCGGCGGCCGCCGCGATGGTGGCATCGACGGCATTACCGCCCTTGAGCAGCATGCGCAGACCCGCTTGCGCCGCCAGTGGATGCGAGGTGGACACCACATTGCGCGCGAACAGCGGCGTGCGAATCGAGGGATAGGGATTGGACCAGTTGAAATGTGTCATGGCTTTTCCATTCTAGAAATCAAAAATCATCGCCCCGCCGCGTACGCCTGCATCAGCCGCGCGGAAGCGGCCGCGTGCAGAAGCCCGTCCGCATCGCGGGACGTCGCGGTCAGGCGCCCGATGCTCCAGGGCGGCGACTCTTCGACCCGATGCCCCCGACGCCGCAGATCATCCAGCACCGCGGTCCCGATGCTGGACTCGATGGCCAGATGGCCCGGACGCCGGTCTCTTGGATAGAAGGAGCCCGGGAAATGCTGCGAGAAGAACATGGGGCTGTCGATCGCGGCCTGCAGATCCAGCCCCTGATGCACATGGCGCAGGAAAAGCTGCAGCTGGCATTGTTCCTGCTGATCCCCTCCCGGCGTGCCGAAGGCCATCCAGGGCAGGCCCCGGCGATGCACGAAGGTCGGGCTGAGCGTAGTGCGGGGGCGCTTGAAGGGCTCCAGCGTGCAGGGCAGTCCTTCCTCCAGCCAGAACATCTGGGCGCGCGTATTCAGCCCGAAACCCAATTCCGGGATGACGGGCGAGGACTGCAGCCACCCGCCCGATGGCGTGGCCGAAATCATGTTGCCCCATCGATCGATCACATCCACATGAGTCGTGTCGCCCTTGCGCGCGGAAACCTGCTGGTTGATCCGCTCGATGGCAGATGCCGGGCCGCCAGACCCGCGGTCGGCAGAGAGCCGATCCAGCGCCGCCATGGCGCGCCGCACACCCGCCTCGAATCCCGGCACCACGCCGGGGCGCAGGTCCATGGAAGCCTCATCCCTGATCAGCCCTGCCCTCTCGCGGTTATAGCGCTCGGACAACAGTTCCTTCAGCGGGACCCGGTTGAACTTCGGATCCCCGTAATAGACCTCGCGATCCGCAAACACCAGCTTGACGACTTCCACCAGCAGATGCGCAAACAGGGGATCACCCGGCCGGCACGAAGCGATACCGGTGTGACGCAGCAGGGCGAGCGCCTGTAGGAAGGCGGGCCCCTGGCTCCAAGGCCCAGCCTTGGACACGGTGAAATCGCCATAGCCGTACTGCAGGGGCGTTTCATAGGACGCCGACCAGGCGGCGAGATCCTGCCCGGTCAGCACGCCCCGGTGAGCCGACCCGCTTTCGTCCATGACCTCGGTGCGCAGGTACGCGTCCATGGCCTCGGCCACGAAGCCCCGATAGAACACGTCACGCGCCTTTTCGATCTGGCGCTCACGATCCGCCCCCACCGATTCGGCCTCAGCCAGCAGGCGCTTCCAGGTGTGCGCCAGCGCCGGATTGCGGAACAGGCGCCCCGGCTGCGGCACGGAGCCCTGGGGAATGTACACAGTGGCCGAACTGGGCCAGCAGGTCTCGAAGAAATCCTTCAGAACCGCGATGGTGTCGGAGACCCGCTGCAACAGAGGGTGCCCCTGTTCGGCATAGTGGATGGCCGGCTCCAGCACTTCGCGCAGGCTGAGGGCGCCATGATCCCGCAGCAGGATCATCCAGGCATCGAAAGCCCCCGGGACCACCGTGGCCAGCCAGCCATTGCCCGGAATCATGGAGAGCCCCTCCGAGCGATAGCGCTCCAGCGTCGCGCCCTCGGGAGTGACGCCTTGCCCGCACAGCACCTCGGTCCGGCCCGTGCGGACCGAATGGAAGATCGCAGGCGTCTCGCCGCCGGGGCCGACCAGGTTGGGTTCCACCACCTGCAGCGTAAACGCCGACGCGACGCAGGCATCGAAGGCATTGCCACCTCGCTCCAGGATGGACATCCCCACCCCTGTAGCCAGCCAGTGCGTGCTGGCCACCACCCCGAAAGTCCCGGTGATCTCAGGACGCGTCGTAAACATGTCGATACCTATCCCCCTGGATCGAGGCGCCCTGCGGCGCGCTACGCATAGGTGCCAATGGCGTGCTTCGCCACGAAATGCTCCGGCCCCACCTGAACCAGGGGCTCGACCAGCGGTTCGTCGCCCACCCGGCGCACGGGGCTGGGAATCTCGTCGACCAGCAAGGAACGTTCGCTGTGCCGACGGGACGGATCCGCGATCGGAACGGCCGACATCAGTTTGCGGGTGTAAGGATGCTGCGGGTCCTCGAAGACAGCCCGCCGGGGGCCGATTTCCACGACCTGCCCCAGATACATGACCACCACCCGATGGCTGATGCGCTCCACCACGGCCATATCGTGGGAAATGAACAAAATGGACAGACCCAGATCGCGTTGCAACTGCAGCAGCAGATTGACGATCTGCGCCTGGATCGAGACATCCAGCGCCGAGACGGACTCGTCCGCGATGATGATCCTCGGGTTCAGCGCCAGCGCACGTGCGATGCACACGCGCTGGCGCTGGCCCCCGGAAAATTCATGCGGATAGCGGCCGGCCATGTCGGGCGACAGACCGCACTGCTCCATGAGTTCCAGCACCCGTGCGCGCGCCTGGGCGCCGCGCGCGGTGCGATGCACCAGCATGGGTTCCATGATGGAATAGCCCACGGTGGTGCGCGGATCCAGCGAGGCGAACGGGTCCTGGAAAATGAACTGGATGTTCCGGCGCAATGTCCGCAGGCGGCCGGCGTTCAGCTTGCTGATATCCTGCCCCTCGTAGAGCACCTGTCCGCCCATCGGCACCTCCAGCAGCGCCAGGGAACGCCCGGTGGTCGTCTTGCCGCAGCCCGACTCCCCCACCAGACCGAGCGTCTCGCCCGCGAACAGGTCGAAGGACACTTTCTCAACAGCATGCACGCGCCGCTGGACCCGCCCCAGCAGGCCGCCCGTGATGTTGAAGCGCGTAGTCAGATCGCGCACCTGCAGGACTGGCGCCTGCTCGTAGCGAACGGTGGGCTCGGCGGATGCCGGAGCGGACGACGCGGCTTCGTGTTCCTCGCGCCGCAACAGTTCGAAGGGCGCGGGCTGATCCAGCCCCTGCATCGACCCCAGCCGGGGAACCGCCGCCAGCAATGCCTGGGTATACCAGTGGCCGGGGCGGCAGAAGATCTCCTCGGACACGTTTTCCTCGACCTTTTCGCCGTGATACATCACCATCACGCGATCCGCGACTTCGGCCACCACGCCCATGTCGTGGGTGATGAAGATCACCCCCATGTCCATTTCATGCTGAAGTTCGCGGATCAATTCCAGTATCTGCGCCTGCACGGTCACGTCCAGCGCCGTCGTCGGCTCATCGGCGATCAGCACCTGGGGGCGGCACGAGAGCGCCATGGCGATCATGACGCGCTGCCGCATCCCGCCCGACAACTGGTAGGGATACCGGCCGCACAGCCCGGCGGCGTCCGGGATGCGCACCACGTCCAGCAGGCGCAGGATTTCCGCGTGCGCGGCCTGGTCGTCCATGTTCTGGTGCAGCTTCAGCGCTTCGGCCATCTGCCACCCCACCGTAAAGCCGGGATTCAGCGAAGTCATGGGTTCCTGGAAGATCATGGCGATGTCGGCGCCGCGCACTGTATGCATGACCGGTTTGGACGCCCGTGCCAGATCGATCACATCGCCTCCGCGCCGGCGCAAGAGCATTTCGCCGCTGGCGATACGCCCGCGCCCGAATTCCACCAGCCGCATCAGGGACAGCGACGTCACGGACTTGCCGGACCCCGATTCCCCCACGATGGCCAGCGTCTCGCCCCGATCCAGGTGGAAGGACATGTTGCGGACCGCATGGACTTCGCTGTCCAGCGTCTTGAACGACACCGACAGATCCCGGACCTGGATCACCCGGTTGGCAGCCATCTCGGCCATGCTCAATCCTCCTGACGCGGGTCCAGGGCGTCCCGCAGCCCATCGCCCAGCAAATTGAATCCGAACACCACCAGGAAGATGGCGCAGCCCGGCAGAATCGACATCCAGGGCGCTTGGGTCATGAAGTTCTTGCCGGTATTCAGCATCGAACCCCAGGAGGGCTCCGGCGGCTGCAATCCCAGCCCTAGAAACGAGAGGCTGGCCTCGGCGATGATCGCGACGGCGATCTGGATGGTGGCCTGCACGATCAGGGCCGGCATGATGTTGGGCAGGACGTGGCGCAGGATGATGCGCAGGTCCGACGCCCCCAAGGATCGCGTGCTCTGCACGTAATCTTCGCGGCGCACGGCCAGCACCTGGCCCCGGGCCAGCCGGATGAACAGCGGCGAGGCCGACACCCCGATCGCGATCATGGCATTGGTCAGGCTGGGTCCCAGAAAAGCCGCCAGGGCGATCGCCAGGATCAGGAAGGGGATGGAAAACAGCGCTTCGGTCACGCGCGAGATGCAGCCGTCCAGCAGACCGCCGAAGTAGCCCGAGATCAGCCCCAGCGGCACGCCTACCGCCAAGGCGATCAACACCGAGACCGTGCCCGCCAGCAGGGACGCCCGGGCTCCATAGACCATGCGGCTGAACAGATCGCGGCCCAACTCGTCCGTGCCGAACCAGTGCAGCGCGGACGGAGCTTTGCGGATGGCTGTGAAGCCGACCTTCAGCGGGTCCTGCCCGGCGATCCAGGGGGCGCATATGGCCACCGCGACGAAGAACAGGATGATCACGGCCCCCAGCATGGCCGAGCGGTTGTGGCGAAATTTGGCCCAGGACCGATTGCGGCGCCTCGGAGCCGGGACCGGGATGACGGAGAACGAGGAAGTCATGCGTTTCTCAAGCGGGGATTGACGAGGATGTACAGCACGTCGGCCAGCAGGGTCAGCGCGATGAAGCCCACCGCGATGCACAGCACCACCCCCTGCACCACCGCATAATCGCGATTGAAAACCGCATCCACCAGCAGTTTCCCGAACCCCGGGATGCCGAAGATCTGTTCGGTCAGCACCGCGCCCGCCAGCAGTTCGCCGAACAGGATGGTGACCAGCGTCACGATGGGCATCAGGGCATTGCGCAGGGCGTGGCGCAGGATGACCGACCATTCGGGGGCCCCCTTGGCCCGCGCCGTGCGGATGTAATCTGCGCGCAGCGCCTCCAGCATGGCCGAACGCGTATGGCGCAGCAGATAGGCGCTGATGGCCGTGGCCAGCACAATGGCCGGCAGCAGGGACGTCTTCATGGACAGCCAGAAATCCTGCGTGGGCGGGACAAAGCCGGAGGCCGGCAAAAGGCGCCAATGCACCGACACCAGCATGATGAGCAGGATGCCCAGCCAGAAGTTCGGTATCGACATTCCCGATAACGCAAACAGATTGATGCCGAACTCCGACCGCGTGCCCTTCCTGACGGCGGCCAGAATGCCCAGCGGAATCCCGATCAGGACCGAAAAGACGATGGCCATACTCGCCAGCTGAATGGTGACAGGCAACTTCTGGGCGATCAGGATGGTCACCGGGATTTCCGTCCGTAGCGATATCCCCAGGTTGCCCTGCGCCACTTCCCGCACCCAGGCCAGGTACTGCTGCGGCAGGGGATCGTTGAGACGATATTTCTCGCGCAGGAATTCCAGGACGGCTGGGTCGCGCTCTTCACCGGCCATCGCAAGCACAGGATCGCCCGGCAGGATCTTCTGCAGGCTGAAGATCATCATCGAGACCAGGATGAGCGTGGGAATCGCCACGACGATGCGGCGCAGGATCAGTCTGAACATTCAGTGCATCCCCGAAAGGCCGTTCCGGAGCGCCCGGACCGGAGTCCTAGCGCCCCGGGAGCGGCGGCTAGGACAGCGACACGCCGCGCAGGCGGATCATGCCGTCGGGATAGGGCTTGAACCCCTGGACCTGCTTGCGAGTGGCGAAGGGCCACGGCTGGTAATAGATGTAGAACTTGGGCAGATCCTGCTGCAGGATGTCCTGCGCCTGCCCGTAGACGGCTTTGCGGCCCTCGACATCCAGGACGGTCCGGGCTTGTTTGAGCAACTCGTCGACCTTGGGGTTGCAATATTTCCCATCGTTCAGCGAACCATCGCAGGTGACGAAGACAAAAATATTGCCATCCGGGTCCACGCGGCCGGACCAACCCCGCATGTCGACCTGGAAATTGCCGGCTGCCTCTTCCGACAACATGGCCGCATATTCCGTGGGCCTCAGATTCAGCCGAATGCCGGCCTGCGCCGCCATCGCCTGCAGCATTTCGGCGATGGACGCGCTGATCGTGGTGTTGCCGAACGAGAAATTCGCCTCGACCGTGGTGAATCCCGCCTGCTTGAGCAGCGCCTTGGCCTTGGCGATGTCCGGCTTCATGGGCGGGTATTTGTCATTGTGATAAGGACTGGCCGGCGGGAACGGCTGCTGCGCCGGTTCGTAGATGCCATTGCCCACCACCTGATTGATCGCATCCCGGTCGATCGTCAACTGGAACGCCTGACGCACCAGCTTGTTGGCGAAAGGGTTGTCCTTGGCCGCAGGCCCGTTGCCGATGTTGAAGATGACCTCCTGGAAGCCCAGGCCGGTGACCGGATTGAACTTCAGGCTGGCATCTCCCTTGACCTCTTTGATGTCCGACGGGTTCAGGCGTTCCAGAATGTCGATGCCCCCCGAGCGCAGGTTCTGCAGGCGCACCGTGGTGTCCGGAATCGGCAGGAACACCACCCGGTCGAAATGGAAATCCTTCGCATCGTAGTAGCGATCGAACTTCTTCAGCTCGATCCGGTCGTTCTGTACCCGCTTGACGAACTCGTACGGCCCCGAACATACCGGATGCCGGCTTACCGTCGATGGATCGCCATCGGCAAAGCTCTTGGGCGAGAGCATCATCCCCGCCCGATCCGACAACTGCGCCAGCAGCGTCGCGTCCGGCTGCGCCAGATGCAGCACCAGCGTACCGGCGTCGGGCGTCTCGATCGACTCGATGGACTTGATCTCGTTGCGCCGCTGGCTGCCCTTCAGCGTCAGGGCGCGTTCCAGATTGGCCTTGGCCGCCTCGGCGTTGAACGGCGTGCCATCGTGAAAGACCACATCGGTGCGCAGCTTGAAGGTCAGGGTCTTGTGATCCGGCCCCCAGGCCCAGGACTGCGCCAACTGCGGCACGAACTGCAGCTTCTGATCGATATCGACCAGCTTGTCGCACAACGAAGTGAACACGATGCGCGACACGTAGGTGCGCGCCCGCACCGGATCCAGCGTGTCCGGATCCTCCTGCAGGCCGATGCGCAAGCTCTGCGCAGCGCTGCAGACCGTGGCCGCGCACAACAGCGCCCCTCCGGCCGTCCATACAAATTTCCCCATCATGGTCTTGTCTCCTTGGTATTGGTGTAGTGGTTCAGGCGCGGATCAAGCGGACGCCGCCTTCCAGAACATGTACAGCGCCAACAACAGCAACAGATAGGCGAACGTGGAGCGCAATTGCTTCACATTCATGGTGTGGGCCGTCCGCGCGCCGAACGGGGCGCTGAGCACGCTGGCGACCGCCAGGCTCAACAAGGCCGGCACATAGATGAATCCCAGGCTGCCCGCCGGCAGGCCCTGAACGTCCCACCCCTGATGGATGTAGCTGACGGTGCCGAACAGAGCGATGGGAAATCCCATCACGGCCGAGGTGGCCACCGCGTTGTGGATGGACACGCCGCGCCACCCCAGGAACGGCACGGTGATGAAGCCGCCTCCTGCGCCGACCAGCCCGGAGAGCACGCCGATGACCAGGCCGGCCGCCGTCATGCCGGGCGCCTTGGGCAGTGTGTTGTCCGCTTCATCCGCCCGGGGAGCTTTTTTCTTCAGCATCTTGATGGCGGAAAAAATGACGAAAACACCGAACAGGGCCGCGAGGTACCGCGTATTGAGGCTGGCGGCGATCACCGGCCCGATCCAGGACCCGATGATGACGCCAGGTATCAGCAGTAGCGCAACCGGCCACAGAATGGCGCCTCGCTTGTGGTGCGCGTAGACGCTGGACATGGAGGTGAAGAAGATGACGGACAGCGATGTAGCGATCGCCATGTGCACCACGTGGTCGGACACAAACCCCTGCGATGAAAAGATGGCCGTCAGCAAAGGCACCATGATCATGCCGCCGCCGATGCCCAGGAGCCCTGCGGCAAAACCCGTGCACAGACCCAGTATCACCAGGATCGCAATCAGTTCCAGCGCCATGATTTCCCTCCTCCCCGGGAAATCGTACCACCATGAACCACATTGTCAATTGGTTCAAATATGGTATCTTATTGGTACCTTCAATATTTCCGGCAGGATCCGCGTCCATGACTCCCGTCAATTCGCCTGGGCGCCTGGCTGAGGCGACCCTCAAACAATTGCGGCAGTTGCTCAAGACCCTGGAGACCCAGGGGGCCGACATGATCCCGGCCGAACGCGCGCTGGCCGTGCGGTTGGGCGTCAGCCGGCGCATCATCCGCCAGGCGCTGGCGGCGCTGGAAACAGAAGGCCGCATCCAGCGCGTGCAGGGACGCGGCACCCTGCTGACATCCACCGCGCACGCCGCCGCCATGGAAGAACTCGACCTGAAGCAGTACACCAGCCCGGCCGAACTGATGGAAACCCGCTTGGTGCTGGAACCGGCCGTCGCCGCCCTGGCCGCGACGAACGCCTCGTCCCAGGATCTGGAAGACCTTCAGGCCTACATCGACAAAAGCCGCGCGGCAACCCAGGCCGCCGACTGGGAACGCTGGGATGGCGCCCTGCACAAAACCATCGGCCGATCCACTTACAACGCCATGCTGATCCGGTTTTCGGCCATGCTGGAAGCCGCGCGCGCGCAAACCGCCTGGGGGCATTTACGGAGGGCGTCCCTCAACAGCGACCTGCAGGCGACCTACACCCGCCAGCACGAAGCCATCCTGGCAGCCATCGCGGACCGCAACCCCGAAAGCGCCGCGCGGGCGATGCGTCAGCATCTGCTCACGGTCAGGGACACGCTCATCGGTCGGGCGGAAGACATCCGCGCCCTATAGTCGAACCAGCCCGGCATCCGGGGAGCCCCGCGCGGCATCCCAGACGCCTCGCGCCTATTGCGCTGGACGGCGCGCGGCGGGACGCAGCCCGACCGTGACGTCCAGCGCCAGGGTCTTGCCCCTGCGCAACACCTGCAGATGCGCCGTGCTGCCCGCCTTCATGGGGGCCAGGCGGTTCAGCAGATCGAAAGAGTCGCGCACGGGCTGGTCGTCCAGCGACTGCAGGATGTCGCCCACCTGGATGCCCGCTCTGGCGGCCGGCCCGCGCGGAAACACCCGCGCCACGATCGCCCCCCGGTCATCCTTCAGGTGAAAGGCCCGCGCCAGATCGGGCGTGATGTCCTGCGGCTCCAGACCCAGCCAGCCGCGCTGCACCCGGCCGTGCTCGATGATCTGATTCAGGATCTGGTGCGCCGGCCCGGAGGGAATCGCGAAGCCGATGCCCAGCGACCCGCCGGTTTCCGAATAGATGGCCGTGTTGATCCCCACCAGCCGTCCCTGGGTGTCGATCAGCGCCCCGCCGGAATTGCCCGGATTGATGGCCGCATCGGTCTGGATGAAGTCCTCGTAGGTGTTGATGCCCAGGCGATTGCGCCCCAGGGCGGACACGATGCCCTGGGTGGTGGTCTGCCCCACGCCGAAGGGGTTGCCGATCGCCAGCACCACGTCGCCCACCCGCACGGCCTGCTCGGGGTCGAACACGATGGCGGGCAGCTTGTCCAGATCGATCTTCAGCACCGCCAGGTCGCTCTCGGGGTCCGCGCCCACCAGCTTGGCCGCGGCCTGGCGGCCGTCCTTCAGGCCGACTTCGATGGAATCGGCGGATTCGATGACGTGGTTGTTGGTCAGGATGTAGCCATCTGCGCGCACGATCACGCCCGACCCCAGGCTGGTGGAGTCCCGCCGCTGGGTGAAGCCCGGCACGCTGCGCAGCAGTTGCTGCAGGCCGGGATCCGGCGGCAGGGGAATCAGCGGCACGTCGACGTGCTTGCGGGTATAGACGTTGACCACGGAAGGCGCCGCCCGGGCCACGGCCGGGGCGTAGCTGAGAGCCGCCCCCGCCGCGCCCGGCGCGGGCAGGACCGCCGTGCCGCCGGAGGGTTCATCCTGGCCGGGCAGCCAGTCGGGCCGCAGCGTGGACACCAGGAACAGCACACCCAGGCACACGGTTACGGTCTGGGCGAAAATCAGCCACAATCGTCTCATAGACACGGACTCCGGGCGGTAGCGCCCCGAAAAAGGACAAGTTCCAATGAAACCACATATTTCCCGCCAGGACCTGGAAAACTGGCTGAGCGGCACGCTGCAACCCGAGCGATTCAAGGATTATTGCCCCAACGGCCTGCAGGTCGAGGGCCGCGCCGAGATCCGCCACATCGTCACCGGCGTGACGGCGTCGCAGGCCCTGATCGAGGCCGCCATCGCCCGCGACGCGGATGCCATTCTGGTGCATCACGGCTGGTTCTGGAAGAATGAAAATCCCTGCATCCGCGGGCCGAAGCACCGGCGCCTGTCGGCCCTGCTGGCCCAGGAAATCAATCTGTTCGCCTACCACCTGCCGCTGGACGCCCACCCCGAATGGGGCAACAACGCGCAACTGGCCCGGGTGATGGACTGGACGCCGGACATCCAGCCCGACGGGACGCCGCACCGCTGCGGACCCGACGGCCTGATCTGGCTGGGGACGCCTGCCTGGGACTGCACGGTGGGCGAGCTGGCCACCGATATCGCGCAGCGGCTGGGCCGCAAGCCGGTGGTGATCGGGGAATTCGATCAGGCGGTGCGCCGGCTGGCGTGGTGCACGGGGGCGGCCCAGGGGATGATGGACGCGGCGCTGGCTGCGGGAGCGGATTGCTATGTCAGCGGAGAGATCTCCGAACCGACGGTGCATCTGGCGCGGGAGACGGGCAGCGCGTATATCAGCGCGGGGCATCATGCGACGGAACGCTACGGGGTGCAGGCGCTGGGGGCGGCGATCGAGGCGCAGTTCGGGGTGAGCTGCACGTTCGTGGATATCGACAATCCGGTTTGAGGGGCTGGCCTTGCGGGGTGAGAGGTTATGGGGATTTAGGATGCTGACGGTGGGTCTCATCGGCGCAAGACTGCTGGGGCTGGACCTCATCGTCGCGTCCCAGGGCTGGGCGGCCCCGGTCGCGTCTTGGCGGCTTCGCCGGATGTGGACGAGTAAGCTCCAACAGGGCCGCCCAGCCCTGGGACGCGACGATTGACGTGGGTCGTGGCGGTGATGGTGGGGGGCTTTTTGGGTAACGCTGACCTGTGTGGCTTTGCCCGGGGGTGCCGCAGTGATGGGCGCTACGGCGGCCGTTATGCGAACGCCCCACGCCGCCTTGATGGGAGGCATGGGGCGTTGCGGTAGGGACAGCGCGCCCTGGGACGAAGGGCCTACTTCTTTAGAGAGTCGCGGATTTCGCGCAGCAGCAGGACGTCTTCGGGCGTGGCGGGGGCCGCAGCGGGCGGCGGCGGGGCTTCGAGGCGGCGGCGGGCGTTGTTCACCATCTTCACCAGGATGAACACCACCAGGGCCAGCAGGATGAAGTTCACCAGGATGGTCAGGAAGTGCCCCCAGGCGAAGACGACGGCGCCGGCCTTGGTGAGTTCGGCGGCGGTCATGGCGCCGGCGTAGCCTTCGGGCAGGCGCAGGACCCAGAACAGGTTGTCGAAATTGACCTGTCCGCCCAGGATGAAGTTGATGACCGGCATGACCAGGTCATTGACGATGGAATCGATGATCTTGCCGAAGGCGCCCCCGATGATGACCCCGATCGCCAGGTCCATCATGTTGCCCTTGACGGCGAATTCTTGGAATTCCTTGATGAAACCACGTGCTCCGGCCATGTTGCGTATCTCCTAAGCATTTACCCCATTGGTCGTAACGCTATAATACGCGGTTGAGGACCCCCGTGGGATGCGCCAGCAGGGCTTTTCCAGCCTCCGCCGCCCATGCGTATGCAAATTATTGTCAAACCGCTCCGCCCGCAGGGCGGCTACCAGGGATAACAAATGAGTCAGAATCCGACACAGTCCGACGAGCAGGGCGCAGTCGACCCGAACCTGCCCCCCGATCCTTCGAGACGCTTCTGGGTGGCTTCGGCCTGTACCCTGGGCGGGGTGGCTGGCGTCGCGACGGCGGTCCCGTTCGTCGGGTCATTTGCCCCGTCGGAAAAGGCCAAGGCGGCCGGCGCCCCGGTCGAAGCCGACATCTCCAATCTGCCCGAAGGCCAGATGATGGTCGTCGAATGGCGCGGCAAGCCGATCTGGATCGTGCACCGCACGAAGGCCGAACTGGCAGATCTGCCCAAGCACGACGCGGAACTGGCGGATCCCAAGTCCCAGCGCCCGGGCTTCACGCCCCAGTTCGCCGAAAACGAATGGCGCTCGCGCAAGCCCGAATACTTCATCTGCATCGGCATCTGCACTCACCTGGGCTGCTCGCCCACGGCGCACTTCCAGACGGGCGCCCAGCCGGGCCTGCCCAACGACTGGCCGGGCGGCTGGCTGTGCCCCTGCCACGGTTCCACCTTCGACCTGGCCGGCCGCGTGTTCAAGAACAAGCCCGCGCCGGACAACCTCGAAGTCCCGCCCTACGCGTTTTCTCCCGACGGGTCACACGTCATGATCGGGGTAGACGAATACCCCAACAAGGCCTGATGAACGCGCTGTTCATCTTTTCGTGATACTGATAGGAGCCGTTCATGGCCGAAAATAATGTCGAGACGACCGGGTTGATGGGCTGGGTAGACCGCCGCTTCCCCCTGACGAAAATGTTCAAAGAGCATATGTCCGAATACTATGCTCCGAAGAACTTCAACTTCTGGTATTTCTTCGGGTCGCTGGCGCTGCTGGTGCTGGTGATCCAGGTCGTCACCGGGATCTTCCTGGTGATGAACTACAAGCCCGACGCGCGCTTCGCCTTCGAATCCGTCGAATACATCATGCGCGAAGTCCCGGGCGGCTGGTTCATCCGCTACATGCACTCCACCGGCGCGTCGATGTTCTTCGTGGTGGTCTACCTGCACATGCTGCGCGGCCTGTTCTACGGGTCCTACCGCAAGCCGCGAGAACTGGTCTGGATCTTCGGCGTGGGAATCTTCCTGTGCCTGATGGGCGAGGCCTTCTTCGGCTACCTGCTGCCCTGGGGCCAGATGTCCTACTGGGGCGCCCAGGTGATCGTGAACCTGTTCTCCGCCATCCCCTTCATCGGCCCCGACCTGTCGCTGTGGATCCGCGGCGACTACGTGGTGTCCGACGCCACGCTGAACCGCTTCTTCTCGTTCCACGTGATCGCGATTCCGCTGGTGCTGATCGGCCTGGTCGTGGCGCACATCATCGCCCTGCACGAAGTGGGCTCCAACAACCCCGACGGCGTGGAAATCAAGCAAGGCCCGAAGGACAAGTACGGCCGTCCCGTCGACGGCATCCCCTTCCACCCCTTCTATTCGGTGCACGACATCGTGGGCGTGGCGGGCTTCCTGATCGTCTTCGCGGCCATCATCTTCTTCGGCCCCGAAATGGGCGGCTACTTCCTGGAATACAACAACTTCATCCCGGCCGATCCGCTGAAGACCCCGCCGCACATCGCGCCGGTCTGGTACTTCACGCCGTTCTACACCATGCTGCGGGCCACCACCAGCGACTTCACCTGGGTCCTGTCGGCCGCCGCCGCCGTGGCCGCCCTGGCGCTGTTCGCCAAGGGCAAGCTCTCGGGCATCTGGCGCCTGGCCGTCCCGGCCATCCTGATCATCGTGGCCATCCTGATGAAGACCCTGGACGCGAAGTTCTGGGGCGTGGTGTCCATGGGCGGCGCCGTGGTCATCCTGTTCTTCCTGCCGTGGCTGGATCATTCCCCCGTGAAGTCGATCCGCTACCGTCCGTCGTGGCACAAGGTCCTGTATGGCATCTTCATCGTCAACTTCCTGATCCTGGGCTGGCTGGGCACGCAACCCGTGAACGCGACCTTCACCTTGATGGGCCAGATCGGCACGGTGATCTACCTGGCGTTCTTCCTGCTGATGCCCGTCTGGAGCCGCCTTGGCACGTTCAAGCCAGTCCCCGACCGCGTCACCTTTCGCGCTCACTAATGGCCCAACACTGACTGCTACGGAAAGATCATGATCAAAAAACTGCTCGGTGCCCTGGCCCTGTCCCTGACCTGCACGCTGGCCTTCGCGGAAGGCGGCGCGCATCTGGACCGCGCCCCGGACCGCATCACGGACTTGTCCGCCCTGCAAAACGGGGCGAAGCTGTTCGTCAACTACTGCCTGAACTGCCACAGCGCCAGTTCCATGCGCTACAACAAGCTGATGGACCTGGGCCTGACGGAAGACGACATCAAGAAGAATCTGCTGTTCTCGCGCGACAAGGTCGGCGATCTGATGACGATCTCCATGACCCACGAAGACGCGAAGAAGTGGTTTGGCGCCGCACCCCCGGACCTGTCCGTGATCGCCCGCGCGAAAAACAGCAACTTCGGCCCCTCGGGCGTGGACTACATCTACACGTACCTGCGCAGCTTCTACCGCGACACGACGAAGAAGACCGGCTGGGACAACACCGTGTTCCCCAGCGTCGCCATGCCCAACGTGCTCTGGGAAATGGAAGGCCCCCGCAGCTACACCCGCGTCCAGGTGCACGAAGTGGCCGACGACAAGGGCGCCGAACACTGGGAACGCACCACCACGGTCTATGACGATGCCGGTTTCGCCACCGTCAAGAACGAGAAACTGGCCGACTACACTGGCGAAGCCAGCGAAACCGGCCGCTTCGATTCGGCGGATGCCAAGTCCTTCAGCCGCTTCGAAAGCAATGTGGCCGACCTCAGCAACTTCCTGGGCTGGATGGCCGAGCCGGGCCAGCTGGCGCGCAAGCAGATCGGCGTCTGGGTGATGCTGTTCCTGTTCCTGTTCATGTTCGTGGCCATCCGCATGAACCACGCCTACTGGAAGCATGTCCGGTAATTCGTGCGCCCTTCGGGGCGCATCCCCCGCTTTTTCTGTATTGGAATCCTCGACATGATGGTGCTCTATTCCGGGACGACCTGCCCCTTTTCGCAACGCTGCCGCTTCGTGCTGTTCGAAAAAGGCATGGACTTCGAAATCCGCGATATCGACCTGTACAACAAGCCGGAAGACATCGCGGTCATGAACCCCTACGGTCAGGTGCCGATTCTGGTCGAACGCGACCTGGTGCTGTACGAATCGAACATCATCAACGAATACATCGACGAGCGCTTCCCGCATCCCCAGCTGATGCCGGCCGACCCCATCATGCGGGCCCGCACACGCCTGTTCCTGTACAACTTCGAAAAAGAACTGTTCGTCCACGTGTCCACGCTGGAAAACCGCAGCATCACGGACGAGAAGACGCGTGACGCGGCCCGCGCCAACATCCGCGACCGCCTGGCTCAGCTGGCTCCGCTGCTGGTGAAGAACAAGTTCATGCTGGGCGACGAGTTCTCCATGCTGGACGTGGCCGTGGCCCCCTTGCTCTGGCGCCTGGCCCACTACGGCATCGAGCTGCCGAAAAGCGCGGCCCCGATCCAGAAGTACGCCGAACGCCTGTTCTCCCGCCCCGCCTACATCGAGGCCCTGACCCCGTCCGAAAAGGTCATGCGCCGCTGATATGCAGGAAACCTCGACCAAACCGTACCTGATCCGCGCCCTGCACGAATGGTGCACGGACAACGGCTACACGCCCTACCTGGTGGTCACGGTGGACGCCAACACGGTGGTGCCGGTCGCGCACGTGCACGACGGCCAGATCACGCTGAACATCAGCCATCTGGCCACCAACCGGCTGACGCTGGGCAACGAATACATCGAATTCGAATCCCGCTTCAACGGCGCGGTCGAGCACCTGTTCATCCCCGTGGCGGCGGTCTCGGCCGTCTACGCGCGGGAAACCGGCGCCGGCATGGGCTTCGAGGTCGTGGCGTCCCAGCCCTACCCCGGCGGCGCCGATGCGACGCCCGACATGACGCCGGCGGCATCCACTCCGACACCGGACGACACGCCGCCCGGCGGCTCCAAGCCTTCCCACCTGAAGATCGTCAAATAAGCCCGCCACTCCTGTAAAATGGCGGACTTTCGCCGGCTTAGCTCAGTTGGTAGAGCAGCTCACTTGTAATGAGAAGGTCGAGGGTTCGATTCCTTTAGCCGGCACCACAGACTCAGGACCCCACCACCCCGCCATCCCGCTTCCAGATCACGACCGTGGCCGGACGCGGGCGCGTCGCCTGGTCGCCATCCGGCCAGCGCGAGGCGGACAGCGGCCTGGCCTGAGCTTCAGCCAGCGTCGGCCCTTCCCCGGGATGCTGGATGTTGATGAAGACGAAGCGCTGATCCGGCGTCCAGGTGATGCCGGTCACTTCGCAGCCCCTGGGGCCGGTCAGGAAGCGGCGCAATTCGCCGGACGCCGGATCCGCCACCAGCATCTGGTTGTTGCCCTGCCCGGCATAGTCCCCGCTGTTGCTGTATTTTCCGTCCGTCTGGATCCACAGGCGGCCCTGCGGGTCGAAGCCCAGGCCGTCGGGACTGTTGAACGTGTTGTCCGGCGTGATGTGCCGCGAACCGCGGCGCGGGTCGCCCTGGCCGTACACGCCCGGATTGCCCGCCAGCAGAAAGATGTCCCACGTGAATTCCCGGTTGGACGCTTTTTCGCCGGTTTCGCGCCAGCGCACGATCTGCCCATAGATGTTCTTGTCGCGCGGATTGGCGGCATCGGCGCCGGGGTGCGCCGGGCCGCCCGGCCAGCGCGGCTTGCCGCTGCCGCGCGCGCTGTTGTTGGTCAGCGTGACATAGGCCTCGCGCCGGTCGGGATGCACGGCAACCCACTCGGGCCGGTCCATGGGCGTCGCGCCCACGGCATCCGCCGCCTGGCGGGTCCTGATCAGCAATTCACCCATGTCCTCGTTGAACAGGGCGCCCAGGCGGCCGCCGCCGGACGTGGCCGTGTCCAGCGTCAGCGGAATCCAGCGGCCGACACCCCGGCCGTCGGCGCCGACATCGAAGCGCGCGACGTACAGCACGCCTCGTTCCAGCAACTGCCGGTTATGGGACGAATCGCCTGGACGAAAGGCCTGCTCCGACACAAACTTATAGAGGTATTCGCTCTGCTGGTCGTCCCCCATGTAGACGACCACATGACCGTCGGGAGCCAGCGACAGGGCGGCATTTTCATGCTTGAAGCGGCCCAGAGCGGTCAGCTTGCGCGGCGCGGCCTGAGGGTCGAAAGGGTCGATCTCGACGATCCAGCCGTGGCGGTTGTATTCGTTGGGTTCCCGCGTCCAGTCGAAGCGCTCGTCGTGCAGGTCCCAGGCGTAGTCCGGATCGGAGGTCTTGTCGCCGCCTTTGTAGCGCTGCATGTGCTCGCGATAAGCCGCGTCCGGATAGTCCGTCGCCTTCGCATCGCGGCCGCCGATGCCGAAGTAGTCGGTGAAGTTCTCTTCACAGGTCAGGTAGGTGTTCCAGGGCGTCCAGCCATTGCCGCAATTGCCGAACGTGCCCCGCGCCCGCCGGCCGCCGGGATCCGCCCGCGTGCGCAGCAGCGCGTGCCCCGCCGCAGGGCCGATCAGGTCGATGGGCGTGTCGGCGTGGATGTTGCGGTTGTAGGGGGAATCTTCCACCAGCCGCCACCGGCCCTGCGCATCCAGGCGGATGTGGGTGACGGACACGCCCTGCGCATACTGGGCCTTGCGGACCCAGTCCAGCGTCCAGGCCTGGCCGCCGGGCTGCACACCAGCCGGGAAGAAGTAGTGAGGCGTGACATATTCGTGGTTGGTGACCAGCAGGCCTTCCGTGCTGCTGCCCGAGACCCCGTCCTTGCCGTCGATGGGGAAAAAATGCATGCCATCGTGGTTGTAGCCGATCTGCTGCTCCTGGGCGGCGGCGCCCTCGCCGGCATCTCCTTTGAAGGCCGGCGCGCCGACGCGCAGCGGATCCCCCCAGCGATTGATCACGGCATGGGCATACCCCTCGGGCACGACGACCGTGTCGGCCGCGCTCATGGGCACGGGCTTGAAACCCAGCATCGGCGCCGCGGGCTCATCGCCTGCGGCGGCCAGCGCCCGGGCGACCGGCAGCATGCCGCCCAGGAAGCCCACGGCCCCCGCGCCCAGTCCGCCCGCCAGAAAACGGCGGCGGCCGAGACGCGCCTGCAGATGGGCCAGGGATTCCTGGCGGGAAGGATTGACGGGGATATCGTCCAGATCGCATGCTTTCATAGTCATCACCGGCTGTTCAGCAGTTGTTCGACGCTCGGCGGCGCAAGCCTATCGCCATCCGGACGACTCGGCTCGCGAAGCGGCGCCCGCAGTCTAGCCAACGCAGGTGACGAGCATGTGACAGCGAGGCCGGGGACGGCCGCCGGCGAAGTCCGGCGGCATCAGTCCGCCAGCCGGCATTCCCCCAGCGCCTGGTAATACGACCCTGTCTCGCGCGGGGCGGAAGCCACCAGCACCAGGCGGCGAGCATCCCAGATGATCGGCCGCGCCGGCGGGATGGCCGACAGCTCGCCGTCGCCGGCCTTGCGCAGCAGCGACACATGGGGGCGGAACGATTCCTCGGGGCGGCGAAAGCCGAGGCCGGCCAGGTCCCGCCACAGGGATCGATGCAGGGCGGCCAGCCACGACGGCGCCGCCGAGGGTCCCGCCCAGACGATGCGCGGCCCCCGGAACCGCCCGAAGCGGTCCAGGGCCAGGGCGCCGCCCGGCCCGCGCGGCGCCCGCAGCAACTCCAGCAGATCCGGGACGCGGTCGACCTCGACCGCGCCCAGGAACGCCAGCGTCAGATGCAGCGTGTCGGCCCGCATCCTGCGCCCGCCGCAGACATCATGAGCCAGGCGGGTCCAGCCGACCAGTTCCTCCACCGTGCCCGCATCGGGCCAGAGGGCGAAAAACAGGCGACGGACAGCCATCCTCGGTTCAGACATCCATTTCCCCACGAGCGCTGATCCCCGACACAGGATCCCGCATTCCAGCATAGACCATCCCGCCAGGACGGCGCAGGCGCCTCGCCGCCCCGCAGGCGGAACTTACGGATGCAACAGCAGGTTCTCCATGCGCCGTTTTCGGCCGGTCCGGACACAAAAAGCAGGCACTCATACACATTGAAAGACTATCTCCATCCTGAGTGCCGAACTAAGCCATACGATCCTTGTCATACCCATATCCGCTTTCAGCGGGAGACATCATGGACAACAGCAAGAATCTTGTCGCCCCCGTCACACGCCGTCATGCCCGCGCCGGGGGACATGCGGCCCGGCTGGCGATGCTGGCCGCGCTGCTGGGCGCGCCCGTTCTGGTCGTGCCCGCCGCCGCCCTGGCGGAAGTCAGCGTCGGCATCGGCATCACCATCGCTCCGCCGGCCCTGCCGGTCTACACGCAGCCCGTCGCGCCCGCGCCCGGCTACATCTGGACGCCCGGCTACTGGGCCTGGGGGCCCGACGGCTATTATTGGGTGGACGGCGCCTGGCTGCTGCCGCCGGCCGTGGGCATGCTGTGGACGCCCGGCTGGTGGGGCTGGTCGGGCGGCTACTACCGCTGGCACCCCGGCTACTGGGGGCCTCAGGTGGGGTTCTATGGCGGTATCGACTACGGTTTCGGCTATTTCGGCGACGGATACGTCGGCGGCAACTGGCGCGGCGATCACTTCTACTACAACCGGGCCGTGACCAACGTGAACATCACGAACGTGCGCAACGTCTACGTGGACAAGACCGTCATCCGCAACACGCGAAACGACCGCATCAGCTACAACGGCGGCAAGGGCGGCCGGCAGGCGGCTCCGAGCACCGAACAGCGCGCCTACGCGGAGCGGCGCCACCAGTCCCTGCCGCCGATGACGGCCGAACGGCGCGATGCGGCTCCCTCGCACGGAGCGCAGCGTCCGAATGCGCCGCTTGCGAACCAGCGGCCGGACACACAGCGACGGCCGGACACACAGCGGTCGCGCACGGAGTCGCCCTCGCGCCAGGAAGCCGCGCCTCGCCCGGCCGGCAGGCCGCAGGCGGCCCCCGATAGAGCGGTTGCCCCGCGTCCCGCGAATCCCGGCCCCTCGATGAACGAAGAGCGGGGCGGCCGGCCTCAGCAAGGCCGCCCGTCCGAAGCGCCGCGCGCGGCGCAGCCGTTCAGGGGAGCGCCCGAGCGCCCGCGCATGGAAGCGCGCCCGTCGGCTCCCGAACGCCCCCGCATGGACGCCAGGCCGCAGGAATTCAGGCCGCCGCGTGCCGAAGCCCCGGCACGCCACGAACGACAAGGCGCCGAGCGCCCGGAGCGCCGGGGCGAAGGCCATTCTCGCCAAGGCCGGGACGACCGTTGAGGCCGCCCATCGGGGGCTTACTCAAGGAGCGCATCATGCAACTCAATGCTGTCACACATCCTGATCTTCACCTGACCCGCGCGGCGGCGCTGGCCGGACTGGCGCTGGCGAGCGTCGGCTTCCTGACGCCGGCCTGGGCCGCCCTGCCGGCGCTGCAGCACCAGGGCAGCGTCGAATACGTCAGCGGCGGGATCGGAATCGACGAATCCACGTCGTTCAAAGAGGCGATGGCGAAATTCCCGCTGTCCATGACGTTCGACCAGGCGGAACAGGGCGGCAAGGGCGACTACGTGGCCGACGTGAAGGTCGCCATCGCCGACGCCCATGGCAAACCGGTGCTGGACACCACGGCGCAAGGTCCCTATCTGCTGGCCAGGCTGCCGGACGGTCGATATCAGGTCAAGGCCACCTATCAGCAGCAGACCGAGACCCGCGACGTGACGATCGCCGGCAAGGAATCGAAGCATCTGGTGTTCTCGTGGCGATCGGGCGCGGCGAAGCAATGACGCCCGGGCGGCAGGCGGCCGGCCATGGCCCGGGCCGCCGCTGACCGGCAGCCGCATCCCCGCCGGCCGCCGGCCGCGCCGGGCAATCAGGCCGCGCTGGCCGTCGGCCCCGGGCTCTGTCCGGAAGCCCGATCCCCGGCGCCGGCCTGCTCGGCCGCGTCGGTCCCCGCATGCAGGCCGATCACCGTCCAGCCCGCCTCGGGCTCCAGTTCCTGATCCAGCGTGAAGGGAATGGCATAGCCCTTGGGATTGATCGCAAACAGCGGGATGACGGACTTGTCCCGATCCTGTGCCCGATACTGCGCAAAATCGAAAGACTCCGACAGGCGGGTGGCCTTGATCTGCGCGCCGGCCCCCAGCAGGCCGGACAGCTTCCAGTACCCGACTCCGGGCGCGAACAGCGTGCGGCCCCGGTATTCCGGGTCCAGGGCATGCTTTTCGGCCGGATCGCCGTCGGACGACAAGGGCAGGCTGAAGACCTTCTGCTTGCCGAACTCATCGCGGCCGCGCACCATGATCAGCTGATTGACGTGATCCCGCGTGCTCAGAGCCAGCAGGCGGCCCAGGCCGTTGGTATCCAGATTGCGCTGGGCGTGCTCCGACACCAGGCTGCCGTGATAGGTGGGCAGGCCCAGCATGCGGGCCTTGGACAGGCTGTACCAGTCGCTGTCGCACAGGCGCACCGGGATGCCCTGCTCATGCAGCGCCAGGCCGATCGCCCGCGCCACCGGGTTGGCGCCGGAAATCAGGAAGCCCACCCGGTCGGGTTCGGCGGATTTCAGCAGCCGCGCCATGGGCCTGGCCGTCAGGCTCTGCCAGATCACGGTGCCGATGATGACCAGGAACGTCATGGGCAGCAGGCGGTCGGCCTGCGGCACGTCCAGGGACTCCAGCCGCAGGGCGAACAGGGCGGACACCGCCGCCGCCACGATGCCGCGCGGCGCGATCCAGGCGAGGAGCGCCCGTTCCCGCCACTTCAGCGGCGACCCCCAGGTGGCGAACAGGACTTTCAGCGGCCTGCCCACCCACAACATGCAGACCAGCACGGCCAATGCCGGCCATCCCAGACTGAAGATCTGTTCCGGCGCCACCCGGGCCGCCAGCAGGATGAACAGGGCGGACAGCAGGATCTGGCTGAGGGTTTCCTTGAATTCCAGAATGTCGTGCACCGGAACGCCGGGGCGGTTCGCCAGCCAGATCCCCATGACGGTCACCGCCAGCAGGCCGGATTCGTGCTGCACCGTGTTCGACAGTGAGAACGCGGCGAAGACCGAGGCCAGCACCGACAGGTTCAACAGGGAATCGGGAACCCAGCCGCGCCGCAGCAAGGCGCCCAGCAGCCAGCCGCCCGCCACCCCGAAGCACAGGCCGGTCGCGGCGGTTGCGCCCAGCGACCACAGGGCGTGCGTCCAGGCCTGCGTGGCCCGCAAGGCCACCATCAGGTCGTAGGACAGCACCGCCAGGATCGCGCCGATCGGATCGATCAGGATGCCTTCCCAGCGTAGGGCATGGGCGACCGGCGCCACGGGCTTCACGGTTCTCAGGAGCGGCGCGATGACGGTGGGGCCGGTCACGCAGGTGATCGCTCCGAACAGGACCGCCAGGTCCCAGGGAAACTGCAGGAAAGCGTGCACGGCATAGGCCGCCACGGCCCAGGTGATCAGCAGTCCGCCCGACACCAGGCGGCGCACGACGCGCTTCAGGCCCCGGGTCTGGTGGAATTCCAGCGTCAGGCTGCCCTCGAACAGGATGACGGCCACGGCCAGGGACACCACGGGAAACAGCAGGGGCCCGAACAGCTCGTCGGGCTTGAGCCAGCCGGCCACCGGCCCGACGGCGATGCCGGACAAGAGCAGCAGCAGGATGGCCGGCACCCGCAGTTTCCAGGCCAGCCACTGGGCCGCCATGGCGATCACACCGATGCTGGCCAGCAACAATTCAGGGCTGATCGTCACGTTCGTTCCTTCTTTGACGCACGGCATGCCACCAGGTCCGCAGCCACGCCCGGGCTCCCTGCGCCCGCATCTGCCGCCAGGCTTTCAGCAAGCCATAGGATAAATGGGTTTTTTCCTGGCCGACGGGGACGTCCGCGCTCACCCGCATCCAGGACGATTTGGCATGCCCCAGCCGCTGGTCGGGATAGACGCTGCGATGGCCGATGATCAGGTAGGCGGCGATGGCGGCGCCGGACACGTAGACGGTCCCCACCACCCCGCCGAACAGCTCCACTCCCATCAGGATGGCCGCCAGCGGCGTGTTGGACGCCGCCGCCACCACGGACACCAGCCCCACGGCCGCCCCCAGCGAAGGGCTGATGCCGAACAGATGGGCGAAGGCATTGCCGGCCACCGCGCCGATGACGAACTGCGGCGTGACGATGCCGCCATAGAAGCCCGAGCCCAGGGTCACGGCCACCAGCAGGGATTTCCACAGGAATCCCAGATAAGGCATGGGCTCGCCCTGCAAGGCATGGTCCATCAGCGGCAGGCTCAGCCCCAGGTAGTCCGTGGGAATCACCGTCACCAGCGCGGCCAGCAGCAGGCCGCCCATCAGGGGCATCAGCGGCGGCCACAGCGCATAGCGGGTCTGCAGGCGCTGGCAGGCATTGCGCACGGCATAGATCAGGTCCACGAAAATGCGGGCCACGACGCCGCACAGCATGCCGATCAGCACCGTGCGCAGGAACAGGGACTCGGAAAACGCAGGCAGCGCCGGGATCAGGTAGGACTGATAGGGAATGCCCCAGGCCTTGCTGACCTGGAAGGACGTCATGCCGGCGATCAGGGCGGGGAACAGGAAATCGTGGCGGATGCGGCCGATGATCAGCATTTCCACGCCGTAGATGGCGCCCGCGATCGGCGTGCCGAACACGCTGGCGAAACCGGCGCTGACGCCGCAGGCCACGATGCGCTGGCGCAATTCCCGGTTCAGGCGGAAGGCCTGGCCGACCACGGCCGCCAGGGATGCCCCCAGATGGGAGCAGGGACCTTCCTTGCCGGCGGAGCCGCCGCTGGCCAGGGTGATGATGGCGGCGACGGGCTTGAGCATCAGGGTGCGCCACGGCAGGCGCCCGCCCTGTTCGTGGACGGCGGCGAAGATCGAATCCTTCAAGCCCGGCGTGCCCAGCACGCGGTAGCCGTGCCCCATGATCAGGCCATTGGCCAGCCCGGCGGCCGGCAGCATCAGCCAATAGGCCCAGTGCGGCGCGTCCAGGGTCCGGTCCGTGGAGAAGAACAGCGCATGCAGAAAGAGGCTGACCCCGGTGCCGACGATCAGGCCCACCAGGGATGCCAGGACCAGCCACTGCAGCACGGTCGCCAGCATGATGGCCGGCTCTAGCAGATCGATACGGGGCGTGGAGGGCAGTTTCATGGGGAGGAAAGGATCGGGGGCAACCCTGATCCGGCCGGCGCAGGCCTGATCCTGGGCAGTATAGCGTAGGCTTTTACCGCTCCGCCCCCGCCCGATCCATCGCGGGATCCCGTCCGACGCCCTTAATAACCCTATTTTCCTAGGGTGATTCCCCAGTTTCAGGCCCGGGTGATCCTGCTACCATTCACGGTCTGTCTTTGTCTGCAACACAAGAGGAAAGCACACCATGAAAATGACAAAATGGCTGGCCACGGCGGCCATGGCTGTCGCAGCCGTCGCCTCGGTCCCGGCCCACGCCGACACCAAGTTCATCAATATCCTGACGGGCGGCCAGAGCGGCGTGTACTACCCCATGGGCGTCGCGCTGTCGCAGATCTATAACAAGAACATCCCCGACGCCAAATCCACCGCCCAGGTGACGAAGGCCTCGGCGGAAAACATGAACCTGATCCAGGCCGGCCGCGGCGAACTGGCCTTCGCCCTGGCCGACACGGTGTCCGATGCCTATAACGGCAACACCGAAGCCGGCTTCAAGGCCCCGCTGAAAAAACTGCGCGGCATGACCGCCACCTACAACAACTACATCCAGATCGTGGCCAACGCCGATTCCGGCATCAAGACCCTGGCCGACCTGAAAGGCAAGCGCATTTCCGTGGGCGCCGCCCGCTCGGGCACCGAACTGAACGCCCGCGCCGTGCTGAAGGCCGCCGGGCTGACCTACGCCGATTTCGCCAAGGTCGAATACCTGCCCTTCGGCGAATCCGTCGAACTGATGAAGAACCGCCAGCTGGACGTCACCCTGCAGTCCGCCGGCCTGGGCGTGTCCTCGATCCGCGATCTGGCCACCTCGGTCAAGATCGTCGTGGTGCCCATCCCCGCCGACGTCGTGGCGAAGATCAACAATCCCGCCTATCAGCCGGCCACCATCCCGGGCAGCACCTACGAAGGCATGGCGGGCGACACGCCCACCGTGGCGGTGCCGAACTTCCTGATCACGTCCGAAGCCGTGCCCGACGACCTGGTCTATCAGATGACGAAGGTCTTCTACGAACAGCTCGACACCCTGAAGTCGACGCACAATGCGGCCAAGACCATCGAACTGGCCAACGCCCTGAAGGGCATGCCCGTGCCGGTGCACCCGGGCGCCGAGCGCTACTACAAGGAAGTCGGCCTGATCAAATAAGATCGGCCGGTACCCGCTCCGCATTTCCCCAAGCCCCCTCCGGCGTCTCTCCCGAGGGGGCTTGTTCAGATCAAAGCCCAAGCCCGGAACACCACCCCAGACGATTCCGGCCCGGAATCCTCCAACCGAGGCTCCCCCTCCGGCCTTCATTCAATTCCCTGGAACCCAAAACATGAGTTCTGCTCACGACCACATCGACAAACCCATGTCGCGAGGCGTCTTCTGGATCGCCGTGATCTTTTCCTGCTTCCAGGTCTGGACGGCCGCCTACAGTCCGCTGTCCAGCCAGGTCATCCGCGCCATCCACGTGGGCTTCGTCCTGCTGATGGTGTTCGCCCTGTATTCCCGCAGCGGGCGGCTGGGCTCGGCCATCGGCTGGACGCTGGGCATCGTGGGCTTCGTCATCAGCCTGTACCACTGGGTCTATGAAGCCGACCTGACCGCGCGCGCCGGCCAGATGACCGACGCCGACATGGTGATCGGCATCATCACCATCATCCTGGTCTTCGAGGCCACGCGCCGCATGATGGGATGGGCGCTGCCCATCATCTGCGGGCTCTTCCTGGCCTACGGCCTGTTCGGCCAGTACATCCCGGGGCCGTTCATGCACCGGGGCTACGGGCTGGACCAGATCGTCAGCACCATGAGCTTCGGGGTCGAAGGCATCTACGGCACGCCCACCTACGTGTCGTCCACCTACATCTACCTGTTCATCCTGTTCGGCGCATTCCTGGAACAGGCCGGCATGATCCAGCTGTTCAGCGACTTTTCCATGGGCATGGTCGGGCACACGCGCGGCGGTCCGGCGAAGGTCTCGGTCGTCAGTTCCGGCCTGATGGGCACGATCAACGGCTCGGGGGTCGCCAACGTCGTCACCACCGGCCAGTTCACCATCCCGCTGATGAAGCGCTTCGGCTATTCCCCCGCCTTCGCCGGCGGGGTCGAAGCCACGTCCAGCATGGGCGGGCAGATCATGCCGCCCGTGATGGGGGCGGTGGCCTTCATCATGGCGGAAACCCTGAACATCCCCTACATCGAAGTCGTCAAGGCCGCCATCATCCCGGCCATCCTGTATTTCACGACGGCCTTCCTGACCGTGCACTTCGAGGCCGGCCGGCGCGGCCTGCACGGCCTGCCCAAGGAAGACTGCCCCAATCCCTGGGCCGCCGTGCGCAAGAGCTGGTACCTGCTGATTCCGCTCATCGGCCTGGTGGCGCTGCTGTTCTCGGGCTATACGCCGCTGTTCTCGGGCACCATCGGCCTGGGCCTGACCGTCATCCTGATCTTCGGCGCCGCCGTCATCCAGGGCGCCCGCCCCATGGCGCTGCGCTACCTGTTCTGGCTGCTGCTGGGCATCGCCTGCGCCGGTTTCGTCAAGTTCGGCGTCACCGACTTCTTCGTCATCATCGCGGTGCTGGCCGTCATCCTGCTGTTTCGCCGGCATGGCCGCGACGCGCTGAAGCTGGCCGTCAATTCCCTGGCGGAAGGCGCCCGCAACGCCCTGTCAGTCGCCACGGCCTGCGCCCTGGTCGGCGTCATCATCGGCATCATCAACCTGACCGGTGTGGCGGCCGAGTTCGGCGGGCAGGTCATCGCCATCGGCGAAAACAACCTGTTCCTGGCGCTGTTCCTGACCATGATCACCTGCCTGGTGCTGGGCATGGGCATCCCGACCATCCCGAACTACATCATCACCAGTTCGCTGGCGGCTCCCATCCTGCTGAAGCTCGGCGTGCCGCTGATCATCTCGCACATGTTCGTGTTCTATTTCGGCATCATGGCCGACCTGACCCCGCCGGTCGCGCTGGCGGCGTTCGCCGCCGCCCCGATCGCCCGGGAAAACGGCCTGAAGATCAGCATCCAGGCCCTGCGGGTGGCCGCGGCCGGCTTCGTGGTGCCCTACATGGCCGTCTATGCGCCCGCCCTGATGCTGCAAGGCGGCACGGCCTGGGACACCCTCTACGTGGTGTTCAAGGCGCTGCTGGCGATCACCCTGTGGGCGGCCGGCATCGCCGGATTCCTGAAGTCGCGCCTGAACGCCTTCGAACGCGTCTACATCGTGCTGGCAGCGGCCCTGCTGGTGGCCGCCATCCCGATGACCGATGAAATCGGCTTCGCGGCGACCGCAGCGTTCCTGGTCTGGCACCTGGCCCGCAGCCGCCGCCAGACGCAGGCTCAAGCGACGTGATGCTGGGAGCCCTCGGTGTCTGCCTGACCCTGGCGGCGGCGCCGCAGGTGCCGCCGCGCTTCGTGCCCGTCCGGGCCTTCACCCTGGCCTGGACGCACTCCATCGAAAAGATCCGCTGGGAAGAAGACTACCGGGTGCAGACCGATACGGCGGGCGCGCCCGTGCTGGTCGCCGGCCATGCCCGCATCCTGGGGTCGGGGGCCGGCATGGACCCGCCGCCCGATGCGGTGCACCACGCCGACGGCTGGTACGAATACCAGCCGCACACCGCGCCGCTGCACGTCCTGCGGCTGACCCGGTCCCCCTACACCGCCGATTACGACTGGTGCGTGGCCGGGCGCTGCGAACCCCTGCGGGCCGTCATGCCCACCGATGGCGACGTCACGCTGCTGAAGCCCTGCCGCCAACCCTGAAAATCCCCCGGCCCGGGCTTTCGGTTCCCAGGACTGCCCGACTTTGTAAAACTCGGTATCATCGTCTTTTCACCGAGCTTTCCACCCCATGAGGAATGCGCCTCCCGCCGCCCGCTCCGAATCGCCGCTGCTGCAGCACTGGCGGGCGGAGGCCGTGCGCCTGCGCGAAGCCCACTGGGGGCCGCTCGAGGACCAGGCCGCCTGCCAGGCGGCGCTGCGCGAGCCGGCCCGGCTGGGTCCGCGCATCCTGGCGCGGGCGGCCTGGCTGGCCGGCCACAGCCCGCTGCAGGACCGCCTGGACCGCTGGGCCCACGGCGCCCGCTGGGCGCTGGCCGCCTTGTGGCTGGCCGCCGGCCTGGCAGGCATCGGCGCGGCCGGCGCCGCCCTGAGCCAGGGATCTGTCAATCTGGCCACGGCGCTGCTGGGGCTGCTGGGGCTGCATGCCCTGACCCTGCTGATCTGGCTGATCGGCTGCCTGCCTGTGCTGCAGCCCGCCACCACGCTGTCGAGGCTGTGGCTGTGGCTGACCCGCAAGATCGCGCGCGGCCCCGACGCCGCCCTGGCGGCCCAGGCCTTCCTGTCGCTGCTGGCCCGCGCCCGCGCCTGGAAGCCCGCCGTGGGCCTGCTCAGCCATGGGGCCTGGACCATCGCCTACCTGGGCGCCATCCCCACGCTGATCGTGCTGCTCAGCACCCGCAGCTACTCCTTCCACTGGGAAACGACGCTGCTGTCGCCCCAGGCCTTCGTCGTCTTCAGCGAATGGCTGGGCAGCCTTCCCCGCCTGCTGGGCTTTCCCACACCCGACCGGCTGGCCGTGACGCTGAGCATGGGGGGCGCCGGCGCCGCATCGGCGGCCATCCAGGCCGACTGGTCCCTGTGGCTGATCGGCTGCCTGCTCAGCTGGGGCCTGCTGCCCAGGCTGCTGGCCCTGGCGGTCTGCGGCGCCTGGCTGCGCCGACGGCTGCGCCGCCTGAGCATCGACCCGGACCTGCCGGGATGGCTGGAATTACGCGAACGCCTGCTGCCCACGCACCAGACCCTGGGCATCGACCGCCCGGCGCCCGCCGACGGGCCCGTCCGGGCGGGCGCCGCATCCGCCCGGGCCGCCACGCGGCATGCCGCCGTGCTGGCCTACGAACTGGGGCCGGACCTGCCCTGGCCGCCCGACGGCCTGCCCGATACCCTGCACGATCTGGGGCGGTGCGATAGCCGCGAAGACCGGCAGCGCATCCGGGCGCAGCTGGACGCCACCCATCTGCTGCTGGTCTGCGACGCCCGCCTGACGCCGGACCGGGGAACCGCCGCCTGGTTCGATGAACTGAACCACGCCTGTCCCGACCTGCGCATCCTGTGCCTGGGCGGCACGGCGGAGCGCCGGCAGGCCTGGCGGCAGGTCCTGTCCCGCCAACACCTGCGCCAGGTCTCCGACCTGGCCGCCTGGCTCGAACACATCGGACTCGCCTCCCATGACTGACGTCATCCCTCCCCTCGACCTGGCCGTTGTCGGCCATACCAATACCGGCAAGACGTCCCTGCTGCGCACGCTGCTGCGCGACGAGCTGTTCGGAGAAGTCGCAGACCAGCCGGGCACCACCCGGCACGTCGAAAGCGCCCAGCTGCTGTCCGCCGACGGCAAGCCCATGCTGATCCTGCGCGACACCCCGGGCCTGGAAGACGCCATGGGCGTGCTGGACTATCTGGACCAGCTGATCGCCCCCCAGGAACGGCCGGACGGCCCGGACCGCATCCAGCGTCTGCTGGACAGCCCGGAAGCCGCCGGCCGGTTCGAGCAGGAATGCCGGGTCCTGACCACGGTGCTGACGGCCGACGCCGCCCTGTACGTGATCGACGCCCGCGACCCGGTGCTGCCCAAGCACCGCGACGAACTGACGCTGCTGGCCGCCTGCGGCCGACCCATCCTGCCGGTCCTGAACTTCACCCGCAACCCCCTGGCCAACATCGGCGCCTGGCGCGATGCGCTGGCGCGGCTGGGGCTGCATGCCACCGTCGATTTCGACACGGTCGCGCCGGCGCTGGATGGCGAGAGCCAGATGCTGGACCGCCTGGCCCTGATGCTGGACCAGCACGCCCCCGCCCTGATGGCGCTGCGCACGGACCTGGGCGAACAAAGGCTCAAGCGCCTGCAGGACGCCACCCGGCTGATCGCCGAACTGCTGATGGACGCCGCCGCGCTGCGCCTGCCCTGCGCCCAGGACCCCACCGACATGGCGACGATCACGCTGGTGTTGCGCAAGCGCACCCGCGACCGCGAACAGGACTGCGTGCACGCCCTGCTGAAACGCTACCGCTTCAGCAAGGCCGCCTTTCCTCATCACGCCCTGCCTCTGGAAGGCGAACGCTGGGGGATGGACCTGTTCAGCCCCCAGGCCCTGCGCAGCTTCGGCGTCCAGGTCAGCAAGGGCCTGGCGACCGGCGCGATGGCAGGGGCCACGCTGGACATGCTGACCGGCGGGCTGAGCCTGGGCGCCGCCACGCTGCTGGGCGCCGCCATCGGCGGGGTCTGGCAGGGCGCCAATCAATGGGGCAAGCGCCTGATGGGCCGCCTGGCGGGCAATATGGAAATGACGGTGGACGACCCGGTGCTGCATCTGCTGGGGCTGCGCCAGCTGGCCCTGGTGCGCGCCCTGGAATGCCGGGGGCATGCCGCCATGCGCCCCATCGAGAGCGACCTGATGGCGCTGGCCGCGCCGCCGGCGGACCAGGACCCGCCGCCCCCCGCGGACGACGCGCCGGACACGGAAGCCGCCGCGGAAACCGGCGCCGCCCTGCATCGGCTGCCGCCGGATGCGCAGGCCATTCTGGACGAGGCCCGCACGCATCCGTCCTGGTCCTCCATCGGCGAGGAGCCCGGCCCGGATCCGCGCCGCGAGCTACTGATCGGCCAGTTGGCCCACGCCCTGTTCCTGGCGCTCTGAGGCGCCCCTGCGACGGCGAGCCTGATCCGCCGGCTTGCGCGGACGTCCGCCCGATGGGTCCGGCGCCTGAACGCAGCCGCCGGATTCACCAGCTGCCCGACGCGCCTCCGCCGCCGCCCCGGCCGCCGCCACCGCCCGATCCACCCCCGCCTCCGCCGCCAAAGCCGCCCCCGCCGAAGCCTCCGCCTCCGCCAAAACCGCCTCCACCGCCGAAACCGCCACCGCCACCGCGCCGTCCCGAACGGCCGCGGCCCAGGCGCTTTTCCACTCCCAGGGCGCGGCCCAGCACCGCCAGCAACAGGCCGCCCAGCGCCCCCAGCGCCGCCCAGCCCAGGCTGTTGGTCGCCAGGTAGACGAATCCGCCCACCAGCGCCACGCTGAGCCAGACCGGCGTCACCATCGCCATGAAGGCCACCGGCAGCGCCATGACGGACGGTCCGATGTCCTCATCGTCCGATGCCTCGGGCGGCGGCAGGGCCTCGCCGCGCATCAGCGTCCGCAAGGCGCCCACCCCCGCCTGCAAGCCGCCGAAGACATCGCCCTGGGCAAAACGCGGCGTGATCTGTTCCCGGATGATGCGCCCGGCCGCCACGTCCGTGACGGCGCCTTCCAGCCCGTAGCCCACTTCGATGCGCACATGGCGGTCCCGCACCGCCACCAGCAGCAGCACGCCGTCATCCACGCCCTTGCGCCCGACGGCCCACTGGTCGAAGACCCGGCGGGCGTATTGTTCGATGGTGTCCGTCCCGGTCGTGGGCACCAGCAGCACGAACAGCTGCGAGCCCTGGCTGGTTTCCACCCCCCTCACCTGCCCGGTCAGGGCCTGGATCTGGGACGCGTCCAGCGTGCCGCTGAGATCCATGACGGGAGCCTTCCAGACCGGCACGGCCGCGGCGCTTGGCGCCGCAGCAGCTGCGGGCGCTGCGGAAGCCGGCGCCGCTTTCTGCGCCAGGACCGGTCGAGCGCACAAGGCCAGCAGCAGGCCCAGGATCAGCGCGAGGATCGCGGACCGCAAGGACGCGGCGCCCCCAAGCGGGAACGTCCGGGAAGCGAAGACCGCGCTCATTTCGCTCCGGCCGGCGCCGGCAGATCGAACTTCACCTCGGGATCCCGCATCACGGCATCGGCCTTGTCCAGCCCATACTGCGCCTTGGGTTGATAGCCGAACACGCGGGCCGTGATCAGGGTCGGGAACTCGCGGATCGTCAGGTTGTAGGTCTGCACGGCCCCCACGTAGCGCTCCCGCGCCACGGTGATGCGGTTCTCCGTGCCCTCCAGCTGCGTCATCAGATCGCGGAACAGGCCATCGCTTTTCAGCTGGGGATAGTTCTCGGAGACGGCCAGCAGGCGCGACAGGCTGGAACTGAGCGCGCCCTGCGCCTGTTCGAAGCGCGCGACCAGCGCCGGATCGCTCAGGTCGTCGGCGCTGATGCGGATCTGCCCGACCCGCGCGCGGGCATCCGTGACCTGCTGCAGCACGGTGCGCTCGTTGACCATGTAGGCATTGACCGAGGACACCAGCTTGGGCACCAGATCGGCGCGGCGTTCATACTGGTTCAGGACCTGGGACCAGGCGGCCTTGACCTGTTCGTCCTGGCGCTGGATCTCGTTGTAGCCGCAGCCCGACAGCAGCAGCGCCAGGGCCGCCGCGGCAGCCAGATTCAGGTAACGTCGGATCATGCGGACCTCGTGGAACAGAGAATGGAAAGCCATATTGTAGAAATTCCACCCCGCGCGCAACACTTCGGCCCGTCAATAACGGTCAACGCCCCCTGATTGCGACACATCCGCGCGCACGCGCCGCCCGGCACGCTATAATTCAGCCTTTCGCGCAGCCTACCAGTCGCTGCGCGGCCTTCCCCGGCCTTCGTTCCCAGGACCCGAACCCGCCCATCCAGGGCATCCGTTCAACAGGTCCCCAGGCGCGGCCGGCGGCACCTTTCCAGATTATTCATACGTCGGCCTCGATTGGTATCTCTCGACTCGAGCGATAGGCGGTCGCTGGAGTCACACTGTTGGACACTTCAATCACTTTTGCCTCGCTGGGCCTGGCAGAACCCCTGCTGCGCGCCGTTCATGACGCGGGCTACACCCATCCCACACCCATCCAGGCGCAGGCCATTCCGCGCGTCATGGAAGGCGGCGACCTGCTGGCGGCGGCGCAGACCGGCACCGGCAAGACGGCCGGCTTCACGCTGCCCATCCTGCACTACCTGATCAAGAACCCCGCCGCCAGCCGCCAGGCGGGCCGCCCGCGCGTGCTGGTGCTGACCCCCACTCGCGAACTGACCGCCCAGGTGGAAGAATCGGTGCGCCTGTACAGCCAGCACACGCAGATCCGGTCCATGGTGATGTTCGGCGGGGTCAACATCAACCCGCAGATCGCCGCCCTGAAGAAGCCGCTGGACATCCTGGTCGCCACGCCGGGCCGCCTGCTGGACCATGCTCAGCAGAAGACGCTGGACCTGTCGGGCGTGGAAATCCTGGTGCTGGACGAAGCCGACCGCATGCTGGACATGGGCTTCATCCACGACATCCGCCGCGTGCTGCGGCTGCTGCCGGCCAAGCGCCAGAACCTGTTGTTCTCCGCCACCTTCTCGGACGAAATCCGCAGCCTGGCGCAGGGCATCCTGCGCAATCCCGGCGAAGTGTCGGTCGCGCGGCGCAACACCACGTCCGAACTGGTCAGCCAGCAGGTGGTCATGACCGAACAATCCCACAAGCGCGACCTGCTCAGCCACATCATCCGCGAAAGCGGCTGGCATCAGGTGCTGGTCTTCACCCGCACCAAGCACGGCGCCAACCGCCTGGCCGAAAAGCTGGTCAAGGACGGCCTGACCGCCGCCGCCATCCACGGCAACAAGAGCCAGGCCGCCCGCACCAAGGCGCTGTCGGGCTTCAAGGACGGCAAGGTCGCGGTGCTGGTCGCCACCGACATCGCCGCCCGAGGCCTGGACATCGACCAGTTGCCCCAGGTCGTGAATTTCGAACTGCCCAACGTGCCCGAGGACTACGTCCACCGCATCGGCCGCACCGGCCGCGCGGGCAGCACCGGCTCGGCCCTGTCGCTGGTGGATTCGTCCGAAATCAAGCTGCTGCGCGCCATCGAGCGCCTGACCAAGCAGACCATCGCGCCGATCACCGTCGAAGGCTGGAACCCGGGCGCCATGGTGACGGCGGACTCCGCGCCGGACGCCCGTGAAAAGCGCGCGCTGGCCCGCCTGGAAGGCGACCTGCGCGGCGGCCGCCAGGACGCGGGCGCCGGCCGGTCCGGCAGCCGCGACGGGCGCCGCCGCCCATCCTCGGAACCCCGCCAGAGCCAGGACAACCGCCGCGGCGACGGCCGCCGCAGCGATGCCCGCGCACCGGGCAACCGCCCCGCCCGCAGCGGCAGCGCCGCCCCCACGGCGCGTCGCGACGCCCGCCCGCAAGGCGGCCGGCCCGCCGCGCTGCTGCACAAGGCGGACTGATCCCCGTTCGCCCCGGCCCGGCTTCCAGCCGGGTCCATCCTGACCACAAGAGCCGAATCCACCCGATCATTGCCCATGAGCCTGACCGCTGAAGTCGCCCGCCGCCGCACGTTCGCCATCATTTCCCACCCCGACGCCGGCAAGACCACCCTGACGGAGAAACTGCTGCTGTTCGCAGGCGCCATCCAGATCGCCGGCAGCGTCAAGGCCCGCAAGGCCAGCCGCCATGCGGCGTCCGACTGGATGGAAATCGAAAAGCAGCGCGGCATCTCGGTGGCTTCCTCGGTCATGCAGATGGAATACCGCGATTGCGTCATCAATCTGCTGGACACCCCCGGACACCAGGACTTCTCCGAAGACACCTACCGGGTGCTGACCGCCGTGGACGCCGCCCTGATGGTGATCGACGCGGCCAACGGGGTCGAACCCCAGACCATCCGCCTGCTCCAGGTCTGCCGCGCCCGCAACACGCCCATCATCACCTTCATCAACAAGCTGGACCGCGAAGTGCGCGAGCCGCTGGACCTGCTGTCGGAAATCGAAGGCCACCTGGGCATGGACGCCATCCCCTTTTCCTGGCCCGTGGGCATGGGGCGCCACTTCGGCGGCGTCTTCGACATCCGCCACGACCACATGCGCGTGTTCCGCCCGGGCGCCGAACGCGACCAGCACGACGATGAGACCATCGAGGGCCTGGACAACCCGGTCCTGAAGCAGCGCTTCGACGACGCCTACGACAAGGCGCGCGAAGAAATCGAACTGATTTCCGGCGCCGTGCCCGAATTCGACGCCGCCGAATTCCTGGCCGGCCGCCAGACGCCGGTGTTCTTCGGCTCGGCCATCAACAATTTCGGTGTGCGCGAAGTGCTGGACGCCCTGGTCGAACTGGCCCCGGCCCCCGGCTCCCGCGCGGCGCTGGAACGGCCCGTCGAACCCGACGAGCCCAAGTTCACCGGCGTGGTCTTCAAGGTGCAGGCCAACATGGATCCCGCGCACCGCGACCGCGTCGCCTTCGTGCGCGTCAGTTCTGGCCATTTCCAGCGCGGCATGCGGCTGAAGGTCGCCCGCAACAACAAGGAAATCCGCCCCAACAACGTGGTGTCCTTCCTGTCGCAGCGCCGCGAGATCGTGGAAGAAGCCTTCGCCGGCGACATCATCGGGATTCCCAATCACGGCATCCTGCAACTGGGCGACGTGCTCACCGAAGGCGAATCCCTGACCTTCACCGGCCTGCCCTTCTTCGCGCCGGAACTCTTCCAGGCCGTCGAGGTCAAGGACCCCCTGCGCACCAAGCAGCTGCGCACCGGCCTGACCCAGCTGGGGGAGGAAGGCGCCATCCAGGTGTTCCGCCCCGAAGCCGCCGGCGGCGCCCTGCTGCTGGGCGCCGTGGGCCAGTTGCAATTCGAAGTCGTCGCCCACCGCCTGAAGACCGAATACGGCGTCGATGCCCGCCTGATGCCTTCGCGCTACAGCATGGCCCGCTGGATCACCAGCCGGGACCCCAAGGCGCTGAAGAAGTTCATGGACGCCAATTCCGCCAACATCGCCCACGACGTGGTCGATGCCGTGGCCTTCCTGGCGACGTCGCCCGCGCAGTTGCGGGTCGCCCAGGAGCGCTACCCCGACGTCGAGTTCCACGCCATGCGCGAACACGCGGGGCGGGTCTTCGGCGCGGGGGTCTGATACTGTCTCGCATTCTGTCACAAGCGCTGACGCATCCAATGCGGCGGACAGGCCGCATTCGATACAATGGCACGGTTGACCGCACTACCGACGAAGGAATCCGCCCATGTCCTGGCGTCTGATTTTTGCCATCTTGCTGCTTGCCGCCGGGGTTTCGGCCTGGGGCGGCCTGCGGCTGGGCGACTGGCTGATCATCCATAGTCCGGCGCAGGTGAAGACCACCGAACCGCCGGTCGAACTGACCAACACTCCGGTGCTGGACGCCAACGGCAAGCCATTCATCGCTTCCGCGCCCCAGCCCCTGGCCGACGGGCGCCAGGGCGTGCCCAGCCTGCCGCCTCCGGTCGACTGGAAAGTCCAGCCCGCGCCGCTGATGGACGAACATCGCCCGATCGCGCTGGCCACGACCACCATCAGCATGGACGAGGCCATCGCCCTGGCGACCCAGAGCCAGCAGGACGACAGCGGCCTTCAGGGCATCGCCAACGTCGGCACCCTGGTCACCAACCAGCCGGTGCAGCCCATCGACGTCCCGCCGCCCCCGCCGCCGCCCAACACATCGGACGCCATGGCGGCCGGCGGCAACAACTGGCAGGTGCCTTTCCAGGCCGAACTCAAGGTCTGCGAATCCATGGGCTTCTTCTCGCGGCCCTCCTGCGCCTGGGCCGCCCGCAACAAATACTGCGAAGCCCACCAGGCCTGGGGCAAGGCCAAGGACTGCCCCGCCCAGCACTGACGCCGCTCCAGCATGCAAAAGGCCGCCGCCCCGTTCAATGGGCGGCGGCCTTTTGCATGAATGCCGCAGACTGCAGCGGACGGATCAGACCTGCGACTGCAGGTAATTCTGCAAACCGACCTGCTCCACCAGGCCCAGCTGGGTTTCCAGCCAGTCGATGTGCTCTTCCGTATCGTTCAGGATGGTCTGGAACAGATCGCGGGAGGTGTAGTCCTGCACGGATTCGCAATACTGCATGGCGTCTTTCACGGTGACCTGGGCGGCGGATTCCAGCTTCAGGTCACAGGCCAGGATTTCCGGGACGGTTTCGCCGATCAGCAGCTTGTGCAGATCCTGCAGATTGGGCAGGCCGTCCAGCATGAAGATGCGCTGGATGAGCATGTCCGCGTGCTTCATTTCACCGATCGATTCGTCGTATTCGTGCTGGCCCAGTTTTTCGTAGCCCCAGTGACGCAGCATGCGGGCATGCAGAAAATACTGGTTGATGGCTGAAAGTTCGTTTTTCAGCTGCTGATTCAGATACTTGATGACGGTCTTGTCGCCCTTCATGGCCTGTTCTCCTGAGAGACGACCCGCGTGTGCGGGCTGCAAGCCACTAGGCTAACACGCAGAGCCCCGCAGGGGGAGCCCTGTGGGGCGCGGGGCGGCCGCTATCCAAAGCCCCCACGCTGCGCCTTCGGCTTGCTGTCCACCTCGCGGCCTGCATGCCGCTCGGATTCGCCAGGCATAGGGCAGTCCTCAGGACTGCCCTAAGTCCGGGCTCATCCCCCAAGGGGGCGCTTTTTGCCTTGGGGCGGCCCGGCGGCAAAAATCAGGCGACGCGCCGGATTTCGGTGCTGGTCAGCAGAGGGGCCTGCACCACGCGATCGGGCGCCACCGCAGGAACCGCCGCCAGTTCGGTGGCATAGCGCCCCCCCGGCAGATAGTCGGTCGCGGTGTCGGCGCACTGGCCGCAGCAGGTGGCGATGCCCAGCGTGGCCTGCAGGTCGCTCAAATCCGCCGCCCCTTGGGCGATGGCTTCCTGGACCTGGCGTTCGCTGATCGCGTTGCATACACAAATATACATGCGAATCATTATCATCCTTCTTTTCCGCCATGGCAAGCACTTTCTGCGTTTCAGCCCAGCGCCTTTCTCAGGCTGGCCGTCGGCACGCCCATGGCCTCTCGATATTTGGCCACGGTGCGGCGGGCGATCACCAGGCCCTGGTCCGCCAGCAGGCGGGCCAGCTGCATATCGGACAGCGGCTTGCCGGGGGGTTCGGCGTCCAGCAGCGAGCGCATGACGGCCTGGATGGCCCGCGCGGAGGCGTCCTCGCCGGACTCCGTCTGCACGCCGGTGCCGAAGAAATGCTTCAGCTCATAGACGCCCCAGGGCGTCTGGGCATACTTCAGCCGGGTGGCGCGGGAAATGGTGGACTCATGCAGCTCCAGCGCCTGGGCCACGTCGCGCAGCACCAGAGGACGCAAGGCGGTTTCCCCCTGCTCCAGAAAGGGACGCTGATGGACGGCCAGGAACTCGGCCACCCGCAGGATGGTCTGGCTACGCTGGCCCAGGCCCTGGATCAGCTGGCGCGCGACCCGGACCTGTTCGCGCAAGGCGGGAACATCCCCTTCTTCCAGCCGGGCCGCCAGGCCGGCATCCACGCGCAGGCGCGGCTCCAGGGCGGGATTCAAGCTCACCGCCCAGCGGGCGCCGGCCCGATGGAACAGGACGTCGGGCACGACATAGCAGGTGGCTTCCTCCCGCCAGGCGCCGGCGGGACGGGGATCCAGCCGCAGCAGGGCCTGATGGGCGGCATCCAGCAGCGCGCGGCCGCAGCCCAGGGTTTCGCACAGGCGCCCCCAGCGTCCGGCGCCCAGGTCTTCCAGGCATCCGGTCAGGCGCAGCGCGCAGTCCAGCACGTCCGGCGGCCATTGCGCCGACCGCGCCCGCAGTTGCAGGCGCAGGCATTCGGGCAGGTCGCGGGCCCCCACGCCGGCCGGATCGAAGGATTGCAGCAAGCACAGCGCGGCCTGCCACTCATCGTCCTGCACGTCCCAATCCTCCGGCAGCGCGCCGGCATGCGAGGCGGGATCGAAGTCCAGGTAGCCGCGCTCGTCCAGCTCGCCGATCAGCACGGCGCCCAGGGCCTGGTCCCGGAGGCTGGCCCGAGTCGTGCGCAATTGTTGCAATAAATGGTCGGCCAGGCTCTGCGAGGCCGGTGATTCCGGGATATCATCCGTGACAGCCTGCCTGGCGGGCTGCGTCCAGTGGCGTTCCAGCATTTCGGCCTGAGCCGAAGCCGCGTCCGCCGCGGGCTCATCCAGTTCCAGCACGGGATTGTCCGCCACGGCCTGGGCGATTTCCTGCTCCAGTTCCAGAGCCGAGCATTGCAGCAGCCTCAGGGCCTGGCGCAGTTGCGGGGTCAACGCCAATTGCTGGTGCTGACCCAGTTCCAGGGACGGTTGCGAACGCATACTCAACTCATTGAAGGCCATGACTCAGGAATCATTCCAAACTCCCAGCCGGCAGGATTCCGCCCTGTTGCGCAGGATTCTGCTGAAACTGACGGCCACGGCCAAAATCGTATCGGCCACGCTGGTCGTGCTGGTGGCGCTGGTCTGGTACGACCTGCTGAACCGCCTGCTGGCGTTTGGCAACGGCATTGATTATGCCGGAAACCACATCATGGGGGCGGAAGCCACCGCCCTGCTGCAGCGCTACAACCCGTATTTCTGGGGAGCGCTGGTCATTCTGTGCACCATCATCGTGGCCTGGCTGGTCTACCAGGCAGTGCGGGCGATCCTCGCCCGGTCCCGCCTGAAGCTGGTGGACGAACATTCCTTCCAGCAGTTGTCCGAGCAGCTCTCCGCGCCGGCGCTGGACGTGCTGCTCTGGGCCTGGCAGCCGCGCGACGAACCGCTGCGTGTGGGCGATCTGCAACTGGCCCACCAGGAACTGGCGGCCGGCCGGTCCGGGCGCCTGCAGCGCGCGGCCCGGCAACTGGCCGTGCTGGAAAACGCCCGCCAGCGGGGCTGATCCCGCTGACCGAACGCGAGCAAACCGGCCCGCGCCGGCCGGCGGACCACGCCCCATGGCCTGGCCCGGCGCCTCGGGCGCTTGCAAAAGCCCGGGAAATATGTTCGACTTAAGCTTATGAATATCTCGCGCGCACCTTTCGACGTCCTCCGGCAGGCTCCTGCCGACGCGGTCGCGCGCGCTTCCGCATCCGCTCCGATGCGGTTCTCTCCTGTCCTACTGGGTCTACTGCTAGCGATCGGTTGCCGGGCCTAGCGCCGCGTGGCAGTTCGGCAGCCTATCCCCAAGCCACATCTTCGCGACCCCGCGATTGTTGTTCGTCCGTGATCCGGACCCCATTCCCAGACAGGTATCGCCATGATCCAGAATCCCGCCTCCAAATACATTCCGTTCGCCCCGTTCACGCGCGACTACGCCGAACGCACCTGGCCCAGCCGCCGCACCACCACCCCGCCGATCTGGATGAGCACCGATCTGCGCGACGGCAACCAGGCCCTGATCGAACCCATGAGCGTGGACCGCAAGCTGCGGTTCTTCGATCAGCTGGTGAAAATCGGCTTCAAGGAAATCGAGGTCGGCTTCCCCTCGGCATCGCAGACCGACTACGATTTCGTGCGCAAGCTGGTCGATGAAAAGCGCATCCCCGACGACGTCACCATCATCGGCCTGACCCAGGCGCGCGGCGATCTGATCCCGCGCACGGTGCAGGCGCTGGCCGGGGCGAAGCACGCCATCGTGCACATGTACAACGCCTGCGCGCCGGCCTTCCGCAAGATCGTCTTCAACATGAGCCGCGACGAAGTCCGCGCCGTGGCCGTCGAAGGCACCCGGATCGTCAAGGCCGAAGTCGCCAAGCATCCGGAAACCCACTGGCGCTACGAATACTCCCCGGAGGTCTACAGCACCACCGAACCGGAATTCGCGCTGGAAGTCTGCAATGCCGTGGTCGATACCTGGCAGCCCACCGTCCAGGACAAGATCATCCTGAACCTGCCCGCCACCATCGAGGCCACCACCCCCAACCTGTACGCAGACCAGATCGAATGGATGCACCGCAATCTGGCCCAGCGCGACAAGATCGTGCTCAGCGTGCACCCGCACAATGACCGGGGCACGGCCGTGGCCGCCGCCGAATTCGCCGTCATGGCCGGCGCCGACCGCATCGAAGGCTGCCTGTTCGGCAACGGGGAACGCACCGGCAACGTCGACCTGGTCACGCTGGCCCTGAACCTGTACACCCAGGGCGTGCACCCCGGCCTGGATTTTTCCGACATCGACGAAGTGCGCCGCTGCGTGGAAGACTGCAACCAGCTGCCCGTCCACCCGCGCCACCCCTACGTGGGCGACCTGGTGTTCACGGCCTTCTCCGGTTCGCACCAAGACGCCATCAAAAAGGGCTTCGCCGTCCAGAAGGCCGACGCCGTCTGGGAAGTCCCGTACCTGCCAATCGACCCGGCCGACCTGGGCCGCAGCTACGACGCGGTCATCCGCGTCAACAGCCAGTCCGGCAAGGGCGGCGTGGCCTATCTGCTGGAACACGAACACGGCCTGGTCCTGCCGCGCCGCCTGCAGATCGAATTCAGCCGCGCCATTCAGCGCGTCACCGACGAAACCGGCCGCGAAGTCACGCCCAAGGACGTCTACGACATCTTTTCCAGCGAATACCTGGACCGCGAAACGCCCTGGAAGCTGGTGCGCCATCGCATCACCGGCAGCCCCAAGACCACCGGCCAGAAGCAGTTCATGATCGAAGTCGAGATCCAGGCGGACAAGCAGACCCGGCATCTGTCGGGCCAGGGCGACGGCGCGATTTCCGCCTTCGTGGACGCCCTGGGCATCGAGGCCCGCATCATGGATTACCAGGAACACGCCATCGGCACCGGCACGGACACCAAGGCCGCATCCTATGTGGAAATCCGCATCGGCGACGAAGCCAACGGCTATGGAGTCGGCATCCACGAGGACATCGTCACGTCGTCCTTCCTGGCCATCCTGAGCGCGGTCAATCGCTACGCGGCCTCCGGAAAGGATCTGCCTGCCCGCGTGTCGGCCGCCGCCTGATCCTGTCGAAACACCAGGGGACATCCCCCCGCCGCCCGATCCGGCGGGCGCCCCGGTCCATCCGGCCGGGAGCGCCGCGATCGGCGCCCATCAATACACGATGGCAAGCCCCGGAAGATCCACCGTGACCCGGGGCTTTTCCAATGCCTGCACGGCATGCCGGGCGAAATCCCCGGCCAGGTCGGCCTGGGACGACAGCGCGCGGTAGCCCAGGGCGTCCGCCACCCCCAGGATCTTGTCCAGCAGCAGTACTTTGCCGCTGACCCGCAAAGGTTCGCATCCCAGGGCTTCCCAGCGCTGTTCGAACCAGTCGCGGGCCGCATGACCCAGCGAGGCATCGATCGGCGCATCGACTGCGACTTCCAGCGAACGATGCGCATCGAAAACAATGATCACGTGACCCTGCATGGCGCGGCTTCCTTACCAGATGGGGGCGGGTCCCCAGGTGACGTCTTCGCCCTTTTCGCGGGACAGTCGCAGCATGGCCAGCAGCGGCCACGCCCGACGGCGCATGCCCACGTGCTGGGCGATGGGGTGTTCAGTGGAATCATCGTGATCGCCGGAATGATCGTCGTGGCTGCTGTCGGTGGCCACCAGCGATTCGATGCCCGCGATGGCCGCATCCAGCTGGTCGCGGGTGATGACCCCCCGCTCAGGCAGATCCGGCGTATCGAATTTCTTGCCCGCTGCCAGCAGAATCGGTTTGGCGTGCTGGGCGAACATCAGGACTTCGGCCGCCGATTTGGACTGGAACAGTATGAGCATGGTGGGTTTTCCGCAATGGACATAAACGTACACTAACCCAAGTTCAGCACCCTGCCAAGTCGGAAAATATCCGACATTGACAGGAGCCGAGCCATGCCCGAAACCCCCGGCCGACGCCGCTTTCCCCGCATCAGGCCGCCGCTGGCGGCCTTGGGATTCCATCTGTTGGCGGCCCTGGCCTTGCCAGGCCCCGGCCCGGCGCACGCCGCCCCCGCCCTGACCTGTCCGGCGCCGCCGGATCCCGGCAAGCTGCCGCCCTGCGGCGCCGGGTCGTCCCTGGGGCCCGCTCGCGACGCGGACCTGGATACCGGCATCAGCAACCCCATCCATCGGATCACCGGCGAAAAATTCCTGCGGGACATCGACCTGCCCGCTCCGCCGGACGGCAGCCGCCCGGGCTTCGCCCGCCTGTACCGATCCGGCTTTCGCCAGGCCGGCGCCCTGGGCGCGGGCTGGACCAGCGATTACGAAGTCGCCCTGACACGCGCGCCGCAGGGCTGGCAACTGCGGCTGGCCGACGGCCGGGTCACGCGCTACGACGCCCAAGGCCGCGCCCTGCATCCCGGCAATGGACGCATCCTGGCGGCCCCCGCCGCGGATCCCTCGCCCCGCCCTGCGCTTTCCGACGAAGCGCCGGCCGTCTGGCTGCCCACCGAAGGCCAGCCGGCCCCCGGCCGCCGGGCGGCGTGGCTCTGGACGGATTCCAGCGGGCAGCGGCTGGATTTCGACTCCCAGGGTCGCCTGCTGGCCATTCTCAGGCCCGGGCAGCCGGCCACCCGGATCGATTACCATGCCGATGGCCCGTTCCAGGGCCTCATCGCCCGCATCCGGACAGGCGCGCAGCAGCTGACGCCGCGCTACGGCCTCCAAGGGAACCATCCGCTGCTGCAGTCCCTGGAAACCCCGCTGGGCGCCTTCACCTATGAATACGACCTCCCGGCATCCGCTCCCGGCCACCCCGCCGCGCCGCGCCTGATCCGCGTCCGGCGCCCGGACGGCATGCAGCGCCGCTACCACTATGAAACACACCGCCAGGCGGGCCGCCCGACCGCCATCACCGGCGTCACGCTGCAAGACCGCGCCGGGCGCGCGCAGCGGATGCGCAGCTGGGCCTACGACGCCGACGGAAGGGTCATCCAGGCCATCCCCGGCCCGCCGGAACAAACCGACGGCCGGCTGGACCTGCGCTATCCCGTGGAGGCGCCCGGCGCCGTGGGACGGGATGCCCGAGGGCGTCTGACGGCCATCGGCGGACTGCGGATCGAGCGCGCTGCGGACGGCCGCCTGCGCCGCCTGAAGCAGCCGCAAGGCGGCTGGCCCGGCCTGGTCATGGACTACGACGCCCAGGGGCGCCGCAGCGCCTGGACCAGCACCCTGACGGGGCGGACGCGGCTGCGCTACGACGCCCGGGGCCGGCTGCTGGCGCTGGCACACGCCAACGGCGACCGCCTGGAGCTGCAGCGGGACGCGACCGGCCGGCCCCGCCGCCTGCTATACACGGGGGACGGCAAGAACGGGGTGGCGGTCGCGCTGGACTGGCACGGCCGGCATCTGCGGCGCCTGGACCACCCGGCGGAAACCGAGACCCTGGAGACCGGCCCGGACGGCCGGCTGCGCGCCCGATCCATCCGCCGCCCGCATCCGTCCGGCCCGCTGACGTACCGGGAAACCTTCGCCTACGACGGCGCGGGCCGCCTGCTGCGCCACGGCCTGCCCGAAGGCGGCGCCCTGCACACCGCCTGGACCCCAGACGGCCGCCTGGACAGCCTGATCTGGGAAGCGGCCGACGGATCCCGGCATCCCGTGATCGCCACCGTCGCCGGTCTGGCCGGCTACCGCTATGGCAACGGCCTGCAGCTGCAAAGCGGCACGGACGAGCAAGGACGCGCGGATCGCCTGACGGTCACCGACGGTCCGCGCATCCTATGGGCGGAACACCGCCGACACGATCCCGACGGCCTGGTTCTGCGGCACACCGTGCTAGCCTCGGACCGCCTGACGCAGCGCCGCTATGCCTATGATGAACAGCAGCGCATAATCGGCATCCAGGCAAGCGGCAGCGGTATCAGCGACACCGAAGACGCCGGACACCGGCGCTGGCTGGCCTGGACCCCGGATGGCACGCTGGCCGGACGCAGCCCGAGGCGCCCGGCCTCCCAGGCATTCCACGAGCCGACGTCATCGCGGCCCTCGATCCCGCCGATCCGCCGCGATGCCGCAGGCCTGCCGCAGCGGGTCGGCGACCGCGCCCTGCGCTATCAGGCGCAGCAGCGCCTGGCCGAGGTGCGCCAGGGCGGCCGGACGCTGGCCCGCTATACCTACAATGCCCGGGGCCAGCAGATCCGCCAGCAGTCGGACCACCGGACCATCGAGCGCTACTACCTGGACAACCGGCTGGCGGCCCGCTGGGTCCGGCCCGCCGCGCCGGACGGGGCCGCGGCGCCGCGCTTCGGCGTCAGCGAACGCTATCTGTACGCGCAGGACGTCCCCGTGGGACTGCTGCGCACCGACGAACGGGACGACACGCGCCTGTTCTTCATCCACGCCGACCTGCTGGGCGCCCCCGTCATGATGACCGACGAGACGCGCGCCGTCCGGTGGCTGGCCGGCTACGACACGCTGGGCAGGACTGCCCGGCTGGCAGGGGACCTGGACCTGCCGCTGCGCCGCCCCGGACAGGATGAAGATCCCGTCACCGGCTGGCACGACAACGTCTTTCGCACCTATCTCCCGGAACGCGGCCACTATCTGGAACCCGATCCCCTGGGCCCGGTCCCTGGCCAGCAGGCCCTGGGCTACGCCGCCCAGCAGCCGATGCGCCATGCCGACCCGCTGGGCCTGATCCTGCTGGCATTCGACGGCACCCGCTATGGCCGCGCCAATCAGAGCAACGTCTGGAAGCTGGCCCAGGTCTACGACGACGGGCCAGCCTACTACCACGCCGGCCCCGGCAACAACCTGTACGCGGACTGGGACGCCGTGACCGCCGCCGGCAGCGGCCAGATCCTGCGCAATCAATGGCAGTCGCTGATGAACGCCCTGCAGCGGGCGCAAGGGGCCGCCGCCCCGGTGCCCATCGACATCCTGGGGTATTCGCGCGGCGCGGCCCTGGCCCGCGACTTCGCCAACCGCATCGCCCGCCAGACGCGCAACGGCTGGTTCTCCTACGACGACCCCCTGCGCGGCGCGATCGGCCTGTGCGTGGACCTGCGCTTCCTGGGCCTGTTCGATACTGTGGCCCAGTTCGGCCTGCTGGGGGCGGCCAACGCGGGCTTCGATCTGTCCATCGCCGGGGCCTGGAACTGGGTGGCGCACGCGGTGGCGCTGCACGAACTGCGCAGCCTCTTCCCCCTGGTGTCGGCCAGCGCGGGCGCGCCCGCCAACACCGTGGAAGCCCCCTTCATCGGCGCCCATGCCGACATCGGCGGCGGGCTGCTGCTGGACGAGCAGGGCCGGCCGCGGGCGGACGGCGACCTGTCGGACGTGGCGCTGAACTGGATGCGCTGGCAGGCGCTGGCGGCCCTGGTCCCCCTGAAGGCACTGGCCGCCGAGGATCAACAGGTATCGCGCGCCCGGCTGCACGACGAACGCAATCCCGCCCAGCGCCTGCTGGCCGGAGACCGCGAACTGCAGGACACCGGCACCCGGTCGCTGGGCCCGCAAGGGGACGACGCCCGGCTGGGCGCCGCCCAGCGCCGGATCTTCGAAACCTTCATCCAGCGCATCAGCCATTGGGAACTGAACGCCGGCAACGTCGTGGGCCAGGTGGACATGCAAGGCTACGGGGCCTGGCTGGAGTCGCAGCTGGGCCTGCCGGGCATGCGCTGATAAATCGGGCTATCATTTCGGGATATCTCTGGCGGCAGGGCACGCTCATCATGCCGAATGCCGCCATCACCGCTCATCATTCCGTCATGCTGCCACAGCACACCACCCAGCTCATTTCCCTCCTGCGCGACGCCCTGGACGCCCTGATCCCCGGCCACGCGCTGGACATCACCCTGGAACGCCCCAAGGTCGCCGCACACGGCGACGTGGCCTGCAACATCGCCATGCAGGCCGCCCGCAGCGCCCGCCGCAATCCGCGCGAACTGGCTCAGGCCATCGTCGACGCCGTCCTGGCCCGACCGGCCGCCGCCGAACTCATCGCGCAGGCCGAGGTCGCCGGCCCCGGCTTCATCAATTTCCGCCTGTCGGCGGCCGCCCACCAGGCCGTGCTGGGCGTCATCCAGGAACAGGGAACCCTCTACGGTCACCGCCCCGCGCATGACGAACGCATTCTGGTGGAATTCGTGTCCGCCAACCCGACCGGGCCGCTGCACGTGGGCCATGCCCGCCAGGCGGCCCTGGGGGATTCGATCTGCCGCCTGTTCGCCACCCAGGGCGCGCAGGTCACGCGCGAGTTCTACTACAACGACGCGGGCAACCAGATCCACAACCTGGCCATCAGCGTGCAGGCTCGCGCCCGCGGCATCGAACCCGACAGCCCGGACTTCCCCGCGGACGGCTACAAGGGCGAATACATCCTGGACATCGCCCGCGACTACCGGGCCCGCGCCACCGTGCAGGCCAGCGACGGCGACCCCATTCAGGCCAGCGGCGATCTGGACGACCTGGACGCGATCCGCCGCTTCGCGGTGGCCTATCTGCGCCGCGAACAGGATCTGGATCTGCAGGCGTTCGATCTGCGCTTCGACAACTATTACCTGGAAAGCTCGCTGTACACCAGCGGCCGGGTGGACCGCGCCGTACAGGCCCTGATCGACGCCGGCCACACCTACGAACAGGACGGCGCCCTGTGGCTGCGCACCACCGAACTGGGCACGGGCGACGACAAGGACCGCGTGATGCGCAAGTCCGAAGGCGGCTACACCTATTTCGTGCCCGACGTCGCCTATCACGTCGCCAAGTGGGAACGCGGCTTCCACCACGCCATCAACATCCAGGGCACCGACCACCACGGCACGATCGCGCGGGTGCGCGCCGGCCTGCAGGGGCTGGGCCTGGGCATTCCGGCCGATTATCCGGCCTACGTGCTGCACAAGATGGTGCGCGTCATGCGCGACGGCGCCGAAGTCAAGATTTCCAAGCGCGCCGGCAGCTACGTCACCCTGCGCGATCTGATCGACTGGGTGGGGCGCGACGCGGTGCGCTTTTTCCTGGCGCAGCGCCGGGCGGATTCGGAATTCGTCTTCGACATCGACCTGGCCCTGTCGCACAGCGAAGAAAACCCCGTCTACTACATCCAGTACGCGCACGCCCGCATCCATTCGCTGCTGCGCCAGCACGACACGGCGCAGCAGGCCCAGTCCGCCGATCCGTCCCTGCTGACGGCGCCCACCGAAATCACCCTGCTGCAGCGCCTGGCGGAATACCCCAACGTGCTGACGCAGGCCGCCCACGAACTGGCCCCTCACCAGCTGGCATTCTGGCTGCGGGACTGCGCCGCCGATTTCCACGCCTGGTACAACGCCGAACGCATTCTGGTGGATGATCCCGCATTGGGAGCCGCCCGCCTGCGCCTGGCGCGGGCCACGGCCCAGGTCATCGCCAACGGCCTGGGTTTGCTGGGGGTGTCCGCCCCCGAACGGATGTAAAGCATGGCCACTCGCAAGAAAAAAGCCTCGGGCGGCGCCTGGTTCGGCCTGGTCCTGGGCATGGTGCTGGGCGTGGCCGCCGCCGTGGCGGTGGCGCTGTTCGTCACCAAGGCGCCGATGCCCTTCAAGGACAAGGCCAGCCGCGACGCCCCGACCACGCTGCTGCCCGACGTCCAGAACGCGCCGGATCCGAACATCGCCCTGTACGGCAAGGACGGCCCGGCGGGCACCCGCACGCCGGCGCAGGGCGGCGGTTCCATCAATCCGCCGGGCGCCGCGCCCGAACCCGGTCAGCCGGAAAACCCGCTGTCCGACGCGATCGGCCAGATCATCGCCGGCCTGGATCAGCCGGGCGCTAAATCACCGGCACCCGCGCCCAAGGCGCCCGATGCGGCCGCCGTCGCCAAGCCCTCGGGCCCGACCGCCAGTCTGCCGTTCCCGCCGCCGGCGCCGCCGTCCAACAAACCGGCCGCCAATACGCAAACGACGTACTTCCTGCAGACCGGCGCTTTCCGCTCCAAATCGGAAGCCCAGGCGATGCTGGCCCGCGTGGTGCTGCTGGGGCTGCCGGTGCGCATCGAGGCCGGGGAATCGAACGGCTCGGCGATCAACCGGGTCCGGGTAGGCCCCTTCAAGGGGATCGACGAGATGAACAAGGCGCGCAGCAAGCTGGGCGACGAGAAAATCGAATCTTCCGTCGTCCGCCCCTGAACCCCGGCCGGCCAGAGACCATATTCACACAGCAGGGAACCGGATCTGGTTATAGTGATCCAACAGATCACCGTCCCTGTGGATTTTTTGGAGTTTCACGATCATGACAGCCCTGTTTTCCCGCTTCGCTTCCGGCGTACTGCTGGGTTTGGCCGCACTGGCCCTGTCTCCGGCGCACGCCGCCCAGTTCGACACGCTGGATCCGGTCCAGCCTTCGGACACGCCGGGCAAGGTCGAAGTCCTGGAATTCTTCGCCTACACGTGCCCGCACTGCGCGAAAATCGAGCCGATGGTGGTGAAATGGCGCAAGACGCTGCCGGACACGGTGGTGTTCAAGGGCGTGCCGGTGGCGTTCAACGCCAGCATGAAGGATCTGCAGAAGCTGTACTACGCGCTGGAAGCGGTCGGCCGGCTGGATCTGCACGACGCGGTGTTCAAGGCGATCCACGAGGACAACAAGCAGCTGTTCAAGGCGGACGAGATCATCGACTGGGTGGCCGCCCAGGGGGTGGACCGCAAGGCCTTCACGGACGCGTTCAATTCGTTCGGGGTGCAGACGAAGGTCACGCGGGCGGACGAGCTGGCGAAGGCCTACAAGATCGACGGCACGCCGTCGTTCGCGATCGGCGGCAAGTACGTGACCTCGCCGTCGCACACGGGCAGCTACCAGGGCGCGATCGATGAGACCGATAAGCTGGTGAAGCAGGTGCTGGCTGGGAAGTAAGCAGCGTCTTTCTTGCGCGGGCAGCCGACACGCCACGCCCGTGCAAGAGAACACCCCCCGCCAAAAACAATTACCCCGCCGCAGCAAACGCCTGCGCCAGGTCTTCGATCAGGTCGGCCGGGTCTTCCAGCCCGATGTGCAGGCGCAGGACCGTGCCGGCCTTCATGCGGTCGTCGGCGGTCGACGCCCAATAGCCGTGGGACGCCAGGGCCGACGGTTCCACCTGCGTCACCAGGCTTTCGTAGCCGCCCCAGGAATAACCGATGCCGAACAGGCGCAAAGCGTCGATCACGCGGCGCGCCTGCGGTTCGGTGAAATCGACCGCCACGGCCAGCAGGCCGTTGGAACCGGTGGCGTCGCGCCGCCACAGCGCGTGGCCGGGGTCTTGCGGCCATGCCGGAAAGAAGATGCGGGACACCTGCGGCTGGTCGGCCAGCCACTGGCAGACGGCCAGGGCGTTTTCGCCGCAACCGCGCATGCGCAGGCCCAGGGTGCGGGCGCCGCGCAGGGCCAGCCAGGCGTCGTCGGCGCTGACGGTATTGCCCAGGGCATAGTGGGTTTCATGCAGCCGGGCGATCCGCGCGGGATCGCGGGCCACGGCCGCGCCCAGCATCAGGTCGGAATGGCCGCCGATGTATTTGGTGGCCGCGATCACGGAGACGTCGGCGCCCAGGGCCAGCGGGCGATAGATGTAGCCCGACCCCCAGGTGTTGTCGGCCACGACCGTCAGGCCGAGATCGTGCGCCCAGCGCGACAGGGCGGGCAGGTCCAGCATTTCCATCAGCAGGGATCCCGGGGATTCCAGATACAGCACCCGGGTTTCGGGCCGCAGCGCGGCCTGCAGGCTGTCCAGGTCGGCGCGCACGAAGTCCATGGCGATGCCCATGCGCGACAGGATGGTCTTGTGCAGGTAGCGCACCGGGCCGTAGACGCAATCCACGACCAGGGCATGGTCGCCCTGGCTGAGGCAGGCCATCAGGGCCATGCTGATGGCCGCCATGCCCGACGGCGCCAGGAAGGCCCGCTGGCCGTCTTCCAGGCGGCACAACAGGGTTTCCAGGGCCTCGTGGGTCTGCAGGCCGACGCGGCCGTAGGTGGGGACGCGTTCGCCGCGCTGTTTCGCGGCCTGGGCGCGGTCCAGCACGTCCATGGACGCGAAGCGCACGGTGCTGGTGCGCATCGACGGCAGGGCGACCGGTCCGGAACCCGTCACGGGGTCCAGCGGCGCCTGGCCGATATGCTGCAGCAAAGTGTCGATGCGGTCGTCGGCACGGCCAGTCGCGTCGCGAGTCATGGTGATCAGGATCCTGTATTCGTCAGTCGGCATGGGCGCGCCCCGCAAGCGGGGCGGACCCGGTCACGCCTGCCGGAAGCGGTAGATGCCGTCGGCATCCGCCGTGCGCGTCAGGGCGCCCTGGAAGTATAGGGCGTGCAGGTGGGCGATGGATTCGCCCATGGCGAAGCTGAGCTGGTGCAGGTCCAGCTTGCGATGGAACAGCACGGGCAGCAGGTCATAGGCGCTCTGGGGACGGACGCAGGCGGCCAGGACTTCCGCCAGGCGTTCCGCATGGTGGGCCTGCTGCTGGGCGATCCGCCGGTGCAGGCCCCGGAAGGGGCGTCCGTGCGAAGGCAGCACCAGGGCATCGGCCGGCAGGCCGTCGTAGGCCTTCAGGGAGTCCAGATAGAGCGGCAGGGGATTGGCCTCGGGTTCCAGGTCGAACACGCTGACGTTGGTGGAAATGCGCGGCAGCACCATGTCGCCGGAAATCAGCACGCCCAGGGTCGGGCACCAGAGCGACACGTGTTCCGGCGCGTGGCCGTAGCCGACGATCACCCGCCAGGGGCGTCCGCCGATCTGCACGTCCTGCCCATGCATCAGGCGATGGAAGCGCCGGGGCACGTCGGGCACCAGTCGGGTGTAATAGTCATGGCGCTGGCGGATCATGTCCTGGGCTTCGGGATCCACCAGGCCGTGGCGGGCGAAATGGCGCGCCGCGCCTTCACCGCCCGGGCCGCTGCCTTCCTGGGTGGAATCGACCACCGAAGAACCGGCCCACTGCCGCGCCACCGCATAATCGGTCATGGACATCCACAGCGGCGCCTGCCAGCGCTGGCACAGCCAGTGCGCCAGCCCGACGTGATCGGGGTGCATGTGGGTGACGATCACGCGCAGCACGGGCAGGCCGTCCAGAGACTGGGCGAAGACGGCCTCCCAGGTGTCGCGGACTTCGCCGCGGTCGATGCCGCAATCCACGACGGTCCAGCCATCGCGGCCGTCGATGCGATCGCGCAGCAGCCACAGATTGATGTGGTCCAGCGCGAAGGGCAGCGGCATGCGGATCCAGCGCACGCCATCGGCCACCGCCAGAGCATGGCCGGCCTCGGGCAGCGTCTGGTCCCAGGGGTATTGCAGTTCCTGTTCCTGCGGGTTCATGCGCGTCTCCTTGATCGTTCCCCGTATTATGGCAGAGTCTCTACTTTACGTTAACGTAAACTGCTAGCATAATGAGGCCTCGTCCCGACCACCGCATGGACCCATGAGCCAAGCCACCTGGACCATCTCCGAGCTTGCCCGAGAATTCGGCGTCACGCCGCGCACGATCCGCTTCTACGAGGACCAGGGCATCGTCAGCCCGGCCCGATCGGGGCGCAACCGCGTCTACGCGCCGCGCGACCGCACCCGCCTGAAACTGGCGCTGCGCGGACGCCGCCTGGGGCTGCAGTTGGCGGAGATCGTCAGCCTCATCAATCTGTACGACCGCAGCCACGCCAGCAGCACGGCGCAATTGCGGCACTACGCCGACGTGCTGGACGCCCACCGCAAGAAACTGGAACAGCAGCGGCGAGACCTGGATGAAACCCTGAAGGAACTGCGCCGCCAGCAGGCCGACTGCGCCGCCCTGCTGCGCAGCCGCCTGGACGCGGCGCACGCCACGGCCGACGCCGACCTTCACTCGATTGCCAACAAATAAGGCGAGCCCGCCACCCCAAGGAGACTTCCCATGGATCTACCCGGCCTGAATTTCGAACTCGGATCCGATCTGGACATGCTGCGCGACGCCGTGCGCGATTTCGCCCAGTCCGAGATCGCCCCGCGCGCCGCCGCCGCCGACCGCGACGACCAGTTCCCGATGGACCTGTGGCGCAAATTCGGCGACCTGGGCCTGCTGGGCGTGACGGTGTCCGAAACCTACGGCGGGGCCAACCTGGGCTACCTGGCGCACATGATCGCGATGGAGGAAATCTCCCGGGCCAGCGCCTCGATCGCCCTGTCCTACGGGGCGCATTCGAACCTGTGCGTGAACCAGATCCATCGCAACGGGACCGAAGCCCAGAAACGCAAGTACCTGCCCGGCCTGCTGTCGGGGGAACAGATCGGCGCCCTGGCCATGAGCGAACCCGGCGCCGGATCGGACGTGGTCAGCATGCGGCTGCGGGCGGAAAAGCGCGGCGACCGCTATGTGCTGAACGGCACGAAGATGTGGATCACCAACGGGCCGGACGCCGACACGCTGGTGGTCTACGCCAAGACCGATCCCCAGGCCCATCAGCGCGGCATCACCGCCTTCATCGTCGAAAAATCCTTCCCCGGCTTCTCCGTGGCGCAGAAGCTCGACAAGCTGGGCATGCGCGGCTCGCACACCGGCGAACTGGTCTTCCAGGATTGCGAAGTCCCGGCGGAGAACGTGCTGGGCGAGGTCAACGGCGGGGTGCGCGTGCTGATGAGCGGGCTGGACTACGAACGCGCGGTGCTGGCCGGCGGCCCGCTGGGCATCATGCAGGCGGTGATGGACGTGGTCGTGCCCTACGTGCACGAGCGCCAGCAGTTCGGCCAGGCCATCGGCGAATTCCAGCTGATCCAGGGGAAGCTGGCCGACCTGTACACCACGCTGCAGGCCTGCCGCGCGTTCTGCTACACGGTGGGAAAGAACCTGGACCGGCTGGGCGCCCAGCACGCGCGCCAGGTGCGCAAGGACTGCGCCGGCGTCATCCTGTACTGCGCCGAGAAAGCCACCTGGATGGCCGGCGAAGGCATCCAGATCCTGGGGGGCAACGGCTACATCAACGACAACCCCACCGGACGCCTGTGGCGCGACGCCAAGCTGTACGAAATCGGCGCCGGCACCAGCGAGATCCGCCGCATGCTGATCGGCCGCGAACTGTTCAACGAAACCGCCTGACATCATGCGCAGCGACGGCGATCACCAGCACATCGAGCCGGTCACGCCCCGGGGCCAATCCCCGGACGCCGTGGCCCGCATCATCCTGGCGGGGTTCGATCGGCACTATTCGCTGTTCCGCTACAGCGCCCAGCGGGCCAAATCGCTGTTCGAATCCGGCGACTGGCACGGCATCCAGCAGCTGTCGCGCGAACGCATCGAATACTACGACACGCGGGTGCGCGAATGCGCCACCACGCTGGGCCAGGCGCTGCGCGGCACCACGCCGGCGCAGACCGCCCCCGACACCGCCCTGACGCCCGAGCAGCTGGAATTCTGGCAGGCCGCCAAGGCCTGCTACATCGGACTGCTGTCCAGCCACCTGCAGCCCGAATGCGCGGAAACGTTCTTCAATTCGGTGTCCTGCCGCATCCTGCACCGCAATTACTTCAACAACGACTTCCTGTTCGTGCGCCCGGCCGTGGCGACCGAATACATCGACGGCGCCCTGTCCACCTACCGGTCCTACTACCCGCTGACCGAAGGCCTGCTGCCGTGCCTGGTGCGGATGGCGGCCGATTTCGGCCTGGCCGCGCCCTATCAGGACCTGCCGACCGATGCCCGCAAGCTGGCCCGCATGGGCCTGCGCCACCTGCGCCGCACGGTGCCGCGCGGCCTGGGCAAGCGCCTGGCGCCCGACTGCCAGATCCAGGTGCTCAACACCCTGTTCTTCCGCAACAAGGGGGCCTACATCGTCGGGCGCCTGATCAACCAGACGGCCATCCATCCCTTCGCCATCGCCCTGCTGCACACGCCCTCGGGCCACATCCAGCTGGACGCCCTGCTGCACACCAGCGACGACCTAAGCACGCTCTTCAGCTTCACCCGGGCGTACTTCCTGGTGGACATGGAAGCGCCGGCGGCCTACGTGGAATTCCTGTCGACCTTGTTTCCGCGCAAGCCCAAGGCCGAGATCTACACCACCATCGGCCTGCAGAAACAGGGCAAGACCCTGTTCTACCGCGACTTCCTGCATCACCTGGCGCATTCGCGGGACGATTTCGACTACGCCCCGGGGATCCAGGGCATGGTCATGACGGTGTTCAACCAGCCGTCCTACCCCTACGTCTTCAAGCTGATCCGCGACCGCATCGCCAAGGACGGCATGGACGAGGCCACGGTGCGGCGCAAATACCAGATGGTCAAGAAGCACGACCGCGTGGGCCGCATGGCCGACACCTGGGAATATTCCCTGGTGGCCCTGCCGCGCAGCCGGTTCTCACCCCGCCTGCTGGAAGGCCTGCGGGCCGAGGTGCCCAGCCTGATCGAGGAGACCGACGATCTGGTGGTGCTCAAGCACGTCTACATCGAACGGCGCATGACGCCGCTGAACATCTTCCTGGCCGGGGCCTCCGACGCCGCGCTGGAATCGGCCGTGCGCCAGTACGGGCAGGCGATTCGCGAACTGGCGGCCGCCAACATCTTCCCGGGCGACATGCTGTACAAGAACTTCGGCGTCACCCGGCTGGGGCGCGTGGTCTTCTATGACTATGACGAAATACAGCGTATGACGGAAATGCACTTTCGCCGCATCCCGCCCGCCCCCAACGAAGAAGCCGAAATGTCCGGAGAACCCTGGTATCCCGTGGGCTCCAACGATGTTTTCCCGGAAGAATTCGAACGATTTTTGCTGGGCGACCCCCGGGTGCGCGCCGCCTTTCTAAAACACCACGCCGAACTATTGCGGGCAGAATGGTGGCAAGATTGCCGTACGCGCGCCTCCCAGGGACGCATCGAAGACATCTTTCCCTACGACCCTGCCCGGCGCCTGCAGTCTCTGAAACCCGCCGCATCCAACCCGGATCCGGCCCAGCAGCCCTAGGAGTTCACCATGTCCGATTCCATCGTCATCGTCTCTGCAGCCCGCACCCCCATGGGGGGCATGATGGGCAGCCTGTCCGGCCTGTCCGCCCATGAACTGGGCTCCATCGCCATCCGCGCCGCCGTCGAACGCGCCGGCATCGCGGGCGAAGCCGTCCAGGAAGTCATCATGGGCAACGTCCTGCAGGCGGGCCAGGGCCAGGCTCCGGCCCGCCAGGCGGCCCTGGGCGCCGGCCTGCCCAAGAGCGTGGCCTGCAGCACGCTGCACAAGGTCTGCGGCTCGGGCCTGAAGGCCGTCATGCTGGCGCACGACATCATCAAGGCCGAATCGGCCGACGTGGTGGTGGCCGGCGGCCAGGAAAGCATGAGCAACGCCCCCTACCTGCTGCTCAAGGGCCGCCAGGGCTACCGCTACGGCCATTCCACGGTCTATGACCACATGGCCCTGGACGGCCTGGAAGACGCCTACCAGCGCGGCACGGCCATGGGCGTGTTCGCGGAAGATTGCGTCTCGAAATACCACTTCACCCGCGAAGAGCAGGACGCCTTCTCCCTGGAATCCCTGAAACGCGCCCGCCAGGCTTCCGAAGACGGCAGCTTCAAATGGGAGATCGCGCCCGTCACGATCGCCGGCCGCAAGGGCGACACCGTCGTGGACACCGACGAGGCTCCGTTCAAGGCCATGCCGGAAAAGATCCCGACCCTGAAGCCCGCCTTCAAGAAGGACGGCACGGTCACGGCGGCCAATTCCTCGTCCATTTCCGACGGCGCCTCGGCGCTGGTGGTGATGCGCGGCTCCAAGGCCCAGGAACTGGGCGCCAAGCCGCTGGCCCGCATCGTGGCCCACGCCCAGCACTCGCAAGAGCCCCAGTGGTTCACCACCGCTCCGGTCGGCGCCATCCAGAAAGTGCTGGCCAAGGCCGGCTGGAAGGCCGAGGACGTCGATCTGTACGAGATCAACGAGGCCTTCGCCGTCGTCACCATGGCCGCCATGAAGGAACTGAACCTGCCGCATGACCGGGTCAACGTCCACGGCGGCGCCACGGCCCTGGGCCACCCCATCGGCGCATCCGGCGCCCGCCTGCTGACCACGCTGATCGGCGCCCTGCGCAAGACCGGCGGCAAGCGCGGCGTCGCGTCCCTGTGCATCGGCGGCGGCGAAGCCGTGGCCCTGGCCATCGAGATGCTGTAAGCATTCCCCCTCGCGGGCCGGCCGCCATCCGCCGCCGGTCCGCCCGCGGCGCCGCGCCGGCCATCCCGCCGCGGCGCCCGCGACCCGATTTCTATCCCCAGGAAACGTCATGCCGGTCATCGAATCCCGCATCAACCCGCGATCACAGGAATTCCAGGACAACGCCCGCGCCATGCGCGCCCTGGTCGACGACCTGCGCCAGCAGATCGCCCGCACCGGGCAAGGCGGCAGCGAATCGGCCCGCGCCCGGCATCTGGCGCGCGGCAAGCTGCTGCCGCGCGAACGGGTCGAGCGCCTGCTGGACCCCGGCACGCCTTTCCTGGAACTGTCCCCCCTGGCCGCCCATGACGTCTACGACAACGCCTCCCCGGGGGCCGGCCTGATCACCGGCATCGGCCGCGTGGGCGGCACCGAATGCGTCATCGTCTGCAACGACGCCACGGTCAAGGGCGGCACCTACTACCCCCTGACCGTCAAGAAACACCTGCGCGCGCAGGAAATCGCCCAGCAGAACCACCTGCCCTGCATCTACCTGGTGGACTCGGGCGGCGCCAATCTGCCCAATCAGGACGAAGTCTTCCCGGACCGCGACCATTTCGGGCGCATCTTCTACAACCAGGCCGTCATGTCGTCCATGGGCATCGCCCAGCTGGCCGTGGTGATGGGGTCCTGCACGGCGGGCGGCGCCTACGTGCCGGCCATGAGCGACGAATCCATCATCGTGCGCAACCAGGGCACGATCTTCCTGGGCGGCCCGCCCCTGGTCAAGGCCGCCACCGGGGAAGAGGTCTCGGCCGAGGACCTGGGCGGCGGCGACGTGCACACCCGCCTGTCGGGCGTGGCCGACCACCTGGCGGAAGACGACACCCACGCCCTGCGCCTGGCCCGCGACGCGGTCGCCCGGCTGAACCGCCCCCCCCTGCCCGACAGCGGTCCCTGGGCCGAACCGCTGCACGACCCGGCGGAACTGGACGGCATCATTCCGCAGGACACCCGCAAGCCCTACGACGTGCGCGAAGTCATCGCCCGCATCGTGGACGCGTCCGATTTCGAGGAATTCAAGGCCCGGTTCGGCACCACGCTGGTCACGGGCTTCGCCCGGATCTACGGCATGCCGGTGGGCATCATCGCCAACAACGGCATCCTGTTTTCCGAAGCGGCCCAGAAAGGCACGCACTTCATCGAACTGTGCTGCCAGCGCAACATCCCCCTGGTGTTCCTGCAGAACATCAGCGGCTTCATGGTGGGGCGCAAATACGAGAACGAAGGCATCGCCCGCCACGGCGCCAAGATGGTCACGGCCGTCTCCACCGCCGCCGTGCCGAAGTTCACGGTGCTGATCGGCGGCTCCTTCGGCGCCGGCAACTACGGCATGTGCGGCCGGGCCTTCGGCCCCCGACTGCTGTTCCTGTGGCCCAACGCCCGCATCTCGGTCATGGGCGGCGAACAGGCCGCCAGCGTGCTGGCCACCGTGCGCCGCGACAACATCGAACGCAAGGGCGGACACTGGTCCGCCGAAGAGGAAGCCGCCTTCAAGGCACCCATCCGCGAGCAGTACGAACACGAAGGCCACCCCTACTATTCCACGGCGCGGCTGTGGGACGACGGCATCATCGCCCCGTCCGACACGCGGCGGGTGCTGGGCCTGGGCCTGGCCGCCGCCCGCCACGCCCCGGCCGAAGCCACGCGCTTTGGCGTGTTCAGAATGTAAGGAAGCCGCCATGTTCGATACCATCCTGATTGCCAACCGGGGCGAGATCGCCTGCCGCATCGCCGCCACCGCACGCCGCATGGGCATCCGCACCGTCGCGGTCTATTCCGAAGCCGACGCCCGCGCCCGCCACGTGCAGGCCTGCGACGTCGCCGTGCCGATCGGCGGCCCGGAACCCAAGGCCAGCTACCTGCGGGCCGACGCCATCCTGGACGCGGCCCTGCGCACGGGCGCCCAGGCCATTCATCCGGGCTACGGCTTCCTGTCGGAAAACGCCGAATTCGCCCAGGCCTGCGCCGACGCGGGGCTGGCGTTCATCGGGCCGCCGGCCCGGTCCATCGCCGCCATGGGCAGCAAATCGGCCGCCAAGACCCTGATGGCGGGCGCCGACGTGCCCCTGGTCCCGGGATACTACGGGGACCGACAGGAACCCGATTTCCTGCAGGAACAGGCCCGCGCCATCGGCTACCCGGTCCTGATCAAGGCCAGCGCCGGCGGCGGCGGCAAGGGCATGCGCATCGTCGAATCCGACGGCGAATTCGCCGCCGCGCTGGCGTCCTGCCAGCGCGAGGCCGCCAGCAGCTTCGGCAACCCGCAGGTGCTGGTCGAGCGTTACCTGCAAAAGCCGCGCCACATCGAGATCCAGGTCTTCGCCGACACGCACGGGCAATGCGTCTACCTGTTCGAGCGCGACTGCTCGGTGCAACGGCGCTTCCAGAAGGTCATCGAGGAAGCCCCCGCACCCGGCATGACGCCCGAACGGCGCGCCGCCATGGGCCAGGCCGCCGTGGCCGCCGCCCAGGCCGTGGGCTACGTCGGCGCCGGCACGGTGGAATTCATCGCCGAGCCCGACGGGCGTTTCTACTTCATGGAAATGAACACGCGGCTGCAGGTGGAGCACCCCGTCACGGAAGCCATCACCGGCCAGGATCTGGTCGAATGGCAGCTGCGCGTGGCGGCGGGCGAGCCCCTGCCCCTGTCCCAGGACCAGTTGCGGATACAGGGCCACGCCATCGAGGCCCGCGTCTACGCGGAAAATCCGGACAAGGACTTCCTGCCCAGCATCGGCCGCCTGGACGCGCTGCAATGGCCCGCCCACGTCGGCTTCCAGACGGGACCCGTGCGGGTGGACGGCGGGGTGCGCGAGGGCGACGCCATCACGCCCTACTACGACCCCATGATCGCCAAGCTGATCGTGCACGGCAAGGACCGGGAACAGGCCCGCCGTCGCATGCTGCACGCCCTGGCGGCCGTGCGGGCCACGGGCCTGCACACCAACATCGCCTTCCTGGGCCGGCTGATGGACGACCCTGCCTTCGTGGCGGCGGACCTGGATACGGGGCTGATTCCCCGCGAACACCACCGGCTGTTCCCGGCGGCGGCAGCGACGCCGGACGCCGTCCTGGCCCTGGCGGTCGCCGTCGTGCTGCACCAGGACGGGCTGTCCGGCTCCGACCCCCTGCCCGCCCCGGTCCCGGGCCGGGCGGCGGACGCCCGCGCGGCCGTTCGGCCGTCCAGCCCCTGGCAGCTGGCCGACGGCTGGCGGGTGGGCGACGCCTACGAACGCGCCCTGCCGCTGCAGGACGCCCTGGGCAGCCGCGCGGTGCGGCTGCGACGCCAGGGCGCCGACTGGCAACTGGCCATCGGCAAGGAAGGCGCCTTCCAGCCCTTTCACTGGCAGGCCGACGGCCGCCATCCCTGCCGCCTGCGCATCCGCCTGGGCGACACGGAAACCCGCGCCGAAGCCTATCTGCAGGGTGCCCGGCTGGACATCTTCGCCGACGGCCGGCGCCACACTCTGGACTGGCAGGACCCGATCGCCCTGGCGAGCGGCCAGGCCGACGACGCGGGCGGCGGCCTGACCGCGCCCATGCCCGGCAAGATCCTGTCCGTGGCGGTGGCGACCGGCGATACCGTCAAGCAAGGCCAGCCGCTGGTGGTGATGGAAGCCATGAAGATGGAGCACACCATCGAGGCGCCCCACGACGGCACCGTGCAGGAAGTGTTCTACGCCGTGGGGGACCAGGTCACAGAGGGCGTAACGCTGATCGCGCTGGATGAGTCCGGACATTGAATAGCCCCGGCGGGCTATTCAATGCCTGACGAATCCGAACCGCGTGCAAGCGGTGAGGTGGACAAGCAACGCAGGCCATGGAGTTCTCCCTGCCAAGCCAAGTACACTATCAGGGAACACCGCCTCGCCCATCACCATGTACGATATCCTAGTCTATCTGTTTGAGAACTACTACACGCCCCAGGCCTGCCCGCGCGCCGAGATCCTGGCCAACAAGCTGGCGGCCGTCGGTTTCGAACACGAAGACATCGACGACGCGCTGAACTGGCTGCGCGACCTGGCCAGCACGACCGAACGCTGCCTGCCGCTGGCGATCATGCGCGATGCGCAGCGCAGCGCCGCCCGCATCTACACCGACGAAGAATATGCCACCCTGGGCACCGAGGCCGTCGGCTTCATCAGCTTCCTGGAACACTCCGGCAGCCTGCCGCCCGCCCTGCGGGAAATCCTGATCGAAGCGGCCCAGGCGGCGGATCACTCTCCGCTGTCCCTGGCGGAAATCAAGGTCCTGGCGCTGATGGTGCTCTGGAGCCAGGAGGCCGAAGTGGACCATCTGGTGTTCGAGGAACTGCTGACCGACGATGACGGCCGGCTGTCCCACTAGGCTCGACGGCGCGACGCCGCATCGCCGCTGATGTCCAGCCCGATCCAGGCCGGCCCGCGCGTAGCCGGACACCGGGGCTACGTCGGCCGCTTCGCCCCCAGCCCCAGCGGCCCGCTGCATGCGGGGTCCCTGGCGGCCGCGCTGGCCAGCTACCTGGATGCCCGCGCCCATGAAGGGCTCTGGCTGCTGCGCATCGAGGACATCGACGAGCCCCGCACCGTGCCCGGCGCCGACCGGGTGATCATGCGCCAGCTGCAGGCCCTGGGCATGCGATGGGACGAAGAGCCCGTCTGGCAGACCCGGCGCCACGCCCTGTATGAACAGGCCTTCGGGCGATTGCAGGCGGCGGGGCGTGTCTACGCCTGCCGCTGCACCCGGCGCGAACTGCCGCCGGGGCCGTATCCGGGCACTTGCCGGCCCGGGCCCGGCGCGCCGCGGAATGCCCCCCCCGCCCGCGCGGCGCGGGATGAAGCGCACGTTTCGCAGCCCTCCCGGGCAGACGCCCGGCGTCCGGCTTCCTCCCGACGGGCGCTGCCGGCCTGGCGATTCCTGGTCGAACCCGGGACCGAGGTCTTCCAGGACCGCTGGCTGGGGGAGCAAAGCCAGGACGTCGCCCGGGAAGCGGGCGACTTCATCATCCGCCGGGCCGACGGCCTGTGGGCCTATCAACTGGCCGTCGTCGTGGACGACGGCCTGCAAGGCGTGACCGACGTGGTGCGCGGCGCCGACTTGCTGGATTCCACGGCGCGCCAGCGCCAGCTGGCGCGGGCGCTGGACCTGCCCTGCCCGCGCACGCTGCACGTGCCGCTGGTGCTCGACGCGCAGGGGCGCAAGCTGTCCAAGCAGAATCATGCCCCCGCCCTGGACCTGAACCAGCCCCTGGAGGCCCTGCAGCGGGCCTGGGGCGCCCTGGGCTTCACCCGCCTGCCCGCAGCCGCCACGGACGATTTCTGGCCGCTGGCGACTGCTCAGTGGGCGCGGCGCTTTCCCTGACGACCCGACCGTCCGCGGGAATGCCCCGCTACGCGGCCTGGCCGCCTTGCGGGCGACCGCGCCCGGAAATTACAGCGGCTGCCGCTGGGCATCCAGCAAACCTGCCAGCAGGCCGTCGCCATCGGGCGCGACCCGCAGCACGCCATACCGGGCGTTGGCGAACCGTTCGCCCTGCCCTTCCGGGAAGAACCAGTTGTCCGCCCCGAAATCCAGGGAACCATCCCGCCAGTGGAAGGCCAGCGCGACCGTGTCGGGCGTGGCGGCCGGCGGCTGATCGATCACGATGCCCTGCAACTGCCAGACGCCCTGGCCGTCCTGTCGCAGCAGCAGCCAACCGCGCCCTGCGCGACGCACCTGGCCTTCAGTCTCGGGATTCGCACGCAACAAGTCATCGGCCGCGCGGCGCACGACATAGTCCAGCGCCATATAGTCCCCCTGCAGCAGGGACCTGGGATCCACCGGCGCCAAAGCCAGCACCACGGACCGGCCCTGGGCCAGAAGAGTTTCATATTGATGGACCTGCGCCTGGGCGAGTCCCAGCACCAGCGCGCCCCCGGCCAGAATCCCGGCCGGCAGCCAGCGGGGACGCCTGGCCGGCCCGCTGCCGCCGCGCCGCAGAGGCGCCGCCAGGACCGCCGTCACGCCTGTCAGCCAGGCTGCCGTCAGCCCCAGGATCATGGCCTTGTCCAGCAGACTGGCCCCGTTTCCGGCATTCAGGTAGTAAGCCAGCAGCCCCAGCAGGCCCAGCGGCACGGCCAGCGCCTGCAGCACCCGCCCGCCGGTCAGCCGTCCCAGCGCCAGCCAGACCAGCGCCACGGACAAAGCGGGAATATCCACCCAGCCCACGCCCGCGACGCAGGCGGCCAGCGGCACGCCGGCGCGCAACACGGCCGGCAAGGCAGGACGGACCGCCGCCATCCAGGCAGCCAGCAGCAAGCCCGGCAACAAGGCGCACAGGAACATGGCCAGTTGGCCGAACCAGGGCCATTCCCGCGCCGGGAGCCGCATCGACCACGCAAGCAGCAGGGCCACGCCCGCCGCCATGGCCAGCGAGGCCCAGGCCAGGGGCCGCCAGCCGCTGCGATGCGCCGCCTGGACGGACCAGACCCACAGCGCCGTTCCGGCGGCCAGGAATACCCACAGACGCCAGGCCAGTTGCGACGCGCCGGCGCCCGCGCCCCGGGCACCCGCCTGCCAGTCGAAGTACGTCGCCTCCGGGGCGCTCAGCCAGAACCCGATGCCCAGCACCAGACCCGCCGCCACCAGTCGGATCGAGAACTGCGGAGAGAAGACATAGACCGCCCCGCCGGCGGCCGCCAGAATCGACAGGCGGGTCAGCCGATCCCCATCGTCGCCCATCAGGAACAGCACTCCGCTCGCGCACAGCAACAGCCCCAGCACGCCCAGCACCCCGCCGACCTCCGGCCAGACGCCGCGACGGGCCAGCCGGGCCATGAGCAGGCCCGGGCACATGAGCATGACCCCGGCCGCCAGGGCGTCGGCGGCGGAATCCAGCTCGAAACTGGCCGCCACCCAGAATCCCAGCAACAGCAGGACCGGAATCAGCACCCCCACCCGCAACACCGTGAGATACCAGGGGGGCGACGCATCCTGGTCAGGCGCCGCCGTTTCCGGGCCGTCCAGGACCTCGCCGAGGGAGGGCCCGGATCCGGTCGCCAAGGCATCCGCCGCATCCGCCGGCAGCGGTCCGGCCGCCATGCCGGCTCGCCGCAGGTGCAGCAGGTGATGAGCCGCCAGCCAGACCAGCGCGAGCAGCAGCACCGCCAGACCCAGGACGCCATCCAGGGAATCCAGCATCCGGACCCACAGGGCGCCGACCTGCCCGATGCCCACCAGCAAGGCCAGCGCCACCACCGCCAGATCCCGGCGCCAATGACCGTACACCGCATACAGGACCGCCACCGGAAGCAGGCCCAGCAGCATGTCCTGCGTCAACCGCGGATAATCGCCCTGCCCCACGGAGCCGAGCGCCACGACATTGAAGGCCCACGCCAGCATGGCCGCCGCCAATACCCGGCGCGCCAGATGCCAGGGATCCCGCAGAAACCGCCGCCCGCACTCGACGGCCAGCAGCAAGCCGGCGTTGAGCCCCACCAGCCACACGCCCGCCGCCGGGCCGCCATCCAGCCAGGACCAGAGGCCTTCGCCGCCAACCCACAGCCAGGCCGCCAGGTTCAGCAAGGCCGCCCACAACAGCGTCAGGAAGACGGAACGCACCAGCAACAGCCAGGGCGTGATCAAGGCCGCCCACAGCAGGAACAATTGCCAGCGATCAGCGCCGGTTTGATATATTTGACCGACGAGAGCCAGCAAGGCCCCGGTCGCCAGGGCCGCCACGCCCGTCAGCACACCGGCCCAGCGGCTGCCCAGCCAGGCCAGCGCCGCCCCCAGGACGACGGTCAGCGCCAGCCCCCCCTGGACCAGCGCCAGCCGCGCCTGCGGCCCCATCCGCACCCAGTTGGCGGCCACCCAGGACACCAGGGCGGATCCGGCCAGCACGGCGGCCAGCAAGCCGATGCCCAGGGCCAGATTCCGGCGCCACCAGAGCGGCTTGCCGACTGCCTGCCAGGGTGTGGTGACTTGCATGGTGCGGTGCCCCCTCGTATGATCCGCGCTATCGTGGTCGCAAAACGGCCGCCAATGGAACCACATGACTAAAACTCTGATTATTGCTGAAAAACCTTCGGTCGCTCTGGATATCTCCCGGGCGCTGGGTGGGTTCACCCGCGAAGGCGACTACTTCGAAAGCGAGCAATACGTGCTGTCGTCCAGCGTCGGACACCTGCTCAGCCTGGTGGCGCCCAACGACCCGGTCCGCGGCAAATGGAGTTTTACGCACCTACCGGTGATTCCGCCGCAATTCGAGCTCGGCCCGACCGACAAGCGTTCCGCCGAGCGCCTGAAGCTGCTGGTCAAGCTGCTCAAGCGCAAGGACGTGGGCGCCGTGATCAACGCCTGCGACGCGGGCCGCGAAGGCGAACTGATCTTCCGCTACATCGTCCAGTACGCCGGCGTGAAGAAGCCCATCCAGCGGCTGTGGCTGCGGTCCATGACCCAGGCGTCCATCCGCGACGCCTTCGCCAACCTGCGCGACGACGAGACCATGAAACCGCTGGAAGCGGCGGCCCGGTCGCGCGCCGAGGCCGACTGGCTGGTGGGCATCAACGGCACCCGCGCCATGACGGCCTTCAACAGCAAGGACGGCGGCTTCTTCAAGACCCCTGTGGGCCGCGTGCAGACGCCGACCCTGGCGATCGTCATGGAACGCGAGGACCGCATCCGCAGCTTCGTCAGCCGCGACTACTGGGAAGTCCACGCCACCTTCGTCGCCGCCGCCGGCCTGTACGAAGGCCGCTGGTTCGACCCCGATTTCAAGAAGAACGAACAGGACCCGGACGCCCGCGACTCCCGCCTGTGGTCGGCCAGCGCCGCCCAGAGCGTGGTCAGCGCCTGCCGCGAACAACCCGGCACCGTGACCGAGGAATCCAAGCCCAGCACCCAGCTGTCGCCGGCCCTGTTCGATCTGACCAGCCTGCAGCGCGAGGCCAACTCCCGCTTCGGCTTTTCCGCCAAGACCACCCTGGCCCTGGCCCAGACCCTGTACGAACGCCACAAGGCCCTGACCTATCCCCGGACGGATTCCCGCTACCTGCCCCAGGACTACGTCAACACCGTGCGCCAGACCATGCAGGTGCTGGCCGACAGCGAATCGGGCGTGGCGCGTTCCGTGCGGCCCTTCGCCGCCCAGGCCGTGGCGCAGCAGATGGTCAAGCCCAATCGGCGCATCTTCGACGACAAGAAGATCTCCGACCACTTCGCCATCATCCCGACGCTGCAGGTGCCGCGCGAACTGAGCGACGCCGAATTCAAGATCTACGAGCTGGTGACGCGGCGCTTCCTGGCCGTGTTCTTCCCTGCCGCCGAATTCCGCGTCACGACCCGCATCACCCAGGTCTCTGGGCATCGCTTCAAGACCGAAGGCAAGGTCCTGGTGTCGCCGGGCTGGCTGGCCATCTACGGCCGCGAATCCCAGGGCGAAGACGGTTCCCTGGTGGCCGTCGCCGACGGCGAACGCGTGCGCACCGAGGACATCGAGGCCCGCGCCCTGGTCACCAAGCCGCCCGCGCGCTTCAACGAAGCCACGCTGCTGTCGGCCATGGAAGGCGCCGGCAAGCTGGTGGACGACGAGGCCCTGCGCGAGGCCATGTCCGAACGCGGCCTGGGCACTCCGGCCACCCGGGCATCCATCATCGAAGGCCTGATCAACGAAACCTATCTGCGCCGCGAGGGCCGCGACCTGATTCCCAGCGCCAAGGCACGCCAGCTGATGACGCTGCTCTCGGGCCTGGGGGTCAACGAACTGACCTCGCCCGAACTGACCGGCGAATGGGAGCACCAGTTGAAGCTGATCGAACAGCGCCAGCTGGACCGCGAATCCTTCATGCGCGAAATCGCGCAGATGACGCAGGTGATCGTCAAGCGCGCCAAGGAATACGAGCGCGACACCGTCCCGGGCGACTACGCGACCCTGCAGACCCCCTGCCCGAAGTGCGGCGGCGTGGTCAAGGAGAACTACCGCCGCTACGCCTGCACGGCCTGCGACTTCTCCATCGGCAAGCACCCCGGCGGGCGCACCTTCGAGGTCTCCGAAGTCGAGGAACTGCTGGAAAAACGCACGCTGGGGCCGCTGACCGGCTTCATCAGCAAGATGGGCCGCCCCTTTGCCGCCGTGCTGCGCATCACCGACGAATTCAAGCTGGAATTCGATTTCGGCCAGAAGGAAGACGAAGACACCGAGGCCGTGGATTTCTCCGGCCAGACGCCGCTGGGCGCCTGCCCGAAATGCGGCGGCCACGTCTACGAACACGGCATGAACTACGTCTGCGAACATTCGGTGGGGCCGAACAAGACCTGCACCTTCCGCAGCGGCAAGGTGATCCTGCAACAGGAAATCCCCGCCGACCAGATGACGCAGCTGCTGTCCACCGGCAAGACCAGACTGTTCGACGGCTTCGTGTCCAGCCGCACCAACCGCAAGTTCAAGGCCTATCTGGTGCGCCAGGACGACGGCAAGATCGGCTTCGAATTCGAGCCGCGCCCGGCCAAGGCGGGCGCAAAAGCCGCCACGGCGGGAAAGGCGGCCGGCAAGGCCGGCCCGGCCAAGACCAAGGCCGCCGCGAAGGCGCCTGCCAAGACGAGCGCAAAAACAGCCGCAAAGACAAGCAAGGCGGCAAAGGCTCCGGCGAAATCGACCGCCAAGGCCGGCAAGACGCCCGCCCGCAAGACCGCGGCCACGGCGCCGGACGACGACGGCCCGGCATTCTGAGCCGCGCCCGGCGGACGACAGCGCCGCCGGGCGCGGGCGGGGCATCCCGTCCCGGCCCGCCCCCGTCAGCTGCTGGCCCGGACCTTCAGTTCGAACCCCAGATCGAGCACGGGGTCGGCCACCGGCTCTCCCCGGATCAGCTGCAGCAGCATCCGGGCGGCGGCCTCGCCGACTTCCCGGCGCGGCGTGCGCAAGCTGGTCAGCGCGGGCAGCATCTGCTCGTTGCCGGGCAGGTCGTTGAACCCCACGACACTGACGCGCTCCGGCACCGGAATGCCCATCCGCAGGGCTTCCAGCAAGGCGCCGTGCGCCAGGTCGTCATTGCAGAAAAACACGCCGTCCAGGTCGGGGTGTTCCGTCACCAGGCGCCGGAACGCCTCGGCCCCCAGCGCCGCCGACGACGGCCTGGGATACAGGAACTCCAGGCGGGGATCGTGACAGCCCGCCGCCGACAGGGCGCCGCGAAAGCCCTCGGCGCGTTCCAGGGTGCGCGGGTCCAGCTGGGCGCCCACGAAGGCGATACGGCGCCGCCCCCGGTCCAGCAGATGCCGGGCGACGGTCCGCGCCGCTTCTTTCTGGGACATGCCGACGCAATACAGGGTCGGATCCGCGCTCAGCTCCATCACGTGCACGCAGGGCGTGCGGCTGTCCGCGATCAGCCGCCGCTGGGCCTCGCTGCGGTCGAAGCCCGTCAGGATCAGGCCCGCGGGCCGATGGGACAGGTAGCTTTCCAGCAACGCGGCTTCCCGCTGCGGCTGGTACTGGGTGATGCCGACGAAGATCGGGTATCCCGCGTCCCACATGACGTTCTGGACGGATTCCAGCAACTCGGTGAACAGGGTGTTGGACAGCAGCGGGATCAGCACCACGACGTGGCCGCTCTTGGCCGATGCCAGCGCCCGGGCGGACGGATCCGGCCGGTAGCCCAGCTGCGCCACCGCCGCCCGCACACGTTCGGCCAGTTCCGCCCGCACCGAGGTCTTGCCCGCCACGACCCGCGAGGCGGTGATGGGACTGACCCCGGCCAGCGCGGCAACGTCGGCCAGCGTCACCCGGCCCGTCGCCCGGGTGCGGCCGCGAGGCGCCGCCGCTGGGCGAGGCTTGGCAGGCACATCATCGTTCATACAGGAATTCCCTAATGTCGAGGCTATAAAGATAGCGCTATCTTTGCGCTTCATCACCTTCAGCGCCGATCGTCGGACACAATTTTACGGAAGAGCCCTTTTTTTTCAATGGAAAAGATAGCGCTATCTCACCCCTCGCCGCATGCTTCGGCTTCGCCCGGGCAGGCGGTCGTCGTCATGGGCGTCTCGGGCAGCGGCAAGTCCACGGTCGGCGAACTGCTGGCGCGGCGGCACGGCTGGACGTTCATCGAAGGGGACGCATTCCACAGCGATCAGAACCACGCCAAGATGCGTTCGGGGATTCCCCTGACCGATGAGGACCGGCGGTCCTGGCTGGAAGCCCTGGGACGGGAGCTTGCGCGCCACGCCGCCGGGGGCGTGGTCCTGAGCTGTTCCGCGCTGAAGCGCGCCTACCGGCAATTGCTGCGCGCCTACGTGCCGGACCTGACCTTCATCTGGCTGGAAGTCGGGCGGGAAGCGGCGGCGCAGCGGGTCGCCGGCCGGGGCGCCAGCCACTTCTTCCCCGCCACGCTGATCGACAGCCAGTTCGCCGCGCTGGAACCTCCGCACGACGAGGCCGGCCTGCTGCACCTGGACAGCGAACGTCCCCTGGACGACATCCTGCATACCGCCGCCGACTGGCTGCAAAGGAGGCCTCGTGCCCGCTCCTGACCGCAAACCCCTCATCCGCAGGGCCGCGGAAGCCTTCATGGCCGTCACGCTGGCCCTGATGGTTCTCGCCGTCTTCAGCAACGTCGTGCTGCGCTACGCCTTCGGCACCGGCCTGGTGGTCTACGAAGAATTGTCCCGCCTGCTGTTCGTCTGGCTGGTCTGCATGGGCACCGTCGTCACCGCCTACGACAAACGGCACCTGAGCTTCGACCTGATCGTCGACCGCGTCGGCCCGCGCACGCGCGCCGGCCTGGACGCGCTGGCCAGCGTGATCGGCGCCATCGTCCTGGGCATGGTCGTCAAGGGCGCCTGGGACCAGGTGATCGCCGGCCTGCACAGCCACAGCCCGGTCATCGGCTACCCCCTGTCGATCGCGGCCGCCGCCACGCTGTTCATGGCTGCCGCCATGGAAGTCCTGCTCTTCAAACAAGCCGTGCTGGACCGCCTGCGCGGCTGAACGAGGATCCCCATGGAAACCACGCTGCTGTTCCTTGCCGTCCTGTTCGCCTCCATGGCGATCGGGATCCCGATCGCGGTCGCCCTGCTGGTGTCCGGCGTGGCCCTGATGTGGCAACTGGACTTCTTCAACACGCAACTGCTGGCGCAGAACCTGCAGGCCGGATTCGACAGCTTCCCCCTGCTGGCGGTGCCGTTCTTCGTGCTGGCGGGCGAACTGATGAACGCGGGCGGCCTGAGCCAGCGCATCATCGACATGGCGCGCGCCTTCGTCGGCCACATCCCCGGCGGGCTGGGCTACGTGACCATCTTCGCCGCCGTGCTGCTGGCGTCGATGAGCGGATCGGCCATCGCCGACACGGCCGCCCTGGCCACGATCCTGGTGCCCATGATGCGCCAGCAGAACTATCCGATGGGCTACAGCACGGGCCTGCTGGCCTCGGGCGGCATCATCGGCCCCATCATTCCGCCCTCGCTGCCCTTCATCATCTACGGCGTCACCACCAATACCTCCATCAGCAAGCTGTTCGTCAGCGGCGTCGTGCCGGGCATCCTCATGGGCGGCGCCCTGCTGATCGCCTGGCGGATGGTGGCCCGCCGCTGCGAACTGCCTGCCGCTCCGCGCGCCACCGCCGTCGAGCGCCGCCGGGTCATCGTCGACAGCACCTGGGCCATCTTCATGCCGGTGATCATCCTGGGCGGCATCCGCTTCGGGGTCTTCACCCCGACCGAGGCCGCCGTGGTCGCCGCGGTCTACGCCTTCCTGGTGTCCCGCTTCATCTACAAGGCCCTGTCCTGGAAGACCACCTACGACGTCCTGGTGGCGTCCAGCATCACGACGGCCGTGGTGATGTTCCTGTGCGGCGCCGCGACCGTCGCCGCCTACATGATCACGCTGGCCGACCTGCCCAACCAGCTCGCCGAGTTGTTCCAGCCGATCCTGGCCCATCCCACGCTGTTCATGGCCTGCATGGTGGTGTTCCTGCTGCTGGTCGGCACCTCCATGGATCTGACGCCGATCATCCTGATCTTCGCACCGGTCTGCCTGCCCCTGGCCATGAAGGCGCACATCGATCCGATCTATTTCGGTTTCATGTTCGTCTTCACCGGCTGCCTGGGCCTGATCACGCCGCCGGTGGGCACCGTGCTGAACGTGGTCGCCGGCGTGGGCGGCGTGCGCATGGAAGCCGTCGTCAAAGGCATTCTTCCCTTCCTGCTGGTCTACCTGCTGCTGCTCGTCCTGCTCATCGCATTCCCCCAGATCGTCATCGCCCCGGTCCGCTGGCTGGGCTGAGACGATAGAAACCGCCCCCAAACGGCAATCCATCCCCACCAAGGAGACTCCCCATGAAACTGAAAGCTCTGTTCCTCGCCGCCACCCTGGCGGCCGGCGCCCTGAGCCTGCCGGCCCACGCCGCCGACACCCGTCTGATCCGCTTCGGCTACGGGCTGAACCAGGATTCCAACCAGGGGCGCGCCGTCCAGGTGTTCGCCGACGAAGTCGCCAAGCTGTCGGGCGGCAAGATGAAAGTCCGCGCCATCGGCGCCGCGGCCCTGGGGTCGGACATCCAGATGCAGCAGGCCCTGATCGGCGGCGCCCAGGAGATGATGGTCGGGTCCACCGCCACGCTGGTCGGCATCACCCCTGAAATGGCCTTGTGGGACACGCCGTTCCTGTTCAACTCCGGGGCCGAGGCCGACCAGGTGCTGGACGGCAAGACCGGCCAGCAGATCATGGACAAGCTGGGCGACAAGGGCCTGGTCGGCCTGGTCTATTGGGAAAATGGCTTCCGCAACCTGACCAACAGCAAGAAGCCGGTGCAAAGCGCCGAGGACTTCAAGGGCCTGAAGCTGCGGGTCATGCAGAACAACGTGTTCCTGGACACGTTCCAGCGCCTGGGCGCCAACGCCGTGCCGCTGCCCTTCTCGGAACTGTTCACCGCCCTGGAAACCAAAACCGTCGATGGGCAGGAAAACCCCTACAACACCATCCTGTCCAGCAAGTTCTATGAAGTGCAGAAATACCTGAGCGTCACCAATCACGTCTACAGCCCCTGGATCGTCACCGCCAGCAAGAAGTGGTGGGACGGCCTGAGCGCCGACGAACGCGGCATCCTGATGCAGGCGGCCAAGGTCAGCCGCGATTTCGAGCGCAAGGACACGCGCGCGGAAGCCGACAAGGCCCTGGCCCAGCTGAAGGCCGACGGCATGCAGGTCAATACCGTCAGCGCGGACCAGGTCCAGCAGATGCGCGGCACCATCGCCCCGGTCAACGAGCAGATCAAGCAGGCCGTCGGCCCCGAACTGTGGCAGGCCGTCCAGGATCAGCTGAAGGAAATCCGCGCAAAAAGCTGAGAAATCCCTGCGCTGCGCGGAACGCGCCACCAGCAAAAACCCCGGCGGATCGAATCCGTCGGGGTTTTTCGTTCCCGTCCGGCAAACAGCCGGTCAGCGGTACACCAGGTCGCGGAAATACAGCGACAGGTCCGGCCAGTAAGTGATGACCATCAGGCAGGCCAGCACCACGCCCACGAAAGGCAGCAGCGGCCGGATCAGGCGTTCGATGGGGACCTTGGCCACCGTGCAGGCGGCGAACAGGTTCACGCCGAAGGGCGGCGTCACCATGCCCAGCGCCAGGTTCACCACCATGATGACCCCGAAGTGCGCTGGATCCACCCCGAACTGGGTGGCCACCGGCAGCAGCAGCGGGGCCAGCACCACGATGGACGCCGAGGTCTCGATGAACATGCCGATGAAGAACAAGGCCACGTTCACGCCCAGCAGGAAGGTGATCTCGCTGCCGAACAGATGGCCGAGCCATTCGCCCAGAGCCATCGGCACCCCCGCCCGGTTCAGCAGGAAGCCGAACACCCCCGCGTTGGCGATGATGAACATGATGATGGCCGTGGACACCACGGAGCGGTGGAAGGTGCGTCCCAACGTGGCGAAGGACAGGCGGCGATAGATGAAGATGCCCACGAACAGGGCATAGACCACCGCCACCGCCGAGGCTTCCGTGGGCGTGAAGACGCCGCCGTAGATGCCGCCCAGGATGATGACGGGCATCAGCAGCGCCCACCAGGCCTTCTTGAACGAGGTCCAGACCGGCAGGCGATTCTCGCCGTCGCGCTTGCCCAGGCCGTTGCGCCGCGCGTACAGCCAGACGTAGAACATCAGGCCCACCACGATCAGCAGGCCCGGCCCGATCCCGGAAATGAAGACCTCGCCCACGGACGTGTCCGTGGACACGGCGTACAGGATCATGGGAATCGATGGCGGGATGATGACCCCGAGTTCCGCCGCGGAAGCCTGCAGGGACGCCGCGAAGGGGGCCGGATAGCCGTGCTTCACCATGGCGGGAATCAGGATGGCCCCCACGGCAAAGGTCGTGGCCACACTGGAGCCCGCCACCGCAGCGAAGATCATGCAGGTGAGCACGCAGCTGCAGGCCAGGCCGCCCTGCACCCCGCCGACCACGCTCTTGGCGAATTCCACCATGCGCTCGGAAATGCCGCCTTCTTCCATCAGATTGCCGGCCAGGATGAAGAACGGCACGGCGACCAGCGGGTATTTGTCCAGAGCGGCGTACAGCTGCTGGGCGATCACCAGCCAGGTCATGTGCCCGTCGAAGCCCACGCCGACCATGGTGGCCAGGCCGATGGACACCGCGACCGGCACCGTCAGGCCGAAGAACAGCAGCATGGAGACGACCATCAATTGCGACATGGCAGTCCCCTAGACGGTTTCAACGTAGGGCACGCGGGCGTCCTCGGCCCAATAGGCCAGGGCGCCGAACAGCGCCAGCGTGGCCCCGACCGGAATGGACAGGTAGATCCACGAGATCGACACCCCCAGGCTGGGCGTGCTCTGGAAACGCACCCGCCAGGTCATGTCGGCGCCGATCCAGACCAGGAAGCCCAGGAAGCAGATCACGATCAGCAGCACCAGGTGTTCCAGCAGCCGCGCCTTGCGCGGGGCCAGCAGGTTGTGCAGCAGCTCGACGCCCAGCATGGCGCCCTGGCGAAAGGCCAGGGCCATGCCCAGCATGACCGCCCAGATGATCGAAGCCCGAGTCCAGGCCTCGGACCAGGCGGATGGGGATTCCAGCACGAAACGCGCCAGGACCTGATAGAAGCCGGCCGCCACGGCCGACCACAACAAACCCTGGGCCACCCAGGACACCAGCCGGGACAGACCCCGGTCAATCAGACCCAGCCCGCGCATCGCTTACTGAGTATTGCGGATGGATTCGACAAGATCCTTGCCGAACTGCTTGTAATACTGCGGATAGACCGGCTCGACGGCCTTGACGAAGGCGGCATGGTCCACGGTATTGATCTGCATGCCGTTGGCCTTCAGGGTTTCCAGGCCGTCCGTTTCGACCTTGTCGACGAACTGACGCATGGCCTGGGCGCTGGCCACGCCGGCGGCCTTGAATTTCGCCTTGTCCGCATCCGACAGGCCGTCATAGACCGAAGGCGCCATCAGCACCAGCGCCGGGCCGTACACGTGAGCGGTCAGCGACAGGTATTTCTGCAGCTGCCACATCTTCACGGACACGATCACCGACAGCGGATTTTCCTGGCCGTCGATGGTGCCCTGCTGCAGGGCCGTGGCGACTTCCGGCCAGGCCATGGGGGTGGCCAGCACGCCCAGCTGGCGGAAAGCGGCGATGTGGATGGGGTTTTCCGTCGTGCGGATCTTCAGGCCCTTGATGTCGGCGGGCTCTTTGACCGGACGGACGTTGTTGGTCAGGTGGCGGAAGCCCTGCTCGCCCCAGGCCAGGGCGACCAGGCCGCGCTTGGGGAATTCGGCCAGCATGTCCTGGCCGATCTTGCCGTCCAGCACCTTGCGGGCGTGGGCCAGGTCACGGAACAGGAAGGGGATGTCGAACACCCCGGTCTGCGGCACGAAATTCAGCGTCGCGCCCGTGGACACGATGGCCAGGTCGATGGTGCCCAGTTGCAGGCCTTCGATCACTTCCCGTTCGCCGCCCAGCTGGCTGTTGGGGAACTGCTGGATCTTGAAATCCGGCATGCTGGCTTCCAGCGTCTTGGCAAAAGCCGCGGCGCCCGCGCCGTAGTGCGAGTTCTCCGACAGGGCGTAAGCCATTTTCAGGGTGGTCTGAGCCAGGACGGGGGTGGCTGCGGTCATGCCGACCAGGGCGGCGGCCGCGAACCACCGAGCGAATTTTTTACCGTGAACCATGCATCGTCTCCCAAATCCGATATCGGTGTTATCCAGCCCTCGCGACCAAGCGGAGCCGCGCCGCGCGCGACAGCGCGCAGGCCCTTGGTGTTCTAACACGAAGTCCTGACGCGTCGCAACGAAAACTCTCGGGAATCAGGGTTATCACAGAGCCCCGGCGCCAGGCTGCGACACGGCGCGCCGGGCGCCGCTTCGATCCCGAGTCGGACGCCGCGCTATTGCGCCGCCGTCTTGGGATAGACCGTGGCGAGGTGCTCGAGCACCGCATCGCGCTTGCGGTGCAGATGCTGCTCCAGCAATTGCCGCGCGGCCACGGCGTCGTGCTTCTGCAACGCCGCCAGGATCTGCGCGTGCTCGTTGAGCGCATGCATCCACTTCTTTTCGTCCTGGTTGGAGCGAAACCGCAGCGCATGCATGCGGCTGTTCAGCTGGCCCCAGATCTCGCGCAGGACGGGATTGCGGGCCGCCTGGCTGAACAGGTCGTGCGCGCGCGCATTGAGCCCGTAATAGGTCGGCAGATCGCGGCGTTCGAACGCCGCCTGCATTTCGTGCTGGAGCGCGCGCAGTTCGGCCAGTTCCTCGTCCGTGATGCGCTGCGCGGCCTGTTCGCCCGCCAGGCCTTCGAGCGAGGCCAGGACGTCGAAGGCGCCCACGATGGCTTCCCGGGTCAGGACGGGCACGAACGCCCCCCGCCCCGCTTCCAGCACGACCATCCCTTCGGCGGCCAGCAGCCGGATGGCTTCGCGCAGCGGCGTGCGCGACACCCCGAGGATTTCGCAAAGTTCGCGTTCATTGAGCTTGGCGCCCGGCTGAAGCGTGCCCTGGATCAGCAGTTCACGCAGACGGGCGGCGACGCGTTGGTGGAGCGTGTCACGCGTCACGCTCAGGTCGCTGATGGAAAGTGTGTTCATTTTTTGAATTATATATTCAGAATATACATTTATAGGGTAATCACTTACTAACTGTCCGACTGATCTTTCTGGTATTGTATTTTGTATAACGTATAACGACACATAAATCTTACCCCTAATTCCTTGCCAGGAGATGCTCGCAATGCCTAATCTGAACTTCCACCCCGCCGGTCGCCACTACCTCCAGATCCCCGGCCCCAGCCCGGTCCCCGACCGCATCCTGCGGGCCATCAGCTACCCCACCATCGACCACCGCGGTCCGGAGTTCGGCGCGCTGGGCCGCAAGGTCCTGGGCAACATCGGGAAAATCTTCAAGACCCGCCACCCGGTCGTCATCTACCCGGCATCCGGCACCGGCGCCTGGGAAGCCGCCCTCAGCAACACCATGAGCAAGGGCGACACCGTGCTCATGTACGAAACCGGCCACTTCGCCACCCTGTGGAAGAAAATGGCCGAGCGCCTGGGGCTCAAGCCTGAATTCCTGGGTCTTCCCGGCATCGAGGGCTGGCGCCGCGGCGTGCAGGCCGACATGATCGAGGCCCGCCTGAAGCAGGACACGGAGCACGTCATCAAGGCGGTCTGCGTCGTGCACAACGAGACGTCCACCGGCGTGACTTCGGACATCGCCTCCGTGCGCCGCGCCATCGACGCGGCCGGCCACCCGGCGCTGCTCATGGTCGACACCATCTCGGGGCTGGCATCGGCCGACTACCGCCACGACGAATGGGGCGTGGACGTGACCGTCAGCGGCTCCCAGAAAGGCCTGATGCTGCCGCCCGGCATCAGCTTCAATGCGATCTCGCCCAAAGCCCTGGCCGCCAGCAAACAGGCCACCCTCGGCCGCTCGTTCTGGGCCTGGGACGAAATCGTGGAAATGAACAAGACCGGCTACTGGCCCTACACGCCCAACACCAACCTGCTGTACGGCCTGTCCGAAGCGCTGGACATGATCCAGGAAGAAGGGCTGGACAACGTGTTCGCGCGCCACCAGCGCCTGGCCGCCGCATGCCGCGCCGCCGTCAACGCCTGGGGCCTGGAAACCCAGTGCGTGGAAGAAGCCTGCCATTCCCCCGTGCTGACCGGCGTGATGATGCCCCAGGGCGTGGACGCCGACCAGGTCCGCCGCCTGATCTACGAACACTTCAACATGTCGCTGGGCGCCGGCCTGGGCAAGCTCAAGGGCCTGATGTTCCGCATCGGCCACCTGGGCGAAGCCAACGACCTGTCGCTGGTCGCCACGCTGGGCGGCTGCCAAATGGGCCTGGAAATGGCCGGCGTCAAACTCAAGGGCGACGGCGTGGGCGCCGCGCTCAAGCACCTGCGAACGACCGCCAAGCCCCAGGCTCGACATCCGCAGGAACCGACACCCGCCGCTGCGCCGCGCCATGAGGAAGCGCTGGAAAGCACGTCGTAACACCGCTGAACCCCTCCTATATACAGAAACAGCGATAAACGCCACAATCCATTCCCTCGAGGAGACAAAACAATGAAAGCACATGCACGCATCATGGTGACGGCCGCGCTGGTGGCCGGGCTTTGCGCGGGGGCCTCCGCCGCGGAAGCCCTGAAGTTCCGGGTCATCGGCCAGCCGCTGGCCACCGGCCTGATCCAGTCGAAGCAAGAGCAGCCATTCTTTGAGAATTTCGGGAAAACCACCGGATTGCCCGTCGAGATGGACTACAAGCCCATCGACACGCTGGGCGTCAAAGACACCGAAGAGCTGCGGGTGCTGAAATCCGGCCTGTTCGAGCTCGCCTCGCTGCGCTTTCCCCAGAACGCGCGCGACGAGCCGACGCTGCTGGGATTCGATCTGGTGGGCCTGAACCCCGACTACGCCACTGCGCGCAAGGTCGTGGACGCCTTCTTCCCTCAGGCCGACGAACGGCTGCAGAAGCAGTTCGGCGTCAAACTGCTGGGCGCCTTCCCCTTCGGGCCGCAGATCCTGTTCTGCAACAAGCCCATCAAGGGGCTGGCGGACATCAAGGGGCTGAAGGTCCGCGTGTACGACCAGAACCTGGCCAAGTTCATCGACACCATCGGCGGCACGCCCGTGCCGATCTCATTCGCCGACACGCACCAGTCCCTGTCGCTGGGTGTCGTCGACTGCGCCATCACGGGCCCCAGTTCCGCCAATTCGTCCGGCTGGCCCGAAGTCTCCACGCACCAGCTGGCGATCGGTTTCCAGATGGCCGTCAACGGCTACGCCATCACCCTGAAGGCCTGGAAGAAGCTGTCTCCGGACCAGCAGGCGACGCTGCAAAAGGCGGTGACCGAGTTGACGAACAACATCTGGGTCTATTCCGAAACGCTGTTCAAGGACGCGGTCAACTGCAACGCCGGCCGGGCCTGCGAAACCGGCAAGAAATACAAGCTGGTTGACGTGCCGATCTCCGACGCCGACCGGGCGCTGCTGAAGGACGCGGTCACCAAGGTGTCGCTGCCCGCCTGGACCGAAGTCTGCGACAAGGTCAACAAGGGTTGCGTCGAACGCTGGAAAACGGCCGTCGGCCCGGTTGTGGGGATCAAATGATGAGCGCCGCCCCCTCCAAGAACCTGCCGCGATTCGTGGCCACGGACCGCAGCGGTCCCGCGGAGGGGCGGCCGGCCGGCCAGGCCGCCCCCCAGCGGCACGCCCTGCGCATGGAGCGCGTCGAGACCGTGCTCGGCACGCTGTTCGGGGTCATCTTCCTGGCGCTGTCCGTGATCGTGACCGTCGAGACCATCTCCAGAAAGGTCTTCAACTTCTCGCTCCAGGGAGCGGACGAGCTGGGGGGCTACGCGCTGGCCGTCGGTTCCACGCTGGCCTTCAGTCTTGCCCTGATCGGCCGCGCCCACATCCGCGTCGACGTCTTCCAGGACTGCTTTCCCAAGCGCATGCAGGCCTGGCTCAACGCCTTCTCCATCATCAGCCTGGCCGCCTTCGGCCTTTTCATCGGCTGGAACGCGATCCAGGTGCTGATCGACACCACATCCTACGGCAGCACCGCGCCCACGCCCTGGGCCACCCCGCTGGTCTATCCGCAGACGGTCTGGCTCATCTCGCTGGGGGCGTTCGCCGCCATCGCCACGGCATACGGCCTGCGCGCGCTCCGGATGCTGCTGTCGGGCGACGAGGCGAATCTGCTGCGCGAGTTCTCGCCCAAGAGCGTGAAGGAAGAAGTGAAAGAAGAACTGGACGATCTGGCCAAGCGCCAGCAGGAGGCCTGATCATGAGTATTGCCATGATTGCACTAGGATTCGGCGCCATGCTGGCCATGATGCTGCTGGGCCTGCCCATTGTCACGTCCATGGCCGCGGTGGGCATCGTGGGGGGCATCGCCGCCTACGGCGCGCCGTTCCTGGATTCCATCGCGCCCGTGGTGTGGGGCGTCCAGAACGACAACCTGCTCACCTGCATCCCGCTGTTCGTGCTGCTGGGCGAACTGCTGCTGCGCTCCGGGATCGCGGACCGCATGTACACCACGCTGGCGGCCTGGCTGGGCCGCCTGCCCGGCGGCCTGCTGCACACCAACATCGGCAGCAGCGCCCTGTTCGCCGCGACGTCGGGGTCTTCGGTGGCCACGGCCGCCACGGTGGGCACAGTCGCGCTGCCCTCGCTCCAGGCGCGGGGCTACTCCATGCGGTCCTCGCTGGGCTCGCTGGCCGCCGGCGGCACGCTGGGCATTCTCATTCCGCCCAGCCTGAACATGATCGTCTACGGATCGCTCACCAGCAATTCCATCGGCAAGCTGTTCATCGCCGGCATCATCCCCGGCATCCTGCTGACCTTGTGCTTCATGCTCTACATCGCCGGATCGGCGCTGTGGAACAAGGAAACCATGCGCGAGGAAAAGGTGCCCCTGGGCGAACGCATCCGCCTGCTGCGACACTTCATTCCGCCCGCCATCGTGTTCGGCGTGGTCATGGGCAGCCTGTACCTCGGGATCGCCACGACCACCGAAAGCGCCGCGCTCGGCGTCATGGCCGCGCTGTTCTTCGTGTGGCAATCGGGCAAGATGAGCTGGGAGCTGCTGCGCAACTGCTTCATTTCCAGCGCGCGCATCAGCGGCATGATCCTGCTGATCATGGTCGCCGCCTTCATCCTGAACCTGACCATCAGCCTGACGGGCGTGGCCGAGACGATGACCAAGTGGGTGGTCGGCCTGGGCTTTTCCGCCACCGGCCTGATCCTGGCGCTGCTGGTGTTCTATCTGATCCTGGGCATGTTCATGGACGTGCTGTCCATGCAGGTGGCCACGATTCCCATCACCTATCCGATCGCGATGGCGCTGGGCATCGATCCCATCTGGTACGGCATCTTCATCGTGCTGGTCTGCGAACTGGGCATGATCACGCCGCCGGTCGGCATGAACCTGTTCGTCGTCCATGGCATCCGCCCGGACAACGGCGGGATCCAGGACGCGATCTGGGGCGCGGTGCCGTACGCCGTCATCATGATTCTGTTCACGCTGCTGCTGATGGCCGTCCCGGGGCTGGCCACCTGGCTGCCGGCGCACATGTAGAAACCAGGAGGAAAACATGACCGAACCGTCCGAAATCTGGCATCTGTCGGCGGCGGAGCTCAGCCGGCGATATCGCCAGGGCACGCTGACCCCGGCCGAAACGGCCCGGGCCTGCCTGCAGCGCCTGGACGCGGTGAATCCCCGCCTCAACGCCGTCATCGCCCGCCGCGACGAGGCCGTGCTGCGCGACGCGCAGGCGTCCGCCGAACGCCACGCGGCGGGCCGGCCGCTGTCGGCGCTGGACGGCATTCCCGTCAGCATCAAGGACAACATCCAGACCGGCGATCAGCCGACGACCTGGGGTTCTCCCGCGCTGAAGGACCACCGGTCGGATGCCGACGAAATGCCCGTGGCGCGCCTGCGGGAAGCCGGCGCCCTGATCATCGGCAAGACCAACCTGCCGGAATTCGCGCTGGAAGGCTATACCGACAATCCGCTGTTCGGCGCGACGGTCAACCCCTGGAACACGGCGCTCACGCCCGGCGGATCCAGCGGCGGCGCGGTCGCGAGCGTCGCGGCGGGCGTGACGCCGATCGCGCTGGGCACCGACGGCGGCGGGTCCATCCGCCGGCCCGCCTCCCACTGCGGACTGGTGGGGCTGAAGCCGTCCATTGGTTCCATCGCGCGCGGCGGGGGACTGCCCTCGCTGCTGCTCGACCTGGAAGTCGTGGGCCCGCTGGCCCGGACGGTGGCCGACGCGCGCGCCCTGTTCGAGGCGCTGCGCGGACCGCGAGCCTCGGACCGAAGCTCCCTGAGCGCCGCCGAGGCAAGCCGCCAGATGGCGCGCCGCAAGACCCTGCGCGTCCTGTACGTGCCGACCCTGGACGGGGCGCCGGTGGATCCGGAAATCGCCGATCACTGCCGCCGCGCGATGGACGTGCTCGGCGGCCTGGGGCACGATGTCGCGGAAGGCGCCATGCCGCTGGATCTGACGTTCATGAGCCAGGCCTGGCCGATCATCGGACAGGTGGGCGTGGCGCGCATGTTCGAACGCTTTCCGCAATGGCGCGCGCAGGCGTCGAAGAAATACCACGATCTGGCCGAACAGGGCGCGCGGCAAAGCGCGGCGCGCCTGTGGTCGGTGCTGGAAGACATCGAAACGCTGCGGCGCGATTGCGTACGGGCATTCGAGCAGTACGATGTACTGGTCACACCGGCCGCCGCCGCCCTGCCCTGGCCCGCCCGCGAAGCCTACCCTCCCGTCATCGACGGCCGGGAGGTCGGCCCGCGCGGACATGCGGTCTTCACGGGCTGGGTCAACGCGGCCGGGCTGCCGGCGCTGGCCGTCCCGGTGGCGCCCTCGGCCGGCGGCCTGCCCATCGGCATCCAGATGATCGGGCGCTTCGGCGCCGACGACCAGTTGCTGGATCTAGGCGAAGCCTACGAAGCGGCCGCCCCCTGGGCGCATCGCTGGCCGGACCTTTGACGGAGACGCGAATCGCGTCACTCAACCCACCTTTTTTCTCTACCCCGGAATTCCCACCCATGTCCTCCACACTGCTTTCCACGCCCTCCCAGGCATCCCTGCAACCGGTCATCGACGCGCTGGTCCTGGCGCGGCGCCAGGGCCGGACCATCGCCGCCGGCGGATACGACGGCGCGCTTTCCACGGCGGACGAGGCCTATGCCGTGCAGGCCGCCGTCGCCCGGGAACTCGACTGGTTCGGCGCCGACACCCCGTCCTGCTGGAAATCGGGCGGCCCCAATCGCGAAGCCGTTCTCACGCACGCGCCGCTGCCGCCGGCCGGCGTCTGGAACAGTCCCGCCACGGCGGGCGCGTTCCCCTTCCATCAGCGGGGCATCGAGGCGGAAGTGGCGCTGCGCCTGGGCCGGGACGTCGACCAGGCCGCCGCCGAAACGCTGGACGAAACCAGCGCGAGCGCCCTGATCGACGCCATGACCGTCTCCATCGAGGTCGTGGATTCGCGCTGGCAGGAGTGCATGCAGGCGCCCGCGCTCATGCGCCTGGCCGATCTGCAGTGCCACGGCGCCCTGGTGCTGGGCGAATGGCGCCCCTGGCAGGCGCGCGACTGGGCGCAACAGACCTGCCGCGTGGAAATCGGCGACCGGCCCGCGGTCGAACGGCGCGGCACCCACCCGATGGGAGCGCCCGCCTGGTGCCTGCCCGCCTGGCTGCGCCACGCCACCCGTCACGGCCAGGTCGTGCCCGCGGGAACCGTCGTCACCACCGGCACCTGGGTGGGGATCCTGGAAGCCCGGGCGGGCGAGCGCGTGCTCGTCACCTTCGAAGGGATCGGTTCGGCGCAAGTGCAGCTGTAAACGCGGCGGGATTCGCATCGGAGGCCCGTGCGGCGCGCGCCGCATCCGGGCCTCCGCCCCCGCACTACCGCGCGGTCCGAAAATCCGCTAGAGTCATAAGCTGGTTGATTTTCGTGATCCAGAAAATGACTCAGACAATCGCGGTCATCCCCGGCGACGGCATCGGGGTGGAAGTCATGGCCGAGGGCCTGCGAGTCCTGCGAGCGGCGGCCCGGCGATTCCGGCTTGACCTGAACTTCGACACATTCGACTGGGGCTGCGATCACTACGAACGCACCGGGCGGATGATGCCCGCCGACTGGAAGGACCGGATCGGCAAGCACGACGCGATCCTGTTCGGCGCGGTCGGCGCCCCAGACCGGGTGCCGGACCACGTCGCCATCTGGGAATCCATCATCACCATCCGCCGCGAGTTCGACCAGTACGTCAATCTGCGGCCGGCCCGGCTGATGCGCGGCGTGCCCAGCCCGCTGGCCAACCGCGCCCCCGGCGACATCGATTTCCTGGTGGTGCGCGAAAACACCGAAGGCGAATATTCCAATGCCGGCGGGCGCATGTACGCCGGCACCGACCGCGAGATCGCCATCCAGGAATCGGTCTTCAGCCGCTTCGGCGCCGACCGGGTGCTGCGCTATGCCTTCGAACTCGCGGCGTCGCGTCCGGAACGCCACCTGACGGCGGCCACCAAGTCCAACGGCATTTCCATCACCATGCCCTTCTGGGACGAACGCGTCGCCGCCATCGGCCAGGAATACCCGCAGGTCCGCTGGGACAAATTCCACATCGACATCCTCTGCGCCCACATGGTGCAGCACCCTGACCGCTTCGACGTGATCGTGGCCTCGAACCTGTTCGGCGACATCCTGTCGGATCTGGGCCCCGCCTGCACCGGCACCATCGGCATCGCGCCGTCGGCCAACCTGAACCCCGACCGCGTCTGGCCGTCGCTGTTCGAACCCGTCCACGGCTCGGCTCCGGACATCGCCGGGCGCGGCATCGCCAACCCCGTCGGCCAGATCTGGTCGGCCGCCCTGATGCTGGACCATCTCGCCCAGGGGCAGCCCGCCTGCCGCGATGCCTCGCAGGCCATCATGCGGGCCATCGAAACCGTGCTGGCCGAAGGCCCGCGCACCCCCGACATGGGCGGCAACGCCAAGACCGTCGACGTCGGCCAGGCGATTGCCGATCACATCGACGGGGCCTGAACACCCCGCGCCAGCGTCGGCCGGCCTGCGCCGGGCCGCCGCTGGCGCATCCGAACCTCCTTTCACGGAACACCGCATGCCCGCCCACCACTTCATCGCCAATCGCCAAGTTCCCGCCACCGACGGGCAAACCATCCCGGTCATCGATCCATCGGACGGACTGGCCTACGAGCAGATTGCGCGCGGCACGGCCGCCGACATCGACCAGGCGGTGCAGGCAGCCCACGCCGCCATGGGCGACAGCCTGGACGGCCCCTGGGCGCGCACCTGCGCCCGCGACCGGGGGCGGCTGCTGGCCGACTGGGGCCGCGCCGTCCTGGAACACGCCGACGAACTGGCCGGCATCGAGGCCCGGGACACGGGCAAGACCCTGCACACGGCCCGCAACGACGTGCTGGCCCTGGCCCGCTATTTCGAGTTCTACGCCGGAGCCTGCGACAAGCTGCACGGCGACACCCTGCCCTATGAGACCGGCTACACGGTCATGACCGTGCGCGAACCCCACGGCGTGACGGGCCACATCATCCCCTGGAACTACCCCGTGCAGATCTTCGGGCGCAGCGTCGGGGCGTCCCTGGCGGCCGGCAACGCCTGCGTGGTGAAGCCCGCCGAAGACGCCAGCCTGTCCACGCTGTACCTGGCGGAACTGGCCGCCCGCGTCGGCTTCCCGGCCGGGGCGCTGAACGTGGTCACCGGCTACGGGCACGAAGCGGGCGCCGCGCTCAGCGCCCACCCCGGCATCCACCACATCTCGTTCACCGGATCCACCGTGACCGGGCAGCGGGTGGCGGAAGCCGCCGCCCGCCACCACTGCCCCGCCGTTCTGGAACTGGGCGGCAAATCGCCGCAGATCGTCTTCGACGACGCGGACCTGGACGCCGCGCTGCCCGTGATCGTCAACGCCATCATCCAGAACAGCGGCCAGACCTGTTCCGCCGGCAGCCGCCTGCTGGTGCAGGAAGGCTGCTACGAGACCCTGCTGTCCCGCCTGGCGGAACGCTTTCGCGGCCTGCGGGCGGGGCCGGCATCCATGGATCCCGACCTGGGGCCGCTGGTGAACCAGAAGCAGTTCGAGCGCGTGCGCCAGATCCTGGCCGCCGCCCAGGCGGAGGGCCTGACCGAGGCCGCCCGGGGCCAGGTCGCGCCGGGCGCGCCGGCCCAGGGCTATTACCAGGCCCCCGTGCTGTTCCGGGACGTGCCCCGGGACAGCGCATTGGCGCAGGAAGAAATCTTCGGACCGATCCTGATCGCGCAATCCTTCCGCACGGAATCCGAGGCCCTGGCGCTGGCCAACGGCACGTCCTACGGCCTGGTCGCGGGGGTCTGGACGCGCGACGGCGCCCGCCAGTTGCGGCTGGCGCGGCAACTGCGCTGCGGCCAGGTGTTCATCAACAATTACGGCGCCGGCGGCGGGGTGGAACTGCCCTTCGGCGGGGTCAAGTCCAGCGGCTACGGCCGGGAAAAGGGCTTCGAGGCCCTGCTGGGTTTCACCACCCTGAAGACCGTCGCCATCCGCCACGGCGTCACGGACTGAATCGGGGCGCCGCCGGCCGGAGGGCCGGCGGCGCGGCCTTCATTCTTCGACGTACCAGGTGTCTTCGGACAGCATGACCTGCTGATGCCCGTAGCCGGCCGGCATCATGGGGAAGCAGTTCTGCAGCGGCACGACGGCGACATCCAGGAAATACGGCCCGTCGTGGGCCATGCAGGCCGCCAGCGCGGCATCCAGGTCGCGGGGATGGTCCACCCGCGCGGCGCCCCAGCCGAAGGCTTTGGCCAGGGCGACGAAGTCGGGAATCGAGGCGTTGTAGCTATGGCTGTAGCGCCCCTCGTGGATGAGTTCCTGCCATTGGCGCACCATGCCCATGTGGCCGTTGTTGCACAGGACCAGCTTCACCGGCGCATGGTGCTGCATGGCGGTGGCCAGTTCCTGGATGTTCATCAGCACGGAGGCATCCCCGCTGATGCAGACCACGGGCTTGTCGGGATGGGCGATCTGCGCCCCGATGGCGGCCGGCAGGCCGTAGCCCATGGTGCCCGCGCCGCCCGAAGTCAGCCAGCGGTTCGGGTGGTCCAGCTGGATGTACTGCGCCGCCCACATCTGGTGCTGGCCCACGTCGGTGGACACGACCGCGTCGCGCCCCGCCAGCAGGCGGTTGACCCGCTGCATCAGGTCCTGGGGCAGGATCACCTCGTCGGACGGCTCGACGCGCAGGCAGTCGCGGGCCTGCCACACCCCGATGCGCTTCCACCATTCGTCCAGGCGGCCGGATTCCTGCGGATACTGGCCCAGTTCCTTGTGCAGGGCGCGCAGCAAAGGATAGCAGTCGCCCACCAGCGCCACGTCGGCGCGCACGACCTTGTTGATCGAAGCCGGATCGATGTCCAGATGGATCTTGTCGGCATGCGGGCAGAAGTCGGACAGGCGGCCGGTGATGCGGTCATCGAACCGCGCCCCCACGCAGATGATGAGGTCGGCATGGTGCATGGCCAGGTTGGCCTGCAGCGTGCCGTGCATGCCCAGCATGCCCAGGAACTGCGCATCGCCGGCCGGATAGGCGCCCAGCCCCATCAGGGTCAGCGTGCAGGGGGCCCCGGTTTCCTGCACCAGGGACCGGAAAGCATGGCAGGCGTCCACGCCGGAATTGATCAGGCCGCCCCCGCCGTAGAACACCGGCCGGCGGGCCTTGGCGATCAGAGCGGCGGCGCGCTTGATGGAGGCCTCCGCGGCGGGCGACAGGGTTTCCACGCCGACTTCGGGTTCCACCGCCGGCGCCATGTTGTCCGGCGGCACCAGGGCCATCTGCAAGTCCTTGGGGAAATCCAGCAGCACCGGCCCCGGCCGCCCCGATTTCGTCAGGCGCAAGGCCTTGGCCGCCAGATCGGCCACGTCCTCGATGCGTCGCACCTGGGCGTTCCATTTGGTGACCGGGCGCGAAATGCCCACCGCATCGCATTCCTGGAAGGCGTCGGTGCCGATGGCGCCGGTGGCGACCTGGCCGCTGATGCACAACACGGGGATGGAATCGCACAAGGCGTCCAGCAGGCCGGTGGTGGTGTTGGACATGCCCGGCCCCGACGTGACGAAGACCACGCCCGGACGCCCGGTGGACCGCGCATAGCCTTCGGCGGCATGCATGGCCGCCTGTTCGTGGCGCACCAGCACGTGGCGGATGCGAGGCTCGGCATACAACGCGTCGTAGAGCGGCAGCACCGCGCCGCCCGGGTAGCCGAATACCGTGTCCACCCCCAGGGCGATCAGCGTGTCCAGCAGGACTTCCGCGCCATTGCGGCCAGTGGATCGGGGGACGGGAGCGGTGGCGCGCAAGGGCGCAGGGCTTGGGGCATTCACGAGAGGGCCTGAACGAAGAATCCGGAACAATCTTCGAGTGTATCCCTTTTCATGCGATTTCCCGCCGCCCGCCCAGGTTCTGTACACTCTAGGCCCTGCACGGCAGGGCCGATTCCGCCCCGCCCCGTCTCCGACACTCCGGCACCACGGGATGTCCCGGACTGGCAAACCCGCCATTCCGCTGTAGGATGCAGAGGTTTCTGTGATCCAGACAACCAGGCGGCGCACCGCCGAGCGCCGCGGCTTGTTCGACTTTCATCACACCCTCTGATTTCATGCCAGACGATCACGTACCCGACCCGTCCCCCGTTCCGATCGGCAACCCGCAGGCCGACCCGACCACCCGGATTTCCCTGCGCTTCGAAGACTGGCTGACGGTGCTCAGCCTGGCCGCCCTGGCCTGCATCACGATGGCCAACGTGATCGTGCGGTACCTGACCTCCGAATCCTTCGCCTGGACCGAGGAAATCTCCATCTTCCTGCTGGTGGTCCTGACCATGAGCGCGGGGTCTTCCGCCTTCGTGCGCCGCCTGCACATCCGCATCGAACTGCTGGCCGACGGCGGCTCGCCCGCCCGGCAGCGGCGCTTCGCGCTGCTCACGGACAGCATCTGCCTGCTGTTCTTCATCGGCCTGACCGTCCTGCTGGGGCGCATGGCCCTGGATGAATTCAACTGGGGCGACACGTCGCCGGCCATCGGCGTGCCGACCTGGTGGTATTCCATGTGGCTGCCGATCCTGTCGGCCGTCATCACCCTGCGGCTGGCCGGCATGGTGCGCCGCGCCTGGGGGGCCGTCCGATGATCGCCTCACTGCTGTTCGCGCTGTTCGTCGTGCTGATGGCGGTGGGCGTGCCGGTGGGCATCGCCCTGGGCGGCGCCGGCACGCTGGCCATCGCGCTGGCCAATCCGGACACCCACTGGTTCGGCCTGATGGCCGTCTCGCAGAGCTTTTACGCGGGGCTGGCCAAATACCCGCTGCTGGCCATCCCCATGTTCGTGCTGGTGGGCTCGATCTTCGACCGCTCGGGCGTGGCCGCTCGCCTGGTGCGCCTGGCGCAATCGATCACCGGCAACGGCCCCGGCATGCTGGCCATCGTGGCCATCACCGTGGCCATGTTCCTGGGCGGGATCTCCGGGTCCGGCCCGGCCTGCGCCGCCGCCGTGGGCGCCATCATGATCGGCGCCATGAACCGCGCCGGCTATCCGCCCGCCTATTCGGCCAGCGTGGTCGCGGCCGGCGCCGCGACGGACATCCTGATTCCGCCGTCCATCGCCATGATCGTGTATTCGGTGCTGGTGCCGCAGGCGTCGGTCCCGGCGCTGTTCGCCGCCGGCATGCTGCCCGGGATCCTGGCCGGCATCGGGCTGATCATCCCTTCCGTCTGGCTGGCCCGGCGCCACAACATGGGTGCGGCGGCCCGCCTGGAACCCCGTCCGCCCTTCTGGCGCAGCCTGTTCGAGGCCATCCCCGGCCTGGCGGCCCCGGTGATCATCCTGGGCGGCATGCGCATGGGCTATTTCACGCCCACGGAAGCGGCCGTGGTCGCCGTGTTCTACGGGCTGTTCATCGGCATATTCATCCACCGCGCCATGAGCTGGCGCGATCTGTTCCCGATCTTCCGCGAGGCCGGCGAACTGTCGGCCGTCATCATGATGATCGTGACGCTGGCCGGGATCTTCGCCTGGTCGCTGTCGACGCTGTCGATCATCGATCCGATCACCAACGCCATCGTGCATTCGGGCCTGGGGCAGTACGGGGTGCTGACGCTGCTGATCCTGCTGCTGATCGTGGCGGGCATGTTCCTGGACGGCATTTCGATCTTCCTGATTTTCGTGCCGCTGATCCAGCCGGTGGCCATGGCCTTCCAGTGGGATCTGGTCTGGCTGGGAGTGGTGCTGACGCTGATGGTGGCGGTGGGACAGTTCACGCCGCCGGTGGCGGTCAATCTGATGGTGTCCAGCAAGATCGCCCGGATTCCGATGGAAAGCACGGTGCCGTGGGTGCTGTGGCTGGTGGGGGGCATGCTGTGCTCGCTGGTGCTGGTCGTGCTGTTCCCGCAGATTGCGTTGTGGTTGCCGCATTCTCTGGGGTATTGATTTTTGTTCTTGCCTGCCGGGAACTCGCCGGGATGCGCGAGAGGGTGATGCCGCCTCGCGGCAAAAACGAATATTTTGTATTTTGAGGGGTCTGAAAGGACCGCAGGTTTTTTTCAGGAGAGGAGACTACACCATGCATTTCACACGACTGATCGGCGCCGCCGCCCTGGCCGTCACGGCCCTGGCCACGACGCTGCCGGCCCAGGCGGCCGACTACAAATCGGAATACAAGCTGTCCATCGTGGTGGGCACGAATTTCCCCTGGGGCCAGGGAGCGGTGATCTGGTCCGACCTGGTGCGCGAGCGCACCAAGGGGCGCATCAACATCAAGGTCTATCCGGGCACTTCGCTGGTGCAGGGCGACCAGACGCGCGAATTCACCGCCATCCGCCAGGGCGTGATCGACATGGCCATCGGATCCACGATCAACTGGTCCCCGCAGGTGAAGGAACTGAACATCTTCTCCCTGCCCTTCCTGATGCCGGACTACCCGGCGATCGACGCGCTGACGCAGGGCAAGGTCGGCGAGCAGCTGTTCGACATTCTGTCGAAGAAGGGCGTGGTGCCGCTGGCCTGGGGCGAGAACGGCTACCGCCAGCTGTCCAATTCGGTGCGCGAGGTCAAGACGCCGGCCGACATCAAGGGCATGAAGTTGCGCGTGGTGGGTTCCCCGCTGTACATCGACACGTTCACGGCGCTGGGCGCGAACCCGACGCAGATGAGCTGGGCCGACGCCCAGCCGGCGCTGGCCAGCGGCGCGGTGGACGGCCAGGAGAACCCGCTGTCGATCTATGCGGGGGCCAAGCTGTACGACGTGGGCCAGAAGTACCTGAGCCTGTGGAACTACGTGGCCGATCCGCTGGTGTTCGTGGTGAACAAGGACGTCTGGGCGTCCTGGTCGCCGGAAGACCAGAAGATCGTGCGCGAAGCCGCCATCGAAGCCGGCAAGAAGGAAATCGTGATCGCCCGCAAAGGCGTGACCAACACGGACGATTCCCTGCTGAAGGACATCGAGAGCCACGGGGTGAAGGTGACGGTGCTGTCGCCGGAACAGATCGGCGTGTTCGCGAAGGCGACGCAGCCGGTGTTCGACAAGTGGGCCAAGCAGATCGGCCCGGACATGGTGAAGCAAGCGCAGTCGGACATCGCGAAGCGCTGATGCGCGCCGAGCCGGCCCCGGCGGCTTGAGATTTTGCCGGGGCCGACGCGGACGATGGCGGAAGAGACGCGTATGATGTGTCCGCCCGATCATGGGTTCTTCTTCCGGCCATCATGGAAATCACCTTCGACGTTGCTGTCCTGCTGTTCTTCATCGCCATGCTGGCCGGCACCATCGACGCCATCGCCGGCGGCGGCGGGCTGATCACGATTCCGGCGCTGCTGGCCGTGGGACTGCCGCCGGGCGCGGCGATCGCCACCAACAAAGTCGGCGGGATCGCCGCGGCGGCCGCCGCAACGCTGCATTTCCTGCGCATGCGGCAGATCGACCTGAAACGCAGCCGCTGGATGATGCTGGGGGCGTTCCTGGGATCCCTGGTGGGCGGCATCGCCCTGACCGGCATCGACAGCAGCGTGCTCAGGCAGATCATCCCCATCCTGCTGATCGGTTTCGCCCTGTACTTCCTGCTGTCCCCCAAGGTCGGGGCCCAGGACCGCAGCGAACGCATCAGCATGGGGCTGTACGCCGCCACGCTATCGCCGCTGATCGGGCTCTACGACGGCTTCTTCGGGCCGGGCACCGGGACATTCCTGGCGATTTCCCTGGTCACGCTGCTGGGCATGAACCTGGTCAAGGCCACGGCCCACGCCAAACTGCTGAACCTGTGCAGCAACTCGGCGGCCTTGGTCTTCTTCTCCCTGCACGGCAGCGTCGTCTGGTCCTTCGGGCTGCCGATCCTGGCCGGGCAATGGGTGGGCGGCACGATCGGCGCCCGGCTGGCGGTCACGCGCGGGCACCAGCTGATCCGCATCCTGATGGTGACGATGGCCGTCGTCGTATCGGTGAAAATGATCCTGGAACAGTGAACCGGGATGGCGGCTTCGCGCCGCCCGCCGTTTCGGGCGGATTCTCGCGCCAGCGGGCCTGGCATCTCCGCGGACGCCGTCCTATCATGATCTTTTCGGCAAACGATTCATGATCAGGCGGTTCCCATGTCCACGACACCCAATGCGGCAGCATCCGGCACGTTCCTGATTGGCGGCGACATTCCCGTCCACCGCCTGGGCTATGGGGCGATGCGCATCACCGGCCCCGGCATCTGGGGGGCGCCGAAGGACCCGGCGGCCGCCCTGGCCACCCTGCGGCGGCTGCCCGAACTGGGGGTGAATTTCATCGATACGGCCGACAGCTACGGGCCGTTCGTCAGCGAGGACCTGATCCGGGAAGCCCTGCATCCCTACAAGGGCCTGCTGATCGCCACCAAGGGCGGGCTGCTGCGCCATGGCCCCGACAAATGGGTGCCGCTGGGCGACCCCGACTATCTGCGCCAGTGCGTGCTGATGAGCCTGCGGCGGCTGGGCGTGGAGCGCATCGACCTCTGGCAGCTGCACCGCCTGGACCACGGCGCATCGCGCCAGGCGCAGCTGCGGGTGATCGCCGACATGCGCCGGGAAGGCCTGATCCGCCACGTGGGCCTGAGCGAAGTCCGTCCGGCCGACATCGAAGAAGCCCAACAGTATTTCCCCGTCGCCACCGTCCAGAACCAGTACAACCTGGGCGAACGCAAGAGCGAAGCCGTGCTGGACTACTGCGCCGAACACGGCATCGGTTTCATCCCCTGGTATCCGCTGAACGCGGGCAAGCTGGCCCGTCCCGGATCCAAGCTGGAAGACATCGCCCGAAATCACGGCGTCACCACCAGCGCCATCGCCCTGGCCTGGCTGCTGAAACGGTCCCCGGTGATGCTGCCGATTCCGGGAACCGGCAGCCCGGAACATCTGGCTCAGAACGTGGGCGCCGCCCAGGTTCCGCTCAGTGACGCTGAGTTTGAGATGCTAACGCGTATGGCAGCCTAGTTCCATCCTCTCGGCCCGATCGGCCGTGCTCACACCAAAAACGTGAACACACCGGTCGCGAGCAGGAACAGCAACGACACTCGACGGAACAAAGCCTGATTCCGCCCCTCGGCCCATCGGTGCAGGAAGGCGCCCAGGAAATTGGCCAGCATGGCAACCGGCAGCAGCAACACGACATTGATCAACTGGTGCCCAGTGACTATGCCGCCCGCAGACATCGGAATGAGAGTCGCCACCTGTCCCAAGCTGAAATACGTCAGGCAGACCGCTCGAAAAACACTTGCTGACAGCGTATGATCAGACAGCAGATACAGGATGACGGGCGGCCCGCCTATGCCCCCCACAGCGGTCATGAACCCGCTACTGACACCCACAACGCCGTCCTGAAAAACGCCTCTGCGTCCACGATAATGCCAGCCGCTGAGCATCAACACCGCGACCAGAATCACCAGGAAGGCCACGATCCTGCGCAAGATCATCGCATCGACCCCATGCAGAAAATACAGGCCGACCGGCAACCCCGCCAGCGACGGGACGAAGAGACGAAACGTGAGGCGCCAGTCGACCCGACGAAGGAAGACCGGCATCAGTTGCAGCGAAGTCAGCAAGTTCAGCAATAGAATGATGACGACGACATCAGCGGGCGCCAGCAAAAGGCTGAACACGGGAGCCATGAGCAAACCTGAACCGTAGCCTGAAAAGCCCCGCATCACGCCTCCCAGAAGCGTAATCGAAGCCAGGGCCAGATACACGTGGAGCGACGGGGCGGCTTGGAGCAGGCCGTGCCACACGCTCGCGCTCCTAGACCTGCATGCCCCAGCGCTGCACGGTGTACTTCTCGAGCGTCCGGAAGATCAGATTCTCAACGATCAGGCCGATAAGAATGACGGCGAGTAAGCCGGCGAAAACGCTGGGGATATCAAGCATGTTCTTCCTTTCATAAATGAACCATCCCAGCCCTCCGGATCCTGAACTGACGCCGAAGACAAGCTCGGCCGCGATCAACGTACGCCACGCAAACGCCCATCCGATCTTCATGCCCGACAGGATGTTCGCCAGCGCGGCCGGAATGAGGATGCTGCACACATAGGAAAACCCCCGCAATCCGTAATTGCGCCCGACCATGCGCAGCGTCAGTGATACGTTCCGGAATCCAGAGTGCGTATTGAGCGTAACCGCCCACAGCACGGAATGCACCAGCACGAACACGAGACTGGCTTCTCCCAGGCCAAACCAGATCAGCGCCAGGGGTAGCAAGGCGATGGCCGGCAACGGATTGAACATCGCCGTCAGAGTTTCAAGAATATCCGCCCCGACCCGCGTAGTGATGGCCAGCACCGTCATGGCAGCCGCTAACGCCATGCCGACTGCATACCCGATGAGCAGAACCCGGATTGAAGCCCAGATCTTGATCAACAACCCTCCAGAAACGATTCCTGCGACCAGAGCACCGAACGTATCGCCCAGCGAGGGAAACAGCAGGGAATTGTTGAGATAGCGCGCATACAACTCCCAGATGATCGCCAGACCGACCAGCACCAGGCTCTTGCGCAACCCCGGTATGCCGGAAATCCATTCCCACAGCGAGAGCGGCTTTTCAACCACGCCGAACGACTCCGATGCCACGGGGCTCCCATAAATTTCAGGACGCGGCGTCCATTTGGTGGTTTCATCCATGAGGCGCCTCCGTTTCCTCCACTCGATCCACGAACAGCAGATCGTTAATGCGGTCTTCAAGGCCCTTCCGCAGGACGCCATCATCGCAGTCCAGCCGCAGGCTGTTCAGTTCGGCCTTGACCTGCCCCGGGTGCGGTGAAAGCAGCAGGATCCGGCTGCCGATGCGGATGGCCTCGGGGATGGAATGCGTGACGAACAGGACAGTGAAGCGGGTGTCTTCCCACAAGCGCAGCAACTCATCTTGCATCTTGCGCCGCGTCAGCGCATCCAGAGCAGCAAAGGGCTCGTCCATCAGCAGAATGTCGGGCTCCATCGCCATTCCGCGCGCGATGGCAACTCGCTGCTTCATCCCCCCCGACAGGGTATGAGGATAATTGCCGGCGAACTGGCTGAGGTTGACCTTGTCGATGTATTCCATCGCCTTTTCGCGAGCCTCCCGGCGCCCGCATTTGCCGCTTTTCCAGAGCGGAAAGGCCACGTTCTCGCAAATGGTCTTCCAGGGCAGCAACTGATCGAACTCCTGAAACACCATCATGCGATCCGGCCCCGGCCCACGGATCTCACGTCCGCGCAAGCGGATGGAACCTTCAGTCGGCGCCAGATAACCTCCAACCGCCTTCAGGAGCGTGGACTTGCCACAGCCTGAGGGCCCGAGCAGGATAAAACGATCGCCGGACAGCACCTGGAAACTCACTTTGTAGGTCGCCGTGATCAGATGCCGTGCGGTCTTGTACCGTAGTGTCACGCCCGTCACTTCCAGCAACGGAGCGCCGCCAACAAGCTCAGCCATAAGCCACTCCAGAAAGGACGTCCAGAGACATCAGCTACCCGCAAGATCGTGAATTTCCGGGAAGAACAAATCCTTCCAGGACTTCGGATCATGCTTGATGGAGCCGACCTTGTGCATGAACTGCGCGTAGGGCAGGATCCGGTCGGGCGCAATCTTGTACTGTATCTGCGGGTCGCGAATCATCTTCTCGATCGCCTGGACGTCGGATTTGTCACCAACATCCTCGACGTAGAGCTGTGCAGCCGCATGCTTGTTATCGTTGATCCAAGCGGTTGCTTCCTTCAACGCGCCCAGGACCGCCTTATAGGTTTTCGGATTGGCGGTACGGAACTTGTCCGTGGCCCAGACCATAAGGAACGTATTGGGCCCGCCCATGACGTCATACGAATTGAGCACGACCTTCACGCCGGGATGATCCAACGCCATGTACTGGAAGGGCGGCGAGGTGAATGTGGAGCGAATCTCTCCGGAACCGGAAAGCACCGCCCTCAGGCCCTCAGGGTGAGGAAGGTTCACCATGAGCGGATTCAGTTTCTTGTAGTTCTTGATGCCCCAGATCTTGGACACGGCCATCTGCAGGTATACCGTCTGCACGGACGAACCCGCCCCAGCCATCGCAATACGATCCTTGTTGGTAAGGTCCTGGATCGTCTTGATGCGGGGATCCGCGGTCACGAGCATGTTCGGCATGGAACTCAGCGCCGCCACCCCCCTGACATCAACACTCGATCGCGTGCGGTCCCAAAGAATGATGGCGGGTCCCGTGCCGCCTGCCGCAAAATTGAGCTGGCCGGAGAGCAGAGCATCATTGGCGGCAGACCCCGTACCAAACCGCATCCAGCTGACCTTGGTATCTTTCAGGCCTTCTGCCTCGAGATGCTTCTTGACCAGCCCCTTGTTCTGCATGACGGCCAAGGGCAAATATCCGATTCCGAACTGGCGCGCGAGCGTCACTTGATCTGTTTCGGCCTGCGCTGAACAGGCAAAGGCAAAGCTGCAAACTATCGCAATCGCAGTGAAACGAAACTGATGTGCTTTCATCGTTGTCTCCCGTTCTATGGTCTCCACCGAATGTGGATGGTGTGCCGCGCCTCTTCCCGTCTCCTTTGAACCGCTAGAGAATGTATTTGATATACCGTGTCAGGAAAGCCTTGGCATTGCGGATGTTCGTGCGTCGCAGATGCTCCGCGGCCTCTGCGTCCCCTCGCCGCATCGCCTCCAGCACGGCGCGGTGCTCACGCACACCGATCTCGCCGCGCCCCGGCAGAATGACGATGCGGCGTATGAGTACCTGCGTCTTTTCATAAATGCTGTCCAATGCCTGCGCCAGCACCGGATTGTTGGCTGCCTCTATGCAGCGCCTGCGAAACTGCCCATAGAATTCGGTATAGGCATCGAAATCCCCCCGCTTGACGGCCTCTTCCACCGGGCCTGAAAACTGATCGAGCAGGTCCTGCCACGACTCCGGCGCGGCATTCTGGCAAGCCAGCCTGGCGCAGAGCCCCTCCAGGACCTCACGCATGTCGTAGATGTCGAACACTTGCTGAGGCTCGAGGCGCACGACCATAGCCCCCCGATTCGGTATTCTTTCGATCAGCCCCCGCTGCTCGAGGGCCGTGAAGACCTCGCGGATCCGCGTGCGAGGGACGTCGAACTCTTTCGCAAGGTCATATTCGTTGAGCTTGGCTCCCGGTGGAAGCTCGGACGTCGCAATCCGTTCACGCATCACCTGCAGAACGTCGACGGGCGCCGATCGTTCAACCGTCTTGCGGACACGCGGTTTTTTTTCAAGGTCGGGATGTTCTGCTCGCTTGATCATGATTCCTCGTTCAACGTGTGACGTACCGCTCGAGCACAGCCATTGCAAGCCCCGTATCGACTCTGCTCTGCAGAAAATCGTCGTCCCCGAGGACCCGCCGCAGGAATTCAGCATTGGTCCGCAACCCGCTCAACTTCAGCTCCGCCAAGGCACGCTCAAGCCTGTGGATGGCGGCGGACCTGTCCACTCCCCATGCAGCCAACTTGGCGATCATCGGATCGTAGTAAGGCGTGACCCGATCACCCTCGCGAACTCCTGTGTCTATCCGCAGCCCATCGGATTCTTCCGGCCAACGCAGTTCCTCCAGAGGCCCCGGAGACGGAAGAAAGCCCTTCTCCGGACGCTCTGCATACAGCCTGCATTCGACCGCATGCCCACTGGCGCGAATGGCCTCCTGAGGAACTCGCTGCAGCGAGCCGAACGCCTGCTCGAGCTGCCAGCCTACCAGATCGATACCTGTGATCAATTCCGTCACGGGATGCTCGACCTGAATACGCGTATTCATCTCTAGAAACCAGGCGCGTTCTCTGTGCCGGTCGAACACGAATTCGACCGTCCCCGCCCCCGAGTATTTCTGCGCCCGAACCAGAGACAGGGCCGAGCGATACAGTACATCCCGGACCTCGCCCGGGATCCCCGGAGCCGGCGCTTCCTCCACCACTTTCTGGAATCGGCGCTGCACGGAACAGTCCCGATCAAAAAGATGAACGCCGCTCCCATCCCCATAACCGAATACCTGCACTTCGACGTGCCGGGCGGAAGAGACGTAATGCTCCAGGTACACGCTCCCGTCGCCGAAAGCCTTGGCCGCCATCGATTGAGTGGCCTGCACAGCCTGATGCAGATCCGACTCCCGGTCCACCCGGCGCATCCCGATGCCGCCGCCCCCAGCAGCCGCCTTCACCAGCAGCGGATACTCCAGCCGCCGGGCCTCCTCCTCGAGGCCATCCAGATCATGAGGCTCAAAGCGGCGGCTGCCCGGAAGTACGGGCACCCCGGCCGCATCAGCAATCTGGCGCGCGCGCTCCTTGTCGCCCATTGCGGCAATGCAGGCAGGCGCCGGCCCTATCCAGATCAGTCCGGCATCCTGGACGGCCGCAGCGAAATCCGCGTTCTCAGACAAAAAGCCATAGCCCGGATGAACCGCATTGGCTCCCGTCCGTCGCGCGGCATCAAGAATCGCATCGACACGCAGATAGCTCTCACGCGCCGGCGCGGCACCGACGAATACCGCCTCGTCCGCAAGCTGAACGTGCATCGCCTCACGGTCGGCCTCGGAAAACACCGCAACAGTGGAAACCCCCAGTTGGCGACAGCTGTGCATGATGCGGCATGCAATCTCGCCACGATTGGCGATCAACACTTTTCTGTTGCCCATATATTTGTCCTTGTCTCCTTCGGCAGGGCCCGGCAGCGTTCTACGGCTGCACTCCGGAACGAGAGCGCTTGCCAAGACCCGACTGCAGGCGGGCCTCGGCAAGCGCGACGAATTCGCACAGCACTGGCCGCGTCTCGCGCGGATCGATGATTTCCTCGACAGCAAAGGCCTCTGCGGTACGGAAAGGCGAAGCATAGGGCCGAAATTCCGCCTCGATTTCCTTCTCGCGGGCGGCCGGGTCAGGCGCCGCCATGATGTCTCCGCGGAACGCGGCCGCCACCCCGCCCTCAACCGGCAAAGACCCCCATTCGGCCGTGGGCCAGGCCAGTTTCAAATCCACGTCGTTCTTGTTGCAAGTGGCCATGCCCGCCATGCCATAGCATTTGCGCACGACCAGGGTGATGGTCGGCACCGACAACTGCCCGGCAAAGAACACGGCGCGCATGCCCTCGCGCAAGGTCCCCGCTTCCTCGGCCCGCAGGCCGACCATGAAACCCGGAACATCCACGAAAAACACGATGGGGATATGGAACGTATCGCAGAGATCCATGAAGTGAATCTGCTTGCGCGCTGCATGGACATCCATGGCGCCGCCATAGACCATCGGATTGTTCGCCACGATTCCAACCGGGCGCCCGCCCAAGCGGGCCAGCAATGTGATGACTGCCTTGCCGTAAGTGGGCTGCAGCTCGAAAGTCGAACCCTCGTCGCATACCAGCTTCACCAGCCTGTGCATGTTGTAGGCCTGGGTCCGCCGCTGCGGCACGATGCTGGCCAAACGTTCGTCACAGCGGTCGACCGGGTCGCTTGCATCGCCACGCGGCGGCAGCTGCCAGACATTGTCCGGCATGAAACTGAGGAATCTCCTGATTTGCGCGAACGCATCTTCTTCGGACACCGCCGCATTGTGGATGGTGCCAGCTTTGTCCACCGCCACGGCGGCGCCGCCCAGGTCATTCTTGTCGATCTCCTGCCCGAGCGACCGCTTGACCACCGGAGGGCCCGCTGCAAAGACCTGGCTGTTGTCGCGCACCATGACGGAAAAATGAGACAGGATCGCCCGCCCGGCGGGCCCGCCGGCTGCGGTTCCCAGCACCGCGCAAACCACAGGCACGGTTCCCAACAAGCCAACCGATCGCTCGAAACCATGCACCCCCGGGAACACACTGTGCCCGCGACGCTTGATGGACAACACGCTGCCCCCCGCGCCGTCGATCAGGTTGACCAGCGGGACACGGTAATGATGCGCCAGATCCTCGATGAAGCCGCCCTGCCCACCCTTGCGTCTCAGGCTGCCGAATGTGGTTCCCCCTCGCACCGTGAAATCCTCTCCGCCTATGGCCACGGCGCGACCATCGATCCGCGCCAGGCCGGCCACATAGGGCGCCGGCGTCACGGACACCAGGCGGTTGTGCTCGTCATAGCGCCCTGTGCCCGCCAGAGTGCCGATTTCGCGGAAACTGCCTGGATCGGTCATTGCGGCGATGCGTTCACGGACGGTCAGCCTCCCCTTCGCGTGCTGTCGTTCTACAGCATCGTCCCCTCCCAGCTTGCGGGATTCTCCTCGGCGAAACCCCAGCTCGGACACGACCGATGCATCGACATCCGGCACTGCATTCACGTTTCCAGCACACACAGGATCTGCTCCTCTTCGACGGCTTCGCCCGGCTTCACACGCAACTCGACAATGACACCATCTGCGCTTGATTCAAGCGGTATTTCCATCTTCATGGATTCGAGGATAAGGATGACATCCCCTTCACCGACCGAATCTCCAGTCGCGCGCTCTACCTTCCAGACCGTGCCCGTTACCGGCGAACCCAACTCTACCTTTGCCATTTGTCCGTCTCCTCGTCGTGCAAAAGTCAAACTGTCTCCGATCCACTCAGTAGGTCGTCGGCCAAGACGCCATGCGATGCTGCCCGACGCCATGGCTGCGGCGCATGGCATGCACACCCAGCATTTGAGCCAGGTACCGGCGCGTATCTTCGGGACGGATGACAGATTGGGCAGCATAAATTTCGGCCAGCCCCCATACGTTGCTGTCACGCTCCATCTGTTCCCGGAGCGCCTGAAGCGCACCGTCGTCGGCATCGCGCCCCCACGTGACCACACGCACGGCATAGTCAGGGTCCATGAAACTGATTTCCGCTATGGGCCAGGCAGCGACTTCATCAGAATTGCGCCCGCCGCCCATATTCAGATAGGCTTGGCCGTAGCTCTTGCGCATGATCACCGAGAGCTTGGGCACCGTACACATCTGCAGAGCCGTCATGAAGTTCATGATCTTGCCGGGCGCCTTCATGCGCTCTCCCTCGATGCCGATGACAAAGCCGGGGGTGTCGACCAGCAGCACCAACGGGATATTGAAAGAATCACACAGCACGACGAAACGTGTCGCCTTCTCGCATGCAGCCACATCCATGGCACCCGATTTGGCCATAGGGTTGTTAGCCACGATACCGACGGTCCGGCCTTCGATCCGCGCCAGGCCGGTAACGAGCGAGCGCCCGAAAGCCGGCTTGAACTCAAGCAGGCTACCTGCGTCCACGACACCCCTAATGACTTTATGGACGTCATACACACGGCGGCGGTTGTCGGGCACCACGGCGGCGAGGTCAGCGTATTTTTCCTCGGGGGCCAGAGGTTCGCTGCACGGAGGAGCTTCCTGGTTGTGGGACGGCAGGTATGAAAGGAAGCGTTGCACCAGCGCAATGGCTTCCTCGTCCGTCTCGACGACACAATCGACGAGGCCGGTGGTGCGACTGTGCAACTCCCAGCCGCCCAGGTCTTCTGAATCGACCGTCTGTCCGATCGCCAACGAAGCCAGCACGGGACTGGCAACCGCGAGCGTGGATCCCTTGCGCATGACCGTGAAATCGGACAAGCACGAATACCAGGCCGACGAGCCATAGCACTGCCCCAATATGGCGGACGCCCACGGCGTTTCACGCTGGCGCACGTACTGCTGCGGATCGTTGCCGAGCAACGTTCCCATCCCCCGCGCACCCATGTTGTCGGGCATCCTCGCCCCCGACGATTCCCCGAAGAACACCAGAGGGAATCCACGATCGGTGGCCACTCGCTTGACGTGCGCGATCTTCTTCATATTGGTCAGGCTGCTGGAAGCGCCCTTGACCGTGAAGTCATTGGCGACGACACCGACCGGACGGCCGCCAACTTTGGCAAAGCCCGCGACCTTGGCGTCCGCAGGTGTGCTGTCGCGATCCGCCAGCACCGCGGACGAGACGGCCAGCAGCCCGCTCTCGATGTAACTGCCCGGGTCGACAAAGTGTTCGATGCGCTCACGGGCGTTCAGGATTCCCGCTTCACGCCGGCGCTGAAGCTTCCGTTCCCCGCCCATGCGCAGGGCCCACTGCTCGCGTTCATCGAGCGTACGCAACTGATCAAGCTCAGAGGCGCCCCAGTCAGAAACCTGATTCATGATTGACCTCCTGTGGCCATGACGGAGCACCCGGTCGTCGCATCGTGAACGACCCCCTCGCGCAGCAGCTCCTGTATCTGCGGCTCGGACATATCGAGTTCATCACGCAGTATCTGCACCGTATCCTCACCGGTATCGTGCCCCGCCCACGCGACCTCTCCAGGAGTGCGTGACAAGCGTGGCACCACATTGGCCATGGCCACCGGTCCCAGGATCGAGTCCTCCGGGGTCGCAACCATCCCGCGAGCGCGATAGTGCGGGTCATCGAAAATATCTCGTATGTTGAAAATTCGCGACGCCGGAACGCCCGCACAAGCCAACTGCGATTCCACCTCGGCGAGAGGCAGGCTGCCGACCCACGCGCCGACGACTTCGTCCACGTCATCCTCGTGAGCCGAACGGGCCACGGGAGTGGAAAACCGCGGATCGTCCAGCAACTCCGGGCGCCCCATGGCTTGAACCAAGCGCCGGAAAACGCTCTGGGAACCCGCTGTAATGTGGATATGGCGCCTGTCGGCGCTGGTATACAAGGTATTGGGGGTGTGATTGGGCAACCTGGATCCCGTGCGGGTAGCAACCACGCCGAGCTGTTGAAACGCCGGAATGTGCGGCTCCATGAAGCTGAAGGCCGCCTCATAAAGCGCGGCGTCGACAACCTGGCCCTCGCCGCTGCGAGTGCGCTCCAAGATCGCCATCACCGCGCCGAACGCCGCATACAGACCGGTGATGTAGTCAGTCAGCGAGACCGAAACGCGCGCCGGCGGGCGGTCCGGATCCCCGGTCAGCTCACGCAACCCGCTAAAGGCCTCGCACACCACACCGTAGCCGGGACGTTGACTATATGGGCCGTCCTGTCCGTAGCCGCTGATGCGCACCAGAACGAGACCGGGATTCTGCGCCTTCAGCACCGGATATCCCAGCCCCCAGCGCTCCAGCGTTCCCGGCCGGAAGTTCTCGACGACGATGTCGGTGCGAGCGCAGAGCCTCTTGACGATTTCACGTCCCTGCGATGTATGCAGGTCGATCGAGATGATGCGCTTGTTGCGAAGAATGGAAGCGCCATACAGCGAGCGCCCCTGCTTGATCTTGCCCATAGCGCGCACCGCATCGCCGTCCTTCTGTTCGACTTTGATCACGCTAGCGCCAAAGTCGGCGAGCAGCCGCGCACAGAAAGGCCCCGCCACAGTGGACCCCAGCTCCAGCACACGGCATCCCGCCAGGGGCCCGCGCCCGGAAGTCTTTCCTGATGCCAAGTTGTCGTGACTGCTCACACCCATGCTCCTTCGTCTAGTCTTGTGCTACCCGACTCGGAAACCTGCCCCGGCAATCACCAGTATAGGTGTAGAAATTATTTTGTCAACGATCAAGAACTTCAATAGATACAAAATAGTTAACTATTTAGATTGAAGAAAACGCCTCCTCCCAAGAAGACATCTCAAACACTGTTCACAAGGAAAGTTGTCGCCGCTGCTCGTCGCAGCGGCCATGACTGTGTTCCGAGAACCCGTCAGTCAACGCTGCGCAGGCTGCGCACGTCCAGGCTGACGTCGCCGCGTTCGCAAGACACCCAGGCGCTGCGGTCGGTGACGTTGACGCTCAGATTCATCGTGCGGTCCGCCAGCGCGGCCAGGGTCTTCGTGGCTTCCGCGTCCAGGGCATAGACCTGCAGGTTGCCGGCGCGGGCGACCTTGTTGCGCACCCCCGCCCACCAGACGTCCACGCCGCGCCCGTATGCCAGGACGACGACCTGTTCGGCGCGGCCGCATGCCTTCAGCAGGCGGCGATCGTCGGGCAGGCCGATCTCGACCCACTGCTGCACGGCGCCGGTCAGGTCCAGGTTCCACAGGTCGGGCTCGTCGGTGTCGCTCAGGCCCCGGGTGAAGACCAGCCGCTCGTCGGCCTGCACCCACAGGGCGTAGGCCAGCAGGCGCACCATCAGGCGCTCGTCGGTCTCGGACGGATGCCGCGCCACGGTGACGGCATGGCTGCCGTAATAGCCGCGATCGTTGTCGGCGACGTTGATTTCGGCTTTGTAGATGGTGGCGCGCAGGGCCATGATTATTTAAATGCGGTTTCGATGAAGCTGCGCAGTTTACGCGAATGCAGACGCTCGCCGGGCATCTCGCGCAGGCGTTCCAGGGCCCGGATGCCGATGTGCAGGTGCTGGTTGACCTGGGTGCGATAGAAGGCGCTGGCCATGCCGGGCAGCTTCAGTTCGCCGTGCAGGGGCTTGTCGGACACGCACAGCAGCGTGCCGTAGGGCACCCGGAAGCGGAAGCCGTTGGCGGCGATGGTGGCCGATTCCATGTCCAGGGCGATGGCCCGCGACTGCGACAGGCGCTGCACGGGTTCCTGCTGGTCGCGCAGTTCCCAGTTGCGGTTGTCGATGGTGGCGACCGTGCCGGTGCGCATGATCTTCTTCAGTTCCCAGCCCGACAGGCCGGCGACCTCGGCCACGGCGTCTTCCAGGGCTACCTGGACTTCGGCCAGCGGCGGCACCGGCACCCACAGGGGCAGGTCGTCGTCCAGCACGTGGTCCTGACGCACGTAGCCGTGGGCCAGCACGTAATCGCCCAGGCGCTGGGTGGTGCGCAGGCCCGCGCAATGGCCCAGCATCAGCCAGGCCGACGGCCGCAGCACCGCCACGTGGTCCGTGATGGTCTTGGCGTTGGACGGCCCCACCCCGATGTTGATCAGCGTGATGCCGGTATGGCCTTCGCGCTTCAGGTGATAGGTGGGCATCTGCGGGGTGAAGGCCAGCGGCGGGGCTTCCTGGGCGGCGGTTTCCTGCGTGACGATGTGATTGCCGGGTTCCACCAGCGCGGTATAGCCGCCCGCCCCGGTCGCCAGCGTGGCCCGCGCCCATTTCACGAATTCGTCCACATAGAACTGATAGTTCGTGAACAGGACGAAATCCTGGAAATGCGTGGGCGAGGTGCCGGTGTAGTGCTGCAGGCGCTGCAGCGAATAATCGATGCGCGGGCCCGTGAAGGGCGCCAGCGGCCGGGGCTGGTTCGCCCGGCCGCGCCAGGTGCCGTTGACGATGGCGTCGTCCGTGACGGACAGGTCCGGCACGTCGAAATGATCGCGCAGCGTATGGCCCGGGACCTCGGAATATTCGCCCTGGGCGTATTCGCCTTCCGGGAAGGCGAAATGCAGGGGGATCGGCAGGTCCGATTCGCCGATCTCCACCGGCACGCGGTGATTGCGCAGCAGCAGGCGCACCTGTTCGCGCAGATAGTCATGGAACAGCGCCGGACGCGTCACCGTGGTCATGTAGACGCCGGGCTCGACCAGGTGGCCGTAGGACAGGCGGCTGTCCACGTCCGGATAGGTGTTGATGCGGATGCGGATGGCCGGATAGCAGGCCCGCACGCGCTGCCCCACTTCCAGCGTGCCGGCGCCGTATTCCCGGAACGCATCGCGGATGAACGCGGTGTTGCGCTGATACAGGTGAATCAGCTGATCGACGGCGGCGTCGGCATCGTCGTAGCTGGCAAACGGCACCAGCGGCGGCAGCCGCGTCGGGCGGGGGGTATCCATGAACTTTTCCATGCGCCTGATTATGGCAGGTCTTCGTGACGCATGGATTAATTCCGCCGATGCACTTCCCGGCCCGCCGCGTAGGTCGCGGCGATCGCGCGGTCGTCGCCCAGCATGGCCAGGGCGAACAGCAGTTCTTCCAAGGATTCGGCGCGGGCGGTGCGACGCTCCAGCAGCGGAGTGGCCCCCGGATCCAGGACGATGAAGTCGGCTTCGGCGCCGGCTTCCAGCGTGCCGATCTGCCCGGTCAGGCCCAGGTGCTTGGCGGCGCCCTGGGTGGCCTGCCAGAACATGCGCCGGGCCGTCAGGTGGTGGCCCGACAGGCGGGCGACCTTGTGGGCCTCGTTCATGGTCTGCAGCATGGAAAAGGACGATCCCCCGCCCACGTCCGTGGCCAGGGTCACGGGCATGCCGAAGTTCTTGGCGGCGGCGAAATCGAACAGGCCGCTGCCCAGGAACTGGTTGGACGTGGGGCAGTGCGCCGCCACGGCGCCGGCATCGCGCATGCGGCGGCGGTCGTCGTCGTCCAGCCAGACGCAGTGCCCGTACACGGCGCGGGGGCGCAGCAGACCGTAGTCGTCATAGATGTCCAGATAGCTGCGGTGCCCGGGGAACAGGGACATCACCCACTTCACCTCGTCCTGGTTCTCCGAGACGTGCGACTGGATGAATACGTCGGGATAGCGCTGCGCCAGTTCGCGGCAGCGCCCCAGCTGTTCGGGGGTGGACGTGGGGGCGAAGCGCGGCGTGAGCGCATACATCTGGCGGCCCGTGCCGTGCCAGCGCTGCAGCAGCGCCTCGCTGTCCCGCGCGCCGGATTCGGCCGTGTCGCGCAGGTATTCCGGGCAGTTGCGGTCCATCATGACCTTGCCGGCCACCATGCGCAGGTTGCGGGCATGGCTTTCCTCAAAGAAGGCCTGGGCCGACCCGGGGTGCACGGTGCAATACACCAGGGCCGTGGTGGTGCCGCAGCGCAGCAGCTCATCCAGGAAGAACTTCGCCACTTCCCGGGCGTAGTCGGGGTTCTCGAAGCGCCGTTCGGTGGGAAACGTGTAGGTTTCCAGCCAGGGCAGCAGGCCGGGCGCGGGCGACGCGATCATGTCGGTCTGCGGATAGTGGATGTGCGTATCGATGAACCCCGGCGTAATCAGGCGGCCGCGCCAGTCGTGCACGGCGACGCCCGCCGGCAGCCCGGGCGCCAGTGCGTCGTAGTCGCCGCACTGCTCGATCACGCCGTCGCGCACCACCAGCAGGCCGTCCCGGACCCATTCACAGGCCTCGTCCTCGGCCTTGGGCGTATCGCGAAAATACAGCAACTGGGCGCGATAGGCCTGCACATCGGGCACAACTTGGGCGTTTGACGTCGAGGTCATGGTGTCTCCTGAGGGTATTTTTCGGCAGCGGCGCGAGAGGCCGGCTGCCCTGTTCGAATCAGTGCGTCACGGCAAGGTCGGCCTGCGTCGCGCGATGTTCCCGCTGGGTGCGCAGCCGCATCAGCTGCGCCGCCACGGACACGGCGATCACGGCGGGCTGCTTGCCCTCGATCCCCGGCTCGCCGATCGGGCAGGTGATCCGCGCATAGCGTTCGGGCGGGATGCCGCGCGCCGCGAAGCGCTGCCGGAACTTGTGCCATTTGGTGGCCGAGCCGATCAGGCCGAAATAGGCCGCGTCGTCGCGCTTCATGATCTGTTCGCACAGATGCTGGTCCAGGGCGTGATCATGCGTCATGACCAGGTAGCAGCTGCCCGCGGGCGCCTGATCGATGACGGCCTCGGGCGTGTCGGTGGCCTCGATGACGACGTTCGGGGCGACGACGTCGGGAAACAGATCTTCCCGCGCATCGACCCAGGTGACGCGGCAGGGCAAGGTGCCCAGGATGCTGACCAGGGCATGGCCCACGTGCCCCGCCCCGAAGACCAGGATCTGCAGGGAATCGGGCCGCAGGGGTTCCGTCAGCACGGGACACCCCCGGGGGTCGGAAGGATCCAGCAGGCGGGCCGCCTGGAAGCGGTTGGCCGGATGCGACGCGGCGGCCGGAGCCTGCAGGCGGACCCAGGGGGTCACGCCCGGACCGCCCACGCCGACCTCGCGCTCGAACGATTCCTGGCGCCGCAGGCGGTCGCAGGCATCCCGCAGCCAGGCGCGATCGGTGTCCCGCAGGCGCTCGAACAGCAGCGTCACCAGGCCGCCGCAGCATTGGCCCGCCGAGGCGGCCAGCGGCATGTCCCGGACCCAGCGGTCCGGATGATCCGCATTGCCCAGGTGTTCGCGCGCCAGCCGCGTGGCCTGCCATTCCAGCTGGCCGCCGCCGATCGTCAGCCATTGATGGCCCGCCGACACCAGCATCTTGGCGCCGGCTTCCCGGGGCGCCGACCCGCGCACGGAGGCGACGCTGATCAGCACCGCGGGCTGCTGGCGGTCCAGGCACCAGAGCGCCTGATCGATCCAGGCAGTCATGCCGGTGTCCTCAAGCCGCGGCGGCGTGACGCTGCCGCAGGTCTTCGGCCGCCATCAGGATGGCTTCCGGGGTGGCCGGGGCGGACAGTTCGGGCGATTCACGCCCGTCGCCCAGCGCGGACAGCGCATCGGCGATGGCATTGAAGACGCTGACGCCATGCACCAGCGGCGGTTCGCCCACGGCCTTGGAATGATGGACCGAATCCGCGTGATTACGGGCCTTGAACAGCCGCACGCGGAAATCGCGCGGGCAGTCGCTGATGGCCGGGATCTTGTAGGTCGACGGCGCATGCGTGGTCAGGCGGCCATCGTCTCGCCAGACCAGCTCTTCCGTGGTCAGCCAGCCCATGCCCTGGATGTAGCCGCCCTCGATCTGGCCGATGTCGATGGCCGGATTGATGGAGGCCCCCGCGTCGTGCAGGATGTCGGCCCGCAGCAGCTTCCATTCGCCCGTCAAGGTGTCGACGACGACCTCGGACACGGCGGCGCCGAAGGCGTAGTAGAAGAAGGGATTGCCGCGGCTGGTGGCCTTGTCCCAGCTGATGCCGGGCGTCTTGTAGAAGCCGTCGGACCACAGCTGCACGCGATCCCAGTAGGCCTCTTCGACCAGTTGCGCGAACGGCAGGGTCTTGCCGTTGACGCTGACCTGCCGCCAGGCGAAGGACACGTCCTCGGCCTTGCCGCCGTACTTGCGGGCGGCGAAATCGGCCAGGCGGGCGCGCAGGGTCAGGGCGGCGTCTTCGGCCGCCTTGCCGTTCAGGTCGGACCCGGTGGACGCCGCCGTGGCCGAGGTGTTGACGACCTTGTACGTATCCGTGGCGGTGACGCGCACGCACTCCAGGTCCAGGCCCAGGGTGTTGGCGACGATCTGCGCGACCTTGGTGTTCAGCCCCTGGCCCATTTCGATGCCGCCGTGGTTCAGCAGCACCGAGCCGTCGCGATAGATGTGCACCAGGGCGCCGGCCTGGTTGAAGGCCGGCACGTTGAAGGAAATGCCGAACTTCACCGGGGTCAGCGCCAGGCCCTTCTTCAGGACAGTGCTGTGGGCGTTGAAGTCCCGCACCGCCTCGCGGCGGGCGCGGTAGTCGGAAGAAGCTTCCAGTTCGCTGATGATGGGGTGCAGCAGATTGCCCTCGACGACCTCGCCATAGGGGGTCGTGTTGCGCGACTCGACGCCATACAGGTTCAGATAGCGCACGTCCAGCGGATCCTTGCCCAGCTGGCGGGCCACGCGGTCGATCAGCACTTCGGTGACCAGGGCGCCCTGCGGCGCGCCGAAGCCGCGGAAGGCCGTGGCCGACTGCGTGTTGAGCTTGCCGCACATCGTATGGATATCGGCCGCCGGAATGTAATAGGCATTGTCGAAGTGCGCCAGCGCGCGGCTGGCGACGGCCTCGGACAGATCCGCCGAATAGCCCGAATGCAAGGTCATGTCCAGGCGCACGCCCAGGATGAGGCCGTCCTGATCGAAGCCGACGTCGTATTCGAAATAGAAGCCGTGGCGTTTGCCCGTGATCATCATGTCGTCGTCGCGGTCGGCCCGCAGCTTCACCGGCCGCTGCAGCTTCGCGGCGCAGACGGACGCCACGCAGGCGAACATCGCGGATTGGGATTCCTTGCCGCCGAAGCCGCCGCCCAGGCGCCGGCATTCGATCTCGACCTGATGGCGCTGCCAGCCCAGGGCATGCGCCACGGCATGCTGCATTTCCGTCGGGTGCTGCGTGGAGCACAGCACCTGCATGCCGTCCTTTTCACGCGGGATGGCATAGGCGATCTGGCCTTCCAGGTAGAACTGCTCCTGGCCGCCGCAGGAAAACACGCCCGTCAGGCGCACCGGGGCGCCGTCCAGGGCTTTCTGCACGTCGCCCTTGATCAGGCGCAATTCATCGGTCGTGCCCACGCCGGCGTCCTTGGCCTGCTTGGGCGTCAGCAGGAAAGGCAGTTCCTCGTAGCTGATTTTCCCCAGACGCGCGGCGCGCCGCGCCTGGTCCACGGTTCTGGCCACCACCACGAACATCGGCTGCCCGACGTACTGCACGATGCCATCGGCCAGGATGGGGTCGTCGGCGACGACCGGGCCGCAGTCGTTCACGCCGGGGATGTCCTTGGCCGTCAGCACGGCCAGCACGCCCGGCGCCTGGCGCACGGCGTCCAGATCCATGGCGGCGACGCGGGCGTGGGGCTTGTCGGACAGGCCCAGCGCCGCATACACGGTATTGCGCAATTCGGGGATGTCGTCGGTGTAGACGGCTTCGCCGCTGACGTGCAGCGCGGCCGATTCGTGCGGACTGGCCGCGCCCGCGGCCGGCTCGCCCACCACCGGACGCGGGATGCTGTCGTTGCCGATCGCCAGCCGGTCCAGTTCGACCGGAATGTTGACACGCATGTTCATGTCGGGCTCCTCAAGCAAGTTCGGCCAGATTGGCCGTATTCACCTGATGCGTCGCCAACGGCGCCCCAGGGGCGGTTTCCAGATAAAAGCGATACAGCAGATTCTGCGAAGCCAGCAGGCGATAGTCGCTGCTGGCCCGCATGTCGGTCAGGGGCTTGAAGTCCTGGGCGACGGCCTGCATGGCCGCGCGCACGCGGGTTTCGTCCCATGCCTGGCCCTGCAGGGCAGCTTCCACCGCCCGCGCCCGGCAGGGCGTGGCGGCCACGCCCCCGAATCCGGTGCGCAGCTGCCGCACCTGCCCGGCCTCGTCCAGCACCACGGCGAACGCGGCGCAGACGGCGGAGATGTCCTGGTCGAAGCGCTTGGACAATTTGTAGGCGCGGAACTGGCGGCCCGCCACCCGGACCGGCACGCGCAGGCCCTGCACGAATTCGCCCGCTTCGGCGGCGTTCTTCTGATAGGCCAGATAGAAGTCTTCCAGCGGCAGTTCCCGGACCCGGTCGCCGCGGCGCAGGATGATGCTGGCGCCCAGGGCGATCAGCGCAGGCATGGAATCGCCGATGGGCGAGCCATTGGCCACGTTGCCGCCCAGCGTGCCGGCGTTGCGGATCGGGAAGGAGGCGAAGCGCTGGCGCAATTCGGCCAGTTCCGGGATATGCGCCACCAGCGCATCGTAGGCGTCGTTCAGCAGGGCGCCCGCCCCGATGATCAGGTCGTCGCCTTCTTCGTGGATGTCGCGCAGTTCGCGCACCTGGCCGATGTAGATCAGATGCGGCAGGTCGCGCTGCTGCTTGGTCACCCACAGGCCGACGTCGGTGCTGCCGGCCAGGATGCGGGCGTCCGGATGATCCAGGCGCAACTGCGCCAGCTGGGCCAGGGTGCGCGGCGCATGGAAGGTGTGGCCGTCGTGCGTGTAGGAAAACACGTCCTCGCGCTGCAGCGTGGCCAGGGTCTTCACCAGCGCGGCGCGGTCGAACTCGACCGCCGGATACTGGTACATCTCGTCGGCGGCTCGGATGATGGGCTGATAGCCCGTGCAGCGGCACAGATTGCCCGACAGGGCATCGTCGATCTGCGTGCGGGAGGGCGCCGGGTCCTGCGGGCCATGGGCCAGGTACATGCCCCACAGCGACATGACGAAGCCGGGCGTGCAGAAACCGCACTGGGATCCATGACAGTCCACCATGGCCTGCTGCACCGGATGCAGCGAGCCGTCGGGCTGGCGCAGGTCCTCGACCGTATACAGCGCCTTGCCGTCCAGGGTGGGCAGGAACTGGATGCAGGAGTTGACCGCGCGCATCGTCACGCCGCCCTGGCCGTCGGGTTCGGCCACCATCACGGTACAGGCGCCGCAGTCGCCTTCGGCGCAACCTTCCTTGGTGCCCATGCAGCCCAGGTCCTCGCGCAGATACTGCAGCACGGTGCGGGTGGTGGGCTGATCAGCGACCTCGTGGACCTGACCGCGATACTGAAAGCGAATGGCTGTTGTCTCCATCGGGATACCTTTTATATTCAAGCCGGGTGTTGGATCCAAGATAGCACCAAGCCGCAAGCCCCGGCATTCACGAACGATGATGGGGGGTATCAGGGTCGCTGATCATGGACGCCGACGCCCGCGCCGTGAATAATGGTCCGCATGAGCAAAACCCGTGATTCCATGGACACCCACCTGCTGCGCATCCTGCAGATCCTGCTGACCGAACAGAGCGTGTCGCGCGCCGCGATCAAGCTGGGCCTTTCCCAGCCCGCGCTCAGCAATTCGCTGCGGCGGCTGCGCGACATCACCGGCGACCCGATCCTGGTGCGCAGCAAGACCGGCATGGTCGCCACCGAACGCGGCCAGGAACTGCTGGCCCATGCCAACGAAGCGCTGTCCGCCATCGAGCGCATCACCCAGCCTCCCGGAGAATTCGATCCGGCCCATTCGACGCGCGAATTCCACCTGGGCGCCCCCGACTACCTGGATGCGATGTTCCTGCCGAACATCGCCGAAATCCTGCGCCGCGAAGCGCCCCATGCCAAATTCATCGTACACCCGATCAATGCCGATTACGACTACGCCGGCGGCCTGGAGGACGGCGGTCTGGACGTGGTGATCGGCAACTGGCTGGAACCGCCGCCCCAGATGCACATGGCGCGGCTGTTCGACGACGAAGTCGTCTGCATGGTGGGCAGCCAGAACCCCATCGCGCACCGGGAACTGAGCCTGAAGCAGTATCTGGAACTGCCCCACCTGGCGCCCTTTCCCTACGTCTCCGAACGGCAGAGCTTCATCGACGGCTATCTGGCCGCCCAGGGCCTGCGGCGCAACATCCAGATGACCATCCCCTATTTCGGCCAGGTCGCGGGCATGCTGCTGCGCACCGACCTGGTCTTCACCACGGGGCGGCAGTTCGCCCAGCACTACGCCCGCTATCTGCCCATCACCATCCTGCCCTCGCCCTTCCCCTTCCCGGCCATGCGCTTCTACCTGCTGTGGCACCGCCGCTGCCACGGCGCGGCCGAAGTCATCTGGCTGCGCCAGTGCATCGTCCGGGTCGCGTCCATGCTGCAGGCCAGCCTGGGCGCGCAGGGGTCCGCGACACCGTCCTGAAAGCCCGGGGGCGCCGCCGGACGGTAACTTGGGGTAAATCAGCGTACCGGAGGCGTGCGGGGGGACTTAAGATCGGGAATGCCTCCGTCGTCTCCGCACCGGGCCTGAACCACGGACAGCCCGCCCCCACCATGCCGCCAGCCGTCGCTCCTTTACTGTCGCTTCGCCGCCTGACCATCGCATTCCCGACGCCCGACGGGCCCTTCGAGGCCGTGAGCGATCTCAGCTTCGAGGTGGCCGCGGGCCGGACGCTGGCCATCGTGGGCGAATCGGGCTCCGGCAAATCCGTGACGTCCATGGCCCTGATGCGGCTGCTGGACTACACGCCGGGCCGGATCCTGTCCGGCCAGGCCCTGTTCCAGGCGAAGGACGGGCCGCTGGACATCGTCCGCGCCTCGACGTCCCGCCTGCATCGCCTGCGGGGCAATGAAATCTCCATGATCTTCCAGGAACCCATGACCTCGCTGGACCCCGTCTTCAGCGTCGGCGCCCAGATCATGGAAGCCATCATGCTGCACCAGCGCCTGGGCGCGGCGCCCGCCCGGCGCAAGGCGAAGGAAATGCTGGACGCCGTGCGCATGCCCGATGCCGAGCAGGTCCTGGACCGCTATCCCCACCAATTGTCGGGCGGACAGCGCCAGAGGGTGATGATCGCCATGGCGCTGGCCTGCCAGCCCCAACTGCTGATCGCCGACGAACCCACGACCGCGCTGGACGTCACCATACAGGCCCAGATCCTGAACCTGATCCGCGACCTGCAGTCCCGGTTCGGCACGGCGGTGATCTTCATCACCCACGACATGGGCGTCGTGGCCCAGGTCGCCGACGACGTCGTGGTCATGCGCCACGGGAAAAAGGTCGAGGAAGGCCCCGTAGCGGACGTCTTCAACCGTCCCCGGCATCCGTACACGCAGGCGCTGCTGGCGGCCGTCCCCCGGCTGGGGGCCCTGCAGGGCAAGCCGCTGCCCTACCGGACGCCCCTGGTCCAGCTGCGCGAGGACGGCACCCTGGAAACGCTGGGCGCCACCCGCGCCCAGGACACGGCCGACTACGGCGCGCCCCTCCTGCAGGTGCGCGACCTGTCCACGCGCTTCGACGTGGCGCGCGACTTCCTGGGCCGGGCGACGCACCACGTGCATGCCGTCGAGCACGTCAGCTTCGATCTGTACCCCGGCGAGACGCTGGCGCTGGTGGGCGAATCCGGCAGCGGAAAGACCACCGTCGGCAAGTCGATCCAGCAGCTGGTGCCGGCGTCCGCGGGCAGCATCCTGTACCAGGGCCAGGACATCTTCCGGATGGACCGCGCCCGGCGGCAGCGCCTGCGGCAGGAAATCCAGTACATTTTCCAGGACCCCTACGCGTCCCTGGATCCGCGCAAGACCGTCGGCTTCAGCATCGCCGAACCGATCATCACGCACGGGCTGCTGCGCGACAAACAGGAAATCGACACGCGGGTCCGGGAGCTGCTGGTCCACGTCGGCCTGCAGGCCGGGCATGCCGGCCGCCTGCCGCACGAATTTTCCGGCGGCCAGCGCCAGCGCGTCTGCATCGCCCGCGCCCTGGCCTGCAGACCCCGCCTGATCATCGCCGACGAATCGGTGTCCGCCCTGGACGCCTCCACCCAGGCGCAGATCCTGGATCTGTTCATGCGGCTGCAGGAAGAGCACGGCCTGGCCTATCTGTTCATCACGCACAACATGGCCGTGGTCGAGCAGATCAGCCACCGCGTGGCGGTGATGTACCTGGGCCAGATCGTCGAACTCGGCCCGCGCCAGGCGGTGTTCGAAACCCCGGCGCATCCCTACACGCGCCGCCTGCTGTCGGCCGTCCCGGTGGCGGACCCGGCCCGGCGCATGGACACCCCGCTGGCCACCGGGGACATCCCCAGCGTCATCCACCGCGTGGACGACCCGCCCGCGATCCATCCCCTGGCCGATCTCGGCCAGGGCCACTGGGCGGCGCAGCAGGCGTCCCCGGCCCCCGAATGCCCCGTCCCCGAACTTCATTGAAGGAGTCCACACCATGACCACCCTCAAACCGCTCGCCCTGGCCGCCGCCCTGGCGCTTTCCGCGCTGGGCGCGCCCGGCGCCCATGCCGCCGGCGGCACGCTGACCGTCGCTCCGTTCGCGCCCGGCGACCCCGGCAGCTTCGATCCGATCGACACCTTCCTGGTGGCCTGGGGCAACGTCGGCAGCCAGCTCTACGACGGCCTGACCATGCGCGGCGCCGACATGAAGCTGGTGCCCGGCCTGGCGACGCACTGGGAAATGCTGGACAAGGACACCCGCATCCGCTTCACTCTGCGCAAGGACGTCAAATTCCACGACGGCGAACCCTTCAACGCGCAGGCCGTCAAATTCACCTTCGACCGCCTGCTGGGCGACGAAGGGAAGAAAGGACCGCAGCAGTCCAACTACAACGCCATCAAGGAAGTCAAGGTCGTGGACGACCTCACGGTGGACTTCATCCTGAGCCAGCCCGACCCGGTGCTCCTGACCAAGCTGGCGGGCTACGGCGCCATGATCGTGCCGCCGCGCTACATCCAGGAAAAGGGCGACGCCTATTTCAACACGCACCCGGTGGGCACCGGCCCCTTCCGTTTCGTCAGCTACGAACCCAAGATCAGCCTGACGCTGGAACGCAATCCCGATTACTGGGGCGGCGCGCCGAAGCTGGACAAGGTGGTGTACCGCTACATCACGGAACCGTCCACCCAGGCCTCTGAATTGCTGGCGGGCCGGCTGGACATCGCCGCCAACATCCCCCTGAGCATGACCTCCGTCATCAAGGAAAACAAGAACCTGAAGATCGTGGACATCGACGGTCCCACCACCGTGGCGCTGCGCTACAACACCCGGGACGGCATCACCGCCAACAAGGAAGTGCGCAAGGCGCTGATCATGGCCGTGGACCGCGACGCCATCATCAAGCAGATCCTGCTGGGCTACGCGGTCCCGACGGCCAGCTTCCAGGGCAAGCTGTCGTTCGGCTACGACCCGACGCTGAAGGTCGTGCCCTTCGACCTGGCCAAGGCCCGGGAGATCCTGAAGCAGCAGGGCGTCAAGCCCGGCACTCCGGTGCAGATCGACTACCGCGGCAGCGACCAGAACTTCCGCGAAGTCGCCCAGGCGGTCGCCGGCTACCTGCAGGCGGCGGGCCTGAAGCCCACCCTGAAGGGCTATGAGACCAACGTCCTGCTCAACGACATCATCCCCAACGGCAAGACCGGCAATATGTGGCAGAACACCTGGGGCGGCTGGACCTTCGACTACGACAATACCGCCTATGCCATGTACCACTCGGGCCAGAAATGGAATCCCTACGACAAGGACCCCAAGCTGGACGCCATGCTGGAGGCCCAGCGCGGCACCTACGACCGCGAGAAGCGGCTGAAGACGCTGCAGGACATCGCCCGCTACGTGCAGGACCAGGCGCTGGAAATGCCCCTGTACAGCCTGAAGGCCGTCTTCGGCGTCAATGACCGCGTCAAGGACCTGACCATCCCCTCGGACGGGCGCTTCCGCTTCATCGACGCCTCCGTGCAATAAGCCGCCATGACGGGTTTCCTGGTCAAGCGCCTCTTCCAGGCGGTGTTCGTCATCCTGGTGGTGACGCTGCTGGTGTCCTGGGCCGTCCGCCTGACGGGCGACCCGGCCCTGATGCTGGCCCAGGGAGCCGGCAGCATCACGGAAGCCGACCTGCAGCGCATCCGCGAAGGCCTGGGCCTGAACCAGCCCTTCCTGGTGCAGTACGGGCATTTCCTGTGGGGCATGGTCCACGGCGACTTCGGCAGAAGCTTCCTGGGCGGCGCATCCGTCGGCGGCCTGATCGCCACCGCGCTGCCCGCCACGCTGTGGCTGACCTTCTGCTCGCTGGCCTTCTCGCTGATCATCTCCATTCCCCTGGGCATCCACGCGGCCGTGCACCAGGGCTCCTGGTCCGACCAGACGATCCGGATCCTGACGCTCGTCGGGCTGTCCTTCCCCAACTTCTGGCTGGCCCTGATGCTGGTGCTGCTGTTCGCCATCATCTATCCGGTCTTCCCTCCGTCGGGGATGACGGACGCCACCAGCGTCGTGCTGCCGGCGCTGACCATGGGAATCATCCTGTCCGCGACGACGGTCCGCCTGGTGCGCACGTCCATGCTGGAAACCCTGAACGCCCAGTACATCATGGTGGTGCGCAGCAAGGGGCTGAAAGAGCGCACCGTCCTGTACAAGCACGCGCTGCGCAACTGCGCCATCCCGGTCATCACCTTCCTGGGCCTGCAGTTCGGCGGACTGATCGGCGGCATCGTGGTGGTCGAGCGCGTCTTCAACTGGCCCGGCCTGGGCACGCTGGCCTTCGAGGCCATCTCGGGGCGCGACTACCCCGTCCTGCAGGCCGCCGTGACCATCCTGGCCCTGCTGATCGTGCTGGCGAACCTGCTGGTCGACATGGCCTACGGGCTCGTGGACCCCCGCATCCGGATCAAATGATGAGCACACCGCCCGACACCCTTCCTTCCGTCACGCTCAAGACACCCCGCCGACGCGGCGCGCTGGAACTGGTCCTGGGCCTGCTGTTCGCGGGCGGCATCACCGGGGCGGTGCTGCTGTCGGGCTGGCTGTTTCCGGACGGCGGCGAAACCATGGACCTGGCGGCCCGCCTGACGGCCCCGTTCGTGAGCGCCAGCCACATCCTGGGCACCGATCCGCTGGGCCGCGACATCCTGGCGCGCGTCATCGTCGGCGGCCGCATTTCCCTGACGGTGGGCGTGCTGTCCGTGCTGGGCGCCGTGATCATCGGCGTCGTGGTCGGCCTGATCGCCGGCTACTATCGCGGCATCTGGGAGACCCTGCTGATGCGCTGCGTGGACGTCCAGCTGGCCCTGCCCTTCATCCTCATCGCCATCACCTTCATCGCCATCGTCGGCGGCAGCGTGCGCAACCTGATCATCTTCATGATCCTGGCGCAGTGGGTGCAATACGCGCGGCTGGTCCGCGCCCAGGTGATCGAGCTGCGCGACCGGGAATTCATCCAGGCCGCCCGCGCCTTCGGGGTGTCCGACCTGGCCCAGATCCGCCACCACTACCTGCCCAATCTGCTGGGGCCGGTCGTCATCCTGATGGCCCTGAACGTGGGCAACAACATTCTGCTGGAAAGCAGCCTGACCTTCCTGGGACTGGGCGTGGACCCCACCATTCCCAGCTGGGGCGGCATGCTGGCCGACGGACGGACCTACCTGCAGACGGCCTGGTGGGTCAGCGTCTTTCCCGGCCTGGCCATCATGCTGACGGTACTGGGTCTGAACCTGCTGGCGGACTGGTCGCGCGACCGTCTGGATCCGCGCGGCAAGGCATAGGAGCAATCATGGCTGAGCACACGCTGCTGAATCAACGATTCGACCGATCCACGGACGCCCTGCTGGCGCGGCTGATCCGGGAGCAGCCGGCGCAGCCGGTCCGCATCTGGCTGTTCGAGGGCCTGCCCGCCCGGCAGGCCCTGACGGCCGCCCTGGCGGAACACGGCATCCAGGCCCACGCGCACAGCGCCTACAAGCCGCTGGTCCATTATTTCCTGGAAGAAGCCGACCGCGCGGACCTGAGCCGGGTCCTGGTCCGCTATCCCGTCCATCCGGCCTGCCATCCCGGCCGATTCCGACTGGAAGCCTATCCGCTGGCGGCCCTGCTGCCCGGGGTCGACGTGGAATTCGAAGCACGCCCGGCCGAACCCAGCGGCGAGCACCCGGACCTTTGGTACCAGGTCGAACTGCAGTATGCGGGGGGCGCCGTCCGCACCCAGCGCATCTTCGCGCCGAACCGCCTGCGGACCGACGCCCTGGGACAGACGGTCTGCGTTCCATGCGCCTGGCTCATCCGGCACGAACAGCCGCATCTCGTCCACGTCCCGCTGGAATGCGAATACCAGCAGTGCTACGACGCCGTCCTGCAGGCGGTCACCGGGCACGACTGGGGGGCCAGCGAACCGTACTTCGACCGCCTGCTGATCCAGGCCTCCCTGCCCGGCATCGAACAGCCGCTGGCCGTGGGCCACGAAACCATCAGCACCACGGAAGCCCTGCACGAGGACATCTATTTTTCCCTGCTCGAGTTCTTCCAGCGCCACTCCGGCCGCCCCGCCGGCAGCCGCGGCCTGCAGCCGGGCCAGATCATCCCGGACATCCGGCTGGCGCAGGAACAGTCCGCCAGCGTCCGGGTGTCTTTCGAACCGGCCACGGCCCTGCAGGACGAGCAGGCTTTCACCATCCCCCGCCGCGCAACGGACGAAGACGTGCTGGGCGCGCTGGCGGGCCTGGAGCAGCCGATTTCCAGAAGCCGCGCGCTGGACGCGTTGCACCAGTTCCACGGCACGCATTTCGCCTTTCCATCGCGCCAGCATCGCCCCGTGGCCGGGGTCTACCATCCGGGGACCAGACCGGCGATCCTCATCAGCGGCGCCCAGCACGCCAACGAAACGACCGGCGTGGTGGGGGCGCTGCGGGCCGCCGACGCCCTGCGCCGCGAGCCGGGCGCCCATTTCGCGCTGATCCCGCTGGAGAACCCCGACGGCTATGCGCTGCACAAGGCGCTGCGCCAGCACAACCCGCGCCACATGCTGCACGCCGCCCGCTACTCCGCCCTGGGCGACGACATCGAATATCGCGAGCACGCCCCCTGGTTCGAGCGCCGCGCGCGCGACCACGCCTTCGCCATCAGCCAGGCCCGGCTGCACCTGAATCTCCACGGCTACCCGGCCCACGAATGGACGCGCCCCAGCACCGGCTACCTGCCGCGCGGCTTCGAGCTCTGGAGCATCCCCAAGGGTTTCTTCCTGATCCTGCGCCACCGCCGGGAATACCGGGACCAGGCGCTGGCGCTGCTGGACCGGGTCACGCGCGACCTGGCCGGCAACGCCCCGCTCCTGGCCTACAACGAGCGCCAGCTGGACACTTACCGCCGGCACGTCGACGCCGCGCCCTTCCAGGTGCTGCACGGCATTCCCTATCTGGCGGCGGCCGTCGAACACATGGCGTGCAACGTCACGCTGATCACGGAATTCCCGGATGAAACCATCGCCGGCGGCGACTTCATCCTGGGGCACACCGTCCAGATGCAGACCGTGCAATCGGCCGCCCGCTGGTGGTGGGAGCACGCCTGACCGGGCGCCGCCACATCAGCGCAGCTTGATAATTGTCATCAGCGCCGCGCGCTCACAGCGCAAAACCTTGTCCCTAGAATGAATCAGGCCGGTTGCTCCCGCAACCGCGCGCCCTTCACCACAAAGCCGGCCCACGAGCCGGTCGATCATCAGGAGACAAGGCTCATGAGCGAGCAGGAAACCGTTTTGCCTGCGGGGTTCGAGACCTCCGCCGCACCGCACCGCACCACCCCCGGCAACTGGCTGGAACAGCGCTTCCAGCTGACAGCGCGCGGCACCAGCGCGCGCCAGGAAACCCTGGCCGGCCTGACGACCTTCCTGGCCATGGTCTATTCGGTCTTCGTCGTCCCGGCCATGCTGGGCAAGGCCGGCTTCGACACCTCGTCCGTGTTCATCGCGGTCTGTCTGACCAGCGCCTTCGGCTCGCTGCTGATGGGGCTGTGGGCCAACCTGCCCATCGCCGTGGGCTGCGCGATCTCCCTGACGGCCTTCACGGCATTCGACCTGGTGCTGGGCCAGGGGCTGTCGCCCGCCGTCGCCCTGGGGGCCATCTTCCTGATGGGCCTGATCTTCACCGCCATTTCCGTGACCGGGGTGCGCACCTGGATCCTGCGCAATCTGCCGGTGGGCATCGCGCACGGCACGGGGATCGGCATCGGCCTGTTCCTGCTGCTCATCGCCGCCAATGAAGTCGGCCTGGTCGTGAAGAACCCCGGCCCCGGCCTGCCCGTGTCGCTGGGCGCGCTGAACGCCATGCCCGCGCTGCTGTCCGTCGTGGGGCTGGCCGCCATTTTCGGCCTGGAACGTCGCCGCGTGCCCGGCGGCATCCTGCTGGTCATCCTGGCCCTGTCGGTCGTCGGCCTGATCTGGGATCCCGCCGTCACCTTCAAGGGCCTGTTCGCCCTGCCGTCCTTCGGCGGCGAGCATTCGCTGATCGGCGCCATGGACGTGGGCGGGGCGCTGAGCGCCGTGGTCATCCCCAGCGTGCTGGCGCTGGTCATGACGGCGGTGTTCGACGCCACCGGCACCATCCGGGCCGTCGCCGGCCAGGCCGGGCAGTTGGACGAACAAGGCCAGATCATCAACGGCGGCCGCGCCCTGACGGCCGACTCCGTCAGTTCGATCGTGTCCGCCGGGCTGGGCGGCGCGCCCGCCGCCGCCTACATCGAATCGGCGGCGGGGACGGCCGCCGGCGGCAAGACCGGCCTGACGGCGACCATCGTCGGCCTGGGCTTTCTGGCGCTGATCTTCCTGTCGCCGCTGGCCGCCCTGGTGCCCGCCTACGCCACCGCACCCGCCCTGATGTACGTGGGCCTGCTGATGCTGGGCGGGGTGCGCAAGCTGCACCTGGACGACACCGTGGACACGATGGCCGGCATGGTCTGCGCCGTGTTCATCGTGCTGACCTGCAACATCGTCACCGGCATCATGCTAGGCTTCTGCACCCTGGTCATCGGCCGCGTGTTCGCGGGCGAATGGCGCAAGCTGAACGTCGGCACCCTGGCCATCGCCGTGGCGCTGGCCGTGTTCTACCTGGGCGGCTGGGCCATCTAGGAAAACAACGGCCCGTGAAGCCGGACCGGTTCCGGCTTCACGGGCACCCAGGCGGGTCGCGCGCCCCCGGGCGCCGCGGCCCGCCGGCTGTCGGTCAAGGCTGGGTCGGCAAGGCCCGGCCGCAATCCCCCAGCAAATGCCTCAACCACTGATGGGAGGGCGCATGATGATTGCGCGCATGCCACAGCTGATAAAAGCGCATCGGCGGGAAATCGATGGGCGATTCCACGATGACCAGCGGCAGCAGGCCCGCGTAGTAGCGGGCGAAGTGCCGGGTCGTGGTGAAGACCAGGTCCGTGCCAGGCAGCAGATACGGCGCCAGCATGAAGGACTGGACTTCGACGCATTCCTCGCGCTGGACGCGCAGGGACGTCAGCACCGTGTCGATCATCCCGCGCTGCGTCATGGAGTACGGCGTGGGCACGATGTGCTGGACCCGGCGGAAATCATCCAGGGTCAGCCGTCGAGAGGCCAGCGGATGATCGGCCGACATCAGGCACACGATCTGGTCTTCCAGCAGCACGGACAGGTGCATGCGGTCGGGCGGCTCGGGCCAGTTGCCGATCACCACGTCCAGGTCGCCTTCGGCCAGGGACCGCTCGAAATCGAAATCCGGACCCAGGGCATGCAGCACCAGCCGCGCATGGGGCGCTTCGCGGCGGAACCGGGCCACGGCCGACGCGGCGAACGCCGGGGCCATGTAATCGGGCGAACCGATGCGAAACACCTGCCGGCTGCTGGACGGGTCGAAATCTTCCCCGGTTTCCAGCATCGTGTCGATGGATTCCAGGGCCGACTTGGCGTGATCCAGAATCGCCAGCGCCCGATCCGTAGGCACCATGCCGCCTTTTTCACGCACCAGCAGCGGATCCTGGAAGATGAGCCGCAGGTTCTTCAGCGCCACGCTGATCGCGGGCTGCGACTGATTCAGTTTCAGGGCGGTGCGCGACACGCTGCGTTCGGCCATCAAGATGCAAAAGACCTTCAGCAGATAGGTGTCCAGCATGGCATTGCTGCGTCGTGTAGCCATCGAGATGGGTTCCTTGTTCGGGGAATGCGCCCCAGCTTATACCACTTATACGTTCCCGCACCCTTCTTTTGATCCGGGATACCCCTTAGACTTTCCATCATGACGCATCTGACGATATTCACCATGACCCTGAAAGAGCTTTCCGCGCTGCCGCAGTCCGAATTTTCCCGGAAACTCGGAGCGATCTTCGAACATTCCCCCTGGATCCCGGAACGCGCCTGGAATGCCCGGCCGTTCGCCGACGTGGCAGCCCTGCACCAGGCCATGGTGCGCGTCGTGCGGCAGGCCGATCCGGCCGAACAGCTGGCCCTGATCGCGGCCCACCCGGAACTGGCCGGCAAGGAAGCCGCCGAAGGCACGCTGACCCACGAGTCCACCGGGGAACAGCGCGGCGCCGGCCTGGACCAATGCAGCGCCGAGGAACTGCAGCGCCTGCGCGCCCTGAACGCCCGCTACCGCGAGCGCTTCGGCTTTCCCTTCGTCATCGCCGTCAAGGGCCGCAACCGCTACCAGATCATGGACGCCATCGAAGAACGGCTGCACAATGACCAGGAAGCCGAATTCGCCACTTGCCTGGACCAGATCGAACAGATCGCCCGCTTCCGCCTGGATGCGCAGTTCGCCTGATCCCACGGAGCCCCCATGACCACCATCACCCCGATCCGCCTGACCATCGAGCCGCTGACCCGCGAAGCCTTCGCGCCGTTCGGCGACGTGATCCAGGCCGACGATACCGTCAAGCACTTCACCATCAACGAAGGCAACACCGAACGCTATCACGACCTGGCCCATGTCGATCCGGGCCCCGATGGCCGCGCCATCGTGTCGATCTTCCGGGGCCTGCCGCGCTCCCTGCCGTTCACCGTCACCATGATGGAACGCCACCCCAAGGCCAGCCAGGCCTTCATCCCGCTGTCCGGGCGCCCCTACCTGGTCGTGGTGGCCAGGGCCGAATCCACCCCCACGGTGGACGATCTGCGCGTCTTCCTGTGCACCGGCGAACAGGGCGTGAACTACGCCCGCGGCGTCTGGCACCACCCCCTGCTGGGCCTGGACGCCGTGTCCGACTTCCTGATCGTCGACCGCGCCGGCCCGGGCGACAACTGCGACGTCGTGCAGATGGAAGCCCCCAGCATCATCCCCGAACTGGGCTGACGCGCACCGCGCGCATCATGCGCAGGGCCGCCCGAGGGCGGCCCTGATGCTTTTCGGGCCCGCGCGCCCAGCCGTCGACGACGGCGAGGCGCATCGCTCGCCCGGTCAGGCGACCCCCTGGGACAGGTAATCGAACCTGCCCAGGAACGGCTTCTTGATCGGAAAGTCGAGATCGCCGTGCTTGCTCGTCTGGGCTCCCAGCCCGACCAGCGCCTCGGCCAGCTTGACCGCGGCCGAAACGCCTTCGACCACGGGCAAGCCGACGGCCTCGCTGATCTGGGCGGTCAAGTCCGCCATCCCTCCGCACCCCAGCACGATCGCACCGATCCCGTCCTCCCGCTTGGCTTTGATGCTCTCGTCAATGATCATTTCCAGGGCGCGCCCCGGGGATTCCTCCAGGTCCAGCACGGGAATTTCCGCTGCGCGGATGCGCTTGCAGCGCGCGCCCAAGCCATATTGCGCCAACAGGTGCTCCGCGATGACGCAGGTGCGCCCCAGCGTCGTGACGACCGAGAACCGCGTGCTGATCAGGCTGGCCACGTGAAACGCGGCTTCGGCGATCCCCAAGACGGGCGCCCGGGTCATCTCGCGCGCAGCCAGCAACCCGGGGTCGCCAAAGCAGGCGATGATGTAGGCATCGGCGCCGCCTGCCAGTTCGGCGTTCCGGATCTCTTCCAGCACCCCCACGGCGCCGAACACATCATCGAAGTGCGACTCGATGGAGACAGGCCCGCTGTCGGGATTGCTGACACTGATTTCCGTTCCGGGCGACGCCAGTTCCGCCGCCACCTGGCCGATCTTTTGAGTCATGCCCGCCGTGGTATTCGGGTTGATCAAGCGAATCTGCATTCATTTTCTCCGTTTCTTGTCTGCCGCCAAAGGTTCCTTTTGAGTCAGGGACCTGTAGCCATCTGGATCGACCTGGCTCAATATGGCCTTGAGGTCGAAGGAAGTGTCCGAGTGCTTTTCCTGCACCACGCTATGTTCGACCGCCTTGAGGTGGGCATCCATCCACTCGCGCGCCGCCGACGCCTCGCCCCGGCGCAGCAAGGACAGGACCTCGATGTGGATATGGCGGCTGGGAGGGCACCCGCAATGGAATTGCGGCGACCCGAAGGTGGCAATGACCAGGGATGTGCGCGCCACCAGATCGGCCAGGTAGCCGCTGATGATCTCGTTGTCGGCCAGCCTCGCCAGGGCCAGGTGGAATTGGCCGGACAGGTAGATCGCCTGGCGCCAGTCGCCCTGCCCGGTCGCCTCGGTTTCCTGATCCACCAGTTCTTCGAGCTGCAGCAGCTGCTCGGGCGTGGCCCGGCCGGCCACCAGCTCGATGACGCCGCATTCCAGTATCCGGCGAGAAGCGAACAGATCCCTGGCGTCCTTCAGCGTCGGCTGCGCCACGCTCGCCCCATGATTGACCCTGACGTCCACAAGCCCCTTGTGCGCCAGTTTCTGCAAGGCCTTGCGAATGCTGGTGCGGCTGACGCCATAGGCCTCCGCCAGAGTGTCTTCAGGCAGCTTGATGCCGGGCTCCAGGTGTTGACCGACGATGGCGGCATACAAATGCCGGAAAACCGCCTCGTCCTTGGTCCTGCGGCCGCCCTCGGCGTATAGGTCCTCGTCAGGCTCATCAAAAAATTGACTCATGGTGTGTCCAATTTAATGAATTATTTGCATCCAAAATGGATTGAATTTCTTGCTATATCTTAACCTCAACCCTAGTGGACATAGGATATGACCAAAACCCTAATAGGGTTAACGATAATTCCTACATGTTTTTCGGCATCATATCCTTATGCACAATCATTGTATACAACAATGGTGTCCAAGAAGCGCCTTGATTTGACGAACAATCGGATACATACATGGGGAAGGAGAGACTGCCATGACCGAATACAGCCTTGCCGTACTGATTTTTGCAATGGGAACCATCACCTCGATCCTGCTGGTGGCCTACATCTTCATCAACAGCATGCGCTTCAAACGTGAAGAGCAGGCCAAATCCGGGAACTGATCATGGAAGCATCCCTGACCTTCATCTCGCCGCAAGCCGCACTGCTGGTGATCGGCCTCATGTCCGTGCTGATCCTGGGCTTTGGCTACTACGTCAGCAAGCGCCACGTCAAAAGCGCCAATGACTTCCTGTTCGCGGGCCGCAACGTCGGCCTGGCGCTCGGCACGGCCACCCTGGTCGCCGCCTGGATCACCGGCAACACGACCATGGCGGCGCCCGAACTGGCCTACAACGTGGGCCTCATCGGATCCCTGGCCATCAGCACCATGGGGCTGTCGCTCGCGCTCTTCGCCCCGCTTGCCCGACGCATCAAACGGCTCATGCCCCAGGGCTATTCCAGCGGGGAATTCATCCGGCGCCGCTACGGCAGCCTGGCCTGGAAGCTCTATCTGATCCTCGCGGTCTACTATTTCCTGGGATTCCTGGTCACGCAGGCCATGGCCGGCGGCATCCTGCTGCAAGCCCTGTCCGGCCTCAACTACAAGATCGGCATGCTGACCATCATGGCGGTCTGCACCTTCTACACGCTTAAAGGCGGGCTGAAAGCCATCCTCGCCACGGACTTCATGCTCAGCCTGATGATCCTGGGCACCCTGTTTTGCGTCGCCGCCTGGTCCTACTGGCACTTCGACCTGACCGACATCTACATGGGCGCCGCGGAAATCCGCCCCACCACCCTGAACGTCCTGACGGCCGCCGGCCTGATGTTCCTGGGCAGCAACTTCCTGTTTGGATGCGGCGAGATCTTCCACAGCAACATCTGGTGGCAACGGGTCTATGCGTCCAGCGAAGAAACCGCCGCCCGCTCTTTCACACTCGCCGGCCTGATCTGGTTCGCCGTGCCCGTCGTGGCAGGCTCGCTGGCCTTCATCGCCATCAGCCAGCAGTACGAGATTCCCCAGGTGAACATGATCTTCCCCATCGTGGTGTCCAAGATCATGGGCGTCAGCGGGGCCGTGCTCGTGCTGGTCATCATTTACGCCGCCCTGGCATCGACCGTCAGCTCGCTGCTGACGGGGGCCGCAGGCCTGATCGTGAACGACATCTATCGCGGCGTGATCAATCCGAATGTGGACGACATCACCCTGCAGCGATACGTGCGCTATGCCATCGTGGCGCTGGCCGTCATCACCGCGGCGGCCGCCTGGAATCCCTACGACTCCATGTACCTGGTCCTGCTGCTGACCGGCCCCGCCGTGGCCTCCATGATCTGGCCCATCGTGTTCGGGATCTACACGCAGGAAACCAACCTGTCATCCGCTTTCTGGGCGATGCTGGCGGGCCTCGTCACCGGATTGGCCGCCTACTTCTGGATATCGCCCTACGCAGCGGCCATCTTCTCGGCCGTGTCCTCGGGACTGGTCGTCTTCGTCCTGACCCGGCTGCAGCCCAACCGCCACTTTCAATGGCAGCATCTCTCCCATGATGCGCCGTCCGCCTGATGCCTGACCGGAGCTCATCATGAACGAAATCGTCCTGAATTTCAGCGAATCCATTTTCTCATTCGTCGTCGTCGGATCAATCATCGGCGTCGGCTTCACCCTGGTATTTCTGCTGGGCATCCTGGTGAAAGAAATGCGTGCCGAGAAACTTTGGTAATTTGGCAAGTCAGAAAGGAATCAAGACCATGCAAGACAAAGACTATCTCATCCAAGCCATCCGCATCGCCGGGGAAAACGTCACCCGGGGGGGCGAACCCTTCGGAGCCGTCCTGGTCCGGGACGGCCAGGTGCTGGCCGAAGGCGTGAACGAAACCTACATCGCGCACGACCCCACGGCCCACGCGGAGATCCAGGCGCTGCGCAACGCCAGCCGCGACCACGCGACGACATCCCACAGGGATACGACCATGTACGCCAGCGGAATCCCCTGCGCGATGTGCATGTCGGCCATGATCGCAGCCGGCGTGCGCCGGGTCGTCTACTGCGCCGACGACGTCGAGGGCGCCCCCTATGGCTGGTCCACCAAACATCTGTACGCGCGCATGCAGAAGAATTTCGGTGAACAGGGCATCGCCATCGAGCACATGCCCCTGCCCGAAAACCGGCCTGTCTTCGAAGCCTGGAAGCAGCGCTTCGGCCTGGGGCCGAACGATGCCATGAAGCTGGACGACTAAGCAGCGCCGGAAGCACCCGGGCCGCGCCGCTTTCACGGGGCGCGGCCCGATATCCTGGACGGGCTCCGTTCATCCACCATGACTTTCAGGACACGACGCGACAGCATGCCTAATTCCACAACCCTGACCATCGAGCCGCTGACCCGCGAAGCCTTCGCGCCGTTCGGCGACGTGATCCAGGCCGACGATACCGTCAAGCACTTCACCATCAACGAAGGCAACACCGAACGCTATCACGACCTGGCCCATGTCGATCCGGGCCCCGATGGCCGCGCCATCGTGTCGATCTTCCGGGGCCTGCCGCGCTCCCTGCCGTTCACCGTCACCATGATGGAACGCCACCCCAAGGCCAGCCAGGCCTTCATCCCGCTGTCCGGGCGCCCCTACCTGGTCGTGGTGGCCAGGGCCGAATCCACCCCCACGGTGGACGATCTGCGCGTCTTCCTGTGCACCGGCGAACAGGGCGTGAACTACGCCCGCGGCGTCTGGCACCACCCCCTGCTGGGCCTGGACGCCGTGTCCGACTTCCTGATCGTCGACCGCGCCGGCCCGGGCGACAACTGCGACGTCGTGCAGATGGAAGCCCCCAGCATCATCCCCGAACTGGGCTGAAAGTATTATTGCCCCCACGCTGCGCAGCCTGCGGCCGCTTGCTGCCCCCCAAGGGGGCTCTTTTGCCTTGGGGCGGCCCGGCGGCAAAAGCTTTTCCCCCACGCTGCGCAGCCTGCGGCCGCTTGCTGCCCCCCAAGGGGGCCCTTTTGCCTTGGGGCGGCTCGGCGGCAAAAGCTTTGCCCCCACGCTGCGCTGCCTGCATGCTGCACGGATTCACCAAGCGCAGGCTGGGACAATTACCCAGCGTCAGGCCCCCAGGTATTTCTGCCGGGCGCCCGCATCGGCCTTCAGGGCGTCCGAATCGCCATCCCAGACGATCCGGCCCTTTTCCACGATATAGTGGCGGTCCGCCAGTTGCAGCAGCGGCGCCAGGTTCTTGTCGATCACCAGAATCGCCATGCCTTCGCGGCGCAGCAGCGCCAGCGCCGCCCAGATTTCCTGGCGCACCAGGGGAGACAGGCCTTCCGTGGCTTCGTCCAGAATCAGCAGTTCGGGATTGGTCATCAGAGCCCGGCTGATCGCCAGCATCTGTTGCTCGCCGCCCGATAGCTGATTGCCGAAATTGCCGGCGCGTTCCCGCAGGCGCGGGAACAGTTCATAGATGCGCTGCAAGGTCCAGGGATTGCGTTTCTTGTGGCGGTCGGCCGCCGTCGCCACCAGGTTTTCCTCCACCGACAGGTTGGGGAAGATCTGCCGGCCTTCCGGAACCAGGCCGATGCCGCGCTGCGCCACCCGGTAGCTGGGCAGATTCTGGATGCCGAAGCCCTTGAACCGCACCTGGCCCTGCCAGGCCGGATGCATGCCCATGATGTTCTTGACGGTCGTGGTCTTGCCCATGCCGTTGCGGCCCAGCAAGGTCACGCATTGCCCCGCATCGATCTGCAGATGCATGCCGTACAGCACCTGGCTGCGCCCATAGCCGGACACGAGGTCCTCGACCTTCAGCAGATTTTCGCTCATGCCGGCACCTCCTCGTCGCCCAGGTAGGCTTCCCGGACCTCGGCGCTCCGGCGGATGGCGTCCGCGTCGCCGCAGCAGATGACCTTGCCGTAGAACAGCACGCTGATCCGGTCCGCCAGGGAAAACACCGCATCCATGTCGTGTTCGATCAGCAGGATGCCGTAGCGGCTCTTCAGGCGCCGCAGCAGGTCCACCATCATGTCCGACCCCGTATCGCCATGACCCATGCCCGCCATGGGCTCGTCCAGCAGCAGGACCTTGGGGTCGGCCGCCAGCGCCATGGCGATTTCCAGCTGGCGCTGCTGCCCGTAGGACAGCGACATGGCCAGCGCATCGCGCCGGGACGACAGACCCATGAGTTCGATGAGCTCGTCCGCGCGATCCGCCAGCGCGGGCGTTTCCACCGCCGGCGTCCAGAAATGGAAGCCGTGTCCCTGGCCGCCCTGGACCGCCAGGATCACGTTCTCCAGCACGGTGAACTGCTGGATGACGGACGTGATCTGATAGGAACGCCCGATGCCGGCCCGCACCCGCTGCGCCATCGACAGCGCGTCGATGGACTGCCCGCCCAGATGGATGCTGCCGGCATCGCTGGACACTTCGCCCATGATCTGGCTGATCAGCGTGGTCTTGCCCGCGCCATTGGGGCCGATGATGGCGTGGATTTCGCCCGGCAGGATGTCCAGGTCGATGTGGTCCGTGACCAGCAGGCCGCCGTAGCGCTTCACCAGGCCGCGAATTGAAAGCAGGGGTTGCATGTCAGCGATCCTCCTTGGGGGAGCCGATCATGCCCCAGATCCCGTTGCGCAGGAACAGCACAATGAGCACGATCACCGGGCCCATGATGATCATCCAGTGATCGGTCAGGCCTTTCAGGACGTCTTCCAGCAGCAGGAAGCCGGCGGCGCCCACCACGGGTCCGACCAGGGTGCCGGCGCCGCCGAGCAGCACCATGATGATCAGTTCGCCGGATGCCGTCCACGCCATGTAGGCGGGCGACGCGAAGGACGTCAGGTTGGCCAGGAAGAACCCCGCCAGGGCGCACAGTTCGGCCGACAGCACGTAGGCCAGCAGGCGATACCCCAGCGGCGAAGTCCCCACCGCCCGCACCCGCCGCGCGTCCATGCTGGAGGCCCGCAGGATCAGGCCGAAGCGCGAGCGGATCACGCGGCGCAGCAACAGCAGGCTGGCGCCCAGGCAGGCCAGCAGGGCCAGGTACAGGCCGACGTGGCTGCCGGTCAGCGCCCCGAAACGGCTGAGCTGGTGGATCGGCAGGCCCTCGTCGCCGCCATACTGCTTCAGGCCCACGGCCAGGAAATAGAACATCTGCGCCAGGGCCAGCGTGATCATGATGAAGGCGATGCCGTGCGTGCGCAGGGCGACCAGGCCCACGGGCGCGGCCACCACGGCGGTCACGACCAGCACCAGCAGCAGGTGGAGGATGCCGCTGTCCGCGCCGTAATGCGAGGCGATGGCGACGCAATAGGCGCCGATGCCGATGTACATGGCATGGCCGAAGCTGACCAGGCCGCCATAGCCCAGGGCCAGGTTCAGGCCCACGGCGGCCAGCGCGAACACCAGGATGCGGCTGAACTGCAGCAGGACATAGGGGCTGTCGGTGGCGCCGGCATACACGGGCACCAGCGCCAGCAGGATGAAGATCAGTGCCGTCAGCGCGGCCGGCCAGGACCAGCCGGCGGAACGGCGCGTCACGCTTGCATTCATGATCGAGGATTCCATTTTCATCCGGCGGACCTTAGCGTTTCTTCACGGGAAACAGGCCTTCGGGCTTGACCGCCAGCACGATCACCATCAGCACGTACACGGCCAGCGAGGAAATCGCCGCCCCCAGCGTGCTGGCCAGTTCCTGTTCCAGGGACTGGCGCAGCAGCGCCGGCATGATCGTGCGGCCCAGCGTGTCGACCAGGCCGACCACCAGGGCTCCCAGGAAGGCGCCCCGGATCGAGCCGATGCCGCCGATGACGATGACCACCAGCGTCATGATCAGGATCGAATCGCCCATGCCCGGCTGTACCGACAGGATCGGGCCCACCAGGGCGCCGCCCAGGCCCGCCAGGCCGGCCCCGAGGGCGAAGATGAAGGTGTTGAGCCAGCCGATGTTCACACCCAGCGCGGCCACCATGCCGCGGTTGCTGGCGCCCGCGCGGATCAGCATGCCGATGCGGGTGCGTTCGATCAGCAGGTACAGGCCCAGCGCCACCAGCAGGCCCGCCAGGATGATCAGCAGGCGGTACAGGGGATAGGGCGTACCCAGTACGATGACGGTGCTGCTCAGGGCGTCGGGCAGGCTCATGAAGATCGGCGCGGAGCCCCAGATCATGCGCACGGCCTCGTTGCAGAACAGCATCAGCCCGAAAGTCGCCAGCACCTGGTCCAGGTGCGCCCGGGGGTACAGGCGCGCGAATCCGCAGCGGTCCAGCGCCACGCCCAGCGCCATGGCCCCGCCCAGGCCGGCCAGAATCGCCAGCAGGAAGGAATCCGTATGGCTGAAGGTCGCGGCGGCGAAATACGCCCCCATCATGTACAGGGCGCCATGCGCCAGATTGATGAAGCTCATGATGCCGAAGACCAGGGTCAGTCCGGCGGCCAGCAGGAACAGCAGGATTCCGTATTGCAGGCCGTTCAAGGCCTGCATGAACAACAACTGCGGACTCATGTCCGTCCTCCGTGACGGGCGGCGGACGCCGCCCGTCGGTCAGTCAGGGCTTGCGGCAAGGAATCAGTACTTGCAGTTCTTGGAATACGCGTCGGCGTGATTCGTCAGGGGCTTGGCGATGGTCTTCAGCGACACCCGGCCCTGCGCGTCCTTGGCGACCTCGAAGGCGTAGAAGTCCTCGATCGGGAAGCCGTTGACGTTGAACTTGTAGGCCCCGCGCAGGGAGGCGTAATCGGCGGCCCGCAGCGCATCGCGGAACGCCTTCTTGTCGCTGACCTTGCCGCCGGTCTTCTTCAGGGCGCTGTCGATCAGCAGGGCCGAATCATAGGACTGCGCGGCATACTGCGAAGGGATGCGCTTGTATTTTTTCTCGAAGGCGGCGACGAAGGCCTCGCTGGTGGGATTCTTGAAGTCCGGCCCCCAGAACGTGCCCGCATAGGCGCCCAGGGCGGCGTCGCCCAGGGCCGGCAGGGTGCTGCCGTCCACCGTGGACACCGTCAGCAGCGGGATCTTGCCCATCAGGCCGAACTGCTTGTACTGCTTGACGAAGTTCACGCCCATGCCGCCGGGCAGGAAGACCCAGACGGCGGCCGGATTGGCGGCCTGCAGCGCCAGCAGTTCCGCCGAATAATCCTGCTGGCCCAGCTGGGTGTAGACCTCGCCCGAGACGCGGCCCTTGTAGAAGCGCGTGAAGCCCTTCACCTGATCGCGGCCCGACTGGTAGTTGGGGGTGATCATGTAGACGTCTTTGTATTTCTGGTCGGTGGCGAACTGACCCATGACTTCGGCCTGCCCGTCATTCTGCCAGGAGGCGAAAAAGAAGCCGGGATTGCACTGATTGCCCGCCAGCGGCGCCGGGCCGGCGTTGGAGCCGACGAAGGTCATGCCGGCATCGGCCAGCGGCTTGGCGATGGCCATCATGACGTTGGAAAACGTGACGCCGGCCACCAGATCGACCTTGTCCTTTTCCAGGAATTTCTGCACCGCCTGCACGCCCACGTCGGGCTTGAGCTGATCGTCTTCCTTCAGAAAGACGATGTCCTGACCGCCCAGCTTGCCGCCGCGTTCTTCCAGCGCCAGGTTGAAGCCGTCCACCATGTCCTGGCCCAGAGCCGCGCCGGCGCCGGACAAGGTGGCCAGAAAACCGATCTTGACTTCAGCCAGCGCCGACCCCGCGGTCAGCCCCAGCGACAGGGTCAGGGCGGCCGTCAGCATCGTTTTGCGAAATGCCATGTTTGTCTCCTGAGTGGATTTAATAATTTAGTTTTAAAGTGTTTCCGATCTTACACGAAAGTCAGGGACGTGCAACCCATTCCCTGCATATGCAGCGCCACATGATCGCCGGGTTCCACCGCCACGGCCTCGGTCAGGCCGCCGGTCAGGATCAGGGTCCCGGCCGGGATTCCGGCGCCCCGCCGGCCCAGGTGGTTGGCCAGCATCGCCACCGCGTTGGCCGGATGGCCCAGCACCGCGGCGCCCGCCCCCAGCGACACGACCCGGCCGTTCTTTTCCATCACGGCGCCCGTGGTGCGCAGGTCCAGATCGCGCGGATCGCGCATGATGCCGCCCACCACGAAGCGCGACGACGAACAGTTGTCGGCCACCACGCTTTTCAGGTCGAACTTGAAATCCCGGTAGCGGCTGTCGATCACCTCGATGCCCGCCAGCACGAAGTCGGTGGCGGCCAGGACCTCGGCGATCGTGCAGCCCGGCCCCGTCAGGGGCGCCTTGGTGACGAAGACGATCTCCGGTTCGACCTTGGGGTGGATCAGGTCCGCATGGCGGCATTCGCCGCCATCGGGCACCAGGAAGGAATCCGCCAGGAAGCCGAAGATCGGGGTCTCGACCCCCATCTGGCGCATCTTGGCAAACGAGGTCAGGCCGGCCTTCAGCCCCGCCACCCGGGCGCCCCGGGACAGCTTGCGGCGCAGGATCTCGTCCTGCACGGCATAGGCGTCGTCCCAGTCCATCCCGGGATGGTCCAGGGTGATCTTCGGGGTATCCCGGGCCTGCAGTTCGCAGGTCTCCAGGTGCTCGGCCAGTTCGCGGATGACGGTGGTGTCCAGACTCATGGGATGCTCCGTTTACGCGGTGAACCGCACGCCGCAGCCGCCGATGCCGCCGATCGACACCTGCAGGCTGTCGCCCGCCTTCACCGGGGTCATGGCCGCCAGCGAGCCGGACAGAATGACTTCCCCGGCCTTCAGGCCCACCCCCAGCGCCCCCAGGGCGTTGGCCAGCCAGGCCGCGGCGTTGGCGGGATGGCCCAGCGCCGCGGCGCCGGCGCCCGTGCCCAGCAGTTCGCCGTTCTTTTCCAGCGCCATGCCGCAGGTGCGCAGATCCAGGCCGCGCGGGCTGACCAGCCGGTCGCCCAGCACGAACACCCCGCACGAAGCATTGTCGGCCACCGTGTCCTGGATCCTGATCTTCCAGTCATGGATGCGCGAATCGACGATCTCGAAGCAGGCCGTCACGGCCTCGGTGGCCGCCAGCACGTCGCTGACACCGACGCCCGGACCGTCGAGATCCTTTTTCAGGATGAAGGCGATCTCGCCCTCGGCCTTGGGCTGGATCAGGCCGGCCATGGAGATGGCCTCGCCCGGCGCATACACCATGTCGCTGAGCAGATAGCCGAAGTCCGGCTGATAGACCCCCAGCATGTCCATCACGGCCTGGCTGGTCACGCCGACCTTCTTGCCCACCACCCGGGCGCCTGCCTGAAGGCGGCGCCCGATCATGCGCTGCTGGACGCGATAGGCGTCCTCGATGGTGATGTCCGGGTGGCGCTCGGTCAGGGGCGCCACCGTCCGGGCCTCGGACCAGGCGGCGTGAAGCTCGTCGCCCAATTGTTCGATCATTGCTTTTTCCATGGTCGCTCGCGTCAGGCCAGGTTGAAGAAGGCTTTGGCGTTGCCCGTCAGGATGCGTTGCTTTTCCACGGCCGACAGCGTGTCGCCGTCGGACACCAGGTGGCCGATCTTCTGTTCCCCCAGGGGGTAGGGATAATCGGAGCCCAGCATGACGCGTTCGCTGCCCATCACGTCCACCAGCAGGCGCAGGGCCGCGGGATCGAAGACGGCGGAATCCACCGAAAAGCGGTCGCAATAGGTGGACGGCGGATTGGGGCAGTCCTGGCGCACGATGTCGCGGTATTTCCAGGCGTTGTCCACCCGTCCCAGGGTGAACGCGAACGAGCCGCCGCCGTGGGCGAAGCACAGCTTCAGGCTGCGCGGCAGGCGCTCGAAGGCGCCCGACAGGATCAGGGACAGGATCCCCAGCGAGGTTTCCGCCGGCATGGCGACCAGCCAGGGCAGCATCCATTTGCGCATGCGCTTGGGCCCGCCCATCATGTCCCAGGGATGCGCCAGGATGGGGATGTCGTTCATCGCGCAATGGTGCAGGAACTCCACCAGCTGGACGTCGTCCAGGTCGCGGTCGCCGACGTGATTGCCGATCTGCACGCCGACGTGCCCGTCCGCCTTGGCGCGGGAAGCCTCGCGGCAGGCCAGTTCCGTATCCTGCAGCGGAACCTGGGCCAGGGCCTTCAGGCGGTCCGGATGGCCCGCGCAATACTCCAGGGTCAGGTCGTTCATGCGGGTCGCCCAGCCGGCGACCTTGCGGGCGTCGAGCTCGTAGCCGAACATGATGGGCGTGGCGCTGACGATCTGCACGTCCAGGCCCAGACGATCCATGTCGGCCACGCGCAGGTCCGGGTCCCACAGCACGGGAATCACGGGACGGAATTCGCTGTCGCCCTTCATGATCATGCCCGCGTCCGGGCCGGCGATCTTCAGCCAGGGGGCCTGGACGGGGTCCAGCGCCTGAGCGTCGGCCCGGCTGATGGGGGGGAAAATGTGGGCGTGAATGTCGATCATGTGCGTTCAGGTTCCTGATGAAATGGGGGCGCGGCGCCGGGCTCAGACGCTGAGCGGCGATTCGCTCAGCTGCCGGTGCCAGATGGCGTAATCCTTGCCCGGATGCTGCGTGCCGCAATCGGGGCACACGCGATCGGCCTCGCCGACGGCGTAGAACTGCTGATAGATCCTGGGCAGGTCGTCCACCAGGCTTTCCAGCTGCTTTTCCGCGCGCCAGATCAGGGCGCCGCAGTGGGCGCAATGCCACTGCAGCGCATCCAGCGCGCCCTGGGGCCGCGGATGCTCGATCAGCAGGCACAGGCCGTTGGGGTCCGGGCGCTGCGGCGAATGGATCAGGTGGGGCGGCTGCAGGAAGACATCGCCTTCTTTCAGCACGATGCGCTCGTAGCGGCCGCGATCCCAGATCAGCAGCGAGGCCTCGCCGCGCAGTTGGTAGAAGAACTCCTCGGTGGCATTGTCATGGAAGTCGGTGCGCTGGTTGCCGCCGCCCACCATGTTGATGATGTAGTTGCCGTCCTCGAAAATGGCGGCGTTGCACACCGGGGGCGACAGCTGCTTGCGATGGGCATCCACCCAGCCCATCAGGTTCTTGGGCAATCCGTATTTCAGTTCCATGTGCGTCTCCTTGCGTGTGGGGCCAGGTGGTCCTGGCGCAGGCTTGTCCGGGGCTCCGGCTGTTGGCCGGGAAATGCCGTCAATGCGACGGCTTGTAGGCGACGGCCTTGATCTCGATGCGCAGATGCGGGTGCGGCAGCTGATGCACCGCGACGGTGGTGCGCGCCGGGCCCTCATAGCCGAAGAACTCCCCATAGACCTCGTTGTAGCCGGCGAAGTCCGCCATATCCACCAGATAGGCGCTGATTTCCACCACGTCTTCCAGGCCGGCGTCCACACTGCCCAGAATGTCGCGGATGTTCTCGATCACGGCGCGGGTCTGCGCGCGGATGTCCAGGCGCACGGCGCCCATGGCGTCGACGGATTCAACCCCGGCCAGGGTATTGTCGGCGCGGCGCGAACTGGTGCCCGACACGAACAGGAAGTCGCCCGCGCGCTTCACGTGGGGAAACTTGCCGCGCGGAGCGGCCTTGCCGACGACGACCTTGGCGTCTGATTGACTCATGGAAGGACTCCTTTCAGGACGGGGCGGCCGGGGGTCAGACCTTGATGCAGATGTTGGTGACTTCGGAATAGAAGTCCAGGGAATTGCGCCCGCCTTCGCGGCCGATGCCCGAACGCCGCACGCCGCCGAAGGGGGTGCGCAGGTCGCGCAGATACCAGGTATTGACCCAGACCAGGCCGCTGCGCATCCGCGGCGACACGCGGTGCGCTCGCGACAGGTTCTCGGTCCAGATGGCGGTCGCCAGGCCGTAGTCGGAATCGTTGGCGCGGGCGACGGCCTCTTCTTCCGTGTCGAAAGGCGCGACGTGGCACACCGGCCCGAAGATTTCCTCGCGCAGGCAGCGCGCATCGTCGGGCAGGCCGGTCCAGATCGTCGGGCGCACCCAGAAGCCCTGGTCCCGGTCGTCGCCGAAGACGGGGACCTCGCCGCCGGTGACGACGGTGGCGCCTTCCCGGCGGGCCAGTTCGAAATAGGACACGACCTTGGCCTGATGCTTCCTGGAGATCATCGGCCCGATATCGGCGGCCGGATCGTCGGGGCGGCCCAGCACCAGGGCTTCGGTGCGTTCCTTCAGCGCCGCCACGAAGCGGTCGAAAATGGAGCGCTGCACCAGCACGCGTTCGCTGCACAGGCAGACCTGGCCGGAATTGGTGAAGGTGGACTTCACCACGCCATCGACGGCGGCCTCGAAATCGGCGTCCTCGAACACGATGGCGGCGTTCTTGCCGCCCAGCTCGAAGGACACGTCCTTGACCCCGTCGGCCACGGTCTTCATGATGCGCGCCCCGGTGGCCGACGCTCCGGTGAACGTCACGGCATCGATGTCCGGATGGCTGATCATGGCCTGGCCGGCGGAATCGCCGCCAAAGCCCTGCAGCACGTTGAAAGCCCCCGCCGGAAAGCCGGCGTCGTGCGCCACCTGCGCCAGCAGGAAGGCGGACGAAGGGGTCTCTTCGGACGGCTTGGACACCACCGCGTTGCCCAGGGCCAGGGCGGGCGCCACCTTCCAGCTGAACAGCAGGATCGGCAGGTTCCAGGGAGAGATCGCCACGACCACGCCCAGGGGCTTGCGCACGGTGTAGTTCAGCGCGCGACTGCCGTCGGCGGCGACGGTTTCAAAGCATTCGGTATGCGCCTGGCGCACCAGGTTGGCGAAGAAACGGAAATTGGCGATGGCGCGCGGCACGTCCAGGGTGCGCGCCTGGCGCACGGTGCGGCCGGTGTCCAGGACCTCGGCCCGCACGAATTCCTCGAAGCGCTGTTCGATGCCCGCCGCCAGCTTTTCCAGCCAGTCGGCCCGCTGCGCGGGCGAACACCGCCCCCATTCGCCCTGCAAAGCGGCCTGGGCGGCCCGGACCGCCTGATCGACTTCGCCGGCCGAGGCCTCGCAGACCTGGCTGACGACGGAGCCGTCCACCGGGTTGACGTTGGCGAACTGTTTCGCGCTATCCACGAAACGGCCGCCGATGTAGTGCTGGATACGCTGGGCCACAGTGCCTGTCTCTTTCTTGTTGTCCGTCCGGAGCACTGTAGACTGGCTGGAGATTATTTTCTAATCAAAAAAACATTGTCTGCGATGCCATTATGGAATCCCTGAAAACCGCGGGCTCACGCAATCCCGGACTGCGCCCGCGCGCCGACTTCCTTGAGCACCCGCACGAAGGTCTCCGCCGCGGGCACCAGCGGACGGTCCGCCCGCACGCTGTAGCCGATCGCGCCGAAGGGCAGGCGCACGTGGATGGGGACTTCGAACAGCACGCCCACCTGGATCAGGGGACGGGCGGCCACGCTGGGCAGCATGGCCAGCGCATCGGAACGAGCCAGGATTCCCAGATTGGTCAGCATGGACAAGGACACGATCTGATTGTCGGGCACGGGCAGCCCGCGGTCCAGGAAGAACTGGTCCACCTGCCTGCGCACCGGAGAGGCATTGGACGGCACGATCCAGGGGTAATCCAGCAGGTCGCGCACCGCGCAGTCGGACCGCCGGGACAGCGGATGCCCGGCCCGGGCCACGATCATCAGATCGTCCTGGTAGATGGCGTGCATCTCCACGCCTTCGCCGGGGTCCTCGGGCAGGCGCCCCACGATCACGTCCAGCTCGCCCACCTGCAGCATGGGGAACAGGATGTCGTTGGTGGCTTCCCGGATCACCAGGCCGACCCTGGGGTGGCGCCGCTTCATCAGCGCCGCGCTCTCGGGCAGCAGCCAGGCGGATGCGGAAATCAGCGTGCCCACGGCCACCTGGCCGCCATCGCCGCCGCGCAGCGCCGTCAGTTCCTCGCTCATGGCGCGCACATCGCCCAGCATGGGGCGGATGCGCGTCAGCAGATGTTCAGCGAACACCGTCAGCCTGACGCCCTTGCTGTGGCGCTCGAACAAGGCGACGTCCAGCAGCTCCTCCAGCTGGCGCACGATCTTGACCACGTTGGGCTGCGTCATGTGCACGGCCTCGGCGGCCTTGTGCATGGATCCCAGGGTCGCCACGCGCTCGAACACCAGCAGCTGCTTGAACTTCAGTTCGCGGATGCGCGACAGGTGATCGTCCGACACCATGGGCGCGTCCCGCTACTTCCCCGCCGAACGCAGGCTGACGACCACCAGCGCCACGGCGATCAGCACCATGCCGGTCAGTTCGAGTACGCCGGGCTGCTCGCCCAGCTGCAGCCAGCCGGCCAGCACGCCGACCACCGGCACGCCCAGCGCCGACATGCTGGCGACACCGGCCGACAAGTGCTGCAGGGCGAACAGCCACAGGAACCAGGCCAGGGCCGTGGCGATGACCGCGTTGTAGATCAGCGCGCCGTAGAAATACGGCACCGGTTCGATGGGTTTTTCAGGCACGACCCAGGCCGCCAGGCACAGGGCCAGGGCGCCGAACAGCATCTGCCAGGCGGTCAGCGGCAGGGCTTCCATGGGATAGTCGCGCTTGATCCATTTGGCCACGATGGTCGCCAACGCCCAGCACAGGCCCGCCAGCACGGCCAGCAGCTCGCTCATGAAATCGGCGTGCAGGGTCCAGGGTTCCAGGATCAGCACCAGTCCCAGCGCCGCCAGGGCCAGGGCCAGCCATTGCAGACCACGGACGCGTTCGCCGAAAGCCGCCCAGGCCATGGGAATCACCCAGAAAGGCATGGTGTAGACCAGGATGGACGTCTTCCCCGCGCCGCCATGCAGCAGCGCGACCTGGATCAGGGCGGAAAACGCCCCGGTCTGCAGGACCCCCAGCACCGCGACGCGCCCCCAGGCCTGGATGCGCATCGGCCGGCGCAGGACCGCCAGCAGGGCCAGCAGAAGCACCGCGCCGAACAACGTTCGCAAAGCGGAAAAATCAAACGGCCCGACATAAGTCAGCACCGACTTCATGACCACCCAGTTGTAGCCCCAGCCCACGGCCATGCCGGCCAGGGCCAGCAGCGCCAGGCGTTCGTTGCGGCGGGCGGCGGCCTGCCGCGCGACATCGGCGGATGGTGTTTGATCGTTGGTATTCAAGATTTTCCCTGCCCTTCCCAGTAACCCGGCTCATGATAATGGTTTCTAAGGTCATCGATGAAATAGCGCACCTTGGCCGGCAGATACCGCTGCTGCGGGTAGACGGCCTGGATGTCGTAGGCGGGCAGCGCGAATTCGTCCAGCACGGTCACCAGTTCGCCGCGCTTCAGTTCGCGCTGGATTTCCCAGGTGGAACGCCAGCCGATGCCCAGCCCCTGCCGCACCCATTGATACAGCAGTTCGCCATCGTTGCAGGCCAGGTCCCCCCGCACCCGCACGGCGAAGGGCTTGCCGTCGCGCACGAAGGTCCAGCCGCGGTGCTGGCCGCCCTGCAGATTGAAGGCCAGGCAGTTGTGCCGCACCAGGTCTTCGGGCACGCGCGGCACGCCGTGCGAATCGAAATAGGCCGGTGTGCCGCAGACCACGCGCCGGTTGGGAAACAGGCGCACCGCCACGTAGTTCGGATCCGTGACTTCGCCGATGCGGATGGCCATGTCGTAGCCTTCGCGCACCAGGTCCACCACGCTGTCGGTGAAGTTGAAGGACAGCGCCAGATCGGGGTAGCGGCGGCGAAACGACAGGGCGTGCGGCGCCACGTGCAGGCGCCCGAAGGACGCGGGCGCCGACACCACCAGGTGGCCGCTCAAGGTGCGCCGCCGCGCCATGATGCTGGAATCCGCGTTGTCGAAATCCTGGATCAGCTGCTGACACTGTTCCAGATAGCGCTCGCCCAGTTCCGTCAGCACCAGTCCCCGGGTGGACCGGTGCATCAGCTGCACCCCGAGACGCTTCTCCAGAGCGGTCAGGCGCCGTCCCATGACCACCGGCGTGACGCCTTCCACCAGCGCGGCCGCGGCGAAACTGCCTTTGTCGGCAATCAATACAAAACTGCTGATGTCGGTGTAGCGGCCCATCCAGGTCTCCGGTATTTCAAACTGAAGCCATGTCCTTGTGCGGCAGGGACTATCGATGCGTCCGCCAACTCGGCTTCTGCCGGAAATTCTACCTTAGCTTCGTTCCACAATATACTTTTAGTATCGACAGAAACGAGAGTCGCAGGGATTCCTGATCAGCGGGCCATTCTTTATGCTGGTCCCAAGCTTGTAGACCCATTGAATCAGATCAAGGAGTAACCATGGCTCGGATGAGAGCAGTAGACGCCGCCGCAGCGGTCCTGCAGAAAGAAGGCATCACCACCCTGTTCGGCGTCCCCGGCGCCGCCATCAACCCGCTGTACTCGGCGCTGCGCAAGAACGGCGGCTTCAAGCACGTGCTGGCCCGCCACGTCGAAGGCGCTTCGCACATGGCCGAAGGCTACACCCGAGCCAATCCCGGCAACATCGGCGTCTGCCTGGGCACGTCCGGCCCCGCCGGCACCGACATGATCACCGGGCTGTATTCCGCCTCCGGCGACTCCATCCCCATCCTGTGCATCACCGGCCAGGCGCCGCGTTCGCAGCTGCACAAGGAAAGCTTCCAGGCCGTGGACATCGAAACCATCGCCAAGCCGGTCACCAAGTGGGCCGTGATGGCGCGCGAACCCGAACTGGTGCCGCGCATCCTGCAGCAGGCCTTCCACATCATGCGCTCCGGGCGCCCCGGTCCGGTGCTGGTGGACCTGCCCTTCGACGTGCAGATGGCCGAAATCGAGTTCGACATCGACACGTACGAGCCGCTGGAAGTCTACAAGCCTTCGGCTACCCCGGCCCAGGCCGCCAAGGCCGTGGCCATGCTGAACGCATCCGAGCGCCCCCTGCTGGTCGCCGGCGGCGGGATCTTCAGCGCCGATGCCGCCGACCTGCTGAAGGAATTCGCCGAACTGACCGGCGTGCCGGTCATCCCGACCCTGATGGGCTGGGGCGTGATCCCCGACGACCACCCGCTGATGGCCGGCATGGTCGGCCTGCAGACCGCGCACCGCTACGGCAACGCCAGCCTGCTGGCCTCTGACTTCGTCATGGGCATCGGCAACCGCTGGGCCAACCGCCACACCGGTTCCACCCCCGTCTACACCGAAGGCCGCACCTTCGTGCACATCGACGTGGATCCCACGCAGATCGGCAAGGTCTTCGGTCCGGATTACGGCATCGCCTCCGACGCGGGCGTCGCCCTGCGCCTGATGATCGAGGAAGCCAAGCGCCTGAAGGCCGCCGGCCAGCTGCGCGACCGCGGCGCCTGGGCCCAGGCATGCCGCGCACGCAAGGGCGAAAAGTCCATGCAGCGCAAGACGCACTTCGACCAGTCGCCGCTCAAGCCGCAGCGCGTGTACGAGGAAATGAACAAGGCCTTCGGCCGCGACACGCGCTACGTGACGACCATCGGTCTGTCGCAGATCGCCGCCGCCCAGCTGCTGCACGTCTACGGACCGCGCCACTGGATCAACGCAGGCCAGGCAGGGCCCCTGGGCTGGACCGTGCCCGCCGCCCTGGGCGTGGTCGCCGCCGACACCGGTGACGAGATCGTGGCCCTGTCCGGCGACTACGACTTCCAGTTCATGATCGAGGAACTGGCCGTCGGCGCGCAATTCAATCTGCCGTACATTCACATCGTGGTGAATAATGCCTATCTGGGGCTGATCCGTCAGTCGCAACGAGGCTTCGACATGGACTACTGCGTACAGCTGGCCTTCGACAACATCAACGCGCCGGAAACCGACGGCTACGGCGTGGACCACGTCAAGGTCGCCGAAGGTCTGGGCTGCAAGGCCATCCGCGTGAAGAAGGTGGAAGAAATCCAGCCCGCCATCGCGCAGGCCCGCGCCTGGATCAAGGAATTCCGCGTGCCGGTCGTGGTGGAATTCATCCTGGAGCGTGTCACCAACATCTCGATGGGCAACGACATCAACGCGATCAACGAGTTCGAGGAACTGGCCGAGCGCGGCGACGACGCCCCCACCGCCATCACCCTGCTGGACTGAAGCGGGACATCGCGGCCCTTCCCGGCGGGAAGGGCCGCCTGCAAGCCTTTCAAGGAGCCATACATGCCGAAATTCGCCGCCAACCTGTCGATGCTGTTCACGGAAATCGACTTCCTGGACCGCTTTGAAGCGGCCGCCAAAGCCGGCTTCAAGGGCGTCGAATATCTATTCCCGTACGCCTACGACAAGGAAGAACTGGCCAAGCGCCTGAAAGACAACGGTCTGGTCCAGGTGCTGCACAATCTGCCCGCGGGCGACTGGGAAGCCGGCGAGCGCGGCATCGCCTGCCACCCCGACCGCGTCGAGGAATTCAAGCAGGGCGTCGCCAAGGCCATCGAATACGCCCAGGCGCTGGGCTGCACCCAGGTCAACTGCCTGGCGGGCAAAGTGCCGGCCGGCGTCGGCCAGACCGCCGCGCACAAGACCTTCGTCGACAATCTGCGCTACGCCGCCGGCGAACTGAAGAAAGCCGGCATCCGGCTGGTCATCGAACCGATCAACACTTTCGACATCCCCGGTTTCTTCCTGAGCCGCACGGACCAGGCCCTGGCCATCATCGCCGAAGTCGGGTCCGACAACCTGCACGTGCAATACGACATCTACCACGCGCAGCGCATGGAAGGCGAACTGGGCAACACCATCCGCCAGCATCTGGGTTCCATCGGCCACATCCAGCTGGCCGACAACCCGGGGCGCAACGAGCCCGGCACCGGCGAAATCAACTACCGCTGGCTGCTGCGCCACATCGACCAGGTCGGCTACACGGGCTGGATCGGCTGCGAATACAAGCCGGCCGGCCGCACCGAAGACGGACTGGGCTGGATCCAGGCGCTGGCCTGATCCCCGCGGATACGACAAACCGGCCGGGCGACCTTTCTTTCTGCCGAACGCCCGGCCACCACGGCATCAACAAGGAGCATTCTCATGGCTAACATCGGTTTCATCGGTCTGGGCATCATGGGCACCCCCATGGCGGCGAACCTCATCAAGGGCGGCCATTCCCTGGTCACCTTCACCCACGGCAAGACCCCGCAAAGCCTGCTGGACGCCGGCGCCAAGGCCGTAGCCAGCAGCACGGAAGTCGCCAAGGCATCCGACATCATCATCATCATGGTGCCCGACACCCCCGACGTCGAAGCCGTGCTGTTCGGTGAAAACGGCGTGGCCGCCGGCCTGTCCAAGGGCAAGACCGTGATCGACATGAGCTCGATCTCGCCCGTGGCGACGAAGGAATTCGCCAAGAAGATCAACGCCCTGGGTTGCGAATACCTGGACGCCCCGGTGTCCGGCGGCGAAGTCGGCGCCAAGGCCGCCAGCCTGACCATCATGATCGGCGGCAGCCAGGCGGCCTTCGACCAGTGCAAGTCCATCTTCGAACTGATGGGCAAGAACGTCACCCTGGTGGGCGGCAACGGCGACGGCCAGACCACCAAGGTCGCCAACCAGATCATCGTCGCGCTGACCATCGAAGCCGTGGGCGAGGCCCTGGTGCTGGCCTCCAAGGCCGGCGCCGACCCGGCCAAGGTCCGCCAGGCCCTGATGGGCGGCTTCGCCAGCTCGCGCATCCTGGAAGTGCACGGCGAGCGCATGGTCAAGCGCACCTTCGACCCGGGCTTCCGCATCAATCTGCACCAGAAGGACCTGAACCTGGCCCTGACGACCGCCCGCCAGCTGGGGCTGTCCCTGCCCAGCACGGCCGTGGCCCAGGAACTGTTCAACGCCTGCGTGGCCCATGGCGGCGCGGCGTGGGACCATTCCGGCATGGTGCGAGCCCTGGAAATCATGGCCAACCACGAAATCGGCCAATAAGCCGTGTCCGGCGCCCCGCCCGGCCGCGCATCCATCGGAGTCCGGATGCGCCAGCCCACCGGACGGGGCGCATCCAGATCACCCGGCGGGGCCTGAACCCCCCAGGCCGCGCCGGGTGATGGGTGATTCCGCTGTTTTGCATTGCCTTTTGCACGGACGTCCCATGACAGAGCCCCGCGATCTTCTGACCCGCATGTTCCAGGCCGCCGTGCGCGCCGCCCAGCCGGAACACTGCATTCCCGCTTTCCTGCCGCCGCGCCCCAAGGGCCGCACCATCGTGATCGGCGCGGGCAAGGCCTCGGCCGCCATGGCCCAGGCCTTTGAAAAACACTGGACGGGCCCTCTGGAAGGCGTCGTCGTCACCCGCTACGGCTACGCCGTCCCCTGCCAGCGCATCGAGATCCTGGAAGCCGCCCATCCCGTGCCCGACGAGGCCGGAGAGCGCGCCGCCCAGCGGCTGTTCGATCAGGTGCGAGGACTGACGGCCGACGACCTGGTGATCTGCCTGATTTCCGGCGGAGGATCGTCGCTGCTGCCCATGCCGGGCGCCGGTATCACCCTGGCCGACAAACAGGCCATCAACCGCGCTCTGCTGAAATCGGGCGCGACCATTTCCGAAATGAACTGCGTGCGCCGCCACCTGTCCGGCATCAAGGGCGGCCGCCTGGCCGCAGCCTGCGCCCCCGCGCGCGTCGTGAACCTGTTGATCTCCGACGTGCCGGGCGACCAGCCCAGCGACATCGCCTCCGGCCCCACCGTGGCCGACCCCAGCACCTGCGCCGATGCGCTGGACATCGTGCGCCGCTACGGCATCGAGCTCCCGGCCGGCGCCCGCCGCCTGCTGGAATCCGGCGACGGCGAAACCCTGAAGCCCGGCGACCCGCGGCTGGCCCGCGTGGAAACCCACCTGATCGCCACCCCGCAGATGGCGCTGGAAGCCGCCGCGGCCGTGGCCCGCGAGGCCGGCGTCGCGCCTGTGCTGCTGGGCGACCGCATCGAAGGCGAAGCCCGCGACGTAGGCAAGGTGCTGGCCGGCATCGCTCTGCAGGTGCGCGCCCACGGCCAGCCCGCGCCCGCTCCTTGCGTGCTGCTGTCGGGCGGGGAAACCACCGTCACCGTGCGCGGCCAGGGGCGCGGCGGGCGCAATGTGGAATGCCTGCTGTCCATCGCCGTCGCGCTGGACGGAGCCGAGGGCATCCACGCGCTGGCCGGCGATACGGACGGCGTGGACGGCCAGGAGGAAATCGCCGGCGCCCTGATCGCGCCCGACACCCTGGCCCGCGCCTGGGCGGCCGGGATGCCGCCCCGCGCCCACCTGGACGACAACGACGGCCATGGCTTTTTTGAACGGCTGGGCGATTCCCTGATCACCGGCCCCACGCTGACCAACGTCAACGATTTTCGCGCCATCCTGATCCTGTGACGGAACGGCGCCCAAGGAGACACACATGAAAACGATACGAGTCCTGACCCTGGACGACGCCCGCCGCATGGCGGCCGCCGCCGAAACCGAAGCCCGCAACAATGGCTGGAACGTCAGCATCGCGATCTGCGACGCGGGCGGCTATCCGATCTGGCTGCAGCGCATGGACGCCGCGCCGATCATGAGCGCCATGGTCGCGCCCGACAAGGCCCGCGCCTGCGTGCTCAGCGGCAAGCCCAGCAAGGTCTACGAAGACATGGTCAACCAGGGCCGCATCGCCGCCCTGTCCATGCCGGTCGTGCCCCTGGAAGGCGGCGAACCCATCTACTACGACAAGCAGATCGTCGGCGCCGTCGGCGTGTCCGGCGTGCAGGCCGGCCAGGACGCCCAGGTGGCCCGCGCCGGCGTCGCCGCCCTGGATGGCGCCGATCACCTGGCCGAACATCTGTACAAAGGAAAGCAAGCATGAACCGCGAACGCCGCGCCCGCATCCTGGCGACCCTGGGCCCCGCCAGCTCCACCCTCGAGCAGATCCGCGCCCTGGTCGATGCCGGCGCCAATGTGTTCCGCCTGAACTTCAGCCACGGCAGCCACGAAGACCACGCCGAACGCTACCGCATCATCCGGCAGGTCGAGCAGGACGTCGGCCGCCCCATCGGCATCCTGATGGACCTGCAAGGCCCCAAGCTGCGGGTCGGCAAGATCGCCGGCGGCAAGATCACGCTGCAGGCGGGCCAGCCCTTCCGCCTGGACCTGGACCCGGCCGAAGGCAGCGCCCAGCGCGCCAACCTGCCGCACCCGGAAATCTTCGCCGCCCTGGAAGACGGCACTGACCTGCTGCTGGACGACGGCAAGCTGCGCCTGCGGGTGGACCGCCACGGTCCCGACTTCGCGGAAACGACCGTCATGGTGGGCGGCCCGCTGTCCGACCGCAAAGGCGTCAACGTGCCCGGCGTCATCCTGCCGATTTCCCCGCTGACCCCGAAGGATCGCGCCGACCTGGCCTTCGGCCTGTCGCTGGGCGTGGACTGGGTGGCGCTGTCGTTCGTGCAGCGCCCCGAAGACATCATCGAGGCCCGCAGCCTGATCGGCGACCAGGCCTGGATCATGGCCAAGCTGGAAAAGCCCGCCGCCATCGAGCACCTGGACGCCATCATCGACCAGGCCGACGGCATCATGGTGGCGCGCGGCGACCTGGGGGTGGAACTGCCGCCGCAGCGGGTCCCGGTGCTGCAGCAGCGCATCGTGCGCCACGCCCGGGCCGCCGGCAAGCCGGTGGTGGTCGCCACGCAGATGCTGGAATCCATGATCAACGCCCCGGTGCCCACGCGGGCCGAGGCTTCCGACGTCGCCACGGCGGTCTACAGCGGCGCGGACGCCGTCATGCTGTCGGCGGAATCGGCCTCCGGCCAGTATCCGGTCGAGGCCGTCACCATCATGGCCCACATCATCCGCGAAGTGGAATCCGATCCTTCCTGGCGCGCCAACCTGGAAGCCACCCACAGCCCGGCCGAGGCCAACATCCCGGACGCCATCTGCTGCGCTCTGCGGCGCGTGGCCGGCCTGCTGGAACCGGCGGCCACCGTGGCCTACACCGCGTCGGGCTTCAGCGCCCTGCGGGCCAGCCGCGAACGCCCGATCACCCCCATCCTGGCCTTGACCCCGGAACTGCGCACCGCGCGCCGCCTGGCACTGGCCTGGGGCGTGCGTCCGGTGCACTTCCCGGAACAGCTGCGGGAATCCAGCGAAATGATCCGCTGCGCCACCGATGCCGCGCAACGCTCCGGCCTGGCGTCGGCCGGCGACACGCTGATCGTCATCGCCGGCCTGCCGTTCGGTCGCAGCGGCAGCACCAATCTGCTGCACATCGCACAGGTGGAATAAAGAAAGAGGGCCCCCACGCTGCGCCTGCGGCTTGCTGCCCCCCGAGGGGGCGCTTTTCATCTTGGGACGGCCCGGCGATGAAAAGGGGCCCCCACGCTGCGCCTGCGGCTTGCTGCCCCCCGAGGGGGCGCTTTTCATCT